>JAYPPL010000006.1:0-7788 GCA_038131445.1 Alphaproteobacteria bacterium | reverse complement strand
CAATGACCTGATGCGCGATGGCGCGTTTCTCTTGTCTCGGCTATTTGCCGATCATGCTGAGAAACTCCTGCCGTGTGGCCGGGTCATTCCGGAACGCGCCTAGCATCCGGCTCGTGACCATATCGACGCCGGTCTTGTTGACCCCGCGAGTGCTCATGCATTGATGGCTGGCCTCGATCACCACGGCGACACCGCGCGGCTCCAGGACTTCGTTGATGATGTTCGCGATCTGAGCCGTCATCTTCTCCTGGATCTGTAGGCGCCGTGCGTAGGCCTCGACCACGCGGGCGAGCTTGCTGATACCGACGACACGCTTTTTCGGCAGATAGGCGACATGGGCATGACCGATAATTGGTGCCATGTGATGCTCGCAGTGGCTCACAAAACCGATGTTGCGGAGCAGGACGATCTCGTCATAGCCGTCGGTTTCGGAGAACGTGCGCTCCAGGATCGCGACCGGGTCTTCGAGATAGCCACCGAAGAACTCGTCATAGGACCGAACGACCCGGTCCGGCGTATCGAGGAGGCCTTCGCGTGCCGGATCGTCGCCGGCATAGGCAAGAAGCGTCCGAACGGCCGCGCGGGCCTGTTCGCTCGAAGGCCGGGCGATGCCCGCGGAGGTGCCCGCGTCTTCGTCGCTTATCTGGCGCTTGTGCGAGTTCATGGTGGGGTTTCCTTTTTACCGATCGGAGCGTCTGCGCGTTGACGCGCTTGTATCACCGCCGGGAAACACGCGCTACCTCGTCGTCACGGAGCACCCGTTCCGTAGGAATCGATCGACGAAGGCTCATTCGCGGCGCGTGGCCATTTACCCTGGGTTGCGTCTCAGCCCATGACCTTCCGCGCCAGGTCGATCAGCAGTTCGTCGTCGCCGCGCGGGCCGATCAGCGACAGGCCCAGCGGCCTGCCGTCGACGACGGCCAGCGGCAGGTTGATCTGCGGTGTGCCGGCAAGCCCGGAAATGCAGGTCATGGCGATCACGCGGAAACGCCGCGCCTTCTGGGCCGAGCGGGTCTCGCCGCGCGGCGGGGCCGGGAAGGGCGTCGTCGGCAGCGCGATCACCCCGTCGTCGCCGAGCAGATCCTCGATCCGCGCACGATAGCGCGGGCGCGCTGCGGCGGCCTCGGCGCGGGCCGCGTCCGACCAGTTGCGCCCGATCAGGAAGTTCTCCGCCACCTCGAAGCCAAACCGTGGATCGGTCCGGTCGATCCAGTCGCCGAAGGTCTCCCACGCCTCGCGGCCCTGGAGCGTCGCCTGATGCCCGAACCAGGTCTCGATCCCCTCAGCCGCGACGATTTCGTGCGTGTGGTCGCGGGTCGCGGCGCGGACCCGTTCGAGCGGTCCCGCCAGCGCGTCGCGAACGGCCGCGTCGGCGTAGGCGAACAGGTCGCTCGCGACGATCAGGCGCGGCGTTGCGTGGTCGCCGATCTCGGTGTCGAGGAGAACCTCACCGGCGCGTGCGAAGGTGTCGGCGTCGCGGGCGAACCAGCCGACCGTGTCGAAGCTCGGCGCCTGGTCGATGGCGTTGGTGAAGGGGATGCGGCCGTGGGTGGTGCGCATGCCCACAAGCCCGCAGAAGCTCGCGGGCACGCGCACCGAGCCGCCCGTGTCGGTGCCCAGCGCGATGTCGACCAGCCCGCCGGCGACGGCGGCGGCCGAGCCGCTCGACGAGCCGCCGGGCACATGGCCAGGTGCGGCCGGGTTTTCGGGCGTGCCGAAGTGGGCGTTCTCGCCGAAGATGCCGCGCGACAGCTCGTCAGTGTGGGTTTTGCCCACCATCGTCGCGCCGGCGGCGACCAGCGCTGCGACGGACCACGAGGTCCCGGTGGCCGCCTCGTGGGTGCGCTTCCAGTCGGGGTTGCCGCCGCCGGTCACGTGGCCGACGACGTCGTAGAGGTCTTTCGCCGCGAGGGTCAGGCCCGACAGCGGTCCGCCCGCCGCGCCTTCGAGGAAGGCATCGGTGTCGGTACAGAACGCGCCGTACGGGTCGTCGAAGGGAAGCGGCATCGGCGCGGCGCCGCTACTCGCCCAAATCGACAATAGCGATGACGGGGCCGCCACCCTGGGGCCCCTGATGCATCGCGTCGACCGAGACAAACACGGCCGGGTCGCCGATGGCCGTCGCTGCGACGCCGCCGACGGCGGCCTTGGAATGGCGGTGATGATGCACGTCGGAATCGTCGAGCATGATCTGGCGCCGGCCGCGCAGGCGCGCGCGGGGATCGGCCTCGCACTTCATGAAGCAGTTGACCACCTTGCCGCCGAGGTCGTCGGCGCGCGGCCGCTTGGGTAACTCAAGGCCGGCGTCACGAATCGCGTCATAGATGCCGTCGATGTCGAGCGCGTCCTTCATCACGGCGTGCCCGATGCGGTAGCTCCCGCCGGCGCCCGCCTTGTTGCCGAACAGCACGATCTGCGCCCGGTCGAGCTCGACGCCCGACGAGCAGGAGGAGACGGCGGAATAGATGTCGAGATTCCTGCAAATCTCCTCGGGCTTCGGCATTTGGATTTCGCCCAGCGCGACACCGATGCCGAGCGCCGTCGTACCGTTCGACACGCCCATGGAATCGTGGACCTCGCAGGCGACTGTCTCGCCGCGGGCATGCGCATCCTGCACACCTTCGACTGTCAGCAGCGGCGTCTTGGTCTGGACGTAGTGGACGTCGGCCGGGTCATCGATGCCGGCGTCGGTCATGGCGAGGCGGACGGCGGCGGCGACCTTCTCGACCATGGCCGGGCGGCCGATGTCTTCGGGGAAGAGCTCCTCGCTCATGGCGACGCCCATCACGATTCGGTCCTGGTTGGCCGGTCCGATCCCGTCGTCGCGTGCGAAGACGACCGCGTGTGGTGTGATGACGCCGTCGCAGCCGCCGGACCACACCATGGGGATTTCCTTGATCTCGGCCTCGCTGCGGCTGCCATGGTTCATCAGGACGCCGCGAAAGGCCTGGTCAGACAGGATGCGCGTGAAGTCGTTGACCCCGCCATTGCCCTCCGTCTTGCCGATGACTGCGATAATCTCATCCGCGGCGACATCGCCCGAGGCGATCCATTCATCCAGTCCCGAGGCGTCGGACACAGACTTGATTTCGATCTTGCGGACGTCGATGGCCATGTTGAACTTCCTTTGAAAAGTGGAACTGGGTTTAGGCAGGGTCGACTCGGTGCATACCACGATCGACGTTATGCAATGACACCGCGCCCGTCTCGGTGATTTGGAATGTGTCGCCGGTCTGCACCCCGGCCTTCTCGTCCGTTGTTATTACGTTGGGCTGCACCACAAGGCACATGTTCGGCTTCAGGCTAATGTCCGGGATCGGACCTGCGGGCCGGCTCCGAGAGCCCAGCACCGGCGGCAGGTAGCCGCCGCCGAAACCGTGAATCAGATCGTCATACGTGGAGAAGCCGTTCTCCTCGATCACGGATGACGCCTCGACGATTTCGGCGGCGTGGGTGCCGGGTTTCAGCTTTGCCACGATGGCATCCATGGCGGCGTCGGATGTGTTGTGCAGGTCGCGATAAAGCTGCGTAGGTTCGGCACCGACCGTGAAAGTGCGTAGGATTTGGCCCGGATAGTCCCAGAAGTTTGCACTGATTTCGGCGAACACGACATCGCCCGTCGCGACCTCTCGGGTGAGTGGCCATTGGCGGGGAACGCAGGTGTCGGGGTTCGCCATCGATGTGACTCCGAAGAAGTGGATCAGGTTGGTGCCGCCATGGGGAATGAAGGCGCGTTCGACCAGATTGCCCAGATCCCGCTCATTGTGGCCCAAGCGAATGCCCTTTCGCAGTCCTTCGTAGCCGGCGTCGGACAGTGCGGCGCCGATCCGCAGCCACTCGATCTCTTCTTCGGACTTGATCAGTCTTGCGCCAAAGAACGCACCGTTCAGGTCGACCAGGGCTTCGGCGCGGGCATCGATGGCCTGGATGGCGCCCAGCGGCATGGCGCCGATCACGCCGATACGCGGATTAGGCCGGCCACGGGCCTCGATGGTTTCGATGACAGCGGGGATCGTGCGACGTTCACCGCCCCATAGGACCTCGGTTTCCCATGCCATGAGCCGGCATTCGGGCAGGTGGTTGTAGAACTGGATATACATGGCCGGTGTGTGGCCACGGGTGAAGATCACCGCGGCTTCGACGGTCACCGGCCAGCCGGTGAAGTAACCGACCGCGGGTCCCGACATCCAGGCGCCGTAGACCAGCACGTGATCGAGCGAATGCTCGTCCATCCAATTGTAGATCAGCTTTCGGCGATTGCGCATTTCCGTGTCGGAGAACCGCGGATACGCCTGGCCCATGATGTCCCGGTGGATCTTCTGGAGGCCGCGCAGGCGCGCGCGACGGATGGTTTTAGCCATGTTGTCCTCCCACTTGGTTCCCGGCAGTTATCGTAGCTTTCCTTTGTGCTAGCTTCCATCGTCCTCGCCAGTGCGGGAACTCAGGGGAACAGGGGGAGACTAGTCATGGGTGAAACAGATATTCCGATCGGCGGCACGTGCGATCCTGTCTTTGCCGCAGTTGAAGAAGTGTTCCGCGAAAATTTTGCCAGCCGGCACGAAATCGGGGCCGGTGTCTGCGTCTACAAAGACGGCGAGAAGGTCGTCGATTTGTGGGGTGGTCACAGGGATGCGTCGCGGACCGAGCCTTGGGAGGAGAACACGATCGTCCTAATGAACTCGGTGGTGAAGTCGATTTGTGCCCTGGCCGTGCATGTGCTGGCCGATCAGGGGCGGGTCGATCTCGATGCGCCGGTGGCGGACTACTGGCCCGAATTTGGCCAGAACGGCAAGGAGGGCATTCTTGTCCGCCACGTTCAGGCACATGAATGCGGTGCAATCTTTTCGGACTCGGCCATGCCCGGCGACTGGTTCGACTATCCGGCACAATGCGCCGCCATTGCCGCCCAGCCGCCAGCTTTCCCGGCGGGCACAAAGGGCGCCTACAACACCATTAATATCGGGTTCATTCTGGGCGAAGTGGTGCGCAAAGTCACCGGCGAGACGATCGGTACCTTTATTCGCGAGGAAATCTCCGAACCACTCGGTGCCGAATATAATCTCGGCCTGACGCCCGATGAGGCGGCCCTGTGCGCCACGATGCACACCAACCCAGAGAACAAGTTCTGGTCGGCCGGCGCACAATCCGGCTCCAACCTGCACCGCGCCTGGTCCGGGCGACCCGACCGCGACGACCTGCTCAACTGCGAGGAAATCCGAGAAGGTGAGTTGCCGGCGTTCGGCGGCCATGGAAACGCCCGCGGGGCAGCGAAGATTTACGCCATGCTGGCCGGCAATGGCGAAGTGGACGGCGTACGCATTCTCAAGCCCGAGACGGTCGAGCGGGCCGCGCAGTTCGTCTGGGAAGGAATCTGCTACATGACCGAGTGGCCGCTGCGCATGGGCCTCGGTTTCGAGCAGAACTCGCCGCCGTATATTGCCATGGGCGAGAACATGAAGGCGTTTGGCAAACTGGGCTCTGGCGGTGCGCTGGCCTTCTGCGACCGCGAACGCAACCTCGCCTTCAGCTACTGCACCAACTTTCAGTGCGAGGGCGCCGGAACCGGCATTCGCTGCCGTTTGCTGGGTGAGGCCGCAGCGGGGGTCGCACCGGAATGGACAGCCGCCGGCCCGGCATAGACGAGTCTGGGCTCACGTATTTGGGTGCGCGCGCCCGAGGACTAGGAAAAGTGCGGGCGTTCGACCGTCAGGCGTACCAGGACATCCGTGCGGCCCAAGATGGCGCTGGTCCGCAGGAAGGGCACCGATCTTCGTCATCGATGGCGAGGGTGACGACCGCGTTGAGCGTAGGGTTCAGCCATGCGATGACGGCTAGGCGCGCGTCAAGGACCTCGAGGGCTGACTTCCTGCGCGGCGATCTGGTCGCGCAGGGCTGTGGCGCTAAGGCGTGTCAGATCAGTGTTTGAACCAGAGGGCATGGCGTCTCTCGATCAGAATGAAGAGAAGTTTGAACCCGTATCCCAGCGCGCCCGACCCGAACATCGCCGTATACATGCGCGGCATGTCGAACAGCATCTGGTTGTCGTGGACATTATGGCCCAGTCTATTGATCGAGCCGATGAACATTTCTACGACGATAACGAAAGTCCGGGCGCGCGAAAGGTGCGGCCCCAAGCATTAGACCGCGCTGCGCCGCAGTCTTACCTTCAGGCGTGCCTGGGTGGCTAGTGCGGCCCAAGATCAAGCTGTTTCAAGACCGGCTGATCGCGGAGGCCGCGTCGGGTGTGAAGATTCTCGCCGCGACTCCCTGATGTGGCGCTTTGATCGCGAAGCCCAGCGTGGTATTAACGCGACGATTTTTGTGTATAAATCTATTAACAACACTATTTTTATGTGAAAAATGCGCGATCCGTTTTCGGATCATGTCAATCGAGCCGGAGATCACGATGACCAGTTCCACGAATCCCGAAACCCTAGCACTCCATGCGGGACATCGGGCGGACCCGATGACCGGATCGGTCGCAGTACCGATCCACCAGACAACCAGCTATCAGTTTCGCGATACCGAGCATGCGGGCAACCTGTTCGCGCTCAAGGAACTGGGCAACATCTACACGCGGATCATGAACCCGACGGTCGATGTCCTCGAGCAGCGCCTTGCGGCGATCGAGGGCGGTGTGGCCGGGCTGGGGCTTTCCTCCGGCCAGGCTGCATCGATGTTCTCGATCATGAATATCGCACGGGCCGGCGACAACTTCGTCTGCTCCACCGACATCTACGGCGGCACGTGGAACCTGTTCAAGAACACCATGCGTGACATGGGCGTCGAGGCGCGTTTCGTCGATCCGGCCGATCCTGAGGCGTTTCGCGCGGCGACCGACGAGAAGACGCGCGCCTACTATGCCGAGACTCTGCCGAACCCGAAGCTAGAGGTCTTTCCGATCTCAGAAGTCGCGGCGATCGGCCGTGAACTGGGGGTGCCCCTAATCGTGGACAACACAGCGGCCCCGCTCCTGTGCCGCCCGCTTGATCACGGTGCGGCAGTCGTCATGTACTCGACCACCAAGTATATCGGCGGCCACGGTACGTCGATCGGCGGGATGATCATCGACGGTGGCAACTTCGACTGGGAGGCGCATGCCGACCGGTTCCCGCTGCTGAACGAGCCGGACCCGAGCTACCACGGCGCGGTCTGGACCGAGGCGGTGAAGCCGCTAGGTCCCATCGCCTACATCATCAAGGCCCGGGTCACGCTCCTGCGCGACATCGGGGCTGCGATGTCACCGCAGAACGCGTTCCAGTTCATCCAGGGCCTCGAGACACTCCCGCTGCGCATGGAGCGGCACTGCGAGAATGCGATCAAGGTGACCGATTATCTGCAGGCCCACGACAAGGTCGAGAAGGTAATCTTCCCGGGCCAGATGGACGGTTATGCGCGCGAGCGGGCCGACAAGTATCTGAACGGCGGATTCGGCGCGCTGACCGGTATCGTCCTCAAGGGCGGTGACGAGGCGGGTCGCAAGTTCATCGATTCGCTGGAAATGCTTTACCACGTGGCCAACATCGGCGACGCGCGCTCGCTGGCGATTCACCCGGCCTCGACCACGCACAGCCAGCTCGACGCCGACGAGCTGCTGCAGGCCGGTGTCGAGCCGGGCTATGTGCGGCTGTCGATCGGCATCGAGCATATCGATGACATCATCGCCGACATCGACCAGGCGCTGACAAAGGCCTAGTCGGAACGCGATATTTCGATAAGGACGCGGCCCCCGATCCGGGGCCGCGTCAAACGGCTGTCGCTGATTTTCCTAACATAATGTTGTTAATA
>JAYPPL010000005.1:0-97108 GCA_038131445.1 Alphaproteobacteria bacterium | reverse complement strand
CATGGCGGGAACCTCGACATCAAGGAACTCGGCGCAGGCTCAACGCTGTACCTGCCGGTGTTTGTCCCCGGCGGGAACTTCCAGACCGGAGACGGTCACGCACTCCAGGGCGACGGTGAGAGTTGTCTGTCCGCAGCGGAGACGGCGTTGATCGGTACATTCGAGTTCCATGTCCGCAAGGATCTGTCCTTCGATATGCCGCGCGCGGAGACCAACACTCACTACATCACCGTCGGCATCAACCAGGATCTTGACGATGCCGCACGCCAGGGATTGCGCGAAATGATCAAGCTCATCTGCGAACGCACCAACCTGTCGCAGGAAGATGCGTATTCCCTGTGCAGCCTGGCCGCGGACGTCCGCATCTCACAGCTCGTGAACGTCAACAAGGGCTGCCACGTCATGCTGCCCAAGGCCGCGCTTCATGGTGCGGGTGAAGCCGCGGGCAAACGGATCTAGACAGAGCAGGCCCATGCATTTCGTCGAGCGCAACGGCATCCGCGCGCCTGCTATAGGAATGGGCACCTACCCCATGGTCGGTGAGGAATGCTACCTCGCCGTGCTTTGGGCGCTGCAGGCCGGATACCGGCACATCGACACTGCGCAGCTCTATGGAAACGAAGCCGATGTTGGCCGCGCACTGGCGGACAGTAGCGTGCCGCGCGGCGATATTTTCCTGACCACCAAATGTGGTGTGTTCGACGCCACACCCGAAGCGGTGATGGCGGAACTGGATGACAGCCTAGCCAAGTTGCGCACGGACTATGTCGATCTATGGATTTTTCACTGGCCTAGTTGCACGGTCCCGATGGACGAAACACTAGGCGCGATGTCCGGTGCGCGCATGGACGGCCGCGCAAAGTCGCTCGGCGTCGGCAATTTCACGATCCCCCTGATGCATGAAGCCGTCGAGGTTCATGAATCCGACCTATTCACCAACCAGTTCGAGAGCCATCCCCTGCTCCGCCAGCCCCGTGTCGAGCAAGCCGCGCACGACCTCGGTATCACCGTAACCGCTCATTCCCCTTTGGGGCGCGGCAAGGTTCCGAGCAATCCCTTGCTCAAAGGGATCGGCCGCAAATACGGTAAGTCTGCGGTACAGGTCGCGATCCGCTGGCAGCTAGACAAACCCGATACGATGCTGGTGCCCAAATCGACCCGGCGCGATGGGATCATCGAAAATCTCGATGTCTTCGATTTCACACTGGATGACGATGACCGTGCGGCCATCGAGGGCCTGCCCAACAATCAGCGCGGGTCCGACCCATCTTTCGGACCGGTCTGGGATCCGGTGTAACGCCGCGAACTATACCGTCGTTGCATCTTCGTAGTCCGTCAGTTCATCCAGCGCTGGTTTAACCTCCTCCATGAATAGGCGAAGGTTTTCGATCACGCTGTCCTTGGGTTGCTGGGCATAGTGATAAATCAGGATCACGTATTCCGCCGGCAGATGCTTCCACTGAGCAACGAACTGGTCGCGCACCTCACTGATAGAGCCCGGGACAAACAGGCCGGTTGCCACCATCGGGTCCACAAGCTCTTCGAACGGTGTATCCGGAGTGACGTCAATCTGTTCACGGATTGATACGGGCAGGAAGCTCTCGTAGAAATGTTTGAAGATCATGCCGTCATAGTCCGCGACGGCCTGACGCGCGTCCGCCATGGTTCCGGCGATCCGGGGCATGCGGACGATGGCCTGGTTCTGGCCCAGCGCGAATCTGTTCCCGGACCGGGCAGCTGCTTCCACATAGGTGGGGCCATAATCTGCCACCCTGTCCATGTGCGAGAAGTAGGCCGGGATGAAGCCGTGCCCACCTGCGTATTCGACGGTCTCCCTGCTTGCGTTGGATGCGATGAATACCGGCGGGTGCGGGTTTGTATATGGCGCGGGTACCACGGAGACGCGGCGCACTTCCCCCTCTAGGCCGATCTCGCCTCGGGCGCCCAGCTTCTCGGTCCAGGGTGCCATGAACCAGTCGCGTAATCCGGTGTCATGAGGGTACGGGATCTGCCAGCGCGACGAATTGTGCTCGATGCTTTCCTCGGTCCAGGCCTTCAGGACAATTTCGACGGCCTCCTCGAAGATTTCCCGGTTGAGGTTGTCGTCGGCCCCGCCGTCCGAACGGGTCGCGCGGGTCCCCACATGCTGCCCGAACACGTCGGTCCAACGTGATTGAAAGCCGCGCGAGAAACCCACGAAACAGCGCCCCTCCGTCAGGTGGTCGAGCATTGCTGTTTCTTCCGCAACACGGACCGGATTGTGGGTGGTCATCACGTACCCCAGCTGCCCAACACGGATGTTTTCTGTACGCGCGCCCCAAAAGGCGTTCATCAGGCCCGGGCTCGGGCTGACCTCATAGCCTTCGGAATGGAAGTGGTGTTCTATCGCGGTCACGCCCCACAGACCGAGGCGATCCGCCTCCTCTACGATATCGCACCACCCGCGCAGCGTTTCTTGAAACCGTTGTGCATTACGCCCGATCGGCCGCAAAGCCATACGCTCGGACTCACTGGCAGATGGAATCACCGGGTACATCTGAACGATAACTTTCACCATGGCGATGCCTACCTGTTCACGGAAGTGAGAGGTTATGCGGTAACCTGTCCGAAATGTCATTGGTGTGCGCAATAGCTCGCGTATTCACGATCAATTAACCCCAGTGAACGCAAGATGACCGCAAAGCCAACTTTTCAGGGACGAAGCATGGCTACGCGTATTATCGGATCTGCCGATCAGGAACGATGTAGGTGCCGTCGGCGTAAGGTCATGATCGAAGCATTGCTGGACGGTAAGGACATCCAGATTCTCGATATCGGGCAGTCCGGCTTCGGGGCATCAGGTGCGCTCGAGAAGCACGACTGCATCGTCTGGCCGACTACCGACAACAAGGCGGAACTGGACTACACGGATTTCCGAGGCCGTCAGATCGAGATGCTGGTGGAAATCACCAATGTGGACCCGGAAACGGTCCGGTTCGATGGAAATTTACCTGAAGTCAGCGGTGCCGCCTTCGATGCGATTCAGGATTTTTTAGTTCGCGGGACCTGCGCTTGGTCAAGGTCGGACGCGCTCTCTGCATTCCTCGCTAACCGCCTTGCGTTCGCGCCAGGCAAGCCACATCGATGCCCCGAAGATTACGGCGCCACCCAGCCAGGTGTATGCATCCGGCATCTCTTGAAATATTGCCAACCCGATCAGTCCACCCCAGACGAGGCGTAGGAAATCGATCGGCATCACTGCGTTCGTTGAGCCGATACGAAGGGCCTGGGTCATGGCCCATTGTGCGAACGCGCCTAGGACTCCCGCAAGCGCCAGCCATGCGATCTGTGTCAGGCCCGGCGTGCTCCAGACAGGGATCGCGGGGATCAGCGCCAGCGGCGCCATCATCAGCGCCATCCAGGCCGTCAGGGTCGAACTAGATTCCGTCCGGCTCATTACCTTGATGAGGACCAGCACCGCGCCCCACAGCAATGCCGCGCCGACAAGGACGAGTGCGTCAATTTGCAAATCTGCCGGGTTCGGCCGCACGATCACAAGCATGCCCGCAAAGCCCACGACCAGCGCGATGATGCGGCGGGGCGAGAAGCCCTCACGCAAAAAGATCGCGGCCAGCAGAACCGCAAAGAGCGGCGCCAGAAAGGTCAGTGCGCTCGCCGTTGCGAGCGGCGTGAGGGTCAGACCGTAGAAAAAGAGCAGCATCGAGGACAGATGCATCACCGCTCGGGCGAACATCAGTCCGTGCCGGCGTGTACGCAGGATCGTTACACCGCCCTGCACCATAAGCGGCACGATGATGGCCAGCGTGAACAGGTTGTAGATAAAGGTGATTTGGAACGGGTGCATTCCCGTTCCAGCGACATGGCGGATCATGCCGTGGGTAGACACGGCCACCATGCTGGCAAGCACCATCCAGGCAATACCCACGACATTTGCGGGCAGACGAAGACGTTCCGTATCTGGCAGTTGATCTCTCATAAACCGGAAATACACCACCACAGGGTGCGTTGGGGTCAACTAAGTGGGCGCTTATATCCGCAACCGGTTGGCCGCCAGGGTAGAACTAGTCCTCGAAGAAGACGAATGCGCGCGTCTCAATGCTTTCGCGCGGACGGGCATCAGCTGGCGCGGTCGGGTCTTCGAATGCTGTGTGGACGGAGAATTTTGCGTGGCCGTCATCCGCGGAATCGTAAGTTTTGATGAGCAAGGCCTCGTCGGCAGCCATATGTGGGAAATAAACCCATTTATGGTCCGGATTCCAGATGACCTGCTGAACCTCGCCGATGCGGTCTTTCGAGTGTCGCTCCACGGTGATCAGGTCCCTCTCCCGAAGACTTCGGGCGTCGCACAGCGCCATCGGCGCCGTCTCGACCGGTCCACCATTCGCGGAACGCCAGACATTCACGATGGCAAAGCGATGCTTGAGCAATAGCTCAGCCTCGTCCGGTGGGAACAGGTCGCGTACGCGCTTGGCAGCGGATGCTGCCGAGTAGTCGTTGTGGATCACGCCGGCCGGCTCGCGTACCACTTTTCGCTCGCGCATCGATTTTGAATCCGCACGCCGCGTGTGGTCGAAAATATGGACATGCTGCGCACCGGTGACGCTGCGCAGCAGTGCCTTTATCTCCGCCTCGTAAATATCGGCCACTTGGCCGTCGTCGTAGAAATCCGTGACGGCACTTGTCTGGCCGACCAGCGCGAAACCCTGGACATCAATATCGAATGGTTCGTCCGACTGCCGCCCGTCGCGGATGGGGACCTCGTGATCTTCGTACATCCCCGCCCATTTTGAATTGTCCTGCCCGGCTTCCGAAGGAATGTAGATCAGGCGCTTCTCTCCGGTATCGGTGATGTACTTCACCTTCGCGTATAAGGTTTCGGTCCGCTCAGTTTGTACGGTCATGGGCTACCGCTCCGTATGATCGTTAACGCGCATGGGTGGAACGTCATGTGAAATCAGACGTGCGCAGTTATCAAGCATTGCTGCTTCACAGCAGCTTGTCCGCTGGTTTGCGTCACGGGGACACCGGTATAGATGCCTGAACGTGCCGTTGAACAGGTTTCCTTCCGCGCGTGCCGGTGCTAGCTAGCGAATACGCGGATGGGTGGCCGAGTGGTTGAAGGCACTGGTCTTGAAAACCAGCAGGCGTTTGCGCGTCTCGTGGGTTCGAATCCCACCCCATCCGCCATTCCCTACCCGACTTGTCCTCCCGTCTTGTGCGTACAGGGTGTCTAGGCCGATGCCGCAACATGGGAACGCACCACACCCAGGAAGACGTCGCCGAAATCCTTTAGTTTTTTGGGGCCAACGCCGTTGACCATAGCCAGTGTTTCAAGGTTTTCCGGTTTCAGGGCGCACATGTCCCGCAAAGTTGCATCGGAGAACACCACATAGGCCGGCAAATTGCGCTCGATCGCGAGATCGCGGCGGAGTGCCTTGAGCTGGGCGAACAACTCACCGTCGATATCTTCCATTTCGACGGTGAGCCGGCGTGACGTCCGGGCCAATTTCACCTTTGGAATCGCGCGGTATTCGAACCGCTCCTCCCCGTGCAGCAATTTTTCGGAACGGGCGACCAGCTTGAGGCCGCCGTATCCCTCGATATCGATGGACAGGTATCCGGCCGCGACCACCTGACGGATAAAAGCCTGCCAGAAGGTTTTGGGTTTCCCAGCCCCTGCCCCATAGGTCGCGAGTTGTTCGTGCTGACGCTCACGAATTTTTGCGGAATCAGCGCCCCGCAGCACGTCGATAATGTGGGACACGCCGAATATCTGGCCTGTAATCGAGACAGTTTCCAGGATGGTGCGGGCATCATCGGTCCCGTCGATAAGTTCCGGGGGGTCGAGGCAGATGTCGCAATTTCCGCAGGCGTCTGTGTCTTCGCCGAAATAGGTCAGGAGCGAGACCCGGCGGCACTGGGTGGCTTCGGCATAGGCGAGCAGTGCATCGAGACGCTTATGCTCGCGCCGCTTGTGGTCTTCGTTGCCGTCATTCTGGGCAATAAACTGGCGACGCAACCGTATGTCGTCGAGGCCATATAGCATCTGCACCTCGGCGGGACGTCCGTCGCGTCCGGCCCGGCCGATTTCCTGATAGTAGGATTCCATGCTGCCGGCCAGGTTCAGGTGGAAAACATACCGGATATCCGGCTTGTCGATCCCCATGCCGAAGGCGATGGTCGCCACCATGACCACTCCGTTCTCGGCCATGAACGCTTCCTGGTTGCTGCGGCGCACCTGCTGGTCCAGACCCGCGTGATACGGGAGTGCCCGGAAACCTGCATCCGCGAGCAGGCCGGCCACCTCTTCAGTCAGCTTGCGTGACAGGCAATATACAATGCCCGACACCCCCCGCCTCGGCTGCAGAAACTCCATGAGCTGCACGCGCCAGTCGGTCTTTGGCGTGACCCCGAGACGCAGGTTCGGTCGGTCGAAACCGCGCACCACCACGTCTCCATTTCCCCCGAACAGTTTGTTGGCGATGTCACGCCGTGTGGCCGTGTCCGCAGTCGCTGTAAAGGCGGCGAGCGTGGCGTTCGGGAACCTATCCTTGAGCGCCGAAAGCGCTTCGTACTCTGGCCGGAAGCTGAAGCCCCATTTTGAGATGCAGTGCGCCTCATCGACCACGAACATCGCTGGGTTCAAACCCTGCAGCGCGGACAGCATGCGCGGCGTCATCAAGCGCTCGGGTGAGAGGTACAACAGGCGCACCAACCCGTCCTGAACCTTCCGCCAGTCAGCGACATTGTCGGGACGAGGGCGATTTGAATGAATGGCGACAGCAGGCGCGCCATTGGCCTGGAGCGCCGCCACCTGGTCGTCCATCAGAGCGACCAGCGGAGAGACCACGATGTTCAGCCGCTCGCCCATCAGGGCAGGCACCTGGTAGCAGATGGATTTTCCTGCTCCCGTCGGCATGACCGACAGGGTGGGGGTGCCCGCCAATAGCCGATCAACGATTTCACGCTGACCGGGCCGGAACTTTGGAAAACCGAATACGGACTGAAGAAGTTGTTCGGGACTGTCAGTCAAGTTTCTGCGGCAGGTTCGGGTTCGCGCATCAGATTGATGCGCCTGCCCGGAATGTCGCAGTTCGGGGGGCGATTCGTGTAACTTCGGCCGAAAGTTTCCCTGATGAACTACATACAGAAACGAACAAGGGCGGCGCAAAGCGCCGCCCTCGGTGTCGAATTTTTGGGTTAAGGGAAGGCTACTTCACGCAAATACCCTTGATGACATCTCCCGGTTCCTCGCCGAACTCATAGCCGAAATCCGGATCCTGTATCACGAACTCCTTGATGACCACCGGATCGCTCTGGACACTCGAGATGTCGAGCGTGACGGAAACCGCGTCCAACTTAAAGGCCGCCCGGAGGTGGCCGCGCCCGAATACGGGACGGTGTGGAGCCTACATAACCTCGCGTTTTCCGGAGGCGAAGCTGACCTTCACCGTGATGGTCCCCTCGTTAATGAGCCAGGGGCGCACGCGGAACGAGCGCGCACCGCTGGAATGCATCGGGTCCGATGCAGCGATTTCCTTCGCATGCGCAAGATCGCGGGCGCGAACCACGAACATGCCTTCACCGCCCCAGGTCTCCTCATCATCTTCCCAGTGCGGTCCTGCGGCGATATAGACGCCTTCCTCTTCCATTTTGGCCTGATGCGCTAAGTGCGGACCGATGTTCTCCATTACGGGACCGAGGCCGTTTGTCGGGAATGTGTGGACGACATAGACCTGCCATTTGAGCATGTCGCCGCTAGCTTCGAGGATCTGTGTTCGTGTCGGTGGGCCGTCGGCCATGGCATTAACTCCCTTTTTAAATTGACGGCACTGCTCCGTCGAAATAGCCAGACACAATTGTAGGCAATAAGACGCGTGGCGGACAACCTAGCTAAAGAGACAAACGCGCGGTCCATGCAGGAACAGATCGCCAGGAGCAGATACGTGTACCGCATTCAGGATTTCGCGCCGCGTCATCGCACTCTGGTTATTCTTGGCGCTGTCCTGGTGGCCATTGCCGGCGTGCTGTTCGCGCGCATGCTTCTGGATGTGGGCCGTGTGAGGATCACATCTGCGCACGACCTGCAGGCCTATTTCCAAGAGATCGGTTACACGCCGCGTGTTCTTCGGTCGGGAAATGTCGAGGTGCCACGCTTCGTTGTCTCGAGCGTGCCTGAGGACTGGGCGGACGGTCTAACGGTTAGTCAGAAGAAGGACCTGTTTTTCCGCGCTCTGCTTCCGATGGTCCTGATGGCCAACGAGGATATCCTGGATGACCGCGCCCGCCTGCAGCGCATGCGAAAGGAATTGGCCGAAGGACGGAGCCTGAAAGCCCGGGATTCCGTATGGCTCCGGAACATGGCGGAGACCTATGGGTTCAAGGGCAACTCCGGAGAAAGTGCGCCGGAAATTTCTGCTCTACTGCGCCGGGTAGATGTGATCCCGCCCTCGCTCGCGCTAGCCCAGTCGGCGGTTGAAAGTGCTTATGCGACCTCCCGTTTTGCGGTCGAGGGCAATGCCTTGTTCGGTCAGTGGCACATTGGCCGGGGACTGGTTCCGCGAAAGCAGCGCAAACAGCTGGGGGACTATCGTGTGGCGGAATTCGATACCCCGATGGGTTCCATTCGCGCCTATATGCGCAACCTGAACATCAATGCGGCCTACAAGCCCTTCCGGGATATGCGTGCCTCGGTTCGTGCATCTGGCGACGCGCTACGCGGCGCGGCGCTGGCAGCGGGACTTCGGTCCTATTCCGAGAAAGGCGAAGCTTATGTAGGCCTACTGCGCAGTGTGATCGCGTTCAATCAACTGGGTCAGAGCGATTTCGCGAAACTGGATGACGCGCCGGCGCGGCGTATCGTTAGCGGCGCACTTTAGTGAGCTGACCCGTTCTCGGCGAACCAGCGGAAGACCAGCGCCGCGATGATCGCGGCCCCGAACTGGATCAAAATGAACATCGGCGCGTCTTCAGGCCGGATGCCGGCAAAAGTGTTCGAAAATGAACGCGCAACGGTCACGGCCGGATTGGCGAAGGACGTCGAGGAGGTGAACCAATAGCCTGCGGTGATGAACAGTCCCACGGCATAGGGAATGGCCTCGGGGCGAGCGCGCAGACAGCCGAGTATGGTCGCGATAAGTCCGAAGGTCGCAACGAACTCTCCAGTCCATTTGCCGATCCCCGTGCGTTCGTTGAGGGAGGCCGAGAAGCTGGGCTCTCCAAACATCACATGGGCGATGAACACGCCGAACAGGGCGGCCACGATCTGGACGGCGACATAGACAGCTGCATCCCTACTCTTGATCTCGCGGCGAATGAGAAAAACCAGGGTCACGGCGGGATTGAAATGGGCGCCCGAGATGGGGCCGAACACCAGGATCAGGACCGCGAGGATCGCGCCAGTCGCAATGGTATTTCCCAGCAACGCCACGGCGACGTTACCGTCCGACAGCGTGTCACCCATGATCCCGGAACCAATCACGGTTGCAAGGAGAAACGCCGTGCCAATGAATTCCGCCACGAGGCGGCGCGCTATACCGTGATCCGTCATGCGCGAAATCTAGGCCAACTCGGACAGCGTGCAGCCCACTTTGTCGAGGTGGCGCTGTAGGCTTAGGCGGTCGAGCGATGCATGCGGCAGGTTTACGAAAATCTCGATGCGGTTGTTCATCATCCGATAGGTGTTGGCGAAGGCGGCTGCAATCTGCGCGTCGGTTCCCTCCACCGCGGCGGGGTCCGGCAGGCCCCAATGCGCCGACATCGGCTGACCCGGCCAGATCGGGCAGACTTCGTTAGCCGCGTTGTCGCAGACGGTAAAAACGAAATCCATTTGCGGCGCATCCGGGCCCGAGAACTCGTTCCAGTCCTTGGAGCGAAAATCGTCGGTGGAATGGTTGAGGCCCTTGAGCAAGGCGATGGCATATGGGTTCACGGTGCCGGTCGGGTGACTGCCCGCGCTGTATCCGCGGAAGCGGCCTCCCCCTACCCGGTTCGTGATGGCCTCGGCGATAATGCTCCGCGCGGAATTTCCCGTGCATAGAAAGAGTACGTTTTTGATGTCGCCGGTCATCAATCAGATCTCTGATGTTTAGAGACCGTAACGGTATGACGTGTGTTTGTTACAGGCGTGTGACGGTGTTGTGACAGTTAGAACGCGCGGAAGATCGGGACCATTTCATCAACAGGCGCTGGTCGCATCAGTTTGCTTTCCTGCTTCGTGACCAGCGGGCGTATCTCTTCCTGGAAAGCGATCCAGTCCGGGTTCATCCGCACCGCATTGTGACGGCGGGTTCGGTCGTCGAAGCCGTCGAAGAACCAGTAGTGATAGACCTGATGCAAAGGGCCGACCATCATGAAGAAGGATCCGAGCCGGTTGGTTTGCAGTGGCGTCAGCGCGCCGAGCCCCCTCTTCTCGATCTCAGCCCAGTATTTCGGCAGGCTTCCCGGGCGCAGGCTGATAACCTGCTCCTCCATGATAAGGTTCCGCATCTTCTCCGCCCCCGGCAGCGGTCCGTCGGTGCGTTGCCAGTATTGGTCCGGTCGGAAATGTGGTGAGAGCCCATCGACTGGCGCGGGCAGAAGGAAGTTGTTGGTCTGCTCGAGCATGATCGGGCGGACCTTCTCGAAGTAAGGCTGCAGTTCCGGCACGTGGTAGAGGCCATGAAGGCGTTCGCGCCAGTCTTCGAGCGAAGAAAACGCATACAGATGGACGATTTGCTCCATCGACCCGCTGACGGTGCTGAAATAGCCGATAAGGCGGTCAAGTACCGGACTGATGATTTCAAAACCACGTTCAACCTGCAGCTCGTAGAAGCGTTCCAACAGGCCTGACTGTGTGGTGTATGCCCGATGTTCCAGAATCATTGTCGTGCTCTCCTCCGACATGACTATGAACGAAACGGGACGCCGTGCGAACTGTCACGGCGTGTTGCGGCTTGACCGCACCGGGGTGTCCGCGCAGGCTGACCAAATGCTGCGCATCGACATCTATTCTGACACGGTCTGTCCCTGGTGTTACATCGGCAAGCGTCGGCTCGAACGGGCGATCGCCTCGCGTTCCGAATTGCAGGTCGAGATCTCCTGGCGCGCATTCCAGCTCAATCCGGACATGCCGACACCCGGCGTGTTATGGGCGAACTATCTCACCACAAAGTTCGGCGCGCCGGAGCGGGCCGAGAGCGTGTTCGCGGCAATCTCTCGCGCGGGGCATTCGGAACGGATCGCGTTCGACTTCGCGGCGATTTCGCAAATGCCGAACACAGTCCAGTCGCACCGTTTAATGCGTTTCGCCGAACGGTTTGGACGGCAGGACACGATGATCGAGACACTGTTCCGCGCTTATTTCCTCGACGGAGAGGATATCGGTGACATTGAGACACTGGCCCGTGTCGCTGCTGTATGCGGCCTCGACGGCTTGGCGGCCATGGCGTTCCTTGAGGGTGACGAGGAGCGCAATGCGGTGCTTTCTGAAGACATGCGCGCACGCCGGATGGGGATCAACGCCGTACCCTGCTACATTGTGAACGGCGCTTACGCTCTGTCGGGCGCGCAGGAACCGGAAGCCTTTTATCCGCTGTTCGATCTGGCGGAGGTCGCCATTGGGGCCGAGTAAGTCTTTCCCGCCCTACTGCGCGGCGTTGGTGGCTTCGGCCTGCGGGTTCGCGATCTCCGCCAACTGCCGCATGAAACGCCGCACACCGGTCATTCGCTTCTGGGAATCCGACCAGTCGCGCCGATAGACCAGCTTGTGGTCAGGACGCAGTTGCACCGTACCCTGATTGCTTCGGTGATGAAGCTGACCAGACCAGACGGATTGGTGAAGGAATTGTCGCGGAAGGTCACAACCGCTCCCTTTGGGCCTGCATCCAGTTTCTCGACACCGGCATCTCGGCACAGCCGCTTGAGGGTAATCGCCTCCAGCAGGTTTTCAACCTCTTGCGGGATCGAGCCGAACCTGTCGATCAGTTCAGCGGCGAACGCCTCGATATCGCCGGGATCAACCAACGCGGCTACGCGGCGGTAGAGCCCGAGACGTACGCCAAGATCGGCCACATAGGCGTCCGGAATGAGAACGGGCGCACCCAGTGAAATGGCCGGCGTCCAGTCTTCTTCCGACGCCTTGACGGTTCCCGCTTCGCGGGCAGCGGCTACCGCCTCCTCCAGCATCTGCTGGTACAACTCAACGCCCACTTCACGGATGTGACCGGACTGTTCCTCGCCGAGCAGATTTCCGGCCCCGCGAATGTCGAGGTCGTGGCTGGCGAGACTGAACCCGGCTCCCAGCGTGTCGAGTGTCTGCATGACATCCAGACGGCGCCGTGCGGTGTCCGACAGGATCTTGTCGCCCGGCAGGGTCAGGTAGGCATAGGCGCGCACCTTGGAGCGACCGACGCGCCCGCGAAGCTGGTAAAGCTGCGACAGGCCGAACATGTCGGCGCGATGCACGATAATGGTGTTGGCAGTCGGCACGTCGAGACCGGATTCCACGATATTCGTCGAAAGCAGCACGTCGAACTGCTTGTCGTAGAACGCCGTCATTACGTCTTCCAGCGCGCGGGCTGGCATCTGGCCATGTGCAGTCGCGAAGCTCACCTCGGGGACCAGTTCGCGCAGGCGTTCCTCCAGCATCGAAAGGTCACTGACCCGCGGGCACACATAAAAGATCTGCCCGCCACGGAAATGCTCGCGCATGATCGCCTCTCGGATCGTCACGCTGTCATAGGGTAGCACGAAGGTTCGCACTGCCAGCCGGTCCACTGGCGGTGTGGTGATGAGGCTCAGTTCACGTACGCCGGTCAGAGCCAGTTGCAGCGTGCGCGGGATCGGGGTGGCCGTCAGCGTCAGCACATGTACGTCGGAACTCAGCTGCTTCAGCCGCTCCTTCTGGCCCACACCGAAATGCTGTTCCTCGTCCACGACCAGCAGGCCCAGGTCGCGGAACTTTACGGAATCCGACAGCAGCGCATGGGTGCCGACGACGATATCGACCTGACCGCGGCTCAGACCGTCACGCACCTCCTGCGCTTCGGCGGCCGTCGTCAGACGTGACAACTGGCGTATCACCACCGGCAAACCCGCGAACCGGTCGCGGAAAGTCGCGAAATGCTGGCGCGCCAGGAGCGTTGTCGGTACGACCACGGCCACCTGCCGCCCGGCCATGGCGGTCACGAATGCGGCGCGCAACGCCACCTCGGTCTTGCCGAACCCGACATCGCCGCAGACCAGCCGGTCCATTGGCTTGCCCGCCGCCAGGCTGTCCACCGTGTCGTTGATCGCGCGGATCTGGTCATCGGTTTCGGCGAACGGGAAGCGCGCGCAGAATTCGTCATAGAGGCCGGGCTGGACCTGCATGCGCGGCGCCTCGCGCAACTCGCGTTCGGCGGCGATGGCCATCAGCTTGTCGGCCATTTCGGTGATGCGGTTCTTGACCCGCGCCCGGCGCGCCTGCCAGCCCGCATTGCCCAACTTGTCGAGCTGCGCATCGCTGTCCTCGGAGCCGTAGCGCGAGAGCAGGTCGAGGTTCTCGACCGGCAGGAACAGCTTGTCATCGCCCGCATAGAGCAGACGCAGGCAGTCATGGGGTGCACCGCCGATTTCCAGCGTCTCGAGCCCGTCGTAGCGCGCGATGCCGTGATCGGAATGAACCACAATATCGCCGAGGCTCAGGCTCGACATTTCCGAGATCAGATGCTCGGACGCGCGCGCGGGCCGGCGCCGACGAACCAGTCGGTCCCCCAGGATGTCCTGCTCGGTGTAGATCGTGCGGCCGGGCACGGTGAAGCCGTTATCGAGCGACAGGACGAAGAGCGGCACCTGACCCGGCGCGGCTACTTTGACGTCCGCCCAGTTTTCGGCGGGCATCGCGCCTTCGATCCCGTGGTCGCGCAACAGCTGGACCATCCGGTCGCGCGAGCCCGTGGTGTGGCAGGCGATCGCGATGGCCTGGCCCTCCCCCTGCTCGTTTGCGATGCGGGTCCGCACCGTGTCGAACAGGTTCAGGTCGGCTCGGTTGCGCGCCTCCGCGAAATCGACCGTACGTCGACCCGACGCCGAAACAGACGTCCCCGCCTCCTCCGGGCTCTCGAAACTTTCGAACGAGACATGCGGTCGCACAGCCAGCAGACCGGTCCATTGTTCCGGACCGAGATAGAGCGCATCGGGCGGAAGCGGATTGTAGGGCGTCTCACCTTCCGCCGCTTTGGGCGCGTTGGCGCGGGCGCCGTGGTAATCGACGATCTGGTCGAACCGGTCTTCGCGCGCCTCGTCAGCCTGGGCGCCGAGGACGACCGGGCCGGAGATGTAGTCAAACAGGGTTTCCGTGTACTCGTAGAACAGAGGCAGCCAGTGTTCCATGCCCGGATGGCGGATGCCCTCGCTCACGGCCTCGTACAGCGGATCATCGCCCCGTACGGCGCCGAACAGTTCCCGGTAGCGTGTGCGGAACAGCGCTACCGCTTCGTCATCTAGAAGAATCTCACTCGAAGGGAGAAGCGTCAGGCGTTCGACGGGTTGTATGGTCAGCTGGTTCAGCGCGTCGAAGCGGCGCAGCTTCTCGATCTCGTCGCCGAACAGGTCGATGCGGACCGGCTCCTCGAAGCCCGGCGCGAACACATCGACGATGTCGCCGCGCACGGCGAATTCTCCGGGTTCCCGCACGGTCTCGGTTCGGTGATATCCGTTGGCGGACAGAAAGCTGACGATGGCGTCGAGGTCCACTCGCTCGCCGGGCACCAGAACCCGTTGCGCCTCCGCCAGCGCGGCGCGGGGCGGCACACGTTGCAGGATCGCCGCCACCGTGGAGACGACCAGCACCGGTTTGCCGTCGCCTTCGAGACTGGCCAGGGCGGCCAGCGTCGCGAGGCGTTCGGCAACCAGCTCGCCGCGCGGCGGCACGCGGTCATAGGGCAGGCAATCCCAGGCCGGGAACCTGAGGATACGCGTACCGGGTGCAAACCACGCCACGGCGTCGGCGACGCGGTTCATGCGCACATCGTCGCTGGAGACATGCAGGACTTGCTCCGCCGTCGTTTCCAGAAGTTCGGCGAGGATGAGCGCGTCGCAACCGTCGGGCACGCCGGTGATGTGCGTGTGCCCGGGCTCCCCGCGCAACTCGAAGTTTACAACAGACAAGGTGTCAGCCGATCTCGATTAGCTTGAGCCGCCGCATGATTTCGCCGTCCCATTTCTCTGGGACGGGTTTGCGCCCGCTGATCCACATATACAGATCGGGGTCGCTGTTCTCGATCAGCGCTTCGTACTCATCGAGCAGCGCGTCGTCCAGTTCGTCCAGATAACGCTCCGCGAAGGCGCTGAAGATCAGGTCGGTCTCTTTCGTGCCCGTGTAGCGGCTGCGATAGACCAGCCGCCGGATACGGGTTTCGCGGGTTTCCTCGCTCATCGGTCCTTTTTCCGCTAGCGGGCTCACTTCGGCGCTGACTCGCGGTTCGGCGCTGCCGTAGGATATAGCCTCCCAATCCAGTGCTGTCAGCCGCACGAACCAGGAATTCGGTGCCCACGTGCCTCCCCGCGCCCGCCCAGAGGTCTTGTTTCCCACTTTCGCGCCCGCCACGGCGCTGAAAGGCGTCGGCCCGCGCATCGGCAAACACATCGAACGCCTTGTCGGCCCGCATGTCGTGGATCTGCTCTGGCACCTGCCTAACGGTGTAATCGACCGGCGGTATTCACCGGTGCTGAAAGACCTTGAGCCCGGGCGGGTCGCAACGCTGGAGGTCACGGTCGGACGCCATCATGCGCCACCCGTTAGTAATCGGCGCATCCCCTACCGAATCGACTGCGCGGACGAGACCGGGGAAATCACGCTTGTCTACTTCCACGGGCGCAAGGAATACCTTGCGAATACGCTACCGGAAGGCGAGCGACGGCTGGTGAGCGGGACGGCCGAGCTCTTCGACGGCCGTTTGCAGATGACCCATCCGGATATCGTCGCCAAACCCGAGGAACGCGACAGCGTCATGCGGGCTCAGCCTGTTTATCCGCTGACCGAAGGGCTTTCCCAGAACGTGCTCGGAAAGGCGGTGTCCGGCGCCTTGGAGCGCGCGCCCGAGTTGCCGGAATGGCTGGATCCGGCTTTCCGGAAGGAACGCGGCTGGGACAGCTGGAAAGCGTCGCTGCTCGCGGCGCATGCTCCACAGGGCGCGCGTGACCTGTCACCGGGCAACACAGCGCGTTCGCGGCTCGCCTATGACGAAATTCTTGCCAGTCAACTCGCGATCTCTCTGGTGCGCGCCAATGTGCGGCGGCAGCCCGGTCGCACCACGGTCGGGAACGGCTCGCTCCGCGCGAAAGCCCGTGCGGCGCTTCCGTTTGCACTGACGGGCAGCCAGGAACGGGCGATTAGGGATATCGACTCGGACATGGCCGGTGACCACCGCATGCTGCGGTTGCTGCAGGGCGATGTGGGCAGCGGCAAGACGGTGGTGGCGCTGATGGCGATGCTGACGGCCGTCGAGGCCGGACGCCAGGCCGCGATGATGGCCCCGACCGAGATCCTGGCGCACCAGCACTACGCCACTATCGCGCCCCTGGTCGAAGCCGCGGGCGTCGAATGCGTGCTGCTGACCGGTCGGGACAAGGGCAAGGCACGCGACGCCATACTTGCGCGCATGGCGGACGGGTCGATCCCCCTCGTCGTCGGCACACATGCGCTGTTCCAGGATGACATCCGGTTCGAGAATCTCGCGCTCGCGGTGGTTGATGAGCAGCACCGGTTCGGCGTGCACCAGCGCATGCTGCTCGCCGACAAGGGGCACATGGTCGATGTGCTGCTGATGACCGCGACGCCGATCCCGCGCACCCTTATGCTCGCGGCCTATGGCGATCTGGATGAATCCCAGCTCCGCGACAAGCCCGCGGGCCGCAAGCCCGTGATGACGACCACGGCATCCGTCGATCGTTTGGAAGACGTGATCGCCGGTGTCCGCCGCCAGATCGACGGTGGCGGCAAGGTATTCTGGGTTTGCCCGCTGGTCGAGGAATCCGAGACCGCAGACGTCGCCGCGGCAACCGCGCGCCACGCGGCGTTGCAGGAGCACTTCGGCGACCGGGTCGGGCTGGTCCACGGCCGGATGACCGGCAAGGACAAGGATACGGTGATGGCCCGTTTTGTAGGGCAGGACGGATCACCCCTCGATATTCTGGTCGCTACCACGGTGATCGAAGTGGGTGTCGATGTGCCCGACGCTAACGTGATGGTTATCGAACATGCCGAGCGGTTCGGACTGGCGCAGCTTCATCAGCTTCGCGGGCGAATTGGGCGAGGCAGCCGCGAAGGCACCTGTCTCCTACTGTTCGGGCACGAGATCGGACAAACAGCGCGCGAACGTTTGCGCGTGCTTCGGGAAACCAATGACGGATTCGAGATTGCGGAGCAGGATCTTCGCCTGCGCGGTGCGGGGGATGTGCTCGGTACGCGCCAGTCGGGCCTGCCTGAATTCCGGCTGGCCGACTTAGATGCTCATTCAGAACTACTGGCTATTGCGCGTGACGACGCCCGACTGATCATTGAGCTTGATCCGGAATTGCAGTCCTCGAGGGGTGAGGCCCTGCGGACTTTACTCTACCTGTTCGAGAGAGATGCGGCGGTTCGTTACGCTAGGACCGGCTGACGGGGACCCTTTATGGTACTGCGTCAGTCTTCTTGCGCGGCGGCTGTTGACGGCACCGCGTCGTTCCCGGGCGACGGCTCAGCCCCCGGTCCGATAGTGGGTTTGTCCCCGTTGGAGCGGCGAATGCGCTTGGTGCTCTGCTGGTCAGCTGAGCGCCGGTCCGGCGGGGTCACGATGCCGCCGGAAATGATCATCTTGATTCCCTCTTCCACGCTCATGGCCAGCGGTACGAGTTCCCGGCGGGGCAGGAACAGCAGATAACCGGAGGTCGGGTTCGGCGTCGTGGGAAGGAAGACGTTGACCACGTCGTCGTCGGTCACGTTCTGGACTTCACCCCGGGTAGTGCCCGTCACGAAACCGATGGCCCAGCTCCCGCGCCGGGGATATTCAAATAGGACCACTTGGCGGAAGGCCTCGGACTGCCGCTTCAGGACCGTCTCTGCAATCTGCTTGGTGGCGCCATAGACACTGCGCACAAACGGCATACGGTTCAGGATTTTCTCGCTCGTGCGCATCAGCCAGCGACCGAGGAAAATTCGCGTCAGTGCGCCGACGATCGTCAGTCCGATAACGAGGACAATCAGCCCCAGACCCGGAATGCCGTGAGGCAGATATTCATTAAGGTAGGTGTTCGGATTGTAGAGATGCGGGATCAGCGGCGTGACGCGGGAATCTACGAAAGTCAACAGGACCCAGCACAGCCAGAGCGTGATGCCGATCGGCGCGACGGCCAGAAGGCCGGCTAGGAAGTAACTGCGCAGGCGCGCGAACAGCCCGAAAGGCCGGCGACCGCCAAGGCCGACGCTACGCTTTCTGTTTCTGGATATTTTCTTCGCCATGGACGCTCGTCGTTGTCCGCTTCATATAGGGGCAACGGAATGACAGTGCCGACACAATATGGCGGAATCGCGACACTTTTCGCGAATTTGTTGGCCCGGGTGGTGCGGCAGAGAGGACTTGAACCTCCACGACCTTGCGATCACTAGCACCTGAAGCTAGCGCGTCTACCAATTCCGCCACTGCCGCACATTACCGGGCAATTCGAAGCGACTTTGGTGCGGCAGAGAGGACTTGAACCTCCACGGGCTTTCGCCCACAACGCCCTCAACGTTGCGCGTCTACCAATTCCGCCACTGCCGCGCCGGTTCGCAGGGGCGTCCTATTACCCGAACATATCCGCGCTTGCAACAGCGGGAATACGCTTCGCGTGTATGCTTGCTCCAACAGCATGCGTATGCGCAATATGGAGGGAATACCAAGCACGGGAGGGAGGCCCATGCCGTTTCGTTCAATCCTCGTCCCACTTGAGGAAAGCGAGATCTTGGACTCGGTTCTCGAGACCGCTCTGGTCTTCGCAAAACACTACGAAAGTTATATCGAAGGCCTGTGTATCCGACCCACCCTCGCCGGTGCGGTTGCGGTGGGTTTCGAGGGCGGAGCAGCCGCGTTGTCCGGCACCGAGGAGCAGTTTGAGCAGGAGCAACGTGCCCGCGCGGAGCGCCTGCACGCGCATTTCCAAGAGTTCGTAGAAAAGCACAACATCCCTGAAGCTGTTTATGGCGTACCTCAGTTGTGCGCCCGCTGGGTAGAGGATGAGGCATCCGGGATCGGCATCTTCGGCCAGCGCGCACGCGTATTTGACCTGACCGTTGTGGGACGCCCTATGCCGGGCTCCATGACGCCCGCGATGAACACGCTCGAGACCGTGCTGTTCGAGTCCGGCCGCCCGATCCTGGTTGCACCTCCGACACCACCGGAACATGTGGGGCGGAATGTCGTGATCGGCTGGAACGGCGGGACCGAGACGGCGCGCGCCATTGCGCTGGCCAAATTCATCCTGCGCGAGGCGGACAAGGTGACCGTGCTCGCCGTTGAGGGTGGCATGGTACCGGGACCCTCCGCAGAGGATGTGGTAAACAACCTGCGGCGTGACGCGGTGATTGCCGATGTGAAAGAGGTTCCGGGGCGGCGCTCCGCAGCGGAAGCCGGCAAGATCATACTGGAAGTGGCGGCCGAACTGGATTCCGATCTGGTTATCAAGGGCGGCTATACCCAAAGTCGACTGAAGCAGATGATATTCGGCGGCGCGACGGCGGCGATCCTCGCCAACGCTGAAGTTCCTGTGTTAATGGCCCACTAGCTGGGCCACATTGCTCGTCAGATACGATACGGCGCATCCGGTGCTAACCGCTTCAAATGTTTGCTTTGCAAGCGTTCGCGCGCCCTTCGCTTGCGTTCATTCTGCTCGATTGCGATCACGAGGCGCCCGACGGCATTGCGAAGCGCATTGAACCGAGCTTCTGCCCTGTGAATGCGATGTTCGATCTGCGGCACGGGATGTCTTCCTGGCACTTCTGACAAACGCTGGTCGGCCAGCTTGTCGAGCGCTTCCTGAATCTGTTGGCGTAACACCTGTTCACGTTCCTGCAATTGCATAAGCTGATCGATGCGGTCGTTCAGACGTTGGTGTTCTTCCAACAGCCGCTTGAGTTCGACCTGCTGCAACTCCACCACCATCGCAAGTTCGCGCGGTGTAAGGTCGTCGATCACGAAATCGGTCATGGTCCCGCGCCTTTGAACAGGTGATGCAGCGCCTACAAGACGCGGATTAATCGCGCCCAAAAGCGAGGATTTCCTCGCACAGGATTTCGGGCTCCTCTTCGTGAATATAATGCCCGCAGGCATCGAGTCCCCGCCCGGTCGCATGGGGGGCGCAGGACTTCCACATCTCGAGCACATCGAACACGCCCATACCGCCGCTGTTGCCCCACAGCATGTGCACGGGCTCCTTGATGCGCGCGCTGGGATTCTCAGCATCCAAGGCTGGATTTTCGTCAAACATTGCCTTGTAGTAAGCGAATCCTCCACGCAGCGCGCCCGGAGCTGAATAGGCGCGAACATACTCGTCCAGCCCTTCTTCCATGACGGCGGGGTTATGATATTTCGGTCGGAACAGCGCCTGCAGGAACAGCCGGACGTCGTAGGACACCAGCTTCTCAGGCATGTCCGGCACGGCGTTCCAGAAATAGTGCCAGGCCCCACGCGCCGACTGCGGGGTCATACGGGCGAAGACCTGATCGTGGGGAACGATATCGACGATGAACAGCCGGTCGAGCTCACCGGGATGGTCAATCGCGTAGCGCCGCGCGACCAGGCCGCCCCAGTCGGTACCAACCATAAAAACCTTGCAGAGGCCCAGCTCGGTTACCAGGGCACGGATATCGTTGGCGACCGTGCGCATGTCGTAGCCTCCGACCGGTTTATCGGACGACCCCATGCCGCGAAGGTCGGGCGCGATGCAGCGATAATGCGGCGCAAGTATCGGCATCACCTTGCGCCAAGCGTATGAGGTTTGCGGCCATCCATGCAGCATCACCAGTGCCGGGCCCTTGCCGCATTCGCGGTAATGAAGGTTGATTCCGTTCGCCTTGACGACCCGCCGCTCGATAACCATCTCTCTCATCCCGAAAAACTTAGTATTTTCTGTATACCGGCTTGTAAACGATCCATCATGGACGCCTTCGCGAACCTACGTCACCCTTTTCCCATTATGGGCCAGACAACGAACGCGCCAAGTGCCACGGATGGAATTTCCTTGGTGCCATGTATCTAGGAACTGCGGGCGCAGGACCTCTGCGTGATGTCGTTCGTCGCCCTTCTCGCGGCGAGCCGCATACGGACCGTCCATGAATAGCCTGCTTGGTCATAACCGCCTTCGTCATCATGACCAACGACGCCAGCGAATGCGATACCCAGCAGACGCTCAAGCCGCTGCCGCACGATATCCTCGGGACGATTGATGGGTATTCGCGCGCGCACGCCTGGGTTCGCGCGCGCACCTGCATCAGCGATTTGTTTGCGGGGCTGGTATCCGAAACCGAGGTCGCGTCAAAGCTTCCCGCTCTTTCAGAAACGCATAACTATTAATATTTTTATCAGTGTGTTGTTCTCTATACTGAAAGTAATCTATTAATGTATGGGTGTAGTGTCGGATATGTAGTTCGATATCCGCTGCCTTTTGCGCGCTAACGGGCGTCGTTATCCTTAGCAACCGTTCAAGGCTCCTCTTTCTCAAAATCCATTGATGGCGGTACGTCCGCGACTCGTCGGTAGATAACCAGCGCGATCAGTAACAGCACCGCCATGACCAAGAAGTTCGCCTGATAGGCACCGACAGGGCTGAGGCCGTTGCTGTCTGCCGGAAACTGATCAATCAGAAGACCTGTACCCACCTGGATCAGAAACACCCCGCCCCAGACAAACAGGTTGATGGCCGTCACGACACGCCCGACATAGCGGTCGGGAAACAGACTACGCGCATGGGCAAAAATCGGGGAAGACAACCCCGACGATAGGCCAAGTAATATCATGGCGCCCGCGGCAAATATTACGGAGCTTCCCCCGATCAGGGCGAGCGCGGAAAACCAGGCCATCATGGAAATGGCACCCACCGTCACCACGCCGCGCCTTGTGTCGAAGACCCGGTCCAGGGGACCGATAAACACGGCGCTCACCAGCCATGCGAGCGAGACCCAAAAGATTAGGTTTCCGCGCTCCAGAAGCCCCGCGCCATAGACGTCATTCAGATACGGGCCGACCCACAACGCCCGGAACGTCAGGAAGGATCCAACCGTGACCGCAGCAAGCGATCCGAGGGCATACAGGCGCGGTTCGCGCAGCACCTGCGCCAAACCACGGATGGTCGCGATGAGGCTTTCAGGAACAACCAAATTATCATTTGCGCCCGGTGGACGGTCGCGAACAGTCAGCACTACTGCGAGCGAAACGACGAACGCAAACATACCGACGGCCGTCAGGGTTGGCCGCCAGCCAAAGGCCGCAGTGGCTTCGGCAAAGGGCGTTGCGGAAAACAGCATACCAGTTCCGCCCACCCCGACGGACAGTGCCGTGGCTGTCGCAAGCCTATCGCGCGGCACCCAGCGTGAAATGAGAACAATGATCCCCATGAACGTCGGGGCAATACCCCAGCCGGTCAAAAGCAGGGACGCCGTGAGGGCTCCGGGCGTGTGTGCGTGCGAAAACCAGACCACACCCGCGCCTGTCAGCATCAGGAAGGCGGTGACGGTCAGGCGCGGTCCATACCGGTCCAACAGGACACCGCTCGGCAGCTGCATCATCGCGGAACCAAGAAACAGCGCCGACGGCAGAGCGCTGAGTTCGCCTGCACTCATGCCGAGCTCGGTGCGCAGGTCCGGAGCGATCACCGCCGGAACCGAGCGCAGGAACTGGCTGAACACAAACGCAAAGCTGAGGGCCGGGATCATCGCCAAGACAATCCGGGCCGTGGGGGTTTTCGGGAGTAGGTTCATGCGTTGCGTTACGAGAGAAGCCGGTACGGATTGGTCGTACAGGTATGACACGCGCTAGGCGGGTCTTGAAGAAACTTGAGAGAAAACGGGCGGAAGAACCAAGGTCCAACCGCCCGTGTTTTACTAAGCTGCGCGGCGCAAATCCGGGCCGCGTCGGCGTGAGCGGCGGCGCTTGTTGCGCCCCGGCTTGCCTGAATTGCCCCGTTCCTGACCATGAGCCTGTTTTGGGTTGGGGTTACCGCCGCGACCACCCTGTTTCGGGCGCGCATTGCCGGACGGCCGGGTGCCGCTGGCTACTTCGATCTTGCGGCCAATCAGTTTCTCGATATCGAGGAGCAGCCCGGCCTCTTCCGTCGCACACATTGAAATCGCTGTGCCCCCGGCTCCGGCTCGTGCAGTGCGGCCGATGCGATGGACATAGCTTTCGGCATCCACCGGCATCTCGAAGTTCACGACATGAGTGACCTCGGGCACGTCGATCCCGCGTGCAGCGATATCAGTGGCGACCAGCGCACGGATCTTGCCCGAGCGGAACGCCTCTAGCGCACGCTGGCGCGCGCCCTGGGACTTATTGCCGTGGATCGCGTCCGCTAACACCCCAGCCTTCTCCAGCCGTTCGGCAACCTTGTTGGCGCGGTGCTTGGTGCGGGTGAACACGACCACGCGCGACATGGAGGTATCGGCGAACAGGTCGCAAAGCACGTCGAGCTTGGCGTTCGGCTCGATGAAATGAATTTCCTGCCGGATAACCTCGACCGCGACGGTTTTCGGCGCGATGTCGATGCGAACCGGCTCAAACAGGATTTCCTTCGCCAGCTTGGCAATTTCCGGCGGCATGGTAGCCGAGAAGAGCTGGGTCTGCCGGTCCTCGGGCATCTTGGCGACGATCTTGCGGACATCGCGGATAAAACCCATGTCGAGCATCCGGTCGGCCTCGTCGAGGACCAAGAACTCGACCTTATCCAGGGTCACATGCCCCTGCTCCATGAGGTCGAGCAGGCGGCCGGGCGTGGCGACGATGATATCGACACCGCGCCGCAGTTTTTGGACCTGAGCATGCTGGGACACACCGCCAAAGATCACGGCCTGGCGGATCGAGAGATCCTTGCCGTAGGCGTGGAACTCATCACCGATCTGTATGGCCAGCTCGCGCGTAGGCGCAAGGATGAGCGCGCGCGGGTCACGGTACTTGCCGCGCGCCGGCTCCAGGTTTAGCTCGTGCAAGATTGGCAACGCGAAAGCTGCGGTTTTACCAGTGCCTGTCTGGGCAATGCCAAGAAGGTCGTCGCCGACGAGAATTGCAGGGATCGCCTTTGCCTGGATCGGGGTCGGCGTGATGTGGTTGCGGGCGTTCAACGCACGCAAGATCGGATCGGCGAGGCCGAACTCCGAGAAAGAACTGATTATCACAGAGTATTCCTTGTACGTCGGTCGCTTCTGCGGCTCGCCTCTTTGGCGGCCATCCGGCCCCGACGCTCGCCCCGATCCGAGCGCGGCCGGTCCAGGCTGATTCTTGATTATTATTCCCGGGATTTGCGTTGCAAATGAGCAACGCTTCGCGCAATCGCGAGATAACGTAATGACGCTGAGATGACCGTCTCGCAGTGATTTGTCAAGAAAATCAAAATTTATTCGCGATAGATCGCCGCCTTCGCCCGAGCCCCTTGGCCCACCGCGGCTCCCCAAGGATCACGTCGGATCCCTTTTCGCCGGTCAATTGTGTCCGGACCATTCGCGTTTCAGGACCGATCGGGGGCATGGTCGATGCATCGACGACATGCACTCCCACGATCCCGGTACCCAACACCACAGCCACCCCTCCAACAATAAGCCGGATCGATGGGGCTTTTTGTGTCATGAACATCACCCTCTCCCACTGTCGCGAAAGATTGGTGAGCCCGTCAGGGTTCGAACCTGAGACCTACTGATTAAAAGTCAGTTGCTCTACCAGCTGAGCTACGGGCCCACTCGAGCGTGCCGGAAACACGCGTCAGGTGCACGGCAGGACATTATTAAAACCGGGCGGGCCGGGTCAACGGCGCATGCATTCGGCATACGCCGCCACCAGACGGTTACCGTGCGTCGGCGGCCACCTGCATCTTTATTATCTTGTCTGGATCGTCCACCGCACCATTGGCAGCTTGGCTGCCGCGTTTGATTGCATCGACATGCTCCATTCCGTCCACGACCTGGCCCCAGACAGTGTACTGCCCGTCAAGGAAGCTGGCGTCGCTGAAAACGATGAAGAATTGGCTGTTGGCGCTGTCAGGGTTCTGAGCGCGAGCCATGGACACGACGCCCCGGCCATGATTGGCGTCTGAAAACTCCGCCGCGAGGTCCGGCTTGTCGGATCCGCCGCGGCCGGTGCCCGTCGGATCGCCAGTTTGCGCCATGAACCCGTCGATCACGCGGTGGAACACCACGCCGTCGTAGAAGCCCTCACGGGTCAGTTCCTTGATCCGAGCGACATGGTTTGGTGCGAGGTCAGGTCGCAGCTCGATCGTCACGCGGCCGTCCTTGAGGTCGAGGTAGAGGGTGTTTTCCAAGTCTCGCTCCTGTTTTGCGTTCTGGGCCTGTGCGGAGTTCAAACCGAGGCCAATCTGGCCCGAAAAGGTGAAAATGCCCGCCGCAAATGCGAGCGCGCACAAAAAAATTCGTCGTTGCATGGGAAACCTATTCGTTGACGGCCTGAAGGTCGAGCCGCCCATAGCGGTCGTTTACACGCCGTGCAATGGCTGGCGAAACGAAACTATTTATGTCCCCGCCGAGCGCCGCGATTTCCTTCACGAGCCGCGAGGCGATGAACTGGTGCCGTTCCGACGCCATCAGGAACACGATTTCTATGTCAGGATTGAGGCGGGCGTTCATACCTGCCATCTGGAATTCATAGTCGAAGTCCGACACCGCACGAAGACCGCGCAGAATGCACTGTGCATTCTCCGACTCGGCAAAATTCATGAGCAGGGAGTTGAACGGCTTGACCTCGATCACCCCAATCTTGGGATCGATTATAGTGGCGACTTCATCGCGAACCATCTCCACCCGTTCGTCGAGCGAGAATAGAGGCCCCTTACCTGCATTGACGGCAACGCCAATGACAAGCCGGTCGAGGATCCGTGCCCCGCGCCGGATAACATCCATATGTCCGTTGGTGATGGGATCAAAGGTGCCGGGATAGACACCGACCCGCTCATTCTTAGTCATGCGCTGTCTCCGCCGACGTGCCAGGTTCGTCTTGCGGTGTCGCGTTACCGTCTGTGTCGACGTCTTTGGATACGTCAGCCCCGCCCTCACGGGCCTCACCGTCCACTTCGTCCCCATCGTCGCGTAAATGGGTCACTGTCACAACCCGTTCATCGTCACCGACCCGGAACAGGGTCACGCCGCGTGTCGAACGTCCGGCGATACGCACTTCATCGACACCGGTGCGGATCAACTGGCCACCATTGGTCATCATCACAAGCTGGGTGTCGTCTTCCACTGGGAAGGACGCGACCACACCGTTTTCCAGCACATCCGCCAGCACAATGTTCACAACCCCCTGCCCGCCGCGTTTGGTGATGCGGTACTCGTAAGCCGACGTGCGCTTACCGAAGCCGTTGGCGGTCACGGTGAGGATGAACTGCTCCTGGGCCGCCAACTCCTCGTAACGCTCGTCGGTCAGTTCCACCTCTTCTTCGGAGATTTCGTCAGACGCATCGTGGCCACTGTTGGGCTCATCTAGATCGGCACGCTCGGCGCGGCTGCGCTTAAGGTAGGCGATCCGCTCGGCAACCGAGAACTCCGCATGACCAAGGATCGACATGGAAATTACCTCGTCGTCGGTCGCCAGCCGGATGCCGCGCACGCCGGTTGAGTTGCGGCCCGAAAAGACGCGTACATCCGAGACCTCGAAGCGGATCGACTTGGCGCCCGCCGTGGCAAGAAGGATATGGTCCGTATCCTCACAAGTCTGCACACCTATTAGCCGGTCGCCGTTGTCCAGCTTCATGGCGATCTTGCCGTTGGACTTCACCTGCACGAAATCCGCCAGCGAGTTCCGGCGGACATTGCCGGACGCCGTGGCGAACATAACGAACAGGTTTTTGGCCTCGCTTTCGTCCTCCGGCAGGGGCATCAGCGTGGTGATGTACTCGCCCTCTTCCAGCGGCAGCAGGTTCACAAGCGCCTTGCCTCGTCCCTGGGGGGTGCCGACGGGAAGACGATAGACCTTTTCCTTGTAGACCATGCCGCGCGACGAGAAGAACAGTACCGGCGTATGGGTGTTCAGCACGAAGACTGAGCTGACAAAATCCTCATCACGCGCCTTCATGCCCGCTCGGCCCTTGCCGCCGCGCCGTTGCGCCCGATAGGTCGAGAGCGGCACGCGCTGGATGTAGCCGTTGTGGGTAACAGTGACGACCATGTCCTCGCGCTGGATCAGGTCCTCGATGTCCTGTTCAAACTCGCCCTCGACGATCTCCGTCCGGCGAGGGTTCGCGAACTCCTCCTTCATCGCAACCAGCTCATCACGTAGGACGCTGTAGAGCTTGTCATGGCTTTCGAGGATGGTGAGGTACTCGCGGATGCGGTCCACGATCTCTTCGAGGTCCTTGGCGATCTTGTCGCGCTCCAGACCCGTCAGGCGGTGCAGACGTAGTTCCAGGATCGCCTTCGCCTGCTCTTCGGAAAGCTCGTAGGTACCGTCTTCATCGACGCCCCGCCCCGGCTCGTCAATTAGGTCGATCAGTGGTGTCACATCCATCGCCGGCCAGCGCTTAGCGCACAACTGTGTGCGCGCCTCGCTCGCGTCCTTCGCGGCGCGGATAAGCTCTATTACCGGATCCAGGTTGGCAACCGCGATAGCCAAGCCAACTAGGGTATGGGCCCGGTCACGCGCGCGGCCCAGCTCATAGATCGTGCGACGGGTGATGACCTCTTCGCGGAAGGCCACGAAGGCGGTGATGATGTCCTTGACGTTGAGGAGTTCGGGCCGACCCCTGTTCAACGCTAGCATGTTTACACCGAAGGACGTTTGCAGCGGCGTGTAGCGGTAGAGCTGGTTGAGTACGACTTCTGGCTCCACATCGCGCTTGAGTTCGATTACCACTCGCACACCGTGGCGGTCGCTTTCGTCACGCAGGTCGGAAATGCCCTCAATGACCTTATCGTGCGCGACCTCAGCGATCCGCTCGATCATCCGCGACTTGTTCACCTGATAGGGAATCTCGTTGACGATGATCGCGTTACGCCCGGCGCGGACCTCCTCAAACTCGGTCTTAGCGCGGATCATGACCGAGCCACGACCCGTGTGGAACGCCGCGCGGATGCCGCTGGTGCCGACGATGGTCGCGCCGGTCGGAAAGTCCGGTCCCGGCATGATTTCGAGGATTTCGTCGATGCTGACGTCCGGATTGTCGATATAGGCGCAGCAGGCGTCGATCACCTCTCCCAGGTTGTGGGGCGGAATGTTCGTAGCCATGCCGACGGCGATGCCACCCGCGCCGTTGACCAGCAGGTTTGGGTACTGCGCCGGCAACACAACAGGCTCAGTGACACTTTCGTCGTAGTTCGGCTGGAAATCGACGGTGTCCCGATCGATGTCCTCCAGCAGCGCATGCGCCGCCTTGGACATGCGGGCCTCTGTATAGCGCATAGCCGCCGCGGGATCGCCATCCATGGATCCGAAATTGCCCTGCCCGTCCACCAGTTCCAGGCGCATAGAGAAATCCTGCGCCATGCGCACCATGGCGTCGTAGATCGCAGAGTCACCATGGGGGTGATACTTACCCATAACGTCGCCGACGATACGGGCTGACTTGCGATAAGGCCGGTTCCACTCGAAACCGGACTCCTTCATCGAATAGAGGATGCGCCGGTGCACCGGCTTGAGGCCGTCGCGCACATCCGGCAGCGCGCGGCTAACGATCACGCTCATTGCATAATCGAGATAGGAGGAGCGCATCTCCTCCTCGATGGTCACCGGCTCGATATCGAATCCGCCCGGTGGCACCTCTACCGACTGATCACTCATCTTTTATTTTCAACCGGTTGCCGCGCGTTTTTACACTAAGAGTTGCTCGCGCGAGATCTGAGGAGTTCATCAGCTAAATTTACCCGACCGGGCGGATTCGGGCAAGGTATGGAAGGGATTTAGAAGACCTATAAAATGTTGATTTAAATTAGTTTTTGGGTTTTCCCATTTCACTTCGTCATTCACATCCATACCGATCAAGCATACAGCAGCCCGGTGGCGATCAGCATCAGGAAATGCGGCTGCCGGCCAGGTGCGAGCAATGGGTCGCGAGGAAACGCTCTAGAACGGGATTTCGTCGTCCAGATCGTCGCCGCCGCCCATGCCGCCACCGCCACCGGCCGCCATGGCGGGCTGTCCACCGCTATAGTCAGGAGCGGAATCGTATCCGCCGCCCTGCCCGCCGCCACGCGTATCCAGCATCACCATTTCACCGCGGAAGCGCTGGAGAACGACTTCGGTCGTGTACTTTTCCTGGCCGGACTGGTCAGTCCACTTCCGCGTCTGCAGCTGGCCCTCGATGAAAATCTTCGAGCCCTTGTTCAGGTACTTCTCAGCCACTTCGATCAACTTTTGGTCGAAGACGACGACGCGATGCCACTCGGTCTTTTCGTTCATATCGCCGGTGTTGCGGTCGCGCCAGCGCTCGGACGTGGCCACCGACAGGTTGCACACCTTGTCGCCCGACTGCATGGCGCGGATTTCTGGATCTCGTCCCAGATTTCCGACGAGAATGACCTTGTTGACGCTGCCTGACATGTGAGTGCTCCCGGCGGGTTCGATCCGATCTACAAGCGCTTGATTCGGGGGCCCAGACATCGCGAATCGATGCGCAAATACGCAGTCACACTGACATGTGGCCTTCACCCTCACAAGCCGGATGGACGCGGAGTTATCCCCATGATATTCACGTTATGTTCTCAACTCAAGCCACACAGGGCCACTGGCCTTTTCGTTAAATCATCGCCATGTTACGGGCGCTAATTTTTGCGCGGTTTCACCGCCCCGGCCCCTGTCGTTAAGGCCCCGATGCTTAAGAAAATCGTCGTCCGCGGTGCGCGCGAACACAACCTAAAGAACGTGGATGTATCGATACCGCGGGACTCGCTGGTGGTGATCACCGGCCTTTCCGGCTCCGGCAAATCCTCTCTGGCCTTCGATACCATCTACGCCGAGGGCCAGCGCCGCTACGTGGAAAGCCTGTCGGCCTATGCGCGCCAATTTCTGGAACTAATGCAGAAACCGGATGTGGACGCAATCGAGGGGCTTTCGCCCGCGATTTCCATCGAGCAGAAGACAACCAGCCGCAACCCGCGCTCCACGGTCGGCACGGTTACGGAAATTTACGACTATCTGCGCCTGCTGTTCGCGCGGATCGGCATTCCTTACTCGCCTGAGACCGGTCTGCCCATCGAGGCCCAGTCGGTCAGCCAGATGGTGGACCGCACGATGGAGATGGAAGAAGGCACGCGGCTCTACCTGCTGGCCCCCATCGTGCGCGGGCGCAAGGGAGAGTACCGCAAGGAACTAGCCGCACTGCAGAAGCGCGGCTTCCAGCGTGTGAAGATTGATGGGGAAATGTACGAGATACCGGACGCGCCGGCGCTGGACAAGAATTACAAGCACGATATCGCTGTGGTCGTGGACCGCATCGTGGTCCGCAAGGGGATTGAGACCCGACTGGCGGATTCTATCGAGACCACACTCGAACTGGCCGACGGCCTTGCCTTTGCCGAGAACGCGGATACCGGCGAGCAGACGATTTTCTCTGCGAAGTTCGCCTGCCCCGTCTCCGGTTTCACCATTGAGGAGATCGAGCCGCGGCTGTTCTCTTTTAACAACCCGTTCGGCGCCTGCCCGGTCTGTGACGGCCTAGGGACCAAGGTGGTCATCGATCCTGACCTGGTCGTGCCGGACCACACGAAGAGCCTGCGCGACGGAGCCATTGCCCCATGGGTCAATTCATCGAGCCCCTACTACGCCCAGACCCTCGACGCGATCGCGCTTCACCACAAGGTCTCGACAGCCGATGCATGGTCGGAACTGCCGAAGACGGTACAGGACGTAATCCTGTTCGGCTCTGGCAGCTCCGCAATCACGATGAAGTACGACGACGGGCTGCGCACCTACGAAACGTCTAAACCCTTCGAGGGCGTGGTGATGAACCTGGAGCGCCGCTACCGCGAGACCGAAAGCTCCTGGGCGCGCGAGGAAATTGCCAAATACCAGGTCACGTCCGTTTGCCAGAGCTGCACCGGCGCGCGGCTTAAGCCCGAGGCGCTGGCTGTGAAGATCAACGGCAAGCACATCTCCGAGACGACTAAGCTATCCATCGCCAATGCCGGCGCATGGTTCGTAGATCTGGAAAACCACCTAACCGACAAGCAAAAGGAAATCGCCCAACGCATCCTGCGCGAAATCAATGAGCGGCTGGGGTTCCTGAACGATGTGGGGCTGGAATATCTGACGCTGGACCGAAGCGCCGGAACGTTGTCAGGCGGCGAAAGCCAGCGTATCCGCCTCGCCTCCCAGATCGGTTCCGGCCTTACGGGCGTGCTTTATGTGCTGGACGAGCCCTCTATCGGGTTGCACCAGCGCGACAACGCACGCCTTCTGGAAACCCTCAAGCGCCTGCGAGACCTCGGCAACACGGTGGTGGTGGTCGAGCATGACGAAGACGCAATCCTAGCCGCCGACTACCTGATTGACATGGGCCCCGGCGCGGGCGTGCATGGTGGTACGGTGGTGGCCGACGGCACGCCTAAGAAGGTCATGCAGCAGGTCAACAAAAGCCTGACCGCAAAATACCTGACCGGCGTGGAGCAGATCCCGGTCCCGTCCGAACGCCGCAAGGGCAAGAAGGGCAGGTCGCTCAAGATTGTCGGCGCGACATCGAACAACCTGAAGAACGTCACCGCCGAAATCCCGCTGGGCACCTTCACCTGCGTCACTGGCGTGTCGGGCTCGGGCAAATCCACGCTGGTGATCGACACGCTGTATGCCGCCGCAGCACGTCACATCTACTCGTCGCGCCAGGCCCCGGGCGCCCATGAAAGGATCGAGGGCTTCCAGCACCTAGACAAGGTGATCGACATCGACCAGTCGCCCATCGGCCGGACGCCGCGCTCGAACCCGGCGACCTACACCGGCGCGTTCACGCCGATCCGTGATTGGTTCACCGGCCTGCCGGAATCGAAGGCACGCGGCTATAAGCCGGGCCGCTTCTCGTTCAATGTAAAGGGCGGACGCTGCGAGGCCTGCCAGGGCGACGGCGTAATCAAGATCGAGATGCACTTCCTGCCCGACGTCTATGTCGAGTGCGACGTGTGTCACGGCAAGCGCTACAACCGCGAGACGCTGGAAATCCTCTTTCGCGACAAGTCCATCGCTGACGTGCTCAACATGACAGTCGAGGAAGGTCGCGACTTTTTCAAGGCCGTGCCATCGATCCGCGACAAGCTGGAGACGCTCGAGCGGGTCGGCCTCAGCTACATCCAGGTCGGACAAGCTGCGACGACGCTGTCGGGGGGTGAGGCCCAGCGGGTGAAGCTGGCCAAGGAGCTGTCGCGGCGCGCCACCGGCAAGACCCTATATATCCTCGACGAACCCACCACCGGTCTGCACTACCACGACGTACGCAAGCTTATGGAAGTGCTCCACGCACTGGTCGATCAGGGTAACACGGTCGTGGTAATCGAACACAACCTTGAAGTCATCAAGACGGCCGACTGGGTTCTCGACCTCGGCCCCGAAGGCGGCGAAAAGGGCGGAGAAATAGTTGCCTGCGGTACACCAGAGGACATCTGCGCCGAGCCGCGTAGCTACACCGGCCAGTTCCTCGCACCCTACCTGCCGGTGCTGGCGAAGAAATCTAAGAAGCGGGCCTAACGGTCCACTACCTCGAGCTTCCACAGCAGCTAAGCGTTGGCATACTCCCAGAACTGAAGAAGCCATGCCGGCTTCGTCCTTTAGGCGAATAATCCGCTTAGTCATCACGCTATGTTCAATCTGCTGGCGAAGAAGGTGGCCGACCTCAGCGGAGAGCAAACCAGGCCATTACGCAAATCAAAAAGTAAACCTGGAAATGATTCTCGTCCTCAGCAATCAGGGAATGAGTTTGGACGATTGCCTTCAATCAATTTTCCTGCTTCGCCACGCCCCAAAATTATGTCCTAGCGTTCATCAACCTTAGAGACCCCTGTTCATGTCATCGGCGGCGGCCTCGCGGGCAGCGAAGCGGCCTGGCAGCTTGTACGCGCGGGCGTGCCGGTCGTCCTGCACGAGATGCGGCCCGACCGCGCGACGGACGCGCACCAGACCGACCGGCTCGGGGAACTGGTCTGTTCCAACTCCTTCCGTTCCGACGATGCCGAGAACAATGCGGTCGGCGTGCTGCACGCCGAGATGCGCGCGCTCGGGTCGCTCATCATGGAAGCCGCCGACGCACACAAGGTGCCGGCCGGCGGCGCGCTGGCCGTGGATCGCGAGGCCTTCGCGAACAAGGTGACGGCCACCCTGCAAAACCATCCCCTCGTCGCCATTGAGCGTGGCGAGATCGCGGGCCTGCCGCCAGAAGACTGGGACAACGTAATCGTGGCAACGGGCCCCCTCACCTCGCCGGCACTATCGCAGGCCATCATCGACCTGACGGGCGAGGAAAACCTTGCCTTCTTCGATGCTATTGCACCCATCGTAGATGCCGAAAGCATCGACATGGACAAGGCCTGGTACCAGTCGCGCTACGACAAACCGGGCCCCGGCGGCACGGGCAAGGACTACATCAACTGCCCGCTGGACGCGGCCCAGTTCGAGGCGTTCATCGACGCGCTTCTGAGTGGCGATACCGTCGAGTTCCATGAGTGGGAAAAGGACACGCCCTACTTCGAAGGCTGTTTGCCCATCGAGGTGATGGCGTCGCGCGGGCGCGAGACCCTGCGCTTTGGGCCTATGAAGCCGGTAGGCCTGACCAACGCCCATGACGGATCACGCCCCCATGCTGTGGTCCAGCTGCGCCAGGATAATGCGCTGGGCACCCTATTCAACATGGTCGGCTTCCAGACCAAACTTCGCTACGGCGTCCAGCAGGACGTCTTCCGGATGATCCCGGGGTTGGAGAACGCGGAGTTCGTCCGGCTCGGCGGCATCCACCGCAACACCTTCATGAACTCGCCCCGCCTGCTCGACGGTACGCTGCGGCTGAAGGCGATGCCGCGCCTGCGTTTCGCGGGCCAGGTCACCGGCGTCGAGGGATATGTGGAGAGCGCAGCAATGGGCCTGCTGTGCGGGCGCTTCGCCGCCGCCGAACGTCTCGGCGAGGACGTGGCCGCACCACCCGCGACGACCGCCCATGGCGCCCTGCTCGCCCATGTCACGGGCGGTGCCGATGATGAGACCTTCCAGCCCATGAACGTCAATTTCGGCCTGTTTCCACCGCTTGATGAGGGCGCGATGTCGAGTGTGAAGCGCAAGGAGCGCAAGGTTGCACGGCGGCAATTGACCGCCCGGCGCGCCCTGGATGACATTTCTCGCTGGTACGATGACACGCCGGCCGCTGCGGAGTGATCCGATGAACGAACAGCCACCTTCCGACCGTTCGGACCCCGGCGCCTTCTGGGACGCGCGCTATACCGATGCCGGCTATGTCTTCGGCGAGGAGCCCAACCAGTGGCTCGCAGAGAATGCCGGGCTGCTGACGGCGGGTATGAAAGCCTTGCTGCCGGGTGACGGCGAAGGCCGCAACGGTGTCTGGCCGGCCCGGCGCGGGCTGGGCGTCACGACGGTGGATGCCTCACCCGTCGGTGCGGAAAAGGCCGGTGGACTAGTGCGACACGGGATGTCGAGATGACCATGGTCACCGTCGACTTTCGGGATCGGGAGACGCCTGCAAGCGTGTACGACCTGATCGTACTAGCGTTCTTAGATGGCGATCCCGCCGTCCGGGCGGACATTCACAGCAAGGTCGATCGCACACTGAAGCCCGGCGAGTTCCCCCTCCTGGAAGGCTTCGCGCCCGACTACCTCGGCTACGGCAAGGGTGGTCCGAAGGCAGAGGAGATGATGTTCACAGAAAGAGTCACGGCCAAAGAATTCCTCAGCCTACTCAACATTGAGCATTTTGAGAAACTGCATTCAGAACTTCCATCGAGTGAACGCCACAGCGGGTTCGTGGTCGTGCTACGCTTGCGCGGACGGAGGACACCCCCATGAATTCCAGACCGCCATATGACATGATCGGCCTCGATCATCTTGTTATCCGCTGTAGGGACCACGACACCATGGCCCGGTTCTACTGCGACGTCATCGGCGGCACGGTGGACCGGCACAATGAACCCGTAGGCCTGTTGCAGATCCGCGTCGGTGCGCACCTCGTTGACCTGATCACGGTTGATGGCAAGCTGGGTCAACGCGGTGGTGTCGCGCCCGGACAGGAAGGGCGGAACCTCGACCATTTCGCGATCCAGATCACGCCCTTCGACGATGAGGCGTTGCGCGCGCATCTGGCTGCCCATAACGTCACCATTGTGGAATCCGGTGACCGCTACGGCGCAGAGGGCTCGGGCCCAAGTATCTACTGCCTAGACCCCGAGGATAACATCGTGGAACTTAAGGGCCCATCCGATGGTGTGAGGGCGGCAAATCGCTCAGAAACAAGAAAACAGAGGAAGCTATGAAAACTGTGAATTTCACGCCCGGGGAGATGAACTCCCGCATCGCCCGCTTCAAGCAGCTGAAACCGCAGAGCGCTGCATATGACGCCGACAAGGGCATCCCAAGGGAAGTCTATGAAACAATGACCGCGCGGACGCTGTATCTTCTGATGTCGCCGGAAAACCAGGGCGGCCCGATGGCCCAGGCCCCGGCAGTGACCACCGAAGACAAGATGAGTGTGATCATCGCCGAGTGTCCTCCCGGCGACGGACCCCTGCTCCACGCCCATCAGTTCACCCGCGAAACGTTCTTCTGCCTAGACGGCCGGTTCAAAATTCAGTGGGGCGATCAGGGCGAGAACGAGATCTTCCTCGACCCGTGGGACATGATCGCTGTGCCGCCGCGCGTCGTCCGCCGGTTCGAGAACGTCAGTGACCAGACAGCGCATCTCCTAGTGTTCATCAACGGCGATTCCGAGGAAGCCTTCAACGATATCGACCATCCGCAGATCGAGGCGGATCGCCTGGCCACAGAGTTCGGAAACGACATTCTCGACAAGCTACGCGGGATCGGTGTGACGTTCGAGGCCGGCCAACACGACGCCCGCGACGCCGCCGAGTAGGCCTTTTTAGTAACCGCCCCGGAACGCTGTCCATGCCAGCCGCAGCGTTTCGGGAGCGGGTGTCTCCTCAAATGCGAACGGGTCGAACCCCGCCGCGCGCATGCGTGCAATATGGCGGTCTGCCAGCGTCGCCAAGAGGAGTAAGCGCCTCTGGACCTTTGAGAGACCCCCACATTCTGCCCGCGCCCGGTCGAGATGCACCTGCGCCCGTTCGGCAATCCGCGCGACCGCACTGTTTAACTGTGCCGAAGGTTGCAGGTCGAACAAACGCCGCCGCTCAACCTCGAACTCACTGATAAGGTCGTCGGGGATATAGAGGCGATGGTGCCGCGCGTGGAACGCCACTGAACGGGCCAACCCCGTCAGCGCCCATGCCGTTCCAACAGCCTGCGCCGCTCGGGCGGCGATCGAACCCACATCCGCATCGGTCACAGCTTCCATCACTGTCCGGGAAAGAGCACCCGCCGTTTCTTCCGCGTAGTGCTCAAGCGCGGCGAGGTCTGCCAGCGGACTGCCTGCCATGTCCGCCTCTCGGGCATCGACCAGAGCCTCAAGCTCCTTTCGAGGTACAGCGCAGGCCGCGATTGTAGCGCTCAGGGCCGCGACGACAGGGTGTTCGCGCGGCGTGCCCTCGAAAATGCCCTCAATGGTCTCGCGCCACCATTGCAGCCGGATCTGCCCCAGCAGAGGTTCGCTGACGATCTCACGCGTTCGGGCTACCTCAAGGTTGAACGCATACAGTGCGAGAGCATGCGTGCGGGCAGAAGGCGGCAGGAACAGGGTCGTTAGATAACGGTCATGGTCATGCCGCCGGACTTCCTCCAGGCAGTAGGAATAACTTTCGTTCAGCTCCATCGCACGCGAATCATTCTGTGTTTCACGGACTTTTGCGGACTGCGTAGGTTTGTTGCTCCCGATTTGCTATAATCGAGTCGGGTAACCAAAGAGGGGGAAACTCAATGAAAAACCCGTTGGAGTCGCTTCCGACGACTATCGTGATGGGGGTTGTCCTGACCGTCATCATGGTGCTCGTCGCCCAAGGTATCGGCAGCTAGGCGCAGGGGAGATAGAAAATGATGATCGACGACCCTTTTCTTCTGCATCTCATTCGCTGGCTCCATGTTGTCAGCGGTGTAATGTGGATTGGCCTGCTCTGGTACCTGAACTTCGTCCAGGTCCCGACCATGCCGAAAATTCCGGATGAGTTGAAGCCAGCCATTGGAAAACATATCGCACCGGCCGTTTTGTTCTGGTTCCGCTGGGGCGCCGCCTCGACGGTCTTGTTCGGCCTTATCCTTGCCTGGATGAACGGCTATCTAGGTAATGCACTTGCCATCGGCCTGAATGATGGCAGCGCGACGACAGCCATGCTCGGTATCGCCATGTGGTTCGGTCTTATTATGGCATTCAATGTCTGGTTTGTGATCTGGCCCAATCAGAAGATCGCGCTGGGCATTGTAGATGCTCCGGCAGAGAAGAAGCCGGGTTCGGCACGGACGGCGATGCTGTTCTCGCGAACAAACACCCTGCTTTCGATTCCCATGCTCTACGGAATGGTGGCGGCCCAGAACCCGCCGTTCTGATCGAATACACTCTCATCAAACAGAGCGGGGCCCTTCGGGCCCCGTTTTTATTGTGTGTCTGTCTCTTCGGGAAGGACGATCAAGGCTGCCGAGACCTTGCGGTCCTCTGACAGCAGCAAGTTGAAGGTTCGCGCCGCCGCACCGGTGTCCATCGGTTCGATGATCACGCCGGAGGCACGCAGATGATCGCGAAACGCGCGCGGGACAAGTTCCATACGTGCACCGCAGCCAAGCAGAAGTATCTCGATATCGCCGGCCCGCTCAATCACTGCGTCAAAATCCCCTTCCACCAGCGACGCAAATGATTCAACCGGCCAGGTTACCGTCTCTTCGGGAAAGACAATCACAGAAGTTTGATGCACAGTTCCGGAGACCCGGAACCGTAGCGGCCCGTAGGCTTCAACAATCTGATACTGATGACCGCCGGTGTTTATGGACCCGCTCACGACCGGCTTTCGGAGCCATTCTCGGACGCATCCGTGTCGCCCCTCTCCCCACCCCCCCCGTCAAGGCCGGCAGAAAGCGCCTCACGGCTGAGATTGAGCACCAGAAGGATCGGCACCGCGACGAATACGGAGGAATAGGTCCCGATCACCACACCCCAGATCATGGCAATAGAGAAGTCGCGGATGATCGAGCCACCGAAGATCGCAAGCGCGATGAGTGCGATCAGGGTCGTCACACTCGTCATGAAGGTACGCGACAGGGTCCGGTTCGCGGCAAGGTTGAGCAGCGCGAACATGTCCATCTTTTTGTAGCGGCGCAGTTCCTCACGCACACGATCGTAGATCACAACCGTATCATTGATCGAATAACCTGCGATGGTCAGAATTGCCGCCACAGTCGCAAGGTTGAACTCCAACTGGGTGACCGCGAACAGACCGATGGTCGTGATGACGTCATGGGTCAGCGCGATCACCGCTCCCACACCAAACTGCCATTCGAAACGGAACCAGATGTAGATCAGGATTGCGCCGATCGCGAGAGTTACCGCCCAGATCGCGGATTCAATAAGCTCCGCACCCACGGTCGGTCCGACGAACTCGGTTCGCCGGTATTCGACCACCTGGTCGCCGAGCGCGTTTTTGATGGTCTCGATGGCACGAATTTGCTCGGCTTCCTCACCGTCCTGCTGCTGTACGCGGATGAGGACATCGTCAGGCTGCCCGAATTCCTGGATCTGGACTTCACCCAGGCCGAGACCGCCGATATCCGAACGCAGTTGCTCCACGTCTGCGGGGCCTTGGGTCTTGACCTCGATCAGGATGCCGCCGCGGAAATCGATGCCGAAGTTCAGCCCTTGGATGGCAAATGCTGCGATGGATGCGAGGATCAGAAGGACCGATAACGGATAGGCGATCCGCCGTGCGCCGACGAAATTAACGTTCGTGTTCTCGGGTACGATATTGAGCTTGAACATCTTCCGCGCCCCCTAGATCGCAAGCTTCTGCGGGCGCGTTCGCCGCAACCACACCACGACGAAAAGGCGGGTCAGCATCAGTGCGGTGAACATCGATGTCAGGATACCTATGGACAGCGTGACGGCGAAGCCCTTGATCGGGCCGGTCCCAAACTGGAACAGCAGGATCGCGGCGATCAGTGTAGTGAGGTTGGAATCGATGATCGTGGTCAGTGCGCGCCGATAACCCGCATCGATGGCGGATATCGGCGTTCGACCGTTGCGCGTTTCCTCGCGTATTCGCTCCAGAATGAGCACATTGGCGTCCACGGCCATGCCGATTGTCAACACGATGCCCGCGATACCCGGAAGGGTCAGTGTCGCCTGCACCAGCGAGAGCAGCGCCACGATCAGCGACAAATTGAATAACAATGCGACAGCCGCCATCACACCAAACAGGCCGTAGCTCGCAATCATGAATGCCACAACGGCGATCATGCCAATGACGCTGGCGACCTTACCCGCCTCGATTGAATCTTGCCCGAGCCCAGGGCCGACCGTACGCTCTTCGAGGACCGTCATAGGCGCCGGCAACGCACCCGCACGCAGCAGGAGCGACAGATTATTGACTTCCTGTACCGTAAAACGGCCGGTGATGATGCCGCTACCGCCGAGAATGGCACTACGGATCACGGGTGCGCTGATGACGTCGTTGTCGAGGAGGATCGCTAGACGCGTACCAACATTGTTCTGGGTGGCATCACCGAAAAGGCGAGCACCGACGGTGTCGAAACGGAAGGTCACGATGGGCTGGCCATCCTGAAAGCTGGGCTGGGAATCGACCAGATGTTCGCCGCTGACAATCACCTCTCGCTTCACGATGTAAGGCAACCGGCCTTCGTCCTCCGGTCCAAAACGCAAATAGGCACCGGGAGGCACACGCCCGTTAAGCGCTTCCTGAAGATTCGCATCTTCATCCACAAGATGGAACGTCATCTTGGCCGTCTTGCCGAGGATAGCCTTGAGCTCTTCCGGGTCGTCGAGGCCCGGCACCTGAACAAGGATTCGTTCCTCGCCCTGCTGCTGGATCGTCGGCTCAGTTACCCCCAGCTCATTGACGCGACGCCCGACGATCTCACGCGCCTGCTCCATTACGGTCTGGCGCCGTTCATTGCGGGCTGTCTCGCTCATGCTGAGGATGAAGCTGGCACCGATGACATTAAGCTCGAACCCACTCTCAATCCCCGACACGCGATCTCGCGCTTCGTCGATGTCGGCAGGATCGCGAACATTGAAGCGGACCGTCTCGCCATCGACGCGCAGATTCTCATAGCCAATCCGCTTGCCGCCGCGCGGGCGAAGTTCGCGCCGCACGGATGATTCGACCGATTCCAGCATTTCCTGGATTGCGGAGCTGATATCCACATCCAGCAGAAGCGACGAGCCGCCCTGCAAGTCGAGACCGAGGTTCATCTGTTTGGTCGGCAGCAGGCTCGCATCGTGCTCGGCCTGGTCGGCCGACAGCAGGAAATTCGGCGAGGCATAGATCACGCCCAGAAGCGAGACGACGACCGTGACGATCATCGCCCAACGCGGATAATTGACCATATGCCTATGCCTTCCGGTTCGAAACTACTTGCGGCCGCCGAATAAACCGCCGAGCAGACCCTTGGACCCGCCATCGTTAGCCGCAGGGCCAACAACCGTCGGGCCGCCCTTGCCGGCCGGCTGGTTCGCATCGCTGCCTTTCACACCACCCGGACCGCTGATCACGTCCGAAATCGTGCCCCGCAGTATATCGACTCGCACGTCATCGGCGATCTCGACCGTTACCTCGTCGGTCTCTTCCTTAACCTTCGTCACGGTACCCAGGATACCGCCGCCAGTCAGCACTCGGTCGCCGCGTTTGATCCGGCTGAGCATCTCCCGGTGGTTCTTCATCTTCTTTTGCTGCGGACGGATCAGCAAAAAATAGAAAATCACAAAAATCAGGATGATCGGCAGAAACGATGTGAGGGCGTCGCCCCCGCCACCTGCCTGCGCATATGCCGGCGTAATGATCATGTTTCCCCTCCCGGGATCTTGTCTCAAAGTCGCCGGATGATAACTTCGCGCCTTCGAATTGCAACGCAGGCTTGGGCCTAAATTGCGTTTGAAATACCGCAATTCGACCGATAGGGTCCGCCCGTTTTCAATCGAATATTGGAATGTTACGGATGAACCAGCAGGACCTCGTCCCCCTTCTGTCGCGTATCGCGGACGCCCTGGAGCGCATTGCACCTAAAAAAAACGCCTCGCCGGACCTGTCTTCCGCCGAGGCGTTTGTCTGGCATGCGGATAGTGAAGCCGGTTGGCTGGAGCCCGTTCCGGCCGTCAACCGGGTGCCTCTGGCCCTGCTAAAGGGGATCAACCGCCAGGCCGACACGCTGCTGGAGAACACACGCCGGTTCGCCAAGCACCTACCCGCTAACAACGCGCTTCTGTGGGGCGCGCGGGGCACGGGTAAGTCGAGCCTCGTAAAGGCAGCGCATGCGGAAATCAACGCGGAGATCGGAGGCGGGCTCTTACTAGTCGAAATCTACCGCGAAGACATCCACACCCTGCCTGCCTTGCTTACGATCCTGCGAGACGGCGGGAAGCAGGCCATCCTGTTTTGCGACGATCTCAGCTTCGACGGTACGGACGCCAGCTACAAGTCCCTCAAGGCCGTGCTGGAAGGCGGTATCGAGGGCCGACCCGAAAACGTCGTGTTCTACGCCACCTCAAACCGCCGTCACCTGCTGGCACGGGACATGATCGAGAACGAACGCTCCACGGCGATCAATCCGTCGGAGGCCGTCGAGGAAAAGGTTTCCCTGTCAGACCGATTCGGTCTCTGGCTCGGTTTCCACAACACCGATCAGGACACCTTTTTCGCGATGATCGAGGCCTATTGCGACCATTTCGGTCTCGATATCGACCGTGAACAGCTTCGCGCCGAGGCCAAGGAATGGTCCGTCACACGCGGTGCGCGTTCGGGCCGTGTGGCCTGGCAGTATGTGCAGGAACTGGCCGGACGGCTGAACAAGCCACTTGACCTGAGAAGCTAGATCAACCCGGCAGATACGCCGACGGGTCCACCGCGCGGGTGCCTTGACGCACCTCGAAATGAAGCTGCGGGGATTCGACCCCGCCGCTGGTGCCGACCTTTGCGATCACCTGCCCGCGCGTCACCTTGTCGCCACGTGCCACCAGCAACGCATCATTGTGCGCATAGGCGGTAATCAGGCCACCCTCGTGCTTGATCAACAGTAGGTTCCCAAACCCACGAATTTCCTTACCCGCATAGGCGACTACGCCGTTATCAACGGCTCGCACCGGCGCGCCACGCGGGGCGGCGATGTTCACACCGTCATTAAACAGCCCGTCTTCCTTCGCGCCGAAGCGGGACACCACGCGGCCTTCAACGGGCCAAACGAAACCGTTTCCCGCACTTGCAGGCGGCTCAGAAAAACGAACGAACGGTTCTTTGCGGATAGACGCTGGCCGCTTCACATTTGGAAGAGTTGCTGTCGCGACCCTTTCCCGGCTCGAGGACGACGGAGGCGGCTGGTTTGTCCTGGTCTGGACCATGGCCGGGACCGTCCCCGAAGGCAGTGTCAGCAACTGCCCCTCCCGGATCGTATAGGGCTCGCGCAGTTTATTCGCTCGCGCGAGGCTGGCCATATCGACCCCGAAGCGGCGGGAAATCACATATAGAGAATCGCCCCGCTGCACGACATAGCCCTGACTTTGCGGCAGGCGCAGGCTCTGGCCGACCAGCAGCGAGTAGGGCGGACGCAGGCCGTTCCAGTCGATAAGCGAACGGGTCGAGATACCGTTCCGCTGTGCGATGCCATAGACCGTGTCTCCAGGTTTTACGATGTAGGTACCCGGCGTGGCGCGTGCGTCGTTCCGGTCCTGATAGCTCTTGTCGATGACCACGGCCCGTCCGCCGGGCCCGGCACAGGCCGCGAGCAAAAGAGCCGCAAGTATCCCAAGGACCGGCATGCGGAGCGCGCTAAACATGTCGGCATGCATGAGCAAGGCTCAGGTTCCCGTGTCGCTTGCAAGACCCGGCAGCAGCGGCACGAACCGCACATCCATGATCGCCTGGCTGTCGTAGCCGTCTTCGGTCCGGCGGAATTTCATTAGCTGCTGGATACGGCTTTGCGCACCGATCGGCATCAGCATGATCCCGCCTACCTTCAACTGATCGAGCAGCGACTGCGGCGGCTCCTCACCGGCCGCCGTCACACTGATCCGGTCGAACGGTGCCTGTTCCGACCAGCCCTTCATGCCGTCGCCTGCCCTTGTCGTCACGTTGTGCAGTCCGAGCGCCTCGAACCGCTTGATGGCTTCCGACAGCAGGGGCCGGTGACGTTCGATCGTATAAACCCGGCGACACAAATGGGACAGAATTGCGGCGTGGTAGCCGGATCCGGTCCCCACCTCGAGCAGTTTGACCCTTGTATTGAGCTCAAGCGCCTGGATCATCGTCGCCACAACCAGCGGCTGGCTGAGCGTCTGGCCGTAGCCGATGGGCAGTGCTGTGTCTTCATAGGCGCGGTCGATGAAGGTTTCCGGCACGAAGAGTTCGCGCGGCACGCTTTCGATGGCGGACAACGTCGCCGTATCGGTGATCCCCGCACTGCGCAGCGCGAGGACGAGGCGCGCGCGATGGGCCGGCGTGCTCACGACTTGCTCAGAGCGGCCGCCAGCGGCTTCAACGCGCGCCGGTTCGTGAAATCCAGATCGATGGGCGTGACGGAGATGCGCCTGGCCTCGACGGCGGCGAGGTCTGTTCCCTTCTTACCCGAACTGTGTGTCGGCAGCGCGCCGACCCAGAAGTAGCGTCCGCCGCGCGGATGGCGGCTTTCGACCAGCGAATCCCCCATCGGGCGCGAACCCTGTGACGTGACCTCGACACCCGTCACCTCGTCGGGCGGGCAATCGGGAAAATTCACGTTGATAAATGTCCGCTGGGGCCAGCCCGCCGCGCACAGCTTGCGGATAAGGTCCGGCGCGTATTTTTCGGCCGTCGCCCAGTGGGTGTTGGTCCGGTCAAAATCGGTCTGCTGGCTGAACGCGATGGCAGGTACGCCCAGGATGGTCGCTTCCATCGCCGCCGAACAGGTACCGGAATAGGTGATAAACTCACCCATATTGCTGCCGCGGTTGATGCCAGACAGTACGAGATCGGGTTTGCGGTCCTTCACAGCATGATGGATGCCAACCAGTACACTGTCGGTCGGCGTGCCTTCCACAGCGTAGCGGCGCGTGGCGATACGGCGCAGCCACAAGGGATAACGCAACGTCAGTGAATGTCCCGCCCCGCTCTGTTCGTTCAGCGGCGCGCAGGTCCAGACATCATCCGTAATTTGCCGCGCGATGCGTTCCAGCACCTTAATGCCCGGTGCACGCACGCCATCGTCGTTGGAAATCAGGATACGAAGCTTGTCGAGCCTGCGCGGGAACTCATGCATTGGCGCGGATGGCCTCCAACCCGCCCATATACGGACGTAGCACCTCGGGGATGGTCACCGATCCATCAGCGTTCTGATAGTTTTCCAGAACCGCGATCAGCGCGCGTCCCACGGCGACGCCCGACCCGTTGAGGGTGTGGACGTATTCCGGCCCTTTCCCCTCGCCCGCCGGGCGGTAGCGCGCATTCATGCGTCGCGCCTGGAAGGCTCGGGTGTTCGAGCAACTGGAGATTTCCCGGTAGGTGTCCTGGCCGGGCATCCAGACCTCGAGATCGTAGGTCTTGGCGGCACCGAACCCGGTGTCGCCCGCGCACAGTTTCACCACGCGATAGCCCAGTCCCAGCCGCTGGAGGATTTCTTCCGCGCAACCGGTCATCCGTTCCAGTTCGGCGTCGGAATCCTCCGGTCGCACGATGGATACCAGCTCCACCTTGTAGAACTGGTGCTGACGCAGCATGCCGCGCGTGTCCTTGCCGGCAGCGCCCGCCTCGGCCCGGAAACACGCCGTGTGCGCAGTCACACGCATCGGCAAATCGCTGTCATCGAGGATCTTGCCGGCGGCCATATTGGTCAGCGGCACCTCGGCGGTGGGGATCAGCCAGCGTTCGTCGGTGGTCTGGAACAGATCCTCACCGAACTTAGGAAGCTGGCCGGTGCCGTGCAGCACCTCGGCGCGCACCAGCAGCGGCGGGCTGATTTCGGTGTAGCCGTAATCCTCGGTCTGCACATCTAGCATGAAATCCGCGAGCGCGCGTTCCAGACGCGCCAGCCTGCCCTTGAGTAGCACGAAGCGGGAGCCGGACAGCTCGGCCGCCGTTTCGAAGTCCATCAGGCCCAGCGCCTCGCCGATATCGAAGTGCTGCTTCGGCTCGAAATCGAACGACGGCAGGGTGCCGTGAGCACGGACTTCCAGGTTGTCAGCCTCGTCCTTTCCGTCGGGGACGTCATCGTCCAGTATGTTCGGAAGGCCCGTCAGCAGTTCGTTGAGCGCGTCGGACGCCGCGCGTTCCTCGGCCTCGACGGCTTCCATATCGGACTTGAGGTTTGCGACCTCTGCCTTCAGTGCTTCGACCTCTTCGGTGCGGCCGTCCTTCATGGCCCCGCCGATCTCTTTCGAGGCGGCATTGCGCCGCTGTTGCATGTCCTGCAGGCGGGTCTGGGCCGCGCGGCGGGCCGCGTCGAGTTCGAGCACACGCGCGGAGACTGGCGCATCGCCGCGCCGCGTGAGACTCCGGTCGAGAGCCTCAGGATTCTCACGAATCCATTTAAGATCAAACATGTGACTTATGCCGGTTTGAGGTTCGCGCCCTTATAGGTGCGCGCGCGAATCGCGTCCAGTTCAGGCCGCTTCCGCTTCGGCGCGGGCACGCGAGCGTTCGATCATCCGCGAACAGATGATCGAGATTTCATAGAGAATGATTATCGGGATGGCGAGCGCGAGCTGGCTCAGTGGATCCGGGGGCGTCAGGATGGCCGCCGCGATGAACGCGATGACGATGGCGTAGCGCCGCTTCTTCTTCAGCCCATCAACCGTGACCATGCCGACACGCGCCAGCAGCGAAATCACCACCGGCAACTCGAAGCTCAGCCCGAAGGCGAAGATCAGCCGCATCACCAGCGACAGGTACTCGTTGACCTTCGGTTCCAGTTCGATGGGAAGCTTGCCCTGTCCCACGACCAGTTGCTCGAAGCTGGTGAAGAACTCCCAGGCCACGGGCATCACAAAGTAATAGACGAAGGCCCCGCCCCCGAAGAACAGGAACGGCGTGGCCAGAAGGAAGGGCAGGAACGCCTTCTTCTCGTTCTTGTAGAGACCGGGCGCAACGAACATCCAGATCTGAGACGAGATCACCGGGAAAGAGATGAACGCAGCGACGAAGAACGCGATCTTGATGTTCGTGAAGAACTTCTCGTGCATCGCCGTGTAGATCAGGCGGCGCTGGTGATCGCTCGTCTGCCAGACATCCGCGAGCGGTGCGACGAGGAAGTTGAAGAAGTCGTTGGCGAAGTAGAAACAGACCAGGAAGACCACTACGAACGCAATGGCGGCATAAATAAGCCGCTGGCGCAGTTCGGTCAGATGCTCGATCAGGGACATCTTGCGGTCGTCGAGACCGTCATTCTCCGGCGTGTCGTCCAACCCCTCGATCGCCTCAGTCTCGGGCGCGTCGGCTTCCGGTGCTTCGTTCCCGGCCCCTTCGTTTTCCGGCGTCTCGCTGCCTGTCGTATCGGTCATGTCGCCGCCTTGTCCGCCGGCTTTTCCGGCTCGTCGGCGCTGTTGTCTGCCTCGTGTTTCCCCTCGACTTCGGGCTCCACAGCCACCGCCTCGACGAAGGCGTTATCGTCATGAGGCGATCCCGTATCTGATGCTTTGGGTTCGGCCTCGTTTGACGCCGTCTCACCGGCTTTTGTCGCTTCCGTTTTCGACTGAGGCCCGAGGATGCTGTTCTCCGCGTCCGGATCGTCGTCTAGACCAAGGAGGTCCTTGTCGCTCTCGGCGATATTTTCGAGCGCGGCTTTCGGGTCGTAATACTCGAGATCGTCGATCTGGCGCTTCACGTCATCGAGGCCGGATTCGCGCGCGATATCATCGAGCCCGCTCTGGAACTCACGCGCTGCAGCGCGGACCTTGCGCATCACCGCAGACACCGTACGAATGGTGTTTGGAAGCTCTTTGGGGCCGATGACGATGAGCGCCACGACCATGATGAGCATCAGCTCCGGCCAACCCAGATCGAACATGTTCGCGAAGTCCGTTCACGGTCCGTACAAAGCCGGACCGGTACAGTTACGGAAAGTCAGCTCTTGGCCGTTTCGTCTTCCCGCGCGGCTGTGGTGCTGCCTTCCTCGATCTTCTCGGATTCAGCCGTCTCGTCCTTTATATTGCTTTTGAAGGACTTGATACCCTTGGCCACGTCGCCCATCAGGCTGGGAATCTTGCCGCGCCCGCCGAAGAGGACCAGGACGACCACGAGGACGATGAGCCAATGCCAGATAGAAAACGAGCCCATGTTCCGGTACTCCGTTGTGTCTGAATAATCCCCGGACGTCCGGAGGCTTTGGGCGGACTATCGCAGAAAGACTTGGCCCCCGCAATGTTTAGGGCTGCGGTTTTCTTTCCCGCATCCCCTGCGTTCTCAATCATTTAGCCGGCGTTATTCTAAAGACGAAGGTCTGGGAATCATCGCGCGCGATGCGCACGGCCTCGCCCGCGCGTGGCAGCTTGCGCCCGGGCATGTGAATGCGCACCAGACCTTCGGGGCCATCGGCGACCCGGACATCAATCAGACTGCCCCGCCCCAGGAAACGCGCCGCAAGAACCGTGCCCGGCGCTCCTTCGTCCGCGAGGCTCAGGCCCTCTGGCCGCACCAGTACTTCCACCTCGCACCCTGCCACGGCGCCATTCATACCGATAGGTCCCAGGGGTGTTTCCACCGATCCGTTCCCGACGACCCCGTGGAAGCGGTTCACGTCGCCGAAGAACGCCGCCACGAAACCATCCGCCGGTTCGAGGTAGATCTGGTCAGGCGTTCCCGTCTGACGGATCGCACCCCGGTTCATCACCGCGATACGGTCGGCGAGGTACATCGCCTCCTCCGGATCATGTGTCACCATCAGGGTCGCGATCCCGCTGTCGCGCAAAATCTGTGCGGCCTGACCGCGCACCCGGTGGCGCAGGGAGGCATCGAGACCGGAGAACGGCTCATCGAGGAGAACCACGCGCGGGCGCGGTGCGAGCGCGCGCGCGAGTGCGACACGTTGCTGCTGCCCACCGGAAAGCTCATGCGGATAGGCGCCGGAATATTCGACCATGCCGGTCCGCTCCAGCGCCTGCGCCACGCGCTCGTCACGCTGAGGACCCGACAATTCCTGCAGGCCGAAGGCGATGTTGCCGCGCACGGTTAGATGCGGGAACAGCGCATAGTCCTGGAACACCAGCCCGACATTGCGTTGTTCGGGCGGGACCGACATACGGCCGTCCGCCATGACATCGCCACCGATGCTCACGCTGCCATCCTGAAGATCTTCCAGACCGGCAGCCACGCGCAGCAGGGTCGTCTTGCCGCACCCCGACGGCCCAACCAGGCAGACCAGTTCGCCCGGTGCGATGGACAGGTTCACCTCATCGACGGCCAGATGGCTGCCAAAGCTGTGCGAAACATTCTTGATCGCTAGATCGTTCACGGATACGCCGCCATCAAAAGACGCCGCGCGGCCCTCCGCGCGGTCGGCTGGAACCTATTGAATTCGATTTTCAGCCGCAACCGCGACGCACACTCAGGTGCCGGTCTCGTCCTCTAGTTCCAGTTCTTCCTCGAAGTCGGGCTCCTCGGCCATATCTTCAAGGTCCTCGTTCTCAAGGAGCTCATCCATCTCGGGCTCGGATTCGGACTCGCCGGTCACGGATTCGAACGGCAGTTCGTCCGAAAGCGCCGAGGTGGCATAGATACTTACCGCCGGGCGTGCGTCGATCAGACCCGCTGCCTTCAACTCCTGAATACCCGGCAGGTCCTTCAGGCTTTCCAACCCGAAATGGACCAGGAACGCTTCGGTCGTCACCCAGGTCAGCGGGCGACCAGGCGCGTTGCGCCGGCGGCCGGGGCGAATCCACCCCACCTCCAGAAGTACGTCCATAGTACCCTTGCTGAGGCCGACGCCACGGATTTCCTCGATCTCGGCGCGGGTCACGGGCTGGTGATAGGCCACGACCGCGAGGGTTTCATGGGCCGCGCGGGACAGGCGCCGCTGCACATCCCGCTCAATCTTCAGCTTGTCGGCCAGATCGGGTGCGGTGCGCAGCGCCCACTTGCCGGCAGTATTGACCAGATTCACGCCGCGCCCGGCGTACAGGCGCCGCAGGTCATCGAGGATCTCGCTGACATTGGTGCCCTCGGGGAGCTGCGCGGCGATTGACGCCTCGTCCAGCGGCTCGGCCGCGGCAAAAAGGACGGCCTCAGCCAGGCGCAATAGTTCGGTGCGCTCGTTGGGTTCCAGTTCAGGATTGATCGTCACGGATGGTGTCCTTTTGCTGATCCGTCACCGCGTCGCGGGCCATATCCGGCCGGCTGCGGAAGTAAATCGGTCCGAAACGGCTGTCCTGCCGGATTTCGGCGTGCCCATCGCGCACTAGCTCCAGACTTGCGGCGAAAGTCGCCGCGATGGCCGAGCGTTTCGGCAGGCCCGCGCGAAAATCCTCAGGCAGGAAACTTTCCAGCGTGGACCAGTCGGGCATCTTTCCGAGTACGGCGCGCAGGCGGCCCAGCGCATCGTCCATGGAAAACAGCTCGAACTGCTGAATGGTCAGTGTCTCGACCTTGCCGCGGCGCTGGATCGCGCCATACGCATCGAGCATCTCGAAAAGCGAGGCTTCCCAGGTGGGATTGGTCACCACGCGAATGCCTTCCGGCTCACCGCGTTTGAAGACATCGCGTCCGAGCAGAGGGCGCGCGAAGAGGTCTTCGGCGGCCTTTCGCATCCCCTCCAGACGCTGCAACTGGAACTGTAGCGACAGCGCCATCTCGGCGGCGGTCGGCTCCTCGCCTTCCTTTTCCTCAACCGGCAACAGCAGGCGCGACTTCAGATAGGCCAGCCACGCAGCCATCACGAGGTAGTCGGCGGCGATCTCGAGCCGCAGGCGGCGCGCTTCCAGAATGTAGGCCAGGTACTGTTCCGCGAGCGCCAGCACGGAAATCTTGGTGAGATCGACCTTCTGGTCGCGGGCCAGAGCGAGCAGCAGGTCAAGCGGGCCCTCGAAGCCCTCCAGATTGACGATCAGTTGCGAGGACGCCACAGCCCCGCCACCGGCCACGTGATCCGGTGTCGTTTGTTCGAAATTCTCGACCGCGTCGCTCATATCTGTCCCAGCGCACCCAGCAGAATGCCGCGCAAAAACTCTAGGGGACCGCCGACCAGCCAGCCGAAGATATTCAGGTCCAGACCCAGTTGGGACCCCAGCATCGGCAGGATAAAGATCAGCCCGATCAGAATAAACAAACCCGCGCGTTCAAGCCGCGCCAATGGCACCGCCAGCTTGTAGGGCAGCAGCCCGACGGCGATCCGGCCGCCGTCCAGCGGGGGCATCGGGATCATGTTAAAGATCGCCAGCAACAAATTGATATTTATGGAATTTATAAGGTTCCGTGCGACCCACTCATCGAACAGGGAGCGTTGAAGATCGACAAAATATAGGCTAATCGCGGAGACGATCGCCAGGCCGATATTGATGCCCGGACCGGCCGCTGCGACCAGCACCATGTCGCGCCGCGGGTTCCCGAGTCGCGAAAAAACGACTGGAACCGGCTTGGCCCAGCCGAACAGGACCCCGCCGGCCATGATCAGGATCGCGGGCAGGATGACCGTTCCGAAGGGATCGATATGGGCCAGCGGGTTGAAGGTCACCCGCCCCATCTGCTTTGCGGTGTCGTCGCCGAGTTTCCATGCCGCCCAGCCATGCGCGGCTTCGTGCATGGTGATCGCGAGGAGGACGGGCAGCATCCAGATCGATGCGATATAGAGAATATCGTCCATATGGTTCAGTACGCCTCGTGACGAAGCAGCCGGTCCAATTCTTCAGCGTAGGACTTTGCGCCCCATCTTGCCGGTCGCTTGCGGCTTTCCTGTGCTTTTGCCCAGCGTTTTTGCGCAACTTTGGACAGTTCCGGTACTGCTGCGGCGACATCTAACATCTCCGTGATGTTTCCTGTGCAGTGCAGGACCGCATCGCACCCGGCCTCGATCACGCGTGCTGCGCGTTCACCATGGCTCCCCGACAACGCCGACATGGAGATGTCGTCGGAAAACAAAAACCCGTCGAACCCGATCTCACCGCGGATGATGTCGTCGATCACAATACGCGACGTCGTAGCGGGTTCGCCGGGATCGATAGCCTCGAACACAACATGCGCGCTCATGCCCAGGGGGAGGTGGCGGAGCGCGCGGAACGACTGAAAGTCCTCGGTGCTTAGCACATCGCGCCCGGCAGAGACACGCGGCAGCATGCGATGGCTGTCATCGCGCGCGCGCCCGTGTCCTGGCAGGTGCTTGACGATCGGTAAACAACCCTCCCCCATCAGGCCCTCGGCCATGCAGCCCGCTAGATCGGCTACGACCGACGGCCGGTCCGAATAGGCGCGCGTGCCAATTGCGTCCGTGGTTTCCGAGCATCTAAGATCGGCAACGGGCGCGCAATCCACGTCGATCCCCAAGTCACGCAGCTCCGCGCCAAATAGGCCCCCGACGGCCTGCGCAATGGCGCGGGCACGCTCCGCATCGCGCAGGTAGAGCCGCCCGATCCGTTCGGCATCCGGCGCGGCATACCAGTTCGGTGGGCGAAGCCGCATTACCGTCCCACCCTCCTGATCAATCAGGACCGGCGCGTTATCACGCCCCACGGTAGCACGCAACTCACCGACCAATGTCCGGGTCTGATCGGAGCTCTCGCAATTCCGGGCGAACAAGATGAAACCTAGCGGGTCGGCGTCGTGCAGGAATGCACGCTCCTCCTCGGTCAGCGTCATGCCCGAGACGGCAAAAATAACGGCGCGCGGCAAGCTCAACGCACCGCTGGGAGAACTACCGGCCGCATGTCAGGGCGCGACGACCAGACAGTCCTGTTTCTGCGCCTTGAGCCGGGCACACAGGGCACTCGCGGCGTCCCGGTCCACCAGCGGGCCAGCCTGAATCCGGTAAAAGGTTCCGTTTGGCAACGTCACGGACTGAACATTGAAGCTAAGTGCCCCCAACAGAACAGTGTGCCGCGACTGGATGCGCTTCCACTCGCTTTCGGCCGCGGCCTGGCTGGACACGGCGGAAATCTGGATTTTCCATTCTCCGCCCGGAGCAGGTGAGAAAGCAGCAGCCGGTGCCGGTTCGCGGGCAGGCGCTGGTTCGGGAGCAGGTGCAGGCGGTGCTGCGGACTGTCGGGTCTCGACTGATGGCTCCGGTGCATTGGCCGGGGGTTGTGGCGGTGGCGGCAGTGGCTGTGCAGGTTCAACCGACCCCACCGGGGCCGCGGGCGGCGGCGGCATCTGCTCAGACGGTGGGGCCGGTTGCGGCCGTTCGCCGGGTTCCTCGGGCGGCGGAAGCAGTCGTTCGACCGGCTCCTGAACCTGGCCCGGAGCCAGCCGGTTGAACACCAGCTTGTCCTGATGGGGCACGTTCAGCCCGCCCGGTTCCTCGGGCTTGCGCTTGATGGGCTCGGATTCAGCATGGATGACCGGGGCAACACGTTCCGTGCCGGAACGCAAGCCCTGTTGGAAGGCGTACCAGCTGACAGCACCTAAAGCGATTACCCCGATCAGCATCGCGCCGCTTGCAAACACCTTTGAGCGCGCGCTCATGCCACTGCGCGGTTCCTCAAAGGGTGCATCTGCGAACGGATCGTCGAACCTGTCTTTGGGACCGATGATCTCTTGATCGCTCATGTTCCTGCCTCATTCCCGCAACTCTTCGACCGGGGTCACGCCCATCACGCCGAGCCCGGAGGCGATCACTGTCTGCACGGCACGTACGAGCGCCATGCGTGCCCGCGTAAGTTCCGCATCGTCAGCAATTACGAACCGCAGCCCTGGCTCCTCGCGGGCCTTGCTCCAGAGCGCATGGAACGCCGCAGCAAGTTCGTAGAGGTAAAACGCAATCCGGTGCGGCTCATGCACTTCCGCAGCACTTTCCACGGTGCGCGGCCAAGCGGCGAGCGACCTGATCAACGCAATCTCATCTGAGTCGGTCAAACGATCCAGGTCTGCTTCCATCAACGACGACGTATCAAAATTCATCCCAGGGAAGGCTTCGGTAGCAATCCGCGCGACTGAATGACAACGTGCATGGGCGTACTGGACGTAGAAGACCGGGTTGTCGCGGCTCTGTTCGCGCACCTTCACCAGGTCGAAGTCTAGCGGCGCATCGTTCTTGCGGGTCAGCATGATAAATCGCACCACATTCTTACCGACCGCATCCACGAGATCGCGCAGGGTCACGAATGTCCCTGCGCGCTTGGACATCTTAGCCGGCTCGCCGTTCTCGAGCAGCCGCACCATCTGGCACAGCTTGACGTCGAGCTTCGCCTCCTGGCCCGCCAGCGCCTTGATACCGGCGCTCACGCGCTTTACATAGCCGCCGTGGTCCGCACCCCACACGTCGATCATGGTCGGGAAGCCGCGCCGGAACTTGTCCTGGTGGTAGGCCAGGTCGCTTGCAAAATAGGTCCAGGACCCGTCGGACTTCATCAGCGGACGGTCGGTGTCATCCCCGAACTGGCTGGCTCGGAACAGCGTCTGGGGGCGCTCCTCCCAGTCGTCGGGCAGTTTGCCCTTGGGCGGCTCCAGCGTGCCCACATAGATCAGGTCGTCGGATTTCAGGGTCTCGACCACCGTATCGACCGCGCCGTCCTGCACCAGTTCGCGCTCCGACGAGAACACGTCGTGGGAAATGCCCAGCGCCGCCAGATCGTCCCGTATCAGATCCAGCATGGCCGCCACGGCAAAATCGCGCACCGGCGACAGCCACTCGGCCTCATCGGCCTTCGCCCATTTGTCGCCGTCACGCGCGGCCAGCGCGGCGCCAACCGGTTTCAGGTAATCGCCGGGATACAAACCCTCGGGAATCTCCCCGATGTCCTCACCCAGCGCCTCGCGGTAGCGCAGCCAGGCGGAGCGCGCGAGGACATCGACCTGCGAGCCCGCGTCGTTGATGTAGTACTCGCGGGTGACGTCGAAGCCCGCCTTGGACAGCAGCGAGGCCAGCACGTCGCCGACCACCGCGCCGCGCGCGTGGCCCACATGCAGTGGGCCGGTCGGATTGGCCGAGACATATTCGATGTTCACCGGCCGGTTCTGCCCATACTCGACCGTGCCGTAGTCGGTGCCCGCTTCGAGGATTTCGGTCAGGCGCTCCCGCCAGAACCCGTCCGACAGGCGCATGTTGATGAAACCGGGCCCCGCCACATCGACGCCTTCGACGGCATCGTAGGTCTCGAGACGCGCGGCGATGAGTTCCGCGAGATCGCGCGGCTTCATCCCTGCCGGTTTGGCGAAAACCATCGCCGCATTGGTCGAGAGATCGCCATGGGTCGGGTCCCGCGGCAACTCGACTGAAAGCCGCGAAGAATCGAGTCCTTCCGGCAACTTGCCGTCGGTAACCAGTTGCTCGATTTCTTTTTCAATATTCGCCTTGAAGGCGCTGAACACATTCATCAAAGCACTTCCGGGTCAAACAGCTTCCGGTGCAGTTCCAGGGCATAGCGGTCTGTCATGCCGGCGATATAGTCGGCGATCACGCGCGCGCGTCCCGTCTCGTCCTTTTCCTGCGCACGGGCGCGCCATGCGCCCGGCAATAGATCGGGTTCGTGGAACAGAAGGTCGAACATCTCCTTCACGACGCGGCGCGCCTTGGACGTCATCCGGTTCACACGGTGATGGCGGTACATGTTCTCGTACAGGAACGCCTTCACGGCCATGTCTGCCTCGCCGACCTCGTGAGAGAACGCCACGACCGGCCGGTCGAGCGCGCGGACGTCCTCAGGAGAGCCCACATCCCCGTCCTCGAGACGGCGGCGCGTCTCGGCCAGTACATCTGCCACCATGGCGCCGATGATCTGGCTGATCCCGGCATGGATGTAGCGTGGACGCTCGATCTGGCCATAGCGGGCCTCCACCTCGGCAAAGGCCGGACCGACCAGCGGCAACTCCCTAAGGTCCGCCAGGTCGAACAGCCCGGCGCGCAGGCCGTCGTCGATGTCGTGGCTGTTGTAGGCGATGTCGTCGGACAGCGCCGCCACCTGGGCTTCGGCGCAAGCGAAACTGTCGAGCTCCAGATCGTGATCGGCGACATATTCCTCGATAGCCGCCGGCAAGGCCCGCTCGCTGACCGCGTAGTGACCCGTCAGCGGCCCGTTGTGCTTCACCACGCCTTCCAGCGTCTCCCAGGTCAGGTTCAGGCCGTCGAAGGTCGGATAGCGCTCTTCCAGCTTGGTCAGGATACGCAGCGTCTGGGCGTTGTGGTCGAATCCGCCGAACGGCGCCATGGCCCCGTCCAGCGCGTCCTCGCCGGCATGGCCGAAGGGCGTGTGGCCGAAGTCATGCGCCAGCGCCAGCGCCTCGGCGAGGTCTTCGTTCAGCCCGAGCGCCCGCGCGACGGTACGCGCAATCTGGGCGACTTCCAGCGAATGGGTCAGCCGGGTGCGGTAGTAGTCGCCCTCGTGATAGACGAAGACCTGCGTCTTGTGCTTCAGACGGCGGAAGGCGCTGGAATGGATGATCCGGTCCCGGTCGCGCTGGTAGCAGCTCCGGTAGCCACTTTCCGGCTCGTCATGCAACCGCCCGCGCGTCGCCAGCGGGTCGCATGCATAGGGCGCGAGCACCGGGCCATAGTCGTGCCTGGCCGAGGTCAGCTTCAATTCTGCGGGGGATACAGACATTTGCGGCAACATATGTGCGCACGGCCCGAATGCAACGTAAATTTGACAATTGCCGGGTCATGACTAAATAGCTGAGGGCACTGGCGTATCGAGATTCGAATGAGTGACGCAACATCCATCTCCAACGACTCCGGCGCGCCGGGCGGTGCGCCGCGCGGTATCGGGCTGAGTGACAGCGCGGTCGAGCGCCTGACCGGGTTGATCGCGTCGGAAGGGAATGGCGGCAAGATGCTGCGCATTACCGTCAATGGCGGCGGCTGCTCGGGCTTCACCTACGCCTTCGATTTCGACGACGCCGTGAACGAGGACGACCGTACCTTCGAGACGGACGGTGTGACGGTCGTGGTGGATGAAGCCTCGCTTGAGTTCATTGACGGCAGCGTTCTGAACTTCGTCGAATCCCTGGGTGGCAGCCATTTCATGCTGGAAAACCCCAACGCCACATCGTCCTGCGGCTGCGGCTCCTCCTTCTCGGTCTATTAGGTGCATGTGGCGACCGCGGCGTTTTCTCAGACGCGGTTCACGGCCTTCCTCACAGTTCTTTCGACCCTCTTCGGTGTCGGCATCGAAAAGGTTCATGCCGAAGACGCCTGCGGTGAGCTTATCACCCTCCACGTGCGCGACGGTGTGACCCAGTCCTACGACCTCATTCATGCCCACACGAGCAATCCCACGCGCGGCGTGATCGTTCTGATGGCCGGCGGCGGCGGAAACCTCGCCCTCGACAGCCAGGTCACCGCCTCGATCGTCAATTTTCTTGAGGGCGGGCGCTAGTCCGCCCCGGCGCTTCGCAAGTCGGGCGCGACGCTCTAAACTGCGCGCTCTTTCGTTTTCCTGCGTCCGAGCCCATGAAAATCGCCACCTGGAATGTCAACTCGATCAAGGCGCGCCTGCCCAACGTCCTCGAATGGCTCGACGACGCAAAGCCCGACGTCGCGCTGTTGCAGGAGATCAAGACCGTCGATGACGGCTTCCCGGCGATGGAGATCGAGGAACGCGGCTACAACTGCGCCGTCCACGGCCAGAAGAGCTATAACGGCGTGGCGATCCTGTCGAAGCATACGCTGGCAGACGTGGTGCGCGGCCTGCCAGGCAACGCGGATGACGATCAGGCCCGTTATATCGAGGCCTGGGTCGATGCCGGTGATCGCGGTGCGCGCGTCGCCTCAATCTACCTACCCAATGGCAACCCGGCACCCGGGGAAAAGTACGACTACAAACTGCGCTGGATGGAATGCCTCACGGCCCATGCGTCGGACCTGCTGAAAAGTGAGGAAACTGTCGTACTCGGCGGCGATTACAACGTTATCCCCTCCGAAGGTGACGTGCACGACCCCGGCGCCTGGGCCGACGACGCGTTATTCCGGCCCGAGACCCTAGCCAAGTTTCGGAGCCTGCTGAACCTCGGTTACACCGAGGCCTGGCGTTCGCTTCATACCGAGACCCATGTCTATTCCTTCTGGGACTATCAGGGCGGCGCCTGGCAGAAGGACAACGGCATCCGCATCGATCACCTGCTGCTGTCGCCCCAGGCCGCGGACCGGCTGACGGCATGTGAGATCGACAAGGGTCCACGTGGCAAGCAGAAGGCATCGGACCACACGCCCGTCTGGTGTGAGATCGCCTGAAATGGACACCATTGTGCGTGGCTGGCGCTTCCTGCTTGAGCTCTACCTCGGTGACCATGGCTTCCGATCTGCGCTCGTAGCCTATGCCGTTGGCTTCTGGATCTTCGGTATCGGCGCGGTCATCTTCCTGATATGGCCGGAAAACCCGCCGCCGGTCGCCGCGTTCTTACGAGGCCTGTTCACTAACATCGGCCTCCTCACCCTGGTCTTCATGACCTACCCGGTGTTGCGGTGCTCCTTCCGTGCCTACGATCACACTCGGCCAAAGAGCCGGTTTCTGCGCATTATGGTTCCGGCCTTTATCGGCGCACTATCCCCTCTGTACCTCGTGATGCTGATAGGAGCCTTCGTCTATTTTTTCGCGGAACCTGTTATCACGGGCGGGTAGCTTGCGTTGCATGATGGTGGCGTGTTCCCGTCTGCTCGCCCTATAGTTGCGGGTCAACGGGAGGTCGCCATGTCACTTGTCCACGACATATCCGAATCCGAATTCGCACGCACTGTCCGAGCGGCGCCGCACCGCCCCCTGCCGGTTATCGATGTGGGCAAGGCCCGCATGGGGGACATCGCGGCAGTGGAGGAGATCGCGCCGGCCTGGCGAGACGTTTGGGAGAACCTTGGCTTTCTCGCCATCGTGAACCATGGGCTGGAATCGGAACTGATACAGGGGATGCATGAAGCGGCCAAACAATTTCACGACCTTCCACTCGAGACCAAGATGTCCGTGCGCGTCACTCACGATCAGAAGGGCTATGTCCCGGCACGCGGTGGCCTGACCACCCATTCGAAGTTCCACAACTCGAAGAAACTGAACACCGTCGAATGCCTGGTGCTGGCGACTGACTTTCCCGAGGATCATCCGGGTGTCATTGCAGACAAGCGCTTCTACGGCCGCACGCCCTGGCTGCCCGAAGAGGTCGTGCCCGGCTTCCGCGCGACAGCGGAGAACTACATGGCGCGCATCTCGGCGCTGGGGAAATCGCTGCTGCCGGTCTGGGCCCGTTCGCTGGAGATGCCAGCGGACTTCTTCGAACCGTATTTCCGCGAGCACTACACATACTTTCGGGTCGCCAAATACCCTCCCAAAAACGATCTCGAGGACGGCGAGCTCGGCTCAAACGCCCATTGCGACACCGGGTTCAACACCTTTCTGCCGCCGGCCAATGAGGAAGGCATCCAAATCCTCGACACTGACGAGACCTGGTTCTTCCCGGATATTCCAGAAGGCTCGATCATGGTCAACATGGGGTATTTCTTGGAACGCTGGACGAACTGGCGGTTCCGGGCGACCCCGCACCGGGTCGTTCCCCCTGCAGAAAACGACCGCTACTCCTTCGCCTGCTTCGTGAACCCGAGCTTCGATACGCCCGGCAACTGCATCCCGACCTGCGTCGGACCGGACAATCCGCCGCGCGAGGAACCGATGTCCTACTGGGAATATTTCGACTGGTACATGAAGCGGTCCTATACACATTACGGCAAGCTGCAGGTAAGCGGCGAGAGCGACGTCACCGTCAGCGAAGAAGACAACTGATCCGGACTTAAATCAGAATCTCCAAAGGGGGAAACGAGAGAATGGCGTTTTACGAATTGCGGCAATACCACATACGCCGCGGCAAAATGGACGAATGGCTGAAGTTCATGGAAGAGGTCATCATTCCCTTCCAGGTCTCCAAGGGCATGGTGATCACCGGCTCGTTCAAACACGAGACCGACAGCTCGGTGTACATCTGGATGCGCCGGTTCAACACCGAGAAAGAGCGCGAGCGGCTGTACAAGGCGGTCTACCAGAGCGAAGAATGGCAAGAAAATATCTCGCCCACCGTCGGCAAACTGATTGACCGGGAAAAGATACAGGTCCAGCGCCTTATCCCGACTAAGAAATCCTCGGTGCAGTAGCCGTTTCGTAATTTAACTACGCCGTCTCATCCACCCGCTTATTGAAGGCAAAATTCAATCAACCAGGCGCGGAGGCGGTTTTCCGAACCCTTGGGTTTCGGGAGGTGTTCGGCTCACACATTTGCAAAACCTTCGATTAAACTAACACATTCGTATGCGATCCAGCCCTGCCGGACATGGCTGACAAGACGCGCGACCATCATCTCCTAAAGGTAAGGCGAGCATGGTCCCAAACAACAATTCCTGAAACAGGCCTTTCCCCTCTCCGGGAAGGATACCTCTCGAGATTACAGATCTGCGTAAACGTGTGTTTCCGCCTGGGCACCAGGATGGGTCGTCGCGCCGTAGCGCGCATCGCCAACCGTTTGGGCATATTTCCAAAGAGTGCCAGACTGATAATTGGTCTTTAAAGGCTGCCACTTCGCGCGGCGCTCATCCAACTCCTTGTCTGACAGTTCCACATCCAGCGTGCCGTTCTCAGCATCGATCGTGATTATGTCACCAGTCTGGAGCAGGCCGATGGGTCCACCGACCGCAGCCTCCGGGCCGACATGGCCGATGCAAAAGCCGCGCGTGCCACCCGAGAAACGCCCATCAGTTATTAGTGCCACCTTGTCGCCCATGCCCTGACCGTAAAGCGCACCCGTAGTGGAGAGCATTTCGCGCATGCCAGGTCCGCCCTTAGGCCCCTCGTTGCGAATAACCAAAACGTCGCCTTCCTCATACTCCTTGTTCAGCACGGCCTGGAGACAATCCTCTTCGCGCTCGAACACGCGCGCCGGACCGGTGAACTTGAGGTTGGCGAGGCCCGCGATCTTCACGATCGCGCCCTGCGGGGCGAGGTTGCCCATCAGGCCAACAACACCGCCGGTCTTCGAGATCGGGTTGTCGATCTTGCGGACCACGTCCTGCCCAGTCGGGAAATCGACGCCGCCGTAATTCTCTCCGATGGTCTTGCCGGTCACGGTTATGCAGTCAGCGTGCATAAACCCGCCGTCGAGCAGTTCCTTGATAACAATTCCGACTCCGCCGACCTCAAACAAGTCCTTCGCAACGTAACGGCCGCCCGGCTTCAGGTCGGCGATATACGGCGTCCTGCGGAAGATCTCGCATACATCCATCAGGTCGAAATTGATCCCGGCTTCCGCAGCCATAGCCGGAAGGTGCAAGCCGGCATTGGTAGAGCCGCCGGTCGCAGCCACGATGGCCGCCGCATTCTCGAATGCCTTGCGGGTCGCGATGTCGCGCGGACGAAGCTGGGCCTTCACTAATTCCATAACCGCTTGGCCGCTCGCCGCCGCATACTGGTCGCGGTTCTCATAGACTGCCGGTGCGCCCGCTGAATGCGGCAAAGCCAGGCCGATCGCCTCGGAAACGCAGGCCATGGTGTTAGCCGTGAATTGGCCGCCGCACGCACCTGCCGACGGGCAGGCCACGCATTCCAGCTCCTTCAGATCCGCATCGGACATATTACCCGCGGCATTGGCGCCAACACCCTCGAACACGTCGATGATAGTGACATCCTTGCCCTTGAAATGGCCCGGCAGGATCGAGCCGCCATACATGAACACGGACGGGATATTGAGGCGCAGCATCGCCATCATTAGGCCCGGCAGCGACTTGTCGCAGCCCGCTAGCCCGACCAGCGCATCATAGGAATGGCCCCGTACGGTAAGCTCTGTCGAATCCGCGATAACTTCGCGGCTGACAAGTGACGAGCGCATGCCATCATGGCCCATGGCGATACCGTCGGTCACGGTGATAGTGGTGAACTCGCGTGGTGTGCCACCGGCTTCGCGCACACCAGCCTTGGCCGCCTGGGCCTGGCGAGACAACGCGATGTTGCAGGGCGCGGCCTCGTTCCAGGTGGTCACGACGCCGACGAAAGGCTGCTTGATCTCTTCTTCCGTCATACCCATCGCGTAATAGAATGCGCGATGGGGCGCCGAGGTGTTACCGACCGAAACGTGGCGGCTGGGTAGTAAGGATTTGTCCCACTCGCCGCCCGGTGTGTTTCCCCCCATGCTGAAGTCCCCTTTCCCGAAAACCGGGTTCCAATAAGTTTGTGTAGGCGCGGAGAATACTCCCGAAAACCGACACGCGTCACCCCGGCATCGCACTCGGTCATCCCCCTTACGAAGGCAGGAGTCCATTATCATCGGCGCCTGACTTGGCAACCGCCTGAACGAATGGGTCCCTGCCTACGCAGAGATCACGAACTGTGGTTACGGGAGACCGAACTCCGTAGCCGGAACCTTGTGATTGTCGAGGCCCCCAGCCGAACTACATCAGCAAGCGGAAGAGAAAAATGTATTACGCCGCCTTCAGGCGTTCCAGTGCGCTTTCCAGCTTGGTCTTAGTCTCGACGGCGTCGGCACGGCGTTCGCGCTGTTCCTCAACTACCTCTTCCGGGGCCCGCGAAGTGAAGTTCTCGTTCGCGAGCTTCTTATCGTATCCGATGATTTCCTTATCGAGCTTCTCGATCTCTTTCGACAGGCGCGCGCGCTCAGCCTCCAGATCGATGACGTCCGCCAGCGGCAGGATCACGCTCGCCTCGTCAATCACGGTCTGGACCGCACCAGACGGCACATCGCAATTAAGAGAAATGTTATCAAGACGGGCGAGCCGCAGCACCTGGTCACGGTTCCGATCAAGCCGCGCCATGGTTTGTTCAGTCGCTCCGTTGAGGATGGCCGGGATCTTGGCACCCGCCGGCACGTTGAGCTCGTTACGCACCGTGCGCACCTCTGTGATGACGCGCACCACCCAGTCGAGTTCCGCCTTCGCACCCTCGTCCACCGGCGCAATGTCGTCGGCCGGCCATGCTGCGTGCATAAGAAAATCGGAGCCATCGCCAAAGCTCCCCCAGAGTTCTTCTGTGATGAACGGCATGAACGGGTGGAGGATCTTCAGGATGTTCTGAAGCACCCAGCCCGCCGTCGCGCGGGTCTCGGCCTTGGCGACCTCGTCGTCGCCCTGCAGGACCGGCTTGGCGAACTCCACATACCAATCGCAGAAGGTATGCCAGGTGAACTGGTAGATCGCGCCTGCAGCTTGGTCGAACTTGTACTCCTCCAGCGCCCTATTCACGGTTGCTGCCGTCTCCGCGACACCGCCCGCAATCCACTTGTTGAGCGTGAGGTCCAACGATGCCGGGTCGAAGTCCGCCGGGGCGGCGCATTCGTTCATCTGACAGAAGCGCGCGGCGTTCCAAAGCTTGGTGCCGAAGTTTCTGTAGCCCTGCACCCGCGACGTGGCAAGCTTGATATCACGGCCCATGGCAGCCATGGCCGTCAGGGTGAAGCGCAGCGCGTCAGCCCCGAACTCGTCGATGAGTTCTAGCGGGTCCATCACGTTGCCCTTCGACTTGGACATCTTTTGGCCCTTCTCGTCGCGGACCAGGGCGTGAATGTACACGTCGGAGAACGGCACCTGCCCCTTGCCGTCCGGGTCTTTCATAAAGTGCAGCCCCATCATCATCATCCGGGCAACCCAGAAGAAGATGATGTCGAAACCCGTAACCAGCACGCTGGTTGGGTAATAGCGCGCCACTTCGGGTGCCTCGTCGGGCCAGCCGAGAGTGGAGAACGGCCACAGCGCCGAAGAGAACCAGGTGTCGAGTACGTCCTCGTCACGCACCAGCTCCACGTCCTTGCCGTAATGGGCCTTGGCAGCCTCGTGAGCAGATTCTTCGCTTTCCGCGACGAACACCTCGTGGTCTGGGCCGTACCATGCCGGAATCTGATGACCCCACCAGAGCTGGCGGGAGATACACCAAGGCTGGATGTTCCGCAGCCACTCGAAATAGGTCTTCGACCAGTTTTCGGGCACGAAGCGCGTCTCGCGTCTCTCCACAGCCTCCACTGCCGGTTTGGCGAGGGTTGCGGCGTCTACATACCACTGGTCGGTCAGCCAGGGTTCAATAACTACGTCGGAACGGTCGCCGTAGGGTACCGTGTGCTTGTGCGGTTCGATACTGTCCAGAAGACCGCGCGCTTCCATGTCGGCCACGATGGCCTTGCGAGCCTCGAAGCGTTCCATCCCGTTGTACTTCGCGATGGCGGAATCGGGATCGCCCCATTCGCTAGTCACCGTGTCCAAGCGGAACTCTTCGGTGTCAATAACGATGCTGGCCGACGCATCCAACACATTTATCTGGCCGAGATCGCAGCGCTTGCCCACCTCAAAGTCATTGAAGTCATGCGCAGGCGTGATCTTCACCGCACCGGAACCCTGCTCAGGATCGGCATATTCGTCGGAAACAATCCTGATTTTGCGGCCCACTATCGGCAGGATCGCGTTCTTGCCGATCACGTCCGCCCAGCGCTCGTCCTCAGGGTGCACCGCAACGCCGGTATCTCCTAGCATTGTCTCGGGGCGGGTCGTCGCCACGGTGATAAAACGGCCCGCTTCACCCTCGATGGGATATTTGAAGAACCAAAGGTTCCCGTCGGTCTCCTTCTGCACCACCTCCAGATCGGAAATCGCGGTGTGCAGCATCGGATCCCAGTTTACAAGGCGTTTGTCCTTATAGATCAGACCTTGACGATGCAGGTCCACGAACACCTTCAGAACAGCGCGCGACAGCCCCTCGTCCATGGTGAAGCGTTCACGCGACCAGTCACATGACGCACCGAGGCGCTTGAGCTGGTGGATGATAGTCCCTCCGGACTCACCCTTCCATTCCCAAACCTTGGAGATGAAGTCTTCGCGGCCAATCAGGTTTTCGTTGCGGTCATCCAGGCGGCGCCCCCGGTCGAGCAAGATCCCGGCTTCACCCAGCCGACGCTCCACGACCATCTGCGTCGCAATACCCGCATGATCGAGGCCCGGCTGCCACAGCACGTCAAAACCCTGCATCCGCTTCCAGCGGATCAACAGGTCCTGCAACGTGTTGTTGAGGGCATGGCCCATGTGCAGACTGCCGGTGACGTTCGGCGGGGGAATGACGATGGTGTAGCTGGCATTCTGAGTACGCCCGCAGGCGAACGCATCAGCGTTTTCCCAGCGGTCGTAAAGCCGCCCCTCGATATCAGCGGGCGAGTAGGTCTTTTCCAAAGTGGCCATGGGCGGAGCCGGATGTTTCAAGGGTTTCGAGCGCAGGTGTTTAGCGAAGCGGGCCCGCGACGGCTACCCCCAAACGTTCCCAAAGCTTGAAAGCGAGGCGCGCGCTATTTCTTGACGCGGCTGGAGATCCGCTCGACTTCGTCGCGCACAATGCGCTCGACTATCTCGGAGAGATTGGCCTCGAGCCATTCCTTGAGAATGGGGCGAAGCACTTCCTTAACGAGCTGTTCCAGTGTCTTGTCGCCGTCACCCAGACGAGCCGACGCGGCGAGCGCCGCCGTCAATCCAGAAATCGACGCCGCACTCACTTCCTCAACCTCATCGGAAACCAGTCGGTCATCCTCCACCTCTTCAGGCTCGCGCTCAGGTTCGGGCTCTTCATCGAGCGCCTCGGTCAGTTCGAGAATATCCTCGTCCGCTTCGTCCTCCGAAATGATCCGGCGGACCGACGCGAGGATTTCCTCTATTGAAGGTTCTTGCTGATCGGCGTTCTTTTCACTCATTTGTGCATAACCGTCGAAAATAGTTACGAGAGCCTAAACGGAAACCGTAATTGGTGGCGAGTCCAAACGAGTAAAATTACATGAACTCGGAACTCCGCGATGCTGCAGGCGTGCGTCTTAGCGCTTTTCGTCCAGAATATCGGTGCCGAAGATTTTATCTTCGACTTCCTCGTAGTTCCGAACCGCATTGTAAAGCTGCACCGGCAGACCCAGGTCCAGGGCGGTAAGCCGGCCCGTCGAGGATAGAAGCTGATAGCCTGCGACGATCAGGTCACGCTGTGCCTCGACGAGACTCACCCGCGCGTCGAGCAGTTCCTGCTCGGCGTCGAGAACATCGAGAACCGTCCGCGAACCGACCTGCGCTTCCTGCTGGACGCCCTCATACGCGATTTCCTGAGCAGCGACGCTGGCCTGAAGCGAAGTAATCAGCGCCCGTACGGAATTCAGGTCAGCCCAGCTGGTGCGCGCCGTTTCCTGTGCCTGGCGGGAGCTCTCTGCAAACTCGAGCATGCGCTGATTGGCGACCTGCTTGGCTTTGCGCGTGCGTGAATAGACTTCACCAGACTGGTACAGCGGCACCTTCAGATTGAGGGTGACGGATTGCTCAGACGTATCCGTATCCGCGCCAAAGATGTCCCGGTTTTCTTGGAGCTTGCCATTCAAAGTCAGGACTGGCAGCAACTGGCCCGAATTCACCTCTATGAAATCACGCGCCGCCCGCTCGGTGAAGTCGGCGGCAACCACATCAGGATTTTTGGTGCGGGCGAGTTCCACAGCTTCTTCCACGCTGATCGGAAGCCCCTGCGGCAGCGCCGGCGCCTCAAGCGTGCCAGGTTCGGTGCCGATCACCTCGACATAATCAGCGATGGAACTGTTCAGTGTGCCCTCCGCTCGCGTTTCATCGGCGACCCCCGTGGCCAGGCGGCTGTCGGCCTGCGCCACATCGGTCCGTGTGAGTTCACCCACATCGAATCGGTCGCGCGTGGCCTGCTGCTGCTGACGCAGAACGCGCACGTTGTTGCGCCGCAGATCCAGGATCGCCCGATCACGCAAAACATTCATGTAGGCCTTCACACCCTGCAGGAGCACGGTCTGTTCACGCGTGATTAGGTTGGCCCGGCCGGCGGCAACCAGATTGCGGGCTCGGTCGGTTGCCGAAACCGTCCGGAATCCGCGAAACAGATTTTGCGAAACATCGAGGGAGATCGTCTGCGGCTGATCCGTGTTTTCGATCTGCACTCCGGTGTCAAAATCGCGCTGGCGTTTACGGAACCCATAGGAGCCGTTGATCTCGACATTCGGGCGCCAATTCGAAAGCGCCTGGGGCACCTCTTCGTCGGTACTCCGCAGCTGTGCGCGCGCCGCGGCGATATCGGGATTGGTTTCATAGGTAAATGCGAGCGCATCTTCCAGCGTATCCGCTGAAGCGCCCGGAACGGCAAGTCCAATCACGACAAGCATAGCAAAGGCATTTGCACCATACTTTCGGGCCGTCGCAACCATCTCCAGCAGTTCCTTTAAGCGCTGACCATTATGGGGTTTTCCACCAATACCACTCGCCTAATCAAGGAGCTTGAGCGTCTGGCAGAATACAATTCTAGAACGTAATACCTTCTAAAAGGCAAACGCAGGCGCCTTCTCGAACCCCGGCAGAGGACGCGTTCCAGCATCAAACAGGGCACGCCGAGATAGGCTGTTATCAAACTTGGCCATCAGGGTCGCACGGCCGAGAATGCCGTTCTCCGCGCCACCTATCACGGCCACCATGCGGCCGTTCGGAGCGAGCTGGGCCGTGATACCTGAGGGAACCTCGGCCACCGAACCTCCGAAGAAAATCGCGTCATAAGGCCCCTGCTCAGCGAAACCATTCTGCAGCGCGCCCTCAACCACAGCAACATTGTCGATCCCGAGGTGGTTGATCACCATCGTCGCCTGTTTGACGAGGTGGGGATCGCTTTCCACGGCCACCACCGAACCGGCCAGACGGCCAATCAGCGCGGCGTCATAGCCGGTGGCCGCTCCGATCACGAGGACGGAAGTGTCTTTCGTCAGGTCCAACGCCTGCACGAGCCGCGCGACCACTAATGGTTCAATCAGATATCGGTCATCGGCGATCTCGATATCCTCATCTACATAGGCGATGCCCTGAAGCGATTTGCCAACGAACATTTCGCGCGGAAGCTGGCTCATCGCATCCAGAATGCGTGCGTCCGTGACCTTTGAGGGACGCAACTGACCATCGACCATGTTGCGCCGTGCGATTTGGAATTCGCTCATCGGTTCCGTGCCTCGCGGGTCCGAGAAAATAAAGTGTTCTTATAGTTCAGTGGCCATATCGAAGACAATTCCAACAAGTCTCGTAATCCAGGGCTTCCAATCCGGCACGAATTTTGGGATATGAACCGCCCGCAGCGCAAAGCTCGCATCCGGTGGCCCGGTGGCAGAGTGGCTATGCAGAGGACTGCAAATCCTTGTACGTCGGTTCGATTCCGGCCCGGGCCTCCAAATAATCCGCATCCTTGGAAGTTGCGCAGAGCCCCCTTTCGAGCGCACCCTTCAACTATGAATACCAGCACACAACTCGACCGAACCGGAGAGAACATAGGGAACATCGTGCATCTCGAGCATATCAATCTTTGCGTTCCCGACCAGCTTCTAGCCACCTCCTTCTACATGTCCGCCCTCGGGCTGACTCGCGATCCCTTCATGATGACCGGGGTCGATGTCATGTGGGTCAATATCGGCCGCCATCAGTTCCACCTACCCTCGCGCGGCACTCAGGTCCTGCGCGGCCACACGGTGCTGGTCCTGCCTTGGTTCAACGAGCTGGAGAGCCGGCTCGAGGCTGCGCGTCCCCTGCTTCAGGGTTCGGCTTTCGATTTCACCGTGCGTAAGGACCGTATCGACGTCACCTGCCCCTGGGGAAACCGCATCCGCTGCTGTCCGGCGGGCAAGCGATTCGGTAGAATGTCTCTGGGCATGCCCGAAGTGGTGTTCGACGTTCCCGAGTTCACCGCACCGGCAATTGCCCGGTTCTACGAACAGGTCATGGGTGCACGCTGCACGCTCTCCTCTCACCACCGTGCGCCAGCCGCCGCCGTCGCAACTGGCCTCGAACAGACGATTTATTTCCGAGAGACAAGCCGCGACCTGCCGCTCTTCGACGGGCACCACATCCAGATTTACATCTCGGATTTCGCGGGGCCCTACGAACACCTCCGCGCGCATGGCGCGATCACGGCCGAGGACGGCCCACACCAGTACCGGTTCGAGAACATCTTTGATCCGGACACCGGAGAAACAGTCTATGCGGTTGAGCACGAGGTGCGCAGCCTCCACCACCCGCTCTATGCACGACCGCTGGTAAACCGGAACCCGGCCCAGCGGATCATGACTTACACCCGCGGCGCAGACGCCCTGCAGGTCGGCTGAGCACAAAAAAATCCGAGAGGAAGCAGGACACATGGTAACCATCGTGAACCAGGCGCGCGCGCGCCTTGAAGCAGGTGAGATCTCTGTTGGGCTCGGCATCCGTCTGGCACGGACCAGTGACATCGCAACAATGATGAGAACCGCCGGCATGGACTGGCTGTTCATCGATCTGGAGCATGGCCCTCTCACCCTCGACCAGACCGCACAGATTTCCGTGGCCGCCCTGAGCGCCGGGATCGCGCCGCTGGTGCGCGTACCCAAGGGCGAGATGGCCATGGCCACGCGCGCGCTCGATGGCGGCGCACTAGGGATCATAATGCCGTCCTGCGAGAGCGCTGAGGAAGCGCGCGAAATCGTAGACCGGCTGCACTATCCGCCCGAAGGCCACCGTAGCGTCGTTGGTGGCCTGCCGCAGGTCGGGTTCAGAAGCGCCCCAATGGGCGACGTTGCAAAGGCGATGAACGACGCCATGCTAGTGATCGTAATGCTGGAGACGCCGCACGCTATCGAGAACGCCGATGAAATCGCCGCCGTCGAGGGAATCGATGTCGTGATGATCGGGACCAACGATCTGTCCGCAGCCTCCGGCATTCCGGGTGAAGTCGGCCATGATCGTATCGTCGCGAACTATGAGACCGTGGCCACGGCTTGCAAGAAGTATGGCAAGTGGATGGGCATGGGCGGCGTTCCATCCCCGGAACTGCAGGAGAAATACATCTCCATTGGAGTCCGCTTTGTCCTTGCCGGTCAGGATATGAGCGTCCTGATCGCGGGTGCATCGTCCATCGCGAACCGGGTTCGCGGATATTCCTGAAAAACAGGTTCGATTGCCCTGTTGCGATTTGGCCGGTCTTTGTTATAACCGCCCGCCAACCAATCCGGCGTAGCTCAGTTGGTAGAGCAAGCGACTGTTAATCGCTGGGTCGCAGGTTCGAGTCCTGCCGCCGGAGCCAGAATTTGAGAAGGCCAGCACCTTACCCGTGCTGGCCTTTTTTTGTATCCCACACAGATCTGCCTTTTAGTCCACAGATATCTCCTGAATTAGCTCGGATGGCCGCAAGATTAATGGAGCTCTGCGGGTCTAAAAAAAGGACTTTTCGGAGTACCGCCCACTGGGGAATCTGGGATTTCATGACTATAGATTTTATAACGATTCCGTCGCGCAGTCCCCTGCACGTGCACGTGTCTGACGAGGTCTGCGGAAGCGTCCTGCATTCGGGTAAGAACACTCGACGTCCAGAATACGCGGCGGGAAACTCCCGGCGCGGCGCGATATTTGACCACTCGATGCCCGTTCCTCCTACCTCTGCCAGATGAATGCGTAACCGAGGGAAAGGTGCGCGTCGTCGTTATGCACTTCTCTCGATTTAAGCTCTCGGGCTAACCTAAAAGTTCTGGTTTTCGCACCTGTCGGACGCGTTCACGCTGCAGAATATAAATTCCGCTCCCCGCGATGATAGCGGCACCGACGAATGTCCAGCCGTCCGGAAAATCTTGAAACAAGACTAAGCCCAGGATAGTGGCCCAGATCAGTTCGGTATAAGCGAACGGTGCGACGAGCGGCGCTTCCGCGCGTCGGTAGGCTATAATGATCGCCCAATGCCCCAATCCGCCAAGCAGGCCTGCGGCAAAAAGCATTCCCCACTGCTCCAGAGAAGGCGTCTGCCAGAAGAACGGGACCACGAAGGATAACCCTATCCCACCGACGATTGCGGTGTAGAACACTGTGTTGATCGGGTCGGTCCGGTGGCTGATGAGCCGAGTGATAATCTGGTAAGAGGCGTAAAACACCGTTACGCCGATAGGCAGCAGCGCGGCCGTCTGGAACAGTCCACCGCCCGGTCGAACAATCACCAGCATGCCCGTGAAACCGACGAATACTGCGATCCAGCGACGGATACCGACACGCTCACCCAGGAACGGGACTGACAGGGCGGTAATCAGAAGCGGCGCGATGAAGGTTATGGCGACGGTATCAGCCAGCGGCATCAGGCCGACGGCTGTGAACATGCACCCGGTCGCCAGCAGCACAAGGATCGAGCGCGCTATCTGCAGGGCCTTGTCCGAGCCGGCGAGCAATGTCGGAATGCGTCGGGGGAACAGGGCCAACACCAGCAGCGTGTGAAAGAAATACCGCCCCCAGATAATTTCGACGACCGGCAGATCCTGAATTCGCAATTCTTTGGCGAAACCATTCATAGCGGCAAAACAGGCAACGGCGAAGCACATCATCAGAATACCGCGATACGGTGCGTCGGCGGGACGTTCGCTGTTCGCCGTCATTGGACACCGCCAAACAACCTCATGCCGGAACTCTGACGTTCGGTGCCGGGCGCGGGATAGCAGGCGATTTCTTCAGGCAGGGGATGCTTCATGTTTCAACTGCATTCCGGTCTCGACGCCAATAAGTAAATACCAACCTTACCGAAAGCGCCATTTTCGACGGATATCAACATGTAGGCCAATGATTGCATCGACTCTTTGACCTTTGATAAATATCAAACATGAATTCCGCGCCCTCATATTGGCTTTTGCGTAGCATGTGTGTCGGCGGATTGCTGGCATTAGCCGCCTGTTCCCAGGGGGCCCCACTCCAGCCGTCAACGCCGGCAGACCAGACCGGTGTGGAGAAAAGCTTCTCCCTTCTGACTGATATTGTAATACCCCCTAACGCGTCTCTCGACGTAGAGAGGTCACTGATCCTCGGCGACCTCGACCGTTGGACGGGGCGAATTATTCTGAATGTTGGTCAGCCCGCGGCCCGGACATTCGCGCTTTACCAGACCCAGATGCTGAATTTCGGGTGGGAGCCCGTGATGAGTGTTCAGGCCGAGGTCAGCGTCTTGTCCTTCACACGCGGCGAACGCGCAGCAACCATTCAGATCGAGGACCGGATGCTACGCGGCAGCAAAGTGGCCGTCACCGTCGCCCCGCGTCAGTCGGGCACCATTCCAGGAACATCGGGCGCACCAGGCGCCGCGCTGGCGCGCTAGTTCCCCGCCAGCAGGCTCAAGCGCCGCGTCGCCCAGGTCGAAACCAGCACGGCGGCGGAAAACGCCACCGCTCCAATCCGGATATCCGCGCTCGACAACAGCCGCCCGTCAGCGACCAGTACGATTAGCGCGATAATGAAGACATCAAGCATCGACCACTTGGACAGGGCCGCAAGCCAGCCAAGCACTGGCCGCGCGAAACTGCCGGTCGCATCGATGACGAACCACAGCGCGAGCCCGGTCACGGTCTTGAAAAGCGGGAAGACGATGGTGAAGACGAAGGTCACGATAAACAGGAACCAGTCGCCTTGTTCACCGAAGGCCACCACGCTGTCGAGGAGCGAGAAATCACGCCCGATGAACATCGAGCGGATGGTGATCGCCGGAAGCAGCAGACCCGCGACAAGCGCCGCGAAGGACGCCAGCAGGATCACGCCGAGCCAGCGGTCGAAACCGCTCGCGCGCCGCGACAGGGGGCCGGGCATTGCCGCCTTCATGCTCGCACTCCGGATCGTATCGGATCGGGCCGGTTTGCCCGTCCGGGATTGCGAGGCAATATAGACGAGCGGGCCGACACCGTGGAACCGGCCGGTCGAATGGGGAAACGGAGACCATCAGAATGACACAGCATAGGAACCGGCGGGTCATCCTCGCCGAGCGTGCGACGGGCCTGCCCACAACGGACCTGTTCGAGCTTGTCGAGGACGACGCGCCCTCTCCCGGCCCGGGCGAAGTACTCATCAACAATGTCTATGTGTCCGCCGACCCCGGCATGAAGGGCTGGATCAGCACGGCGCGCAACTATGCGAGCGTGGAAACCGGTGCGACGATGAACGCGTTCAGCGTCGGCGTCGTGGTCGAATCCAACCATCCCGACGTCGCGGAGGGTGACGTGGTCGCCGCCAACACCGGCTGGGCCGAATACGCCGTCGCGGACCCGGATCGCCCGACATTCCGGAAGGTCGATCCCGCGCTCGCCCCGATCTCGACCGCCCTCGGTATTCTGGGCATCAACGGCTTTACCGCCTACTTCGGACTGCTGGATGTCGGTCAACCGCGCGAGGGAGAGACCGTGCTTGTCTCCACGGCCGCCGGCGCGGTCGGCAGCGCGGTCGGCCAGATCGCCAACATCAAGGGTTGCCGCACGGTCGGGATCGCAGGCGGCACCGAGAAGACCGCCATCTGCACCGACGAATTCGGCTACAGCACGGCCATCGACTACAAGTCCACGAACGACCTCGCCGCCGCGCTCAGGGAGGCCTGCCCGGACGGGATCGACGTCTATTTCGACAATGTGGGCGGGGACATTCTCGATACCGTCCTCGGCCAGATGAACCTGAACGGGCGCATCGCCATCTGCGGGACTGCCGGCACCGATTCCTGGATACCGCAGCCGAGCGGCCTGCGCCCGGAGCGCAACATGCTGGTCAGCCGGCTGCGGATGCAGGGCTTTCTGTGCTTCGACTACGCGGACCGATACGGCGATGCCCATGCGGACCTCGCGAAATGGGTCGGCGAAGGGAAAATCCGCTATCGCGAGGATGTTGCCGAGGGGCTGGAGAACGCGCCTGCCGCGCTGGCTGGCCTCTATCAGGGCCGCAACATGGGCCGTCAGCTGATCCGGGTGCGTCCTGACCCGTTTGCGTGATAGCGGCGCGGCACAAGCGCCTGCTCCTCGATCCGGATGCGCCAGGCCAGCACCAGCGCATTGAGCGCGCCGAAGACCACTGCCAGTTCCCAAGCTCCGGCGATCAGCGGCACCACGATGATCTCCGCTTCCACCACCATGTAGTTGGGATGGCTGACCCAGCGGAACGGGCCGCGCCGGACCAACGGTTCGTCCGGTACCGTGATGATGCGCGTCGTCCAGTACCGCCCGAGCGACAGCAGCACCCACACGCGCGCCAGTTGCAGCACCACGAAAACCGCAAGCAACAGCCAGTTGAGCGGCGCGTTGTAGGGCACGAAGATCACGAGGCTCGCGATCCACGCCATGTGCAGCACCACGATGACCGGATAGTGCCGCGCGCCGTGCTCTTGCGCGCCTTCTTCGAGAAGACGCTTCGTGTTGTACCGCGAGATAAGCAGCTCGATCAGCCGCTGCAGAACGATGAACCCGACCAGCAGGCACCAGTTGCTCATGACGCCTCCAGCAGCGCGAAGCTGGCCGTGAACCCGGGCCCGAGCGCCGACATCAGCCAGTTGCCCGGCGCGCCTTCTTTAAGAGTTTCGGCCAGTACAAACATCGCTGTGGCGGCGGACATGTTCCCGTGCTGCCGCAGCACCTCACGCGCCGCCTTCAGGCCGCCCGGCTGCAGACCGTAAATCTCTTCCAGCGCGTCCAGCACCTTCGCACCTCCCGGGTGGCAGGCATGGCGTGCGATATCGGCGGCCGTCAGCCCCTGGGATTCGAGGAACCGCGTGGCCGGTTCACCCAGCCGGGTGCGCACCAGATGCGGGATATCGCGGGAAAACAGCACGCCGAGGCCGTCGTCGGTCACCTCCCAGCCCATGACGTCGAGGGACCCCGCCCAGGTGTGTTCCCCCCACGCCTTCACGGCCGGACCGTCCAGCCTGCAGCCGAGCAGCGCCCCGGCCGCCCCATCACCGAACAGCGCCGTGGCGATGATGTTGCTCTTCGACGTGTCATTGACCCGGAACGTCAGGCCGCACAGTTCGACCACGAAGAAATAGGACCCGCGCATCGGGCCGGCTCATGGCAATCTGCGCCGCACGCGCCAGCCCCGTAACACCGCCGCCGCAGCCCAGACCGAAGATCGGCAGGCGCTGGGTGTCGCGGCGGAACGGAAGGCGCTCCATCAGCAAGGCATCGAGGCTGGGGGTCGCGACACCGGTCGTGGACGCCACGACAAGCGCGTCGATGTCCTGGGCCCCGATCCCCGCCTCGGCGAAGATGTTTTCCGCCACCTCCGACAGCAGCGCGACCGCGTTCTCTATGAAGAGCGCGTTGCGTTCGGAAAACGGGTGTTCTTGTGCGTACCAGTCGATCGGCATGCAGGAATGGCGCGTGTCGATGGCTGCGTTCCGGTAGGCATCCGTGAACCGTTCGAAGGCCGGTACATCGGGCGCGAAGATTTCACGCGAGCGGGCAATGACCTCCCCCTGGTCCAGCACATGTTTTGGAACGGCCGTCGCGACGGCCGAAATCTTTGCGGTCTGCGTCATGCCTTCGCATTCTCCTGCTTCATGCGAGCTCTGTTTACGGCACGCTCGCGCAAGGCGATATAGGTTGCGCTGGCGAAGATCATGACGCCGCCGACCCAGGTGTAAACATCCGGCAGTTCGCCGAAGATGATGAAGCCCAGGGCCGCCGCCCAGACCAGTTTGAAAAAATCCATCGGCATCACCACCACCGCCTCACCGACGCGCAGTGCCTGGGTCAGCGTGAGATGCGCCACGGTGCCCATCGTGCCCATCAAAAGGAAGATCAGGTACTGCTCCGTCGTCGGCCATTGCCAGACGAACAGCGCCGGAATTAGCGCCAGAGGCGACATGAACAGGACCATATAGGTGACAATGGTCGGTGTGGCATCGCGTCGGCCGAGCGACTTGATCACAATCAGGATCAGCCCCCAGATGAACGAGGAACCGACAATCAGGATCGGGCCCAGTCCCACATCTGTGACGCCGGGCCGAATGATCACGAGCGTGCCCGCAAAGCCGAACAGCAGTGCCAGCGAACGACGCCAGCGGAAGGTCTCGCCCAGCACCAGCACGGCCAGCACTGCTGCAAAAAGAGGCGCCGTGAACGCCAGCGCGTTTGCTGTGGCCAACGGTGTCATGGACAGGCCGAGGAAGAACATCATCATCGCAATCACGTGACCGAAGGAACGGATTCCGTGCACCCGGACCTGCTCGGTCCGGAAGATGCTCCAGCCGTAGCGCGCGATCAGCACCATGACCACCGGCGCGCCAAAAAATGTGCGGAAAAAACCGATTTCGAAGGGATGCATGCCCTGCTGCGCCACGTGGCGGATCAGCGTGTGCATGGTGACGATCAGCACTGCTGTCGTCAGCATCCAGAGCATGCCCTGTATGTTGCCGGTCAACCAGGCCGGACGCGACGTTGTGAAACCCTGCAAGGGGCCCTGCTCCCAGTTTGGGCCGGTAGATGCGCGGACCAGCTATGCGTGGTCCTTGTTGTGCGTTTTCGGCGATTGCCGCAAGATGCCCGCATCTTATGGAAATGATCGGGAGACAACACCGATGATTACGGCCCTTGTCCAGTTCAAAGTGAAAGACGGCACCACGCGTGACGAGGTCTTCACCAACATGAAGAACGTCGCGCCGAAATTCGAAGGAATGCCGGGTCTGCTGCGCAAGAACTTCGTGTTCGATGGAGAGCGCGGTGTCGGCGGCGGTGTGTACACCTGGGAAAACCGTGAAGCGGCCGAGAAGGTCTATGCCGAGGACGGCCCGTGGCGTGAAGCCATCCGCAACCTCTACGGCGTCGATCCGGACATCACGTTCTTCGAGACCCCCGTGGTCGTCGATAACGAACAGGGCGCCATCAAGTCCGCAGCCTGACGGAGAACGCCATGACGATGGTTACAGCGATCGTTCGCTTCAACGTGAACAAGGGGGCCTCGCGTCAGGAGGTCTTCGAGAGCATCGCGGGTTCGGCGGGACGGTTTGAAGGCATGCCCGGACTGATCCGCAAGAACTTCCTCTATGACGGGGAGCGCGGCGTCCGGGGCGGTGTGTACACCTGGGAAACTCGGGAAGCTGCGGAAAAGGTGTATGCGGAAGGCGGTCCCTGGCGTGAGAACATCCGCAACCTCTGCGGTGCCGATCCCGACATCGAGATCTTCGAGACACCCGTGATCGTTGACAATGAGCAAGGCAGCATCAAATCGGCTGCCTAGCCCGCAACCGGGACCCTTGCCGTGACTGAAATGAAAAAGGCGGTCCAGTTCGCGCGAACGGGACACCCGCCCGATGTCGTCGAACTGGTCGATATGGAAACCGCAGCCGGTCGGTGACGGCGAGGTGTTGCTCGACGTCGAGGCTGCCGCGATCAACCCGTCTCATCTACTGACACTGGCGGGCGGTTACGGCGTTCAGCCAGAACTTCCTGCAATTCCGGGCGCCGAAGGCATCGGCATCGTGCGTGAAGTCGGCGCGGGGGTGACCAACGTTGTGCCCGGCCAGCGCATCATGATCCCGCCCTATTCCGGCACCTGGCGGCAACAGGTTGTGGTCAAGGCGGACGACATCCTCGTCGTGTTTCCCGATGACGGGGATCCGTTGCAGTTCGCCATGATTATGGCAAACCCGCCCACGGCGTGGCTGCTTCTGAAATCCGTTGTGGACCTCGAACCCGGTGACTGGGTGATCCAGAACGCCGCCAACTCGGCTGTAGGCCAGTACACCATGCAACTGGCGAAGATCTACGGCCTGCACACGGTCAATGTCGTTCGTCGTGAGGGGCTTGAGCGCTTCGTGGCCGATGCGGGCGGCGATGTCTGCGCCGTGGATGGTCCAGACCTTGGCGATCGTGTGAAGGCAGCCACCGGAGGCGCACCGATCAAGCTCGCCATCGACGCGGTGGCCGGAGACTCCACCCAGCACCTCGCCGACTGCCTCACCGATGGCGGCACCATCGCCAATTACGGGCTTATTATCCAAGAAGCCCTGCCAGCTCTGGCCCGACGACATCATTTTCCGGGAAATCAGCCTTGTCGGCGTCTGGCTGACGCTGTGGCTGCGGAAATACTCGACCCGCGAGGAACGAAAAGCCGTCTATGACGAGCTCGCCGGGTACATCGCCGAAGGCCGCATGCACGCGAAGATTGAGGCCACCTACCCGATCGCCCGGATCAAGGACGCTGTGGCCCACGCCATGCAGGGCGGGCGCGATGGCAAGGTGATGATCCTTCCGAACGCATCAGAATGATGAACCGACGCGGTTTTCTGGTTACTGGCGCAGCACTCGCTACTCTGGCGCCTCACCTCGCCATTGCAGGCAATACATCGGAAATCGCGACTGGCACGTTCCGGGACGACGATGCCCGCCATCGTGCATCCGGTGCACTTTCAGTACTGCGTGCCGCCAACGGGGAAATGACCGTCCGGATGATCGACATGCAGGTTGCGGACGGCCCGGACCTTTTCGTTTACCTGGTGAAAGAGCCCGACCCGCTGTTTCCCGAGGATGTCTCGGCGGAATTCACGTCCCTGGGCAAACTCCAGAGCCTGACCGGAACCCAGGACTACGGGATTCCCGCCGGGGTAGATATCGATGACTGGGGGAGCGTCGTGGTCTGGTGCGCCTCTTTCACCACGACATTCGCCGTCGCCACGATCAAACCTACGAACTAGTCCTCAGACCGCCCGATCGCCCGGTCGATCGGCTCCACAAGCCGGTTGAACCGTGCCGCCAGCCAGTCCATGGGACGCGACCAGTTCAGCTTCGTGAACAGCAGCAGGAACGGCAGCAGCGTGACCACGGCCAGCAGCATCCGCGTGTTGCCCGTCCAGCCGAACAGGACCGGCCACCACAGCCCGAATTGCAGGAAGGCATAGACCGCCAGCCCGACGAACGCCGCAGCGGTGAGCGAAAACAGCGCCATCACCAGCGTTCTGGCAGCTTTCAGGAGCCCCAGGCGCACGGATCAGCGTCCTAGAACTTCTCCACCCAGGGCCGAAGCTCGATCTCCCACGACCAGGAACTGCGGTGCTGGCGGTGGAAATGCAGATAGGTCTCGGCAATCGCGTCGGGATCGAGCATGCCATCCTCGCCCCGGTCCGCCGCACGAGGATCGCCCGCGGCTTTCCGGATGCCGCCGTCGATCACAAAGTGGCCGATATGGATGTTCTGCGGATGCAGTTCGCGCGCCAGCGCCTGAGCCAGCCCGCGCAGGCCGAACTTGCCCATCGCGAACACCGAGGAGTTCGGATAGCCCTTCACGCCCGCCGAAGCACCGGTGAACAGGATCGAGCCACTGCCGCGCTCCAGCATCAGTGCCGAGGCCTTCTGTGCGACCACGAACGCACCCCAGGCCGTGATCAGCATCGCGTCCTTGGCGGCATCGCGATCGACTTCGGTGATCGGTCCGCGCACCCGCGCGCTGGGGTTGAACACCACGAGGTTCGGCACGCCCAAATCCGCGACAACCGCATCGAACAGGGCATCGACGGAAGCCCCGTCCACCACGTCGCAGGCATAGGCCTTCGCGCCCGTCTCGGCGCACAAATTTTGCAGTTTGGCCGGATTGCGGGCCGCCACCGCCACATCCATATCCTGCGTGGCACACAATCGTGCCAGCGACGCGCTGAGGCCTTCGCCTGCGCCTATAATCAGGGCTACTTCCTTGTCCGCCATCGTTCCGCGCTCCCTCTCCCGTCCGGTTCCGGCACCCCGGGCAAATATGTTTCCATTGGATCGTCGGCAATATGCGGGGTTTGCCGCCGCTTCACAAAATTTTCGCAAAGCTGTGCTTGCTTCGGAACGACCCGTTCTTCACATTCCTGAAGTCATGAGCGATACCACAGTTTCCAGCAGTTTTCTCGGACGCACGCGCGAGTTGCTCAGGCGGGCCCTGCGCGATGTGGTCGATGGAGCAACCAGCCTCACGGCACGCAACGGCCTGACCGTACGCCCGGACCTCCCGGATGACGATCTCGTACGCCTGCAGCAGCAGATTGACGCCAGCCTTTCCGGGCGGGGCGGCGAAGCCTCGGCACGTTCCAACGCCACCGAACTGGCCCGCTGTTACCTGGACCTGAACGAGGAAGGCCGGCTGCGTTTTTATCGCCTGCTGACCGACGAATACGGCGTGGAAGCGGCCCATCTCGACGCGGCCATGCAGAAGGTCCGCGACGCGGCCGACGACCCAACGGCGTATGCCCGCGCGATCGCAAACCTTCGCACCCGACTCCAGTCACCGCGCATGAAATTGTTCCGCCAGTTCAACGGCCTGGAACACGGTATTAAGTTTCTGGTCGATCTTCGTGCAGACCTTCGCGAGAAACTGCGCGACCATCCTGAACTGCGCCCGCTGGAAGACGATCTGAAGTATGTGCTCTCGGCCTGGTTCGATGCGGGCTTCCTCGTCCTCCACCGCATCACCTGGGCCGCGCCGGCCGACCTCCTGGAAAAGCTGATCGCCTACGAAGCCGTGCACGAAATCCGGTCGTGGAACGACATGAAGAACCGGCTTGAATCCGACCGCCGGTTTTTTGCGTTCTTCCACCCGTCCATGCCCGACGAACCCCTGATTTTCGTCGAAGTCGCACTGGTGAACGGCATTGCCGACAATGTGCAGGATCTTCTCGATGAATCCGCGCCCACCCGGGACCCGGAAACGGCCGACACAGCGATTTTCTACTCGATCTCGAACGCCCAGCCGGGTCTGTCCGGTGTCAGCTTCGGGGACTTCCTCATCAAACAGGTCGTCGAACGCCTGTCCGCGCGCCTGCCCAATGTGAAGACCTTCTCCACCCTGTCGCCGATCCCCGGTTTCCGGCGCTGGCTGGAACGCCGTATCGCCGAAGGTGCAGACCTCCTGAGCCACGAACAGGAAGACGCGCTCCGTGCGGTCGCGGGCGATGTCGAAGCGGACGCTTCCGTGCTGCTGGCGTTGCTGAACCGCCCGGACTGGCACCGAGACGAAGCCGTGTCTGAAGCGCTCAAACCTGTGCTGACGCACCTCGTGGCCGGTTACCTGCTCTATCAGCGGCGCGAGGGTTCCGGCACCGCGCTCGATCCGGTCGCGCACTTCCATCTCAGCAACGGTGCGCGCGTCGAACGCATCAACTGGCTGGGTGACACGTCGGAGAAGGGATTCCAGCAATCCGCGGGCATGATGGTCAATTACCTGTACGACCGCGCACGGATCGAGCAGAACCATGAGGCCTATGTGAGCGGGAGCGAAATCCCGGCCTCCAGCACCGTCCGAAACTTGCTCTAGGCGCAACATGCTCGAACAGGTCCTTGATATTCCCACTGGTGACGGCGCGATGGAGACCTTTATCTGCCGCCCGGAGCGGGGCGATCCTTGCCCGCCCGTGCTGTTCCTCATGGATGCACCGGGAATACGCGAGGAGCTGTATGACATGGCCCGCCGGTTGGCGACGGTCGGCTACTGCGTCTTGCTGCCAAACCTGTATTACCGCGCCGGGCGCGACACCAAGTACGGCCCCGACGTTCTGGAAAAAGACAGCGCCGAATACACACGCATGCGTGCCGTACGCACCAGGATGACCATCCCGCCGGTCATGGACGACGTGGCGGCGATGTTTGCCTGGCTGGACGCCAATCCGGACGCCGCCCGGCCGGGCAAGGTCGGCGTGCACGGCTACTGCATGAGCGGGCCCTACGCGCTGGCCGCAGCGGCGCGCTATCCCGAACGGATCGGCGCGGCGGCCTCCTTCTACGGCACCTGGATCGTTTCCGATGCCGAGGAAAGCCCGCATCTCAATCTCGGCAAGATCAAGTGCGAGACCTACATCTCCTGCGCCGAGCACGATGACCTGGCGCCGCTGCCAATGGTGACGGAACTGCAGGACCTGTTCGAGAAGGCCGGCACCCCGGGCGAACTCGAGATTCATCCCGGCGTGCATCACGGTTTCGGCTTCCCGAGCCGCTGGTGCTACGACAAGCCCGCCGCCGAGCGGCACTGGGAGCGGCTGTTCGCGCTCTATGCGCGCAACCTCTAGCCCGTTTCAGTCTCCACCCCGGTCTAGAACGGACGGTCACCCTTGATGGTGACCCGGTGCCCCTTGCGTTCGGCGGGCCAGTAATCCCACAGCGCACGGTGCATGGTGCACCGGTTGTCCCAGAACGCCATGTCGTTCCTTTCCCAGCGAAAGCGGATCTGGAAATCCACTTTCTCGCTGTGCGTCAGCAGGAAATCCAGAAGGGCGTCGCTCTCGTCGAGCTCCAGCCCATCGATGCCGGTGGTGAACCCGCGATTGATGTAGAGCGCCTTGCGGCCCGTTTCCGGATGGGTCCGGGCGACCGGGTGCAGCGCGCGCGGATAGACCTTGCCCGCGTCGTCCATCCCCCGGTCGGAATAGCGCCCGCGATAAATGTGCTCGCTCTCGTGGATGCCGTTCATGCCGTCGAGCATGGTGCGCAACGGTTCCGACAGCGCGTCCCAGGCGGCGTAGCTATCCGCGAACATGGTGTCGCCGCCGCATTCCGGCAGGATCTGTATCTGCAGCATCGTGCCCAGCGGCGGTTCTTCGTCGCAGGACACGTCCGAGTGCCAGAACTCGCCATTCGCGATCTTCGATTTCGCGTGGGCGTGTATTTCGAAAATCTCCGGAAATCCGTCCTTGCCCGGCGCGGCGGGGTGGAAGTGCAGCTCGCCGAACATACGGCCGATGGCGACGTGCTTCTCCGGCGGGATTGGCGACTGCTCCTTGAAGAACAGCACCTGATTGTCGAGGAAGGCGTGGTGCACCTCCTCGAACTGCTCCTCGGACAATCCCTCCGCGAGATCAATCCCGCGCACTTCCGCGCCAAGGTTGGGGGCGTAGGGCCGGACGTCGATATGCCGGTAGTTGCGCCGGTCGCGCTCGCGCACGCGCTTGGTTCCGACATTGCCTTCGGGCCGCGTGCCCGGGCTGTTGCTGTGGATTCTCGACATGACCGCCCTCCTCCCGGCGATTTGCGTCAAACCTATGCCCCGATGCGGTGTGCCTCAAGCATTCAACGCGCGCCAGACCTTCTCCGACGTGGCAGGCATATCGAAATCGATGGCCTTGCCCCTGGTCGCCAGTGCGTCCGCAATAGCATTCATCACGGCGGGCAGCGCCCCGACGATCCCGGCTTCCCCTACCCCCTTCACGCCCAGCGGGTTGGCCGGGGACGGCACCTCGTGGACATCGACGATGAGTTCAGGCTGATCCTTCGCCCGGGGCATGGTGTAGTCCATGAACGACGCGGTCAGGAGCTGGCCTGTCTCGCGGTCATAGACGATCTGCTCCATGAGGGCCTGTCCCAGACCCTGCGCGACCCCTCCATGCACCTGCCCGTGCACGATGGGCGGGTTGATGACGATGCCGCAGTCATCCACCGCGATATACCGTTCGACCGCCACGACTCCTGTATCCGGATCGATCTCGACCTCACAGATGTGGCAACCGTTTGGAAAATACTGCTCCGGGGCGTCGAACTCCTCCTCGCTGTCCAGGCTGTCGGGCACGCCGTCGGCCGTGATCGTCCGCACGCGCCGGGCCAGTTCGAGTAACCCTATTTCCCGATCCGTGCCCGCCACCCGGAACACACCCGCTGCGAACTCGATGTCCGCGACCGACGCTTCCATCAAATGCGCGGCGGCGGTCTTGCCCTTCTCGATCACCGCGTCGCTGGTGAGCGCGATGGCGGACCCGGCCATGGTCATGGACCGCGACGCAATTGTTGCGATTCCCAGCGGGGCGATATCGCTGTCGCCCTGGCGGTAGTTCACCTCGTCGGGGGAAATACCGAGGCGCTCCGCGATCACCTGCACAAAGCTGGTTTCGTGGCCCTGCCCCTGGCTCTGACTGGCCACGATCAGATCAATGCGGCCGTCTTCGGTGAATTCGATCTTGGCGCCCTCATGGGGAAACCCGCCGATGCATTCCAGATAGGACGCGACGCCACGCCCCCTGATCTTGCCGGACGCTTCGCTCGCAGCGCCGCGCGCCTCATAGCCGTCCCAGTCCGCCAGAGAAATGGTCTTGTCGAGGACCGCCTCGAATTCCCCGGAATCATAGGTACGTCCGACCGGTGTCTCGTAAGGCATCCAGTCCGGAGGGATCATGTTGCGCCGGCGCAGCGCAATAGGATCGTGTCCGGTCTCGCGCGCAGCCTGGTCGATCAACCGCTCGACGATGTAGGACGCCTGCTCGCGGCCCGCGCCCCGGTAGGGGCCGACCGAATTGGTATGGGTCAGAACGAGACGCACGTCGATATCGACCTCGGGCGTGCGGTACACGAGCGGCAGGCCGTTGGGCATGTTGCGCAGTGGCATGCCGGTGCCGTTGCAGGCGTAGTACGCGCCCATGGCGTCATCGACGGCCACACGGAGCGCCAGGAAGTTCCCGTCGGCGTCCAGCGCCAGTGAGGCATCGATCAGCGCATCGCGGGCATGGGCATCGCCCAGAAAATGCTCTGCGCGGGTCCCTGTCCATTTCACGGGCCGGCCGAGCGCCCGTGCGGCGAACAGGATGGAAATATCTTCCGGAAAAGGCTGCTCCTTCACCCCGAAGCCGCCGCCCACGTCTCCTGTCAGCACGCGCATCTGCGAACGCGGAATGTCGAAGACCTGTTCGCACAGGATTTCCATGAAGTACTGCACGCCCTGGCTCGACGCAACGAAGGTGAAACGCTCTTCCGCCGCATCCCATACGGCCAGGCTTGCGCGCGGCTCCATCGGCGTCGCGACCAGACGGTTGTTCACCAGTGACAGCCGCGTCACATGCGCCGCCGCCGCAAAAGCTGCGTCCGTCGCCTCGCGGTCACCACGATGCCATTCCTGGCCGACATTCCCGGGCGCAGCCTCCCACACCAGCGGCGCGCCGGGTGCCGTGGCATCCGCGATGGTGACGGCCGCAGGCAGCTCCTCGATGTCGAGAGTCACGAGATCGGCGGCGTCGCGCGCCTGCGCCTCGGTCTCGGCGATGACCAGTACGACCGCCTCACCCACATGGCGCACCACGCCCTGCGCCAGCCCCGGACGCGGTGTGTAAAGCGGGCGGGCCGACTGGATCTGCGCCGACTGGTAGCGCGGCCAGCGGGCCACGATGTGTCCGACACCAGCCTCGGCGAGGTCCGTGCCGGTATAGACGGCAACCACACCGGGCGCGCGCCGCGCCGCCTCAATGTCGATGAAACGGATATTTCCGTGCGCGACCGGCGAGCGCACGAAGGCTGCGTGGGCCTGCCCGTCCCGGTTTACGTCATCGGCGAACCGGCCTGTTCCGGTCAGAAGCCGGACGTCTTCGCGCCGGCGAACCGGCTGCGCGATCCCGTGATTGGCGTTCATATGTCTCCCCTGTCCGCGCGTCTTCCGGAAGGTCCTCGCGCGCGCTTTGAACTGACTCGGCCTTGAAGCTACACGGAGTGCACAGATCCTCAAAACCCGCCATCGGAACTGCGTCATGCCCGAGCGACATATCGACCGCCTGATCGAGATCATGGCCCGTTTGCGCCATCCGACCGAGGGATGCCCGTGGGACGTGGAGCAGGATTTCGCCTCGATCGCGCCCTACACGATCGAGGAGGCCTATGAGGTCGCCGACGCCATCGATCGCGGCGACCGGGACGCACTGCGCGAGGAGCTCGGCGATCTGCTGTTGCAGGTCGTTTTTCACGCGCGCATGTCCGAGGAGGAAGGCGGTTTCGATTTCGAAGATGTCGCCGCCGCCATCTCCGACAAACTGGTCCGCCGGCACCCCCATGTCTTCGACCGGGAGAATCACGACCCCGAAACCGGCCTGCGTGATGCATGGGAAAGCCTGAAGGCCGACGAGCGTGCGCAAAAAGCCGAGAAGTCCGGCGGCGGAGACGTCAGCGCGCTGGACGACGTACCCGTCGCCCTGCCTGCACTGACGCGCGCCGAAAAGCTCCAGAAGCGCGCCGCGCGTGTCGGCTTCGACTGGGCCAGCGTCGGCCCGGTTCTGGAAAAGATCGAGGAGGAAATCGGCGAGCTGAAGGCCGAGATGGCTGGAAACGGAAACCCCGACCGGCTCGCCGACGAGATGGGCGATGTCCTGTTTTCCTGCGTGAACCTCGCGCGCCACCTGAAAGTCGATCCCGAATTCGCGCTGCGCGGCACCAACGCAAAGTTCGAGACGCGCTTCCGCCGGGTGGAAGATTCCCTGCGGAAAGACGGCGTGGACGGGCGCGATGTCGGGATCGAGGATTACGAGCGCCGCTGGCAAGCTGCGAAAACCGATCAAAATTAGACGGGTTTTCGCGCGACAAGTGCTTAAAATCACGCGCAAAACCCGCCCACAAACCTCCGGGTTCCACTACCGTCGTTGCCGATGCGGGCGAACGGCAAGGGCGCCGTGCCCTAACAGCCGGGGAGACGGTTGATGGATACGATGGTGATCGATCCCGCTGCGAATGACGAGACTACTCTCAGCGATCTGCTTCAGGGCGCGCGCGACGCGATAAGCCGGGGCCTGAGCTTCTGCCCGGTCAGTCGTTCGCAAGAAGGTGAATGAGGCTGGAGGTATCCCAGCGCTTCCCACCGCGGGCCTGCACATGTGAGTAAAACTGGTCGATCAGGGCCGTGGTCGGCAGCCCCGCACCCATACGGTTACCTTCCTCAAGGCAGATACCCAGATCCTTGCGCATCCAGTCCACCGCGAAGCCATAGTCGAACTTGCCCGCGACCATGGTCTCCCAGCGGTTTTCCATCTGCCAGCTCTGGGCCGCACCCTTGGAGATGGTTCCGATGACCTTCTCCATGTCGAGACCGGCTTTCATTCCGAAGTTTATGGCTTCCGACAGTCCCTGCACCACACCCGCGATGCAAATCTGGTTGACCATCTTGGCGAGTTGCCCCGCGCCCGTCGGGCCGATCAGGTTGCAGGCTTGCGAATAGGCATCGATGATTGGCGCAGCGCCGTCGAACACGTCCTGATCCCCGCCGACCATCACAGTCAGCACGCCATTCTCGGCACCGGCGGACCCGCCGGAGACCGGGGCGTCAAGGAAACCGATCACGGCTTCGGCGCACGCCGCCGCCATTTCGCGCGCCAGGTCGGCGGAAGCGGTGGTGTGATCGACAAGGACTGAGCCCTTCGTCATCCCCGCCAGCACACCGTCATCCCCGAAAACCACGCTGCGCACATCGTCGTCGTTACCGACGCACATGAAAACATATTCAGCGCCCGAGGCTGCTTCACGCGGGGTCGGCGCGGCGCTGCCGCCATGCTCACCCGCCCATTTTTCCGCCTTTGCCGCCGTGCGGTTGTAAACGGTTACCTCGTGCCCGGCCGAGCGCAGATGCCCTGCCATCGGATAGCCCATGACCCCCAAGCCGATGAATGCCGTCTTCTTTGAACCGGACATGAAATGCACTCCCCATTATTCGTTCAGTGTTTCGTCGGACAGCACGACCGCGACATCGCGCCATGCCGTCTCGCTTCGTGCCGTGAGCAGATTGCCGCTCGGGTTCGCCACATCGTAGCGCCCTTCATCCAGCAGGGCACTGTGTCCGCCGGCCTCCACCACCAGAAAGCTACCGGCCGCGTGATCCCAGGGTTTCAGCTTCGTATAGGCCGAGAAGGCCCGCTCACCCGACAGGATCAGAACGTATTCGTGCCCGGCGCAGTTGGTCCGGTAGATTTGCCCGATCAGGTCTGGACGCGCTTCGGCGCGGTCGAAAAGATATCGCGCGGCGGTGCCCACATAGCTGCCCGCGGCACCGGAATCCTCGAGACGCAGGCGCTGACCGTCGAAGATCACACCATCGCCACGCACACCGACTACCGTGGTGCCCGACACCGGCTCGTAAATCCAGCCGGCAAGCACCTGGCCTTTCTGGATCAGCGCGATCAGAACACCGAAGATCGGGCGTCCATGGGCGAAGTTCCAGGTGCCGTCGATCGGATCGATCACCCAGACCGGCGCTTCGCCAGACAACCGCGAAAACACAGCGGGATCGGCGAACACCGCCTCCTCTCCCACCACCGTGCTGCCCGGCAGCAGGTCCGGCAGCCGTGCCGTCAGCCAGCGCTCCGTCTCTATATCCGCGACCGTAACCAGCTCGCCGCCGTCCTTCTCGTCGATCTCCCCGTCGCCGAGGGACTGGAAGCGCGGCAGGATTATATCCGCGGCCGCCTCACGAACCAGATCGAGGACCTTGTCTGTATCAGGAACGGCAAACGTCATTCGCCTGGGGTGTCCATTTCTTGTTTCTTGGTGAACCGTGCCAGGTCGCGTGGCGCGAGGCGTACCGTCATATGGGCCTGCATGCCCTCGTCACGGCGCGACAGGACTTCGCCCCGCTGATAGAGCCAGGCAATCGTTGCTCCATCGCTGAGATCGACGCCCACCTCCGCTACGGAATCCGCGGCAGCTAGCGTAGCGTCGATCGCCTCCAGCAAATGGTCACAGCCTTCCCAGCTAACAGCCGAAAGCGCCACGATTTCCGGCGACCGCGCAGCCCGTTCGACTGCCGCCTCATACTCGACGGCCGACAGGAGATCTATCTTGTTCAGGACCTCGATACGCGCCGGTGCACCTTCGCCCTCCGCGCGATCTTCCGCGACGAGCAGGTTCCGAATGATCTCTTCCACATCGCGGCGCTGCCCCTCGGTGTCGGGGTCAGCGACGTCGCGGACATGCAGGATGATATCGGCGGCCACCACTTCTTCCAGAGTTGCACGGAACGCCGCCACGAGGTCGTGGGGCAGTTCGGAAATGAACCCCACCGTGTCGGACAGGATCACCGTGCGACCGGAGGGCAGTTCCAGCTGGCGCATGGTCGGGTCGAGGGTGGCGAAGAGCATGTCCTCGGCAAATACGGATGCCTGCGTCAGCCGGTTGAACAGGGTCGATTTGCCCGCATTTGTGTAGCCGACCAGCGCCACCAGCGGATACGGTACACGCGCGCGCGCCTGACGGTGCAAACCACGGGTCCGGCGAACCTGATCGAGCTCCCGCTTCAGGCGTGCGATACGATCATCGATCAACCGACGGTCGAGCTCGATCTGGCTTTCACCCGGGCCGCCCACGAAACCGAAACCACCCCGCTGCCGCTCCAGGTGGGTCCAGGATCGAACCAGCCTGCTGCGCTGATAGGTCAGCGCCGCCAATTCTACCTGGAGTTGACCCTCACGGGTTCGCGCGCGGGTCCCGAAAATCTCGAGGATCAGCCCCGTGCGGTCGATCACCTTGCACTTCCATGCCCGTTCCAGATTGCGTTGCTGGACCGGCGAGAGTGGTCCACCGACGATCACGAGGTCGGCTTCCTCGGTCTTTACGCGTTCCCCGACCTCCTCTACGACACCCTCACCGAATAGTGTCGCCGGCCGGGGCCGGTTGAGCGTCACCGCCCGGCAGGCCGCCAGCTCCAGCCCAATTGCCAGTGCGAGCCCGGCCGTCTCCTCGAGCAGCACCTCGGGGTCGCGCGTGTCCGCCTTCACCCCGCGATCACGCAGGACGGGCTGCAACACAATGGCGCGCGTCATATGCGCGCCATCTGCTCCGTTCGTTGAATTGTCGCTATGCGCCAAGGCGAGCGATTACTCGGCTGCTTCGGCGTCCTGATCGTCCATTTCCGGCTCGAACAACTGAACCGGCATAGACGGCATCACGGTCGAAATTGCGTGCTTGTATACGAGCTGCGAATGCGCATCTCGGCGCAGCAGCACGCAGAAGTTGTCGAACCAAGTGACGATCCCCTGCAGCTTCACACCGTTGACGAGGAAGATCGTCACGGGTGTCTTGTTCTTGCGAATGTTATTCAGGAACACGTCCTGAACGTTCTGTGACCGTTCGGCAGCCATCTTTTTTACCTCAGTTTTATTCTTGTGTGGGTTGTATCATTCGTTCTTGGGGGTATCCGATTCAGACCGCAGGGTCGCATGTAAACCAGTCTTTTCAAAACTCTATCATAACAATGGGTCAAATGAGACAGGTTTCCAGCCCAATCGACTGAAAATATTCATAAATATTCCGGATACTCAGACAAGCTTTGAAAAACTCTCCATAAATTTAATATAGCGCGCATGCAGCTCGGAACTCAGGGAACCCGGTTTTCCATTGGCAATGATTGCGTCATCGATCCGCGTCACGGGTGTCACGAAGTGCGAGGAATTGCTCATGAAGACTTCGCGCGCCTCCAGGGCCTCATCGCGTGAGAATTTCCGCTCCTCGAAGGGAATTCCCTGCTCTTTCGCGAGTTCGAGGATCGCCTGTCGCGTGATACCGCACAGGATATCCTTCCCGGCAGGTCGCGTCACCAGAACGCCATCCCCCGTCACAATCCAGGCATTGGATGAAGTGCCTTCGGTAATGTAACCCCTGGAATCATACATCCACGCTTCATAGGCCTCCGCCCGAGCGGCACTCTGCTTTCCCAAGATATTTGGCAGCAAAGCTACAGACTTGATATCGCACCGGCCCCAGCGAATATCCTCGATGGTAATGATCTTTACGCCATTTTCGCGCATTTCATCAGGGAACTCAGAAACCGCGCGTACCGTCATGACTAACGATGGCAGGACGAGGTCGGGGAACTTGTGATTGCGCGGCGCCACGCCGCGCGTCGCCTGGATATACAAAAGCCCCGTCCCGAAACTATTCCGCCGCACGATCTCACGCATGGCGATTTTCATAGCGTTGCGGTGCATCGGCCAGGGGATCTCTAGTTCCCGCAACGACCGGTCCAGACGGTCCAGATGCGGATCCTCATCGATCAGCCTGTTCCGGAACAGGTGAATGACCTCATAAACGCCATCTGCGAATTGGTAGCCGCGATCCTCCACATGGACACACGCCAGCCGATGATCGACGTAGCGGCCGTTGACGTAAGCAACCCTCGGCACTTGAAACCCCGTAAGCAGCCAGACGGTCTAAAAGAACTCTAGGCGTACAGCGAACATCCGCTCGACCTTACGCACCGCTTCTTTAGTCACGAACAAGGTGACACTGTCACCGACATCAATCACCGTGTCCTTGTCGACCATCATGACCTCACCGTTGCGTATGAGCGCGGCGACGATCACTCCCGGAGGCAATTTCGCATCCTTGATCGGCTGCCCGACAAGGCTAGAGGTTTCTAGCGCTTCCGCCTCGATCACCTCGCCGAAATTCTCTCCGATGGAATGTACCGATCGGATACGCCCTCGGCGGATCACCTGAAGGATGGTAGAAACCGTGATAACCCGCGGATTAACCACCATATCAATTCCCAGCGGCGCCAGCAGCGGGTTGTATGTATTGCTGTTGACGAGGGTCACGGCGCGTTCCGCGCCATAGCGTTTGGCCAACAGCGAAGACAGGATGTTCACTTCGTCATCATTCGTTACGGCGACAACGGTGCTGGCCTTGTTAATATTCGCCTCACCCAGGATATCTGGGTCCAGCGCATCGCCGTTGATGACCGTAGTGCGCGACAGCACCTTCGCCGCAGCCTGCGCGTGTTCCTTGTTGATCTCGATCATCCGGGCGGACACACCTGCAAAGCGGTCCTCGATATCGAGGGCCAGGCTCTGGCCGATATTGCCGCCGCCGATGATAACTACACGCCGCGCTTCCTGTTCGTCGTGTCCGAAGGCCGCCATGGCACGCGGCACATGCTCCGCGTCCACAACGATATAGACCTCATCCCCTTCTTCGAGATGGTCGTCACCGCTGGGTACGATCGGCTTACCCTCACGGATGATACCGATGGTCGTCAGACGCAGATCGGGGAACAGCGTGGTGAGCTGGCGCAACGGCGTACCGAGGATCGGACAACCTTCCTCACAACGAACGCCGATCAGGCGCAGGCGGTTTTCCGCAAGCGGGATCATTTCGAACGAGCCAGGCACAGTGAAACGGCGGCTAATAGCCCGCGCGACCTCGATTTCCGGCGAGATGATAACGTCAATGGGCATGTGATCGCGCGAGAACAAATCGGACCAGATAGGATTCCGGTAGCTCTGAGCGCGCACTCGCGCGATTTTCATCGGCACATCGAAGAGCGAATGCGCAACCTGGCAGGCGATCATGTTCACTTCATCGGCAAAGGTCACCGCGACGATCATGTCGGCATCGCGTGCGCCGGCAGCTTCCAGCACGTCCGGGTGAGAAGCGAATCCCACCATCGCCGTGACATCGAGTGTGTCGCGGATACGTCGGATTAAATCCGGGCTCTGGTCGATAACAGTGACATTCACACGCTCCGCGGCCAATTCGCGCGCGATGCTTGAGCCAACCTGGCCGGCGCCACAGATAATCGCTTTCATTTGAAGTTCCGGGTCTCGGTACGGCCTTAGAATTTACCCTGTCGGCCTTTGAATACCGGCTCCTAGTCCGTACTGCGTATCGTCGGCCCCTGAACGCCGAGCGACTTGAGCTTGCGGTGCAATGCCGAACGTTCCATTCCGACAAAGGCTGCCGTCTTGGATACATTACCACCGAAACGATTGATCTGCGCCCCCAGATACTGGCGCTCGAATTCCTCGCGCGCGTCACGCAGCGAAAGGCTCAGAAACTCGGTCTGACCAGCCCCTTGCAATGCGCGCGGGGTACGCTCGCTCAATTCCGGCGGCAGCATGTCGGCGCGGATCGGCTGAAGCGGGTCGGACGGCGCCATGATCATCAGCCATTCGATGACATTACGCAGCTGGCGGACATTTCCAGGCCAGTCATGGGACTGCAACGCAGACATGGCGTCGGGTCCGATCCGGCGCGGCGGCATACCCCCGGTCTCCGCCGCGCGGCGAATGAAATGTTCGGCCAGGCGCGGGATATCCTCTCGTCGTTCTGACAGGTCCGGCACTTCCAGCGGCACGACGTTAAGCCGGTAATAGAGATCCTCGCGGAACCGTCCTTCGGAAATTTCCTGCTGAAGATCACGTGTTGTGGTCGCTACGACGCGCACATCGACCTGGATTTTTTGGCGACCGCCGACCGGCTCGAAGGTCTGTTCTTGCAGCACCCGTACGATCTTGCCCTGGGTCTCTAGCGGCATGTCGCCGATCTCATCGAACAGCAATGTCCCGTTGTGCGCCTGCTCGAACAGGCCGATCTTGCGCCCCTCCTCGTCACTCGCGCGTGCGGCTGCAAGGCCGAAAAGTTCCGGCTCCATCCGCTCAGGTGCCATTGCAGCACAATTGACGACGACGAAGGGCTGGTCTGCCCGGCGTGAACGCTCATGGATCATCCGCGCGGCGACTTCCTTACCCGATCCTGCAGCCCCGTGGATCAGAACTCGGCTGCCTGTTGGTGCCACCTTGTCCACTAACTGACGCAACTGGACGATAGCGGGCACCTGTCCCACCATTTCGCTTTCCGGACCAGCGCGCAGGCGCAGTTCGCGGTTCTCCCGACGCAAGCGCGCAGCCTCTATGGCGCGCGCGACCACCAGAATCAGACGGTCGGTTTTGAACGGCTTCTCGATGTAGTCATACGCCCCGATCTTGATCGCCTGGACCGCCATCTCGATAGAACCGTGCCCGCTGATCATGACCACCGGCAGGCCGGGGTGTTCACGCCGGATGATATGCAGGAGCTCCATTCCATCCAGGCGGCTGCCTTCGAGCCATATATCGAGGATGACGAGATTGGGCCGGCGAGCCGCAATCTGTTCAAGCGCGCCTTCCGAATTCGCAGCCTCGCGCGTTTCGTGGCCTTCGTCTTGCAAAACACCAGAAATCAGCAGACGAATGTCGTCTTCGTCATCGACTATCAGAATTTCGTCTGCCATTGCTATTCGCCGGCAATTTTCCGTTCTGTACGCCCACGCGCATGGGTGCGCGGCAGGGTGATCGAAACATTCGCCCCAGGACCTTCGGAACGGTCCGCCAGTCGTATTGTTCCACCGTGCTGTTCGACGATCCTTGACACAATCGCAAGGCCGAGGCCCGTTCCCTTGGTTCGCGTAGTCACATAAGGCTCCGTAAGGCGGTCACGTTCTTTCACAGGCAAACCCCGCCCGTTATCTTCGACCGTAATCGACGCATTGTTCCCGGATTCGGACAACGTCAAAGAAATCCACCCCGGCTCTTCCTTGCGATCCTCGCGGCCTTCAATGGCATCCACGGCATTCTGCACGAGGTTGGTGAGCGCCTGGTTGAGTAGCCCCCCGTCACATTCCGCGTTCACTCCAACCGCGGGCAGATACGACTCAAAGCGAATTTTGCGGTACGCCTGCTGTTGCAAGAAAAGGGCCTCGCGGCAGATACGGGCCAGATCGACCACCTCCAGCACGGCGTTTGGCATGCGTGCGAAGGACGAGAATTCGTCCACCATGCGCCCGATATCACCCACCTGCCGCACAATGGTATCGGTACACTGGGCGAATGTTTCAGGATCGGATTTGACCTCGGCGAGATATTTACGTTTCAGGCGTTCGGCGGAAAGCTGGATTGGGGTCAGCGGGTTCTTAATTTCATGGGCGATACGCCGCGCGACGTCTGCCCAGGCGGCCTTACGCTGCGCCGATTGTAGTTCTGTCACATCGTCGAAAGTGACCACGAAGCCAATGACATCCTGATGCACATCACGCTCGGCGGCGATGCGCACATGCAGCGTTCGGACCTCGCCGTCCGTTCCCACCATGATCTCGTTCTCGACCAACCGATCAGGCTCGGCAATCACGCGCGCAACAGTTTCGGCGAATTCCGGCACGGCTTGACCAAGCGGCCGCCCCATGAGTTCTTCCAGTCCGATACCCAGCAGGGCGGTCGCAGGGCGATTCGGAAGGCTTACCCGGCCGGCGCGGTCCAGACCTATCACCCCTGCGGATACACCAGCCAGCACAGCCTCGGTGAACCGCCGCCTATCTTCCAGTTGGCGGTTGGCCTCTGTGAGCTCGCCGCGCTGTTCATCAAGCTGGCGGGTCATGCGATTGAACGCTCGCGTCAGCATCCCGATCTCGTCATCGACGCGAGAGGCCTCCTGCAGCTGCACACCCAGGTTGCCGGAACGGACCATCTCAGCCGCCTGGACAAGGCTCGCAATCGGGCGCGAAAGCCGGTTTGCGAACCCCAGCCCGACACCAACCGATGTCAGTAGGAGCAACAGGGTCACAATTGCGAAGATGGCCGCGAGTTCGAGTTCCAGTCGCGAGCGTCGGGTTTCCGCCTGCGCATATTCGCTGGCAGCGCTTTTGGTTATCTCGCGATAGCGCAGCACATTGGGATCGATGAAACGCCCGAGATAGAGAAAAGCCTGTGGATTGGTGTTGAGGCCCACAAGTGCGCGCACCCGATCCTCGTTCTCACTGGTTAGCACGACGGGCTGGCCATTCGCCGCGTCGGCGACCGCCAGCATCGGCGGCAAGTCGAACAATAGCGACGATGTGAAACCGGCGCGCGCGATCACGCCGCCGTTGCGGTCGAACAGGACCGCGCCCGGAACCGAGCGTCGTTCGGTCTCATCCTCCATAATTTCGCGGGCGCGCTGCAGATCAATCGCGATTCCGGGCCAAACCCGGTTCAACTCGTCCGCAATACCCAGGGCGTCGGCACGGATGGTCTGGCGATGTTCTTCCAGATAGGCCTCAGACACGAGGACTGAACTTTCAACCGCCTGACGCACACGCTCGCTAAACCAGGCTTCGACAACTAGGTTAAAGAACAGGGCGGCCAATACTGCCACCAGGATTGCCGGCGTGATGGCCACGACCGAGAACAACCCGACCAGGCGGACATGCATCCGCGCACCAGCCAGGCCGGCGCGGCGCTGCACCCAGATGCGGACCATGGCGATCAGCACGACCGCGCCCAGCGCCAGTACCAGCACAAGGTCGATGACCAGCAACACGAACAGGGCGTTGTCGCCTAGCCCGAAGTTGGTGTTTCCGGTCAATGCGAAGAAGGTGCCGAGACCCGCCAACACAGCCGCGATCATTAGCGCGATGGCAACTCGACGCGCGATCCCGGCGCGCTGGCTCCAGGCGAGCGCATCCTGCACGGAGCCGCTGCGGCGAACGGCACCGCCGCCGGAGTACTCCGCCGGTTTATCGGACGTCACGTGCAGTCCGAGTTGATAGTTCTGGGGAGATATCTCGTCGCTCATCAGTTGCTCGATAAAGCGCGCGTTCCGCCCACATTCATTTAATGAAGAAAACGTGAACCGAGCGAGCTATTTTAAGCCCCGCACGACTTCAATGTCTAACTCGCGGATTTTCTTACGCAATGTGTTCCGGTTGAGGCCAAGAAGATTCGCCGCGCGAACCTGATTGCCGCGAGTGACCTCCAACGACAGCGTGATCAGCGGGCGCTCCATCTCGTGCAGGATACGGTTGTACAGGCCTGCCGCGGGAAGTCCGTCGCGATGAGCGGAAAAATACGTCCTCAAATGCCGCTCGATCGCGTCGGACAGGGATTCCTCGTCGTTGCGGGCCTCACCTTCGCCCGATGGCGAAGAGTGCGACAGCTCCGACTCGATGGTTTCCGCACTGATCACGTCCTGGCTGTAGAGCGCGGTGAGGCGCTGTACCAGGTTTTCCAGCTCGCGCACATTGCCCGGCCAGCGATAGTTCTGAAGCCGCTCGACCGCCTCGGGAACGAAGGTTTTGCGCGGCATGCCGCTAGCTTCCGCATTGGAGAGGAAGTGCGCGACCAGTTCTGGAATATCCTCGGTACGTTCGCGCAATGGCGGGATACGCAGCGGCACGACGTTGAGCCTGTAGTAGAGGTCCTCGCGGAACAGTCCCTGACGCACGGCTACGCGCAGATCGCGGTGGGTCGCGGCGACAATGCGCACATTGGTCGAAATCGGGGTGCGGCCGCCGACCGTGGTGTATTCGCCCTCCTGCAGAACGCGCAGCAGGCGCGTCTGCGCCTCAATGGGCATATCGCCGATCTCGTCGAGGAACAGTGTACCGCCCTCGGCCTGCTCAAAGCGGCCGGCGTAGCGGTTGGTGGCCCCGGTGAACGCACCTTTCTCGTGACCGAACAGCTCGCTTTCAATCAGCTCGCGCGGGATCGCCGCCATGTTGATCGCCACAAAGGGGCCGTAACGGCGCTTGCCGTAGTCGTGCAGGGCGCGTGCCACCAATTCCTTGCCGGTCCCGGACTCACCCGTGATCATCACCGTCAGATCGGTGTTCATCAGGCGCGCGAGTACCCGGTAGATGTCCTGCATGGCCGCCGAACGGCCGATCAGCGGGAGGTCTTCTTCTCCGTCTCCGGGAAGCGATGCCTTTGGCGCACCCGCGTTCTTGCGTTCCGACAGGGCGCGTTCCACCACCTCGACCACTTCCTTGAGGTCGAACGGCTTGGGCAGGTATTCGAAAGCGCCGCGCTCGGCGGCACGAACGGCGGTCAGCAGCGTGTTCTGCGCACTCATCACCACGATGCGCAGATCAGGGCGGATCTTGCGGATGCGCGGGATGAGGTCGAGGCCGTTCTCGTCCGGCATCACCACATCCGTGATGACCAGATCGCCCTCACCGTCGGAAATCCACTTCCAGAGGTTCGCCGCGGTTCCCGTTGTCCGGACATCGTGCCCGGCCCTGCCGAGTGCCTGGCTGAGGACCGTTCGGATACCGCGGTCGTCATCGGCGACAAGGATCGTCGCACCGCTCATTGTGCCGTACCCCCAACCGTATCATCGACTGGCAGCATCACCTTGAACTCCGTCCCGTTTTCATCGCTGTCGAGGTCCACCACCCCGCCGTGATCGCCGACCAGTTTGGCCACCAGCGCCAGACCTAGGCCCGAGCCGTTCTTCTTGGTCGTGACGAACGGATCGAAGAGGTACGGACGCACATCGGCGGGGACGCCGGGACCGTTGTCCCGCACGGAAATCTGGATCGGCAGA
>JAYPPL010000004.1:0-51979 GCA_038131445.1 Alphaproteobacteria bacterium | reverse complement strand
TGCTGGAAGCCATGGCCGGTATTCCGCGCGATCCGGAAACTCCCTGATGCGTGCAACAGCGCTTTGACCGCACGCGCTGCGCACGCCTATGATTTCGCCATCCAAAGGGGAAACAACATGACCGTCAAATATCACCTGATCAGTTCGTTCACCTGACCGTGGGTCCAGCGCGCCGTGATCCTTTTGCGTGCTAAAGATATCGAGTTCGACGTCACCTACATCAACCTGCAGGACAAACCGGACTGGTTCCTGGAACTCTCGCCCCACGGCAAGGTTCCGGTGCTGAAGGTCGGCGACGAGGTTCTGTTCGAATCCAACGCCATCGCGGAATACCTCGACGAGGTGGTGCCGCCGCGCCTGCACCCGGAAGACCCGCTTGCGCGGGCGAAGAACCGGGCCTGGACGGACTATGTGCCAACCTTCGCCGGTGCCATGAGCTCCATCCACTACTCCAAGTCGAAGGAGGAGATGGAGCAGGCGGTGGCCGACGCGCCCGAAAAGCTCGCCAAGATCGAGGGCGCACTGGAAGGCCGGGGCAATGACGGCCCCTACTTCAACGGGCCGGACCTGGCGCTCGTGGACGCCGCCTATGCGCCCTTCCTGCAGCGCCACCTGTTCGTGGACCGGGTGCTGAAGAACAACCTCATCGACAATTACCCGCTGACCAAGGCCTGGGCGGAAACGCTGCTGGCCGACGAGCGGGTCACAGGTGCGGTGCCGGACAACTTCGAGGAAGAGTTCATCGCCAGCCTCAAGCGGCGCGGATGCTATGCCTCGCAGTTCTATGAGGCCGAAGCCGCCGAGTAATTGAGGCCGGGAGCGGTATCGGGGGGAGACATTGGCTGAAGACGACCACAGGACCGCCGACAATCCCGGCGGCTACCGGCCCGACGACCCGCGCTACGGGCTGTCGGGCCAGGCGCTGCTGGACTACTACCTGGCGCGCCCGACCCAGTTCTACATCCGCAGCCACTACAAGCCCGACTGGAAGGACAAGCGCGAGGCCGCCATGGACGAGCACCTCGCCCATGTCCGCGCCCATGCGGACCGCATCCAGTTCGCAGGGCCGCTGCTGAAGGACGACGGGTCCGAGCCCATCGGCACCATGTGCATCGTCCAGGCGGACGACCGCGCGGCCGCGAAGGCCTATGCGGCGGGCGACGGCTATGCGAAGGCCGGCATGCTGGAGGAACCGGAGATCATCCGCTTCATCAGCTCCAAGCGGATCGGCCAGCTCGACCGCGATCCCGACCCGGCCCTGCAGATGTTCGTGTGCGAATGCATCGACGGGCCGGACGCCGCGCGCCTGCGAAAGGAATGCGCAGCGGATCACCACGCCTACCAGGGCTCGATCATCGACAAGTATGTGGCCCACGGTCCGTTGCGGTCGGACGACGGCCAGACACTGGTCGGCAGCCTGTTCATCGTCGAGGTCGAGGACCGGGCGGCGGCGGAGAAACTGGTCGGCGACGAGCCGATGACCAAGGCCGGCGTGTTTTCCGACGTGCGTATCTTCCGCTGGCGCTACGGCAAGTCCATCTCCCCCTGAACCTAGACGCATCATGAGCAAAAAGATCGCGATCCTCGGATCAGGCGCCAACGGCACGGCCATCGGCGTGGACCTCGTCCGCGCCGGGCTCGACGTGAAGCTGATCGACCAGTGGCCCGCCCATATCGAGGCACTGCGCGCCAACGGTGCGGTCATCAACATGGAGCACGAAACTATCCGCCAGGAGGTGGACGCCTACCACCTGTGTGACGTCGCCACCTTCACTGAGCCCTTCGACGTGGTCCTGATGCTGTTCAAGGCCTATGACACGCCCTGGGCGTCGCGGCTGATCGAACCCTATCTGGCCGAGGACGGCATCCTCGTCGGGGTGCAGAACGGCTTTAGCTACGAGGCCATGGCCGAGGCGGTCGGAGTCGAGCGGGCCATGGCCTGCGTGATCGAGGTGGCTTCGGAACTCCACGAACCCGGCATCGTCAAGCGCTCCTCCCCGCCCGACGGCGGGTCATGGTTCGCCATCGGCAGCGCCGACCCGGCCACGGCGGGGCGCGAGCCGGAGATCGCCGAGATCATGCGCCATGCGGGCGTGGTCGAAATCGTGGACGACATCCTCGCGGCCAAATGGATGAAGCTGGTCAGCAACGCCATGACGCTGGCCACCACGGCGCTCACCGGATTGCCCATCGACAAGGCCGTCGAGCTGCCGGGCATGCGCGAACTGATGCTGAAGACCGGCGGTGAAGCGTTGTCGGCAGGCAAGGTGCGCGGCCACCCGATTGTGCCGATCTTCGGCCTGACGCCGGAAGACATGGAGAACACCAACCAGCTCCTCGAAATCCTGCACGAGAAGCTGATGTCCTTCACCCGGCCCAACACGCTCACCACTGTCCTGATGGACCACAACAAGGACCGGATGAGCGAGACCAACGACGTCAACGGCGCGGTGGTCACCACACTGCTGGCAAAGGGCCAGAGCGCCCCAGCCAACGCCGCGGTGGTCGAGGTGACGGAACGCATCCGGTGCGGCGAGATCGAGCCGAAACCGGAAAACATGGACCTGATCCGCGAGCTGGTCGCGATTTAGAGGAAAACCGTCATGGCCGGACTTGTTCCGGCCATCCACGTGGCAGTTTTATCCTCGATTGCGGTGGGGGCCGAAGGACGTGGATACCCGCAACAAGTGCGGGCATGACAGTTCGTGATGTCAGGCGAACTCCGTGCGGCCTTTCATGGCCAGCATGCCATCTTCATTGGCGACCCAGACAGACAGCGCGTCCGCGCCGTCGGGCGCGGCGTTCACCGTGAAGGTCTCGATGTCCATGATCGGGCGCTGGCCGCGGAACTCGAACTTCGAGACGTGCTTGTCCGGGATCGCGCGCCCGGCCAGCCCGACCATCATCGTCGCCAGCAGCGGACCGTGCACCACCAGCCCGGCATAGCCTTCGGTGCCGGTGGCGTATTCGCGGTCGTAGTGGATGCGGTGGCCGTTGAAGGTCAGGGCCGAATAGCGGAACAACAGCGTCGGGTCGGGATCGACGATCTCGGTCCATTGTGCGTTGTCCGGCGCAGGATCACCCGGACGGGAAGACGCACCCTGGCCCGTTTCCTCGCGATAGACGATGTCGTGTTCATCGACGATAGCCAGGCCGCCGCTGCCCGACAATTCGTGGCGCACAGTGACGAAGACCAGCCGGCCGGTGCGCCCGGTCTTCTCGGCGATGCTCTGGATGGTCGAAACACGGGTGGCTGGCTCCCCGAGTTTCAAAGTGCTCGGGAACGACACTCGGCTGCCCGCCCACATGCGCCGCGCGGGCCCGACAGGCGGCATAAACCCACCCAACGCCGGGTGCCCGTCGCGGCCTAGCCCGGAACGCGGGGCGATATCCCAGAAATACAACCAGTGCCAGAGCGGCGGCAGCGCGTCGCCGTCGTGCAGGCGCGCCTGGCCGGTGTCCAGCGCGGCCTGCAGCGCCACGCAGCGCTCGGTCACCAGCACATCGTGCCGCTCCTCGCTACGTCCGATCCATTCCTGGAGGTTCTGGTCCTGACCGCCCACTGCATCCCTCCTAGAACGTCGATTGCCCGCTTCCGCGGCTAAGGCTTTCGACAAGCACGCCCGAAATGAACTCGGTCAGCACCTTCTGGTCGGATGTCAGCGGCCGGCAGTTCAGCGTGGCAAGCCAAAGAACCTTACCGTTTTCCGCGTCACGTAGTTCGGCCTTTACGTCGAGCTGCTGGCCGAGCGGTGTACGGCCCTGACGGTATCCACCCCTGCTTTCGCGGATCGTGTCCCGCAATTTGCCAATACCCACATCCCGACCAGGATCGCGCTCGCGCCCGACATTTAACTGTGCCTGATCAGTTACGCCCGCAGGCACCAGGCCGAGGAAAGCGGACTGTGATTCCAGATCGAAGACCAGTCGCCCGTCCCGGTTCGTCACATGTCCGTTATCGCGGAGCGTCTGGAGAAAAATTTTTTGGAAGGCGAGTGTTTGTTCGGTCTCATCAAAAATATCCAGCCAGTAAAAGGCTTTGGTGGGGATCTTCTCAAGCGGAAAAGTTGAGATATCGCCCTCACAGGCCGGTGTATCGAACCCCTTCACGGAGAGGTTCTGAGCTGCTGCCTCGCGTGCCCATCCGTCCATAAGAGGACCACCCAAAAGCAACAAAACCGCAAGGGTCGCGTGCCGGAAATTCAGGCCATCGCGCATTCAAACATTCCTTCTCGCCGGAACCGAACGACCCATAGTGTATCGAAATTCCGACAGCAGGCCAACTCAATCGACTAACTCAGTCAGCGCGGGGCGGGTCTACCGTCGAGGCCGCCGGACTTTCGGGCCGCACCGTGCGCGGGGCTTCCGGCCGAGCCAGCAATGTCGTGCCGACAACGATCACGGCGGCACCGATCCAGGTCCACATATCGGGGAATTCGGCAAACAGCACGAACCCGATCACAGCCGCCCAGACCATGCGCATAAACATCGCCGGTTCCACCAGACTGATATCCGCCAGCTTGTAGGCCTGCACAAACAGAAGGTGCCCCAGCGAGCCGAGAATGCCGATCACCACCAGATAGGCTGTTTGCTCGATGGTCGGCGTCTGCCAGTAGAACAATGCCGGGACCAATGTGATCGGGGTCATCAGGATCGTCAGATAGGCGACGATTGTTGCCGGGCTTTCGGTTCGCGTGAGAATCTTCGCGATCATCTTGGAATTCGACACCGCGACGGCCGACAGCAGCACCAGCCAGACGCCCGAACTGATCTCAGCAAAGCCCGGGCGCACCACGACGAGGCCGCCCGCGATGGCGAAGCCGATCCCCAGCCAGCGGATCGGCCCGACCCGCTCGCCCAGGAACATCATTGCCAGGATCGCCACGAACACCGGGCCGACCAGGCTGACCGCCGTCGCATCTGCGACCGGCATCAGCGCCAGTGCGGACATCCAGGACAGCATCGACGTCGAGTTGAGGAACGCCCGGCCCACATGCAAGGGAAAGCGCTCGGTCCGTAGAAGCATCACAAGGCCGGTGCGGGCGATTATCGGGATGAAGACGAGAAGCCCGAAGAAGGTGCGGAAGAAGGCTACCTCGAACGGATGGATACCTTGCTGGGTCACGAAGCGGATCGTGTTGTGCATGGTCGCGAAGAGCGCGCTGGCCAGCACGATCAGAAGGATGCCGCGCAAACCGGCAGGAATGGAACTGACGCGCGCGCTAAGGGCTTCGAGCGTCAACGCCGTCGTCCCCGGCACCTAAGCATTCAGGGCACGCCAGACCTTCTCGGGCGTGGCGGGCATATCGATGGCCTCGACCCCGCTGTCCGAGAGCGCATCAACCACTGCGTTCATCACCGCCGGCAGAGCGCCGCTGACACCGGCCTCCCCCGCGCCCTTGGCGCCGAGCACGTTGGTCTTCGCGGGCACCGGATGGTCGAGGAAAATGATGTCCGGCACCTGATCGGCGCGCGGCAACGCGTAGTCCATGTAGGAGCCGGTGACGAGCTGGCCGTCATCGTCATAGACAACGTTTTCCATCAGTGCCTGACCGATCCCCTGCACAACGCCGCCATGCACCTGACCAGCGGCCAGCAGCGGATTGATTACGTTGCCGAAGTCGTCCACCACCGTGTAGTGGACCACCTCGGTCTCGCCGGTGTCGGGATCGATCTCAACCTCCGCGATGTGCACGCCATTCGGGAACGCCGAGGGGGCGGTGTCGTGAACAAGGTTGACGTCGAGGCTGTCCGGCAGGCCATTCGCACCGGCCAGTTCGCGCGCCTTTTTCGCCAGGTCCAGCAGCGTGATCTTGCGGTCGGTGCCGGTGATCCGGAACTCGCCCCTATCGAACTCGATATCCTCGACAGCGGCTTCCAGCACATGACCGGCCACGGTCTTGCCCTTCTCGACCACCTCGGCTGCAGCCTCGTAAAAGGCGCCGCCCGCCGCGATCACCGAGCGCGAGCCGCCGGTACCGCCGCCGACGAGCAATTCATCGGAATCGCCCTGTAACAGGTCGATATTTTCGAACGGGATACCGAGACGCGCGCTTACGATTTGCGCGAAGGTCGAGCGGTGCCCCTGGCCGTAATCCAGCGTGCCCGAAACCATGGTTACCCGGCCGTCATCGCCGAAACGGATGCCGCCGTGTTCCTTGCCCGCGGGGGCGGTCACTTCCAGGTAAGAGCAAACACCAATGCCGCGTTTCTTGCCGCGCGCCTCGGAACCAGATTTACGAGAATTGTATCCTGCCCAGTCGCTCGCCGCGACCGCCTGAACAAGCATCGGCTCAAAATCGCCACTGTCTATCACCTGCCCGCTCGCCGCCGTAAAAGGCATAGCGCTCGGCGCCACAAGGTTTCGCCGGCGCAACTCTATGGGATCAATCTTCATCTCACGCGCGGCTTTATCGACCAGGCGCTCCATAATGAAGTTGCCTTCAGGACGCCCGGCGCCCCGGTACGCACCGATATAGACCGTGTTGGTGAACACGCACTTCATGTTCACATCCACCGCTGGGGTCTTATACATGCAGGGCAGGTTCTTACAGATATTGACAGACTGGGAGAGCGGCCCGGTGCCAGTCAGATAGCCGCCCATATCGGCTAATCCATGCACCCGCGCCGCCATGAAGTGGCCGTCCTTGTCGAGCGCGAGTTCCGCGTCGAACTGGCTAGCACGGCCCTGATGATCGGACAGGCAGGATTCGCTGCGATCGGCAGTCCACTTGACCGGGCAGCCGAGCTGCTTGGCCGCCAGCATGATGACCGGATATTCGTGATACGGCATCGCCTTCATGCCGAAGGAACCTCCAACATCGCCGGTGATGACGTGGATCTTCTCCGGCTCACAGTTGAATACGGCGTTGGCGAGGATGTTGCGCATCCCCATCACGCCCTGTGAGCACACATGCAGCACGTAGCGGTCTTCGTCGGTGTCGAAATCACCGATGGCCGCGCGGGGCTCCATAGCCGAAACGAAGCAGCGGTTGTTCACCAGATGCAATTTAGTAATGTGCGCAGCTTCGGAGAACGCCTTGGCCGTGGCCTCGGCATTGCCCATCTGGAAATCAAGGCAGACATTACCCGGCGCTTCCTCATGAAGCTGTGGAGCGCCTTCGGCTACGGCCTTGTCCAGCGACGTGACAGCCGGCAGCGCGGTGATGTCGAGTTCCACCAGTTCCGCGGCATCGCGCGCCTGCATAGCGGTTTCCGCGATCACGGCGGCAATGGGTTCACCCATATGGCGGACGCGGCCCGTGGCCAGCACCGGGCGCGGCGGCTTGATGAGTGGCGTGCCGTCGTGGCTCTTCAGCGGCAAGTTGTTGGGAAGCGTGCCCAGCCCAGCCGCTGCGATGTCATCATGGGTCAGAACCGCCAGTACGCCAGGCGCCGTCTTCGCGGCGGAAATATCTACCGAGACAATCTCGCCATGGGCCACTGGCGAACGCACGAAATAGGCGTACGCCTGGCCCGCGAGGTTCTTGTCGTCGGTGTACTTGCCGCCGCCGCGCAACAGGCGCGGATCTTCCTTACGAGAGACCGGCTGGCTAACCGCATAAGGTCCGGTACCGAAGATGATATCGTCCACGAACTCACTCCCCCAACGCAAAGATGTTGACCCCTCGATGATAACGGGGCCGTGCAACTGCGACGCTCGGAATCTAAGGCCCGCTCGGCAGAACCGAGCGAACGCGACCGGATTTTAACTACTCTGCTGCCTGTGCGGTATCGACGTCGCGCCCAGTGAAGTGAGGCATTACCTCTTCAGCGAACTGCTGCAGCGCTTCGGACGAGCCCGAAAGGTCATGGAGCAAGACGTTACGCACGCCGAGGTCATAGAGCCTTTCGCAACGCTCAATCATCTCGTCGGCCTTGCCGATGATTGCACCCGCCTCGGACACCTCCGTCGGGTCGCCACGGTTCTTGTGCCGCTCGGCCGGCACGAAGGTCTTCGACTGGAAGCGCGGATCGGTCGCCAAAACCTGCACTTCAGTCAAAAACTTGCCGCGTAAGACATGTGCCGCGGCCCGCTCATTGTCATTGTTGGCGACCATCAGGCCTCGCGTTACGGCAACCCGGCTTGGGTCGAATTCCTCGCCTATCTTGTCCAGTTCGTCGCGATAGATCGAGATGCTCTCGCCAATAGTCTCAAAGGTCGGGACTTGCGCCAGCAGCAGGTTAAAGCCGTTGCGCGCCAAGCCGCGGATCGAGTTCTCGCTCGCCGCACCGATCCACATTGGCGGGTAGGGCTTCTGAACAACCGGCGGCTCGACGATGATGTCGTTAAAGGTCCAGCGGTCGGACTTGTATGACCAGCGCTCCGTCTCCGAGAAGGATCGCTTCAGGAGCATAACTGACTCTTCAAAAATCTCCTGTGCATCGGCCATTTCCATGCCGAATCCGTGGAATTCGTTCGCGCGATAGCCGCGCCCGATGCCGAAGTCGAAGCGCCCCTTAGACAGCTGGTCGATTGTCGCGATCTGCTCGGCGAGCAGGATCGGGTTGTGCCACGGCACCACCACGACGGCGCTACCCAGACGAATTTTCGAAGTAATACCAGACAGGTAGGAGATGTAGTTAAGTGTCGCGGAAAGCTGAGAGAAGCCCGTGAAATGATGTTCCACCAGCCACGCGCTAGAGAAGCCGAGCTTTTCTGCTAGCTGAATGTACTCGCCATACTCGTGATAGCCGAGCGCCGCCTCGGTGACGACTTCACCGGGAACCGCCTGCGCGCCACCGAATAGTCCGAATTTCATGCCATTCCTCCGTATCCACCAGCCCTCCGGCCCGCGGGTATTTTCACTATTCCGCAGCTTCAGCGGTGTCCTTTTCAACGAATGTCGGCATTACCTCTTCGGCGAACTGCTGTAGCGCCTCGAAGGAGCCCGATAGATCATGCAGCAGGATAGTATTCACACCCTCTTCGCGCAAACGCTCAACCCGCTCGCCCATTTCGTCCCGATCGCCCAAGACCGCGCCGTTCTCGGAAATCGCATCCGTATCGCCGGAATTGCCCACCGGGCTGAAGGCCTTCGGTCCCGTGCTCTTGTCCTTCGTGAGGACTTGCACCTCACTGATAAACTTGCCTCGCAGGATATGCGCATCAGAGCGCTGGTTGTCGTTGTTGGCGACCATAAGTCCGCGCGTCACAGCAACCGAATCCGGATCATAGTGTTTGCCAAGCTTGTCCAATTCATCCTGGTAGATGCGGATCTTCTCACCGATAGCCTCAAAAGACGACATTTGGTCAAGCAGCAGGTTGAACCCGTTTCGGGCCACCTTGCGGATTGAGGCCTCGCTGCCCGCACCCACCCACATGGGCGGATAGGGCTTCTGAACTACTGGCGGTTCTACAATGATGTCATTGAAGGTCCAGCGATCGGATTTGTAGGACCAGCGCTCGGCCTCCGTAAACGACCGCTTCAGCAGCGCGACCGATTCCTCAAAAATGTCGCCGGCATCCGCCATGTCGATGCCGAAGCCGTTGAACTCGTTGGCGCGATAGCCGCGCCCGATCCCGAAATCGTACCGGCCCTTGGACAACTGGTCGATTGTCGCGACTTGTTCGGCAAGCAAGATAGGGTTGTGCCAGGGGATTACCACCACCGCACTTCCAAGTCGAATTTTTGAAGTTATTCCAGATAGATATGCGATATAATTAAGAGTTGCAGACAACTGTGAAAAGCCGGTGAAATGGTGTTCAACCAGCCAGGCGTTTGAATAGCCGAGGTTCTCTGCAAGCTGGATGTATTTGCCATACTCATGGTAGCCCAGAGCCGCCTCGGTCACGACCTCGCCGGGTACAGCTTGAGCACCACCAAACAATCCAAATTTCATGTCGTCTGTTCCTTCCGGATACTTCCGGCGACCCACCGCCAGGGCATTCCAAAAACATTACCAGGCTAATGGCGGAGTCCCCAGCGCGGCATAATCAGGACCTAAGACGGTATGACTGGCAGTCAAGGATTGAGTCCGTCATAGCGCACCACGTAGATCCCGTGATTCTTGTCGGAAATGTAGATATTGCCGCGGGCATCGACGATCACGTCCTCGGTCTGGGCCACCAGCTTTGAGGCAGGCAGCAGGCCCAAACGCTCCGTGGGGTCTGGAGGCAGGAAGTAACCCACCTCCCGCGGTTGGGTAGCCTTCGAGACGTCATAGATGCGCAGGCCAGCGTTAAAATAAGTCAGGAAGCAGAGGTCCTCGCCCTGATACAGAATGTCCTGGTACTGAGGCTGGTGCTGGTTGTGAGGCCCGAACCGACCGCCCCGCTCGCAGAAGGTACGGTAAGGCGCATCCTCCGGCGGTACCGGCAGCGGAAACAGCGAGGCCAGGCGCGGGTTCTGCTCATCAGATACGTCAACAATACCCGCATAGCCCAGCGGTTCCTCGCAGTTCTCCTTGATCGCCTCGGAGTTCACGATCACGAGGTCCCTGCTCGGCAGCGGCACCGCGGTGTGCACAGCGATGAAGGCCTGGAACGGCGGCGAGAAAGGCAAGTCGCTGATCATGGTCGGGTTAGTCTTGTCGGAGATGTCGAGGACAACAAACCCGCCGGCGCTATAGGGTAGATAGGCCCGGTCACCTTTCACATAGGCCCCGCCGTGCAGCATGGTGCCGGGCTTGGCACCGCTTTCCCCGCCGCCGACATGCTGGCCTTCCATCCACCAGCGCCCGACTTCCTTCGGGTTGCGCGGATCCCCGATATCGACGATCTGCAGTATATTGCCCGTATAGCCCTCCGGGAGCCCTGTCGCGTAGAGGTAACGCCCGCCGTCATAGTAGTTGCGGTGGGTGCCATCGCCGCCGGTCTTCCAGTGGCTAAGAAGCTCCGGGGTTTCTGGGTCACTCAGGTCCCAGATCAGCGCGCCCTCGCCCCAAGGTTGGCCTTCGACATGGCCCCATCCTGGCATGATCTTTTCTTGGGAGGTAATTAGCAGCCCGTCGGCCACCTGCACCTGCAGGGTCCAGGTGTTGGCCGGCCCCTCGACATGGCGCACGAAGCGCGGGTTTTCGGGGTCCGTCACTTCGATGACGTGGAACCCGGATTGCCAAAACAGACCCGTATAGAGGAACCACCGATCCCCGTCCTTGTGAAGCGCCAGCTTGAAGGCGGGCTTCTTGTCGCAATCGGTGTAACCGATCGCGGTCACGTTTTTGGAAAATGCCTGTCCTGTCGGAAACGCCATCTCTCTCCCCCGAGATTGATCTTTGTTCGCGAGATGAGACTAGAAGCGCGGCGCTGGCGCTGTAAAGCGCTACGCATCATGACTGCTGTGCGCGTGTGATGCACATTTCGTGTCAGGCCAGGGAACAACTCCGCGGTTGATCGAAGATCAGGTCCAGATGATCATCTTCGCCGAGAACATTGTCTATACCTGAGAGACCCATGCCACCGAGACAATCGTCGGCCACCCCAAGCGCACGCTGCTAGCCTTCATCCGCGGCTACTAGGGCGCCTTTACAGCCAAAGGCTAGTCGACCCCGCTAGTTGCGGAGATAAGGCTTCAGCATGGCCTCATCGACCTCGACGCCGAGGCCTGCGCCGGCTGGTAGTTGAGCTTGGCCGTTGACGACCTTCACACCCGATTTGGTCACATCACCCTTCAGGTACTGATTCGTGACGCTCACACCCCATTCGATGGACGGGGCGGCGGCCGCGATGTGCATGACGGCGGCGCTGGAGACGCTGGATTCGGCAACCTTGCCGGCCAGGTTTACATGCATGCCCAGTTCGTCGAAGAGCTGGGTCGCCTGAAAGGCGCGCGTGACACCGCCCAGCTTGATCATCTTCAGGCTGCCACCCTGGGCCGCGCCCATCTCGTGGTGCTTGCGCACGTCATCGAAGCTGTGGAGGCCCTCATCCGCACCGATCGGGCAGGACGATTCCCTGGCGATCTTCGCCATGTTCTCGACGTCATGGCCCATTACGGGCTGCTCAAGGAAGTCGAGGGATTCGCTCGCGCCGCGCACATAGGCCAGCGCCTCATCAAGGCTCCAGCCCTGGTTGCAGTCGGCCGACAGCTGTACGCCACCATTCACTGCCTTGCGGATCGCGTTGGTACGCTCGATGTCTTGCTCGACGGGCTTGCCGCCCACCTTAATCTTCATATTGGTGACGCCAGCCTTGGCCTTCTCGGCGGCCTCGGCCACATCGACATCGATATTTCCGGTTGCCAACATGTAAAGCACGGGGATCGAGGTACGCTTCGTGCCGCCCAGAAGTTCGGCAAGCGGCTTCTGCTGCGCCTTACCGGCTAGATCATAGAGCGCCATCTCGATGACGGTCTTGGCGCTGGCGTTGCCATACATGCGCCAGTTCATTTCCGCGAGGTTTTCCTCGAAGGCGGCCGGGTCTCGGCCTTCCATGAACTGTGCCAGATACTCAATGGCCGCCATCATACTCTCGACCGTCTCACCGGTCATGGACGGGGAGGACGACGCCTCACCCCATCCCACCAGACCGTCATCGGTCTCGATGCGTGCGAACACGTTTTCGGAAATCGCGATCTCCACACCCGACATCTTGATCGGGCGCTCCAGCGGCAGGTCGGCTGCAAACGGCTCTATTTTGGCGATCTTCATCTGGCGTCTCCCCCTCGGGACTGGCGGCCTATCGGCCCCGTTTCAGTTCGCGCGTCTTCGGCTTAGTGCCAGGCGCGTAGTCGGAAACCTCTTCATTCAGGAACTTCGTCAGCTTTCGCAGACGCTCGGAGGACTGCTTTCGGACAGCATCAACGTCACAGCCTTCCCAGTCATAAAAGCCCTTCCCGGCGGACAGACCCACCTCTCCGCGCGCGACCATATCCTGAATCAGGGGGTTGGGGGTATCCGTCGGATGCAGTTCCGGCACGATAGATCGCTGAGCCAGCGCGTGGATTTCCAGCCCGGACGTATCCTTCTGCTCGATCAGGCCATTCAAACACATGCGCGGGGCGAGCATCTTGCGAGCAGCCATGTCAATATCAGCAGGCGTCGCGACGCCTTCTTCGACCAGATAATAGGCTTCATGCAGGATGATGTGCTGCAGGCGGTTTATCAGGAAACCAACGATGGGCTTGTAGAGCGTCACGGCTTCCTTGCCAGTCCTCTCCACGGCCGCGGCTACGGCATCGACAACATCTTCCGGCGCGCCCGGTCCAGCCATCACTTCCGCCACCGCGGTGGTGTCTGCGGGCATAAAATAGTGGATACCCGTGAACAGTTCGGGACGCTTCAGGTCCTCGCCCAGTTCTTCCAGCGACATCCCCGACGTGCCGGTCGCGATGATGACCTCCTCATCGGGATAAGCGGCTTCGATCTCGGCAAAGACCTTTTTCTTCACCGCCACTTCCTCGGGCACGAACTCGATCACCAGATCCGGAGCGTCCGCCGGCAACTCCGCCAACGCCGTCACGCCTTCGGGAAGGTCCGACAATTCCGACGCTCGGCTCGAGCGCACGATGGTTTTGAACCCAGCGGCCGCGAAGGTCGCGGACACACCCTTACCCATCACGCCGTAACCGTAGATCAGGACCGTCTGGATTGAATTTCTGCTCATGAATACCTCAAATTGTTCGCAGAATGCGCAACATGCAGGCGCGAGATTGTAGCCTTTGCGCGGACTGTATATATCTCGCAGCCACATCCACAAGCCTGCCTGGGGCCCGAAAAGGGCATTTTCGGGTGCGAAACACAGAACAAGTAACCGAGGGGAGATTTCCGAGAATGTCCAACCTACCGACTTCCGATGATTTCAAGGACATCCTGTTCGAGGTAAAGGATCACGTCGCCTGGATCACCATCAATCGTCCGGGCGCACGCAACGCCTTCCGCGAACAGACGCTGGACGAGTTGATCCACGCCTTCAAGTCCACCCGAAATGACGCCTCGATTGCCTGCGCGGTCGTGACCGGCGCCGGCGACCAGTCCTTCTCCGCTGGTGGCGATTTCGGCGCGATGATGAAGCTGAACTGGACCAATGCCTATCACTGGAATGACCGGATGCTGGGCACGGCCATGACCATCCGCGGCCTGCCGATCCCCGTGATCGCCATGGTCAACGGCTGGTGCATGGGCGGCGGACACGAACTCGCCCTATGGTGTGACCTAGTAATCGCGTCAGACCGAGCCCATTTCGGCCAATCCGGCGCCAAGGTTGCCGCCTGCCCGACCGTCGGCGCGACCCAGTACATCCCGCGCATCATCGGCGAGCGCCTGGCGCGCGAGATGATCTTCCTGGCCCGCACCTTCGACGCCGAGGAAGCACAACGTATTGGTCTCATAAACAAGGTCGTCCCACATGACGACCTGCTGGACGAGACGCTGAAGTGGTGTGAGACCATAAAGGGTCACAGCGGCCAGACCATCCGCATGACCAAGAAGTCTCTGAACCATGAATCCGACCAGCTTTATGCATCCTGGCAGCACGGTATGGAACTGCTGGCCCATGTCTGGGGCAGTGAGGAATCTCTGGAGGGCATGCAGGCCTTCCTCGACAAGCGCAAGCCGGACTTCATGAAGTTCCGCATGCGGAACAAGGAGATCGTCGATAAGTATCTCGATGACCTGAACAACGACCGCAACCAGCTCAAGTCGAACTGACGCGCGGCCATGTCTGAGCCCGGCAACAACGGCGCCCTTGAAGGCATTCGCGTGATCGACCTCACGCGGGTGCTGGCGGGCCCGTTCTGCGCGATGATGCTGGGCGACATGGGCGCCGACGTCATAAAGATCGAACAGCCCGGACGCGGCGACGACACCCGCGCTTGGGGGCCGCCCTTTGTCGGCGAGGAATCCGCTTACTACCTCGGGGCCAACCGCAACAAGCGCGGCATGACCCTGAACCTCAAGGAACCGGCGGCCCGAGAGGTGCTGGCCGAATTGCTGAAGACCGGCGACGTCGTCATCGACAACTTCAAGCTGGGCACCATGGCGAAGTTCGGCTTCGACGACGCCTGGTACGAGGAAAATGCGCCGCAAATCGTGCGGGCTTCCATTCTGGGATACGGATCAACCGGTCCCCGCGCGGGCCTGCCGGGTTACGACTTCCTGCTGCAGGCCGAAAGTGGGCTGATGAGCATCACCGGGGAATCCGACGGCGACCCGATGAAACTGGGCGTCGCCATCGTCGATCTGTGCACCGGCATGTACGCACTGTCCTCGATCCTCGCCGCGCTGCAGGCACGCCACCGCACGGGGCGCGGCCAGTATGTGGAGGTTTCGCTCTACGACACGGGCGTGTCGCTGCTGGCCAATGTGGCTGCCAACTATCTCGCTTCGGGCAAGCCGGCCGGGCGCTACGGCAACGGCCACCCGAACATCGTGCCCTACAACGCCTACCCGACCCGCGACGGCATGATCGCGCTTTCGGTCGGTAATGACGGACAGTTCCAGACCTTCTGCAACGCGGTCGGTCAGGATGAATGGGCGGACGACCCGCGTTTCTCGCGCAACCGCGACCGGGTCGAGAACCGCGATGCCTGCGACGCCATGATTTCAGAGTTGCTGAAGTCGGACGATACGGCGGCCTGGCTCGGCAAGCTGCAGGGGGCGGGCGTGTCCTGCGCGCCGATCAACACGGTGGATCAGGCCCTGACGGCGGAACACACCATCGCGCGCGGCCTCGTCACCAAGGCGATACACACGGTCGAGGGCGAGATTGATCTGCCGGGCATTCCGTTCCGCTTCTCGGACACCGAGGCCGCTGTGCGCCGTGCGCCGCCCACGCTGGGCGAGCACACAAACGAGGTGCTGACGGAACTCGGCAAGTCGGCGGACGAGATCGCTGCCCTGCGAGACGCGGGCGCGATCTAGCTGCCGCCCGCACGCCTCCCCGCTTCTAGGAAAGTCCCGCGATCTCGTGGGCCTTTTCCGCACTCAGGCTGAGCTCTTCGCCTGCCTCCAGCAACCACGTCCAGGTCAGCGCGGGCAGGAAAATGCCGTTGGTCAGCCGTTCCTTCCGAGCTGCGCGCTCCGGATCGCCCGGCACCAGCACCGGCTCATCCGGGTTGGCCGGACGGACGCCAGTCACATAATCCGACATGGCATCGACCTCGGCCTTGATCCACTCCGCATCGCCCAGGCGCGCCGGGTCTATCAGCACCATGGTCATGGTATTGATGATGCCGTCGAGGCGCTTGTTGCCCGGCTGCAACGTACCGCCGCCCGATAAGGCGCCGGACATCAGTTCCGCCATCAGGCACAGTGCATAGCCCTTGTGCTCGGCAAACGCGCGCAGCGCACCCTGAGGCTGGTTGAACATCACGTTCGGATCGCTAGACGGCTTGCCGTCGGAATCGATCAGCCAGGCGTCGGGCACCGTCTTTCCGGCATCGCGTGCGACCCGGATCTTGCCCATCGCCACGACGCTGGTCGCCATATCCAGGATGATCGGCTCGTCCGGATTGCCCGTCGGCATCGCCATGGTGACCGGGTTAGTGCCGAAACGCGCCTCCGCGCCCCGGAAGGGCGCGACCATCGCCGCGTGGTCGGTAACGTTGGTGAAGTGGATCGAGACAAAGCCAGCATCCGCGATCATCTCGGCATAGGTGCCCACGCGCCCGATGTGATGGGAGTTCTTCAGCGTCGCGACGCATACCCCCGTCTCGCGGGTGCGCGCGATAGCGGCTTCAGTCACCTCCTTCGCGGTGCGCTGGCCGTAGCCCTTGTGCCCGTCGAACTGCAGGAATGCCCCGCCGTCGTTGACGCACTCGGCGGCGGTGTTCGGCACCAGAAGCCCCTTCTTCAGGTTCTTCACATAGGTGTTCACGATGCCGACGCCGTGGCTGTCATGCCCGGCGAGGTTCGCGCCGACGAGATGCTCGGACACGATCCGACACTCCTCGTCGTCACTGCCGCCAAGGCGGACGATTTCGTGGATGAGCGCGGTCAGCGCATCGGCCTGAACGGTTACATCACCGGCCATGACATTCCCCCAATGGACAACGGAAATCAGACGACGGGCGTGCGCCCGCCATCCACATTGATCGCGCAACCCGTCACATAAGACGCGGCATCGGAGACCAGGAAGCAGGCCATGTTGGCGAACTCCTCGGCCTCGCCGATGCGGCCGAGCGGGATCTGCTTGCGCTGCGGCTCGAAGAACTCGTCGAAGGACTTGTCCGGCGCGTTGTTCGCGTGGCGGCGCTCATGCTGGCCCGAGCGGATCAGGCCGACAAGCAATGCATTGACCAGAACGTTGTCGGGCGCGCCCTCGCCCGCCAGCACCTTGGTCAGTGCCATGCCCGCTGCGCGCGAGACGGATGTCGGCGAACTGTTCGGCGCGGGTGCTTTGGCCATACCGGCCAGCACATTGATGATCCGCCCCCATTTGCGTTCGGCCATGCCCGGCATGGCCAGACGGCACAGCCGGATCGCCGCAAACAGCTTGAGGTCGAGGTCAGCCTGCCAGACCTCGTCGGAATGGCTGAGGAACGGCCCAATGGCCGTCGCGCCGGCGTTGTTCACGAGGATGTCGATATCCCCGAAGGCATCGGTCACCTTGGCCCATCCCTCTGCAATAGTATCAGCCCGGGACACATCGCAGGGTATCGCCTCGACCTTAACAGTGTTGCCGCCGAGGCTGGACAGGACGGATTGGCGCCCCGCTTCCAGCTTTTCGGCATTGCGCGAGACCATCGCGACATTGGCGCCGGATTCGGCGAACTTGCGCGCCATGGCGAGGCCCAGCCCCTCACTGGCGCCGGTTATCAGGGCCGTACGGCCATCCAGGCGAACATCCATTTTTCTCTCCCCCGTATCGGTAAGGCGGCGATAATACGCCGCTCGCTGCGCTTTGACAGCGTTTGCGCAGCGGTGCAGTTTCTGGGCGCAAGCGCGCAGGAGAGAACAGGGGTCATGACGTCTGATACATTCCGGCATTCGTCCCATTGGGGGGCCTTCACAGCCGAGGTCGAAGACGGCCGCCTGACGGGCGTCCGCCCGTTTGTAAACGACCCGTCTCCGTCCGCGCTGATCCATTCCATTCCAGAAGCCGTTCATGACGAGAGCCGGGTCGCTCGACCATCCATTCGCAAGGGCTGGCTGGACCGTGCGGCGGGTGGCCACCCCGAAAACCGCGGCATCGATCCTTTTGTCGAAGTGCCCTGGGACGAGGCCCTCGATCTGGTTTCCGGAGAACTGTCACGGGTACGCGATAAGTTCGGCAATGAAGCGATCTTCGGCGGCTCCTATGGCTGGGCAAGCGCGGGGCGCTTTCACCACGCCAAAAGCCAGCTCCAACGATTCCTGAACACTATCGGCGGGTTCACGGGATCGGTGCACACCTATTCCATCGCCGCTGGCTACGCGATCCTGCCCCATGTACTGGGCAGCGCACGGGCCGCAATGACCGAAGCGACGAGCTGGGACTCGATTGTCGAGAACACCGAACTCGTCGTCGCGTTCGGCGGCATACCTGCGAAAAACCTTCAGGTTTCTGCCGGAGGACCGGGCGAACATACCTCGGGGGCCTATCTGAAGGCCGCGCGCGAAGCCGGGGTCGCGTTTGTAAATATCTCGCCGATCCGCAACGACATCGCTGACCATCTGGGTGCTGAGTGGCTGGCCATCTGCCCCAATACCGACATGGCGCTGATGCTTGCACTGGCCCACACCCTGGAAACCGAAGGTCTGGCCGACCGGGATTTTCTATCCCGCTATTGCACCGGATACGAGCGCTTCCGCGCTTACCTGCTTGGCGAGACGGATGGTTTCGCGAAGAGCGCAGCATGGGCCGCGCCCATTTGCGAGATCGACCAACAGACCATTGTTTCGCTGGCACGGCGTATGGCCGGCGCCCGCACGCTCATCAATACCAACTGGTCCCTGCAGCGCGGCGACCATGGCGAGCAGCCCTTCTGGATGACCGTGACCCTGGCCGCGATGCTGGGCGGGATCGGCCTACCCGGACAGGGGTTCGGGTTCGGCTACGGTAGCATGGGCAATGTAGGCAATCCGCGCCGCCCCGCGCCTGCCCCGACGCTGAGCACCGGCGACAATCCCTGCGACAGCTGGATTCCCGTGGCCCGGATCGCCGACATGCTGCTGCACCCCGGTGCGGCCTACGAATTCAACGGCGAAACGCGGACCTATCCGGATATCCGGCTGATCTATTGGTCCGGCGGCAATCCCTTCCACCACCATCAGGACCTCAACCGGCTGGTGCGCGCCTGGCGCAGGCCCGATACCGTGATCGTCAACGAACCCTGGTGGACCGCAACGGCGAAGTTTTCCGACATCGTCTTGCCGTCCACGACGACACTCGAGCGCAAGGATATCGGCGCGACCTCGCGCGACCGCTACATCATGGCCATGGACCAGACCATTCAGCCGGTCGGTGACTCGCGTGACGACTTCGAGATTTTCCGCGCGCTCGCGCAGCGTGCAGGTACGGGACAAGCCTTCACCGAAGGGCGTGAGCCGGAAGAATGGCTGCGCCACCTCTATGACAGGGCGCGCCAGGGTGCGGCGCGCAACGACATCACCCTGCCCTCCTTTGAAGATTTCTGGGAAACAGGCCATGCCGAGATGCCGGCGCCCGACAAGCCGCTGGTGATGTTCGAAGAGTTCAGAAGCGACCCAGACGCCCACCCACTGCCGACGCCTTCGGGTCGAATCGAGATTTTCTCGGAGACCGTCGCGCGATTCGGCTATGAAGATTGCCCCGGCCATCCCGTGTGGCGCGAGCCTGTGGAATGGCTCGGCGGGGCCATAGCGCGCCGATATCCACTCCACATGATTTCCAACCAGCCAAGCACGCGCCTGCACGGACAAATGGACAACGGGCGCGTAAGCCGCGCGGACAAGATTGCCGGACGAGAGCCGATCTGGTTGCACCCCGACGATGGAGCACAGCGCGGGCTCTCAGACGGCGATATCGTGCGGGTGTTTAACGATCGCGGTGCCCTCCTCGCCGGTGTACGTTTCTCTGAGGACGTTCGACCGGGCGTTGTCCAACTTGCCACCGGTGCCTGGTACGATCCCGAAAACCCCGCCGAAGCCAAAAGCCTCGACAAACACGGTAACCCGAATGTCCTAACGATCGATAAAGGCACATCGCAACTAGGCCAAGGCCCCATAGCGCATAGCGCCCTAGTCGAAATAGACAAATTTGAGGATAATCTGCCGGAGGTTACGGCTCATAAGCCGCCGACCTTCATCGACGGTGCGAACTGAGCAATTGCTCCACGTTTAGAAAACGCACCTTCAAACACCTTTCCTTCGCAAAAATGTCTTAGTGGCCACCGCCGCGTCTGCAGGCGGCTTCATGAAAGGCAACGCGAACTAGCGGCTTTAAATGGATCCGGCTCCAACTAGTCCATCCGGCAAAATAAAGAGTGCTCCCGCCTAGCACTCTATACCTCTTCATCGGCCAGTTTACATGGTGCGATAATCGAGACCTGTATCCTCCGCGAATGCCGCAATCAGCCTCGAGGTGATCGGCCCGGGCACAGGCGCCTTCGGCACGAAATCGTCCACCCGTGCCACCGGCATCGCGCACACCCCGCTCGATGTGATGAACATCTCATCGGCCTGCGCGACATCGTACATGGTGAACAGGTGCTCCTCGACAGGGATCGCCATTCGTTCGCTCAGCTCGAATACGACCTTGCGGGTCACGCCTTCTAGAATATTGCGCTCTGGCGCCGTCCACAGCTTGCCATCTCGCACGATGAAGAAGTTGGCGACCGAGTTCTCCGCCACATTCCCGTCCAGATCGAGCATCAATGAAAGCGCGCCGCGCGCGCCGGCATCGAGCTCTGCCAGGAGCTGGTTCATCTTGCTTGTGACTTTGGCCCGGGTCTCCATGCACTGGGGCGGATTGCGTCGGGTCGTTGCGACGGAAAGGCAGATACCTTCACGCATGTTGCGCGCGATCAATCCGGTCTTTACCGATTGCAGGAACATGAAAATGGTCGGCGGCCCTGCTGCCTCGTGTGCCGGCACGAAAGCGTCCCCCCCGCGCGTGACCCAATGCCCCAGCCGGTATTGGGGAGCGGCTGCAAGTAGAGCCGCATTCGCATCCAAAAGCCGCTGTGTCTCGGCAAGCATCTGGTTCGGCCCAAAGCCCGGATCGATGCGCACATAGCTCAGGGAGCGATATAAACGGTCTATGTGGTCTTCAAGCCGGTAGGCCTTGCCATTGAAGCAGGGTGTCACCTCATAGATGCCGTCTCCCCACATGAAGCCGCGCTCAAAGGGCGAAATTCGCGCCGCGTGCGCTTCGACAATTTCTCCGTTCAGGTACACCAGCGAAACTTCGGTCATTCTACGGCAACTCCAAACATCTGCGTTACACGCCTGGAACCCAAGCACAATTGGCTATGGAGAACCAAGGCGTTGCCAGACTATGTTGCTCAGCTCACAGTGACGGGAATGCGGCGAATGGAATCGCGTAATGAAATTCTGGGCATTTTTCTTGTGCTGGGCATCGCCGCCTGCTTTGCCATGGCCAACACACTTGCCGGATTGGCCTATACAGGCGGCGCGGATGCCCTGTCCGTCTCGACATCTCGCTTCCTGCTGCCGGCCCTGATCCTACTCGTGATCCTAGCCGTTCGCGCGCGGCCGATCCTCATGCCGAAGCGCGATGCGCTTACCTCGATTGTCCTCGGGCTGGTGACTGTTGTCTATACTTGGTTCTTGCTGTCGTCGATCGAGCTACTACCGGTCCCCCTCGCCGTCTTAATTTTTTATCTCTTCCCCCTCTTCACGACCTTCTTTGTGTCAGCGCTGGGCTGGGAAAAGCTGCATCGGGTCAACATCATCGCGGCTATAGTTGCATTTGCCGGACTGACGCTGGTGCTAGGCGTTTCCGGCGAAGGTCTGCACATGCAGGGCGTGTTCTATGCCTTCCTCGCCGCTATCGGGCTTGCAACGGTGTCGGCCGTAAGCAAACGGGTGATCCGGACGGGCGATCCCCGCCAAGCGACGCTCTATATGGCAGCCACGGCCACAGTGACGTTCCTGCTGGTCACGCTCACGTCAGGCGAGTTCCACCTGCCGACCACAGAGCCCGGTTGGTGGGGATTCGTCGGAACGAACATATTCTACGCAGTCGCCATGATCGGCTACTTCGTTGCGATCTCGATGATCGGGCCGGCCAAGACGACGCTTTTCTCCTATCTGGAGCCCCTTGTCGCCTCGGCTGCGGCCTGGGTCCTGCTAGGTCAGACGCTGGAACCGCTGCAGCTTTTAGGAATCGCTATTGTGATCGGCGCGCTGGTCGCTGCCGCGCGCGCGGGGATGCGCGCCGGGTAAGCGAAGGTCTAGCTCGGATAAGCAGGGAAGTAACGGTCCAGCCAGTCCTTTACGGCATTTCGCGCGCGCGTGCTGTCCACCGAGAACGGGAAGTGATCTACCTCCGACATCAACATCAGGTCCGTCGGCATCTTGGCGTGCGCGAACAGCTGGAGCGACTGATCGGTCGGCGTCACGGAGTCGTCGGCGGCATGAAATAGAAGACATGGGCGCGGCGCTATATTGCCGATCACCTCATTCGCTCGAAAATCGAACATACTCTGCGCCACTTCCGCCGGGAATTTGAGGTGCACATTCTTGCCCATGTGCCCGCGCAGGTGTTCAGGAATTGGCACGATATCCCATCGATCAACCATCAAAGATTCACCGTTCTCCTTCAGATGCTTAGGACCATCTTCAAGTATCTTTAGGAAGCGCGCCCACTCCTCATCTGACTTATGCTGCAGGCGGAACTTGCTCTCACCATCGCCCCAGCCACATGACGAGATTACGGCAGCAATACGCTCATCGACGCCACCGGAATAAACCGCAACAGCCGCTCCGAAGCTGTGCCCGATCACGGCAATCCGTTCGCCGTCAACGAAGGGCTGCTCAGCAAACCATGTGACGGCATTCTTCACATCCTCGACCTGGTCGAGGCAGTAAACGCGCGCGGGCTCCCCTTCGCTGTCACCGCAACCGCGGAAGTCGAAGCGCATCGCGACATAGCCCCAGTCGCACAACATGTTCGCCAGAATCTCGGGCGTGGACCCGTCCTTGCCGGTCCCGAAGCCATGGAGGACTAGGAAAGCCGGGCGCTCGCTGCCCGGCGCAAGGTCCGCGGGCGTGTGAACCACGCCGGCTAGGGTAAGACCGTCTGATTTGAAGCTGACTTTCTGTTCCACGTTTCTCTCCTCCTAGCCATCCGCCCGCAAGGCCTGACGGTCGATCTTTCCCGTACCGGTTTTCGGCAGATCGTCGCGAAATTCTACGATACGCGGATATTTGTAGGGCAATAGGGTTGATTTCACATAATTTTTCAGCTGCCCGGTCATCTCGTCCGACGCGTTTACACCAGCGCGCAGAACGATCCACGCCTTGGTTGTCATTAGGCGGTCCTGCTCGATGCCCAGAACACAACTCTCCAGCACGTCCGGGTGCTCATTAAGGCAACGCTCAATCTCCAGCGGGTAGATCCACTGGCCACTGACCTTGATCAGATCATCCGCCCGACCGTCGAAATGATAGAATCCGTCTACGTCTAGCGTGAACCGGTCGCCTGTATAGATCCAGTCGCCGCGCATGGTCTCGGCCGTCTTGTCCGGCTGGTTCCAGTAGAATGGGGCCTGAGAATCGCCCCGCACCCACATCGTTCCCGCCTCACCCGGCGCAACGGGATTGCCATCCATGTCGCGCAGTTCGACCTCATAGCCGGGCACGCGCTTACCGCTGGCGCCTTTAACGATATCACCGGGGAAGTTGCTCACATAGATATGCAGCACCTCTGTCGAGCCCAAGCCTTCGAGAATTTCGAGCCCGTAGCGCCGTTTCCATTCCTCGAAGGTGTCCTCGGGCAGTGGTTCTGCTGCCGAGATACACAGCCGGACACTCGATAGATCGCGTTCTTCCCCACCCTCATGCGCCACGAGCGCGTTATAGAGCGTGGGAAGTCCAAAGAATACGGTCGGCCGGTGCCGCTCGATCGCGTCATAGATCGGGCGCGGTTCCGGCCGTCCCGGATTCAGCACGACGGTGGCCCCGACCGCAAACGGGAATGTGACCGAGTTGCCGAAACCATAGGCGAAGAAAATCTTGGGCACCGAATAGACGATATCGCCTCCACCCAGCCCCAGGACACTCGCCCCGTAGCTGAGATGCGTGTAGGCCATGTCGTGCTGCAGGTGCACGATGCCCTTTGGCCGTCCGGTGCTGCCTGAGCTGTACATCCAAAACGCCATGTCATCGCGATGGGTGTCGGCGGCCTGCAGGGTTGCAGGATGGCCAGACACAAAACCTTCCCAGGATACGGTCGGTACCGGAAATTCCTCGGGTAGGTGACCATTCGCCACGACCACCAGTTCGACCGCAGGCCCATCGTCAAGCGCCTCGGTCAGCACCGGAAGCAACCCGGCCTCGGTGACGATGACGCGCGCTTCGCTATCCTCGATGTAGTAACGCAGCAGGTCAGCCGGCGAGAGGATGTTGATCAGTACCGGCACGAAACCTGCACGTACCGCCCCGAAAAATGCCGCCGGATAGACCGGCGTGTCGTCGAGCAGCATGATCACGCGCTCGGAGCGCGCCAAACCGGCGGCCATAAAAGCATGACCCGCCTGGCTCGCCAGCGCGCAAAGCCCGTCATAGCTCATCCGCACATCGCCCGAGAGAACGGCCGTGTTTCCGCCACGCCCAGCATCCAGATTATCGAAGAGGATGGCGCTAGCGTTGTAGCGCTCCGAGACCGAGAAGCCGATTTCCTCGGCTCCCGCTGTCACGCCGTCGATCGGGTCCTCGACAGGACCGGAATAGTTACTGTGTTTGCTCACCCGACACTCCTCCCCCCCTCCGAGTTTATAGCAATGCCTGGGCCGACAGGCAGTGCGGAAAAAGCCCGCCGCATATATGCGGCGGGCTTACTGTTTCGAAATCCTGGTTCAGGCATTCTTGCATACCATGCGGAAGCCAATCAGCAGGATCAGCCCTCCTACGACGCCAGAACGATGCTTCCAATGTTAAGCCCGTCTGCAGCCCCGAGGCCGAGCAGGCTGAGCACGATCCATGAAATATTTCCCATCAGGCGCAGGAACACCTCATTACAATCGGTATGCACCTCGAGTACGGCATCGCGCTTAAACACACCACGATCGGCCGGTGCGAAAGCGATATAGCGATCTAGCCCTGATCCAAGAAGAGGTGTTTGGTGATGTCCACTCTCCAGTTCACCCAAATTGCTTGCTCTATAAAACCGCTACCAACGCGACACCCGCACATTGTGTTAAAGCAACCCCGCAACCCGAACAGGAGGCCAGCATCTTGAAAGCCGTCATCATCCCGGTAACCACGTTTCAGCAAAACTGCTCTGTCCTGTGGTGCGAGGAAACGATGAAAGCTGCCGTCGTCGATCCCGGAGGCGATATAGAGCTGATCGAAGCCGCCATCGCCGAGCAGGAGGTCTCAGTTGAAAAGATCCTGATCACCCACGGCCATCTCGACCACGCGGGCGGAGCAGCAGACCTTGCCGCAAACCTGGGAGTACCTATCGAAGGGCCTCACCGCCAAGACCAGTTCCTACTCGAGAAGATGGCCGAACAGGGCACAATGTTCGGCGTATCCGGCGGCAAACCATTCACGCCTGACCGATGGCTAGATCAGGGCGACAAGGTGAGTATCGGCAACCTGTCCTTCGAAGTGCACTTCTGCCCCGGCCACACGCCAGGCCACATCATCTATTTCGAAGCAGGATCCCAGATCGCCTTCGTCGGCGATGTCATCTTTCAGGGCTCGATCGGTCGCACGGACCTGCCGGGCGGTGACCACAACACTCTGATCGCCTCGATCCGCGAACAGGTTTTTCCACTGGGCGACGGCGTGACCTTCGTGCCCGGTCACGGCCCGGCCTCAACCATAGGACACGAACGCCAGACGAACCCGTATTTGACGAAAGGCTGAGCGCGCTTTCTAGCGGTTCTTCGTAATCGGCTCGGTGCGCGGCACGAAGAAGGACGGTAGTTCGCTCTCCTCAAGTCCCTCGTACAGGCAGTGCTTTTTCGGATGCGCCTCGTACTGCTCGTCCGGCGAGGCATCGAGGCTCGGCGTAGTCGGAATACAGCCCGCGCAATAGGCCTTGATGGTCCGCAACGGCGGCTCGCCCTTAATGGATTCATAAATTTCTACCGCCGCGTCGATCTTTTCTTTCTCGGCTTCGGCAACCAGTACCACAGAGCCCTCCGAACCCATGGCACCGCCGCCGCCGACATGAAAGACATCGTCGATGTCGAACAGAATTTTAAGTGCCTGGATTTCCGTCACCACGGTCGCATTGGTGACCGGCATCATCCCGGTACGCTGACCCGCATGATAGTAGAAGGTGTCCTGACCCATATGCCGGGCAGCCTGGATCACCGACGGCACCGTTTTTTCCAGCCCGATGGGGATGATCAGATGCGATCCGCGCGCGGCAAGGATACCCGAGGCGAACCCGATGGTACCTGCCCCCGGATGCGCACAGAAGACGCCAGCATTGAAATCCGGGTCGACGGCATTGCCGCCTTTGATGAATACGCACTTTTCGTCGAAGTTGCGCAGCATCTCGTCCATTCGCGGCGCCGGCGGCGTCATCTCGCCTTTCGTCAGGTGGATTATCGGCGGCTTTTCCTCTGGCTGGGTCTGGCACAGCACATGGTTGATGACTTGGCCTGACAAATAAAAGGGCTTGTGCGGCACTTCCCCCATCACCTCCTCGGCGACGAACACATTGGTCGAGCCGTGGGCGATGATAAGTTCTGCGTTGCTGTAGGCGTACTGAACCTCCGGCATCGCAGCCACAGCCTTGCCGATCAGACGGCGCCCCTCCCACGGTGTAAATACGAACGACGCGCGATGCTTGGTCATGCTCAGGTTCCCCGGGTTTTCAGTTCGCGCCGTCGGGCGGCGCGATCGAGCCGAATATACCACGCGCCTGCCCGATTGCTTCCAGTCCCCACGGCTCAATCATTTTGTCTGTTGAGCAAACCGGGGTTTGAAGACGGCGCGCGTGAACCTATGTTCGCGGTAGGCACGCAAACCGGCTTCCGATATCGAGGACCGACATGACGAACCCCGTGGAACTGGTGATCAAACCCCGCACCCGCGACCTGGGCAGCTTCGAGGTCGCGCGGGTCCTGCCCCATGCCAAGCGCCGCATGGTCGGGCCGTTCATCTTCTTCGACCGCATGGGTCCCAGTACCTTCGCTCCGGGCGTCGGGATCGATGTGCGGCCGCACCCCCATATCGGGCTCGCGACCGTGACCTATCTCTTCCAAGGCGAGATCATGCACCGCGACAGCTTGGGCTATGCCCAGCCAATTCGGCCTGGCGACGTGAACTGGATGTACGCGGGCCGCGGCATCGTCCATTCGGAGCGCACGCGCGAGGAAATCCTCGATACCGAACGCACCATGTTCGGCATCCAGTCCTGGCTGGCACTTCCCAAGGACAAGGAACGGGGGGCGCCTTATTTCAGGCATCATCCAGGTGCTACCCTGCCTGAGGTGGAGAGCAATGGCGTGCACATGCGCCTGATCGCCGGGACGGCCTATGGCATGGACTCGCCCGTCGCGGTGGCCTCGCCTATGTTCTATCTCGACGTCAACATCACGGCGGGCGCCGTCCTCAACGTAACCGACGATTACCCCGAGCGCGCCGTCTATGTGGTGCAGGGACAGGTTGCCGTGGCCGGCGAGACCTATAACGAGAACAATATGCTGGTACTTGCCGAAGAGGCCGACGTGACCGTGGAGGCACCAGCAGGCGCACACGTGATGCTGCTGGGCGGTGATCCCATCGATGGCGAACGGATTATCTGGTGGAATTTGGTAGCCAGTTCGCAGGACCTCATCGAACAGGCCAAGGAGGACTGGAAAGAAGGCCGGTTCGATATGATCGAGGGGGACGCCGAGTTCATCCCCCTGCCCGAGAATTGAGCCAAACATGATTAAACCCATCGCGATCACAATGGGCGACCCTGCCGGGGTTGGCCCGGAAGTTATCTGTAAGGCGCTGGCCGAACTCGGCCCGGAGGGCTGGGACGATATACGTGTCATCGGCGCGGTGCAGGTTCTCGAACGCGCGAACAAAGTCTGCGGCACCGGTTTGGCCTTCGGTAACGGCGGCTTACAGGTCATCGACTTGCACACCGACGGTGTTGAAGATGCTCCCGCCTGCACGATCTCCGCGGCTGCCGGGGAAGCGGCCTATCGGTACATTTTGGCCGCCGTCGGGATGGCGAAATCCGGCGAGATCGGCTGCATGGTCACCGCTCCCATCAACAAGGAAGCACTGCACGCAGCCGGCCACAAGTTCGACGGCCACACAGGCCTTCTCAGTCATCTAGCGGGTGGTATCAGGCCAAACATGCTGCTGACTTCCCCGACGTTATCGACGATCCATGTCTCCGCCCATGTCTCACTGGCAGACGCCATCCGCCGCTGCAAGCGTGAGCGCGTGCTAGAGGTCATCCGCGCCGGGCACGAACACTTCCGTCGCGTTGGCGTGGATGCACCGCGCATCGCCGTGGCAGGCCTGAACCCTCATTGCGGCGAAGGCGGCATGTTCGGCACAGAAGACGACGAACAGGTGGTACCCGCCGTCACCGAAGCGCGCGCCGAAGGCATCGACGTGGTCGGACCGCTGTCGGGTGATACAGTCTTCGCCCGCGCCCATCATGGCGAGTTCGACCTGGTGGTGGCCCAGTACCACGACCAGGGCCACGCGACGGTAAAGCTCATTGCCTTCGACACAGCGGTCAACGTGACCGTTGGCCTACCGTTCGACCGCTGCTCGGTCGATCACGGCACCGCTTTCGACATCGCGTGGACCGGCAAGGCTGATCACACCAACATGCTGGCGGCCATCGCCTACGGGCGGAAGCTCGCAGCGGCCGACTAGGCCGCTTTGCCCATCCGCGAGGGAACTCGCGGATATGACCGTTCTACACCTCAGCGTTTTTCGACGACCACGTGGCCGTATTGGGAACCGTCTGTGTACTTTCAATCAGGTGGAAACCCCTGATATCCGGGAACAAGAAATCCAAGCGCCTATTCAGGGCTTAAGCGGCGTCAGTTTCCCCAGACCAATAATTTCTTCCAGCTTTGCAGCAAAGCTGAGGAGCCGCGCTTCTTGAAATGGCGGCGCCACCAGTTGCAGGCCCACCGGCAGACCGGTCTTGGTGAAGCCGCACGGAACGGAAATCGCCGGGCAACCGGTTAGCGTGATCGCGTAGGTTATGTAGATCCAGTCCACATAATTGTCGAAGCGGTGGCCCTCTACCTCCTCGATATAACGGATGTCGACATCGAATGGCGGGACGATAGCTGCGGGCAAAGCCAGCAGGTCGTAGTCGACGAACCAATCAACTACGCGGCGGCACAATTGCGTACGCGCGATGGCGGCGCGGCCAATCTCCTCGGCAGTGAGCGTCATCCCCTTCTCGACCTGCCAGACCATCTCCGGTTTCAGCTGGTCACGGTGGTTGTCCAGCAGCGGTGCGGCAATCGCCGCAAACAGCGCCGCGCGCAACGTCTGGAATATCTCCATCGCCCCGGAGAAATTTGGGCACGCCTCTTCAACAGTGGTTCCAGCTTCCAAAAAACGATTGGTGGCCGCTTGACAGATCGCCGCGACCTCTCGGTCCACAGGCCCAATTCCCAGGTTGGGTGTGAAGCCGATCCGGGCCGGATTTTTTGGCGCGCGCGCTGCGTCCAGGAACGCGACGCGCGGTGCTTCGAGCGATTTGGGGTCATAGGGGTGGCGACCCGACTGGGCATCAAGCATCAGCGCCACATCCGAAACCGTACGCCCGATGGGGCCTTCGGCAACAAGTGACTGGTGGATATCCTGCCACATCAGCCCTGCGCCGTGGGCGACGCGTCCGACGGAGGGGCGCAAACCCACCACCGAACAGAAGCTGGCGGGCGTTCGCAGCGACCCGCCAAGGTCATTGCCTGTCGCCAGCCACGACATGCCGGTAGCAACTGAGACCGCCGATCCACCAGACGAGCCGCCGCAGGTCAAGCTGGTGTTCCACGGGTTTCGGGTCTTGCCGAAGACCTCGTTGAACGTGTTCGCCCCGGCCCCAAATTCTGGCGTGTTGGCCTTGCCGATGACGATGGCCCCACGCTTCTTCAGCGTCTCGACCATCACCTCGTCGCGCGCGGGAACATTCTCGGCGAAGATGGGCGAGCCGTAGGTGGTTCGAACGCCCGCAACCTCGTTGAGATCCTTCACGACAATGGGAAGACCGGCCAGCGTTGTGGCCGGGTCCACCTTTACAGCCCGTTCGCGCGCCTGATCGAAGCAGGTGGTGACCACCGCGTTGACGGCAGGGTTGACCGCTTCGATCCGTGCGGCGGCGGCATCTACAAGTTCGACTGGCGAGACGTCACCCGCATGCAGATGGGCTACAGCCTCGACCGCGTCCAGCTCGATCAAATCATCGCAGGACACAGTCAGGTACCGGCTCAGTTTTCACGGATACCGGCCGGCCCCATCTGCGCGTCGGATAGGCCACGCGGCTTGCCGACACGCTCGGGCAAATGGAAACCGCCCTCGACCTGGTCGACATACGGCCCGACCCCGGCGCGCTCAGGGACTAGAATTTCTCGCTGATGATCGGCGGGGATCTTCCCGGCGAACACATCGTTAATCCAGTCTGCTAGGAACCCGTAGAAGTCGATCCCACCGAAGTTCGGACGATTTCGCGGATTATGGAAGTCGTTCTCGATCACCCATAGTTCCTTAGGTGCGGGCACCTTCTCATAGATCGGCAGCACAGTATCTAGAGGGGCGAGCGGGTCGTACTCGCCGGTAACCTGCAAGGCGGGGCACTTCACCTTTTCGGCTACATCATCAAGCACCATCTTCGACGCGAACTCATCAAACTCGTCCTCATCATGGATTCCGGCCATGTACATAAAGACCTGTTTGAAGCGCGGCGAGGCCTGCTCGAAGATTGCCGTCTTCGGGCCATAGCATGCCGCCGCCGTGGCAACTGCTTTAACCCGGTCGTCAAGCGCGGCGAGCCGCATGCCCCAGTATGAGCCCATGGAGAAGCCCGACACCGCGATGCGGTCAGGATCGACCTCGGGGCGCGAGCACAGATAGTCGATGGCAGCCGAACCCGCGCGCTCGTAGTTGTCTAGCGTAACGCGGATCTTGCGAATATTGCTGGTCCCCTGCCCTGGCCCGTCAAGATGCAGGCAGTTCAGCCCACGATTGACAAAGGGGTGGTTGAGCGCATCGACGAAGGCCTCCTTGGTCATGTCCATACCCGGACAGAACACGACGGTCGGCGCCTTCTCCGCACCCGGCACCATGTGCAGCACACCCTGGATGTAATTGCCTTCAAACGGGATCTCTACCCGCTCAATCGGGTGGGACGCGTACTGCATCACCTTGTCGAAGCACTTAAGCAGCATGTCGTGCAGATAGATCTTCTCCGGATTGTCGTCTTCGAAGATCGTGTGCTGGGCCTCACGGTAATGCTCGCTGGCGACCCAGAACAGTTCGGCAGCCGTCTGCGTATGGCCCGCCTTCTCCGCCGCCTCAGCTATGGCAACGACATGGCGCGCGTGCTTGTCGACCACCCGGTGGATCTGGGCGTAGGACTTCACCTCCGGAGGTACAACCCGGTTGTCGTAAGCGAAGTTCTGGACCCGACCCGTCGTTTTGACGATCCAGTCCAGCATCCACTGCTGATTGTCACGACGGCGTTCGGTTTGCTTCGACATGGATTCCCCCTGATATCTCTGCCGTGAGTTTGGCATTTTGTGTGTGGTGTTCGACCTCTATACAAAGACTAAGGCAAGCAGAAAAGCCATCGAAGTCCCATTCTATTGAACGGCTGCCTAGCAGCGTCGTAGGCGTCACAGTTGCCATGAACCGCGGTTTCAAACTGATTGTCCTTTTGGCACTTATCGCCGGGCTGGGGCCGATGTCGATCCACGTGATCCTGCCGGCTCTGCCCTCGATCAAGTCAGACTTCAACGCAAGCAATACCGTCACCCAGCTCACCCTCACCCTCGGCGTGATTACTATGGCAGTAGCGACCATCGGCTTCGGCCCCGCCGCCGATCGCTTCGGCCGCCGTCCCGTCACCATCTGCGGGCTCATCCTCTATACAGCCGGGAGCGCGCTTTGCGTCTGGTCGCCGGACATCCAGCTTCTCGTTGTCGGCCGCGTTGTGCAGGCGCTGGGCGGCGGCGCCGGGATCGTGGTGGCCCGCGCCATCATCCGCGACCTCTACAATCGGGAGGAAACGGCGCGGGTCCTGGGCCAGGTCATGTCGATCATCGTCTTCGCCCCGATCCTCGCACCGGTCCTTGGCGGCTTTATTTCCGAGATACTCGGGTGGCACGCCGTGTTCATGATCGCCGCCGCCATGGGCTTTATTGCACTGGCGGCGGTGCTGCCCGGCCTCCGCGAGACAAGGCCATCCACGGCACAGGCGCAAAGCCTTTTGCAGGTGTTCCGGGCATTCCCGGGACTGCTCTCGACCCCGGCCTTCGTTGCCTATGCCGGATACGCCGGGTGCGGAATGGGTATGTTCATGGTGATAGCGGGTGGCGCACCGTTCCTGATCGTCGAAGCGTTTGATCTCCCGCCTTCCGCATTCGGCCTTTACTTCATGCTTCTGACGGGCAGCTTCTTCTTCGGGACACTGGCGAGTTCGCGCCTGACAGAACGCGTCGGGCTCGACAATATGATCCGGATCGGGAGCACCGGCGCGGCCTCGTTTTCGATCCTGATCCCCGTGCTGTTCCTGTCCGGCGCACATACGCCCTGGTCGATCTTTATTCCGGGCTTTGCGATGGGCCTGTGCCACGGGCTCGCCATGCCAAATGCCCAGGCAGGCGCCGTCAGCGTTAACCCGCAACTTGCCGGGTCCGCCTCCGGCCTGATGACCTTCACACAACTTAGCATCGGTGCAGGGTTCGGCCAGATAGCCGGAATGATCCCCCATGACTCGGCCTTACCCTTGGCATTCCTGATCGCGACGGCGGGCCTAGGCGCATTCCTCATCTACAATGTGCCAATGATCTTCGAACGTCGGAGGTCACCTTGAAGCCAATAGCAGTCGCCCTGATAATTATCCTTCCCTCTGCCGAAACGTTCGCCCAAATACCCCCTAAACAGAATGCAAAAATTGGTCATTTGGGCCTTCCCGCGCTGAAGTCCTGTATGACGCCTAACGTGCACTAAATGCGAGCGATGGCCGTCCCTCACCCTTGCGCGCCAATGTGGATATGCTGAACTTGTTCAAAAAATTTAGAATTATATGGTGCGTGGCTCTAACCGGTGAGGAACGTCGCGCACAAACAGAATCATATTTCATTGTCGGGAATAGACATGCCAACCGATCTTGAAGACCGCTTGACCATTCGCAATCTCGTCGACAACTGGGTCGTCTACCGCGATGCTGGAATGTGGGAGAAGTTCCGCACCGTTTGGCACGATGACGGGACGATGCAGGCAACATGGGCTCAAGGCTCGGTCGACGAGTTTATAGAGCGGAGCAAGGCTGCCTGGGAAAAAGGTCTCAATGTCCTTCATTTTCTCGGCGGCAATACGGTCGAACTGTCAGGTGACCGCGCTATTTCTCAGACCAAGATGACCATCACACAGCGGGCACCAGTGCACGATGTGCTGGTGGATGTTGTTTGCACCGGACGTTTCTATGACTTCTTCGAACGCCGAGAAGGACGCTGGGGCATGGTATTTCGCCAGCCAATCTACGAGGCGGATCGCATGAACCCGGTCAATCCATTAGCGCAACTGGAACTTGACCCTGGACGCCTTTCGCGTTTCCCGGAAGGCTATTGCCACCTGGCCTACTTGCAGTCTCTCAACGGCATGGATGTAAAGACGGACATGCCTGGACTGCGTGGCCCGGAGGTCGATGAACTCTACGGAAAAGGCCGTGCATGGCTCGACGGATCGGACTCGCCCTTCTGATCGCGCACAGGTAAGATTCTGCGTCGTTTTTCGGGAGGAGTAACGTCATGCAGTTCGGCATAGGTCAGACCGTTCACCGCAAGGAAGACCCAAAGTTTCTAAGGGGCCGCGGGCGCTATGTGTCCGACATGGTGCTGCCGCGTCAAACCTATGCGGTGTTTGTCTATTCGAACACGGCACACGCTGACATCAAGTCCATCGACACCGCGGCTGCGGAAGCCGCACCTGGCGTCGTGGCGGTACTGACCGGCAAGGACTATGTCGCGGACGGCATGGGCCCGACCGGCGGTGTTATGCCGGAAGACATGGGCGGCCCTCCGGGACACCGCACCTTCCACATGCCGATGGCGGTGGACCGTGTGCGATTCGTGGGCGAGCGCGTGGCCGTCGTGATCGCCGAGAGCGAGAACCAGGCACGCGACGCGGCGGACCTCGTGAATGTAGAGTATGGCGATCTCCCCTGTGTCGTGATGGCCGAGGATGCCGTGAAGGACGGTGCGCCGCTCGTCCACGACGAGGCCGCGAACAACACCAGCTTTACGCTCCGTCTCGGCAATGCCGATGAGACTGAAGCCGCGTTCAAACGTGCTCACCACATCACCAGGCTGCACCTGCACAACAACCGCCTCGACGCGGTGACGATGGAGCCACGCGGCTGCCTGGGCGAGTTCGATTTCAGCAACGGACGGCTGACCTTCTACACCAGCACCCAGAACGTACACGGCATTCGGCAGGGCCTGTCGCAGCAGAACCTGAAAGTGCCGGAAAGCATGATCCGCGTGGTCGCCAAGGATGTCGGCGGCGGCTTCGGCATGAAGGGCCACGTCTATCCCGAGGAAGCCATCGTCGCTTGGTCGTGCAAGCGCGTCGAGCGTCCCGTCAAATGGATCGGCACGCGTTCGGAAACCCTGATGGGCGACGACCATGGCCGCGATATGACCGTCAATGCCGAACTGGCCATGGACGAGAACGGCAAGTTCATCGGCCTGCGCTGGAACGGACTGCACAATGTGGGCGCTTATGTCGAAGGTGCAGGCGCGGTGCCAGTGCTATTCGCCGTGAAGCTGGCCCCCACCGTGTATAACATTCCGGCGGTCGATGTGATCAACAAGGCGGTGTTCACCAACACCTCGCCGACCGTGCCCTATCGCGGCGCGGGGCGGCCCGAAGCCGTCTATATCATGGAGCGCCTTATCGACAAGGCAGCGCGCGAGACCGGTATCGACCGGGGCGAGTTGCGGCGGCGGAACTTTATCGTGCCGGAAGAGATGCCCCACGCCACGCAGACGGGCTGGACCTACGACACCGGCGACTACGCGACCGCCATGGACAAATGTCAGGCCATGTCTGACTGGGACGGCTACGAGGCCCGCAAGGCAGAGAGCGAGGCCAGGGGCATGATCCGCGGCCGGGGGCTGGTCTATTACGTCGATAACACCGGCATCTTCAACGAGCGCATGGAAATCCGCTTCGATCCCAGCGGCACCGTCACCGTGATCTCGGGCGTGTTGTCTCACGGGCAGGGCCATGAGACGTCGTTTTCACAGATGGTCTCGGAATGGCTGGGCGTCCCGTTTGAGGATATCCGCCTGTCTCAGGCTGACACGGACGAGGTCGCCATCGGCCGCGGCACTTATGCCTCACGTTCGATGATGGTAGGTGGCAGCGCGCTTCGCGCCGCGGCGGACGATGTCATCGAGAGAGGCAAGAAGTTCGCGGCGCATTTCATGGAAGCCGACGCGGCGGATATCGAGTTTGCCGAGGGCAAGTTCGTCGTCGCTGGCACCGATAAGGAAATGCCGCTGAAGCAGGTTGCCCAGATGTCCTTCATTCCGGTGCATCTACCAAGTGAGGAACTTGGTGTCGGGCTGCGTGGCGAAGGTGCCTTTGCGGCGGAAGTGCCCAGCTTCCCAAATGGCTGTCACATAGCAGAAGTCGAAGTGGACCCGGAAACGGGTTCGGTTCGCATCGACCGCTACAACGTGGTCGATGACATTGGCACGGTCATCAATCCGATGCTGGCCCAGGCCCAGATCCACGGCGGCGTGGTGCAGGGCGTCGGTCAGGCGCTACTGGAAGATTTGGTCTATGACCGCGACAGCGGCCAGCTCGTGGCCGGGTCGTTCATGGACTACGGCATGCCGCGTGCGGACACGATGCCGGAGATCAAGGTCGATTTCAGCCCCGTGCGCAGCAAGTCCAACCCGATCGGCGCGAAGGGCGTCGGCGAAGGCGGCACCGTCGCCGGTACGCCAACGGTCGTGAACGCTATTCTGGACGCACTCTCCCCGATGGGGGTAGAGGCCATAGACACGCCCGTAACGCCACAGCGCGTCTGGAGCGCATTGAACGCCGCCGGTTAGCCCGGCGGCGTCTCCGCGCTAAAATATTTCTGATCGAATTTTACCGAGCCTGATCTCATGAGTCCTTCAAGCGAGGCTGCACCCGCCACACAGCAGTTTGATCAACGCTACATCCTGAAACTGTCGTGCCCAGACCAGATGGGCATCGTGGCGGCTGTGGCGAGCTTCTTAACCCAGCAGGACTGCAACATACTGGAATCGGCTCAGTTCGACGACGAGGGAACCGGTCGTTTCTTCATGCGAACTGTGTTCGGCGCTGGACAGACCACGCCGAAAGCGGACAACCTTCGCGCGGCGTTCGATCCCGTCGCCAAACGGTTCAATATGGACTGGACCCTGCGCGACCGGTCCGAACGCCCGAAGGTCCTGATCCTTGTATCGAAGCCGGGCCATTGCCTGAACGACCTGCTGTACCGGACCGGCACGGGTGCTCTGGGGATGGAGATCGTGGGCATCGTCTCCAACCATCCGGATCAGAAGCCACTGGCTGACTTCTATGGCCTACCCTTTCACCACTTGCCCATTACACCCGAGACCAAGCGTGAACAGGAAAAGCAGATCCTGTCGGTTATCGAAGAAACCGAGGCCAAACTGGTGGTGCTGGCGCGCTACATGCAGATCCTGACGCCGGAGATGTGCGTCGATTTGGCGGGGCGTTGCATCAACATTCATCATTCCTTCCTGCCCGGCTTCAAGGGTGCCAAGCCCTATCATCAGGCTCACACCCGCGGAGTGAAGCTGATCGGCGCGACGGCGCACTACGTTACGCCAGATCTCGACGAGGGCCCAATTATCGAGCAGGAAACCAGCCGCGTCAGCCATGCCAACGCACCGGAGGACCTAGAGCGGATCGGAGCGGATCTGGAAAGCTTGGTTCTAGCGCGCGCCGTGCGCGCACATGTCGAGGACCGGGTCATCCTACACGGCGACCGCACAGTCGTTTTTGGTCAGAGCTAGCCGCACAGCGAGTGACCCAGTCTAGCGCTCGAGAAATGCCTCGAAACGCATCTTCGGTGCCGGCCTGTATCGCACTGAAACCTCTTCAGGAACACATCGGGGCGCGGTAGAAGGCTTGAAAAGTAGAATGCACTGTAGAGGGGGAATTTAATGGCCACCTTTGTGCCTCGTTCACGGAGCCTGGCATGGAGGATGGTGCTGGGCCAAAATCGCGCCGCAGCTGCGGGCTTCCGGGCATATCGTGTACACGCCGACGATGACGGGGTTCGGGGAACGGAGCCACCTGATGAGCCAAGATGTCGGGCTGGAAACCAATGTCACTGACATCATGAATGTCCTGCTCTGGGAGGACTTGGAGAACGTCATTCTGGTGGGTGCAAGCTATGCGGGCATGGTGACGACGAGCGTGGCCGACCGAATGCCGGAGAGGATTGCGGCTCTGGCCTACCTCAATGCCTTCATCGCCGCCGATGGCGTATCGCAGAACGACATGCTGCCCGACTGGCGACGCGAGATGATCGAGAAAGAAATCGAGAGCGATCCAGATGCCTGGAGGATGCCCCCGCCGGAACCGGAACTTTTCGGCGTGCGAGACCCGGAGCAATTGGATTGGATTCGCTCTAAGATGACGATTCAGTCGGCCACCACCTTCCGTGACCAGGCAACGATCACAGGCGGTATCGACCGCATTACCAACCGGACCTTCATTCGCGCAACTGGCTATCCGAACAGCACCTTCGACGCGACGCTAAAGACCTATCAGGATCACCCCACCTGGAACGCGCATGTGCTTGATACCAGCCATGACGCAATGATCACGGCGCCGGACGACGTTCTGGCGATCCTCGAGGGGATCGCAGCGGGTTTGGACTAGTCCCGACTAGAAACCCTAGCCCTATGGGATGGGGGCTTTCGCCAAAATGCTAAGGGCCGCTCCGAAGAGCGGCCCCGTGAGCGGGCTTCATGCCAGCCCCATGGTCACAACGACCTTAGTCTCTATCCGGTCAGAAGAGGTTGCTCCACTGTCCGCACCCGAGACCGTGGGTTGAACATGTTGCCAAACGTCTCACTCGACATTGGATCACCTCCTTTCGGTTGTTGAACGACATAAAAATCCTAACATCGGATTCCGCGTCGCCTGCAACCGAAATCAGTACAGGCGCGTAAGCCTGATGTTAGCCGCCGAAGCGTGTCTCTGGCATCCCCTGAATGCCCAGCCCGGTGATCCGGAACAGTCCACCCGCAGCGAACTGTGGCTTATTCTCCAATGCGAAATGGCCATGCGCCACGGCCCCTGGATGCGAGACACGCGCCATCGAAGTGACATAGATCTCATCCAGATTGTCCCCACCGAAAATCACGCTTGTGATGTTCTTGACCGGCATACCAATCCGACGCTCTACGCTGCCGTCCGGCGCATAGCGCACGAGTTCACCGCCGGTCACTTGCGCATTCCACATGCAGCCCTCGGCATCGACCGTCGAGCCGTCGGCGACACCAAGATCGCCTTTCGTGGTTGCGAAGACACGCTTGTTGGACACCTCACCCGTCTCGATGTCGTAGTCGTAAGCCCAGAACTCCTCTTGGAAAGTGTCGGCGAAGTAAAAGGTTTTGTCGTCCGGGCTCCAGCACGGACCGTTGGAGCAGATGATGCCGTCGTCGACCTTGGTGGCCGTCAGGTCGGGATCCAGCCGCCAAAGGCCGCACAGACCCCTTTCCTCAAGGTCGTCCATGCCGCCGGCGAAGAACCGACCGCGCCGGTCAACCTTGCCGTCATTCAGGCGCGAGCGGGGCTCATACTCCTCGATCTTCATGATGAGATCGAGCTCGCCGCTATCGAAATTGAAAAAGTAGAAGCCGTCGTCATTAGCCAGCACCGCACCGCCGTCCTTGCGCAGCGCGATAGCGCCGACATCATGTTCGAGCGACCAGTTCTCAACCTTTCCGGATTTCGGGTCCATGCGCCAGATCGATGGCTTGCCGACCCGCTGGCCAGTGCCGTCGACCCAGTAGAGACGACCCTCCTCTACATCCCAGATCGGGCTCTCGCCCAAATGGTTGTCGCACATGAGCACGCATTCAATATTGAAGGACATGCTCGTCTCTCCCCAGAGCAGAATTATTCCGCGGCCAGTGCGTGGTATTTTTCCGGTATCTCAAGGTTAAAAATGCGAGCGGCATTGTAGCCAAGAATGTTGCGCTTCGCGGTGTCGTCGAGGAACGGCAGGTCCCAGATCACCGACGGCAGGTCAAAATCCCAATGCGGCCAGTCGGATGCATAGAGCATCTGGGTGCTGGCACTCACTGAATCCATCGTCGCCTTGAGCAGCGCCTCATTGCCGCGCTCCATCGGCTGGGTTGTGTAGAACATGTCGCGCATGTACTCGCTCGGCAGCTTTTTGAGCAGCGGCGCCTCTGAGGTGCGCATCATGTACTCGTGGTCAAGCCGCTGCGCGATGAAGCCCAGCCATGCGATGCCGCTCTCGATCCACATCACATTCAGCTTCGGGAACCGCTCTGGCAGGCCGTTGATCACCCAGTTGGTCAGGTGCACGAGGTTGCACAGCACGAACGATATCGCGTGCATCGAAATAAAGCGGTTAAGCTGCTTGGTGTACTCGTCCTGCCAATTCAAATGCGTGTGGAAGCCGAGCACCTGACCCGCCTCCTCTAGCATCGCATACAGGCGCATGTACTCATTCGAGTGTACCGGCTTGTGCCGCGAGGACGTCACCAGGAAGCCCGCCACACCAGGCTTGCCGAGAAAGCGCTTGACCGTTTTTTCGGCTTCTTCCGGATTGTTAAACGGCAGGTAGAGCATCGCCTTGACACGCTTGTCCTCCGGCAGCACGCGCTCGACCAGCCAGCGGTTGTATGCCGAGGCAAGGTGGATCTCCATTTCCGGCACGGGGTGCATGCCCAAAAACAGCAGCGCGTTGGGGAACATGATCTGGTAGTCCAGCCCCATCTCATCGATACACTTACGCGCCAGCACAATCTCGCGCGGCGTGCCGTCGTCCTCGATCTTTTCCTTCAGGCCCTGACCGTGCGGGATGCGGCCCCACACATTCTGCCACTGCAGGCCGGGCGTGTTGTTCAGGAACGCGCCGCGCTTTGAACCGTCGCCAAATGCATGGGCCGCATCGTGGATCACAGGATCCTCGATGTACTCCATGATTTGGGGCCAATTTTTGCCGTCGTCGACATGTGAATCGATATCGACAATGAATACATCATCCAGATTGCGGCTGTCGGCCTGTTGACGCGCACGGGCGAGGAGCTCTCGGCTGTCGGTCCAGTCGTCGATAGGGCCGTAGGTACGCTTGAAGTTGTCGCTCATCGATTGCCTCTTCTCTGCCAATCCGCGCCGGTTACTCGCCCTGCGGCGAACGGTTGGTCCACATCGCAAGATCAAAAAGGTTTAAATCCGACACCCTCAGAAGCGCGGTGACGGTCACCGCCACATCAGTGGCGCTCATCTTGCCGGGGTCGCGCACGGGCATGAAATCGCGCCCCTCCTGATCCACCTTGCGGGCATAGAGCCGCACACCGGCGGTCAGCAGCGCCTGGACGGTTTCGTCAGACACCTGCGCAGTCTTGCCACGCTCCAGCGCGCGCAGAGATTCCTCCAGCGCACTTTCCGAAATCTCGGACAGATCAGGTGTGGACATAGACCGCTCCATCGCGCACTTCAACCTCGAACCCACGGAGTTGCGTCTTCGGGTCGCCGGGGTGGACGCCCGAGCGAATATTGAACTCGAAGCCGTGCCACGGGCAGACGATGTGGACGTCCGCATCCACATAGTTGAAACCGTGGCTGCGTTTTTCGGCGTCCAGAACCTCCATCACCCGGTTCATGACCTTTCCCTGACACACGGGCCCGCCCATGTGAGGACAATTGTTTTCCCAAGCGAAGAACTCGTCACCCAGCCGGAAAACGCCGATTTCCAGATCACCGTCGACGACAATCCGGCTTTCTCGATCGCCGATCTCGTCTGTCTTCGCAACGTAAAGTTCGCTCACAACTTTGATCTCCTTGCCCGCCCTTCGGCAGCGGATTTCGTGTCCTGATTACGCTTAGCTGGTGCCAGCGTCGAATACAAGAATGCCTCAGCTGGCCAAAAGGCCGCGGCTGTGATCTGGCGCTCACGGTCTCGAACCGGCTTTGATTTATGGCCATCTACTGACGCGGACATCGTCCTCGGGAGAGAATTACAGCGAACTTTTTTCAAGGACCCTGATCTAGACTGCTCTAAGTGGCGTATTCACGACATTAGTGTTTGAAAAATGCTAATTCCGTCTCCGCCCCTCCCCGGAGATGATTGCTGCCAGGCGAGACTGTTCCCCCCTTCTCGCCTGGCAGCCAAAATTTTTGAAAGAGGATTGAATAACTTGGCTGAAAATCCCACCGGCTTTGTTGGCCCTGTGACATGCCCGGCATGCAGCTCCGAAACGCGCTTCTGGATGCAGGAAAATGCGAGAGCCATGTGTCCCTGCACAGCTAGGCGCACCTTTACAGCCGAGGAACTAAACCTCAAAACTCTCGGTGACAGCGCCGGTATCGATGACTGATTACCTGCGCAAACTCGTATGCCTTCTCTTCTCAAATCTTTCGGAACGGGAATTGTCGCGTCTGTATTTGGCTCCAACGGTGGAATCGGAGCCGCACTCACTAGAGCGTTAATTGATTGTCCGTCTGTTGACCACGTTTTCGCTTGCTCGCGAGTAGCTCCGGAAAGCGGAAACGGCGTTACTGGCCTTGGGTTTGATCTGACCGATGAAGGCTCCATCCGCGACGCGGTCCAGCTAATGGGGCATCGAAGACCATTGAATATGGTTTTTGTTGCCACCGGGGTTCTAAACCCCGCAGGCGCGGGTCCTGAAAAACGCTGGAAAGACCTGTCCCCTGAAGCACTCGGGCACATGTTTGCTGTGAATACGGCTGGCCCAGCTCTTATCGCGAAACACACACTCGACCATCTCTCACGAGACCGTAAATCGGTCTTCTGTGCTCTTTCTGCCCGTGTTGGAAGCATAGAGGACAATCGTCTTGGCGGGTGGCACGCCTATCGCGCCTCGAAAGCCGCCCTGAACATGATCCTGAGAAGTTGCTCGATCGAACTTTCGCACAAGAACCCTAGCGCTTTGTGCGTAGCCGTACATCCAGGCACAGTCGACACGCCGCTTTCCCGCCCGTTCCAGAAAGGGGTTCCAAGCGACCAACTCTTTTCACCGGCACGGGCGGCGGAACAGATACTTCACGTTGTCGACGGGCTCGCGCCGGAAAACAGTGGAGGCTTCTTCGCTTGGGACGGCGCACAAATCGCTTTTTAAACAGGATCGAATGGACGACAAAATGGACATGGCCCTCAAGTATGGTGCGATTTATGTCGCGGCATTGCTAACCTTCCTGATCTTGGACGGCGTCTGGCTCGGCATTGTGGCCCGCGGCTTTTATGTTAACCAGCTTGGCGACTTGATGCGTCCCTCTCCAAACTGGGGGGTCGCGGGTCTGTTCTACCTTTTGTATGTCGTCGGCATCGTCGTCTTTGCCATCCTGCCGGGCCTCGGGCACTCCTCCTGGTTCGCCGCGGCGGGGCTGGGTGCCCTGTTTGGCCTCATGTGCTACGGCACCTACGACCTAACCAACCTGGCCACTTTGCGCGGCTGGCCACCATTGATGTCGATGGTCGATATGGTCTGGGGCACCGCCCTGACAGGTATTGTCGCCCTGTCGGGCTATCTGGCCGCACGGCATTTCCTAGTCTAGCCAGGGTCGATAGGTCTGCGCACATTGCATGAAAAACGGGGGACGGCGCCCATAATACTCCTAGATCCCTAAAATATAGGATGTGGGATATTTCCCATTTTTTCTATTCGAATCCCTGTTGGGATTACTGGTAGTGTTCCACAAAACAATTGTGGAAACGTCATGGATAACCTGACCGACCTTATCGAGGACATTGAAGCCTTTTGCCGCCGCCATGCAATGGCAGAGTCGACCTTCGGCCGAATGGCTGTGAACGACGGCAAGTTCGTTGGCCGTCTGCGGTCAGGAGGCTCCGTGACAACAAAATCGATCTCCAAAGTTCGCTCATTCATGGAAGGCACCGCTTCCGCGAAGTGCATAAACTCAAGCCCGGAGGCCACTACCACAACCGCAAAGCCGGAACGAACAAGCGCGCCGCGCACCGCGGCAGCGCCAAGAGATAATGACGATAAGCAGAGTAATTTCCGCTTCTACGACAATCGTCAGAAGTACCTGATGTTTGTGAATACCTGTTCGGAGAAATGGGCGATTGCCGAACGGGTTGGGATGGAACTCGACCAGATCAAGCCGAGACTGCCGGCACTGCGTGTGTTCGACGCTGGTATCGGCGACGGAACGGTGCTCGCTCGCGTGTTGCGCGACATGCACCGGCGGCATCCGACTGTCCCCTTCGTGGTCGTGGGTAAGGAAATCAGTCTTGAGGATATACGGCTAAGTCTGGAAAAGGTCCCCGACAGGCTGTTTGAGCACCCGGCGACCGTGCTGGTCATCACCAATATGTACTACCGCGAAGCGCCCTCTCTCATGCCCAGCGACGTCGCAACGGCAGCCGCGCTCAACTGGCACGAGGTAGCGCTGGAGGGCTCCACGGCAAATGAGTTCGAGGAACAGATCCAAGCCCTGATGCCGACCCTTGCGGAAGGCTGGCAGGTGCGTACAAATGCGAAAACAGGTAATCCGCAATACATCCGACCATCTGTCGTAGTGCTATACCGTGCGGATCAGAAATTCTTCGTCGATCCGATCATCCCGCGTCCTGGTCGCACCGAGGGACAGTACGATCTGGTGATCGCGTCCCAACCTTATCGCGCCAGCATGAGCGCCCAGTTCAAAGTCGAAAAGGTTCTGGCGCCGCTCGCCCGCGCGCTCGCGCCCGGTGGACGCATGCTGGGCGTGCATTCCCACGGGCAGGACCCGGGACAGGAAATCATTCAGGGCATATGGCCCGGCCGCGAGCTAAACCAGACCAGCCGTCAGCTCCTGATGCGCACGCTGAAACAAGAAATGGGCAAGGCCAGTCGTAATCTGCGTTTCAACACTTACTCAGACAAGCGTGCACTGTTCCGGTATGACATGCACACTCTGCCCACGGAGATCGGCTCCAACGCCGGCATCGGAACATCAACGCTATTCGCGGCATGGAACGCTGCGATCTACGTCTATCAGATCGAGGACGAACTGATATCGAACGCTATCGGGAATGGTGACTACCTCGATGTGACGCGCGACGTCCTCCAGAAGCACAACGGCCTCTGGTTCACGAATGAATCCTACGTCATAACGCGCAAGACGGGATGAGATCATGAACGCCGCTCACCCCCTGCCCGTTGAAAGCGCTCTTGTCCGAGCACTTCTAGCCGGAGAATTCGCCGTCACCGCCGAGGTCGTCCCGCCCCTCTCAAGCGACCCCGTCGAACTTCTGGAGAAGGCAGCGCCGACCAGAGGGTGTGTCGATGCGCTGAACGTCACCGATGGCGCCGGCGCCCGCCCGCATCTGGCGAGCCTCGCTGCGGCCGGCATCCTCGTCCAGAATGGTTACGAACCGGTGCTGCAGTTCACCTGCCGGGACCGCAACCGGCTGGCGCTGCAAAGCGATCTGCTTGGTGCGGGGGCCTTCGGCATTCAAAACCTTCTGATTCTAGGCGGCGACGACCCAAAGGCAGGCGATCAGCCCGATACCAAGCCGGTGTTCGATCTGGGCCCGGTGGAGTTCATCCGGATGGCGCGGCAGATGCGCGACGATGCCGCCCTGCCGTCGGGTCGCGAGATCTCCCATCCGCCGAACCTGTTCATCGGCATCGCGGATTCCCCGATGGAACTCAAAGCCGACTGGACGCCGGACCGCCTGGTCGAGAAGGTCGACGCCGGTGCACAGTTTGCGCAGATGCAGTTTTGCTTCGATATCGGCGTCCTCGAACGCTACATCGCGCGTCTGCGCGACCACGGCATTCCAGACCGGTTATTCCTGCTTCCTGGAATCGGGCCGTTGCTATCGGCAAAATCAGCACGGTGGATGCGCGAGAACCTGTGGGGCGTCATCATCCCTGACGAGCTGATCGAGCGGATGGAAGGCGCCGAGGACGAGCGTGCGGAAGGCCGCAAGATTTGCGTCGAGCTGATCCAGCAGATGCGCGAGATCGAAGGCATTGCGGGCGTCCACATTATGGCGATCCGCCAGCAGGAAGCGATTCCGGAAATCGTGGCCCAGGCACAAATCGGCCCGGCGCATCGCCGGGCCGGCCTGTCATAGATTTTTTCGTTCGCGCCTGAAGGGCCGCGACCCGCTAAAGGTTGAACTGGTAGGCGTGCGGCACCCAGGCATAGCCGTCGCCATGCGTGTCGATGTAGCCCACCGACGGAAACGGCATGTGGAAGCCGATCGCCGGCATCTTCGCGTCCGCAACCTGAGCAAGCAGGCGCTTGCGCGAGACGATGGCCTTATCGGGGTCGTCGTCCATGCCGAACTTGTATTCCGGATGGGCGATCGACACGGCGAAATGCGCGACTGTGTCGGACATAATCATCAGTTCGTTGCCGCCGTCGTGGATGTGATAGGCCATATGGCCGGCGGAATGCCCGAAGGCGTCTACTGCAGTCACACCGGTGACGATGTCATCGCCCGGCATCACGAAGCGGGCCTGATCGGCCAGCGGCTCACAAATTTTCTGGAACATCGCAACCGTCGGCGGGCGGTGCGCGGGAATATTTTCTCCCTTGCGCCAGTAGTCGAACTCGTCAGTGCCGAACACGATCTCGGCATTTGGGAAGGTTAGTTCGTCGCCGTTGGTGAGGTTAGCAATGTGGTCCGGGTGGCAGTGGGTGATGACCACGATATCCACATCGGACCGTTCGTAACCGGCATCGGCCAGGCGGTCATTATAATGACCAGCGTTAGGCTGAGGGGACTTGTCACCGAAGCCGGGATCGAAGGCGATCAGCTTGCCGTTCGCCTCCACCAGCGTCGGCACGAACTGGTGCTCGAACTGCGGGAACGGAATATGATTTCGCTTTGCAATGGCCTCGATGTCTGCGGGGCTCGCGTTGGTCCCGGTTACGGGATGAAGGTCTTCGCGGTGCAAAAAACCTTCCAGAATGTTGGTCACGACGAAATCGCCGAGCTTAAATTGATAGACAGTCGGGCGCGTCATAGCGGGTGCATTGGAAACCACTCGATCCTCCTCCGATACGTTGGCTTCGCTGTATAGCACCGGTCATATCGTGTTCCAAAGCAAAGCGCTGGGGCCATGACGGCACAAGTTGACTTTGAACGGGGATGCCCGGAACTTATGGGACGAGGAGGACGCCAACATGACCGGCACTGGTAAATTTCGGGTACATCCACTCGGTGAAACTGTTGGCGCAGAAGTCTTGGATCTCGATATCTCGCAGCCGCTGGACCAAGACACAGTCGACGCGATCCGCACCGCCTGGCTCGATAACCTGGTCCTTGTGTTTCGCAACCAGAACCTGACCGACGCGCAACTGACGGCCTTCAGCCGAAAGTTCGGCGATCTCGACACCGTGCCAGGCTGGGAGCCGTTCTCACCGAAAGGCTACCCAGAAGTGCTGATCATCTCGAATGTGCTGGAAAACGGTACCACCATCGGCGTTTTGGGTGATGGCGAAGCGGCCTGGCACACGGACATGGCCTACATAGACGAACCGCCAATCGCGAGCCTACTCTATTCGCTCGAAGTTCCCGACAGCGGCGGCGAAACCAGCTTCATGAGCATGTACGCCGCGCTCGACACGCTACCTGACGATTTGCGCCACGCCATCGACGGCAAGACCCTCAATCACGATTCCAGCCATGACAGCAGCGGCCAGCTGCGCCCAAATCACACCATGTTTGTGGATGTGACCGGTGCGCCAGGTGCACGCCATCCCCTGATCCGTATTCATCCGGAAACCGGACGCGCGGCCTTGTTCCTCGGGCGGCGGCTCCATGGATGGGTCGTCGGCGACGATCTACAGACAAGCGACACATTGCTCGACGCTCTTTGGCGCCACTGTACCGAGGGCGACTTCACCTATCGGCACGAATGGCGGCCAGGAGATCTGCTGATGTGGGACAATCGAGTGACGATGCACAGGCGTGAACCTTTCGACGCCTCGGCGCGCCGCGTCATGCACCGGACCCAGCTCAAGGGCTTGGGACCCGTCGAAGCCGCTGCCTAGTCAGATTTAGCGCCGTTCAGCGGCAGCCGGATTAGTGTGCGTAAGCCGTCCTTGTCAGCATCGAAATCGATCTTGCCGCCGAAATACGCTAGCGTAATTCCGCTTGTCTACATCAGGGCTGCGAGGCCCGTTCCGATTTCCAGCTTCTTCGAGATTGTGTTTCAATCCTGCCGTCGGCATTGCGCAGAACCGTCATCTACTTGCTGCAAGTTATGAGGATCGGTTGTCCCGCCGGTTCGTTTCCGAGCGGAAATATAATAGTAAAACAGCGTGGAGCCGCTGGTTCCGACCGCCGCGTCTAGCCGTGGCGGGCTCGCAAAAAAGCGATGAAAAGCAGGGCCGTCGCAAACATTATTAGACTATAGGTCGCCGCCGGTACGACAGCCAGTCCGCCGCCGAATAGTAGCGCCGCCACCGCGATGGCCAGCGTACCGTTCTGCAGCCCGCACTCGATCGAGATCGAGATCCTCTGGCGCGGCCCGGACGCAAACACTCTCGCAAGCAGATACGCCAGGGCCATCATCGCGACATTAAGCACCAGCGTCACGAGCCCCGCCTGGGCGAAGTAATCGACGATGTTGCTGCGCTCCTGGAAAATCGCGCCTGCGAGCACCAGCACAAACAGCCCGCCGGACACCCGGCGTGCCACAGGCTCGAACCTCAGCGCAAAACTCTCCGCTAGGCGCCGCACGGCCAGACCGATTAGAACCGGAACGGTCACAATCAAGAACACACTAATCGCCGTAGCGGTAACCGAGACATTGCCCGCGTCCCCTCCCAGCAACTGCGCATAAGAGAACAGGATCACCAGCGGGATCGTCGCGACGCTCAACAGACTAATCACAGCGGTCAGCGAAATCGACAGGGCGACATCGCCACGCGCGAACGCTGTCAGCAGATTTGATGTAACCCCGCCCGGCGCGGCCGCAATAATCATCACCCCCATTGCGAGCTCCGGCGGCAGGCGCCAGAGCGACACGAGAACAAAACCCACGACCGGCAGAAGAACAATCTGTGACAACGCCCCGACCAGGAAGTCCCTCGGCTGGCGTACAACACGCGCGAAATCCTCGAATGTCAGCCCCAACCCCAGCGCGAACATGATGAACGCAAGCGCCAATGGCAGCACGACGTCAGTCACAATACCCATGTGCACCTCCCCAAAGCATACAAAGACTAGCGAAGGGCCGCGCGTCGCGAAAAGAAAGCTTTTTCAGGTGACCGCTGCCACCCGAATGAGGGCCATGCTGCTTTAGCACTTCGGATTGCTTAGCTGTTATGTATAACCTTCCCGCGAAAAGCTGTTCGGGCCATCCGCCCGCTCACCGCTTTGACGCAATTAAGGATAAATGGGGGAAACAATGGCGTCTTCTGATCACGTCAATCTCGAACAGTTCATGGAAGGCGTGCAACGCCGTAACCCCGGCGAGACCGAATTCCATCAGGCGGTCTATGAGGTCGCGGTCGATATCTTCGACTACATCGCCGACAAGGAGATTTATCACGAGGCTCAGATCCTGCGCCGTATCGCCGAACCGGACCGAGTTGTGTCATTTCGCGTGTGCTGGGAAGACGACAACGGCAACATCCGCGTCCAGCGCGGCTACCGTGTCCAGAACAATAATGCGATCGGCCCCTACAAGGGCGGGATCCGGTTTCACAAGTCAGTGAACCAGTCGATCCTGAAGTTCTTGGCCTTCGAGCAGACCTTCAAGAACAGTCTTACGAGCCTCCCCATGGGCGGTGGCAAAGGGGGGTCCGACTTCAACCCGAAGGGCAAGTCGGACAACGAGGTCATGCGTTTCTGCCAGTCCTTTATGACCGAGCTTTACCGCCATGTCGGTGAGGACACCGACGTCCCGGCCGGCGATATCGGCGTGGGCGCGCGCGAGATCGGCTACATGTTCGGGCAGTATAAGCGCATCACGAACAAATATGTCGGCGTGCTAACGGGTAAGGGCTTGGAATACGGCGGCAGCCTGGTCCGCACGGAGGCCACCGGCTACGGTGCGGTGTACTTCCTGCAGGACATGCTGACCGAAGCCAAGGACGGCATGGACGGCAAGACCGTCTGCATTTCGGGCTCCGGAAATGTCGCGACCCATGCGGCGGAAAAGGCGACCGAACTTGGCGCGAAGGTGGTCACGCTGTCGGATTCCGGCGGCTTCATCTACGATCCCGAAGGCTTTACCCAGGAGAAGATCGACTGGGTAAAGGAGCACAAGACCCACCGGCGCGGTCGCATCTCCGACTACGTCAACGAGTTCAAGGGTTCGGAGTTCCACGAAGGCAAGCGCCCATGGTCGGTCCCGTGTGAACTGGCCCTGCCCTGCGCTACGCAGAACGAGATCAACAAGGACGAAGCTGAAATGCTCGTCGGAAACGGGCTCAAGGCGCTCGCTGAAGGCGCCAACATGCCGACGGTCAACGAAGGCGTCGAAGTCTTCCGCGAGGCGAAGGTCCTGTTCGGCCCCGCCAAGGCGGCCAATGCCGGCGGCGTGGCCGTCTCCGGCCTCGAGATGAGCCAGAACAGCGCGCGCATCTCATGGACGTCCGATGAGTTACAGAAGATGCTGCGTGACATCATGCATAACATCCACTCCAACTGCCTAGAGTACGCGCGCCGGCCCGACGGGTATGTCGATTACGCCAAGGGCGCAAACATCGCGGGCTTCAAGAAGGGTCGCAGACGCGATGCTGGCTTTCGGCGTCGTCTGATCAACACACGCATACAATTTAAAGCCGCCGCGTCCGGGTATCGGGCGCGGCGGTTTTCTTTTCGCTTGTATCAGTTCGGCCCGTTCGTCTCGAACACGACCTCAGCATCGTGCGAGGGATGTCCGCCACGCAGCACGCCCGCAGCAGTATCACGGTAGAAGGGCTCAAAGGCCGGCGAGAGCTCCCGGCTGTTCGACGGCGACAGCCATAACCGCATCAGGTGGCGGCGCTTTCGGCTCTGGGTAGTCCTCGAAGGCGGTGCGCATGTGTAGCGTCGTGATTGTTCAGGAACTGATGTCGCCCGGTTGGAACATCATCGTGAGCTGAAATTCCGGGCGCGCGCAGATTTCGTCGATGAGGTTCAGCGCGTCTGTTTGCTCCGGTGTCTGACCGGGCAGATGATCCATCATCTCTGCCGAGCGGATATGGGTGCGCGTATAGCGCGCCGCGAAACGCCCTTTGTGCATGGTAAAGATCGGCTGCTGGTAATGCGGCGGCATCCCCGGCAACTCGTTGCCCTGAAAACTCCAGTGATAGGGCTTGTAGAGCACCTCCAGAAGATCCGGACGGGTGCTGAGGATTTCATTGTGAACCGCACCGGTACTGACGATCCGGCTGAGGCCACCTTCCTTAGCCGGCTGGATGCAGAACAGGCCGGTCACATCCGCTGCATCCGCGTGGTAGGTCAGTTCGCCGGCGCTCGTAGCCCTGAAATTTAGGGCCATCAAGACCTCAAACCAGGTCCCGCACATCACCTAGCACGTCGCCGCGCTTGCTTTTGGGAAACGGCCTGGCTGAGGTGCAGGCTGATGCCCCAGTAGATGAACCGCAGTTCATCCGTTGCGTAGCGCTCCACCGGCACGCCGCGCAGCAGAAACAGGCCAATGCCGTCTTCCAGTTCATGCAACAGGCGGTCCAACACCGGCCTCAGGCCGGGCAACGGGAATTGATCTTTCGTGAGTGATGCAAGCGTCACTTCCGCATTCACCGCCTGTCGGTAGGCCGCATCGATTTCAGCGATGTCATCCTGGGTGAAGCGGTACATCCATTCATCGAGTTCTGGACATCCGCACCCATCCACACGGCCGCCCCGTGTTCTTTCTCGACAAAGGGTATCCCAAGTTTCGAACTTTAGTGATTAAAGGAGTACAGTAAAAGCACTCGACCGCGCGCCCATAATGAGCAGACAATACAGGCGAGCAACACAACAGCGCTGATCGCCATGACGACTGAATTATCAGTCCCCGCCGAAGCTGACCACCGTAAACCCGCTTGAAGTTCGCCCGCCGACGGTCATTGAAAAGACTGAGGCGCGGCCGCGAATTTCCGCCGGTGCGTTCAGCTGCGCCAGGCCTCATAGAATTGAAGGACAGATCGAAGTAATCCAGCACACCAGCAGGCCAAGCGATGATAGTTCGACGACATCGCGAACTCCGATCGCCGCCCAGAGCATTGCGAGAATAAAGCCGAACGGGTCCAGCAGGAAGCAGGTTGCGCGCCTCAAGAATCAGCCTCGCGTTACTAACATAAAGAACAGTGGCTGTAGTAGAGCCTCATAGCCGAGGTCCTGCGGCCTCTGGCATCTGCGCCTGATGGGCGTTCCCACGATTGTTGCGCCCAACCCTGCCAGCAGGGACATGGAGAATGCGGACTGCCGAAAGTACAAACTTATACCGAAGCCCGAGACGACGCTTCGTTACAGCGCACCCGGTTGAGTTCCTTGGGGATTTTTGATGCGCCATGAAGGAGTAAATACGTAACTGAACAGAAGTACAAC
>JAYPPL010000003.1:0-264255 GCA_038131445.1 Alphaproteobacteria bacterium | reverse complement strand
GCAGCCGGCACCATTTCCCTCGATAACACCGCCGGAGGCGCCGTATGAGTTACCAAACCTTCGACGCCGAGAAGATTGACCACCGCCAGGCTTACCGGCTGTGCGTCGGCTCGATTGTCCCGCGCCCCATTGCCTGGGTGAGTTCCATCGACGCCAATGGTATCCCGAACCTAGCTCCGTTCAGCTTCTTCACGCTGGTCAATCATTACCCGCCCATGGTTTCCATCTCCGTCGGCATGCGCGAGGGACAGGCCAAGGACACCGCGGCTAACATCGAAGCGACCAAGGGCTTCGTCATTCACACTGTCGTTGATGGCTGGGAAGATGCCATGAATATTTCCTCCGCAGCCTTGCCGCCCGAGGAGGACGAGTTCGTGGCCGCCGATCTCGAGACCGTGCCGTCGGATATGGTGGACGCGCCGCGCATCAGGAACGCGCCCATCGCCATGGAGTGCACCTACGAGCGCACGCTGAACTTCGGCGACGACTGGACAACACAGCTTGTGATCGGCCGAGTGCTGCGATGGCATGTACTTGACGACCTACTGGTCGATGGCAAGTACATCGACGCCTACAAGCTCGCGCCTGTAGGACGCCTTGGCGGGCCGCGTTACTGCCGCACCCATGACATTTTCGAGATGATGCAGCCCTACAATGAGGGCAAGGCCGGCACCGCCGACGGTGACCCGATGCCGGACATCGGCAAGGCCGAGGCCCCCTGAGCGCGAATTGCGTTATAATTCGTTGGCAAACCGGAGGCGCGAGCTGGCCATGAGCGGCGATCACGACCCAGACCACCACCACCATGCCGTACCATCTGATCCGGCATTGCGGACAAAGGCGCTTGAATCGCTGCTGATCGAAAAGGGCCTCGTCGACCCGGGCGCCCTCGATGCCATCGTCGATTTCTATCAGAACGAGGTCGGACCCCGGAACGGCGCGCATGTGGTCGCCCGCGCCTGGTCGGACCCGGCCTATCACGACTGGCTGATGAGCGACGCGTCTGCGGCCATCGCCGACCTGGGCTACACTGGCCGTCAGGGTGAAGACATGGTCGCTCTAGAGAACACGCCGGACACCCACAACATGGTCGTGTGTACGCTTTGCTCCTGCTACCCCATTCCGGTTCTGGGCCTGCCGCCGGTCTGGTACAAGTCCGCGCCCTACCGCTCGCGCGCCGTCATCGAGCCGCGCGCCGTCCTCTCGGAATTCGGTCTCGATCTGGCTGAAAACGTCGAGGTCCGGGTCTGGGATTCCACAGCTGAACTTCGCTACCTTGTCATCCCGATGCGCCCCGAAGGCACGGAGGGCTGGGACGAGGCCCGCCTGGCCGAACTGGTCACCCGAGATTCGATGATCGGAACCGGTCTACCGCTGTTACCGGACGATATCGCATGAACAGCGCGCATGATATGGGCGGCATGCACGGTATGGGTCCGGTCGTTCCGGAAGCCGACGAGCCTGTCTTCCACGCAGAATGGGAAGGCCGGGTTCTGGCCTGCTTCTTCGCCATGAACGCGTGGCAAAAGTGGAATATCGACAGGGGCCGCTGGTTCCGCGAACGCATGCCTGGCCCGCAATATCTCAACAGTTCCTACTACGAAATCTGGCTCGACGCCCTGACCCGTCTGACTGCCGATGGCGAACTGGCCACCGAAGCAGAGCTGACCTCGGGACGGGTTGCACCCGGTGCCGAGATCCGCACGCCCACATTCACCGCCGAGAAGGTCGCGCCTGCTCTGAGGCGCGGCGGTACAGCTCGCCGTGACGAGGGATCCTCCGAGGCACGCTTTGCTCCCGGTGATATGGTGCGGGCGCGTAATGTTCATCCGCAGACCCACACCCGCCTGCCCCGCTACGTGCGCGGCCGCGAAGGTGTGATCGACCGTATCCATGGCGTGTTCGTTTTCCCCGACACCAACGCCAACCTCGCCGGGGAAGACCCGCAGGTGATCTACAGCGTGCGCTTCACCGCCGCCGAGTTGTGGGGAGAGGACGCCCCGAACCCGGGCGACAAGATCTTCGTCGATCTGTGGGACAGCTATCTTGAGCCGGCCTGAACCGATTGCGGATTCTACGTTCACGCGCGACGGGAACGCCCCGCCCTTCAACGAGGTCTGGGAAGCGCAGGCCTTCGCGCTGACCCACCAGCTTTACGAGGCCGGGCATTTCACCTGGCAGGAATGGACCGAAACCTTTGCCGCCGTCATCGCCGATGCGGACCAGGCCAACCCGGCGCGCGACGGCAGCGACTACTACAGCCTGTGGCTCACAGCGCTGGAACGGATAACCACCGGCAAGGACATGACGCGCCCGGAGGAACTTTCCACGCGCCGGGAAGCGTGGGAGCGCGCATACGCGACAACGCCCCACGGCAAGCCGGTGACTTTGGGCGACTGACGCCGTCGATCAGAATTCCGGTTTGTTGGGCGAAGGCGGCAAGGTATCGAAGTCGGAGGCATCGTGCCGCTCCGCCAGTTTCTCCCAGTCCTCACCGTTGACCTTGTTCACCTTGCGCCCGCGCTGAACCGCGGGACGCTCCCAGATTTCCCGCGCCCATCGCTGTACGTTCTCGTATTCGTGGACACTGAGGAACTCACCGGCCTCGTACTGGACCCCGCGCACCAGATTGCCGTACCACGGCCAGGTGCACATGTCGGCGATGGTGTATTCGTCGCCGCCCAGATAGCGCTTATTTGCCAGTTCACGGTCCAGCACATCCAGCTGGCGCTTAGTCTCCATTGCGAAGCGGTCAACCGCGTACTCGATCTTGAACGGCGCGTAGAAATAGAAATGACCGAAGCCGCCGCCGAGATACGGCGCAGAGCCCTGCAGCCAGAATAGCCAGTTCAGCGCCTCCGTACGGCCGGGACCAGAAGCCGGTAAGAACTTGCCAAACTTCTCCGCCAAATAAAGTAGAATCGCGCCGGACTCGAACACGCGCGAGCCCGTCGTGGTGTCGAACATCGCGGGTATCTTGGAATTCGGGTTGTGCGCGACAAAGCCGCTTCCGAATTGTTCCCCGTCGCCGATCTTGATCAGCCAGGCGTCGTATTCCGCCTCCGTCACGCCCAGCGCCAGAAGCTCCTCCAGCATGATGGTGACCTTCTGACCGTTCGGCGTCGCAAGCGAATAGAGCTGCAGCGGGTGCTTGCCCACCGGCAACTCCTTGTCATGGGTCGAACCCGCGATCGGGCGGTTGATGCTCGACCACTTGCCGTTGGTGTGCTTGTCCCAGGTCCAGACCTTTGGCGGTGTGTAGCTATTGTCTTCGCTCATGACGTTCCCCTGAATTCTTCAATCCGTCGGATGGATGACAGTCAACATGCGCTTCTGGCGCCAAAGGGCAACACAGTGAGGGAATTATTGTTCTGACGGATCGGCAAAACACACGCGGCTCCGGCGTGTTTCGCGGCCCGGACAACAGGTGTTCTGTTCAGGCGCCGAATTTCGACCGGACGTTGCGCGCCTGAGAGACGAGAACATGGTCCACGATCCAAGGTGCCACCGACTGGATCGCGCGCGCTACGCGCTCGACACCGGCCGGATAACTCGCACGGCGCCCTTTCGCGACGTCGCGCCAGATGCGGGCCGCCGTTTTCTCCGGTGTATCGACCTGCATCTTAAATGGCTCGATCAGATCCTCGAACGCGCTCGCCGCGCCCGTTCGGGTCGCTCGCGGGGCGGCGTGGACGACCCGAATCCCCTCCTCGCGAAGCTCACGGCGCAGCCCATCCGACCAGCCGCGCAAGCCGAACTTGCTGGCGGAATAGGCGGCGAACATCGGCATCGCGATATCGCCCAGCATCGAGCCCACATTCACAATGCGCGGCGATGAGCTTGTCCGCAGCAGCGACAGGAAGGCCGTTGTCACCAGGACCGGGCCGAGCAGGTTGGTCTCGAACATCTCGCGCACATCCTCGGGCAGGGCATGTTCGACATCCCCCACCACAATACGCCCCGCGTTGTTGATGAGGATATCCACGCGCCCGTATTGCGCGCCGATCCGGCGGGCCGCCGCGCGGCAGGCCTCGGCATCGGACACGTCCAGCGGAACGACGGCACCCGCGCCATCCGGCAGTGCGGCGAGGGTTTCCATCAGCGGCGCTTCCTGCCGCCCGGCGAGCAGGACGAACGCCCCGGCGCGTGCCGCTTCCTGGGCCAGGGCACGGCCGATGCCGCTGCCTGCTCCCGTCACGACGACGATCAGGTCCTCACGCGGCATGGCTTTGCACTCCCCGAGGGCTATCGAGCCGTTCGAACATCCAGCCCCACAGCTCATAGACGACTTTCGCCGTGTCGATGATGAGGTCGATCGCTTTGTCATCCTTGATCCCGTTGATGAGTTCCTCGAAGAAGGCGACGTGCTCCTGATCGAGCGCGCCATGCGAGGTCATGTAGGAAAACCCGGCCTCCGGCGTCCGCCCGAAGCGCTCGGAAATCGCGGCCGCCGCACGCGACGCGAGTTCAACGGAAATCCCTTCCAGCACATGCACCATGCCGAGCATGGCGTAGGGCCCCCGCCGCTCGATCGCGTCGTACATGAAACCGACAAGGGCGCGCACCGGCGCGTCCCCTTCATAGGCAACAACGCGCGCCACAGCATCCGGTCCAGCGACCGCCGCGATATCATCTAGAATCCAGGCCTCGTGCCCTTCCTCCTCCTCGATGTACCCACGCAACGCAGTGGCAAGGCGTTCGTCCCCCGGTCCACAATGTCCGAGTGCCGCCGCGAGCAACGGACAGGTGTGCCGGACGTGATGGTAGGCCTGCCCGAGATAGTCGGCGTAGAGGTCCATCGGAACACCCTCATCCAGTGCGCGGCCGATCACCGGGATTTCCCGGAAACGGGCTTTCGAGCCGGCGCTTTCCCGGACCAGTCTTTCGAAGGGGGTCATCAAACGGCTTCCTGTCTGAATATTTCGTCTGCGTAGGACACGAGCGCGAGATCGTCGCCATATCCCAGAATGGTTTCGGCAAAACTGTTGGCCAGGCGCCTGTCGATCCGCCCACCGGGTAGGAGCACACCGGCGGCCACCAATTCCATGGCCGGACGAGCGATGCCCGCGCGCGGACGCGCATATTCCGGCGCATCGGCACAAACCTGCATGGCAATCAGATCGCCTGCGTGCTCGCCAGCTTCCCGGGCCCAGGCTTCACCATCTTCGGTCAGCCCGATCAGGGCCGTCAGCCCCGCACCGGGCACCAGCGTGAGCGCGGACCGGGCCACGCGCAGGTCAGCCATGAAAAGGGATTCGAGCCATTCCGGGCTCACATTCCGCCCGAACTCGGTGACGAGTGCGGTGTCGCGGCGGCCCCTGATCGTCAGGCGGCCCGCCTCATCCAGCGCGCCCAGATCGCCCGTCGCCCAGCGCCCGCCGATATCAGCGGCACCAAGGTAGCCCGTCATCACCGAAGGGCCGGACACCACGACCTCTCCGTCGGCGGCAATCTCCACCCCGACACCGTCGAGGGGCCGCCCCACGGTTCCAGGCATGTTTTCGCCCGGCCGGTTGAGCGCCACGACCGAGCAGCATTCCGACAAACCATAGCCTTCGTGCACGGGAATGCCGCGCTGCCAGCTCGCCCCGATCAGGCGGGGCGCCGTGTGGGCGCCGCCCACCGCAACATGACGCAGTCCTTCCACGTTCTCACCCGGCGCGAGACCGGCCATCCAGAGACGCAGAAGCGCAGGTACGATCACAGTAAAGGTCGGCCGGATGGCGCGCGCGGCCCCTGCGATATCGCCGGGCTGTCCGCGTCCCACCGCACCCGCCACGGACGGCACGAGGCAGCTTTCGCCACCGACCAGCACAGGGACGTGAATGGCGCCGAACTGCTCCAGCAACATCGCCAGCGGCAGCACCGACATGTACCGGTCGTCCCGCGTTGCGCCTACGGCATCGGCAAGCGCACGCGCCATGAAATCGACCTGCGCCGGGCCGAGCCGGACCCCCTTGGGTGCGCCGGTCGTGCCCGAGGTGTAGATGATCCGGTTGACGTCGCGCGAACGGACAGTCGATGTGTCGGGATTGAACGTACCGGCGCGCGCGCACATCGCATCGAGCGAGCGAACCGGCGCGCCGAAAGCTGCCGACCGACCTACGTTCACAGCGTCCGCCAGAACCGCTTCGACACCCGAATCCCGTACGATGTGGTCCAGTTGTTGATCGCTGAATTGCGGTGGCAGCGGAACAAGCGTACGCCCCACCGCCGACAACCCGAGATCGGCAATCGCCCAGGCCACGCTGTTCTCTGCCATAAGACCGACCGTATCCGGGAGATCGGACGCCGCCGTGAGGAACCCGCCGACACGGACCGCCAGCTCGCCATAGGTCAGTTCCAGGTCCGGGTCGCGCAGCGCCATGCGGGTACCGTCCTCGCGTGCGTGGCGGGCAATGCTCCTGACACTCGACAGCATCAGGCGGCCTCCAGAGCCCGGGCACCGGACAGGGACGTCGGCGGCGCGTTCAGGAACGGGCGCACAGCGGTATCCGGCGCGAGGCACACAACCGGGTTGTGGTCGTAGTAGGAACCCCAGTTCCGGGCATTCGATATTCTCTCGGGCCGTGCCGGCGCGAGCTCCATGACACCGACGCCATTGCGCCGCAGATAAATGCGAAGGCGGCGTGTCGCGGTGAACAGCAATGTGGTCGCACCCGTGGCACGGGTCTCATTGACGAAGTTGCTCAGGAAGAACCCGACCGAGCAGCTTTTAATTGCCGCGAGCGTCGAGATTTCGACGATCTCCCCGCGCGCCACAGCCCGGCCCATCAGTGCACTGGCCGTCTGTTCGACAGGCTCATCCAGATACTGTTCGGAGAAGAGAAGCTCGGACGTATCACGCATCCCCGCCGCGCTAAGGACACCGCCGTCAGGGCCGAACAATACCGCGAGGCGCGACGCCAGCTTGCCGGGGTTCGCACCGAAGTGGCTCTGATAGACGGACCGGACGCAGTCCTCTGCCTGGGAACGGTCCGGGTGGCGCGGAGACAGGATTTCGAATCGCATGAACATTTCAGGTTTGCCTGCCGCCGGTCCTTGGCGGCACTGCGAACCTAAAAACGTGCGCTTACATCAACCTTACAGATTCGAACTTTCTTCAGCAGCGCTTACCGGTGGCCCGCAGGCAAATGCGGAAACGCAGGCCGCCGAGCGGGCTATCGTCCACCTTGCACCGCCCGCCATGCACATCGACGATGCGCTGGACGATGGAAAGGCCCAGACCCGCACCCTTCTCGCACGACTTGTCGGCGCGCCAGAAGCGCTCGAACATCCGCTCGCGTTCGGTTCGCGGAATACCGGGGCCGGAATCATCGACCACCACCTGCGCGTCCGCGCTCACGGTCACCAGAACACGGCCACCCGGCCCGGCGGCGTTGAAGGCGTTCTCCACGACATTGCGCACGGCGATGAACAGGAACCCGTCTTCCCCGAACACCGTCACCGCACCTTCGGGGGCATCGAGTTCGATATCGACGTCCCGCTGCACCGCTTCAGGTGCAAGCATTTCCATGACCTGACGCACGACATCGTTCAGATCCGCGCGGGCGTCCGTGTGCAGCATGAAATTGTCCGCGCGCGCCAGACGCAAGAGCTGCTCGACGATCCGTTCCAGACGGGCGACATCCTCCAGGAGCGCCGGGCCGTATCCCCTGGCCTCAACATGGGCGCGCAGGGTCGCGATAGGGGTGCGCAGTTCGTGGGCCGCATCGTCGGTGAACACGCGTTGCGCGTGATAGGCATGCTCGATCCGCGCCAGCGCATTGTTCATCCCCTCGACGAGCGGCTCAAGCTCGCGCGGCAGGCTCTCCGAACCCAGGCGGACATCCATGTTCGAGGGGGAAATCGCTGCGGCCTGCCGGGAGACCTCGTTGACCGGCCGCAGGGAGGACCGCACGGTCAGATAGACGACCCCCACCAGCAGGATGACGAGACCCGCGATGTACCAGACTGCCGCCTCCCAAAGCTCGGACAGAAACTCATCAGCCAGGGCGTCGTCGTGGTTGGGGCCCTGCGCAACCTGCACAAAATATGTCGCGTCTCCCAGTGGGACCGGAATGGTGATCCCGTAGAACACCGCGCTGGCTCCACCGACCACGCGGCTGACACGAAACGGCTCACGGGTCTTCGTGAGCACGTCCGGTCCGGACGCGATGGCCGAGTCGAGACCGATGGACCCGAAGAGATTGTTCCCCTCCGGGTCGAGGACCGCATAGAGGTACATCCCGCCGCTGGCGTCATAGGCGGCGCTCAAACGTTCCGGCAGATCGAAAAGGATCTCCCCGCTCGCGGGGTCGCGGGAAAGATGGCTCGCGATATCGCGCGCCTGCCCGGACAGGTCGCGGTCGCGCAGCGTGTCCACCTGCTCGAGGAACTGGATCAGGATGCCCGACAGGGACACGGCAATGAAAAAAACGGTCACCGCCAGAACGCGGACAACCAGGCGACCGAGGAGCGAATTCCTCAAGGCTTGTGGCCGGTCAGCGCAATCAGATAGCCGACCCCGCGCAGTGTGTGCACTTCGACATCGGCGCCGGCCTCCTCCAGATGCTTGCGCAACCGGTGGATTGCGACCTCGATCGTGTTGGTCCCGAAATTTTCGTCAAAGCCATACATGCTTTCGCCGATCATATCCTTGGACACCACCCGCCCAGAGCGGCGCAGCAGGAGCTCCAGCACGGACATCTCCCGCCGCGTGAGACGAACCACCTCATCTTCTACCAGCACTTCGCGTGCGAGTGTGTCGAACTTGAGGTTTCCCAGCGCCAGCACCGGCTCCCGCGCTCCGCCCGGCCGGCGCATCAGCGCATTGATGCGCGCAATCAGTTCCTCCATCGCGAAAGGCTTGAGCAGGTAGTCATCCGCCCCGGCATTCAATCCGCTCACGCGGTCCTCAACCCCGTCACGCGCGGTCAGGATAAGGACCGGAAGCTCCCGGGCGTCGAGGCGCACGCGCTTGAGGACATTCATGCCGTCGTCGTCGGGCAGCCCGAGGTCGAGGATCAGGCCGTCATAGCGCACCGTGTCGAGCGCGGCCTCGCCGTCCTCGGCATTCTGGCAATGATCGACCGCAAACCCGGCCTTGCCGATGGCATCGCACACGAACCCGGCCAGCCGCCGGTTGTCTTCGATCAACAGCAAACGCATCTGCCGAACCAATCCCTGTTCAACGGCGCAAATGCTTACATCAGGACGTACTGGATGTCCGTGCCGTCGCTTGCGGCGAAACGCACCTTCACCAGGCGGCCGCCGGCGTCATACCACAGCTCCCGCTGAAGATCGCCGCTGATCGCGTAGTGGCGGGCCATCACATCCTTGCCCATCACCTTCACGGCCTCTTCGCCCAAATCCTTGACCGTGATGGCCATATCGCTGCCATCGAGTGTGTTCAGGAGATGAGTCTGGGAAACGGTTGCCATGTTCCACAGGCTGGCGGGCACCGCTGTCAGCGCTGCACGCCGGTTCCCGGCCGATCCGTTGACAGCAAGACCACCACCGTCGCGCTTCGCGTTCAGGCTTTTCTCCTTGCCGTCATCGTCCGTCCTAGAGGCATAGGAGACGAGCTGTCCGTTCTCCCAGACCTCGTGACCTTCATGGTCGAAGTTATAGAGGGTGACGAAGGCCAGCTTGACCGCCACGTCGGTCTCGATTTTGACCGTCGTTTTCCCGGCTGCCTCGGAAATGTGAATTTCATGGCTCCCGATTTCACTGCCGTCTCGCAGGACGGTGAATGAGAGATCGCTTTCGGCTGCGAACGCGCCACCCGCATCGCCGAGCGCCACACTGGCGGTCAATGCCGCCGCAATCAGAATGTTCCGCACGATTTTCTATCCTTTGCTGCTTTTCAAAAGTGAAGCAGCGGAATCTGCGCACGCCAAACTTACAGCAAACTTACGCAAGTAAGGTTGATGTCGCCGCGTGGACTCGCCGCCCCGGAGCCCATAGAGTCGGCTGCAACATCGGCCGTGACCGGTGAACAGCCCGAAAACGGGGATACGCCATGAACATCATCACGCAGTCCTCCGCCAGCCGAACCGCGCGCGATGTTCCGCGCCGCGCGCTGCCCGTTATCGATGTCGGCGATGTCGTCGCGGGCGATCCCGACGCCCCTGCGAAGCTTGCGGACCAGTGGCGCGAGGTATGGGAGACGATCGGCTTCATGTGCATCGTTAACCATGGTGTGCAGCAGGAAAAGATCGACGGCATGTTCGCCGCCGCCAAGCAGTTCCACGACCTGCCCGAGGACGTGAAACAGACGGTTGCGCTGAATACCGATCACCGTGGCTATATGGGCATCCGCAAGGAAGAGCTTGAGACCAGCGAGATCGAGGAAAACCGCAAGCCGTCGATCTCCCAGGCGATGTTCACTGCGACCGAGTATCCGACCGATAACCCCTTCGTGCAGGCGGGAGAACAGTTCTACGGTCCGAACCAGTGGCTGCCCGAAGAGGTCTGTCCCGGCTTCCGAGAGACAACCCTCGACTACATGGGGATCGTGACGGATCTTGGCCGCAAGCTGATGCCGATCTGGGCGTTGTCGCTAGAATTGCCGCCGGACTATTTTGAGCCCCACTTCCGCACCCCCTACACCTACTTCCGCATCGCTACTTACCCGCCGCTGCCGCAGCACGGTGACCGTGAAATGGGAATTCATGCACATCGCGACACCGGCTTCATGACCTTCCTTCCGCCAGCGAAGGAAGAAGGGCTACAAATTATGGACGAGGACGGAAATTGGTTTTGGCCGGAGATGCCCAACAACTCGATGGTCGTGAACCTGGGGCAGTTTGCGACTCGCTGGACCAATGACCGCTTCCGCGCCACAACCCACCGCGTGGTGCCGCCGCTGCAGAACGACCGCTATGCGATCCCGGTGTTCGTCAACCCGGACTTCGAGGCACGCAACGAAACACTGGCCACCTGTACGGCCCGTGACAATCCGCCGAAGTACCCGGTCCAGACCTACCGGGAATGGTTTGGATGGTACATGAGCAACACATTTGGCGTTTATCACCAGAAAAAGGCGTAGCCCTCAGAAGGCTCGCATAGGGGAAAATATTGTGAAGATCAGCACTGACCGTATTCTGACTACCCACGTCGGCAGCCTGCCGCGACCGCAAGACCTGCTCGATCTACTGCGGAAAGAAGACCGCGGCGAAGACGTTGATAAGAAGACGCTCCATGAACTCACAACCGAAACGGTGAAGAAGGTCGTCGCCGAGCAGGTCGCGAACGGCATCGACGTCGTGTGCGATGGCGAAATGAGCAAGATTTCGTATCACGTCTATGCCCGCCACCGCCTCGCCGGCTTGGAGGCCACCGACGGCACGGGCGTCCCCGGCCGTCCGTCACCAGCCGACTTCTACGATTTCCCCGAAATGATGGAACTTGGCACCAGTGGCACCGAACTTATGAAAGCGACGGTCTGTACGGGGCCGGTGTCCTACAACGACCGTGGTCCGCTCGAACGGGACATCGCTAACCTGACGGCCGCCGCGGGCGAAGCCAATCCGACTGACATGTTCATGAACTCGGTCTCTCCGGGTTGCCTCTCGACTTATGTGCCGAACCGCTATTACCCGAACCGAGATGCCTATCGTGAGGACCTGATCGAGGCGCTGCGCCCCGAGTACAACGCGATCCATGAGGCCGGCTTTGTCCTGCAGGTAGATTGCCCCGACCTCGCCGGGGCGCGGCACACAGATTACCAGAAGATGGATGACGCGGAGTTTCTTGCCGATGCCGAGAAGAGCATCGAGGCGCTCAATGCCGCAACCAGCGACATTCCGCCCGAGGCGATGCGGTTGCACATCTGCTGGCTGAACTATCCAGGTCCGCACACCCACGACATCCCGATCAAGAAGCTGTTCGACCTCCTCGCCAAGGCGCGGCCAGCCGGCATCCTCTTTGAAGGGGCCAACCCCCGACACGCCCATGAGTGGCAGGACTGGAAGGAAACGAACATCCCGGACGACAAAATCCTGATCCCGGGCGTGATCGATTCCACCACCAATTTCGTGGAACACCCGGAACTGGTCGCTCAGCGGATCTGCCAATATGCCGATGTTGTCGGGCGCGAGCGCGTCATCGCCAGCAGTGATTGCGGCTTCGGTACCTACGCCGGCCGCAAGGGTGTCCACCCAAGTGTGGTTCTCGGCAAATTCCGCTCGATGGCGGAGGGCGCGGAGATCGCCTCCAAGAAACTCTGGGGCTGATCCTCGCCTCACAGAAACGTCATCACCGGGTCCCCTCGCGGGACCCGGTTTCATATCAACACCGAGAAACCGGGCCCGGCATCCGAGGGTTGTCGCACGGAACCAAAAGGACGGGAGGCGTCTGCTGCTGGCGCTAATCGATAAAGGTCAGAAACCTGTCAACGGATCGCGCGCGCGGGGTCTCGGGCGGCAGCACGATCAAGTCCGAACTAGAGCCGAAGGAACTAAAGACGTTCTTCGCGTCGATCGACAAGCTGGCCGAACACATGTGCATGCGGTTAGGGGAGCGCTAGCGTCCAGCGCCCGCCCCTAGCGCGAACGCCAGAACAGGGAGCCGATGGCGACGGCCGCGGCCAGCAAAACAATCAGGTGGTCCACGCCGAAGACCTGATGTCCCAACGCGCCAGCATGCGCGTGATAGACACCCGTTTCATGCGCCTGCGCCATGCCGCTCACCAGCAGCGCGCCCAGAGCCGAAAGAAAACCCAGCGGTTTCATCGAATTTCTCCTGTCATACGGTCGGATCGGGCAACCTATTCGGCAGCCCGCACAGTGTTAGCATCCGGATTGGCGTTTCGGGTGTCGGCGAAGCCACCCATCATCAGAATGAAGCCGGCGACGTCCTGCAGTCCAACACCCGCCTTGAGATTCGTGAATAGGAAAGGCCGCTCGCCACGCATCTTGCGGGAATCCCGGTCCATCACGTCGAGATCCGCACCGACCAACGGCGCCAGATCGATCTTGTTGATCACCAGTAGGTCCGAGCGCGTGATACCCGGCCCGCCCTTGCGCGGTATCTTGTCCCCCGCCGACACGTCGATGACATAGATCGTGATGTCGGCCAATTCCGGCGAAAAGGTCGCGGCCAGGTTATCGCCACCCGATTCCACCAGCACGATATCGAGGTCGGGAAACTGCGCGGAAAGATCCGCAATCGCTGCCAGATTGATCGAGGCATCCTCGCGGATGGCAGTGTGCGGGCAACCGCCTGTCTCCACGCCCTTGATCCGCTCGGGCGGAAGCGCGCCGGAGCGGGTCAGGAACTGTGCATCCTCCTCCGTGTAGATGTCGTTTGTGATCGCGGCGATGTCATAGTCGTCGCGAAGCGACTTGCACAACGCATCCATCAGGGCCGTCTTCCCGGTCCCGACAGGCCCGCCAATTCCAACGCGGAAGGGTTTGTTCATGATCGAAATAGCCTCGTGTATTGAGTTTCATGTGAAGCCGACGCCCAGTCCGACAGGACGGTCGCCGAGCCCAGATCGTCACGTGAACGCGCCAGCGCAACCGCGACGGCACCGAGAAGCACCGGTTCAAGGCCGGCGATAACCTGCAACCCGTCGCTCTGGCCGAGCGGAACGAGACGCACACCCGCCGAGACAAGGTTCGCCGCGAACGCATGCAGATAGCCGGACAGCGCATCGCGGCGACCCAGTCCGTGCACCGCCGCCGCGGCACCCACGGCGGCGGGATAGACCACCGGGCGCCCCAGACTTCCGGCGAAAGCCTGTCACCCGGTCGAGTTCGGGATGGGGCCAGGCCCGCGCGACAGCCGCCAGGAACGCCGTGCCCTGCCCTTCCGTTTCCACGCCGAACTCCCGCGTCGCCCGCAGCGCATCCCCGCGCTCCAGCACCCATTCAAGAAGCGCATCGTCCTGTTCCGCCATGGCTTCATGCGCCGCGAGGAACAGAGCCGCATCGACACGTCCGGAGCCGAAGCTCACAAGCGCGGCAATCCAGTCCTGCAAGGTCTTACGGTCGGTCACACGGCCCGTTTCCACCGCGTACTCGATGCCATGCGAATAGCTGAAAGCACCCACCGGGAAGGACGGCGAAAGCCAGGCCAGCAACTGAACCAGGCCCAGCCCACCGAGTGGCTGGTCAGCCCCCAAAGCCTGGGGCGTCGCCGCCTCAATGTCCGTGATGGTGTCCATGCCCGTCCGCATCGTGCGTATGGAATGCCTGTCCGTTCGCGCCCTTATAGGCGCCCGGTTCCGGCGAGAAGGGCGCCCTGAGCCGCGTGACATTGGCGCCGAGACTTTCGGCCATCGCCTCAATGACATGGTCGTGACGGATGCGCAGCGTGCCGTCTTCTAGAACCTGGATGGGAATATGCCGGTTGCCCACATGCCAGGCGATCCGCGCCGTCTCAACCAGACCCCGGCAGCGCAGATCGGCGACCGGCTCTTCCGCCGCGACGACACGCACGAACCCGCCTTCTTCGAGCGCCAGTCCGTCACCGTCCGACAAGCGTGTCACCGCGTCGAGGTCGAGCTGGACTGCCTCGCCGCATTCCGCCAGCAGCCGAACCCGCCGGCGATACCGATCCTCGTAGTCCAGGACCACGCGGCCTTTCTCTTCGGTTTCGGGCCACTCACCGGGCCCGGCCACATATGTCGCGCGCCCGAGCATCAGAACAGGAAATACCGTTGCGCCAGCGGCAGTTCGGCTGCCGGTTCGCAGGTCAGGAGTTCGCCATCGGCGCGCACCTCATAAGTTTCCGGATCGACCTCCATCTTCGGGGTCGCATCGTTAAGGATCATGTCGGCCTTGGTCACGCTGCGGGTGCCCGAAATACCGATCATCTCCTTCGACAGGCCGAGCGCCTCACCCACCCCTGCATTCGCGGCTGCCGCCGACACGAAATTCACCGCGCTGGCAGTCTGGGAAAGTCCGAAGCTGGCGAACATGGGTCGGTAGTGGACCGGCTGCGGCGTCGGGATCGACGCGTTCGGATCGCCCATCGCGGCGGCGGCGATGCTGCCGCATTTCAGGACAAGGTCCGGCTTCACTCCGAAGAACATCGGCTTCCAAAGCACGATGTCGGCCAGCTTGCCGACCTCGATGGAGCCCACATGGCTGGAGATGCCGTGGGCGATGGCCGGATTGATCGTGTACTTCGCGATATAACGGCGCACGCGCATGTTGTCGTTGTCGCCGGTTTCGACGGGCAGCGCGCCGCGCTGCTTCTTCATCTTGTCGGCGGTCTGCCAGGTCCGGATGATGACCTCGCCCACCCGGCCCATGGCCTGACTGTCGGACGCGATCATCGAGAAGGCGCCGATGTCATGAAGAATATCTTCTGCCGCGATGGTCTCGCGCCGGATACGGCTCTCCGCGAAGGCCACGTCCTCGGGGATACGAGAATCCAGATGATGACAGACCATGAGCATGTCGAGATGCTCATCGACCGTGTTCACGGTGTAGGGCCGCGTGGGGTTGGTCGAGGAAGGCAGGACGTTGGCCTCACCGCACAGCTTGATGATGTCCGGCGCATGACCGCCGCCCGCACCTTCGGTGTGGAAGGCATGGATCGTGCGCCCCTTGAAGGCCGCGACGGTATTCTCAACGAACCCGGACTCGTTCAGGGTATCCGTGTGGATCGCAACCTGAATGTCGAGTTCTTCCGCCACCGACAGGCAGGCATCTATAGCCGCCGGGGTCGTGCCCCAGTCCTCATGCAATTTCAGGCCGCACACACCGGCGTTGACCTGCTCGACCAGCGCCGCGGGCAAGGTCGCGTTACCCTTGCCGAAGAAGCCCAGATTGACCGGAAAGCCCTCCGCGGCCTGGAGCATCCGCCCGATGTGCCACGCGCCCGGCGTACAGGTGGTCGCGTTCGTGCCCTCGGCCGGACCGGTGCCGCCACCGAGCATGGTTGTCACGCCTGAATAGATGGCGTCATCGATCTGCTGCGGGCTGATCCAATGGATGTGCGCGTCGATGCCACCCGCCGTGACGATCCGGCCTTCGCCCGCTATGGCCTCGGTGCCCGGCCCGACAATGATATCCACGTCCGGCTGCACATCGGGATTGCCGGCCTTGCCGATGCCAACGATTCGCCCGTCGCGGATGCCGATATCGGCCTTCACAATCCCCCAGTGATCGACGATCAGGGCATTGGTGATGACGGTGTCCACCGCGCCCTCGGCCCGGCTTTTCTGTGACTGGCCCATGCCGTCGCGGATCACCTTGCCGCCGCCGAACTTCACCTCCTCGCCATAAATGGTGTGGTCGCGCTCGACCTCGATAATCAGGTCGGTGTCCGCCAGCCGTACCCGGTCGCCCGTTGTCGGGCCGAACATGGTGGCGTAGCTGGCGCGATCGATGCTGTAGGCCATCGCTCAGCCCCCCAGTGCGCCATTCACGGCGCCATTGAAGCCATAGACGATACCGTAGCCTGCATAGGCCACCAGCGTGACCTCGCGTTCCTGACCGGGCTCGAACCGCACGGCGGTCCCGGCGGGAATGTCGAGGCGGAAGCCGCGCGCGGCGGCGCGGTCGAACTCGAGCGCCCCATTGACCTCGAAGAAGTGATAGTGGGAGCCGACCTGCACGGGCCGGTCACCGGTGTTGGCGACCACGAGCGTCTTCGACTCACGGCCTTCGTTCAGAACGATCTCGCCGTCGGCGGTGAGGATTTCTCCGGGGATCATCGCGCGCCTCAACGGATCGGGTCGTGGACGGTCACGAGCTTCGTGCCGTCGGGAAAGGTCGCCTCGACCTGGATGTCGTGGATCATCTCGGCGATACCCTCCATCACGTCGGCGCGGGTCAGCACCGTCGCCCCGTCGCGCATCAGGTCGGCGACGCTGCGCCCGTCGCGCGCGCCCTCGACCACATAGTCGGAGATCAGCGCAATCGCCTCGGGGTAGTTGAGTTTTACCCCCCGCTCGCGCCGCTTGCGCGCCACTTCCGCCGCCATCGCGACGAGAAGCTTGTCCTTTTCCCTGGGTGTCAGGTTCATGATTGTCCCTCCCGGTCGGCCGTCACGCGAAGCATCGGTTCACATGTTCCACAGGCGCGGCATCCGTTCCGGATACCCCGCGATGCAATTTCGAAAGCCCGCCCAGAACGCCCCATAGGCATCGCGGAGGATGCGCCCTTCCCGGCCGATCCAGCGCACGACCAGGACGTCACCCACGCAAGTGGCCGCCGCCAGGGTCGTCGCCGACAGCCCGATGGCGTCCAGCAGTTCGCGCGCAACCGCCAACCGCTCCGACGCATCATCGGCCACATAGACGAGGCTGGCAAAGGCATGGGCACCATCGAAGCCGGCGGGCGAATCCAGCTGCGCCTTGATGTCGCCATCAAGATGCAGCGCGTCGGCCCAGACCAGCTGTCCATCGCGGAAGATTTCCCAGGCGTCACGGACCAGTCCCCGAGACATACGCTCACCCATTGCCGTGCGCCCGAACACGATGGCCTCGCCGGCCATCATGCGCGCGCCCGAGGCGACCTCCGCACGCGTGCGGCGGCGCATGCGCGAATCTTCGAACAGGATGGTTTCCTGGGGCAGCCATTCCAGCCACGCGCCTTCCGAGGCATCGAGCGTGACCTCGATGGTCACGTCCTGCGCAGCCGTCCGGTAAATCTTCTCCGCCGCCTGTCCGACGATCCGTGACGCTGTCTGCGAACCGCCTCTGACCCCGATGGTCAGGTGATCGCCCCCCACCAGCCCGCCGGATGTAGTCACCAGCGCGCCGGTCATGGGCTCATCCGCCGCGACTTGCGGAAACAGGATACGGAGGGGATCGGACTGGTCGAGCCCGGCCAGCCTCGTATGCCCGTCGCGGCAGTCGAATTCGACCTCTGCCCGTCCTGCCACCATGCCCGCCTCGTGCCCCTCACTTCTAGACCGTAAGGTGACGCCGGATTTCGGATTCGGCCAAATCGCCAATCGGGCCGGACAGGACGATTTCCCCGCGGTCCATCACGGCAACGTTGTCCGCGAGATCACGGGCGAACTCGTAGTACTGCTCGACCAGCAGGATCGCCATATCGCCCCGGTCCGCAAGCAGCCGGATTACGCGCTCGATATCCTTGATGATCGAGGGCTGGATGCCTTCGGTCGGCTCATCGAGCACCAGAAGCTGCGGACGTGTCACCAGCGCGCGGCCAATCGCGAGCTGCTGCTGCTGGCCACCGGAAAGATCGCCGCCGCGCCGCTTGAGCATGTCCTTAAGGACCGGGAACAGCTCGAACACCTCGTCCGGCACCCGCGCCTCGCTGCGAGGCAGGCAGGCGAAGCCGGTTTCCAGATTTTCCTCGACCGTGAGCTGGCCAAAAATGTCGCGTCCCTGGGGCACATAGGCGATACCGCGCCGCGCACGGGCGTGCGGAGGCAGCTTCTCAATGTTGTCCCCATCCCATTCGATGGTACCCCGGCGGATCGGGATGTGACCGGTCACGCCGCGTAGCAGCGAGGTCTTGCCCACGCCGTTGCGCCCCAGGAGACAGGTGATCTTGCCGCGCTCCGCGCCGACATGCGCCCCGCGCAGGATGTGGCTCGCGCCGTAGAAGAGGTCGATGTCTTTTGCCACCAGCATCGTTCAGCGCCCCAGATAGACTTCTATGACGCGCGGGTCCGCCTGGACCGCGTCCATTGGACCCTCGGCGATCACCGTGCCTTCGTGCAGCACGGTCACCTCGCATTTGAGGTCATGGACGAACTCCATGTCGTGTTCGACCACGACGATCGACCGGTCCTTGGAGATTTCCTCCAGCAGGATCGAGGTCTGCTCGGTTTCCGCGTCGCTCATGCCGGCTACCGGTTCATCGAGCAGCATCAGTTCGGGCTCCTGCGCCAGCAGCATGCCTATCTCCAGCCACTGCTTCTGCCCGTGGCTGAGATCGCCTGCCAGATCGTCTTCGCGCATATCGAGCCGGATGGTCTTGAGTGTCGCGTCGATCCGGTCGCGCTGCTCCCCGCGCAGGGACGCGAACAGCGTTTCCCGGATGCTGCGGTCAGAGCGCAGCGCCAGGTAGAGGTTCTCGAACACCGTCAGGTTCTCGAACACCGTCGGCTTCTGGAACTTGCGACCGATCCCCAGATTGGCGATATCGGCTTCGTCCATCAGGGTCAGGTTGGTGTCTTGACCGAAGATGACGCGCCCCGTGTCCGGCCGGGTCTTGCCGGTGACGATATCCATCATGGTGGTCTTGCCGGCGCCGTTCGGCCCAATGATCGCGCGCAGTTCGCCGCGCTTGATAATCAGGTTCAGGCTGTTGAGCGCCTTGAACCCGTCGAAGCTGACCGACACGCCTTCGAGATAGAGGATGGTTCCCGCAGGCTTGGCGTCCGGCACCTCAGGCGCGAGCGCAGCGGTATCTGATGTATCAGGCATCGACACGGCGGAGCCTCCTTTTCACGGTGTCGCGCGCCGAACCGGAGACAATGGAGCGATACACACCAACAAGCCCCTTCGGCATCGCTAGCGTCACGAGGATGAACAACGCTCCAAGGAAAAACAGCCAGATCTCCGGCGCCACGCCCGTCAGGTAGGTCCGCGCGCCGTTGACGGCGAAGGCACCCGCGATCGCGCCGAACAGGGTCCCGCGGCCGCCGACGGCGACCCAAATGGCCATCTCGATGGATTTGGCCGGGGTGAACTCGCTCGGATTGATGATGCCCACCTGCGGCACATAGAGCGCGCCTGCGATACCCGCGAGAACCGCCGACAGGGTGAACACGAACAGCTTAGCGTTAGTGACCGAGTAGCCCAGGAAGCGCACCCGGCTTTCGGCGTCTCGCACCGCGATCAGCAGGCGGCCGAGCTTCGAGGTCACCACCGCACGGCAGATCAGATAGACGATCAGAAGTGCGATGGCCGAGACGACGTAGAGGCCGACCTTGGTGGTGTCCTTCGACAGGTCGTAGCCCAGGATGTCTTTGAAGTCGGTCAGCCCGTTGTTGCCGCCGAAGCCCGTCTCATTGCGGAAGAAAGCCAGCATGAAGGCGAAGACCATCGCCTGGGTGATGATTGAGAAATAAACGCCGGTGATGCGCGAACGAAAGGCCAGCCAGCCGAACACGAAGGCCAGCACGCCAGGCACTACCACCACCATCGCGATGGCAAACCAGAACTGGTCGAAGCCGTACCAGTACCAGGGCAGCAAGTCCCAGTTCAGGAACACCATGAAGTCGGGCAGGTCGGGATTGCCATAGACACCCCGTTCGCCGATCTGGCGCATCAGGTACATGCCCATCGCGTAGCCGCCCAGCCCGAAAAACGCGCCGTGGCCGAGACTGAGGATGCCCGCATAGCCCCAGATCAGGTCGAGCGACAGGGCCAGCATCGCAAAGCACAGATACTTGCCCAGCGTCGCCACCCAGAAGGTAGACATGTGGAAGAAGGAGCCCGGCGGCACGGCCAGGTTCAGCACTGGCACGGCGAACAGCGCGAACACCATCAGCCCCAGGATGACAGACCAGCCGCTCTTGGTTTCCAGAGTGGCCAGGCGTTTCGAGATCGGTCCCATGGTCCCTCTCAGCTCAGGCCTCGGCCGCCCGCCCCTTCAGGGCGAAAAGACCGCGCGGGCGTTTCTGGATGAAGAGGATAATAATGACCAGCACGACGACCTTGCCGAGGATCGCGCCGGACACCGGCTCGAGGAACTTGTTCACGATGCCGAGGCCGAAGGCACCAACAATCGTTCCCCACAGGCTTCCCACGCCGCCGAACACCACGACCATGAAACTATCGACAATGAAGTTTTGACCGAGGTTCGGGCTGACATTGGAAATCTGGCTGAGCGCCACACCCGCCACTCCGGCGATACCGGAGCCCAGCGCGAAGGTCAGCGCATCGATCTGGCCAGTGCGGATTCCCATCGCGGAAGCCATGGACCGGTTCTGGGTGACCGCGCGCATTTGCAGGCCGAAACGGCTATAGCGGATGAAGGCCGCGAGTGCCGCAACCACCGCGATACAGAACAGCACGATATAAACCCGGTTAACCGTCACCGAGACACCGCCGCCGATGGAGATCGCACCGGCAATCCAGTCGGGATTGGCGACCTCACGGTTATTAGCGCCGAACAAGGATCGCACGAGCTGCTGGAGGATCAAGCTGACGCCCCAGGTCGCGAGAAGTGTTTCCAGCGGTCGCCCATAGAGGAAACGGATGCAGCCGCGTTCTATCAGCACGCCGAAAGCGGCCGCCACCACGAAGGCCGCAGGGATGGCCGCCAACAGGTAGAAGCCGAAGGCATCGGGCGGCATTGTGGAGCGGAAAATCTCCTGAACCACGAATGTCGTGTAGGCGCCCAGCATGATCATTTCGCCATGCGCCATGTTGATAACGCCCATCACGCCGAAGGTGATGGCCAGCCCGATCGCCGCCAGCAGAAGAACTGAACCCAGGCTGATGCCGAAGATCAGGTCTTCCGCAACCCCGAACAGCGCCAGCCGATCGTTGATGTCATCGACCGCCTTCTCGACGATGACGCGAATTTCCGGATCAGTCTCGCCGCTGTCCAGCAGGCGGCGCTCCAGCAAGGATTTGATATCTGGATCGGTGCTGTCGGCCAGTTGCGCCACCGCCGCGCGACGTATCGCCGGGTCGGCGGCCTCAAGCTCCATCGTGGCAATCGCGATGTCGATCCTCGCGCGGATTTTATCCTCGACTTCGCGTTCGCGCGCCTGCTTGAGCGTCGCAAGCGAGTCCCCGGACGGGCTGGCGATAATGTTCTCGACGGCCTGCAGGCGCAGATCGGGATCGCTGCTGGTCAGCGCCAACTGGCCGAGCGCGCCGCGGATCTGGCCGCGCAGCTTGTTGTTGGCCACGATCTTCTTGAGGTCCGCACTCGGTTTCTGACCGAGGGTCTGACCGGTCACCGGATCAGAGGCGGTATAGATACGGCCCTGCCGCTCGGCGATCACAACCGTGTTTTCGCCCTTGAGGGTGTACAGGCTGCCGTCACCGAGCGCTTCGAGCACGGGAATGGCGCGAGGATCACCCAGGCCGGCGAGCTTTTCGACGGCAGCGCCCTTGGCGGAAAAACTACGCGCATCGAGCGCGGCGACGGCTTCGGCAAACGCGGCGTCGTTGCTCTGCGCCTGGACGGAAACCTGGGGAAGGAAAAGGAGTGCGGCTGTCAGGAAGATGAGACGAAGAAACGCCCGGCTGCTTCTTGCGCCGACCTTGAAACAATCTGACATGGCGTATCGGTCCTGTTTTTGCGGTCGTTCTTATTGTTTGGAGTACCCCCGCCGTCCGGGTTGGATCGGACGGCGGGGATTTACCGCATACGCCTTAGTTGGTGAGGTACTTCGGCTTCTCGCAGTTGCCGCAGACCCAGGGATAGGTCCAGTCGGCGGTAAGCTTCGCGCTTTCGGGGATAAAGTCGCTCCACGCATCGCCAACGACAACGCCGTCGGTCTCCCAGACGGTGGCGAACTGGCCGTCACCCTGGATTTCACCGATTAGAACCGGCTTGGACAGGTGGTGGTTGGCGTTCATCACCGCGATACCGCCGGTCAAGTTCTTGACCTCCTGGCCGTACATCGCCTGGCGGACTGCATCAACATCGGTCGTGCCGGCCTGCTCAATCGCCTGCACCCACATCTTAAAGCCTATGTAGTGCGCTTCCATCGGGTCGTTGAAGACACGGGAATCGCTACCGATGAACTTGTGCCACTTCTCGATGACAGCCGCGTTCTCAGGCGTATCGACACTCATAAAGTAGTTCCACGCGGCGAGGTGGCCGACCAGCGGCTCGGTATCGATACCGGCCAGTTCCTCTTCACCCACTGAGAAGGCTACGACCGGAATGTCCTCGGCCTTAATGCCCTGGTTGCCCAGCTCCTTGTAGAACGGCACGTTCGCGTCACCGTTGATGGTGGACACAACCGCGGTCTTCTTGCCGGCCGACGCGAACTCCTTGATGTCGGAGACGATCGTCTGCCAGTCGGAATGACCGAACGGCGTGTAGTTGATCATGATGTCTTCTGCAGCAACGCCCTTGGCCTTGAGGAAGGACTCCAGGATCTTATTGGTCGTCCGCGGATACACATAGTCGGTACCGGCCAGCACCCAGCGCTTCACGCTGCCGCCGTCTTCGCTCATAAGGTACTCGACCGCCGGGATCGCCTGCTGGTTCGGCGCGGCGCCCGTGTAGAAGATGTTCCGCGAGGATTCTTCGCCCTCATACTGCACCGGATAGAAGAGCATGCTGTTAAGCTCCTCGAACACGGGTAGGACCGACTTGCGGGAAACCGAGGTCCAGCAGCCGAACACCACATCGACGTCCTTCTGCTCGATCAATTCACGCGCCTTTTCCGCGAACAGCGGCCAGTCCGAAGCGGGATCGACGATCACCGGCTCAAGCTGCTTGCCCAGAAGGCCGCCTGCCTTGTTTTGTTCATCGATCAAGTACAGCATGACGTCTTTCAGTGCGGTTTCACTGATCGCCATTGTCCCCGATAGCGAATGCAGGATGCCGACCTTGATCGTGTCGGCGGCCTGAGCCATCGCTGCCGTCCCTGAAAACGCGAGCGAGCCGACTACTGCGCCGACTGCTGCGAATGTCTTGATTGCTGATTTCATGCTCTAAAGCCTCCGTTTGAGGGCATGGTTTTGCGGGCAATGTTGCACCGCAAATACCAGAGCAATCCGCGTGCCAGATGCACGGCGTGCCTTAAGGACTTGATTTATCTAAAGATTACGGACGTCGTGCCCACGAATTTTGTAAATTAAATGCCTAATTTTTAATCTTATTATTTTTGCTGATTATATTTTAATCAAATTAAAATACAGGAGATGAGGTTCGCCAAGCCTTCATCGCTAGCGGAATCCATCGTAGAGTTTCCCGAATAACCGAAACGGGGTTGAAGCCATGTCGCACGCTGAAGTTATCCTTCCAGACACCCTTGCAGGTGAGGAGATTCCGATCCTCGATATCGGCCCTTACCTCACTGGGGAAGACGGCGCCCTTGAACGCTTGGCTCATGAGTTGCGCTACGCTCAGGAAAACGTTGGTTTCCTGTTCATTATCAATCACGGAGTCCCGCGCGAACTGATCAAGAGAGCGCACTCGAACCTGGTGCGCTTCTTCGATCTTCCCGATGACGTCAAGTGCGCAATGCCTAACTACGTGCCTCCGAAGTCTACGATCTATGTATCCTCGACGGTGAACGAGAATACCAAGCCCGACCTGAATGAAATGCTGCGCATCGTGCGCGAGCGCCCTGCAGACCATCCAGCAATCAAGGCGGGGCTTATGTCCCACGGCCCCAATCACTGGCCAGACGAAAATCTCGTCCCGGGTTGGAAGGCAGAGATGCTCGAGTACTATCAGACGATGGAAGACCTAGGCCGCTCCCTGCTGCCCGTCTATGCCCGCGCGCTGGATATGCCGGCGGATCATTTCGACGGCCTGTTCGACGATCCGGTCTGGACCACTCGCAACCAGCACTACCCCGCAGTCGGCGCGGAGGATAACCAGTTCGGTATCGCGCCGCACCGCGATCACGGTTTTCTGACGCTGCTGCCGGTCGTGGACGTTCCAGGCCTGCAGATCCGTAAGACCGACGGTGAATGGCTGTCCGTCGATAATATCGAGGGCGCGATCATCGTGAACACCGGAGAATTCCTGAACCGGTGGAGCAACGGCCGCTTCATGGCCACGCCGCACCGGGTGGTACCGCCAAAATCTGACCGCTACTCTCTGGCCTTCTTCTACAATCCGAGCTGGGACACGGTGGCAGACCCGTTGCCGAGTTGCGTGAGCCCGGACAACCCGCCGCATTTCAAGCCAGTGCGGTTCCAGGATTACCGCGACTGGTACCTGACGCAGAACTATCTTAACGTCGAGGGCGAAACGCGGGCCGAGCCGCCGAGCGTCGAGGAAAGCAAACTTCCCAAGTCGCTCTAGGACAAAGCACTAGGAAGGCGAATCGAACTCGCCGTTCTTTTGGGCATCCCGTTCGCGACCATCGTCAGGCAGCCAGACTTGTAGAGGCCGATCAAGCCGAGCAAGTTGCTAAGGCCCCGCTCTCCCAGGCGACAGCTGTGCGCGCCCATGGCGCGTTGTTGAGCCCACACCCATCGACCAGGGCCTTAGAGGGCTGGAAGCTTCGAGTCATCGCATCAACCCTCCGCCGCAGGGTCTTCGTAGGTGTTTGACAATGTGCCAATGCCGTCAATGATGATATCGATGGTCGCACCCGGTTTCATGGGTAGCGCGCCCGGGCCGGTGCCGCATGCGACTAGGTCGCCGGGCTCCAGGGTCATCGATTCAGACAGGCGAGCGACGATTTCTGCAGGCCCCATCAAAAGGTCAGAGACGAGATAGTTCTGGCGCTCACGGCCGTTCAGCTCAGCCCGGATGGCACTGCCGGAGACGTCGGCATTCGTGACGATTGCCGGACCGAACGCTCCAAAAGTGTCGAAACCCTTCGCGCGCGCCCATTGGGGAAAGGACGGGTCAGCGTCTAACAACTGCATGGCCGTGACGTCGTTAACGCAGGTGTAGCCGAAGATCGCGTCCGCCGCGCCAGCCTCATCAACATTGCTACATGTCTTGCCAATGACGATGCCCAATTCAGCCTCGTAGATCACCCGCCCGTCATAGCTCGCAGGTTTCAGGATCGCTCCGCCCGGCGCGAGGAAGCTCGAGGACGGCTTCAGGAAGAACAGCGGGTACTCAGGCTTCTCCAGCCCCTGCTTCTCGGCGGCGGACCGTGAGTTGTTCCACAGCGCAATCATCTTCCGCGGTTCACAGGGCGTGAGCAGAGTAACGTCGGCGAGTGCGACCGTGAGACCGGCCTCGCTCGTGCCGGCGAACAGGTCACCGCAATGGACGGAGATGTTGTCGCCGTCGATTGTCCCAAACCCGACATCGCCGTCCTTCTCGAACCGAACCCAATGTGCCATGGCTTGCTCCCCTAAGATGTTTCGCTACCGCTTTGAATAACGCCTTTCGAGCAAAATCGCGATCCCGGGGGAGGAGAGCCAGACATAGAAATCGAAAACAAGCCGGTCCGCGAATAATTCCAAACGCCAACACTTGCCCGCGCCGTTCGCGCAGCGCAGGCTACCCGCACATAACAAACACGCTGAGGGGAAAATCATGATCCACGAACTGCGAACCTACACCGCCAAGCCTGGCGCCATTCCCGATGTGCTGAAGGCTAATGAGGAAGTCGGCCGCAAGGTTCGCGGCGACGACTTCGGCGTACTGGAAGGCTACTGGTACACGGAGATCGGCCCGCTCAACCAGGTGATGCATCTTTGGCGTTACGACAATTTCGAGGAGCGCGCGCGCCTGCGTACCGAGCTCAGCAAGGTCGAGGGCTGGACAAAGGAATACGTCCCACGCCTGCGCCCGCTGCTGGTGCGTCAGGAAACGCGCTTCATGACTGCGCAGCGCGACATCACCCCGCCCGCCAGCGGAGGAAACTTTTACGAGTTCCGAAACTACCGGGTACGTCCTGGCACCGCGCGACAATGGATGGACAATTTCCTGAGCGTCATGCCGGTGCGCGAAAATTACTCGAAGAACGTCTGCGCGTGGATCACCGAGGGGCCAAATCCCAACGAGGTCTGCCACCTGTGGGCGTACAAGACCCTTCAGGAACGCGACGAGGCCCGCGCGGGCGTAGCCAAGGAGCAGGCGTGGATCGACTTTGCGAGCAAGGGGCGAGAATCCCTGGAGGAAATGACCTCGACGATGCTGATCCCGTCGAGCTTCTCGCCGCTGAAATAGTCCTGGCCTAGGCCTCGGGCGGCAGAATTTCCTGCACGCACACCTGATCCTCTAGATGTGCCCGTCCGATGTCGGCCAGATGTGCGCGCTTTTGCTCATTGGCCAAGTTCGCGCCGACACCTTGTGTCATCGCCATGATGACCGAACGATCGCTCATATCGAGCCAGAAGGACCGGCGGACCAGGCTGCCGTCCGCATCACGTGCGAAGGGATCATCCGGGTTAATTCCAAGGTCGGGTCTGTAAAAATCGGGCATCTATTTGTCTCGCTGGTTCCGATCCACAATTGTAACCCCGACGATCGCTTTAATGTTAACCACTAGAGAAAATCCTTGGGGTATCTATTCGTTTACCAGTTTTTACAGGCGTCATTTATCCCCGATTTCATTGCGCGGAGTTTTTTGTTGTTTTTGTTTTCGTTCCCGTTCCGATGAGGAAAATGATTTTATGATGGCGTAGGTTGTCGGACTAGATAAACGCGCTTGGCATTCCGTCATGCGTCACCCTGAGGGGCAGGAACTGGGAGACAGATATGGTTTCGGTTCGCAAGACACTAAAATTTGGCACGCTTGCGGCGGTCGCCGTAGCGGTGGGAGTGGCCTTAGGGACAGCAGGCAGCAATGTCGCATCGGCCGACCATCACAACTACGAGAAGCGCAACGCAGCAATGAAGTCGATGGGCAGCGCGATGAAGAAGCTCGGTACAGCCGTTGGCGCGGGGAACAACACCGACGCCGCGGCGGCCGCGCAGGAAATCGCAGCCCTCGCAGATAGCACCCCGGAGCTCTTCGCAGCTAAGGAAATGACCGATAAGTCGCGTGCAAAGGAAGAAGTCTGGAAGAACATGAACGACTTCAAGGCCAAGGCCGCAGCGACGGCCGCAGCGGCCAACAAGGTCGCGAGCGATGCCATGGGCGGCATCTTGTCCAGCGATCCGAGAGCTGTCGTCGGCTCCATCGGCGCCACCTGCAGCGGTTGCCATAAGGTCTATCGCGCGAAGTAGCCCCAGACTTCACGTCCATAAGCCTGAAAGAACCGTTCGGCTTGAATGTCGGGCGATTTCTTTTCCGAATCGAGTTTCGCGATGGGCCAGACACTTCGCTTCCTTCCGATCCTTGTCCTGCCTGCTCTTGTCCTTGCCGGGCCGGTGCTGGCCGCCGACGCGGAGCACGGCGCATATGTATTTGCCTCGGCCGGTTGTGCCTCCTGCCACACGATGGAAAAGGGTGGCGCGTTCCTGGCGGGCGGACGCGAATTGAAAACCGATTTCGGGTCATTTTTCACGCCCAACATCACACCAGACACTGAGACCGGCATCGGCGGCTGGAGCGATAAAGACTTCCTGCGCGCCATGCGCGAGGGCGTGTCGCCAGAGGGGGGCCACTACTACCCGACTTTTCCTTACACTTCTTACGCACGCATGAGTGACGAGGACCTCCTGGATCTCAAGGCCTATCTCGAAACAGTGCCGGCGGTACGCAACGAGGTGCGCGACCACGACCTGCACTTCCCGTTCAATATCCGCATGAGCGTGTTCGTCTGGAAGCTCCTTTTCTTTGACGGCAACCGCTTTGAGCCGAACCCGGCAAAGTCCGATGCGTGGAATCGCGGCGCCTATCTCGTGAACGGCCCCGGACATTGCGGGGAGTGCCATTCGCCCCGAAACATCCTAGGGGCTGTGGACAACGACCGCGCCCTGTCGGGCAACAGGAACGGGCCCGAAGGTGATGCGGTGCCGAACATTACACGCGGGCCAGGCGGCATCGGCGACTGGAGCGAGGATGAGATCGTCGTCGCGCTGGAAATCGGCATGATGCCAGACGGCGACTTCCTCGGAGGGGCCATGACCGACGTGATTGACGAAAACACCGGAAAGCTCAGCGACGATGACCGGCGTGCGATCGCGACCTATTTGACCTCCCTGCCGCCACTCGCTAGCAACAACTGACCGGCCCGCCTCGCGGCCACCACTCCAGACCCGAGAGATTGATAATGCCCGCCTACTGGCTTGCCCGCGCGAAGATCAACGACCCTGTCGCCTACAAGCGCTACACCGACCAGGTGCCTGGTATCCTGCAGAAATACGGCGGCCGGGCCCTGGGACGCGGCGGCGAGTACAAGGTGCTCGAAGGCGAGACGATCTATGAGCGTTTCATCGTCGTGGAATTCGATTCCATGGAAGCCGCCGAGAAATGCTTCAACTCGCCTGAATATGTCGAGGCGGCCACCCACCGGCGCGCCAAGGGTGTGGCGACAAACGAGCTCGTGATCCTCGAAGGCGGCGACGCCACGCCGCGCTAAGCGAGTTCTGGAAACAGCCCCGCCAGTCCCTCGCGGCTAGCGGCGCACACGCCACGCTCGGTGATCAGAGCGGTCACAAGACGCGCCGGCGTCACGTCGAAGGCGTAGTTGCCGGCGGGCGAGCCGTCCGGCGTGATCTGCACCGACACAACCTCACCGCCCGCCATCCTTCCGGAAATATGCGTCACCTCGTGCGGGTCGCGCTGTTCGATGGGGATGTCGCGCACGCCATCGTCGATGGTCCAGTCGATAGTCGGCGACGGCAGCCCAACATAGAACGGTACATCGTTGTCACGCGCGGCCAGCGCCTTCAGATAGGTGCCAATCTTGTTGGCCACATCGCCCGAAGCCGTAGTGCGGTCCGTGCCGGTGATGCACAGATCGACTAGGCCGTGCTGCATTAGATGCCCTCCCGCATTGTCGGCCACCACAGCATGGGAAACGCCATGCCGGCCAAGCTCCCACGCCGTCAGCGCGGCGCCCTGGTTGCGCGGCCGCGTCTCGTCGGCCCACACATGGATGGGAATGCCTGCATCATGGGCCTTGTAGATCGGCGCCAGCGCCGTACCCCAGTCCACGGTCGCCAACCAGCCTGCATTGCAGTGGGTCAGGATGTTGACCGGCCCGCTGCCGCCGCGCGCCTCGAAGATTTCCCGAATGACCACTAACCCGTGATCGCCGATCGCGCTGCAGATCGCCACGTCCTCATCGCAGATCTCGGCCGCGCGGACGTAGGCAATATCCATGCGGGTGTCTTCCGGCGCACCGACCAGACGCTCGTGCATATCGTCCAGCGCCCAGCGCAGGTTCACCGCCGTCGGACGGGTCGCCATCAGGGTGTCGTAGGCGTGTTTCAGCCCCGCATTGGATGCGTCCGCGCGCATGGCCAGCGCCATGCCGTAGGCCGCCGTGGCCCCGATCAGGGGCGCGCCGCGAACTAGCATGTCTCGGATCGCCACCGCCGCCGCATCGAGGGATGTCAGCGCGACCACCTCGAACAGGTGCGGCAGGCGGGTCTGGTCGATTATTTCCACAGTCCAGCCATCCTCGGCCAGCCAGATCGTCCGGTAGGGCGTGCCGTCGATGTTCATACCGCACCCGCCTTCTCGATCAGGAACGTCAGCACACCATCCGCCTCTTCACTGGACAGGAGCGCGTCTCCGCTCGCCTCGCAGAAATGGACGAAATCCTTCGATGCGCCGGGATCGGTCGCGAGCACCTTCAGGACTTCACCCGCAGCCATCGGCTTGAGCGCTTTCTTCGCTTTCAGAACAGGCAACGGGCATTTAAGGCCCGTGGCATCCAGGACGTTGTCGGGTTCCATTCGCGCGGTGCCGTTTGTTGGGTTATTGGCCATTCTTCTGCAACACGAATACACTAACGCGCCCGGTTGCGTCAGCATCCGCAAGGTCCAACGAACGAGGTAGGGGATGGAAACGATCGACCAGCACGGCGTGAGCGTCATCATGCTGACACCGAAGGAGGTCAAGGAACGGATCGACGCTGGCACAGCCTATGTCGTGGATGTGCGCGAGGCGCATGAGCATGACGAAATCCGCATCGCCAACTCCGGTCTCGCGCCCCTTTCGACCTTCGATCCCACACAGATCAAGGTTCCGGACGGCAAGGAACTCATCCTGCACTGCCGCAGCGCGCGCCGTTGCGGACTCGCCGCTGAACAGCTGATCGCAGCCGGATTCGAGCCCCAGATACACCGTATGGCCGGCGGCATGATCCGTTGGCAGGAAGAAAACCTGCCGGTGGAGACAGGAACGCCTAATTAAGCGTATAAACCCCACTACCAATTTGTAAAATACGCCCGTATAACCGGAGCGAGATGAGCATCTACCTTCCCATCGCCGAGATGTCCGTGGACGTCTTCCTGATCCTGCTGATGGGAGGCGGCGTGGGATTTCTTTCAGGCCTGTTCGGTATAGGCGGCGGCTTCTTGATGACGCCGCTGCTTATTTTCATCGGCATCACACCCGCCGTCGCCGTGGCGACCGAGGCAAACCAGATTGTCGCGGCGTCCGTATCCGGCGTGCTCGCCCATATGCGCCGCGGCAACGTGGACTTCAAAATGGGCACCGTGCTGACCGTCGGCGGCTTTGCAGGGTCGGGCGTCGGTGTGTACGTCTTCACCTTCCTAAGGGAAATCGGGCAGGTCGACCTGCTGGTCCAGCTCAGCTACGTCATCTTCCTGGGTATCGTGGGCTCTCTCATGCTCATTGAAAGCGTGCGGGCGATTTCGCGGCACCGTTCCGGCACCGTATCGCGCGGCAAGCTGCATCAGCACAACTGGCTGCACGGCCTGCCTCTCAAGATGCGGTTCCGCCGCTCACGCCTCTACATCAGCGCGCTCCTGCCACTTGGCATCGGCTTCTTTGTCGGTGTCCTTGCCGCCATCATGGGTGTCGGCGGCGGCTTCCTGATGGTGCCGGCCATGATCTACCTGCTGGGCATGCCGACCTCGATCGTGGTGGGCACCTCACTGTTCCAGATCATCTTTGTGACGGCGAACGTGACCTTCCTGCAAGCCGTCAACAACCAGACGGTCGATGTCGTCCTCGCGCTGCTCTTGCTGACCGGCGCCGTCATCGGCGCCCAGCTCGGCACCAAGGCGAGCGGCAGGCTGCGCGGCGAGGAGTTGCGCGGGCTGCTCGCCCTGATGGTGCTGGCGGTCTGCGCCAAGATCGGTTTCGATCTGGTGGCCACGCCTGACGACCTGTTCTCCATCGATGAAATTGAAGGGTTCGGGTTATGAGCGCGTCCGCCTCCATGCGGCACCTCCCCTCATTCATGGCCTGCGTATCGGCCTTATTCGTTCTGCTTCAGGTCTCGGCGAACGCTGCGCGCGACGATGCTATAGTGGCGGACCTGAGCGAGGACCGGATCGGGATCAGCACTCGGTTCACCGGCGCCACAGTCCTACTGTTCGGCGCGACGGAAGGGCGTGGCGACGTGGTCGTCGTGGTCCGCTCGCCGGATTCGAGCGTGATCGTGCGGCGCAAGGAACGGGTGGCCGGGATCTGGGTGAATGCCGACGACCTGACTTTCGACGACGCCCCGGGTTTTTATCACGTTGCCTCATCTGGGCCGTTACCGGATATCCTCCTGGACGACGTCCTGAAGGATCATGAAATCGGCGTGGAGAACATCGAGTTCAAACCGCACGATTTCCTTTCGGCCAAGGAGGAAACGTCCTTCCGTGAAGCGCTGATCCGCAATAAGCAGCGCAGCGGGCTGTATTCACGGTCACCGGGCGAAGTCACATTCCAGGGTGACCGGTTGTTCCGCACCCGCGTGGCCCTGCCTTCCAACGTCCCGACCGGTAACTATCGTGTCTCCGTCCATCTGGTCGAGGGACAGCAGATAGTAGCCACGTCCACGACCGACCTGTCCATCGAGAAGGTCGGGTTCGAAGCAAAAGTGACCGAGTTTGCCTTTGAACAGGCCCCCATCTATGGCGCCATCGCCATTCTCGTTGCACTGATCGCGGGGTGGTTTGCCGGCTTCGTGTTCCGTAAGGTTTGAGGCCATGAGCGATTCGACCTACACCCCTCACGCTATCGACGCGGCCCGCGCTCCCGGAGAGCGGCCTGCGGTATTTCTGGTGGTCGTGGATAATACGCCGGAGATGCGCGTGGCCTTGCGCTGGGCCAGCCTGCGCGCCCGGCGCACGGGAGGACGTGTTGGGCTTGTGCGGGTGATCCGTCCCGCAGACTTCCAGCACTGGGCTGCCGTTGGCAACCTTATGAGTGCGGAGGCACACGAGGAAGCCGAGCAACTTCTTCAGGAATACGCCGCCGAGGTCTTCCAGCTCTATGGCGGGATGCCGATCCTCTACCTGCGAGAAGGCGATGCCAAATCAGCGGTTATCGAGCTGATCGAGGAGGAAAGGGACATCCGCATCCTCGTACTCGCTGCCTCAACGAGCCGGCGCGGCCCCGGCCCGCTCATCACCCATCTGACGAAAAAGGCCATCGGCCAGCTTCGCATTCCCGTGACCATCGTTCCCGGCGGTCTCACTGACGAACAGATCGACCAGCTGGTCTGACGAGGTTCTATGCCCGACGACATCCGTCAGGATTCTAAATATGAGATCCTTGACCTTTCCTCCCCCGTCTCCGACGAGGTGAAGACGACGACCTGCTACATGTGCGCCTGCCGCTGCGGCATCAAGGTGCACCTGAAAGACGGCAGCATACGTTACATCGAGGGTAATAAGGACCACCCGGTGAACAAGGGGGTGCTGTGCGCCAAGGGTTCCGCCGGGATCATGCAGCACTATTCGCCCGCCCGGCTGGCCCAGCCGCTGCGCCGTGTCGGTCCGCGTGGCTCAGGCGAGTTCGAGGCAATCTCCTGGGACGAGGCGCTGGCCACGGCTGAGGAATGGCTAGGCGACGTTCGCGGGACCGACCCGAAAAAGCTCGCCTTCTTCACCGGTCGCGACCAGAGCCAGTCACTCACAGGTTTCTGGGCGAGCCAGTTCGGCACCCCGAACCACGCCGCCCATGGTGGATTCTGTTCGGTCAACATGGCCGCAGCGGGCATTTATACCATCGGCGGATCGTTCTGGGAGTTCGGCGAGCCCGACTGGGAACACACCCGGTATTTCCTGATGTTCGGGGTCGCGGAGGATCATGACTCCAACCCGATCAAAGCCGGGCTGGGCAAGCTAAAAACACTAGGCAAGGCAAAGTTCGTCTCGGTCAATCCCGTGCGGACCGGCTATTCCGCCATCGCCGACGAGTGGGTGGGCATCCGCCCGGGCACGGACGGGCTATTCGTAATGGCACTGATCCACGAACTGCTGCGCACCGCTCAGGTCGACCTGGAATTCCTGGTGCGCTACACCAACGCCCACTGGCTGGTGCGCCACGCCCCCGGGACGGCTGACCATGGCCTATTCGTACGCGGAAGCGGCGGTAAACCGCTCGCATATGACCGGACGTCGGGCCAGATCGTCGATGCATCGCGGACCGATATAGACCCGGCCATGCGCGGCAACTTCCCTCTGCACGATTCCGCCCCCGGCGACGGCGGCGCGGATACCGAGGCGGTTCCCGCCTTCCAGTTGCTGCTCAACCGTTATCTCGACGCGCGTTATAGCCCGGACGCTGTCGCGGCGAAGACCGGCATCGACGCCGCCGCGATCCGCCGGATTGCCGCCGAACTGGCGCATGCCGCGTTCGAGCAGGAAATCACGCTGGATGTCCCCTGGACCGACTGGGCCGGGCGCACCCATGACAAAATGGTTGGCCGGCCGGTCTCCATGCATGCGATGCGTGGTATCTCGGCCCATTCCAACGGGTTTCAGACCTGCCGCGCCATCCATGTGCTGCAGATGCTGCTGGGCAGCATCGATTGCCCCGGCGGTTTCCGCTATAAGCCGCCCTTCCCGCGCCCGGCCCCACCGGGGCCTAAGCCTGCGGGCAAACCGCACCAAGTCTCGCCGGGTGCACCGATGGCCGGGCCGCCACTCGGCTTCGTGACGGCACCAGAAGACCTGCTGATCGATGAAGCCGGTAAGGCGCTGCGCATCGACAAGGCCTATTCCTGGGATGCGCCGCTGGCGGCCCATGGGATGATGCACACAGTCATTCGCAACGCTTGGGCGGGCGACCCTTACCCCATCGATGTCCTGTTTATGTTCATGGCGAATATGAGCTGGAACTCCTCGATGAACACGTCCGAGACCATTAAAATGCTCACGGACAAGCACCCGGAAACCGGTGAATACAAGATCCCTAAGATCATCTATTCCGATGCCTTCCAGTCGGAGATGATCGCCTATGCCGACCTCATCCTGCCGGATACGACCTATCTGGAGCGCTGGGACTGCATTAGCCTGCTCGACCGCCCAATCTGCGATGCCGACGGGCCTGCCGACGCCATCCGTCAACCGGTGGTCGCGCCCGACCGGGATGTTCGGCCCTTCCAGGACGTGCTGATCGAGCTGGGCGTACGCCTCGGCCTGCCGGCCTTCACCAACAGCGACGGTGACGCGAAGTACCCCGGCGGTTACCCGGACTATCTGGCGAACCATGAACGCGCGCCAGGCATCGGCCCGCTGGCGGGATGGCGCGGCGAGAACGGGGATTCCCACGGATACGGCGCAGCCAACCGCGACCAGCTCGCGCGCTATGTGGAGAACGGTTGCTTCTGGAAGGGCGAGTTCACACCGAGCCAGCGCTACCACAAGCACGCCAACAAGGATTATCTGGAATACGCCGCGAAAATGGGCTGGATCGCCTCGCCGGACCAGATCGTCCTGCAGCTCTATTCAGAGCCGCAGCAGCGATTCAAGCTCGCCGGACAGGGGTTCGGCCGGGTACTGCCGCCGATCAACTTCCGAGAGCGGATTGCGGAATGTTTCGACCCCCTGCCGATCTGGTACGCCCCATTTGAGGAGGGCCACACTGACCCAGCCGCCTATCCCATCCATGCACTCACCCAGCGCCCGATGGCGATGTATCACTCCTGGGGTTCCCAGAACGCCTGGCTTCGCCAGATCCATGGCTGGAACCGGCTCTACATGAACCGCAACACCGCCGAGGGCCAAGGCCTCGCCGACGGCGACAAGGTGCGTGTGGAAAGCCCGTACGGTTCAGTCAACGCGGTCATCGCCCTGATGGAAGGTTGCAATACGGACACCGTGTGGACATGGAACGCTATCGGCAAGCAGAAGGGTGCATGGAACCTGTCCAAGGATGCGCCGGAATCAAACAAGGGCTTCCTTCTCAACCACCTGATAACCGATTTGCTTCCTCCGAAGGATGGCTACCGCTTCGTCAACGCCGACCCGGTTACCGGCCAGGCCGCGTGGTTCGACCTGCGCGTGCGCGTGGTCAAGGATGACAACGCGACGCTCGGCGACGGCAATACAAAGCCGGTCCCCCGAGCGCCCGGCGTGAAGCCCGCAAAGAAACTTTCGCGCTACGGCGCCCAGTTCCTGCCAACAGGAAACTGGCGCCGAGGCCGCAAGGGAGGCGCATCATGACCAGCCTCCCGAAAAAAGCCGGCTCAAAAAAGCTAGGTCTAGTGATTGACCTGGATATCTGCGTCGGCTGTCACGCCTGCGCGGTCAACTGCAAGGAATGGAATACTGGTGGACATTCTGCGCCTCTGACCGACGAAAACCCCTACGGCAATGACCCGCTCGGCGTATGGTTCAACCGGGTCCACACCTTCGAGGCCGGTGACGGCGCAAACGGACGAACCGTCCATTTTCCACGAAGCTGCCTACACTGCGAGGAACCGGCTTGCGTGACCGTCTGCCCGACAGGCGCGTCTTACAAACGGGAGTCGGACGGCATCGTTCTGGTCAATGCCGACAACTGCATCGGCTGCAAGCTGTGCTCCTGGGCCTGCCCCTACGGCGCTCGAGAATACGACTATGCCGACGGGGTGATGAAGAAATGCACCCTATGCATCGACCGGATCGGCAACGAAAACCTGCCCGAGCGCGACCGAGTGCCCGCCTGCGTCTCCACTTGCCCGGCCTCCGCACGGCACTTTGGCGATCTGGGCGACCCCAATTCCGACGTCAGCCGCCTGGTCGAGGAGCGTGGCGGCTACGACCTGATGCCGGAAATGGGCATGAAGCCGGTCAACAAATACCTCCCGCCGCGCGCACGGCCGGTCACCTCCGCGCCCGATGGGGACACGCAAGAACCCGCCGAGCCCGGCACCGGCAGCACCGGCAGCCGTTTCCTGGACTGGGTCGATCGCGCCCTGTCGCGCTAGACCGGAGAGGCCTTCAACATGCATCCCGCCTATTCGGTCATTTTTTTCACCACCGCCTCCGGCGCCGGGTACGGTGCGCTTGTCTGGCTGGCGATCTTCGCAGCCACTGGCACAGTCGCGCCGACCACATGGACCGGTCTTGCCGTCTTCGCCCTGGCGCTGAGCCTCGTCACCGCCGGACTGTTGTCTTCAACCTTCCACCTTGGCCATCCGGAACGGGCCTGGCGCGCGCTCACGCAGTGGCATTCATCCTGGCTGTCACGGGAGGGGATTGCCGCCGTCCTGACCTATATTCCAGCCTTGTTGTTCGCACTCGGCTGGATTGTCTTCGAGACCTATCAGGGAGCCTGGCTGATCGCGGGCATCGCGACCGCGCTGGCCGCGCTGGTCACCGTAGCCTGCACCGGCATGATCTATGCCAGCCTGCGCGCCATCCCGCGCTGGACCGATGCGACGGTCGTCCCGGTGTATCTGGTTTTCGCGCTGGCTAGCGGCGGCGCGGCGACCTTCACGGTGTTCACCACGATCGCATCGCCCGCGCCCGAATGGGCTTGGGCGGTGGCCCTTGTCATTTCGGCGGCATGGGCGCTGAAGCTCGTCTATTGGCAACGCATCGATAACGCCGCGCCGGTGGCGACCGCGGAATCGGCAACAGGTCTGGGCGGTATCGGCCGCGTCTCCCTGTTCGAAGCACCCCATACGAGCGACAATTATATTATGCGTGAAATGGGCTACCGGATCGCCCGGAAACATGCTGGGCGCCTGCGCATGATCGCAATTTTTCTGGGCATGGCCATACCCGTGCCCGCCTTCCTCGCAGCCGGGTTCATGGGCGGAATTCCGACGACCTTCCTGGCTTTTGTCGGACTAGCTGCACTGGCGGCGGGTATCCTGGTCGAACGCTGGCTGTTCTTTGCCGAAGCCAGACACGCCGCAACCCTATTCTACGGAACGGATACCGTCTGATGGCACCATGGCCGAAGTAATTTGCGTCGGCGTTGCGTTTCTGGACCACCTCTTCGAGGCGAATTCGTTCGCTTCGCTAACATCGTAGCCGGACTGAAATGTTCGCGCCCCAGCGGGCTCCGCGCCGTGCCGTTACGCGGCGAGGTGTGGTCGGTCGTCCGTGGCGAAGAGGCCGTCACCCCGCCAGCGCAGGCATCCTGATCGGCCCGTCGATCGACTGGGTCACAAACTGCCGTACATAGGGATTGTCTGTGTTGTCGAGGTCCTCGATGGGACCATGCCAGACAACCCGGCCCTCGTGCAGCATGGTCACATGGTCCGCGATGTTGCGGACCACCGCCAGATCGCTGACCACAGAGATGACCGTCGCGCCGAGCTCATCAACTCGCTCCACAATCAATTCGCTAATGATGTTGCTCATGATCGGATCGAGGCCCGATGTGGGTTCGTCCAGGAACAGAATTTCCGGGTCGGTCGCAATGGAGCGGGCCAGGCCGGCACGCTTTTGCATGCCGCCGGACAATTCAGACGGGTAGAGATCGGCCGTATCAGGTGGCAGCCCCACCTGCTCCAGCTTCTCGATGGCCTTTTCACGGGCGGCGGCGCGCGGCACCGCGTACTCGTGCAGCAGGCGGAAGGCCACGTTTTCCCAGACCGTCAGGCTATCGAACAGGCCCTGACGCTGGAACAGCACGCCAAAGCGCTTCATCCATTCCATCCGGCGTCCCTCGGGCATGCCAACGGTATCTTCGCCGTCCACCTCGATGATGCCGGAATCCGGCTCCTCCAGGCCGAGGATACATTTGAGCAGAAGCGACTTGCCGCTGCCCGAACCGCCGATCAGGACGAGCGACTGGCGCGGCGCGAGGGACAAATCGATGCCATCGAGGGCGCGCACGCCGTCAAATATGCGCGTCACGCCCTCAAGGCGGATTTTTGGGACGTCCGTTCCGGCGGTCACTGCATCGTCGGCATGGTGAGGCTGTGGCCCTCACGCACACCCGATTTTGGCCAGCGCGAAGTGATCGCCTTCTGGCGGGTGTAGAACCGCACGCCTTCCATGCCATGCACATGCATGTCGCCGAACAACGAGCGCTTCCAGCCGCCGAAGCTGTGATAGGCGACCGGCACCGGGATCGGAACGTTCACGCCGACCATGCCGATTTGCACCCGGTCCGCGAAGTCGCGCGCAGCGTCACCGTCCCGCGTGAAGATCGCGGTGCCGTTGCCGTACTCGTTGCGGTTCACCAGATCGAGGGCCGTCTCGTAGTCGTTGGAGCGCACCAGCACCAGGACCGGTCCGAAGATCTCTTCCTTGTAGATCGCCATGTCCTCGGTGACGTTGTCGAACAGCGTACCGCCAACGAAATAGCCGTTCTCATAGCCCTGCAGCTTGAGACCGCGGCCATCGACAACGAGGTTCGCGCCTTCCTCGACACCCTTGTCGATCAAGTTCAGGATTCGTTCCTGGGACTGTTTGGTCACGACTGGACCCATCTCGATCCCATCGCCGTTGCCCGGGCCGATCTTAAGTTCCTCGATCTTCGGCTTGAGCTTGCTGACGAGTGCATCCCCTGTCTCATCACCCACGGCCACGGCCACGGAGACGGCCATGCAGCGCTGGCCCGCTGAACCGTAACCGGCGCTGATGAGCGCGTCGGCCGCCTGATCCATATCCGCATCGGGCATGACGACCATGTGGTTCTTGGCACCGCCGAGAGCCTGAACACGCTTCCCGGTTGAGGCCGCCGTCGCGTAGATGTACGAGGCGACCGGCGTCGAGCCGACGAAGGAGACCGCGTCCACATCCTGGTGATGAAGGATCGCGTCCACCGCTTCCTTGTCGCCATTGACCAGGTTCAGCACGCCGTCGGGCACGCCGGCTTCCTTGGCCAGCTCGACAAGACGGATCGGGCAGGACGGATCGCGCTCGGACGGCTTCAGCACGAAGGTGTTGCCGCAGGCGATCGCCAGCGGGGCCATCCACAGCGGGATCATCGCTGGGAAGTTGAAGGGCGTGATACCCGCGCACACGCCAACGTGCTGGCGGATGGAATAGGCATCCACACCGGAGCCCACGTCCTCGGTAAAATCGCCGCGCAGCAGATGCGGAATGCCGCAGGCGAATTCCACGACCTCACGTCCGCGCAGGATGTCGCCCTTCGCGTCGTCAATGGTCTTGCCATGCTCGCTGGTGATCATCTCCGCGAGTTCCTGCTCATGGGCAAGGATCAGTTCGTTGAACTTGAACATGATCCGCGCGCGGCGCAGCGGCGGCGTGGCCGACCATTCCGGCAGGGCTGCCTTCGCGGCCGCCACGGCGGCGTCCACATCGGCATTATTCGCAAGGCAGACTTCGGCGGTCTGCTCACCGGTTGCCGGGTTGAAAACCTGGCCCTTCCGGCCCGATGTTCCGGCTGACGATGCGCCGTTGATCCAGTGTTCCAGGGTCTTCATGGAATGTCTCCTCACTCACAGAAAAGCCGGGCGACGCCGCGCCCGATGTTCGTTCCGCGGGACTATACAGGTTGACAGGAAACGGGCGAAAGGCCCGAGGTGTAATTGCCCGGGTTATTCGCTCTTGGGCAGCGGCGCGAGATCGCCAAGCTTGCCGCGAAAGAAGATCAGCGGATCGCCTTCGTTCGTCCCATAGCGCTCGACCTCGCCGACGATGATCACATGATCGCCGCCGTCATGGTGCACCACGTTCCTGCATTCAAAGCGGGCGAGGCAGCCCTCCAACAACGGCGCGCCGCCCAGTCCTTCGGAGAACTTCACACATCCGAACTTGTCGGTGCCGGACTTGGCAAAGGTCATGCATTCATCCGACTGCTTATCGGACAGGATGTGCACGCAGAAATGGCTGGAATCCTCCAGGATCTGGAGGCTGGGGGAACCCTTGTCGAGGCTCCAGAGGACCAGCGGGGGGTCCAGAGAGACCGAATTGAACGAGTTGGCGGTGACGCCCACCAGTTCGCCGTTGGGGCCTTTAGCCGTGATGATCGTGACCCCGGTCGCGAAGTTACCCAGCGCATTGCGGAATTCGCGCGTGTCGAACGGTGTTTCAGGCATCGATAAACCTCATTCCCCCTGGCCCGCAGCAAGGTGGGCCTTTTTATGGGACCTGATTTACCTGTCCCACAGGCGCAAAAGCAACCGCCCGGTGGGACCAGTTCTCTTGCGGTGCTGGAAAACCCCATGCTGTTGATCGCCCACCGGCCGGACGGCATGCTCACCGAATAAACCGGGAGATCCAGACAATGCCCATGACACCCGAGCACAACGGCGTAGCGATCCGCTACGAGGTGCATGGCGACGGCCCGCCGCTCATTCTCGTAAGTGGCACCGGGCACGACCACACCTTCTGGTCCGGTCAGGTTCCGCACTTTGCCCGGAGCTTTCGTACCATCGTTTTCGACAATCGTGGCGTGGGCCGGTCCAGCGTGCCGTTACCCGGTTACAGCCTGGCAGACATGGCCGACGATGCGGCGCGTGTGCTGGACGATGCGGAAATCAGCAAGGCCCATGTGATGGGGTTTTCTATGGGCGGACATATTTCCCAGGAATTGGCCCTCAACCATCCGCAGCGTGTGCTGAGCCTGGGTATTCACCACAGCTGGGCGCGCAATGGGGCGCGGCTGCGCAAGTTCCAGGAAACGCGGCGCTATCTAGCCGAACACGACCAGCGCGTCGCACTGGCGGAACTCAGCATGCTCGCGCTGCATGCGAGCGCCTATTACGACGCCCATGTGGATGAGATGGAGGAGCACCGCCGCTTCCTAATGGAAGGCTCGGCCGTCAATGCTGGGTGGATCGGCCAGCTCGAGGCCTGCCTTGCAGGCGATACCTATGACCGTCTGCCGCAAATCGCAGCGCCGACCCTCGTCACCTGTTCAGAACTGGACCTGATCGCCTCGCCGCATCTCTCGCGGGAAATCCACGAGCGCATTCCCGGTTCCGAACTCAAAATCCTAAAAGACACCGGCCATGTGGCGCTGATGGAGGCACCTGATGTCTTCGCGAAGATCTGCCTGGAGTTCCTGGGCCGAGTCGCAACCTGACGAGGGGCCTTGAGCCTGCCCACATAGCCCCCGATAATCCCCGCTCAACCGCGCGGCAAAAGCGCGGGGTACAGGAGGAAGCGTTCATGCGCGGACTGATCATGGACCGGCCGCTGATGATCTCCGACCTGCTGCGGCAGGCGGACTTCAATTCCGGCGATCGGGAGATCGTGACCCGGACGGTCGAGGGACCGATCCACCGCTACACCTACCACGACGCCCACCGCCGTGCGCGCCAGCTGGCCAATGCGCTGAAGTCCCTCGACGTCAAGCTCGGCGACCGGATCGCAACTCTGGCCTGGAACACCCACCGCCATTTCGAGATCTACTACGCCGTCTCGGGCATCGGCGCGATCACCCACACGCTGAACCCCCGCATGCACCCCTCCCAGCTCACCTACATCGTCAACCACGCCGAGGACGCCTACGTCTTCGTGGACCGGGATCTGGTCGGATTGATCGAGGCGGTCGAGGGCGAGTTACACAAGCTGCGCGGCGTGGTTGTGATGACCGACAAGGCGAACATGCCGGAAACCAGCCTCGCCAATGTCATCTGCTACGAGGAACTGGTCAACAGCCATTCGGACGATCTGGAATGGCCGGAGTTCGACGAGAACACCGCCTCCTCGCTCTGCTACACCTCCGGCACGACCGGCAACCCCAAGGGCGCGCTGTATTCCCACCGCTCAACCATTCTGCACGCCTATGCCTCCGCCCTGCCCGACACACTGCACATGGGCGAGAACGAGGTAATCCTGCCCGTGGTGCCGATGTTCCATGTCAACGCCTGGGGCATTCCCTACGGCGCGACGATGGTCGGCGCGAAGCTGGTCTTCCCCGGCCCGAAGCTCGACGGGGCCAGCATCCACGAATTGCTGGCAGCGGAAGATGTCACCTTGTCGGCGGGCGTGCCGACCGTCTGGCTGAACCTGCTGAATCACTGGCGCGAGACGGGTAATCGCGCGCCGGTGCTGAAACGCACAATCATCGGCGGATCGGCCTGCCCGGAATCGATGATTCGCGCCTTCCAGGAGGAGTTCGGCGTCGAGGTACGCCACGCCTGGGGCATGACCGAGATGAGCCCGCTCGGCTCCGTCTCCATCCCCAAGCCCGCCATGCAGGACGACACCGACCGTATGCGGCGGCAGATGAAGCAGGGCCGCCCCGTGCCGGGCGTGCAGATGCGCATCGTCGATGACGATGGCAAGGAACTGCCCCACGACGGCAAGGCCTTCGGTGAACTGCAGGTGCGCGGACCGTGGATCACCAGCGGCTACTTCAAGCTGGAACACTCCGATGCCCATGACCATGATGGCTGGTTCGCGACAGGTGACGTCGCGACCATCGACTCAGACGGCTATATGGAAATCACCGACCGCGCCAAGGACGTCATAAAGTCCGGCGGTGAGTGGATCAGCTCCATCGAGCTGGAAAACATGGCCATGAACCACCCGGATGTGGCGCAGGCCGCCGTGATCGGGATCGAGCACCCGAAATGGGACGAGCGCCCGCTGCTGGTGTTGGTGCCCAAGCCCGGCAAGACCCCCACCCACGCTGACATGGCGGCCTTTCTCGACGGTAAGGTCGCCAAGTGGTGGATACCCGACGACACGGTCCTGACTGATGCCCTGCCGCTGGGCGCGACCGGCAAGGTGCTGAAGACCAGGCTCCGCGAGCAGTTCGGGGATCACAAGCTGCCGGAGGACAAGGCATGAGTTCCGGCGAAACCATCCACGACCTGCTGCAACTGCGTTTCGATGACGTGCCGGAGGCGGACGGCGACACGCCCGAACTCTGGCAGACGATCGCGGGCCGCCAGTCCTGCCGAGCCTACACGGAACAGACGGTGGACCCGGCTCTCCTGCAGCGGGTCTGCGCGCTGGCGCTGAGTTCGCCGACCAAGAGCGACCTGCAGCAACGGGATATCGTCATCGTCTCCGATCCGGACAAACGCGCCGCCATCGATGCGCTGTTCCCCGGCAGCCCGTGGATTGCGGGCGCGCCGGTGTTCCTGGTTTTCTGCGGCAACAATCGCCGCCTGCGCCAGATCCACGAACGCGCGGGACATCCGTTCGAGAACGACCACTTCGATGCGTTCTTCAACGCCGCCGTCGATGCCGGGATTGCGCTGTCCGCCTTTGTGCTGGCGGCGGAAGCCGCGGGCCTGGGCACCTGCCCTATCAGCACCATCCGCGACCATGTGGACCTGATCAACGAGTTTCTGGAACTTCCGGACTGGGTCTTCCCCGTCGCCGGCATGACCGTGGGCTGGCCTGACCGCACCCCGCGTGTGAACCTGCGCTTGCCGCTGGCAGCCACGGTCCACACTGACCGCTACAACGAGGATGCTCAGCAGGCCGCCATAGAGGCCTATGACCTCCGCCGGGCCGAACTGCGGCCTTACGGCTCCCAGCGCGACCCCGACCGCTTCGGCACCCGCGATCCCTACACCTGGTCCGAGGACAAGGCGCGCCAGTACGCTGAACCACAACGCACGGATTTCGGCGACTATGTGCGGCGCAAGGGCTTCAGGCTGGACTAGAGGAAGCCGCCGCACCTGCGCGAAGCAACGGCAAGGTCATGACCGATACAAGGATGGTTGCTGCGGCGACAGCCAGCAGGATGAACAGCGTGTCGAAACCCCAGTTGCCATAGATCCAGGCAATCAGGGGCACCGACAAGGCAATCACCCCGAAGTTGATCGTGTAGCGGATCGCATAGACCCGCGCGCGCCATTCGCTCTTCGCAACCCGACCGATCAAAACGTCGTTGATGGGGATCTGGCCGAACACCGCGAACATGAACGCGATTGAAACGGCAAGAGCGCCCCAGCCGCTCTGCCCCGGCATGACCGCGAACAGAACGGCCTGCAAGGCTGCAACGGTCGCGAAGACCCAGCGGATCGGATAACGATCCACGAGGTAGCCGACCACAAGCTGTCCAACAGCGGCAATCGTGAGCACCAGAAAGGCATATCCGCCGATTTCAGACGCCGAGCTCGCAATAGCTGCGAGTTGCTCGTCAAACACCTTCGGCAGGGTGAAGGTCGTGCTCTGGAAGACCAGTCCCCCGAGCGAGGACGTCAGAAAGACGATCCCCAGGACGCGGATCATCAACGGACGGTCGAGAACCAGCTGGGACGACCCCGCTCCCGACCCGGGACGTGCGTTCTCGCGGCTTTCATGGCTGCGTCCGGCAACGACGGCGATATAGACGATCCCGAGGACGACCGAGACCACGCCCGGCCAGACAAACGCAGCCCGCCACCCCGTGTGGTCGATCATGAAACCCGTAATCAGGGCCGCCGACGCAACACCGATGTTGCCGAAGATACCGTTGATCGCAATCGGAACGCCCGTCCGCTGCCGTCCATGCACGACAAGCGCAATACCGACCGGATGATAGATCGCGGCGAACAGTCCGATTCCGAAGAGCCCGACGGCCATCTCGACCGGCGTTTCCGCCAACGCGGCGCCCGCCGACGCCAGGCCGACGCCAATGAAGAACACCGCCATCATGCCTTCCCGGCTCCACCGGTCCGCAAGCCAGCCGGCGGGAAATGTTCCCGCCGCATACGCGACGAACCCGGGGGTCGCATAGGCGATCAGTTCCGCGTAGCTGAGGCCCCAGTCACGCGAGAGCGTCAGTGCGGCAGCCGTTGCGAAAATCAGCATGAAGAAGTGGGTCAGGAAGTGACCGACATTCAAAAGCAGAAAATGAACCTGTTCCCGACCCACTTTGCTTACCCGCCTACCAGACGCTCCAGCCCGCATCGACAATAATGGTCTCGCCGTGGATCATGCGGGCATCCTCGGTCGCGAGGAACACGGCGGTGCCGGTCATGTCCTCCGGGTCGATGAAGTCGATCCCCGTCGGCGTGAAGGTCTTCATGAGCTGCATGTACTCCTCGTTGCCCGGCCCGCGAAGATGTGCGTTGAGCGGCGTCGCGACATTGCCCGGCGCGATGGAGTTGACGTTGATCTTGTCCTTGCCGAGTTCGGCGGCCAGCGCGCGGGTCATGTTGACCACGCCACCCTTGGACGCACAGTAGCCCGGGCAGTTCGGGAAGGCGCCGGTACCCGCGATGGATGAGATATTGACGACCTTGCCGCCGCCGTTCTCGCGGAAATGCGGCACCAGCGACTTCACCATGAAGAAGTATCCCTTGAGGTTCAGGTCGAGCTGCTCGTCCCAGATTTCCTCGGTGGTCTCCATCACCGGCACAGTGCGGAAGACACCCGCGTTGTTCACCAGAATGTCCACCCGGCCCAGGTCGGAGATCACGTCCGCGCAGAGCTTCTCGATGTTGGCCACCTTCGAGACATCGGCCTTGTAGAGTTTGGCCTTGCCGCCACCGGCCTCCACCTTTTTCGCGACCTCGGCCGCGCCCTCGTCGTTGCTCTTATAAACAAGAGCCACGGTCGCGCCTTCCTTGCCGAACCGTTCCGCGATGGCCGCGCCGATACCGACCGATGCGCCTGTCACGATGGCGATCTTTCCTTCGAGCCTCATATCCCCGTCTCCCTGTTCTAATGGTTTCGCAGTTGCGCCGTGCGCGCGGCATCGACCGTCAGGTCATCCGCAATCGCCACGGCATAAATGGTTTCGGCCCGCTCACGCGAAACAAGTCCTTCACGAACATCCTTCGCCACGCTTTCGGGCTCGCGCGAACGCGGATCGCCGTACCCTCCGCCGCCCTGGGCGATGGAGACAAGCGTCTCCCCGTCCTCGATCCAGACAATCGAGCACTGCTCAAGTTGCTCCAGTTCGCGGTTGCGCGTGCGCTTGAACTGATTCGAGCGCGCAGCGGGCAGACCGGCGCGCGCACCGTCCGGCACATGGATGTTGCCGTCATGTACGAAGCCCGCCTCCATCCGGCAATCGACCGGCCCGTACTCGACCTCGATCCCCGGCGCGCCACGGTAACGTCCCGCCCCCTCGCTGTCGGAGATCAGGCGGCGCGTGTGCACATGGATCGGCGTATAGACCTCGTCGAGCTCCACGGAATCGATGAAGCACATGCCGCCATTGCCGACATGAAGCATGGTCAGCCATGCATCCTGGTGTGGCGCGCCCGCGCCAGCCGTGTGACCAAGGAAAAGCTGGTTCACATAAGGCTTGCCGTTTCGCGGATCCATACCCGAAACCACGGCCGTCGAGGGCGGGCAGAAGCACCCGACCTCACCCATACCGAAACCGTCGCCCAGCTCGGCCATGGCGCGCTGGGTCGCCGAGGTAATGCGGTCGGCCAGGTTGGTGGTGGAAGCCGAACAGCTGATCGGGTGGCGCGGGATGCCAACCACACCTGCATCCTTCAGGCGCAGCTCGATCCGCTTCAACGATCCCGCGTTCTTAGGCACCGTGTGGTCGATGGAGTTGAACACGCCAATATAAGCCGCCGTGCGGGTACAAGCTTCTGACACGTTCAGCCCGCAATTCATCTGGTCGGCATTGTCTAACAGGTCCACTACGATCCGACCCGCCTTCGGGTCCACCGAGACCTTCGAAGTCACGGTGATGCCCTCATCCGGCGTGCCTGGGATCGCGTCATGAGTCGATTGCGCCGAGGCCTCCCCCGCCGGGATATCGCCGATGGCGTCGGCCATGCGCTTCTCGGAGTATTCGAACCACTGGCCGGTGAAGGCGTGCAGCGTGTCCCAGCCAACCTCCTCGCCCAGCGCCAGCAGCTCGCGCTCGCCGATCAGGGCGGAACCCAGCATGGCAAGGAAGTCCCCGTGCCACTGCTCGGGCACCCGGATGCGCAACTGGCACATGCGGATGATGTCGTCGATGGTCTCGTAGTCCTTGAGGACCTGCACCGCCGGAAAGATCAGCGCGCCTTCCTCGTACACATCGCGCGCCGTGCCGTGATAGGTCGTCGGGATCGAGTTTCCAATATCCGCCTGGTGTGCCTTGGCCAGGACCGTGAAGTGGTGCGTCCCCGCGTCGTCGATCACGGGCATGATGATGGTGTGGTCCGCCGGGTGCGAGCAGCCGTGATAGGGCGAGTTGTGCAGGAAGGCGTCGCCCTTTTTCAGGTCCGGGTGAAACTCCTTCATGGAGCGCGCCATGATGTCCGGACCAGACAGCACATGGATGGGCAGGCTTTCCGCCACCGCCAGCAGGTCGCAATCGGCGGTCAGGATGCAGCAGGAGAAGTCCTTCGCGCGGTTCAGCACGCCGGACCGCCCCGTGCGCAGAAGCGTGTTGCCCATCTTGGAAGAGATACCCTCAAACCGGTTGGCGAGGATGGCGAGCTGTGCGCCGTCGAGTTGCTTTGCGCTCATCGTCCGCTCCTAAGGCCGCATCAACAGGCTGCCGGATGCCGTACGCTCGAAGCGCGTAGCGGAATCGGCAATCACCGTGGTGAAGGGGGATTCGATGATGGCTGGCCCGGAATGGCTCTCGCCGACCGCCATCGTGTCGAAATCGAAAACCGTCGCGTCCACGCCGCCCTCGCCCGCGAAATAGACCTTCCTTGTGCCGGAAACTGTATGTCCCGCGCCGGCCCGCAGGCGTCCCGGTCCGCCGTCGCGCAGGCCGCAGCGCGCGGTCGCCGTCCAGCCCACATACTCGATGGCCGAACCAGGGTCGCGGATCGCAAAGATGCGCTCATGCATAGCGTGGAACGCTTCATTCAGGGTGTCCAGCTGGCCGTCATCGGTGAACCGGTCCATCGGAAGCGGCACCTCGATCTCCCAGACCTGGGATGCGTATCGGGCCTCCACCGCGAACTCGATCTCCGAGGATGCGGACCCGGCGCCCGGCCCGTCGATGAAAGCCTGTGCCTCGGCGCGGAGCGCATCGAGCGTCGCGTTTACGTCATCGCGGTCGAACGCGTCGGAGGTGGTGAAGAAGGTCGCGCGGTATTCGTTGGTCAGGTCCGACATCAGCGCGCCCGCCGCGCTCAGGCCCGCACCCGTCTCGGGGATCAGCAAGGTCGGGCAGCCCAGACGCCGCGCGATGTAGATAGAGTTCAGCCCCGCCGCGCCACCGCCTCCGATCAGCACAGAATCCGCCGGGTCGATGCCCTGGTCCACCGTGATATCGGAGATCGCCTGCACCATATTCTCGGTCGCGACGGACAGGATCGCCGCCGCGGCCTCCTCCACGGGCAGACCCAGCGGCTTGGCCACATGTTCCTCGACAGCCGCACGTGCACCGACGGCATCTAGTTCCATGGAGCCGCCGAGAAAATAGTTCGGGTCGAGATAGCCCAGCGTCACGCAGGCATCGGTTACCGTCGGCTCCGTGCCGCCCGCGCCGTAGCAGACGGGACCCGGCACAGCACCCGCGCTGCGCGGACCGACATGCAGCAGCCCCCCCGCATCCACCCAGGCGATGGACCCACCGCCCGCGCCGACACTCTTGATGTCAATTGACGGGAACCCTGTCATGTGGCCGCGGAACGGCTGGCCAATCCAGGTCTCCTTGGTCAGCGGAATGCGTCCATCGCGCACGAGGCTGACGTCATAGGTCGTCCCGCCGGTATCCGCGATGATGACGTTCGCGGAGCCGGAATCGAGCGCCGCATAGTTGCGCCCGGCAATCGGTGCCATGGAGGGGCCGGAATTGATCGCGTGGATGGGCTTCTGCGCCAGATCATGGGCATCCAGCATGCCGCCCTGTGAGGTCAGGACCAGCGTGCGCCCTGCAAAGCCTGCTGCATCGAGGCGTTCGGTAAGCCCGCCGAGGTAGCGGCCCATGAGCGGCTTCAGCGAGGCATCGATGACCGTGGCCGAGGCGCGGCGGTATTCGCGCAAGGCCGGGTTGAGCTGATGCGACAGGCTGAACGGCACGCCCAGCAGGTGTTCTTCCAGCAATTCACCAACCCGCAATTCGTGCGCCGGGTTGTAGATCGACCACAGGAAGCAGACCGCGACGGCCTCCACCTCCGTTTCGGCCAGGCGCGCGATGATCTCCACCACGGCCCCTTCGTCGAGCGGCGTATAGACATTGCCCGCACTGTTGATCCGCTCCGGCACCTCGAAGGTGAGCGCGCGCGGCACATAGGGGTCCGGATAGGGCGCGGTGAAGTTGAACGGCTCGATCCGCCCGCCCTCACGCAGCATCAGGATGTCCGGGTGGCCTGCCGTGGTCAGGAACGCTGTACGCGCCGTGTTACCGGTGATAATGGCGTTGATGGCATGGGTCGTGCCGTGGATCAGCATGTCGCCTTGCGCCAGCAGATCGGCCAACGCAAGGCCTCGGTCCTCCGCGGCCAGCGTGAGTGCATCCAGCACACCTTTCACCGGATCGCTGGGCGTCGTGGACGCCTTGTACATGGTCAGAGACCCATCATCGTCCTCGACGATCAGGTCGGTAAAGGTGCCCCCGGTATCGCAGGCAAACCGCATGTCCAAAGCCCTCGCTCACTCCCCGTGGGTAAACCATGCCAGACCCGCACGGCCAGGAGAAGACCACCGGACGCCGGCAATGTCACAAAATCGGGAAAGGTTGACCGGGCTCCGCCAACAATCGATCCTTCAACTGAATTGGGGAGGGGAGTATGGGGGTTCACCCGCAGGCGCAGGCGGTTCTCGACCTGCTGAACGCCGCGCCGACGCCGCTGAAGGACCTACCGCCGCCGGAGGCCCGCGCGGCCTATGACCGCTTCATCGTGCCGCGCAATTTCGATCCCGCCGAGATCGGCCCGGTCGAGGACAGAATGATTCCCGGGCCCGGCGGTGATGTGCGCATCCGCATCTACACACCCGAAGGTGCGGACGGGACGCTTCCGGTGTTCCTGTTCATCCATGGCGGCGGATTTGTAATCGGCAGTATCGAAAGCCGCGATCCGCAGTGCCGCATCATCTGCCGGGACGTGGGCTGCGTCGTGGTCTCCGTCGATTACCGCCTCGCGCCCGAACACCCCTACCCCGCAGCACCGGACGACTGCTGGGCCGCATTGCTGTGGACGGTTGAGAATGAAGCCGAACTCGGGATCAATGCTTCGCGCATCGCCGTGGGAGGCGAAAGCGCAGGCGGCAATTTGGCTGCCGGCCTAGCACTCCGCGCGCGCGAAAACGGCGGCCCTGCGCTGGTCGCGCAAATTCTCGTCTATCCCGTCACGGACATGTTCTTTGAACAGGACCTGCCCTCCTTCGCACTGGCCGATGAGGATTACTTCCTGACCCGCGAGCAGATGCGCTGGTACTGGGACTGCTACCTGCCGGGAACAACAACAACCACCGACCCGCTGGTCTCGCCCTGCATGGAACAGGACCTGTCCAATCTTCCGTTCACCCAGATCGTGACGGCGGAGTTCGATCCGCTGCGCGATGACGGGAAACGTTACGGGGAGCGGCTTGCCGCAGCGGGTGTGGATGTCGAATATGCGTGCATGCCGGGAATGATCCACGGCTACTGGCATTACGGAAAGCTGATCGACGCCTCGGCGGAGGCCCTACAGATGTCCGTCGATGCCCTGAAACGCGCATTCGCAGAGAACGAGCAAGAGACATGACGCCCGAGGCCATCGAACGCGCCGCCACGATCATTGCGGAAAACCGGCTGAACCGAGCCCGGCTGGACACGCTGGACGCGGACATCCGCCCCGCCGACCTGCACGATGCCTATGCCGTGCAAGAGCGCCTCAACGAAATTCTCGGCTCGCGCGGCCTCGGCAGCCTGGCCGGTTACAAGATCGGTTGCACGACACCGGTCATGCAGGAATACATGAACATTCACGAGCCAGCGCTGGGCGAGGTCTTCGCCGGCACGGTCCAGCACGGTGACGGCGTCTATGCCCATTCCGATTTCGTCGAGCCGGGCGTGGAAGCCGAGATCGCCATTGTGCTGGCAAAGGACATCCCGGCTTCGGGCGCCCCCTATGACCGCGACAGCGTGCGCGATGCGGTGGGTGCGGCGATGATCTCCCTCGAGCTGGTCGATGCGCGTTATCGCGATTTCCGCGATCTCGACACGCCCACCATGGCCGCCGACAATTTCTTCAACGCCGCCGCCGTCCTCGGTCCCCCGGCCGAGAACTGGCAGGACATCGATCTTGCGGCTGTCGAGGGTACAGCCCGGCTGAACGGCGAGCTTCTGGGCACCGGCACCGGCGACCTGATCATGGGCCACCCGCTGGAAGCACTGGCGTGGCTCGCCAACCGGCTCGCCGAGCGCGGACGGCATCTCAAGGCAGGAGAGTTCGTGACCCTCGGCTCCGTCATCCCAACCCACTGGGTCTCAAAGGGTGATCGCATCGACCACGAGATACCCGGTCTCGGCGCCGTCTCGATTACCTTCACCTGATACGACTAAGCCTGACACAGACAGGCAAACGCCACGGAAACGCGCAGGAAAACATCATGAAAAGCTATCAACTCGTCGCCCCGAACGCGCCGCTCGAGCTCGTCGAGACCGAGACGCCGGAACCCCAGGGGACCGAAGTCCTCGTGAAGATCACCGCCTGCGGTGTGTGCCACTCGGACCTGCACTTCTGGCACGGCTATTACGACCTGGGTGACGGCAAGAAGATGACTCTGGAAGACCGCAACATCTCCCTGCCCTTCACCATGGGCCATGAACCGGTGGGTGAAGTCGTTGCCTTCGGGCCGGATGCCAAGAGCGACGCAGAAGTCGGCAAGACCTACATGGTCTTCCCCTGGACGGGCTGCGGTGACTGCGCGCGCTGCGACGAGGGTGCGGAGCAGGACTGCCCGAATGTCGCCCCGCTGGGCGTGCGGCGTCCCGGCGGCTACGCGGACCACATTATCGTGCCGCATCCGCGCTACCTGGTGGATATCACCGGCGTCGATCCGCACTATGCCTGCACGCTCGCCTGCGCGGGCATCACCTCCTACAGCGCCATCCGCAAGGCAAAGTCGATTTCGCCCGACGACAAGCTGGTCATCATCGGCGCGGGCGGTGTCGGGCTGACAGGTGTCGGCATCGCGCGGGATTTCATCGCCAACGAGAAGATCGTGGTCGATGTGGACGAGGAAAAGCTCGCCGCCGCGCGCGAGGCCGGTGCGGACCACACCATCAACCCCAAGCGCGAGGATGCACGTGCCCGCATCGCCGAACTGACCGATTTCGGCGCGGGCGCCGTGGTCGATTTCGTGGCCTCGACCGAGACCGCGAGTTTCGGCATCGACGTGCTGCGGCGCGGCGGCAGCTATATCGCCGTCGGCCTGTATGGCGGGCGCATCGACATTCCGTCCCTGTCACTGCCCACCCGCGACATTGCGCTGCGCGGGTCCTATGTCGGCAACCTCGGTGAGATGCACGAACTGATGGAGCTGGTGAAAGCCGGCAAGGTGGACCCGATCCCGGTTGCATCCCGGCCCATGTCAGAGGTCACCAACACGCTCCAGGACCTCGAGGACGGCAAGATCATCGGCCGCGTTGTGGTGGTACCGGAAGGCGCCTAGCTGCCCGCCACCATGGCTGCGATATCACGGGCCAGTCCCGGCACCCGCGCCTCAGCCTCGACCAGTTCGTGGCGCGGGTATTCGCCCGCCTGCGCACGCGCGCCCTGCTGCATTGCGCACAGCGCCCAGCGGGCATGGGCGAAGACCTCCCAGAAGCGGATACGGTCCGGCCCGGGCGCCTGTCCCCCGGCGGCCGCATAGCGAGTCAGAAACGCGTCGCGCGAACCAAGCCCGCCGGCCCCGAGGCCGGTGTTCGGGCCACGCCAGCAGCAGGCGAGGAACCAGCCGACATCCTCCGCCGGGTCGCCCGCGCCAGCGAACTCCCAGTCCAGAACGGCCCTGAGCGTGCCATCCTCCACCAGGAAATTCCCGGTGCGGAAATCGCGGTGGACGATGGATACGGTGTCCAGCTCCGGCGCACGCGCCTGCAGCCAGTCGAGCCCTTGCATGATTCCGTCGGGCACATCGGGTGTGACGCGCGCCCAGCCGGACAGCATCGCTACCCGCATGGCCGGGGTTTCCGGCGCCAGGTTCTCAGGAACCGGCATGGCGTGGATGCGCGCCAGCGCATCGGTCAGTTCATCCAGAAGCCCCGGCAGCGGGGCCGCGGCGAATAGCTTCGCCCGGTCGGCATCACCGGGCACGGGCTCACAGACAAGGAAGGGCCGGTCCAGCACTGTCCCGGAGTCTTCAAGCCACAGGGGACAGCTGACGGGCACGCCCTGCGCGAATGCGCGCGTCATCATCACGAACTCGTCGGCCTTGGGTCGGCTTTCGGCCAGGGGAATATCAGGCCCGGCGCGCAGGACAACGCTGCGCCCACCGGTACCGGTATCGAGATCGAGCCGCCAGTTCCGCTGAACGGCGCCGCCGTCCAGCAGCCACATACCTGAAATCTCCAGAACCGGGTCCGCGCATCTTTCCCTGAACCATGCCTCAAGCGCGCTGTGCCAGGGGGACAGGTCCGGAATACCGGATTTGTTCACACCGTCGGGCAACGGATCAGATCCAGCTCCAGAAATCGATGCCATCCTTCAGCAGGTTACGCGCCACGACCATCTTGTGCACTTCCGATGCACCATCGACGAGCTTGGCCTGGGGGGCATAGCGGTACATCCATTCCAGCGGCAGGTCCTTGGAATAGCCCCGCGCGCCGTTAAGCTGGATCGCGGTCGCGATGGTCTTGTGCAGGATTTCCGATACCCAAATCTTGGCCATGGAGACCTCCTTCTGGGCAAAGTCGCCGGTGTCGAGCTTGGCGGCGGCCTTCATGGTGAGCAGCCGCCCGATCTCGATGTCCATCGCGGCATCTCCGATCATCCACTGGACGCCCTCATGTTCGGCCAGCGGCGCACCGAAATTCTCGCGCGTCTTTACGTAATCGAGGCATTCCTCCATCGCCCGCTTGGCCATGCCCAGCCAGCGCATACAATGGGTCAGGCGGGCCGTACCGAGACGGATCTGCACCGCCTTCATGCCCTCGCCCACTTCCATCAGGCGATTGGAATCGTCGATTTCCAGCCCGTCGAACTCAATCTCACAATGACCGCCATGCTCCTCCGGACCCATGATCGGGATGCGGCGGATGATCCGCCAGCCCGGCTGGTCCTTGTGGAACAGGAAGGTGGTGAGGCTGCGGCGCTTCTCGTCCGAGGTGCGCGCCAGCAGTATGAAATGTTCTGAACCCTCGGCCCCGGTGATGAACCACTTGCGGCCGCTTACCACCCACTTGTTGTTTCCCTTGGGCTCCGCGCGGGTGAGCATCATCGTGGGGTCGGAACCGGAACCCGGTGCGGGCTCGGTCATCACGATGGACGAACGCACCTTGCCGTCGATCACCGGCTGGAGCCACTGGTCCTTCTGCTCCTCGGTCGCGACCTTGTTCAGCAGGAACATGTTGCCGTCGTCGGGCGCGGAACAATTGAAGGCCAGCGGGCCGAAGCGCGACCGGGCGGCCTCTTCGTAGAAGACCGCCATGCCGACCGTGTTGAGGCCCAAACCGCCCCGGCTTTCCGGCATCTGGGGCGCCCACAGGCCGACTCCCTTCGCCTTCTCGCGCACAACGGCGAGCACGCCCTCGTCGATCATCTCATGGGCATCGAAGTTGGCCTGGTCGGCCTCCAGCGGCAGGACTTCGTCGGCGACGAACTCACGCACACGAAGCCGCAGGGCTTCAAGCTCTGGGGAAAGGGAGAGGTCCATAAGTGTCTCCTTGGATACGACGCTAGAGCGTGGACAGGGTCAGGCCGCCATCGACGGCGATCACGGCACCGGTGATATACGCGCCGGCCGGACCGGCCAGCAGCAGGAGCGTGCCGTCCAGGTCGGACGGCTCTCCGAAACGACCGAGTGCGGTGCGCTTCTGGATGCGCTCTCCCGCCGGGCCTTCGAGGAAATCGGTGTTCAGTTCGGTCTTGATATAGCCGGGACCGATGGCGTTGACGAGGATGCCATCGCGACCCAGTTCCATCGCCAGCGTTTCGGTGAGCGCGACCATACCGGCCTTGGAGACCGCGTAGGACTGCACCCGCTTGGCGACCGTGCGCCAGCCCAAAACGGAGGCGATGTTGATGATCCGCCCGCCATTGCCATGGGCAACCATGTGGCGGCCGACCTCGCGCGCCATCAGCCAGGCGCCCTTGAGGTTGGTGTCCATCACCCGGTCCCACTCATCCTCTTCCATATCGAGAGACAGGTCCTTCGGCGGAATCCCGGCATTGTTGACCAGGATCGAGACCGGCCCGAGTTCTTCTTCGGCGGATGTCACGGCGCGGGCGATGGACGCCGCATCGGCTACATCCAGTTCCACCGGAAGCGCGCACCCGTCCTCGGCCGCGATCTTGTCTGCCAGTTCCGCAAGGCGGTCGGCCCGGCGCGCACCAATGGCCACCTTCGCCCCCGCGCGCGCCAGCGTCAGCGCGAAATGCGCGCCCAAACCGCTGGATGCCCCGGTCACAAAGGCCACCTGATCGGTGAGATCGAAAGAGGTTTGCATGGGTTCCCCAATATTCCGCGGGCCGTCCGATTGCGGCCCGTTCGGGCTGTCACTAAGGTCTTCGGGTTCGACAAAGACGCGGAGCCAAACCCGATGGACACCATTCTACTGGACAAGCAGGGCGCCGTCGCCACCCTGACCCTCAATCGTCCCGATGTTCTGAACGCGCTGGACCGGACGATGGCGCTGGAGCTCAACGAGGCCTACGCCGAACTGTCCGCCGATGATGGTGTGCGCTGTGTCGTGATCCGTGGCGCGGGCCGGGGCTTCATGGCCGGCGGGGACGTGGCAACCTTCCACCAGAACCTCGACAAGATCGAGGAGACGATCGACGACCTGATCGGGATCTACCACAAGGGCGTCCTGATGCTGTCCGGCATGCCCAAACCGGTCATCGCGTCGATTCACGGCCCTGTCGCCGGCGCGGGCCTGGGCCTGGCGCTGAATGCCGATTACGGACTGGCCGCAGACAGCACCGTATTCACCTCGGCCTATATCATGATCGGCACGATCCCGGACGGCGGCTCCACCTACCTGCTGACCCGTCTTGTCGGCCGCCGCAAGGCGCTGGAACTGGCCATGCTGAGCCGGCCTGTCGAAGCAGAACAGGCGCTCGAGCTGGGTCTGGTGAACCGCGTGGTGCCGGCGGACAAGCTGGAAGCGGAGACCATGGCACTGGCCGAGCGCCTCGCGAAGGGACCGACCAGGGCCTATGGGGAGACCAAGGCGTTGATCAATCGCTCCTACGAGGCCGCGGACATGGCTGACCAGCTTGCGGCAGAGCAAGCTGCGTTCCTGCGCTGTGCCGTCACCGATGACTTCGCGGAAGGAGTCACGGCCTTCGTCGAAAAGCGAAAAGCCGGCTTCAAGGGCTCCTGACCGCATCCATGAACGATTTCACGCGTGAGGACGCGCAGCACATCCTCGATACCGTCATGACGCCCTGGCTCGACGAATTGTCGATGCAGGTGGAATCCCTCACCGAAAACGGTGCGGTCGTTCGCCTGCCCTGGCACGAACGAATCGCACGCGACGGCGGGCTCATCACCGGTCAGGCGCTGATGTCTTTTGCGGACGCCGCGATGGTGGTTGTGATTTCATCCGCCATCGGCGGATTCCGCCGCATGGCCACCATCGACATGACGACCAGCTTCCTCGCCCCGGCCTTCAACACGGATGTGATCGCGCGCGGCGAGGTGCTGCGGCGCGGCAAGCGGATGATCTACGGGCGCATCGACCTTGAGACGGCCGATACGGGAGAAGCGGTCGCCCTTATCCAGACGACCTGGACACTTCTGGAATAGGCCTGCCTACTCGCTCGGCCCGCCGGCCTCCGCCCAGGCGGCCATACCGCCCGCGATGTGGCAGATATCCTCGAACCCCATATCCACCAGGGTCTTCGCGGCCAGCGCCGAGCGTCCGCCCGAGGCGCAGAACAGCACAAGCCGGTCCCCTTTGGAGAACACCGGATCGTGCATCTGGCTCTCCGGATCAGCCCGGAACTCCAGGAAACCGCGCGGCACATGGACCGAACCCGCGATGGTGCCCTTCGCACGTTCCTCACCCTCGCGGATGTCGATGAAGGTGTAGCCGGGCTCGCCATGGGCGGCGATGGCGTCCTGAACGGAGACCGTCTCGATCGCCGCATTGGCTTCGGCCAGCATCTTCTTGAAGCCGTGTTTCAATTCCATCTCAGGTCTCCCTCCCCGGCCATCACCCGATGCGCATCAGCTCTGCGGCGGTCCCGCCGAGGATCTTCTTGCGCTCACCCTCCGATAGTTTGGTTGCGCTTTCGACGAATGCAACCGGCTCGAACTCCTGCATGTCGAACGGATAGTCGGTTCCCATCATCACGCGGTCCACGCCGACCAGATCGACCAGGTACTCCAGCTGGTCGGGGCGGAAGACCACGGTGTCGTAGTAGAGCTCGCGCAGGTATTCGCTGGGCGGTCGGTCGATGGTCTTGCGCAGTTCCGGCCGGTACTCCCAGCTGTGGTCCATGCGCCCCGCGTAGTATGGGAAATACCCGCCGCCATGGGCGATGCAGATCTTGATGCCCTTATGCCGGTCCAGCACACCGCCGAAAATCAGGTGACTGATGGCAATCTGCTCTTCTAGCGGCTGGCCGACGCAGTTGTGCATGAAGAACGGCCGCAGACGGGCACCATCCGTAAACCCGAAGGGGTGCAGGAACAGCGGAACATCCAGAGCCACCGCCTCGGCATAGATTGGGTCGAAGCGCGGGTCCGACAGCTCGACACCGTCGATGTTCGAGGAAATGATGAAGGCCCGGATGTCGAGTTCCTTCACGGCGCGGCGCATTTCCACCACAGAGGCCGCGGCGTCCTGCATCGGCAGGGTTCCCATCGCCACGAAACGTTCGGGATCGCCCTTCACCAGTTCGGAGACATCGTCGTTCTGCAGGCGTGCCAGTTCGTTCCCCAGCTCCGGATCGGTCCAGTAGAAAAACTGGATCGGGACCGGGCTGACCACCTGCATGTCGACCCGGGTCTTGTCCATGTCTTCGGCGCGCGGCTTCAGGTCGATCATTTTCGGGACAAGACCAGGTATCGCCTCCTGGTCGACCGCCATGGACGACGGGTGGGCATAGAACATGTAGGGGTCACGATCCGGCGTCAGGATGTCTGCAGGCTGATAGTGCTTGTCCATCAGCGCCTTCGCCGACGGTGAGAAAACGTGGGCATGCATGTCGATGGCAATGGTTCCGTTGGACGCCATTGGTTTCCCCCTTTTTTAATATTTCGTTGGCACGAGCATAACACTGCTATTGTCGGGCATCCGCGCACAAAAAAGGCGTTGGCAACGGCCACCGCCTGATTTGTTCGTCGGCCGAAAACCCCTACTTGAAGGCGTCCTTGATCTCGACGAGGTAGACCGCGATGTCCGGGAACACCAGGACCGCCGGTCACTAATTCCGGAATTCGGTTTGACTCTGGATGCGTGCGTTTGCGCAAATGGTGCTAATAAAAAACGTCAAGATGATCAATGAAACGCCTCATAGAAAACGACAAGCTGCGTATCGGCATCGATATTGGCGGTACATTCACAGATTGCGTCATCGTGTCCCAAATGGGCGAGCGCCTCACCACAAAGTCCCTCACAACGCCTGTTGACCCCGGCCAGGGTGTGATCGACTGCCTGGAAACGGCTGCGGAACAATTGGGCGTGGAGCTGCGTGAACTGCTGTCGCAGACCATGACATTCGTACACGGGACGACGGTCGGTACAAACGCCTTGGTCCAGCGGCGCGGCGCACGAACCGGACTGCTGATGACGCGCGGTCATGAGCAGACCATCACTATCGGGCGCGTCAAGCAGAAGATCACGGGCCTGTCCGAGCGTCAGAAAACGCACATCACGCACCTGTCGAAGGCGGACCCGCCGATCGTTGCACCCGAGGATATCCGGCCTGTTACCGAGCGTATCGATGCGGGCGGCAATATCGTGGTGCCGATCGACATGGACGAGGTAGCGCGCAGTGTCGACGACCTTGTCAAAGACGGTATCAACGCCCTGGCCGTTTGCCTGCTCTGGTCATTCGTCCATCCAGAGCACGAGGCCCATATCGCTGAACACGTGCGCAAGCACCACCCCAGCCTTTTCCTGTCAGTCTCTAGTGAGGTCGCCCCGCTGATTGGCGAGTACGAGCGCACGGTGTCCACCGTGTTCAACTCCTATATCGGTCCAACAGTCGGCGATTACCTGAAACGGCTTGAGAATCGGCTCATCGAGAACGGAATGACCTGCTCGCTGCTGGTGATGCAGACCCATGGCGGGCTTTCCACAGTTGAAGCGGTGCGTAACCGGCCGCTGCTGACCGTGGACTCCGGCCCCGCCGGCGGCGTGCTCGGCGGGCGGCATTTCACCGACCTGATCGATGAGCAGGACATCGTGTGCGCGGATGTCGGCGGCACGACTTTTGATGTCGGACTGATCTTCCGACAGCGCGTCCAGATGGACCCGCTGCCCGTGGTCGATCGCTATGCCTACCTAACGCCAAAGATCTATGTGAAGTCCATCGGTGCGGGCGGCGGCTCCATCGCCTGGGTCGATGCGGGTGGCACGTTGCGCGTCGGCCCGCACAGTGCGGGCGCTTTCCCGGGCCCAGCCTGTTACGGGCGCGGTGGCAGACAGCCGACCGTGACCGACGCGCATGTCGTCCTCGGCTATCTAAACCCGGAGCATCCGCTGGGCGGAACCGTCGAACTCGACAAGGCTGCGGCGGAGGCCGCGCTGAAAAGCGTGGCCGAGCCGCTCGGAATGAGCATCGAGGACCTTGCCGCAGGCATTGCGGAAATTTCGGCCGCCCAGATGGCCGACCTCATGCGCAAAAGTGACGGTCGAGCGCGGTCTCGATCCACGTGACTTTACCGTGTTCGCCTATGGCGGTGCCGGGCCGGTCTTCGCGCCGTTTATCACACGTCAGATCGGCGCGAAGACGGCATACATCCCGGCGGATTCAGGCATGTTCTCAGCACTCGGCATGCTGACCACAGACCTCGTGTTTACCGAAGAGCGCACATCGGTCATGTCGCCGCCTCTCGACGGTAGCCAACTCGATAGCCTGAACGGGTTGCTCGCGCTCCTGTCCGAGCGCGTTCGCGGCAGGTTCGTGCATGAGAGCTTCGGCGACAGCGGCATTGTCTTTCGCCGTACGGTCGAGATGCGCTTCCGCCTACAGGTCCACCAGCTCGAGATCGACCTGCCCGACCACGATGTCACTACTGCAGACATCGACGGGCTGATCGAACGGTTCGTCGAGACCTACGAGCAGACCTACGGCAAGAACAGTGCCTACATGGAAGCCGGCATCGAGATGGTGAACTTCCGCGTGAGCGGCACCGTGGCGCTTGAGCGTCCGGAACTGGCGCACGACAGCGCGGGAACGACCGGCGGCGGCTCGCAGACTGGCTCGCGCGCTGTCCGGTTCAGCACCGGCGAAGGCTTCATCGACACGGCTATCCATGCCGGCAACCGGCTGACACCGGGACAGGGGCTGGACGGCCCCGCCATCATCCAAAGGTTCGGTGACACGGTGGTGGTGCCACCAGACACCATCTCGAGGTCGATTTACGGCGGGCTCGTGATGACCTTGCAAAAACAGGCCTAGGGGAAAGAGATACCATGGCTGCTGATACCCTAGCCGAGGTCGATGTCGTCACATTCGAGGTCCTGCGCCACCGCCTTTGGGAACTGAACGACGAAATGGCGCTTATGGTCGGTCGGATTTCCGGCGCACCGTCAGTGTACGAGTCCGGCGACTTCAACGTCGCGATCCTGACCCCTGACGGCCAGGGCTTGTATGCGGGCGTCTTCGTCATCCGTCAGGCCTCCGCCCTCGATATCGTCGTCCAGAACGTCATCAAGATGTTCGGCGAAGACATCCATGACGGAGATGCTTTTATGACCAGCGATCCATGGTACGGCGCACTGCACGCCATGGATGCCGCCGTCGTCATGCCGGTTTTCCATAATGGCGAACGTGTCGCGTGGACCGGTGTTGTCGTGCACGAGATCGACATGGGCGGCTCGCGCCCCGGGAGCTGGTGCGTCGGAGCGCGCGATGCCTACCAGGAGGTGCCGCTGACCCCGCCGGTGAAGATCGTCGACAAGGGCAAGGTCCGCAACGACGTCGAGGCGACCTTCCTGCGCAATTCGCGCACGCCGGAGATGAATGCGTTGAACCTGCGGGCGAAAATCGCCGCCCAGAATATGACCGGTGAGCGCCTACGCGAGATCATCGACGAGTACGGGCGCGACACCTTCCTCTCCGTGCAGCAGCGCATCCTTGACTATGTCGAGCGCTCCATCCGCCAGCGCTTGTCGGAGCTGCCGGACGGCACCTGGTACGCGAATGCATTCCTCGACCATGATGGGCTGGCCAACCGGCTCTACCGCCTGCGCCTCGCGCTCACGAAATCGGGCGATCATCTGACCTTCGACTTCACGGGAACAGACCCGCAGGCACCGGGTACCATCAACTGCGCATGGTCAGGACTGGTGGGCGGTATCCTGCAGGCCGCCTTCCCGATGCTCTGCTACGACATCCCGTGGTCCCACGGTGCGGTTATGCGGTGCATCGACATCATCTCGCAGGAGGGCACACTGAATAACGCCCTCTTCCCCGCCGGAACTAGTATGGCAACAGTCAACGCCTGCCAGTCCACCGGCAATCTCGTCTGGGAAGCTTTCGGCAAGATGTATGGCTGTGGCGGCGACCTACTGCGCGAGGAAGTTATGGCGCTGTGCTACGGCGGCGTGAACATGTCGGTGATCGCCGGCAAGCATGGCGACGGCCGGCCCTTCGTGAACTTGTTCACGGATTCTGTGGGCGGCGGTGGCGCACGCTCCTTCGGTGACGGCATCGACACCTGCGGTAACTTCATCGCACCCGCCTACGGCATCCCCAACGTCGAACGGATCGAGAGCCTGACCCCCATTCTCTACGTCTACCGGCGTGAGCGCGAAGAGACCGCCGGCGCGGGCCAGTTCCGAGGCGGTGTCGGGCTGGAGTACATGGTGGTTTCCCATCGCACGGAATACCCAATGGAAACCGTTCTGTTCTCCACCGGCTGCGCGCATATGGAAACCAAGGGCGCGGCTGGCGGCCTGCCGGGCAGCATCCAGCGCAACATCGTGCTGCATGGTGCCGGTGTGAAGGAGGCTCTGGCGTCTGGCCGGATTCCGACACGTCTGGAGGACATCTCGCCCAACGAGATCGACGTGGTCGAAGCCAAGGATGTGCGCTGGCTCGAGCCGACCGACGCCTGGCTGTGCATTTGCGACGGAGGTGGCGGCTATGGCGACCCGCTTCGACGCGATCCGGAGCTCGTGGCGCGCGATGTCCGGCGCAGGCTGTGTACCGTCGACGAGGCTAACCGGGCCTACGGCGTGGTCATCTCCTCCGACGGCACGGCGGATACCTCGGCCACCGAAACCCGGCGCAAGGAGGTTCGCGCCGCACGCCTCACCAGCGGTTTGCGACCCGCGAACGGCGGTATATCGGTCAGTTTCGACGGCGAAGAACGCTTCCGCGTGGGAGAAATCCTCGCCGTGCGCGAGAACGGTCACGGGCCTGTCCTGGGCTGCCGCGAATGCGGCCATGGATTCGGCCCCGCGAGCGACGATCCGCGCGCCCATGCCCTCGTCATCCAGCGCGAGATAGAAGAGCTGACCCCTGTCAATGAGTGGCGGGCCGAAAGCGACGTTGTGTTTCGAGAATATGCCTGCCCCGGCTGCGGCACCCTGTTTGCCACGGATGTACAGCTCCGCGACGAGGACCCGCGCATGCCGGAAATGCACCTGAAACTATAAGGCTTTGCCATGGAGCGCGAAGGCCTGCCGGGCATTACCAGAGCTGATGGTGCGCGCCTGATCTCCGGGCAGCCCATCGACCAGATATTCCCTGTCATCGGCCATGCGCGCGGTGCCGTAGTCCGGTCCACCTTCGGCGACTAGCAGGTCGAGCCACGCCTTATCGATTGCGTGGCTGAGAATGTCGGTGACGTCGGCCATGACGGCTTATCCCCTCCGATGAACGAAAACGGGCGGCACAGAGGTGCCGCCCGTGATCTCTTGAACTATTCTGGGTGTTACTCCGCGGCCTGGGCCAGTAGCGCCTCGGGTCCGAACAACAACTCGCGCAGCCAGCGCGCCTGCGCCCCCGAGACCTTCTCGAGATGCTCGTTATTGGAATAGAGGCTCATGTGGTCGACGCCCTCGACAATGGCGAGCTCTTTGTTGGGGCACGGAATGGCATTGAACACATCGATCTCAAGGTCCGCCGAGGTAATGTTGTCCCCCTTGGCGATGGCCATCATGTAGGGCGTCTCAAAGATGCGCCTGGCATACGGCATCACATCGTACTGCATGAGCAGTTCGACGGACTCGATTGTGTTCTCATGGACGTGCCGGGGCGCCTCACGCTCCTTGATGTCATTGAAGATCGTGCAGACATGCGGGAACGGCCACGCGCTGACCACGTTGTCCGGGTCGGTGGTGGACATGGCGATCATCTGGCTGGGTTCACCCTTCTGGCGCCGCTCTCGGTCCTCCAGGATCAGCTTCTGAAGCGCAGCAAACTTCCGCTCGCCGTGACACCGGCGCATGGTCGGGAAACCGTCCACGACCGGCACCACCGAAAGCGCGAACTTCACGCGCGGATCGAGGGCCGCCACGCAGATCGCGTGGCCACCCGAATAGGAGATGCCCCACACGCCGATTCGGTTGGTGTCGATGCCATCGAGCGTCTTCGCGAAGGACACCGCATTGCGATAATCCTCGATCTGGTCCCAGGGGTTGATATGCTGGCGTGGCTCGCCGTCGCTGGCGCCGAAACGGCGGTAGTCAAAGACGAGACAGGCGCAGCCGATTTCGACGAAATCGTCCGCGTAATACGGCATGACGATCTCTTTCACGTAGCACCAGCCACCGGCCATAATGACCAACGGCGGGTTGCTGACGCCGTCGGGCGTGTAAAGCGTACCGCGCACCGTGTCACCGCAGGAATTGAACTCGATATCTCTGGTCTGCATGGGTTTCCTCCCCCGTATCGCTTTAGTTTTCATGCATGTGCAATAAGATCTATTCTGACATTTAGCGTGTTCGGTCGCCGGATGCCTGTCAATGTTTCCCCGCGAGCGCCGCCGCGATCCGGTCCCGCAGGACGTTCTTGCGAATCTTCCCCGCCGCCGTGCGAGGGAATTCATCGACGATCTCCAGCCGCTCGGGATACTTCTGTTTCGCCATGCCGGTCTTTTTCAGAAAGGCGACCATTTCGTCGAAGGACAGGGCCGTGCCGTCCTCCAGAACCACATAGGCACAGCCCGTCTCGCCCAAGCGCTCATGGGGCATTGCGACGATGGCAGCTTCGTGGATGGCGGGGTGTTCGTGCAGCGCGTCCTCAACCTCGCGCGGCGAGATGTTCTCGCCGCCGCGAATGATCAGGTCTTTCGACCGCCCAGTAATCACCATGGCCCCGTCATCGGTCATCATCGCCAGATCGCCGGTGTAAAAGTACCCCTCATCATCGAAGGCCTCGGCGTTGTGGTCGTCGGCCGCATAGCCCAGGCACATCTCCGGTCCCCGGGTGAGGATTTCGCCCTCGATCCCGGTATCGACCTCCTTACCGGTCGCCGGATCGACGATCTTCAACTCATGGCCGACGACGTAGCCCTCCGTGGTTGCGCCCAGCCGCTCCTCATTGCGGCTGTTCACGCCCAGCGTCACTGTGGGTGCTTCCGTCGAGCCATAGACACGCGAGCAAACACAACGCGCGAACGCCTTGTGAGCGTTATGGATCACTTCGGGCGGCACCGGTGCGCCGCCGGACGGAAAATACCGCAGGCTTGGCAGACGCCGTTCGTTCCGCCGTGCAAAATCCGTCAGCTCCTGCAGGAACACCGTGGCGGCGATGGTGAAGGTGACACCATGTTCGTCGATCAGGACCGCCGCCCCGGCCGCGTCCCACGTCTCCATGAATACGGCGGGCGCGTTCAGGGTGAACGGCATCTGGATACCGTAGAGGTAACCCGTGATGTGAGAGACCGGCGACGGCATCAGGATCACATCGCTATCGTCCAGCGACAGAAACTTCGAGATCGCCTGGATCTCGGTGTCGATGGTGTTATGGCTGTGCAACACGCCCTTTGGCCGGCCCGTCGTGCCCGACGTGTACATGACAAGCTTGACCGCGTTTGGATCGACCTTGGGCCGCACGAAATCGTTCGGGAAGCCCTCTGCCAATATCTCCTCGAAGGTCTCGGCCCCGTCCGCCTGCCCGCGCACCGTGATAACGTGCTCCAGGTCCGGCAGTTCGGTGCGATGCCGCGCCACCATCTCCGCATAGTCAAAATTGCGGAAGGTCGTAGGGATGAAGAACGCCTTCGTGCCCGCGTCACGCAGGATGTACGTCACCTCGGCGTCCCGGTAGATTGGGATGATTGGGTTGCAGACCAGCCCCAGCATCGCGCAGGCCAAGTCGATTGCGACGGTTTCCGGCCAGTTGGGCAGTTCGAAGCTGACCACATCGCCGGCCACAAGCCCACGGAGCTGGAGCGCACTGGCCAGCGCGCGGGCCTGCCGGGCCATCTTCGCCACCGTGACGCTGCGTCCGCCCTCGATGAACAGGACCTTGTCGGGATTCTCCGCCAGCACGTCGTCGAGCTGGTCGGCGAGGGTGAGATTCCGCCAAATGCCGCTCGCGGTGTTTTCCGCGATCAGCGCGTCGGTCAGACGCGTCTTCCAGCCGCTGACGTCGGCCTGCATCGCCGCTACTCGCGTGCCAGCCGCAGGCGGTTGGCGATGTTGTTCTTCTGGATCGCTGACGAGCCGCCGATTATCGGCATCAGCAGCGCCTCACGCACATAGCGCTCCATGTCGAACTCCTTGATATAGCCATAAGCGCCCATCACCTGCTGACAGGAGAGCACGACCTCCTTGGCGGTGTCGCTGACATAGAGCTTCGCCATGGAGGTCTCGACCGAAGCCGGCTTCTTCTCATCCAGCAACCAGGCCGCGTGATAGGTCATTAGGCGGCAGGCATGCAGCTTGGTCTTTGCGTCCACCAGCATGTGCCGGACGGACTGGAAAGCCGAGACGGGCTTGCCGAACTGCTTGCGTTCCTGGGCGTATTGCCAGGCGTCATCCACGGCGGCGGCGGCGTTGCCCAGCGCCAGCGCGGCTACCTCGATCTTTTCGACATCAAGGCCCGGCCCGACGATGCGCCGCCAGCCGTCGTTCCAGCCATCTTCACCGCCGACGATATTCTCGACCGGAATTTCAACATCCTGGAAGGTCACGTCGCAGGTCGATGCCCCCTTCATACCCATAGCGTTCTGCAGTTCGATGGTCACCCCCGGCGCATCCGGCGGGATCAGTACGATGGATAGGTTCTTGTAGCGTTCGCCCTCGCGGTCGCTTTTCACCACCGTGTAGATGTAGTCGGCGATGTTCGCGCCGGAGCAGAACCGCTTAGCGCCATTGATGGTGACCGTCCCGCCATTGCCCTTACGCTCGGCAGTGGTGCGCACACCGGCCACATCCGCGCCCACATCGGGTTCCGAGATACCATAGGCGAAGAGCAGCTTGCCTTCCGCCAGCTTCGGCAGGAGCTCGGCCTTCTGTTCAGCGCTGCCGACTTCCTCGATGTTCATGCCGCCATAGCAGGGAGCACATGATAAAGGGCACGGCAACAGCCATCGACCGCCGTGCCAGTTCCTCGATCACCACCATGGTTGCCGTGATATCGCGGCCGCCCCCGTATTCCTCGGGCGCAGTAATGCGTTTACCCCAGCGCCGAGAGCTTCTCGAAAACGTCCCGCGGGTATTCATTCTCCCGGTCCCAGCGTTGCGCCAGTTCGCGCGGCATCTCGTTCTCGACGAAACGCCGCACGGTGTTGCGCAGCATGGTGATGTGCTCTGCTTCCTGGAAATGCTCCATCGCGCGCGGGCCCTACTTTCCGGAAAATTTCGGCTTTTCCTTGTTCAGAAAAGCATCGGTCGCGATCTTGTGGTCCTGTGTCATCTGGGACATGGCCTCAAAGTTGAAGGCCGTGTTCAGCGCCGCAATCGCAGCCTGTTTCAGGCCGGCGTTTACCGAAGCCTTCGTCCACTTGATGGCATTGATCGCTCCGTTGGCCAGACGGTCAGCCATCCCATAGACCGCAGCGTCGAGGTCCTCCGCCGGAACCGCATGGTTGATCAGGCCTATGGCCGCCGCATCCGCCGCCGTCAGCAGGTCGCCGGTCATCAGGTATTCCTTCGCTCGGGCATAGCCGATGAGTTGCGGCCAGATCACCGCACCGCCGTCACCCGCCACCAGGCCGACCGCGACATGCGGGTCGCCGAGCTTTGCGTTTTCGGACGCATAGATGATATCGCAGTAAAGCGCGATAGTGCACCCTAGGCCAATGGCATGGCCCGGCAAGCGCGCGATGATCGGCTTCTCCAGGTCGAGCAGGCCATTCACCAGCCGCTTGCCTTCCCAAACTGTGCGCGCGAACGCCGCCGGGTCGCCGTGCATGTTGTTCAGCCACTGCAGATCGCCGCCGGCGCAGAAGGCGCCGCCCTCACCGGTCAGGACAACCACGTCCACGTCGTGGTCAGCATCGACGTCGTAGAATATGCGCGAAAGTTCCTCATGCAGGGTCGCGTCCACCGCATTCAGCGTGCCCGGGCGCGACATGGTGAGCGTCAGGATGCGTCCCTTTCGCTCTGCCTTGATAGCTTCATAGTTGTCATAGTTCACGGTACATCCCCCCTGCATCCATGCGGATACGCTTGTTTTGATCGGCAAGCCCCGGTTGCCCGAGAGTCAAAGACCTAGCCGGCCCCCGGTCAATAGGCAGGTTTTCTGGGATAGGAAAGCGTTTGCCGGTAAACGGCTGCGCCCTAGCGCATCTTCAGCTTTAATCTAACCACGTCGTAGATGTCGAGGCCGGTGATCGAGCATATCTCCTTGATGGGCAGCGAAGTCTCCGCCAGCAGGACACGTGCGTGGCTTTGGGGGTCGCGGCGGCGGTTGTTGCGGCGCTGTAAGCGGTTGGCCTCCGCCTCGGCCCGGCGGCGCTCCTCCGCATCAAGGCCGCGCATGCGCGCTTCCTCCAACGCCGCATCGCGCCGCGCCTTATCGGCATTGATCCAGCCATCCATCATCTGTGCCGCACGCGCCATACCCTTGGCCTGACCGGATGGCGTTCGCGGACGCTTCTGCTTCGGCTCGGGGCGTTCAGGGGCGGGACCGCCGGTGGCGGCCTCTTCCAGCGTCATGCCGCGCGCAGTCGCCATGCGTTTCGCCGCCGCAAGGGCAGCATCCCGCTCCCCCTCATATGGCGACTCATGCGCTAGGAGCAGCAGGTTGTGGAAGCGTTTGCGCTCAGCTTCGTCGAATGGTCGCGGCGCGTTTATGACGGCCTCTTTCGTCCGGTTTCGTGTTTAAATACTCATTGTATCAGGAAAACGCCGCGTCGTTCAGGGGGGTACGGCCTGTTCTCACTCAAAAGCCAAGCCAGCGCCAGCAGGCCCAGAACGGAATGCATGTTTCCGGCCATTGGGCTCATACGCAGGGGTGAACAGGCTTACGGAGCCACAGCGCCGTAATCCGCTGTGCGGCCGATGCGACTAGTCCGCCGGCTCGGGAACTCGCTGCCAAAGCGGCTCGATCAAGACAAACTCGAATAATCCCTCTCGATTATAGGGATCGTTGGCATGAAAATTTTCAACGGTTTCACGCGCCGATGCCTCGAAGACCAGAACATTGCCAGTGACGTCGCGGATATCGACGTCACCCGACGCATCTACCCCGTCGCGCACTAGCCCGCCACCGAATACGATCATCGGCAGGAACGGCTGCTGATAGGCCGCATGCTCCGGTTGCAGGCGCGCGCGCAGCGCAGCCATTCCGGGCTTGTCTTTTCTGACGAGTGCAAAACGCATGTCGGTCCCCCCACAAAAATGCCGCCTGCCAGGATTTCTGGGCCAGCCTGGACGATAGGTTCTACGTCACGCGCCGTTAGCCTTTACTTCTCTGGAATTACCGGCAGCAGCACATGGGACGGGTGGTCTGGCCCGGTATGGACAGTGACCTTCCTCCCATACACCTCGAGCGGCCGGTTGCCCTTCATCTCGTGCTTGAAGGGACCGACGCCGTACTGAACGCGGCCAGCAATCTCCGGTGAGCCCATCTCGTAGCCCGGCCACACATAGTCGCGCCCGCGCACGCTAAGCCCGAGGCGGAAACCTTCCGGTAGCACGATGGAGGTCGGCCAGATCTCGATATCGAGCTCGTAGATCTCGCCCGGCGTCAGCGGCTGCACCTCGTCATGAGTGTGGTACGGCCGGTAGGGAAGCGTCTGCTCAAGATCGAGCTTGCGGTGCGATGCGCGTAGCCACCCGATGCCGACCGGCGTATGCGGGTCATTCGAGCCCTTGTAGATAAGCTCGCGAAGATCCGGCGCGAACGCACGCAGTACGAGAAACAGGTCCGCGTCTTCCGTCTCGGACGAGACGAAGAGCTTCGCCGCGACCGGTCCGGTAATCTCCGTTTCCTTCGCGACCGGCGGGGTCAGGAAGGTCAGACCGTCTCCCAGCGCGTCATAGGTCATGCTGGCGGCTTCGGGCATCGGTGCGTCCGCGAGGGTGCGGCCCCCAGGCTCCAGGTACTTCTTCGTCCACTGGGTACGCGGGATCGGCCAGTCTTCTTCCGTTCGCAAAACGAACTTCTCATCCGGATGGCGCACAAGAAGCTGGACCTTCGGCTGATTGTCCCAGCCGGTGTCCTCGCCCTTCAGGAAGTGCCCGAAGAAGCGTTTCTGCAGGTCGATACCGTAGTCAGTGTAATAGTGGGTGAAGTGCTCAAGCCCATGCATTTCCAACCATTTCTGGTCGGACGCCGAGTTCACAAAGCCTTCCGTGTTACCACGCGGATGCAGGCCCACACCGCCCCAGTTCCCGGCAGACAGCAGCGGAACGTTGATTTTCGAATAGTCCGGCATCCGGGCCTTCCAGTAATCATCGACCAGGGGATGGTCGAGGATGTCCCTCCCGAAATCGCGCCGGTTCTGCGCGAGGACCTCTTCGGTCAGCGTTTCAGGCCCGGAGATCCACTCCCCGTTGATCTTGCTCTTCAGGCCGTTGGCGCCCTTGCCGTGCTGACGAGGCACCACGGCGCTGTTGTACCAGACCGAGGGGAAGCGGCAGGCGATGCCGCCGTGGTGGCCCAGGTCGCGGTAATAGTCCGCCGCACCTTCCCAGACGCACATTGCGGCAAGATGCTTGGGCTGCAGCGAGGCCACCTGCCACTGGTTCATCCCGTAATAAGAAATGCCGCTGGTACCGACCTTGCCGTTCGACCAGGGCTGGGTACCCGCCCAGTTGATGCAGTCATGATAGTCCTGCGCCTCTCGCGCCGACCAGACATCCAGCACACCTGGCGAACGGCCCGCGCCGCGTGAGTCCACGCGCACGCAGGCATAACCATCCGGCACCCATTTTTCGGGGTCAACCAGTTCCCAGTTCTGGTAACGGTTGGACGAGCCAGCAAGGCAGTCGGGGTAGTCCTCCACCATCTGCTTCCACTGGTAGGGATAGCCATCCTTCCAGTGCAGCCACTTGCAATAGGGGCCGTAGCTGATGATGACCGGGTAATGGCCGTCGTCGTCGGGCCGGAACACGTCGCAGCGCAGAACGACGCCGTCATCCATCTCGATGGGGACATCCCAGTCGATCCGGATACCGGCGACGACCTTGTCGTAGTTCTGGCCGATCTCTGTGTAGGTTTCGCCGTCCATTTTAGGCTCTCCTCCCCTTAATTCGCCGGAATGACCGGCAACAACGCATAGCCAGCCTTCTGCGGACCGACATGCAGCGTGATATTGTTTTTGTAAATTACATCCGGCCGGTTGTCTGGGTCGTCATGCAGGAACGGGCCCACTCCGGTGAACACGTTCTTCATATTCGACAGACCCGAATTCGGTTCGCCAGGATAGACGTAGTCACAGCCGCGGATCGAGACTCCAAACCGGTACCCCTTCGGCACCACGATCCCCGACGCATGTATTTCCACATCGACCTCATAGACATCGCCGGGCGTAAGCGGCTCAGCCTTGTCGTGGGGATGGAACGGTGCCCACTCCTCTGATCGCGTCGCGTCGAGCGCACGATGCGAAGCACGCAGCCAGCCTGACGCTACGGGCGTATGTGGGTCGAGTGCACCTCGGAAGGTGACCTCTTTCAGGTCAGGCTGGAAAACACGCAGGATAACGAACAAATCAGCATCGCTCGTGTCGGAAGAAACATTCAGCTTTACCGCCATCGGGCCGCAGATTTCCGTGTCCTCTTCGACCGGCGTGGACAAAAATGTCAGGCCGTCACCTTCTGCTGCAAAGGTGAACGCCGCATCATTCGCGGACGGCGTTTCGGAAAGGATCTGGCCCACCGGCTCGAAGTGGAACTTTGTCCACTCGGTCCGTGGGATGGGCCAGTCGTCCTCGCCGCGCGACACGAATTTCTCGCCCGGGTGGCGCACGTTCAGCATGACTTTTGGCTCGTCCGGGAAAGCAGAATCGTCACCGCGCAGGAAGCGCTCGAAAAAGCGCATCTGCAGGTCGTTGCCATAGTCGGTGTAGTAGAGTGACCAATGCTCCAGGCCGTGGATCTCCAGCCATTTCTGGCGGGAGGACGATTTCATGAAGCCGTTGAAGTTGCCGCGCGGATGTAGCGGCGCACCGCCCCAGTTGGCGCAACTCAGCACCGGCACATCGACTTTTGATAGATCAGGCGTACGCGTCGCGTACCATTCGTCATCGAACGGGTGCGAGATGTAGTCGCCGTGGAGGTCGAAGCGGTTGGCCTTCAATTCCTCCTCGGACAGGGTTTCCGGACCGGCAGCCCATTCACCATTGGCACGCGAACGCCAGCCGCGGTCGCCATAGCCATGCTGAATCTTCATGATTTGCATGTCGTACCAGTGCCGCTGGAAGGTGTTGTAGATACCACCGTTGTGGGACAGCTCGCGATAGAAGTCGTTGAAGCCCTCCCAAGGGCAGATCGCGGCCAGGTGCTTCGGCTTCAGCGCCGCCACCTGCCACTGGTTCACTGCGTAGTAGGAAATGCCGGAAAGCCCGACCTTGCCATTGGACCAGGGTTGAACACCGGCCCAGTCAATGCAGGTTGCGAAATCCTGTGTTTCGCGCGCACTGAAGACCTCGAGATAGCCTGGCGAGCGGCCAGAACCACGCGAATCCACTCTGATCACCACGAAGCCCTTCGGCACCCATTTCTCGGGGTCGCAGACTTCCCAGCTCTGATGGATGTTCGTCGAGCCTGCCGGAACATCGGGATGGTTCTCACACATCAGATCCCAGCAGGTCTTATAGATCTCCTCGAAGTGAAGGTCCTTGCCGTAGGGCCCGTGAGACATAACAACGGGATATTGTCCGTCATCGTCCGGGCGATAGACATTAGCGCGAAGCACAAGGCCGTCGCTCATTGCGATCGGCACGTCCCAATCAACGCGCATGCCTTCACGCACTTGGCTGCGGAAGATCGGATCTCCCGCGTATTTAATATCGTCCATGGTGTTCCCCTCCGCCGGGCCTTCACGTTTTTCTGTATGATCTCGGAACCAAAAAGGGCGGCCCGGTCCCGGGCCGCCCGTATGGCGTTACTTTTTACGCCGCGTCTTTTTTTCCGGAATGACCGGCAGCATCACATAGGCCTGCTGGCTGGGTCCGGTGTGCAGCGTCACATCGCCGCCAAAGATATCCGCCGGCCGGTCACGCGGGTCGTCATGCCGGAACAGTCCGCAACCCGTCCAGTTGGCGTACTCGCCAAGGTCAGTATTGGAATCGCCTGGATAGACATAATCGCGCCCGCGTACGGACAGAGCGACCCGATAGCCCTTCGGCACATGGATACAGGTCGGCCAGACCTCGATGTCGAGTTCATAGGCCTTGCCCGGATCCAGCGGCTGCTCCTCGTCATGGGTGTGATAGGGCCGGTAGGGCAGCGTCTTCTTGGTGTCCAGCTTGCGGTGCGAGGCCCGCAGCCAGCCCTGGGCGATCGGCGTGTGCGGATCGAGCGCCCCCTGAAAGGTCAGTTCCTTCATGTCGGGCCCGAACACACGCAGAACCAGGAACATGTCGGCATCGGTCGTCGCCGAAGACACCCAGAGCTTCGAGGCAATCGGCCCCGTGATCTCCATGTCCTCTTCCAGCGGCGGCGTCATAAAGGTGACGCCGTCGGAGAAACCGCCATAGGTCACGTCACCCTTCTTCTTCTGAGGCGTGGTGGACATGCTCATGTCGCTGGGGTCGAGGTAGAACTTCGTCCACTCGGTCCGCTTGAGCGGCCACTCATTCTCATGCCGCTCGACGAACTTCTCACCCGGATGGCGAATCTGGAGCTGCACCTTGGGCTGCTTGTCCCAGCCGTTCTTCTTTCCCTTCAGGTAGTAGTCGAAGAACCGCTTCTGCAGGTCCATGCCGTAGTCGGTGTAGAAGTGGGTCCAGTGCTCGATGCCGTGCACCTCCAGCCACTTCTCCTTCGACGCCGACTGGGTAAAGCCCTCGAAGTTGCCGCGCGGGTGCAGGCCCTGGCCGCCCCAGTTGGCGGTGGACAGCATCGGCACCTTGACCTTCGACCAGTCGGGCATGCGCGACTGCCAGTATTCGTCCGAATCCAGCTTCCGGGTGCGCACATCGTCATAGAAGTTGTTGCGGTTCTGGCCGAGTTCTTCCTCAGTCAGAGTTTCCGGACCAGAGACCCACTCGCCGTTCATGCGCGAGCGCTTGCCGTTGGCCCCCTTGCCGTACTGCACGGAATAGACCTGCGCCTCGGACCAGTCCTTGACGAAGCCGTTGCACAGGATGCCGCCGTGGTGGCCCATGTCGCGGTAGAAATCCGCAGCGCCCTCCCACGGACAGATCGCTGCGAGATGCTTGGGCTGCAGGGCCGCGCACTGCCACTGGTTCTCGGCGTAGTACGAAATGCCGTTCAGGCCGACCTTGCCGTTCGACCAGGACTGCACGCCCGCCCAGTCCACGCAGATCGCCAGATCCTGCGCTTCGCGCAGTGACCAGATGTCGATGACGCCCGGCGAGCGGCCTGTGCCGCGCGAATCCACACGGATGCAGACATAGTCATCCGGGACCCAGCGCTCGGGATCCACGACTTCCCAGTTCTGGTACTTCTCCGTCGTGCCCGCGCCGATTTCTGGAAAATCCTCCAGCATGCGCACATATTGATCGTGATAGGCGTCGTCGAAGTGGAGGAACTTGCCATAGGGGCCATAGGTCATAATGACGGGGTACTTGCCGTTCTTGATCGGCCGGTAAACGTCGCAACGAAGGACTAGGCCATCATCCATCTCGATCGGCACATCCCAGTCGATACGCATACCGTCGCGGACATCCGTCCAAGCCTGGTCGTCCATATACTGGGTTCTCTTCTTCGCCATCTATCTCTCCCCGATACGCTATAAAGCCGCCCTTTCGGGCATTGCCGTTTGCGGTGCCCTTCCAAACGAAAGAACCGCCTGCACTGCTAAGAATAGGGGCATTACGCCCGCTGGGGGAAGCGCCCAGCCACATTTTTTAAGAGACCAGGAGCCACTTCACTCGGATCGCCAATTAAAGCGCTCCCGCCGAAACCTGCCCTTTCGGATTCGCCAGATCGGCGTTTGCCGTCCCGCCCCACAACATCGCGGTGAGCGCACGGCCCACCAGAATCGTCAGTTTTCCTATTGCCCTGTCTGCTGTTTACAGACGGTTGCCGGGGACCACTTTGTAGCCCAGTTCGTTCATCCACATGAGGCTGGACCAGGTGTCCCTAGAGGGATCGAGCTCCATCCCAATAGCGCCCGTGTAGCCTTTTTCGACCGCCCGGCGCGCAAGCCACAGCAGGTCAAGCTCGCCCTCGCCGGGTTCATGACGGCCCGGCGGGTTGCCGATCTGCACATACCCGATCAACGGCCAGTATTCGTCCATGATATCCGTCAGGGTGCCACTTTCCTCGTAGCGCAGGTGGAAAGTGTCATACACCAGGCCCACATTCGCCAAACCGACGGCCTCCACAATCTCGCGCGCCTGGGCCATGGTCTGCATCGTCCAGTCGGGGATGCGATGCGCGGTTACGGGCTCCAACAGGAACTTGCAGCGGTGGCTGCCCGCCGCCCGCGCGATATAGCCGAGGTTCTCGACATAGGTCTCGACACAACGCTCCCGGCTCTCGCCCGGCGGCACCGGCCCGGCTCCCACGTTGATCGAATAGAAATCACAGTGGGAGATGTAGTCCAGCGCCTGATCGGCGGCTCGGCAAAACTCGTCCTGCCGTCCCGGCTGCGCGCCGAGCCCCCTGGTGCCGCCTGCCCAGTCGGCCGGCACCACGCAATAGGTAAACTCCAGGCCGTGACCGTCGAGCAGGGACCTGAGTTCGTCTTTCGGCAGTTCATAGGGGAAATGGTACTCGATCGCGGTACAGCCGATCTTCGCCGCCGCCGCGAACCGGTCACGCAGCGGCAGTTCCAGGAACAGGTGATAGAAATTCGGCGCAAAACGGATCATGAGCGCGGCCTCCTCTCAAAAGCCCGAGCCCATGGTAGGCCGCAACGGCCCGCCCTCAAAGCGCCGCGATTGACGCTAGTCAGACGTAGCCAGAAACTCGTCATCCGGGACCACGCGCAAAGGCAACAGGTCGCTGCCGCCACCGATAATCAGCGACTCATCGACGCGCACGCACGCACCGCCATAATAGCCGCCCACTGAGAAGGTTCCGATCTGCACATTACGCCCGTCCACCTGCGACAGGCGAAACAGCTCCTGGTAGATCGTATCGCGGGAGTCGAACTGGCCCGCGGTTTCTTCGACTAGGCCTTCATGCCGGTCGAAGATCGCGATGTTCGAGCCCCACCGCCCGACAATCGGCTTCGCGACATAGCCGGTGCGCCGCAGATCGTCGTCCAGTTCGTAGCTCGAATTTAGGAGGAAGCGGCTCGAAGGGAACATTGAATGCACCACGGGCAGGATCGCCTTGTTGCTGGTGACCAGCGTCCATAGCGGCTCGAAGACGATCACCTCTTCGCGCAGCAGCACATCGACCAGACGCGGCGGATGCCTGCGGTGGTCGATGGTCTGGTGCAGGCGCAGTTCCTCAGCGTCTTCGTCGAGTTCATGGCGGATCTGATCGAGCGCGGTTTCCCACGCCCAGGTCTTCCAGACCCATTCGATACGCAGTCCATCCGCGTCGCAGACCCAGCCCTCATCGTCCCATTGCAGGTCGCCGACTCCGTGCACCACCTTGCAGATGATACCGGCCTTCTCAGCCGCTGCCTTCATGTAGAGCGCGTGGTAGGTCTCTTCTAGGTCACGGTCCTGCATAATGTGCAGCACACGGTCGAGCCCGATCTCCTTCCACGCCTCAACCAGGCGGTCATGGAGCTCGATTCCCGCATCCTCGCCCGCTGTACAGCCAAAATGCTCCGCCCAGCGGCCCTGAACGAAGCCACACTCCATATGGCAGGAGCAGGAATCCGCATTGTACTCGTACGCCTTCACTCCGTGTTCCGAAAGAGCGAAATCGAAACGGCCGGTGACCATCTCGCCGCGCCGGTTACCCCAGGACTGGCGGATTCGCGGCCAGAGGACCTGCGGCAGGTTGAAACGGCTGAGCAGCCCCTCGTTCTCGAGCACATGGTTGGTAGCGTGCAGGAACATACGGTGCAGCTCGTTCGTGGCACGCCGCAGCTCGCGCTCGGCCGTCTCGCTGATACAGAAGTACTGATGCTGATGGGTCTCGTGAGACGCCAGTTTGCAGCCCTTGTTCAGCTCGATATAGGCCGCCTGCTTGGCGTCCCTGTCATCGAGCCAAGCGGTTCCGGTCTGTCCGGTGTCCTCCACCTCGCGCAACTGCGGGATGAAAAGGCGCGGATCATCGTCCAGTTCGATTTCGGCATAGGTCGGGTCGTCGGTCTGGATCACCCAGCCCACGATCTCGGATTCTTCAAAACTGCATTCCAGCGTGAAGCCAGTCTCCACATCGCCGGTCATCGGGAGTTCGCGCGCCCAGCCCCTACTATCCGGCCAGACTTCGTGATCGACATTCTGCTCGACGATGCGAATCCGGTCGGGCAGCACCTCGGTGACGATGGCGACATGGCCGGTAACGTCGAACTCGCCGCCCTCACCCCATATTAGTAGTGCGCCTGGTTCCGGCGCGCGGCGTGCGCCATTGCGAAACGAATGGAGCGGCAACAGGCAACCATCGGCGATCACCCGGACATTGCGCAGGCGGAAGATGTCATAGGCCATCGCGATGTCGTCGAAGACATAGCCCTTATTCACATAGAGCCAGCGGCGCGCGAGTTCGACGCACTGCCACTTGTGGCCCATGTAAACGCCATCGATATAGCTACGATAGGATTGCCGGGTGGGGTATTCCCCCTTGTCCGCGGTTTCGTAGTCGGAGGAAAAAACGGGCACATCCCCCGGCGCGGTTCCGATCTGATGACCGAACTTTGCGGGACGCCCGGATTGTGGGTGGTTCAACTGCTCACCGTATGGACATGTTGAGGACCTGCCCGGACCATCCTGTGGCGCGCCTCCAATTGCGGTCAGATGTGCCTGCCCAGTTCCTGTTTCAAGACGCCGTGTGAAAGATTTTCCGAACGCTGGAAAACCGCCGCTGAGTGCGCAATCCTGCGACAATCGTCCCAGCGCCGCCCCCTTGGCGAAATGGAGCCAACCATGTCCCGAACCCTATGCCTCGCCGCCGCTCTCGCGATGGGTGTCGGACTTCTGGTCAACGCGCCCGCCCAAGCCGACGAAGCCCCTACAGAAACCGCACGCGCCAAGATTTCCGACTGTGTAGAGGGGGTGATTTCTGGCCCCGATGCCGTCGCGCCGATCAGCGTCGCTTCGGGTGTGGACCAGATGGTAATCATGGGATTTCGGCACCAATAGGACAGCACGACGCTGGACACGTACATGCCGAGGCAGATCACCAATGCCCAGGACGCGATCTACGCCGCGGCGATCACAATGGCGAGACTGCTGCCGACCCCGAAGACGACAGCGCCAATTGCGGAACTGACGAGTGACGCTCTCGTAGTCCGCCCCGCGTCTCATGCGTATCTATGATGTTCGAAGAAGTGGTGGGTGCACAAGGACTCGAACCTTGGACCCGCTGATTAAGAGTCAGCTGCTCTACCAACTGAGCTATGCACCCACCGTGTGCGCGAAAGCGGCGCGGATATAGCACCCGAAACCGCCTATGTCGAGGTATCGCGGTGGTCTAATCCGCCCCTCAAGCCAGACCGCCGCGCCGGTTGATGTGGGTATCGCGGTGCAGCCAGCAGCTCATCACTAGTCCGAAGCCGGTCAGCACGGTCAGCATAGCCGTACCACCATAGGAAATCAGCGGCAGCGGCACACCGACCACCGGCAATACACCCATCACCATCGCGATATTGATGAAGACGTAGAGGAAGAAGTTTACGGTGATGCCCATGGCCAGAAGCCGGGCGAACTGGCTGCGGCAGCACAGCGCGATATAGAAGCCATACCCCACCAGCAGGGCGTAGAGCGCGATCAGCCCGACACCCCCAACCAGACCGAATTCCTCGGCCAGCATAGTGAAGATGAAGTCGGTCTGCTTTTCCGGCAGAAAATTCAGGTGGCCCTGGGTGCCTTGAAGGAAGCCCTTGCCGAACAGGCCCCCCGAGCCGAGAGCGATCTTGGACTGGAGGATGTGATAGCCCGAGCCGAGCGGATCGGTCTCCGGGTTCAGGAAGGTGAAGATGCGTTGCTTCTGGTAGGCGTGGAGGAACTGCCAGCCGACCGGCACCGCTGCCGCCGCCGCCGCCGCAACCACGCCGAACTGCCAGAGCCGTACCCCGCCGATCCAGAACATGGCCGCACCGACCATGGCGATGACGCCCGCCGTGCCCAGATCGGGCTGGCGCAGTACAAGCGCCATAGGTGCCAGAACAATGAAGACCGGGATGATAAGATTGCGCAGACGGCCCACCTCGTCCACGTCGAATCTGTGAAAGTAGCGCGCCAGCGCCAGCACCACGGCGATCTTCATCACCTCGGACGGCTGGAGTTTGAAAAAACCCATATCGATCCAGCGCTGCGCGCCCATACCGATGAAGCCCATGATCTCCACCGCCGCCAGAAGCGCCAGACACGCGCCATAAATGGGATACGCAGCACGCAACCAAATGCGGATGTCGATCAACGCGACCGTCAGCATTATCGCGACGCCCACCGCAAAGCGCGAAATCTGGCGTGAGGCCCAGGGGTCGAAGTTGCCGTCGGCCGCCGAGTACAGCATCGCAAAGCCTACGGAGGCCGTTAGCATGATGAGGAGCACGAACTGCCAGTTCAGCTGCAGGAGCTTCTGGCGTATCGTCAGCTGTGCTGCGCCCAGTTGTGCCATCGTCCGACCGCTCAAGTACCCTGATTGCCAGAAACGCCGAGCCCGGCGTCATTCGCACCGGGTGCGAGGCGCGCGGGATCACGGTCCAGCGTAGCTATCATGACGTCACGCGCGATCGGCGCGGCGACCGCCGAACCGCCGCCGCCATGCTCGACCACCACCGAGATTGCGTAGCGTGGATCCTCAATAGGGCCATAGCCTACGAAAAGCGCATGATCGCGGTAGCGCCAGGGCAGTTCCTCGTTCTTAAGGACGCCTGAATCGCGCTCGCGCTGGGAAATCCGCCGGACCTGTGCGGTGCCGGTCTTGCCGCCCATAGACATGCCGGGCACCGTGATCCGGGCCGGGTGCGCGGTGCCGGTGGGATCTTGGGTCACCAGCGCCATCGCCTCCATCACCATCTTCAGGTGACGAGGATCGACGCCAATATCCACGACACTGTCATCGGCACGATCGGCCAGCCGCCCGCGCAGGACACGGTCACGCGCTATATGCGGCGAGACCGCTTTGCCGCCGTTGACCAAGCGCGCGGTCATCGTAGCGAGCTGAAGCGGGGTGGCCAGCACGAAACCCTGCCCAATCCCGGCCAGCAGCGTCTCGCCCAGCACCCAAGGCTTGCCGATCACGGCACGCTTCCAGGATTTCGTGGGAATCAGCCCGGCACGCTCGCCCGGTACGTCGAGGCCGAGGTCATTGCCCAGACCGAACCGCGCGGCCATTTTGGCGATCTTGTCGATGCCGACCTTGCGAGCGATCTCATAGAAATAGACGTCGCAGGATTCCGCGATGCCGCGCGCCAGATCGACATGACCGTGGCCGTAGCGTTTCCAGCAATGGAACTTGCCGTCGCCCACTTCCAGATGCCCAGGGCAAAAGTAGGAGGAGTTCGACGTGGTCACGCCATTTTCCAGTGCGGCCAGGGCGACCACCATCTTGAACGTGGAGCCGGGCGCATACTCGCCAGCAATGGCCTTGTTGCGCAAAGGCGCGCGCTCGTTGTCGGCGAGCGTCCGCCACTGTGCATTGCTGAGGCCTTCGGTGAACGCATTGGGATCGAAGCTCGGGGTGGAGGCCTGCACGATCAGCCCCCCGGTACGGATGTCCATCACCACAACCGCGCCGGCCTCCTCCCCCAACAGGTCCATGGCTTTGCGCTGGAGTACCATGTCCATGGTCAGGACAACATCGCGCCCAGGATTTCCTTCCTGCCGGTCGAGTTCGCGGATCACACGGCCCACTGCGTTCAACTCAAGCTGGCTGGCCCCGGCACTTCCGCGCAGCGGCGTATCGAAGGCCCGTTCGATCCCGTTGCGACCGATACGGAAGCCTGGCAGTTCGAGCAAAGGATCGCCGGTCAGGTCTTCCGGACGCGGTGCACCCACATAGCCGAGGATATGCGCCGCGGATTCACCGTTGGGGTAGAAGCGCTGCTCACCCACATCAATGGTCACACCCGGCAGATCTGGTGCGTTAACCTCGAGCCGCGCGACATCTTCCCATTCCAGGAACTCGCGCACCGTCACCGGCACGAACTCCTTCTTGCGCCGCACCTCTTTTAGTATACGCGCCTTCTCGTCAGCGTCGATCGGGATGATCATCGCCAGCCGGTCGAGTACCGCAGGTACATCCGGCGCATTCTCGGACTTGATTAGGGCACGGTAGTTCTTCTGGTTCACCGCGATAGGAACGCCGAAGCGGTCCAGGATGCGTCCGCGCGAGGGCGGTAGCAGACGCATGTTGATACGGTTTTCATCGGCCAGTGTGCGGTAGCGCTCGGATTCCACTACCTGCAGATAGTACATCCGGCCGACCAGCGCTGCGAGGAGACCGAACTGCCCGCCTGCTAGCAGGACCGCACGGCGGGTAAAGAGACGCTGCCGTTCATGGTCGCGCCTATTCATACCCGTTCCGCCGCCCCCACCAGCCAGCGCTGGGTGCGTAGCAAGCACCATGCCACGATGGGAAAAACGAAGACGGTCAGCACGATACTCGCCAGCACGGCATCGCTCGGCAGAATGGCCTGGCGTAACGACGAGGCCAGCATCCAAGTCAACGCGCTGGCCACTGGGGCGACGACCGCGAAGCCTGCCCAGAAGATCCAGAACGGTTTGCCGATAAGGAAACGGCGCTGGCTGAGCACGAAGGTATGTGTCAGAAGGAAGATCAGAGCCGTCAGGCCAAAGGGCGCGCCGATAAGGGCGTCCTGGAACAATCCGACCATGAAAACGAGTGCGCGTGGCATCAGGTCCGGACGGAACACAATCCAATAATAGACGCCCATCAGCGATAGTGCGGGCGCGATCTCAGCATAGAACCGGATCGGCAGGTGCAGGTGAGAGAGGAAGACTAGGAGAACCAGCGTGAAGCCCGGTACGATCCGGCGCGCCAAATCGGCAATGCTGCCGACCCCACCCTCGCTCATTTCGTCGGCTCGGGCTCGAGCGACTGCGCCGTTCCGCCGGCCTTGACGGCGGGCACCTTTTCCGGCGGCGGCAGTATGCCCTCCACCCCGTAATCCAGGATCCGGGCCTCGCTGAGCCGCGCGATCTCGACCGCTGGCTGCAGGGCGATCCGGGTCTCGGTCAGCTCGGATATTGTTCCGATGGGTAGGCCCGGCGGAAACACCCCGCCATGGCCGGAGGTCACCAGCCGGTCACCGGGAGACACCGGGGAGTTGGACGCCAGATAAGTTACTGTGGGCCAGGGTGTGTTGTTGCCTGTCACGATCACCCGGTCACGAGTCGATTCTACGAGCGCTGGGATGCGCGAATTGATGTCGGTCAGCAGCAGCACCCGGGCCGAACGGTCGCCGACCTCCGCCACACGCCCCACCACGCCGGCCTGCGAGACGACCGCCTGACCACGCTGCACCAGATGGCGCGAGCCCGCATTGATCAGCAGGCTGCGAAAGAAGCTGCCGCCCGTGTCCGCGATGATACGCGCCGTCACCGCGCGCGGGGCGACTTCCGGCACATATTCAAGCTGAGCACGCAGGGTCGCGTTTTCGACCGCGAGCTGACGCGCGCTCTGCATCCAGCGCAGGAGCCGCTCATTCTCGGCGCGCAGGCGCTCGTTCTCGGCATAGACCAGGAAGAGTTTCCGGACAGTTGCGGAGACCTCACGGCCGGCCTCAACCGGGCTCGACAGCGAATTCAGGACCGGCGCAACGCTATCGACGATAACGACCCGGGCGCGTTCCAGTGCAACATTCTCCGCCTTGCTGAGGAGCATGAGAGCAAAGGCCAGCGCAAAGAGAACTAGAAATGCGAACCGCTGTGCCCAGACCCTGACCGGAACGGCCAAGCCGGCAACAGACATACTCGCATTGCGTTTCGCCACCAGAGTTTCCTGTCTTCCGAGTACCCGCCGCTACCCGGTTACGGGTCAATACATACTTACCAGAACGCCCTTAAGTTTCTTGAACTCCTCGAGCGACCGGCCCGTGCCCCGCGCCACGCAGGTCAGCGGATCGTCCGCGATCGACACCGGCAGCCCCGTCGCGTGCCGCAACACGTAATCGAGATTGCCCAGAAGCGCACCGCCTCCCGTGAGCACGATTCCCTTGTCCACGATATCGGCGGCAAGTTCCGGTGCCGTGTGTTCCAGCGCCACCTTAACCGCGTCGATGATCGCGCTGATCGGTTCGGCCAAGCTTTCGGCGATCTGCCGCTCGGTGATGATGATTTCTTTCGGCACGCCGTTCATCAGATCGCGCCCCTTTATTTCCATCGTCCGCCCTTCGCCGTCTTCTGGCGGGCAGGCGGACCCGATTTCCTTCTTGATGCGCTCGGCGCTGGATTCACCAACCAGCAGGTTATGGTTGCGGCGGATGTAGCCGATGATGGCCTCGTCCATCATGTCGCCGCCCACGCGCGCACTGCGCGCATAGACGATGCCGCCAAGCGATAGGACCGCAACTTCCGTCGTGCCGCCACCGATATCGACGACCATGGAGCCGGTCGGCTCCGTCACAGGTAGGCCCGCGCCGATGGCGGCCGCCATTGGCTCCTCGATCAGCCAGACCCGGCGCGCACCGGCGCTTTCCGCCGATTCCTGAATGGCGCGGCGTTCTACGGCGGTCGAACCTGACGGCACGCAGACAACGATCTGCGGACTGTAAAAACCGCGGCGGTTATGCACCTTGCGGATGAATTCCTTGATCATTTCCTCAGCGACCTCGAAATCGGCGATGACACCATCGCGCAGTGGCCGGATCGCTTGGATGTTGCCCGGCGTGCGGCCGAGCATCTGCTTGGCCTCGTTGCCAACGGCCAGAACCTTCTTTTTGCCCTTCGATTCCACGATCGCGACGACCGACGGCTCGTTCAGGACAATGTCACGCCCCTGCACATAGACGAGCGTGTTCGCCGTCCCGAGGTCGATGGCCATGTCGGCCGAAAGCGCACCCATAATTCGCGATAGCATGTCTCGCCACCTCGTCCCGCATACCTTTTGCGCCCCTCCGGCGGAGAGGCAATGAGGCAGCGCGTCCTCTATCAGAAGGACACACCGCCCCTTGATGTTGCCTACGCCGACAAAGCTGCCGGCGCTGTCTTCTCACGTTTCACGAGCAGCTTGTTCAGCGCGTGCAGGTACGCGCGCGCCGAAGCGACCAGCGTATCCGCATCCGCACCCTGCCCGTTCAAGGTCTTTCCGTTCTCTTCCAGTCGAACCGTTACTTCCGCCTGGGCATCCGTTCCGCCCGTCACGGCATGCACTTGATACAGCTGCAGTGTGGCGGAATGAGGGAAAAGTTCATCGATGGCGTTGAATACCGCATCGACAGGCCCGTTTCCACGCGCCATCGTCGCGACTTTCTGACCGTCGATCTCCAGTTCCAAATCGGCCTCCTGCGGCCCCCTAGAACCGGCGCGCACCTGCAGCGACACGAAGCGGATCCGAGACTCGTCATGCTGGATGGTGTCGTCCACCAGCGCGACGATGTCCTCGTCGAAGATTTCCTTCTTCTTGTCAGCCAGGTCCTTGAAGCGCTGGAACGCATCGCGGACCGCGTTGTCGCCCATACTGCCGTAGCCGAGTTCGCGCAGCTTCTTGCGGAACGCGTGGCTACCCGAGTGCTTGCCCATGACCAGGTTGGAATTCTTCAGGCCAACCGATTCAGGTGTCATGATCTCATAGGTCTCGGCATTCTTGAGGACGCCGTCCTGATGGATGCCGGATTCATGCGCGAAGGCGTTCGCACCGACGATGGCCTTGTTGGGCTGCACGTTGAAGCCAGTGATCGTCGAGACCAGATGGCTGACCCGGGTGATCTCGGTCGTCTCCACGCCCGTCCTGAAGGGCATGGCGTCGTGACGTGTGCGCAGCGCCATCACGACCTCTTCCAGCGCGCAGTTGCCCGCCCGCTCGCCGATGCCGTTGATGGTGCACTCGATCTGCCGCGCGCCCGCGCCTACCGCCGCCAGAGAATTGGCGACCGCCAGACCCAGGTCGTTGTGGCAATGCACCGAGATGACCGCCTGATCGATGTTCGGCACCCGGTTGAAGAGCATCGCGATGAGGTAAGCGAATTCCTCGGGTACCGCATAACCCACCGTATCGGGGATATTGATGGTCGAGGCCCCGGCCCGAATCGCGCTTTCGACGACACGGCAAAGGAAATCGTGCTCGGTGCGCGAGCCGTCTTCGGGCGACCATTCGACATCTTCGCAGAGATTGCGTGCATAGCTCACACTATCGGCGATGGCAGCGTGAACGTCTTCCGGCTCCATCTGCAATTTGAACTTCATATGCAGCGGGCTGGTGGACAGGAAGGTGTGGATGCGCGGACGTTCGGCGCCGCGCACCGCTTCCCAGGCCCGCTCGATATCGCCATGCGCAGCGCGGGCGAGCCCGGCCACGCTGGATTTCTTCACCTTGTTCGCGACCTCGCGAACGGCTTCGAAATCGCCGTTGGAGGCAATCGGAAATCCGGCCTCGATGATATCGACGCCCAGTTCCTCGAGCGCGAGTGCGACGCGCACCTTTTCCTCGAGATTCATCGAGCAGCCCGGCGACTGCTCGCCGTCGCGCAAGGTGGTGTCAAAGATACGGACGTAGTTCGGGTCGTCGCGATCGTCGCGGAAATCCGGAGGGTTCTGGTTGTTTTCCGTGGCGGTCATTGGTCCCGTCTCAAATTCGATTTGGTTGACTTAGGTTCGGCTTTTACCCCTGAACAATGCAGGCCGCACGGGGCCGTCTTAGTTCAGGGGCACCTAAGTCGCAGGGCCGCGCCGCCCGGAAGGAGCGCGTCGAGATCGAGCATGTTGAGGCACAGATGACTCGGCTCCACATCGCAAGCGATGCGGCTGTCAAAACCTCGATCTGCGCGGACGGTCTTCACGTCCCGTGATCTCCCCAACGGCTCCCGCCGAATCAACTACTGAACAAGCCAAGAATCGACCGCAGGAATGTTAACAATTGGTGAACAAGGCGTTCAGCAGTATGCAAAGAAAACCCTTTAACGCCCTTGTTTTAGAGCGCTTTTAGGGTAAACCGCAACGGTTTTGTTAACTATTTCGGTTTGTTGGGCGCCGTGACGACAATTTTTCCTCCCGACGCCCGAACCGGAGAACCGGAATTAATTCTTCGACTTATCGACCAAGGCGTTTTCCGCGATCCACGGCATCATGCCGCGAAGCTTCTCGCCGGTCTCTTCAAGCTGATGCGCAGCCTGCAAGCGGCGAGTAGTCTTGAACGCCGTCTGACCCACGCGGTTTTCCAGCATCCATTCCTTCGAGAAGGCGCCGGTCTGGATTTCCGTGAGGATGTCCTTCATCGCGGCCTTGGTCTGTTCGGTCACGATCCGCGGGCCGCGGGTGTAGTCACCGTACTCAGCGGTGTTCGACACCGAGTAGCGCATGTTCGCGAGGCCACCTTCGTAGATCAGATCGACAATCAGCTTCACCTCGTGCACGCACTCGAAGTAAGCCATCTCGGGCGCGTAACCCGCCTCGACCAGCGTCTCGAAGCCGGCCTGGATTAGCGCAGACAAGCCGCCGCACAGGACGGTCTGCTCACCGAACAGGTCTGTCTCACACTCTTCCTTGAAGGTGGTCTCGATGATGCCCGCACGACCGCCGCCGATGGCCGAAGCATAGCTCAGCGCGATGTCGTGGCAGTTGCCGCTGGCATCCTGATGGATGGCCAGCAGGGTCGGCACACCGGCGCCGCGCTCATACTCGGAGCGCACCGTGTGACCCGGGCCCTTCGGCGCGATCATGAACACGTCGAGATCGGCGCGCGGCTCGATCAGGTTGAAGTGCACGTTGAGGCCGTGCGCGAACGCGAGGGCCGCATTCTCCTTCATGTTGGCCGCCAGTTCGTCGGCGTAGAGGTCGCCCTGAAGTTCGTCGGGGACCAGCACCATTACGACGTCCGCCCAGGCGGCGGCATCGGCCGGCGACTTCACCTCGAAGCCCGCACCCTGGGCCTTCGGAGCGCTGCCGGAGCCTTCACGCAGAGCAACGACGACATCCGTCGCGCCGCTATCGCGCAGGTTCATGGCATGGGCGTGGCCCTGGCTGCCGTAACCGATAATGGCAACCTTTTTGCCTTTGATGAGGTTCACGTCCGCGTCGCGGTCATAGTAAACGCGCATATGTCTCGTTCCCTGTTTCTTGCGTATGGTCTCGATGATGTTAGGCGGGCGGCCTTCCGGCCGGCGCCCCGCCGCAAATCCGAATGCGCGGCGGTTTTACAGGCCCTGCCCCGCCCGGGCAACGCCGCGATGGGTAGTTTGGGCGACTTTTCTAGTCTTCGTCGATTCCGGCCAGGAGCTTTGGCGTGCCCTGCTTGCTGCCACGCTGGATCGCGACCACGCCCGAACGCGCGATCTCGGTCTCACCGAGGTTCCGCATCAGCTGGAGGAAGCTGTCCACCTTTTCAGTGGACCCGGTCAGAGAGAAGACGAAGGAATTGACCCCGGTGTCGGCCACACGGGCCCGGAAGATGTCCGCGATACGCAGCGACTCACGCCGCGCCGCACCTTCGTTGACGATACTCACCAGCGCGACCTCATGCTCGACATAGGAGCCTTCCTCGGTCAGGTCGTGGACTTCGCGGACCGGCACCAGCCGCTCCAGCTGGGCCTTGATCTGCTCAATGATCATGGGCGTACCCGAGGTGACGAGATTGATCCGCGAGGCGCCCTCGTCTTCACTGATCGCCGCAACGGTCAGCGTCTCGATGTTGTAGCCGCGGCCCGAAAACAGGCCGACCACACGGGCCAGTACTCCCGGCTCATTATCGACAATCACGGCCAGCACGTGCCGTTCGATGGGATCGTTCCTTAGTGCCATCACGCAAACTCTTTCTTGTTTATTGCCGCGGGGGCATTTGACGAACATGGGAATTACGGGGCCGATGCCCCGCGGAAATCAGGAGAGGCTGACCCCTATACGAGGACCATGCCCTCTTCGGACTGCTTCTGTTCCTTCTGGTCGTCCAGCGTCAGCAGGATCTCGTTGTGCGCGGCCCCGCCCGGGATCATCGGCAGGCAGTTCTCGTGCTGGGTCACGACCATGTCCATGATGACCGGCCCCGGCGTCTCGATCATCTGCCGGATCCCGTCATCAACATCGTTCGGGTCGGTCACACGCATCCCCGTGATGCCGAAGGATTCTGCCAGCTTGATGAAGTCCGGCAGGCCGTCGGAATAGGATTCCGAATAGCGCGCGCCGTGCAGCAGCTCCTGCCACTGGCGGACCATACCCAGCCAGTAGTTGTTCAGGATGAAGATCTTCACCGGCAGCTTGTACTGGGCGATCGTCCCGAGCTCCTGGATGTTCATCATCGTCGAGGCCTCGCCCGCGATATCGATGACGAGCGAGTCCGGATGGCCGATCTGCACGCCGATGGCGGCCGGCAGGCCGTAACCCATGGTGCCCAGGCCACCAGAGGTCATCCAGCGGTTCGGCTTGTCGAAGTGGTAGTACTGCGCAGCCCACATCTGGTGCTGGCCCACCTCGGTGGTGACCCGCGCATCCATGTCCTTGGTCAGTTCATAAAGGCGCTTGATCGCGTATTGCGGCTTGATCTCGGCCTTCGCCTCGAAGCTCTGGTCAAACTTCAGGCAATCGACGGCCCGCCATTCCTCGATCTGCTTCCACCAGGCGTCCAGCGCCTTGGTGTTCGGCTTCGCACCGCGCGCGCGCCATTTCTCGAGGATGTCCTCGACCACATTGGCCACGTCGCCCACGATCGGCACATCGACCTGGATGTTCTTGTTGATCGAGCTGGGATCGATGTCGATGTGAATTTTCTTCGATCCCGGCGAGAACGCATCCGTGCGCCCGGTCACCCGGTCATCGAACCGCGCCCCGATCGCGACCATCAGGTCACACTCGTACATGGCGAGGTTGGATTCGTAGGTGCCGTGCATGCCCAGCATACCAAGCCACTGCGACGACGAGCCCGGGAACGCGCCCAGACCCATGATGGTCGTGGTCGCGGGATAGCCTGTCGCCTTAACCAGTTCGGTAACAAGTTCGCAGGCGCGCTCGCCCGAATTGATACAACCGCCGCCGATATAGAAGATCGGCTTCTTTGCCTTGGCGAGCAGGTCCACCGCTTCCTCGATGGCCGCGTTGGCACCCTCGCGCTGCGGATTGTAGTGACGGTGCGTGACATTCTCGGGCGACCGGTACTCGCCCTCAGCAAACTGCACATCCTTCGGCAGGTCGATCACCACCGGGCCCGGACGGCCCGCCTGGGCGACGTAGAACGCCTCGTGCATAGTGCGACTGAGGTCGTCCACGTCCTTAACGAGATAATTGTGCTTGGTGCACGGGCGGGTGATGCCGGTGGTGTCGGCTTCCTGGAAGGCATCGTTGCCGATCAGGTGGGTCGGCACCTGCCCGGTCAGGCACACAACCGGGATGGAATCCATCAGCGCGTCGGCCAAACCTGTCACGGTGTTGGTCGCGCCGGGGCCGGAGGTCACCAGCACGACACCGGTCTTGCCGGTCGAACGGGCATAGCCCTCGGCCATGTGCACGGCGCCCTGCTCGTGACGGCACAGGATGTGGCGGACGGAATTCTGCTTGAAGAGGGCGTCATACATCGGAAGGACGGCGCCGCCGGGATAGCCGAAAACGACTTCCACACCCTGGTCCGCCAAGGCCTTGATCACCATTTCCGCGCCGGTCATTCGGTTTCCGGACATCTCTCACGCCTTTCCTTAAGTCTCTTCATCTTCAGTCTTCGCACTTGCACAATTCCGAGCGAACGCGCGGCATAAACGAAACATCGGACGAATGCCAGCCCGGACGAGACCGAACCGGCGCCCCACCAATGCCCGCCCTAACAAATGGAATGCTGCACGTTGCCAGGCACACAAGGGTTACCAACCGGCGCAATGAGCCGCAAAGACCCCTACAACGTAATTACCGGAAAGAAATTTTTCTCGTCAACTTATAAATGAAAATATTTTAGCCTTATTAACGTAACATTGTTTCAACACAGAAATTCTTTCACCCGCACGGAGTTGTGTGCGAAGCCATGTCATCTGCCGCTTTGCGTAATTTCTGGTCTGTTGCGCCGATTGCGCCGCGGCCTCATCCAACGACATCACGCCGCGCAGATATGCGCTCAACTCAGGGTAACCGAGCGCCTTGAAAACAGGCAGTGCCGGATCGAGCCCCTCATCCTCCGCCTTCTTCGCAAGTGCACGTACCTCGTCGAGCGCACCGGCGTCGAGCATCCGCGCGAACCGCGCATCGATCCGCCCATAAAGCGCCTCGCGGTCCGGCTCCAGCACGATCACGCGGAAATCCAAGTCAGGTCCCTCGACCGGATCGTCCTGCCAGGCCGATAGAGGCCGCCCAGTCGCCTCGTGCACTTCCCAGGCGCGAAGCACGCGCTGGCTGTCGCGGGCATGCAGGCGAACAGCAATCACCGGATCGCGCGTCTCCAGTTCCGCGAAGAAGGCCTCCGCGCCGATCTCCTCGCGCCGCGCACGCGCGCGTGTACGCACCCCGTCGGGGATAGCAGGCACCGGCGCGATCCCCTTCATCACGGTGCGCAGATAAAGTCCGGTGCCACCCACCACGATCGGCCGCCGGCCCTGCGCGTGAACTGCGCCGATAGCCGCACGGGCATCGTCGCGCCAGTCAGCGGCCGAAGCATGGTCCGCCGCGTCGCGATAACCAAAGAGATGATGCGGCACGCGCGCCTCGTCCTCCGCGTCCGGGCGCGCCGTCAGCACGCGCAGATCACGATAGACCTGCATCGAATCCGCATTGATGACGTTGCCTGCGACCGCCTCGGCCACGCGTATTGCCAGATCCGACTTGCCGCTGGCCGTCGGACCGGCAATGACGATGACCGGCGCGCCGCTCACCGGCTGCGCTATTCGCTCAGCGGATAGGACACCAGCCCGTCGGCGAGCTTCGGCTCGAACCAGGTGGACTTCGGCGGCATGACCTCGTTGGCATCCGCCACGGCCATCAGGTCCTCGATGCTGGTCGGGAACAGCGCGAAGGCCACGGCCCAGTCGCCGCTCTCCACGCGTAACTCAAGCGCGTCAAGCCCGCGAATGCCTCCTACGAAATCAATCCGCTTGTCCGTGCGCGGATCGGCGATACCGAGGACGGGTTCCAACAACCGGTCGGACAGCAACTTGACGTCTAGACGGTCGAGCGGTTCGGCATCGTCGGCGGGCGGGTTCTTCGCGTCCAAGGCATACCACTGGCCGTCGAGATACATCCCGAAGGCGTGAGCCGCACCCGGGCGCGCCTGTCCGTCCACGGGCGTGACATCGAAACCCTCAGCGACCCTCGCAAGGAACGTATCCTTATCGAGCCCGGCCAGGTCCTTCACCACCCGGTTGTAGTCGAGGATGCGCAATTCCTTGGCCGGGAAGGCGACGATCAGGAAACGCTCGTGCAGGCCGCCCGGCCGGCCTTCACGCAACTCCGCGACGCGCGAGGCGGCGGCGGACCGGTGATGCCCGTCAGCGATGTAGAGCACATCGACGGGGGCATAGGCCGCCTCGATCTGTGCCACGTCATCCGTGTCCGTCACGGCCCAGACGATGTGCCGCACGCCGTCGGGCCGGGTCACATCATAGGTCGGCGCGTCCGCCGTTACCGAGGCAAGAATATCGGCAATGGCCGCGCTGTTCTGGTGCACCACGAGCACGGGGCCCGTCTGCGCATCCACCGCGTCGATCTGGCGGACGCGGTCGTCTTCCTTGTCCGGACGGGTGAACTCGTGCTTGCGCACGATGTTGCGGTTGTAGGCCTCCACCGGTGCGGCCGCGACGAGCCCTGTCTGGGTGTGGGCCCCCATGATGATGCGATAGACGTAGTAGGCCGGAGCGGGATCGCGGATCAGGACACCCGCCTTGATCATGTCCGCAAGATTGGACGCACCCTTGCTGTAAACCTCGTCCGCATAGGGGCTGGTGCCGTCCGGGAGATCGATTTCAGGCCGCGAGACGTGCAGGAAGCTCCACGGGTGGCCGTTTGCCAGAGCCTTGGCCTCATCGAAGGAGACGACGTCATAAGGCGGCGCGGCAACATCGGCAGCGGAGGATGGCGCAGGGCGGAGACCTGTGAAGGGCTGGAGTAGGTTATTGGACATCTTGGAGGCCACTCTTGCTTGAATTTCCGGCAAAATCGAGCCCTCTTCGCATATCGCGCCCGCCGGGAAAAGCACCGTATCGGGAAAACCGGTTCATCGGAGCGGAAAAGAAAACGGCGGCGCCCCGGGGCGCAGCTGTCCGCCGCTGCCATCCAAAGATGGGGCACTCAGCGTTGCATCATGACTTCTTGATGCGGATCGCCACGAAGCGACGATCGCCGTTCCGGTTGATCTTCAGCAGCACGGAGCTACGATCGGCATCACGGGCCTCACGGATCTTCTCCGCGATCTGGCCGGGGGAGCTGACCTCTTCCTGGCTGACTTCGACGATCACGTCTCCCGGGCGCAGGCTCTTCTCAGCAGCCGCGCTGTCGGGTTCGACACCGGTAATCACAACACCACGGAGATCGTCGGGTAGCTTGAACTGCTCGCGCATCTCATCGGTAATAGAGGTCACCGACACGCCGAGGTCGTCGATCGTCGCCTCTTCCGGTTCAATCGCGTTACCGCTCGGACCGGCAGACGCCAGGACCGGGACTTCTTCCTCAAGCTCACCGATCTGGACCGAAAGCGTGCGCGCGCGTTCACCGCGCCACACCTCTACCGGCACGCTCTTGCCGATATCGGTGTCGGCTACGATACGCGGCAGCTCACGCATGGACGCAACGTCCCGGCCATCGAACTTCAGGATCACATCGCCGGCTTCGATGCCGCCCTTTTCTGCAGGGCCGTTATCGGTGACCGAAGACACCAGCGCGCCGCGCGCGCTGTCGAGGCCGATGCTCTCGGCGATCTCGTCGGTGACCGTCTGGATGCGCACACCCAGCCAGCCGCGGCGCGTCTGACCGTATTCCTGAAGCTGTGCAATCACACGCTCGGCGATCGCCGATGGAACCGAGAAGCCGACACCGACGCTGCCGCCGGTCGGCGAGAAGATCGCCGTGTTCACACCGATCACGTTCCCGTCCATGTCGAACATTGGACCGCCCGAGTTGCCCCGGTTGATGGAAGCATCGGTCTGGATGAAGCTGTCATACGGGCCCTGGTTGATGTCGCGCTGACGGGCCGAAATGATACCGGCGGTCACCGTGCCGCCGAGGCCGAACGGGTTGCCGATGGCGACGACCCAGTCACCCACGCGGGCCTTGGTCGAATCGCCCCACTTCACAGCGGGAAGCGCGGAGCCGGCATCGATACGCAGCAATGCCAGGTCGGTCTTCGGGTCGCGCCCGAGGAGTTCGGCCTTATGCTGGGTATCATCCGACAGGGTGACCGTGATCTCGTCCGCGCCGTCGATGACGTGATTGTTGGTCACGACCAGGCCATCTGAACTTACGATGAAACCCGAACCCAGCGATGTCGCCCGCCGCGGCCCGCCGTGGTTGCGGTTGAAGAACTCCTTGAACTGATCGCCGAAGGGGAAACCCTCGGGGAAGTTCGGCGCCTGCGGCCCGCGCTCCTGTTTCTGGATCTGGGTGCTGGAAATATTCACCACAGACGGCAGGAGGCGTTCAGCCAGATCGGCGAAGGAGTCAGGCGCCGAGCGCGCCTGGGCCGGATTCGCCAGAACCAGCCAAAGCGCGAACAGCATGCCAAGCAGGAAGAGGACAGCCATGGCGCCGCGCTGTGCCGTCCAACCGGCGACAGCAATGGTTTGGTTGTGTCGTTTCGAATTCATTCTGCGGTCTCTTCAGTAGGGCGTCGCGCCCGGATTGACATCATTCCGCTGGAGGATCTCCGAGATATGAGAGCGCTGAATTCCGACTTCAAGCTCTCGTCTCGGGGAGAGGGTGACGAGAAGGTGGAGGAACCCGCCGCCCGACTAAGGTATGGGAAGCAAAAGTGGTTGGAATAGGGCATCGTGCCGGCGCCATTGGGGCATATCACGCGCACGAGGTGAATTTCCCGTGAAATAGGTCGAACCGGATCCATCAGAACGGCCCCACGACCCAAAGCAATCCCAGGCCCGCGATCACCGCAACCAGCCCGCAGGTCCGCAAGGTCGATGCGGGCACACCGAGCATGCGGACGAGCATCGTCTTCATGCCTTGCGGGAAGAGCGCATAGATCAGGCCCTCCAACACAAGCACTAGCGCAAAGCCGATGACGGCGAAACTCAACCAGTGACCGAGTTGCGCTCCCATCGCGGGCCGCCGCCTAGCGGGCCGCCCCCCTGCGCTCGCTCACCCGGTCGCGTCCGCCCTGCAGGTCGCCGAAGTACTTGAAGAAATCGCTGTCGGGCGAAAGCACCATGGTCGTGCCCTCGCGTCCGAAGGTCTCCTTGTAGGCTTCGAGCGAACGGAAAAACTCGAAGAACTCCGGATCCTTGCCATAGGACTCGCCCAGGATCGCATTGCGGGTGGCATCACCCTCACCGCGCAGGGTCTGGGCCTCGCGCTGGGCCTCGGCGACGATTTCCACCTGCTGACGGTCGGCCTCGGCGCGGATACGACGGGCGTTCTCCTCACCCTCCGCGCGAAGCTGGGCCGCCTGACGCTCACGTTCGGTGCGCATACGGTCATACACGTTCTGCGACACCGCTTCAGGCAGTTCCGAACGGCCGATGCGGATATCGACAACCTCGATCCCGAAGCCCGCCGATTCCCGCGCCACGCTGTCACGGATGGATTCCATGATGTCGTTGCGCTGCTCGGACAGTAGGTCTTCGAGGTTCCGCTGCGCCACGAACTCCTTCACCGTCGATGTCAGGATGTTGCCGAAGCGGTTGTCGAAGGTGAACTCGTTGCGCACCGTCTGGAAGAAACGCCGCGGATCGGTGATCCGGTAGCGCGCAAAGGCGTCAACGAAGATGCGCTTCTGGTCCTTGAGCAGCATCTCCTCAGCGTCTGGATCAACGCTGAGCACACGCTTGTCATAGGACTGGATGTTCTGGATGAACGGCAGCTTCACATGCAACCCGGGATCACGGACCGATTCCTTGAACTCACCGAACTGCAGCACGAGGACCTGTTCTGTCTCGCGCACGGTGAACAGCGCCGAGTTCAGGGTGATACCGAGCAGAACGATAATGCCGCCAATGATGAAAAGTTTGCTGCGGCTCATTGGCTGGCTCCCGACGTGCTGCGGTTCCGGTTCAGCTCGTTCAGCGGCAGATACGGCACAACGCCCTGCCCGCCTTCCGCGCCATCGTCGATGATGACCTTGTCGGCCTTCTCAAGCACATCGCGCAGCGTCTCAATGTAGAGACGCCGTCGGGTCACCTCAGGCGCGCTGCGATAGGTCTCGTAAATCTGATCGAAGCGCGACGCCTCACCCTGTGCTTCCTTGATGACGCGTTCGCGATAGGCCGTGGCTTCCTGGATCAGGCCGGCGGCCTCACCACGCGAAGTCGGAACGATCCGGTTGCGGTATGATTCCGCCTCATTCTGAAGCTTTTCCTTGTCCTGGCGTGCGCGCTGCACATCGTTGAAGGCATCGATGACTGGCGGCGGTGCTTCCGTCTTCTGGAGCTGGACACGCTCAATTGCGATGCCCGCACCGTAGCCGTCCAGAATGCTCTGGATCAGGTCACGCGTCTTCGACTGGACCTCTTCACGCGCCGTGGTGAGAAGGTCGTCCAGCGCGGTCTGCCCGACGACTTCGCGCATCGCGCTTTCCGCAGCGGCCTTCACCGTCTCTTCCGGGGTTCGAATATTGAAGAGGAACTCACCGGCGTTCGAAATACGCCATTGCACCGTGAAATCGACGTCCGCGATATTCTGATCGCTGGTCAGCATCAGCGATTCGTTCTGAACGTCGCGGGTCGATGTGGTCCGTGTGCGAATATCAGAGGCGTCTCGGAAACCGATGTTCAACCGGTTGATCTGGGTTACCGGAGGCACGAGCACTTCTCCGATCGGGGCCGGAGGCCACCAGTGCAGGCCTGGTTCGGTCACATCGCCGCTCCAGTCTCCGAACAGCAGCGGGACGCCGCGCTCATTTTCCTGCACCCGGTACAGACCGCTCAACAGCCAGACGCCCACAACGACGAGAATGATAAGCGCAATCGCGACCGGGCTACCGAACCCGCCCGGCATCACGCGCCGCACGCGGTCCTGGCTACGCCGCAGCATCTCTTCGATATTTGGCTGCTGGCCGCCGCCACCGCTGCCACCGGTCGGGCGCTGACCGCCCCACGGGCCGCCGCCGCCTCCGCCGCTACCGCCCCAGGGGCCACCGCCCCCCTGATTGTTCCAAGGCATACAGAAAATCCCTCGTCCGTGGTGCTCACGCGCCGACGATCCTGCAAGTCCCGAGAACGGGACGAACCACAACCGCGCCGGGTTTATAAATCAGACGCCGGAGCTTATATCACAATACATAGAGAGGCGTGACCGCCTCCGGCAAACATTTCTTCCTCGATATTGGCCGTGGACACGGAGTTTTCAAGCATGGCAGCGATCACGCAGGACGAGATTCTGAACGCACTTCGCAAGATCGTGGACCCGGTCAGCGGGACAGACATCGTGGCCAACGGCCAGGTCTCGGGTGTGGTGGTGAAGGATCGCAACATCGGCTTCGCGATCGAGATCGATCCCGCGGACGCCGAACGCATGGAACCGCTGCGCCGTGTCGCCGAACGCGAGGTGCTGGCGCTTGAGGGGGTTTCATCGGTTTCGGCAGTGCTGACGGCACACAACACGGCTCCGCAATCACCCCCGCCGCCCCAAGGCCAGCGCCCCCCGCAACGACACGGACAACAGCAGGCAAACCTGCTTTCCGATGTCGGCGCCATCGTGGCCGTGGCCAGCGGCAAAGGCGGCGTCGGCAAATCGACCACCGCGGTCAACCTCGCCGTTGCGCTGTCGCAGCTCGGCCAGAAAGTCGGCATTCTCGACGCCGACGTCTATGGCCCCTCCCTGCCGCGCATGCTGGGCATCACGGAGAAGCCTCAGCCGCTCCCCGACCAGCGGATACGGCCGGTCGAGGCCTACGGGCTGAAGGTCATGTCCATGGGCTTCATGGTCCCCGAGGACACCGCAATGATCTGGCGCGGCCCCATGGTCATGGGCGCGCTGGAACAGATGATGCGCGAAGTGGACTGGGGTCCGCTCGACGTGCTGGTCGTTGATATGCCGCCGGGCACGGGCGACGCACAGCTCACCATGGCCCAGCGGGTGCCGCTGGCCGGTGCTGTGATCGTATCTACCCCGCAGGACATCGCGCTGATCGATGCGCGCAAGGGCCTAAACATGTTCGACAAGGTGAACGTGCCGGTCCTCGGCATCATCGAGAACATGAGCACCTTCATCTGCCCGAAATGCGGCGAACGTACCGATATATTCGGCCATGGCGGCGCACGCGCCGAGGCGGAGAAGCTGGGCTGTACCTTCCTGGGCGAAATCCCGCTCGACCTCACGATCCGGGTTACGTCGGACTCCGGACAGCCCATCACGGCCAGCGAGCCGGACAGCCCGCACGCACAAGCCTACCGAGCCGCCGCCGAAGCCGTGCTGGCGAAGATTGCGCCCGGCGCACGCCAGACCGGCCCGAAGATCGTCATGGAGTGAGCGCCGGAACACGCGTTCACAGGGATACGATCAAAAGTCGCATAAAGTTGAACCGCCACCCCCAGAGACCGGTGGGCGTACCGTCCGGCGGCGGTCTCTTTCCCCCTGAACAGGCTCCCGAATCCAGTCACGACCGCGCAAGCATGGAATGCCCGGCGGGCATGCGGTTTTTGTCCAGCAAACACCCATCGGGAGTTCCGACATGCAGACGCTTCTTCGTACCACCACTCCGACCGTATTCCTGGCTGTTTTTGCCGGACCGGCGCTTGCCATCGACCCAGTCTTCCAGGACGATGGCGCCGCGTTCCGCGGCTACGATCCGATCGCCTATTTCACTGAGGACGGCCCGGTGAAGGGCTCGCCAGAGAATTCCTTCTCCTATCAGGGTGCGATCCGACAGTTCGCCTCCGCCGAGAACCGCGACACGTTCGCGGCCGATCCCGAGAAATACACGCCGGCCTATGGCGGATATTGCGCCTGGGCAGTCTCCCAAGGCCACATCGCACCCTTCGACCCGGGCGCATGGTCGATCCGCGACGGGAGGCTGTATCTCAACTACTCGAAGACGTTGCGTGCGCAATGGGCGCTCGACAAGGACGGCAACATCGCCGCCGCCGCCCGTAACTGGCCGGGCCTGCGTGACGGCAGCTAGCCCGACTTTTCCCCGGTCACCCGTTCCAGGGTAACGAAGCTGTAGCCCGGCGTGTCGCCCTCAGGGGCGTGATCCTCACGCCCAAGTTCACGCCAATCCGCGGCTTGTAGATCCGGAAAGTGAGTGTCGCCATCGGGCGTAGCATGGACCTTCGTCAGATAGATACGTGCCACGTGCGGCAGGGCGAGCGCATAGATTTCCGCTCCGCCGATCACCATCACCTCGTCCGCATCAGGCACCTGCGCGAGTGCCGCGTCGAGGCTTTCCACCACCGACGCTCCCGGCGCGTCGAAGCCCGCTCTGCGTGTGACCACGATGTTCTCGCGGCCCGGGAGCGCGCGGCCCAGCGACTCCCAGGTCTTGCGCCCCATCACGATGGGCTTGCCCATGGTCGTGGCCTTGAAGAATTTCATATCGCCCGGGATGCGCCACGGCAGGTCGCCGTTGTGCCCGATCACGCCGTTGTTGGCGACCGCGACAATCAGTGACAGGATCAAACCGCGACCTTAGCCGGGATATGCGGGTGGAACCGGTACCCGGCGATGCCGATGTCGTCATAGTTGAACGCGAACAGATCATCGATGTCCGGGTTCAGGGTTAGGGTCGGCAGCGCATAGGGTTCACGCTCCAGCTGCGCGTCGGCCTGCTCCAGGTGGTTCAAGTAGAGATGCGCATCGCCGAAGGTGTGAATGAACTCGCCAGGTTGCAGACCCGTAACCTGTGCCACCATCGCCGTCAGTAGCGCGTAAGACGCGATGTTGAAAGGTACACCGAGGAAGATGTCCGCGCTGCGCTGATAGAGCTGGCAGGAGAGCTTTCCTTCCGCGACATAAAACTGGAACAGGCAATGGCAGGGCGGAAGCGCCATGTCGTCAACATCCGCGACATTCCACGCGCTGACGATCAGGCGGCGCGAATCCGGACGGTTGCGGATCTGGTCCAGCAGGTTGGTGATCTGGTCAATGGTGCCCCCGTCCGGCGTCGGCCAGGACCGCCACTGGTGGCCATAGACCGGCCCCAGATCGCCGTTCGCGTCCGCCCACTCGTCCCAGATCGAGACGCCGTTGTCGTTCAGGTAGCCGATATTGGTGTCACCCTTGAGGAACCAAAGCAGCTCATGGATGACAGACTTGGTGTGAATCTTTTTGGTCGTGACCAGAGGGAAACCATCTGACAGGTCGAAACGCATCTGGTGGCCGAACACCGAAAGAGTGCCGGTGCCGGTCCGGTCGGTGCGTTCGACACCGGTCTCGCGCACGCGGCGTATGAGGTCGAGATACTGCTGCATTCGTCTGCCTGTTTCGAAACCTGTTCCGAAACCTAGTTCGGGACACGAGTCGGACTCAGCAACCTTGGCTGTGCATAAGCCAATCCATCGGGGATAACCCGCATGCCCCTTTGGAAAATGCGCCCGAAATCCCTATATTCGGGGTGTCGGGCATCCCGACTATGACGATAAACGTCTTTCGTAATAAGCGTTCGGACCCGGGGGCGGTACCCGGCGCCTCCACCAATTGCCCGGATTCGCGGCCCCGAGGCCGCATCCGTTACGGGGGCGAAACAGGATCGACGGGCGTCTAAAGGTCTGACTTTCGTCCGGCATGGTTCCGCCGTTATCGGGCCGAATCTACAGGTGCCAACGACAATGTTGAGCCCATCGCTGTTGCCGCTTAATAACCGGTAATAAGCGCGGTTCGGGGGGCACCGGGCAACAGAAGCCCCCCACTTTCAAACCCTGGCAGGCCGAATCCGGCCCGCGATGGGTCGAATCGCAAGAATTCGGCAATCTGCTCTCAATATTCTGATCTGTAACCGTTGACCTGCGCGCTCATGCGCGCTTCCATCGCCCCGATATGACAGACGACCAGATGCGATATGACCGGATGGTGGAAACAGCCCTTCGCGCCGTGGTGCGGGAGGCGCTTGAACATGTGCGCGACGAGGGGCTTCCCGGCGATCACCATTTCTACCTGACCTTCCGGACGACTGCGCCGGGTGTGTCGATCCCCGACTATCTCCACGACCAGTATCCCGAGGAGATGACGATTGTCCTGCAGCACCAGTTCTGGGATCTCACCGTCGCAGAAGATCATTTCTCGGTCACGCTCAGCTTCAAGAACCGGCCTGCCGAGTTACGCGTTCCCTATTCAGCGCTGTCGGCTTTCGTCGACCCCTCGGTGAAGTTTGGGCTTCAGTTCACCGTCGATCCGACGGGCACGGTCACCGTTCCGGCGATCCGGCAGGAAGGCGATCTGGCGCCGATGGCCGTCGATGACGGCGAGGATACTGCCCGCAGCGCCAACGAAGACGGCGAGAAGGACGGTGCGGAAGTCGTCAGCCTCGACCAGTTCCGCAAGAAATAGATTTTCGTCCGGCATGGACGACGGCGGCAGCTTTGCCGAGCACGCGCTCGACCTGACCGTCCGGGTCGGCCCGCCCTGCGACACCGTCGCGCGGCTACGCCGCATGTTCAGCGGGCACGGCATCTTCTGCGACGGCGTCATGTTCGCGTTGGTCGCCGACGACACGCTCTACCTCAAGGGCGACGACGACATGAAACCCGCCTTCCTGGACGCCGGATCGTCGCCATTTACCTACGAAAAAGTACGCGGCGAGATCGAGCTGCCCCCCCGACGAAGTCGGCGAGGATGTCGAGAAATTACTCGGTTGGGCCCATATGGCGCTCGACGCAGCAAACAGGGGCCAGACAAAGAAGTCGGCGAAGACGCCGAAAAACCCTCTCACCGCGCCGCAACTCCCGTTCCTGAATAGACCTTTACCTCCGCGCGGCGGCGACCATAATGCGCGCCGACCGTCATAGCGTGCCGACAAGGAAAGCCAGAGATGAGCTACAACACACGAATCGAATCCGACACTATGGGCGAGGTCGCCGTTCCGGCCGACAAGTACTGGGGCGCCCAGACACAGCGGAGCATTGAGAACTTTCCTATCGGCGACGACCGAATGCCGACCGCGCTGGTGCGCGCGCTGGGCATCCAGAAACAGGCCGCCGCGAAGGCCAACTTGGCGCTCGGCCAGCTCGACGCCGAGGTTGCCAATGCCATCGTGAAAGCGGCCCAAGAAGTCATCGACGGTAAGCTCGACGACAACTTCCCGCTGGTCGTCTGGCAGACCGGTTCCGGCACCCAGTCGAACATGAACGCCAATGAGGTGATCGCGAACCGCGCCAACGAGATGCTGGGCGGCAAGCCGGGCGACAAGTCACCGGTCCACCCGAACGATTCGGTGAATCGTAGCCAGTCGTCCAACGACACCTTCCCAGCCGCGATGCACATTGCCGCGGTCGTCGAGTTCGCTGACCGCCTGTTGCCGTCCCTCCATCACATGAGCGATGCGCTGGAGGCCAAATCGAAAGAGTTCGACGACATCATCAAGATCGGCCGCACCCATACACAGGACGCGACCCCGCTGACGCTAGGTCAGGAGTTCTCAGGCTATGTCGCGCAGATGCAAGGCGTGATCGCGGGGATCGAGCGTTCGATGCCGGATCTGCTGCAGCTCGCACAGGGCGGCACTGCGGTCGGAACAGGCCTGAACACGGCCAAGGGCTTCGCCGAGAAGTTCGCCGAGGAAGTTGCCGGGATCACGGGCAAGGCGTTCGTGACAATGCCGAACAAGTTCGCGGGCCTCGCCGCCCATGACGCTCTGGTCGCCGCCTCGGGCGCGCTGAATGTTGGCGCGGCGGCAGCGATGAAGATCGCCAACGACATCCGCTTCCTGGGCTCAGGTCCGCGCAGCGGCATAGGTGAATTGGCGCTGCCGGCCAACGAGCCGGGCTCGTCAATCATGCCGGGCAAGGTGAACCCGACCCAGTGCGAGGCGCTGACCATGGTCGCGGCCGAGGTGATGGGCAATCACGTCGCCGTCACTGTGGCGGGCAGCAATGGCCATTTCGAGCTGAACGTCTTCAAGCCGGTCATCATCTTCAACGTGCTGCGCTCGGCGCGTCTGCTGGGCGACGCCTGCCGCAGCTTTGCGGATCGTTGCGTGGTCGGCATCGAAGCCAACCGCGACCGGATTGCGGAACTGATGGCTCAGTCGCTGATGCTGGTGACTGCGCTGAACCCCCATATCGGCTACGACAACGCCGCGAAAGTCGCAAAAAAGGCATTTGCAGACGGGAGCACCCTAAAAGCCGCTGCAATTGAGTTGGGCCTGCTCACGGACGAGCAGTATGATGAGTGGGTGAAGCCGGAGAACATGATCGCCCCCTCGTGATGCGCGTGTCTACGTTCATCACACGGGGACTCACAGCCCGAGGACCCACGGACTGATGGAAAACATCATCGAGAGCCTGCCCAAGCAATCGGCTAACAAGAAGCGCTCGGTTGTCGTGGCAGGCCACCGAACCAGCGTGTCGCTAGAAAACGTGTTCTGGGATCACCTGCGCAAGATAGCCCACGAGCGGCGCATACCGGTCAACGAACTGGTGACCGAAATCGACCGCTTGCGCGACGGCAGCCTGTCGAGCGCCATCCGGGTCTATGTCCTTGAGGATCTTCGGCGCTAGCGCCGGATCAAGCCTTCCAGAAGCTTCTTGAACTGATCGGCCGGCTTGGCCTGTTCGCTCGAGGACTGACCGGCCGCAGGCTGTTCCTGGCTGCTTCCCGGCAGGAGTTTGCGCAGCACGGTCCCTGCCGCCTTGCGCGCAACATACTGGTTAATCTCGTTCACATTGACCAGCCGCGTGCTTGGGGCGTCCAGCGGTCCCTTCTGTGCAACGACCACCCCCGGAAAGTCCGTGTGCGCCGGGAAGGACGCGCGAGCCCAGATATCTACCAGCCAAACCGGCAGATTCGTGGTACCCGCGAAGGTAACATTGGTGCATTCTGGACTCAGCTGCTGCTGCGGCAGGGTAGCGATACCATTGGCAATATCGAAGCGCCCGTTGAAGTTGTTGATCTTCGTCTGCCCGCCCTGCGCCGACGCCGCCAGACCCAAGAAACCCTGCAGCCCGTTCAGGCGGTCGAGCTGGTCGCTGATCCGGCACACATCGATCCCATCGACCAAAGCGTTAGTGAATGTCATTGCACCCTTGCCGGACAGATTCGAGATCATCTCGAACTCGCTGCGTCCGCGCGAGGACACGTTTAGGTTCGCCCCGAGCGTGCCCGACACCAGCTTCAGGTTCGAGATCGGAAACAGCAGTTCTAGCGCCGACATCACGCCCTTATCGCCGCCGCCGGACGCCCCGCCCAGGAACTTCGCAGCATCTGCACCGTCAACCTTGAGCGCATAGCGCATGGTCGGGATTTCCCGGTCTGCCACCTGCGCGGTCATGCCGAAGTCGCCGCCGAAGGCCTTGCCCGACAGCTGGATCAGGTCCAGCACTCCGTCCTTCACTTCCATCGCAAGCTGCGGCTGGTCCACCTTGATATCGGTGTAGGTGATAGCCGGCGCGGACAGCTTGATGTCCGCATCCGCCGCGCGCAGTGCGGAAAAGTCGAGGCGCTCGCGCGACCAGCGCTCTCCGCCGCCAGCACTGCCGGACGAATGCCCGCTTGACGCGGTTGCCTCGCCGCCGCCTGATCCACCGGATGCCGGACGGTTCGCGGACGCCACCGGCAGGAACCAATCGACGATTATCTCGCTCGTGTTCAGTTCAGCCGTCAGCGCGGGCCGCACACCGCCGGTCGCGAGCTGCCCGGCACCCGCATAGCTGACGGGGCCCGCCTTGCCTTGCAGCTTGGACAGCTTGATCAGCTTGGGCTGGAGCGCGATATCGGATTTGAGGGTGAACGGCCCGGCCTGTGCGAGCGCCGGACGGTAGTAATTGGCGAAGGTACGCACGAAGGAGACCATGTCGGGGTGGTTGATCCCCAGGGTCACCGCACCCGTCGGCATACCCGCCGCGAGATTCTCGAGACGCCCGTCGATATCGATGTTGCCTTCGCCGATGCCGATATTGGCGGTAAGATCCGACGCGTTTTGGTCACCCTTCGCCGTCACGGCCGCAGTCAGCGCGCCCGTCTTACCACCGCGCGCACCCGCATCCGGACCCAGCCGGCCGAAGAAGGCCGACGCGTCAGGATGCTTCAGATCGAGCGTCAGGTCGTAACGCGGCCGCGTCGCCAGCGCCACCACCGTGCCCGACGCCTTCAGGTTCGCACCCAGCGCATGTAGGGTCGTGTCGATATCGAGGTTCTGGAGGTCACCCCGGAATGTTCCTGTGAACTTGCCCGGACCGATCGGCGCAGGCGGTGTGAACCCGGCCAACGCCAGCAGCGCGTCGGCATCGGGCGCATCGATCCCGATGGTCAGGTCCGCCGACGGCGCGGCATCAAGACCGTTGACCTTACCTTTTGCGGCGACCTTGGCCCCCTCGAGGCTGACCAGCGACATATCGCGCAGTTCCAGCACACCGGCCTGCAGCAGGCTGTCGAGGTTGATCCCGCGCAGGCGTTGACCCTGATAGGTGAGCTCTCCGACCTTCAGTTGCAGGATCGCATCGAAGGCGTTGAGCGCCGCCAACGATGCCCCCCCTGCGCTGGCGAAAGAAGAAGCTGTGCCCGTGGCTGCGCTGGAGCCCGCCATGCCACCAGACGGCGCACCTTCGGTGGCAGGTACCGCACCGGAGGTGGGCAGGTAGGCGTCGGCATTGAGCTTGTCGAGCGAGAGACCGATCCCGAACCCCGGGCGCTCGCGCAAAGCGATCGCCACACCGCCGCGCAGACGCGAGACATCGACGCTCACGTCAATGTCGGTCAGGGTCACGTTTTCCGGCGTCGCGGAAACCGACATCGAGCCTGCCATCTTGCGTAGGCGATCCAGCGGCACGCTGGACACGTCCGTGCCCGCCCAGTTCAGCAGCGAGCGGAGATCGTCGGACGATATTTCGACCTGGCCGTCGAACTTCGGACCGGCGGGGTCGGGGGTTACCAGCCCGACGAGGTTCGCGGTCGATCCGCCGGGAAGCTGAGCCGAGCCGCGCGAGATGTTCACCGCGCCCTGGGCCACTTCCGCATTCAGCAGGACCTGCCGCACTACTCCGCCGCGATAGACAAGGGTTTCGATCTTGGTTTCAAGGCTGGCGGATATGATCTCCGGGATGGCGAAGCCGCTCGCATCCTTTTCCGTCGTCGCGGGCGCGGGGCTCGCAGGCGATTGGTCCGACGATAGCGAACCGGACCCTCTGGCCGGGGAGGCACCATTGGTCTCCGCAAGCAGTCGGTCGAGGTCAAGTTGCTGCATGTTTAAGGCGATATTTGCGGTGATACCGTCGCCGATCTTCAAATCCACAGCGCCGGTCGCCGAATTCTCACTCAGGCGCAGCGCCAGATCGTTGACCGACACGGCCGCCGCCGTCGCGGTCAACGTGCCGTCGAGTTCAAGCGACTTGCCGCGAAGCGCCGGCGGCGCAGCCCCGTCCGACAGGCTGGACACCATGGCCGAAAGATCGTCTGCGCGCACTTCAAGGCGGCCTGAGACACGCGGCGTCTCACCGGCATCGGAGAACACGCCGGAATAGGAAATCTTTGCGCCAGCCGTGGAGACGAGTGTGTTGATCGGCGTCGCCTTGCCAAGGAACAGTTCACCAACCGCCGCGTTCAGGGAAATGTCAAAGCCACGCGCGTTGAGATAGCCTTCGGCCCGGAACGGGCCGGTCAGGCTGCCCGCACCTAGGGTCATGTTGATCTTCTCGACCCGCTCCCTCTGGTCGGGCGTCGCATAGACCAGCGTGCCATCGACGATCTCTACATCGTCGAGGCGCACCGGCGGCGTTCCGGAACCGCTGCCATCCGCATCGCTGGACGAGGCGATCACGCCGCCCGCGGCGGCGCTGTCGTCCGCGTCAGGCGTGAAAGTCCAGTTGTTGGTGCCGTCGGCATACTGCTCCAGCAGGATGACGGGCTTGCGTAGGACCACCCGGGTGACCTGCACGTCACCGGAGATCAGCGGCAGCAGCGCGACCTCGACGGTGGCGCCCTCGAGACTGACCATCTCCGGCCCAGAGCCCTGACCGGCATTAGACAGTTTCACGCCCGAGGCCGAGACACCGGGCGCCGGAAGGAGGCGGAAATGCAGCGCGCCGTCGATGGCCAAGGTGCGTCCCGTCGCCTTGCGCACTTCCGACGCGATGTCCGCCTTGATCGAATCGGTGGGAACCAAGAGCGGCACGGCAAAAGCCGCCCCGATCAGGACGACAACCAGAATTCCTAGACCGATAAGTAGCTTTCTCACGTCGATTTATCTCCAGAACGGCGCAAGGTAGCGGCTGAAACCCGCTGGAAACCGGGAATCTCTCATCCTTACCACGGCACCCGCAAATTACCGGATCGCCGTGAAGATGCGCAAACCGTCCATTGCGTCAGTAAAGAGCAACGATGTTGACGAAGATGTGACGGCGCGCACAGTTGGGCAAGCCCGCAATTCGTGGCAGCGTGCCGGTATGGGACAGCTTATCAACCTGCTCGCGGGCGCATATCTCGCACTTTTCACCCTCGCACCCGCCACGTTCGCGCAATCGCCGCAGCCGGAGGATTCGACCGGGCGTGGTGCGCATGAACTGGTCCACGCCGACCGGCACATGGTGGCTGCGGCCCACCGCGATGCGTCGGAAGCCGCGCGTGAGATGCTGCGCCGGGGCGGCAGCGCGGTGGACGCAGCAATCGCCGCGCAGCTTGTCCTCAATCTCGTGGAACCACAAAGCTCCGGCATCGGCGGTGGCGCGTTCCTGCTCTTCCACGATGCGAAACGCGCCCAAACCGTCGCCTATGACGGCCGCGAAACCGCACCCCGCGCCGTCCGCCCGGATCATCTCCTGAAGCCCGACGGCACACCGATGTCCTTCAGGGAAGCCGTCATTGGCGGCCAGTCGGTCGCCACGCCGGGTACGATCGCGATGCTGGCCATGGCGCACGAGGAACATGGCCGCCTGCCCTGGGCCGACCTGTTCACCCCTGCCATAGCACTCGCGCGTGACGGGTTTGTCGTCGGCCCCCGCCTCGCCGCCATGCTGTCCGGGCCGCGCGCTGACTCGCTGAGAACTTTTCCAGAGGCCCGTGCCTATTTCTTCCCCGATGGCGAACCGCTCAAAGCGGGCACCCGCAAGCGCAACCCGGCTTTTGCAGATACACTGGCCCGTATCGCGCGGGACGGCCCCGCAGCGTTCTACTGGGGCGACATCGCAAATGACATCGCGGCCGCCGTGCGCGCGTCGTCGGGTCACGCGAACCTGCTGACGGCAGACGACCTCGCAGCTTACCGCGCGGTCCGTCGCACGCCTGTGTGCATACCTTATCGCGTCTATCGTGTCTGCGGCATGGGCACGCCGTCTTCGGGCGGAATTACGGTCGGCCAGATCCTCGGCATCCTAGCAAACTTTAACATGCCGGGCATGGACCGTGACGACCCGCAGAGCTGGCACCTGCTCAACGAAGCTTCCAAGATCGCCTTCGCCGACCGCAATCGCTACATCGCCGACGCGGATACCGTCCCCGTTCCGACGGACGGCCTGCTCGATGCGAGGTACCTCGCCACGCGCGCAGGCCTGATCCGGCGCGAGACCTCGCTCATCCCGCGCGTACCGCCCGGCACTCCGCCGGGCGCGCCGTCACCAAAACCGTCCGACACCCAAAACGGACGCCCGGGCACCAGCCAAATCGTCGTGGTTGACGACAACGGCAACGCTGTCTCCATGACCTCCACCATCGAGGGGGCGTTCGGTTCGCAGGTGATGGTACGGGGCTTCCTTCTCAACAACGAGATGACGGATTTTTCGTTCATCCCCGCGCAGGACGGACTGCCGGTCGCCAATGCGGTCGCGCCGGGCAAGCGCCCGCGCAGTTCCATGGCCCCTACCCTCGTCTTTAATACGGACGGCCATCTCCGGCTTACCGTCGGGTCGCCCGGCGGCAGCCGCATCATCGGCTATGTCGCTCAGGTGCTGGTTGCCGTCCTTGACTGGAACATGGATATCCAGTCCGCCATCGATATGGGGCACCTGACCAACCGCAACGGCTTTACCGATCTGGAAAAAGGCACCGATGCGGAGCGGTTGAAGGAACCGCTGGAAGCACTGGGCAACCGGGTGCAGATCCGCGACATGAACAGCGGCCTCCACGGCATCGAGATCATCGATGGCCGGCTGCGCGGGGGCGCGGACCCACGCCGTGAGGGCATCGCTCTCGGTGATTGAAGGCCGGAACTAGGACAGCTCGTTAAGGCCGACCCGCGTCAGAAAAGCCGAGAACAGGAACGTCAACACACCACCCCATCGGCGATGACGTGGCGCTAGAACTTCACCAGCTCGATCTGTAGGTCCCGCGATTGGGCCTGATATAGTTTCTTGTCGATGGAACCGTTCCTTACTCTGGCGTGCCAAACCCCCCACCGCCGGGCGTCTCGATCACGAACACGTCGCCGGGCCCGGCCTGCACACGGTCGGTCGCGGTCATTTCCACCCGCGACCCGTCCATGCGTTCCAGCCAGTTGCAGCCCGCCGCACCCGGACTGCCGCCGTTGAGGCCGTAGGGCGGAATCTGGCGCCGGTTCGCCAGCATCATCACGTCCATTTCTTCCAGGAACCGCACGCGCCGGCGCACGCCGTCGCCGCCATGATGCGCGCCGGCCCCGCCGGAGCCCTCGCGGATCTCGAAGCTTTCCAGCAGCACCGGGAAGCGCCATTCGAGGATTTCAGGGTCAGTCAGCCGCGAGTTGGTCATATGGGTGTGGACTGCCGAGGTGCCGTCGAAGTCCGGTCCCGCGCCCGCGCCGCCGCAGATGGTCTCGTAATACTGGTGGCGGGCATTGCCGAAGGTGAAGTTGTTCATGGTGCCCTGGGCCGCCGCCATCACCCCCAGCGCGCCGTAGAGGGAATCCGTGATCGCCTGGCTGGTCTCCACATTGCCCGCGACCACCGCCGCCGGATAGACGGGCGCCAGCATGGAGCCCTCCGGGATGACAATCTCGATGGGCTTCAGGCAGCCCTCGTTCATCGGGATGTCGTCATCGACCAGCGTGCGGAAGACATAGAGCACCGCCGCCCGGGCGATGGCCGTGGGCGCGTTGAAGTTACTGTCGAGCTGGTCGCTGGTGCCGGTGAAGTCCACCTTTGCCGAACGCGACGCCCGGTCGATGGACACGCGCACATGAATTTCCGCGCCATTGTCCAGCGGGTAGGTGAACGCGCCGTCCTTCAGAACGTCGATCACCCGGCGCACCGATTCCTCGGCGTTGTCCTGTACATGGCGCATATAGGCGTGGACCGTCTTCAGCCCGAACTGTTCGACCATGCGGCGCAGTTCCGCCACGCCCTTCTCATTGGCCGCGATCTGGGCCTGCAGGTCGGCGACGTTCTGGTCGGGATTGCGGGCGGGATACGCGCCCGAAGACAACAGTTTGCGGAAGGAGTCTTCCCGGAACGTCCCCCGATCCACCGCCTTGAAGTTGTCGATCAGGACGCCCTCGTCCTCGATCACCTTCGAATCCGGCGGCATCGAGCCCGGCGAGATACCGCCGATATCGGCGTGGTGCCCGCGGCTGCCGACATAGAACAGGATATCGCCCCCTTCCCCGAAGACAGGCGTGATGACGGTGACGTCCGGCAGATGGGTACCGCCGTTGTAGGGTGCGTTAAGCACATAGACATCGCCCGGCGCCATCTTTCCGGTGTTGTTGCGGATGACGGCGCGGATGCTTTCGGACATGGAGCCCAGATGTACCGGCATGTGCGGCGCGTTGGCGACGAGGTTTCCGTCCGGATCGAAGATCGCGCAGGAGAAATCCAGCCGCTCCTTGATGTTCACCGAATAGGCCGTGTTCTGAAGCGTCACGCCCATCTGCTCGGCGATGGACATGTAAAGATTGTTGAACACCTCCAGCATCACCGGATCGACCTCGGTGCCGATGGCGGCATCGCGCCGGGCGGCCACAACGCGCTCCAGCACCAGATCGCCACGTTCCGTCATGGTGGCGCGCCAGCCCGGCTCGACGACCGTGGTCGCCACTGCCTCGCTGACGATGGCGGGGCCGTCGATGGCCGCACCGGGCGCGAGTGCGTCGCGCTCATAGACGGGTGTCGTGTGCGCCTTCCCGGCCATATGTGCCTCGACCTCGGCGACCGCCTGCGGCGCGCCGGAACCGGACAGCGCGACGGCATCGCCATCCGCGCGCTCGTCGGATTGTCCGATGGCCTCGACCGCCGCCGTCTCCACGATCAGCCGCTTCTCGGGCATCACGAAGCCGTAGCGCTGGCGGTGCAGCTCCGCGAACTGATCCGCCATGTCGTCAGCGGAGGCGAATTCGACCTCCAGCGAGGTGTCGGTGCCTTCGTAACGTAGGTGCAGGCGCTTGCGAACGGAGATGCGCGCGTCGGGCATGCCCTGCCCGGCGACCTCTTCGGACGCGGACGTCGCCAGCCGGCCCAGCAGATCGGAGACTTCGGCGGACACTTCGCTGCCCAGCGGCGATTCCACCGACTGCTCGCGCAGCGCACGAATGTCCGCGAGCCCCATGCCGTAGGCCGACAACACGCCCGCGAAGGGATGCAGCAACACCTTCGTCATACCCAGCGCGTCAGCCACGAGGCAGGCGTGCTGGCCCGCCGCACCGCCGAACGCACAGAGCGTGTATTTCGTCACGTCGTAGCCTCGCTGGACCGAGATCTTCTTGATGGCATTGGCCATGTTCTCGACAGCGATCTTCAGGAAACCGTCGGCGACCTCGACGGGATCGCGAGTGTCGCCCGTCGCCGCGCGGATATCGTCAGTCAGCGCCGCGAACTTCTCACGCACCACAGCGGCGTTTAGCGGCGAGGATTGCTCCGGGCCGAACACGGCCGGGAAGTGTTCCGGCTGCAGCTTGCCCAGCATCACATTGCAGTCGGTGACCGTCAGCGGCCCGCCCTTGCCGTAGCTGGCCGGGCCCGGGTCCGCGCCCGCGCTTTCGGGCCCTACGCGGTAGCGCGCGCCATCGAAAAAACAGATGGACCCGCCGCCCGCCGCGACGGTGTGGATCTGCATCATCGGCGCACGCATGCGCACGCCCGCGACCAGCGTCTCGAAAGCGCGCTCGAAGGTCCCGTTGTAATGAGTCACATCGGTGGACGTGCCGCCCATGTCGAAGCCGATCATCCGGTCGAACCCGGCCGCCTCGCTGACCTGCACCGCACCGACCACGCCACCCGCCGGGCCGGACAGGATAGCGTCCTTGCCCTGGAACATGCGTGCGTCGGTCAGCCCACCATTGGACTGCATGAACATCAGGTTCACATCGCCCAGGTCGTCGGCCACCCGGTCCACATACCGCCGCAGGATTGGCGAAAGATAGGCATCGACCACCGTGGTATCGCCACGGCCCACCAGCTTGATGAGAGGACCGGTCTCGTGGCTGACGGAAATCTGGGTGAAGCCGATCTCGCGCGCGATCTGTGCGCAGGCCTTCTCGTGGTCCGGCATCCGGTAGCCATGCATGAATGCGATGGCCACGGCACGGATGCCGTCGTCATAGGCTACCTGCAACGCGGCGCGCGCGCCGTCCGCATCGAACGGGACGATGACCTCGTCCTGGGCGTTCACCCGCTCGTCGATCTCCACGACCTGCTCGTAGAGCAGTTCCGGCAGGACGATATTCCGGTCGAATAGGCGCGGACGCGCCTGGTAGCCGATACGAAGCGCGTCGCGGAAGCCGCGCGTGGTTGCCAGCAGGGTGCGGTCGCCCTTGCGCTCCAGCAGCGCGTTGGTGGCGACGGTCGTGCCCATCTTCACCGCGCCGATCTGCGCCGACGGGATGGGATCGCCGTCCATCAGGCCCAGCAGATCGCGGATGCCCTGCACCGCCGCGTCGTCATAATGCTCGGGATTGACCGACAGCAGCTTGTGGGTACGCAAGGAACCGTCCGGCGCACGCCCGACGATGTCGGTGAACGTGCCGCCTCGGTCGATCCAGAAATGCCAGAGACTGCCGGATGTCTGGTTGTCCGCACCCATCAAAATACACCTTGTAGAGCCGAACCCGAGACTGGTTTTTCACGCTCCAAAAGTCAAAGTGGCTTGTCTCCGGACAGAACACGTTCCCCGGTCAGGGGTACTTCTTGGAAGACCGTGTCCTCGCCAGCGTGTCGCCGTCCGCGTTACGCGCCCGTGCGCTCCAATCATAATTGTGCGACCCGCTCGGCGGACATGGGCTCTCATAGGAGAATTCTCCCGGCTGGATCACGTCGCCGCCGGAATAGTCCGCCGACCCGCCGCCATGGTTGTAGCTGGGCACATCCAGGTCGGTCAGCGAGAAGCGGATTTCCGTGGTGCCTTCGGGCACGTTCTTCAGGGTGAAGATCGGATTGTCCACCCGGTTGGGGTAACCCGTGTTGCACAGGGGAATGTCGCCCTTTTCAAACGTGAACGAGAAATCGTCCGCGTGTACGGCGGGCGCTGCTGCGCCTCCACCCAGGATCACGGCAGCGCCGAGAAGCGTACGGAACGTTATGAGGTTTTCCTTTTCGTAGGCGAGGCCGCTCCGGGCCTGCACGGCATAATGGCAGCAAGCGGCCGCGGATACCATACATCCGACGCGCATGGCCAAGGTATATCTGCGGGACAGCGTTTCGCCCGCCGCGTGTTTCCGCTAAACGTTGCGCCATGAGTATCTGGGGCAAGGTCATCGGCGGCACGGCCGGGTTCGTGATCGGCGGTCCGCTGGGCGCACTGATCGGCGCCGGCGCAGGACACCTGTACGACAAGGCACGCGAAAACGCGGCGGATACCGGGGACGGTGACCCCACCAAGCAGGTCGGCTTCACCATCGCCGTAATCGCGCTGGGTGCAAAACTGGCGAAAGCCGACGGCGTGGTCACCCCGGACGAGATTCGTGCCTTCCGCCGCGTGTTCAAGGTCGCACCCGAAGAAGCCCCGAACGTCGCCAAGGTGTTCAACCTCGCGCGCAAATCGGCCGCGGGTTACGAGGCCTATGCGCGCCAGGTCTCCGGCATGTTCGCGTCCAACCCGGCCGTGCTGGAAGAACTGCTCAACTGCCTGTTCCACATCGCGCTGGCCGATGGTGTCGTCCATGACGACGAGCTGACCTACCTGAAGAACGTGTCGGCCATCTTCGGATTTTCCGAAACCGACTTCGCCCGCATCCGTGAGCAGAACATGGGGCCCGACGAGGCCGACCCCTACAAGGTCCTCGGCATCCCCCACGACGCGGACTACGACACTGTTAAAGCGGCCTACCGCAAGCTGGTGCGCGAAAATCATCCCGATGCGCTGATCGCCCAGGGCATGCCGGAAGAGTTCGTCGAGATCGCCAACGACAAGCTGGCGGCGATCAACGCGGCGTATGACCGGATCAGCGCCCAACGGGGCATTCGCTGACTGCGCGAACCATGGCTTCCGCCCCACCCCTGCTCGCTCTCAAGGACGCTGCCGTCAGCTTCGGCGGCGCGCCGCTGTTCACCCGCGCGGAACTGTCGGTCACGCCGGGTATGCGCGCCTGCCTGGTGGGCCGCAACGGATCGGGCAAATCAACCATCATGAAGGTGCTGGCCGGCCTCATCGTGCCGGACACGGGCGAGCTTTACGTAGAGCCGGGCCTGACCATCGGCTATCTGCCCCAGGACGTGCCGTTCGTATCTGGCCAGACCGTGACCGAGTTCGTTGCGGGCAAGGACGGTGCGCCCCGGCACGAGGTGGATGCGGCCCTGTCGCGAGTCGATATCGACGGCGACCGGCTGGGTAGCTCCTTGTCCGGGGGTGAGGCGCGGCGCGCGGCGCTGGCCCAGGCGATGCTCGCTGACCCGGACGTGCTGCTGCTGGACGAGCCGACCAACCATCTGGATCTGCCGACCATTGAACGGCTGGAACGCGACCTGGTGGAACGCCGCAGGACCCTGATCGTCATCAGTCATGATCGCGCATTTCTTGAAGCCGTAACCACCGACACCTTCTGGATGAGCCGCGGCGTGCTGCGTCACAACGCGCAAGGTTATGGCAGCTTCGACGCGTGGACCGAGCGGGTCGCCGAAGCCGAAGTGGCCGCCGCACGCAAGCTGGACCAGAAGCTGAAGGCCGAAGCGCGCTGGCTGGAGCGCGGCGTCACGGCCCGGCGCAAACGAAACCAGGGCCGTCTGGCGAAGCTCGACCAGTTGCGCGCCCAGCGCAAGGCGCTGCTGACCGGGGAGAAGCTCGCCGAGTTCGAACTGGACTCAGGGCCCCTTTCCAGCCGGCTGGTGATCGAGTGCGAGAACCTCACCAAGTCCTATGGCGAGCAGAAGATCATCAACGGGTTCTCCACCCGCATCGTGCGCGGTGACCGGGTCGGCATCCTGGGCCCCAACGGCGCGGGCAAGACGACGCTGCTGAAGATCCTGATCGGCGAGGAAGAGCGCGACAGCGGCCGCCTGCGCCGCGCCAAGAACCTGACGATGGCGTTCTTCGACCAGACCCGCGCCCAGCTCGACCCGGACGACACGCTCTGGCAGACGCTCGCGCCCCAGGGCGGGGATTCGATCAACGTGCGCGGCACGCCCCGCCATGTGGTCGCGTATCTGCGCGACTTCCTGTTCGACGAGAAACAGGCCCGCGCACCCGTCGGCACGTTGTCCGGCGGCGAACGCAACCGGCTGCTACTGGCGAAGATCCTCGCCCAGCCGTCGAACCTACTGGTGCTGGACGAGCCGACCAACGACCTCGACGCGGACACGCTCGACGTGCTGATTGACATGCTCGACAGCTATGACGGCACCGTCCTGCTGGTCAGCCATGACCGCGATTTCCTGAACCGCATCGTCAGTTCGACCATCGCGGTCGAGGGCAACGGCGTGGTGGAGGAGTATCCCGGCGGGTATTCCGACTACCTGTCCCAGCGCAAGCGCGCCGCGCGCGAAGCTGACCGGGAGAAGGACCGGAAGAAGCAGGCCGCAAAAGCCGCGCCGAAACCGGCGCCCCCGGCCGTGGCGAAAAAGCTGTCCTTCAAGGAACAGCACGAGCTGGAAAACCTGCCGGACCGCATCGCCGCGCTGGAAACCGCGAGGGAAAAGCTGGAGGTGGTGCTGGCCGACCCGGATCTCTTCGCCAAGGACCGCAACGCTTACGAGAATGCGGCGAAGAAGCTGTCGGAGGTCGAGATCGCCATCGGCGATGCCGAGGAACGCTGGCTGGTGCTGGAAGCCCGGCGCGAGGAACTGGCGCACAAGGCGGCCCCATGAAAGCACCGAACGTGAGCGGACTGGACATAATCACCGAGTTCCGCTCGCCCAACTGCAACGCGCGCAAGCCGGAACGCGGGCTCGATCCGGTGATCGATACACTGGTGATCCATTACACGGGCATGATGCTCACCGAACGTGCGCGCGACTGGCTGTGCGACCCGGCCTCTAGGGTGAGCGCCCACTACCTGATCGACGAGGACGGAACCACCTGGCGGCTGGTCGAGGAGACCGAGCGCGCCTGGCACGCCGGGGTCGGTGCATGGTGCGGCTGGCGCGACATCAATTCGCGCTCCATCGGGATCGAACTGTCCAATCCCGGCCACGACTATGGCTACCGGCCCTTCCCGGACGCGCAGATCGCGGTGTTGATCGAACTGGGCAAAGGCATCCTCGCTCGGCACCCGATCCCAGCGCGCAACGTAGTCGCCCATTCGGACATCGCGCCTTCCCGAAAGATCGATCCGGGCGAACTGTTTCCCTGGCGCCCGCTCGCCGAAGCCGGGATCGGCCTGTGGACCGACGCGGAGGCTGGTCCAGTCGCCGAAACCGACGTCGCGTCCTACCTGCAGGCCATCGGTTACGACACAATCGAGAACGACCTGCCGGTGGTGCTTTCCGCCTTCCAGCGCCGGTTCCGGCCCGAAAACTTCAACGGAATTGCCGACGAACAGACCCGCGCCCGCCTCGCCGCCGTTCACGCGCTGGTTGCGGAACGCGCCGCTTCGGCCTAATCGTTCGCCCGCCAGGCGGCCGGATGGCCGCGCGCGGGCAATGGGGAAACCCGTCCGCGTGAGGAAAGTCCGGGCTCCACGGAAGTACGGTGCCGGTTAACGGCCGGCGGGGGCGACCCCAGGGAAAGTGCCACAGAAAGGAAACCGCCCCTCAAAGGGGGTAAGGGTGAAAGGGTGCGGTAAGAGCGCACCGCGCCTCCGGCAACGGCGGCGGCACGGCAAACCCCACCGGGAGCAAGACCGAGTAGGGACGGCATATGGCGCACTTCCGCGCCGCTGTCCGGGTGGGTCGCGCGAGGCGTTCGGCGACGGGCGTCCCAGATGAATGGCCATCTCCCGCGCAAGCGGGGACAGAACCCGGCTTACAGGCCGCCTGGCATTTTTCTACCAAGAAAAGAACATTACAAGAACAAAGTTCCGCCGCTTTATTCGGCGAGGATTTTGTTTGCGCCGACGCGATGCGGGCGCAGAGAAGATTCGGGTTACTTCGGAAATGAAAATAGGGGATCAACAATACTCGAAAATATCACAGTTTTTACTGGTTTTGTCGTTGACGACCCATTTGATCCCATGATATCCCAAACAATCCCATTTTGGTGCGTAGGCCAAGGTAGACAGAGGGGCGAGTGCCACCGGGGCGATCCAGTGGCCAGCGGAGACGATGGCGTTGTTCCTTTCGACCATGATCAACAAGGTCGATCGCAAGGGGCGGGTATCCGTTCCTGCGGCGTTTCGTTCTGTGCTGTCCGGCCAGGCGTTTCACGGGATTGTCGCCTTCCCGTCCTTCAAGCATCCCGCGGCCCAGTGCGGCGGCATGGACTGGATGGAGAAGCTCGGCGCGGGCGTTGACGCCTACGATATGTTCTCCGACGAGCACGACACGCTCACGGCCGCCCTCTTCGCCAACGCCCAGCAGCTCGCATTCGACGGCGAGGGCCGGATCATGCTTCCGGAAAACCTCATTGCCCATGCGGGCCTGACCGACCGTGCTGCCTTTGTCGGCCGCGGCCCGCAGTTTGAAATCTGGAACCCTGATACCTTCGCCGACTACCAGGCTGACGCCGTGCGTCAGGCTGCCGAGAAAGGCCTGACGCTTCGCCCGTCAGCCCCGCCCGGTGCCGAGGGAGGTCAGCCGTTATGATGGCGCGGTCCCCGCGTCATTCTGAAAATGCCGGAGTCCGCGCGACTCCCGCTCACACCCCGGTTCTTATCAACGAAGTGCTCGACGCCCTGTCTCCGCGAGATGGCGGCATTTACGTTGACGGCACCCTGGGCGGCGGCGGCTACGCCCGCGCCATCCTGGACGCCGCGGACTGCACGGTTCTGGGCATCGACCGAGATCCCGACGCCATTACCCGCAACGAGCCCCTAGTCGAGATCTACGGCGCGCGCCTGGTGCTGATTCCAGGTCGCTTCGGCGACATGGAACGGCTGGTGCGCGATCTCGGCTTCGATGCCGTCGATGGTGTTACCCTCGACCTCGGGCTCTCGTCGCCCCAGCTCGATATCGCAGAGCGCGGCTTCTCCTTCATGAAGGATGGACCGCTGGACATGCGCATGGAGCGCCAGGGCGACAGCGCCGCCCATCTGGTCAACGAGGCCGACGAAAACGAGCTCGCCACCCTCATCCGCGACCTGGGCGAGGAGCGCCATGCCCGCCGGGTTGCCCTCGCCATCGTGACCGCCCGCACCGAGGCTCGCATCGAAACCACCGGCCAATTGGCCAAGATCGTCCGCAACGCCTTACCGAAATCGCGCAACACCAAGGTCGATCCGGCGACCCGCACCTTCCAGGCGATCCGCATTCACGTGAACGACGAACTGGGCGAGCTAGAGCGCGGCCTCATCGGCGCCGAACACATCCTGAAGCCGGGTGGGCGGCTGGCTGTCGTCTCCTTCCATTCGCTTGAAGACCGGCCGGTTAAGGCCTTCCTGCGCACGCGCAGCGGTGGCGACAGCCACGGCTCGCGCCACATGCCTGAGGCGGCACAGCGCCACACGCCCGCATGGCGCCTTCCCAGGCGCCGAGCGATCCGCCCCACGGACAACGAGACCGCCTCCAACCCGCGTGCGCGTTCCGCCCGCCTGCGCGTGGGCGAACGCACAGATGCGCCCGTCTGGGACGAGGCCGGGGGTGACGCATGATCTCGCGCCCGACCTCTTTCGTCCTAATGGCGCTGGCCGCCGCTGCGGGCGGCGCGTTGTTCCACGTTTCCTTCGAGGTTTCCGAGCTGGACAACCGGCTGACGACACTCAATCGCGATATCCGCGATGACCGCGATGCCATCCACGTGTTGCGCGCCGAGTGGAGCTTCCTCAACCAGCCCGAACGGCTGGAGGAACTGGCCCGCCGTCACCTCGACCTGGTGCCGGTCTCAGGCTCGCAGCTCGCTGGGTCCGGCGCCCTGCCCGCCCGCCCGAACGTCGAGACGCCCGACAGTCCCGCACGCACGGTGCTAGGTGGCCTGGGTTCCGCGATTTCCATCCAGACCGGCGCACCGCGCACCAAGCCGGATACCCCGGACCGCCCCGTGGTCGAAGTAGCCGCGACCCAAGACGCGAGCACAGGCAATGTACCGGTCGTCGCGTCCGCCGAACCGGCCGTTACCGACAGCGACCGCTCGCTTGACGACGTACTGCGTGAAATCACCGGCCCGGGAGCGCAGTGATGAGCGCCCGGATCGAGTTCGAGAGCATCAAGAAAAAGGCCATCGATACGGCGCGCACGCGCCTTCTGATCGGTGGGGCGCTGATGGCGGCCGCGTTCTTCGTGGTCGGCGTGCGCCTGTGCGACGTGGTCGTGTTCAACGCCAATGACAATCTGCGCCGCGCCGCCGCGCGCGAGATCGTCCGCCCTTCCACCATGTCGCGTGCCGATATTGTGGATCGCAACGGCACGCTGCTAGCCACGAACCTACGCACGGCATCGCTCTACGCCAATCCGCACAAGATTTCGGACCCGGACATCGCCGCCGCGCGCATTACCCAAGTGCTGCCCGATGTCAGCGAAGAAGTACTCGCGGCGAAGCTGGCCTCCGACAAGAGTTTCGTCTGGATCCGCCGCAACTTAACCCCGCGTCAGAAATTTCTGGTCAACCACCTCGGAATCCCGGGCCTCGACTTTCAGGACGAAGAACAGCGGGTTTATCCGCACGGCCATCTTGCCGCCCACATCGTCGGCTTCACCAATGTCGATAATGTCGGTATCGCTGGGATTGAGCAGAGCATGGACGCCGCGATCGCAGGCGCCAAGGAGCCGCTGCGGCTGTCCGTCGATATCCGTGTGCAGCAGATCCTGCGCCAGGAACTCGCCGCCCAGATCGAAAAGTTCAAGGCCATCGGCGGCGGCGGCATAGTAATGGATGTGCACAGCGGCGAAGTGGTCGCGATGGTGTCCTTGCCAGACTTTGATCCAAACGCCCCGGCGCAGGCACCGGATGAGACCCGTTTCAACCGCATCACGCTGGGTGTCTATGAGCTCGGCTCGGTCTTCAAGATCTTCAACCACGCCATCGCACTGGAAACCGGTGCCGCAACGCTGACCAAGCGCTACGACGCAACCAAGCCGATCCGCATCTCGCGCTTCCGCATATCCGACTTTCACGCAGAGAACCGCTGGCTGACCGTGCCGGAGATCTTCGAACACTCCTCGAATATCGGCTCGGCGAAGATGGCACTGGATATCGGCACCGAAGCCCAGCGCAAATATCTCGGCCATCTAGGCCTGCTTCGCCGGACCAGCATCGAGCTGCCCGAGCAGGCGCAGCCGATGTATCCTGCGCAGTGGCGTGAAATCAACACGATGACCATCGCGTACGGCCATGGCATCGCCGTCAGCCCGTTGCACCTGGCCAGCGCGGTCGCCGCGACGGTCAATGGTGGTATCCTGCGCCCGGCCACGCTGATTCGCGACAGGACACCTGCAACCGGCGGCGTGCAGGTGTTCGCCGCAGAGACCTCCGACAAAATGCGCCGCCTGCTCCGCCTCGTGGTCGAAAAGGGCACCGGCAAGAACGCCGAAGCCCCCGGCTATCTGGTCGGCGGCAAGACCGGCACAGCCGAGAAGCAGGTCAACGGCAGCTACAAGCGTAACTCGCTGATCTCCTCCTTCGTCGGCGTGTTCCCCGCGAATATGCCGCGCTTCGTCGTGTACGTGATGCTCGACGAGCCTAAGAGAATCAAGGAGAGCCACGGTTTCGCGACCGGCGGCTGGACCGCCGCTCCCGTCGTCGGCTCCGTCATCGCTCGCGTGGCGCCCCTGTTCGCCATCGCCCCGTTCCACGAAGAGGCGCCCGAGATCGTACGCGCCCTCAACGTCGCCGCAACCACGGCCGCGCGGATACGTTCCGATGCGACTAACTGAGCTGGTGCACGACATGGCGAACGTCGATCCCATCACCCGCGACACGAAAATCTCCGGCCTGACGGCGGATAGCCGCCAGGTGAAGTCGGGCTATCTGTTCGCCGCGCTACCCAGCGCGACCGAGAATTCCGGCGTCGACGGGCGGGACTTCATCAAAGACGCGGTTGCACGCGGCGCCGTTGCCGTGCTGGCACCGCGCGGCACGAAGCTGCCTGGCAGCACCACCGAGGACACCCAACTCATCACCGATGAGAATCCCCGCCTGCGCCTGTCCCAGTTCGCGGCCCGCTTTTATGACAAACAGCCGCGCACCGTGGTCGGCGTAACCGGCACCAACGGCAAGTCGTCGGTGGTAGGCTTCACACGCCAGATCTGGGCGCATCTGGGCCACAAGTCGGCCAGTATGGGCACGCTTGGCCTCGATGCCGACGGCTTCGATAGCGGCCCGAGCCTGACCACGCCCGATCCGGTCACCCTCCACCAGACACTGGCTGATCTGGCGCGCGCCGGCTTGGACCACCTGGCGCTGGAAGCATCGTCCCATGGCCTCGACCAGCATCGCCTTGACGGCGTGCGGTTCGCGGCAGCAGCCTTCACCAACCTGTCGCGCGACCACCTCGACTATCACAAGACCGACGAGGCCTATCTCGCGGCCAAGCTGCGGTTGTTTCGCTACCTGCTGCCCCATGACGGCGCGGCGGTCCTGAACGCCGATTCCCCTTATTTCGAAGCCATTGCAGAGGTTTGCCGCACAGCAGGCCACCGGATCCGCAGCTTCGGCAACCAGACCAGTGACATCCATATCGCCGATCTTTCGGCCCAGCCCGACGGTCTGCGCCTGTGCGTGACCATCAGGGGGCGCAGCTACGAGACGAGGCTCGGCCTCATTGGCGGCTTCCAGGCCTACAACGCCCTCGCCGCGCTCGGCCTGGCGATCGAGACCGGTAGCGATGTCGCAGAGACCTTCAATGCGCTGGCCCATCTGCGAGGCGTGCGCGGGCGCATGCAGCGGGTCGGCACGCTAGAGAATGGCGCACAAGTCTTTGTTGATTACGCTCATACGCCCGATGCGCTGAAAACCGCGCTGACCGCGATCCGGCCCCATGTCGCTGGACACCTGCATGTCGTCTTCGGTGCGGGTGGAGACCGGGATTCCGGGAAACGCCCGATTATGGGCGAAGTAGCGGTCGAATTTGCCGACGACGTGATCGTCACCGACGACAACCCGCGCCGCGAAGAGCCGGAAACGATCCGAAGCCAGGTCATGCAGGGCTGCCCGGGCGCACATGATATCGGCGACCGCGCCGAGGCCATCGCAGCTGCCGTCGCACAGCTTGCGCCGGGCGACGCACTGATAATTGCCGGTAAGGGTCATGAGACCGGGCAGATCGTCGGCGCGACGGCCCTTCCCTTTGACGATGTCACCGTCGCGGCGGAGATCATCCACGATGCAGGCGGGGAGGTGGCGGCATGAACGCTGTGTCACCGCTCTGGTATGCCGAGGAAGTCCGCGCGGCGGCGAAAGGCAGTCTGTCCGCAGGCACACACGACTGGACAGCCTCGGGCGTGTCCATCGACAGCCGGTCCTGCGATGAGGGCGACCTCTTCGTCGCCATTTCCGGCGAGAAATTTCGACGGGCATGAATTCGTCGGCCGCGCCTTCGACGCCGGTGCTTCCGCGGCCATTGTCTCTCGGGTACCGGAAGGCATCGGCGCGGACCGAAATCTCTTGATGGTGGACGACACGCAGGCAGCGCTGGAATCGCTCGGGCGGGCAGGCCGTGATCGCACCAATGCGCGTGTCGTTGCGGTGACAGGCTCCGTCGGCAAGACCGGCACCAAAGAAGCGCTCACGTTGGCCTTCGGCGCGCTCGGCACCATCCATTCGACTGTCGGCAACCTGAATAACCACATCGGCGTGCCGCTGACGCTGGCGCGCATGCCGCGCGAATCCGACTATGCCGTGATCGAGATGGGTATGAACCACCCGGGCGAAATCTCGCCGCTGTCCCGGTTCACTCATCCCGACGTGGCGATCATCACCACGATCGCGGCAGTGCATCTGGAATTCTTCGACCACGTCGCGGAGATCGCAGACGCCAAGGCCGAAATCTTCGACGGCATTGCAGCTGACGGCACTGCCGTCCTGAACCGCGACAATGTCTATTTCGCTGTCCTCGTGGCACGCGCTTGGTCCCATGGGGTCAAGCATATCATCGGCTTTGGCGCTCATCCGGAAGCCGAGGTGCGTCTATCGGCCTACGCCGAGACAGCCGAAGGCAGCGACGTGACCGCCACAATCCGGGGTGAGACTGTCCGCTATCGCCTGAACGTACCGGGCCGCCACTGGGTCCAGAACAGCCTGGCCGTACTGGCCAGCGTGAACGCGCTGGGCGGCGATCTCGACCACGCCGCCGAGGCACTCGCCCAGCTCAAAGCCCCGCGCGGGCGCGGCGCGCGCAGCGAAATCCATCTCCATGGCGACACGCTGACCGTGATCGACGATAGCTACAACGCCAGCCCCGCCTCGATGCGCGCCGCGATTTCCGTCCTAGCATCGAGCAAACCGCATGGTGGCGGACGCCGGATCGCCGTTCTGGGCGATATGCTCGAACTCGGCGACACCGCACCGCAACTTCACGCCGCACTCGCACGTGAACTGGAGGCCAGCGACATCGACCTCGTGTTCTGTGCGGGCCCGAACATGCGCGAACTCCATGCTGCGCTGACGCCGCAGGTTCGCGGCGGACATGCCGAGGACTCAACCGCCCTCGCTCCGATTGTCGCCGATGCCGTGCGTGCGGGGGATGTGGTGATGGTGAAGGGCTCTCTGGGCAGCCGTATGGCCGCGGTGGTCGAGGCGCTGAATACACTCGATATGTCGAGGCACGACATTGGGGAGCCGCGCCATGCTGTATAACCTGCTCGCCCCGCTGTCCGATCAGTTCATCCTATTCAACCTGTTCAATTCGCTGACCTTCCGCGCCGGCGGCGCGTTGGTCACGGCGCTTGCCGTCGCCTTCCTGTTCGGGCCGATGATTATCGGCTGGCTGCGTCAGCAGCAGCCAGGCGGCCAGCCGATCCGCGAGGACGGACCGCAAACCCATTTCAAGAAGGCGGGCACGCCCACCATGGGCGGCTTCCTGATTTTGCTGGCGATCATCGTCAGCACCCTTCTCTGGGCCGACCTACGCAACGGCTATGTCTGGGCTCTACTACTCATCACAATCGGCTTCGGCGCGATCGGCTTCGCAGACGACTACCGCAAGCTGACCAAGTCCCATGCCAAAGGGATCCCAGGCCGCGTGCGCCTGGCGGCCGAAGTCCTCGTCGCCAGCGCAGCCACAGCCTGGATCATGTATCTAATGCCTGGCGATCTGACGACAGGCCTCGCCCTGCCCTTCGTAAAGAACTTCCTTCTGGACCTGGGCTGGTTCTTCCTGCCCTTCGCGATCTTCGTGATTGTCGGTTCGTCGAACTCTGTCAACCTCACCGACGGGCTGGACGGACTGGCCATCGTGCCGGTGATGATCGCGGCAGGCTGCTTTGGCCTGATCTCCTACCTCGCCGGCAACGCAGTTTTCTCGAACTACCTGTTGCTGTTTTCCGTGCCGGGTGCGGGTGAGCTGACGGTCTTCTGCGCGGCGTTGATCGGCGCAGGCCTTGGCTTCCTGTGGTTCAACGCGCCGCCGGCCATGGTCTTTATGGGCGACACCGGCTCGCTGTCCATGGGCGGTGCGCTGGGCGGGATTGCGGTCATCACCAAACACGAGCTGGTGCTGGCGATTATCGGCGGCCTGTTCGTGCTCGAGACCGTTTCCGTCATCGTACAAGTCGCGTCCTTCAAAATAACCGGCAAGCGCGTCTTCCGGATGGCGCCGCTGCACCACCATTTCGAACAGAAAGGCTGGGCCGAGCCGACCATTGTGATCCGCTTCTGGATCATCGCGTTGGTGCTCGCGCTCGCCGGTCTTGCTACCCTGAAGCTGCGGTGAGGCGATGAACGGTCCCGTCACATCCTCCCGCCTCGACCTCTCGGCCTTCGCCGAACAGAGCTTCGCCGTGCTCGGCCTCGGCGTGTCGGGCCTGAGCGCCGCGACCGCGCTGCGCAGTGCCGGCGCGCGTGTACTGGCCTGGGACGACAATGACGACCGCCGCGCCGCTGCGCGTGCGCGCGGAATCGAGCCTGCCGACCTTAACGCTCAAGACCTAACGAACGTCTCCGCACTGGTCCTCAGTCCGGGCATTCCCCACGGACACCCTCATTCGCACCCGATGATCGAGCGTGCGCGCGCCGCCGGATGCGAGATCCTGTGCGACCTCGAACTGCTCACCCGCGCCGAGCCGAATGCCCGCTATGTCGGCATCACCGGCACCAACGGAAAGTCCACCACCACGGCCCTGATCGGCCATGTACTGTCGGAACTAGGCATCGCCAGTGCCATCGGCGGCAACATCGGCGCGCCGGGCCTGACCCTGCCGCCCATGGGTCGTTCGGGCGTCTATGTGATCGAGTTTTCGTCCTACCAGTTGGAGCTGCTCCCGCGCGCCGTGATCGACGTCGCGATCCTGCTCAACATCACGCTCGACCACCTCGACCGGCACGGCGGCATTGATGGCTATATCGCCGCCAAGCGCCGCATCTTCGACGGCCAGAGGGCGGGACAGACCGCCATCCTCGGCGTGGACGATGACAACTGCCGGGCGATCTTCGACGACCTCTCGCAGTCTGGCGCCGCAGACGTCATCGCGATTTCTACACGCGAGGCCCGGCCCGGCGGTATCTATATAGCGGACGGCTGGCTGATCGATGACCGCGCTGGCAAGGCCGGGCGCATGCTCGAGCTCGCGAGCCTGGAAACCCTGCCGGGCCTGCACAACGCCCAGAACGTCGCCTCCACCTTTGCCGCGTGTAGCGCGATTGCCGGTGAGAGTGTCGAAGCCGCCCGCATCGCGGATGCGATCCGCACCTTCCCGGGTCTCGCGCACCGCCAGGAGCTTGTCGGCTATCGCGGCGACGTGCGGTTCGTAAACGATTCCAAGGCGACCAACGCCGAAGCCGTGGCTCATGCATTGGCGGCATACGACAACATTTACTGGATCGCCGGCGGCATCGCGAAGGAAGGCGGCATCGCAACTCTGGCCCCACTGTTCGAACGGGTCCGCCACACCTTCCTGATCGGCGAAGCCGCCGACGACTTCGCCGACACCATCGGGGATGCGATCTCGATGACCTGTTCCGGCGACCTCAAGACCGCCATCGCCGACGCCGTGGCCCAGATCGAACGCGACGGCGCGGACAGCGCTATCGTCTTGCTGTCGCCGGCCTGCGCATCCTTCGACCAGTTCCGCAGCTTCGAGGCACGAGGTGACGTGTTCCGCGAGACCGTGCGCAAACTCGATGGCTTCATGCCCGCCGAGCGCAGAGGTGTGGCATGACCCCGTTCACCCGCGCCGACACATCGATACTAGGTCGCTGGTGGTGGACCGTGGACCGCTGGAGCCTGGTCGCAATTGCCGCGCTGATGGCCTTCGGCGCACTGCTCGCCGCCGCATCCAGCCCCGCCGTGGCCGAACGGATCGGCCTCGACGCGCTGTACTTCATCAAGCGGCATTTCATGCTGCTACCGGTCGCGATCGCACTGATCGTCGGCGTATCCGCCCTGACGCCCACCCAGGTGCGCCGAACCGCAGTTATAGCGTTCCTGGTTTGCATCGTCCTTCTGGCCACAACGCTGGTGCTAGGCGTCGAGATCAAGGGCGCGCGCCGCTGGCTTCCCATCGCAGGCTTCTCCCTGCAGACGACCGAACTCGTGAAGCCAACCTTCGCCGTGGTCACGGCCTGGTTGTTCAGCGAAGCCGCCCACGACCCAAAATTCCCGGGCCGGATTATCTGCACCGGCCTGTTCGCGCTGGTGCTCGGCCTGGTCATTGCCCAGCCGGACCTTGGCCAAGCCATCGTGATTTCCTGCGTGTGGATGGCCCAGTTCTTCCTGGCCGGCCTGCCCATGTGGCTGGTCGCGGGAATGCTGGTTCTGGGCGTGTCCGGCATTGTGGGCTCCTACTTCACGCTGCCCCATGTAACGAGCCGCATCGACCGGTTCCTGGATCCGAAATCGGGCGATACCTACCAGATCGAGCGTAGCATCGAGGCCTTCTCCAGCGGCGGGTTGTTCGGACGCGGCCCGGGCGAGGGTCAGGTGAAGACAGTGCTTCCCGATGCCCACGCCGATTTCGTGTTCGCGGTCGCAGGCGAGGAACTGGGCTTAATCCTGACCCTCATGATTGTCGCGTTGTTTGCCTTCATCGTGCTTCGCGGCATGGCCCGGGCGATGTCCGAGCATAACCTGTTCATCCTGCTGGCCGTCTCCGGCCTGCTGGTTCAGTTCGGGCTTCAGGCGCTCATAAACATGAGTTCCAGCCTGCAGCTCATCCCGACCAAGGGCATGACGCTTCCGTTCATCAGCTACGGTGGCTCGTCGCTGCTGGGAGTCGCTTTCGGTCTCGGCATGACCCTCGCGCTGACCCGGCGCCGGATCGGGTCGGGGGGCTCGGCATGAGCACGCGCCCCGTCCTAATCTGCGCCGGCGGCACAGGCGGCCACATGTTCCCCGCCGTCTCGCTCGCCAATGCGCTAGTCGCGCGCGGGCACACCGTGCTGTTCGCAACCGACCCGCGCGGCGCGGCAGTGCCAGAGAATGTCCTCGGCCTCGCGCCGGGTGTGGTGCGCCACACGATTTCCGCACGCAGCCTGCACGGTGGCGTGAAGGGTCTGTTCCAGGGCCTTACAGCGCTGGCGCGCGGCTTCTTCGAGGCGCGCCGTCTCGTAAGCGACGAACGTCCCGCGATTGCCGTGGGTTTCGGGGGCTACCCCTGCGTACCGCCGATCCTGGCCGCCGGCATGGCGGGCCTGCCGACGGTGATACACGAACAGAACGCCGTGCTGGGCCGCGCCAACCGCCGCCTGGCGCGCGGCGCGTCGGCCTTCGCGCTGAGCTTCGCCCAGACCCAGCGTCTTAAATCCGCCGGGCACGCCAAGGCCACTGTTGTCGGCAACCCAGTCCGCGCCGAAATCGCCGCCCTGGCCGCCCGTCCTTACACGCCGCCCAGCGGTGTCATTGACCTACTGGTGGTCGGCGGCAGCCTGGGCGCACAGGTCTTCTCCAAGATCGTCCCCGCCGCCTTTCGCAACCTCACCCCGGCCCAGCGCGCCCGTTTCCGCGTCGCGCAGCAGTGCCGCAGCGAGGATATCGAGGAAGCCCGCGCGATCTATGCGGCACTCAACATGGACGTCGATCTCCAGACTTTCTTCGACGACATCTCCGCGCGGCTCGCGGCGGCGCACCTCGTGGTCGGTCGGGCCGGCGCCTCGACCGTGGCCGAACTGACCGCCGCCGGACGCCCGGCGTTGTATGTGCCCTACCCGTTCGCCGCCGACGACCACCAGATGGCCAATGCTCGAGCAATGGAAGCCGCAGATGCCGGCTGGGTCATGGCGCAGAGTGAATTCACCCCTGCGGCAATGTCGGGCTGGCTGGAAGGCGCACTGGAATCGTCCCATGCACTGGCGCGCGTCGCCTCGGCTGCCCGCGCGCTCGGCCATCCCGACGCCGCTGAGCGGCTGGCCGATCTCGTCGAAGACCTGATACCCGTCAACGGAAACGGCAACGGTACGCATCCGGACATCATCCGGGAGGCCGCGGAGTGAGAACCCTCCCCCTCGACATCGGCAACATCCATTTTGTCGGTATCGGCGGCATCGGCATGAGTGGCATCGCCGAGACCCTCCACGCGCTGGGTTACCAAGTGCAGGGCAGCGACATTTCCGACAACGCCAATGTACGCCGCCTGCGCGATCTGGGTATCGGGGTCGAGATCGGCCACCGCGCGGAGAACATCGAGAACGCGGCCGTACTGGTGGTTTCCACGGCGGTGAAGGCGGACAATCCCGAGGTTGTCGCGGCACGGGCGCGGCTGGTGCCGGTGGTGCGCCGCGCGGAGATGCTGGCCGAGTTGATGCGCCTGAAATGGTCCATTGCGGTAGGCGGCACCCACGGCAAGACGACTACCACCTCGCTGATCGCGGCAATGCTGGATGCGGCCGATCAGGACCCGACGGTTATCAACGGCGGCATCATCAACGCGTACGGCACCAACGCTCGCCTCGGTGCCGGTGAATGGATGGTGGTCGAGGCCGATGAGTCCGACGGCACCTTCACCAAGCTGCCAGCTGCCATAGCAGTGGTCACCAACATCGACCCCGAGCATCTGGACTTCTATGGGGACTTCGACGGCGTACGAGAGGCCTTCAAGACTTTCGTGTCGAACATCCCGTTCTATGGCTTCGCGGCCATGTGCATCGACCATCCCGAGGTACAGGCGCTGATCCCGCAGCTCGTGGACCGGCGGATCGTCACATTCGGATTTTCGCGCCAGGCCGACATCCGCGGCCTGAACGTGCAGTCCACCTCCGACGGCCTGACCTTCGATGTCTACATCGACCAGCGCGCAGGCGGCCCGGCCCGCACCATCGAGGGGCTGACCCTGCCGATGTTCGGCACCCACAACGCCCAGAACGCGCTGGCCGCGGTCACCATCGCGCTGGAGATGGATATCCCCGACGAGGTGATCCGTACCGGCTTCAACGCCTTCCAGGGCGTCAACCGCCGCTTCACCAAGACCGGAGAGGCCGATGGCATCACCGTCATCGATGATTACGGGCATCACCCAGTAGAAATCGCCGCTGTGCTCGACGCCGCGCGCTCGGCCACCAACGGCCGTGTGATCGCGGTCTTCCAGCCGCACCGCTACACTCGGGTAGCAAGCCTTTTCGACGACTTCTGCACCTGTTTCAACGACGCGGACATAGTTTTCGTGTCGGATATCTACCCGGCCGGCGAGGCCCCGATCGCGGGAGTGGACATGGACGCACTGGTGGACGGGCTTCGCGCCCGCGGCCACCGGGATGTCCGTCCACTCCCCGATCCGGACAAGCTCGCCGCGCTGACCGCAGCTACTGCGCGTACCGGAGACATGGTTGTCTGCCTGGGCGCGGGCACCGTCACAGCGTGGGCCAAGAATTTGCCCGGCGAGCTGGACAGCCTGCTCGCGCGCAGAACGGGAACGGAGGAATGACGATGGCCGCCATCTCCTCGCCCCCCTCGCTGCTAGACCGGCTGCCGCCGGTGCGTGGTGCCTACGAACCCAATGGCGCTATCGCGCGCTACACGTGGTTCCGTATCGGCGGCCCCGCCGAGGTTCTCTATCGCCCGGCGGATGCGGCAGACCTCGCCAATTTCCTCGCCAGCAAGCCCGACGACATTCCCGTAACCGTGCTCGGCGCGGGCTCGAACCTGCTGATCCGCGACGGCGGTGTGGCGGGCGTGGTGATCCGCCTGGGCCGTCCCTTCGCCAGCGTGCGCTGCGACGGCACGACCATCCAGGCCGGTGCGATGGCGCTTGACTACAACATCGCTAAGGCCGCGCGCGATGCGGGCATTGCCGGGTTCGAGTTCATGGCCGGCATCCCCGGCACCGTCGGCGGCGGCCTGCGCATGAACGCGGGCGCCTATGGCCGTGAGTTCAAAGACCTGGTGCGCGAAGCGCGCGCGCTCACACCGCGGGGCGAGACCCGTGTCCTGGCGCCCGAGGATTGGGGGCCGCGATACCGCGGCTCGTCCGTGCCGTCCGACTGGATCTTCGTGGGCTGCACCATGGAAGGCGTGTGGGGCAACCAGTCAGAAATCACTAAGGCCATGGAGCTGGTGCAGGAATCGCGCGAGGAAACCCAGCCGATCCGCACCCGTACGGGCGGCAGCACCTTCAAGAACCCAAACGGCCGCAAGGCCTGGGAGCTGGTCGATCAGGCCGGCTGCAGGGGCCTGAAGTTGGGCGGCGCGCAGGTCTCTGAAAAGCACTGCAACTTCCTGGTCAACGCGGGTAACGCCACGGCCGCCGATATTGAGGGGCTGGGCGAGGAGGTCCGCCGCCGTGTTCGCGAGACTTCGGGCATCGAACTGGTCTGGGAGTTGGAGCGTATTGGCACCCCGGCGGGAGGCGAGGCATGACCGCCACAACCCGAAAGACTGTGGCCGTTCTGATGGGCGGCACCTCGGCCGAACGAGACGTCTCGCTGGCCTCGGGCCGCCAGTGTGCCGACGCCCTACGCGAAGCAGGTTACGACGTGACCGAAATCGACGTGGGAGCCGACGTGTGGACGCTGGTCGACGCGCTGACGCCGCGCCCCGACGCCGTGTTCAACGCGCTGCACGGGCGCATGGGCGAAGACGGCAACATTCAGGGCCTGCTGAACCTGATGGGCTTGCCCTACACACATTCTGGCGTGCTCGCCTCCGCACTCGCTATGGACAAGGCCGTCGCGCGCACCGTCTTCGAGAAGGAAGGCATGGCCGTCGCCAGGGGCCGCCTGGCCACACGGGACGAGATTCTGGCGGGCGACGTAATGCCTCGCCCCTATGTGGTCAAGCCGAACAATGAGGGCTCGTCGGTCGGCATCCAGATCATCCGCGAAGGCGCGAACGGGCCAGATCCCGACGGGATAGGCGACGACATCATGCTAGTCGAGGAGTTCATCCCCGGCCGCGAGCTGACCGTAGCCGTGATGGGCGCACCCGGCGCGGAGCCGCGTCCGCTAGCCGTGACCGAACTGCGCACGACCAAGGGCTTCTTCGACTATAAAGCGAAATATACCGACGGGGTTACCGAACATCTGGTTCCCGCGCCCGTGTCCGACGATCTCGGTGCGCGGGCGATGGACTGGGCCGCGCGCGCCCACAAGGCCCTGCACTGCCGCGGCGTGTCGCGTTCGGACTTCCGTTACGATGATGAGAACGACGCGCTCATAATCCTCGAAATCAACACCCAGCCAGGCATGACCCGCTTGTCCCTCGTGCCGGAACAAGCCGGATACTGCGGGATCGCCTTTTCCGATCTTGTGAGTTGGATGGTGGAGACGGCGCAATGCGACTGATACGAGCTGTGTTCAAGAAGAATTCTAAGCGCAACGCACGGCGTCCGCACTCGCGCCTGCGCCGCAACACAATGCGCGCCGGGCTTGTGGTGGCCGCAGCAGGCCTGTCCGTCGTGGGCAATTGGTATCTGGCCGAAACCGGCTGGATGCAGGCGCGCGCCAATGATTTGCGCAACTGGGCGATCGAGATCACCGGCGATGCCGGGCTACGCGTTACCGATGTCATCGTCAGCGGCCGCAACCGCGCCGATTCGAAGGAAATTCTCGCCGCTCTCGATCTGGAGCGCGGCAGCCCAATCCTAGGCGTAGATATCGACGAGGCGCGTGCACGCATCGAGTCCATGGGCTGGGTGCAGTCCGCCGAGATCGCGCGCCGCCTGCCCGACGTGATCTATGTGCGCGTCACGGAACGCGAACCGCTGGCCCTGTGGCAGCACAACAACCGCATAGTCCTTATCGACCTCGACGGCCACACCATTCAGCATTCCGACCTCGACTCCTTCGCCAGCTTCCCGCTCGTCGTAGGCGAAGGCGCACCGGTGGTCGCAGGGGAGCTGATCGACCTACTGCGCGCATATCCGTCAGTCGCACAGGCCACGGAAGCCGCCATACGTGTATCGGATCGTCGCTGGAACCTACGTCTACACTCCGGGATCGACGTGCGTCTTCCCGAAGAGAAGCTCGCCGTCGCGCTTGATCGACTCGAGGAATATCAGCGTGAACATGACCTATTCGACCGTGACGTGGTTGCCGTCGATCTGCGCGTGCCGGACCGACTGATCGTGCGTGTCAGCCCGGGCGCCAATCTCGCGCAACCGGTCAAGGTGAAAGGGAAAGACACATGAGCTTCGATGGGGGAACCGGAAGCGTGATCCGCAAGCTAGCGAAGCCTCGTACCGGAACCGTGTCGGTGCTGGATATAGGCACCAGTAAGGTCTGCTGCCTGATCGCGCGTGCGGGACGCGCTAATCTGGACGACCACAACACGCCGGCGGCCCAGCCGCGCGTGATCGGCGCGGGTCACCAGGTCTGTAAGGGCGTGCGCAACGGCACCATTGTCGATGTGGAAGCCGCCGCCGATGCTATTCGCAGGGCCGTCCACATGGCCGAACAGATCGCTCAGGAAACTATCAACTCCGTCACCGTGAACCTCAGCGCCGGTGCGCCGCGCTCAGAAATCTTGGGCGTCGATGTCGATATCGGCGGTCAGGAGATTGACGAGGGTGACCTGCGCCGCATCTTCCAGCAGACCCGGATCCTCCAGCATGGCAACGGTACGCCTGCGAATGGCATGCCGGGCGCGAACGAGCGTGAGCTGATCCATTCGATCCCTGTGGGCTTCGCCATCGACGGCCAGCAGGGCATCGCCGACCCGCGCGGCATGTTCGGCCAGAAGCTATCGGTGAACATGCACCTCGTCTCGGCCTCCTCCAACGCCGTGCGCACGATCCGCGCCGCGGTACAGCGCTGCCACCTGGAAATCGACGGCTTTGTCCTGTCCCCCTACGCGGCGGGCCTGGCGACGCTGGTCGAGGACGAATCCGATCTCGGCGTAACCGTTGTCGATATGGGCGGTGGCACGACGGGCCTTGCGATCTTCTACGACGGGGAGATGGTCTTCGCCGACACGATCCCGGTAGGCGGCAACCACGTTACATCCGACGTCGCGCGCGGCTTATCCACCTCACTCACCCATGCCGAGCGCCTGAAGACGCTGCACGGCAACGCTATCGCCGCCCAGACCGATGAGCATGAGCTTATCGACGTGCCGCAGGTAGGCGAGGATGAGCACAACCCACCGCAGCAGCTTCCGCGATCACTACTCAACGGCATTATCCAGCCGCGCATGGAAGAGACCTTCGAGCTAGTCCGTTCGCGGCTCGACGACAGCGGCTTCGCGGCTTTCGCGGGTCGTCGCGTAGTCCTGACAGGTGGCGCAAGCCAACTGCAGGGCGCACGCGACCTCGCCGCACGCATTCTCGACAAACAGGTTCGCATGGGCCGGCCCCTACGCATCCGCGGTCTAGCGGAAGCCATCGCCGGTCCAGCGTTTGCCACAGGTGCCGGTCTTATCGCCCATGCGATCGAGAACCCGTCGTCTCTGACGATGCCGTCACCCGTGCACCAAGGGGAGCCGGGACGCCTCACCGGGCGGCTCGGTCAGTGGTTCCGTGAGCATTTTTAGAATCCCGCTTCCCCGACAACTGACCCTGAGTTTCGGTGCGATCCGGAACGGCGGGTCGCCGTTCCGGCCGCGTTTGGCCTCTCACTCCCCAACTCCCGATACGACCAACTGGAGGACATCATGACGCTCAACCTTTCTGCTCCCCCGCCAGATTCTCAGCTCAAGCCCCGTATCGTCGTCGTCGGCGTCGGCGGCGCTGGTTCGAATGCGGTCAACAACATGATCGCCTCGAATCTCGAGGGCGTTGAATTCGTGGTGGCAAACACAGATGCCCAGTCGCTGGCGATGAACGCGTCCCAGCGGCGTATTCAACTCGGCGCCAACATCACCAACGGCCTCGGCGCGGGCGCCCGTCCGGATATCGGCCGTGCGGCAGCCGAAGAAGCCCTCGACGAGATCATCGATCATCTGCAGGGTAGCCACATGGCCTTCATCGCCGCCGGCATGGGCGGCGGCACGGGCACCGGAGCGGCCCCCGTCATCGCGCGCGCGGCGCGCGAGCAGGGCATCCTGACCGTCGGTGTTGTGACCAAGCCGTTCCAGTTCGAGGGCCGTCACCGCGCCACGCTCGCCGATGAAGGCATCGAGGAGCTTCAGCACTTCGTCGATACGCTGATAGTGATCCCGAACCAGAACCTCTTCCGGATCTGTAATGAGAACACGACCTTCGCCGACGCTTTCCGCATGGCAGACAACGTGCTGCACTCAGGTGTGCGCGGTGTTACCGACCTGATGATCATGCCGGGCCTCATCAACCTCGACTTCGCCGATATCCGCACGGTGATGAGCGAGATGGGCAAGGCCATGATGGGCACGGGCGAAGCTTCGGGCGACGGCCGGGCCATCGAATCCGCTGAGGCGGCTATCGCCAATCCGCTGCTGGACGACGTATCCATGCGGGGTGCGCGCGGAGTTCTGATCAACGTCACCGGCGGTCCTGACATGACCCTGTTCGAAGTCGATGAAGCAGCGAACCGCATCCGCGAGGAAGTGGACGCCGACGCCAACATCATCTTCGGCTCAACCTTCGATGAGCAGATGGAAGGCACCATGCGCGTCTCCATCGTGGCGACCGGCATCGACGCAAATGCCGCTGCCGAGCCCCGCTCACCGATGATCTCGCTAGTCCACGACGCGGACCACGCAAAGCCGACGAAGGTAGAGCAGGCCCCGGAAGAAAAGGCCGAGGACATCTCCCCCGAGGTTATGGCCGAGGACACCCAGCCCGAACCGAAAGCCGAAAAGTCCCATGAACTGTTGCAGGCGGTCGAGCCGGTCCGGACCGAGCTTGAGCTAGACATCACCAAGGCCGGGCTGACCTGGCAGAAAGAGCCGGAGTCACAGCCGCAAACCGCGTCTGCGCCGTTCATCCCGCCCAAGCCTGCATCGACTGAGCGGACTGAAGCCAAGCCGGCTGCCCCGCGTCAGGCTAATGCGTTCGCAGAAGCGGCCATCGCCAATGCGGGCGCCCAGGCCGAACGCAAGCGCGGTCGCAGCCTTTTCCAGAAGGTTACCGGCGCCGTGAACCGCGCAATGGCCGAGGAAACCGTTGCCGAGGCGCCTGCCCAGCCGGTGCGCCATGAACCGATTGCGGCACCTCCTGCAACGGCTCCGGGAGCCCCGAGGCCCGTCACGGAAGCGGCTCCCGCTCCTTTCCCGGTTTCTGCTTCGGCTGTCGCCGAGGCGCCGGTGGAACGGGAAGCTGTGAAGGCGCCGGAACCGGCCCAGCAGAGCCTGGCCGGAATCAAGCCCTCGGACCCGCGTGAAAGCGCGCGTGCCGAGGAGGACATGCTCGAAATTCCAGCATTCCTCCGTCGTCAGGCGAACTAAATAAAACAGTTCTGGGATCCGCGGATTTCGCCGGAAATCCGCGGTTTCCAAACCGAAACATTCTGTAACAAAGAGTGATTTGAAGGCTGACTAGGCCAGTTGCTACACGCAGTCTAAGAATTTTGTTAATCGCGCGCCGCACGCGCGCAAGATTCGGGGCAAAGAATGTCGGACGGTTTTGAGAGCGACAGTTTCTTTCAGCAGACACTGAAGAGCGAAATCGGCTGTAGCGGTACCGGTCTGCACACTGGCGACACCGTCTCGATCGTCCTGAAGCCCGCGCCTGTCGATACCGGCATCGTTTTCCGCCGAATCGACCCAGCCGGCAACGGCGCCGAGATCGCGGCCCTTGTCGATAACGTAGTCGAAGCCACCTTGTGCACGACCCTCGGCAATGCCGACGGCATCAAGATCGCCACGGTCGAGCATCTTCTGGCCGCGCTGGCTGGCTGCCGCATCGATAACGTCATCGTCGAAGTGGACGGACCGGAAATGCCCATCATGGACGGCAGCGCCGCTCCTTTCGTCTTCCTGATCGAATGCGCCGGTGTCGCGGCGCAGGACAAGCGGCGCCGGATGATCGAAGTCCTCAAGCGCGTAGAAGTGTCCGAAGGGGGCCGTGAGGCCTCCCTGTCGCCCGCCGATGGATTCTCGGTCGGCTTCGAGATCGATTTCGATACCGATGCGATCGGCCGTCAGGACAAGAGCGTCCGCCTGGTCAACGGCACCTTCAAGGGTGAGATTTCTCGCGCCCGCACCTTCGGCTTCGCCGAGGAAGTCGATCAGCTTCGCAAGATGGGCCTGGCACGCGGCGGCAGCCTAGAGAACGCGGTCGTCGTCAGCGGCGACACGATCCTCAACGACGAGGGACTGCGCTACGAGGACGAGTTCGTGCGTCACAAGATCCTCGATTGTGTCGGCGACCTTTATCTCGCCGGCGCCCAGATTTCCGGCCACTTCCAGGGCTACCGCTCCGGCCACGCGATGAACCACGCCATTGTGCGCGAACTCTTCGCTGACCCCACCGCATGGCGCTATAAAGAGGCCGTGGACAACGACACCCCGGAACTGCTGGTCGCGAACGGTTGAAATCTACGACACAATGCATTCCTGAAACGGGCCGATTTTGTCGGCCCGCTTTTGTATGAATCTTTCGCGCCGTGATATAAATGTTTGGAGTTTCCCGCCGGGATCGAAGTGGCCGGCGCGGCCCCGAGAAACGACTGGACGCGACGAACTTTCGGCCGGACCGATGACTAGACGTGCTTCCCCTTTTCGGACAGGAACCCTCGCGCTCGCACTGACCGGGGCGGTCATGCTTGCTGCGTGCTCAACCGATGAAGTGGAGTATGTGGAGCGCCCCGTCGAGGAGCTCTATAACGAGGCTGTCGATGCCGTGGAAGTCGAGCAGTATGGCCAGGCGGCCGATCTGTTCCTCGAGGTCGAGCGTCAGCACCCCTACTCCATCTGGGCCACCAAGGCCCAGCTCATGTCGGCGTACAGCTACTACGAAGGCAGAAAGTACGACGATGCGATCCTCGCCGTCGATCGCTTCATTCAGCTGCACCCCGGTAATGCCGACGTCGCCTACGCCTACTATCTCAAAGGCCTGAGCTACTACGAGCAGATCACCGATGTGGGCCGGGACCAGCGCAACACCGAGCTGGCCCTCCAGAGCCTCGAAGAGGTCGTGCGGCGATTCCCGGACTCACGATATTCGCGCGACGCACGCCTGAAGATCGACCTGACCCGCGACCATCTCGCCGGCAAGGAAATGGAGGTCGGGCGCTACTACCTGACCCGCGAGAACTACCTGGCCGCGATTAACCGGTTCAAGACGGTGATTGAGGATTTCCAGACTACCACCCATGTACCCGAGGCGCTGCACCGGCTGTCAGAAGCCTACACCGCGCTAGGAATCGAACCCGAAGCGCAGGCGAACGCGGCGGTGCTCGGCTACAACTTCCCTGGCAGTGACTGGTACCTCGACAGCTATGAACTCGTGGAAGGCGACGAGACTCTCGATCTCGACGGTGACGGCAAACCCGACCTTCGCCCCGATACCGGCGGGTTCTTCAGCAGCCTCTGGCCGTTCTGAAGCACCATGCTGCTTGAGCTTTCGATCCGGGACGTGGTCCTGATCGATCGCGCCGATCTCGCACTCGGGGCGGGGCTCAGCGCGCTGACCGGTGAAACCGGCGCCGGCAAATCCATCCTTCTCGATGCCTTCGGACTGACGCTGGGCGCACGATCGGATTCAGGCCTCGTGCGGCGCGGCGCCGCACGGGCCTCCGTCAGCGCCACCTTCGATACCAGCGTGCTCGACGATCTGAGGCCTCTCCTGGCCGAGCAAGAAATTTCCGTCGAGCCGGGCGAAGACCTGATCCTTCGCCGCGTGGTCAACAGTGACGGGCGTAGCCGCGCCTTCATCAACGATCAGCCGGTCAGCATCGGTCTTTTGCGCCAACTCGGAGACGCGCTGGTCGAGATTCATGGCCAGTTCGAACGCTTTGCGCTCGCAGACACCAGCCAGCAGCGCGATGCCCTTGATGCCTTTGCCGGAGTTGCCACCCAACGTGAGCGGGTCGGCAAACTCTACGCCGCATGGCGCGAGGCCGAGGCCGCGCGCGACGCCGCCGTTCGCTCGCTCAGTGCGTCCCAAGCGGAAGCCGACGAATTGCGTGGAGCGCTGGAGGAACTGGACGGGCTGGAGCCGGTGGAGGGTGAGGAAGCGGAGCTTTCCTCGCGCCGCCAGCTTCTGCAGCACGCCACGCGGCTGGTGGAAACTCTTTACGAAGCCTCGGACGCACTCACCGGTGAGCCAGGCGCCGACAGCCTGATTCAGCGCGCCGCGCGCCTGCTGGGGCGTGATGACGCCATCTCGGGCGGACGGCTCGCCCGGGTCATTGACGCGCTGGACAAATCTGCCGCCGAACTAGCTGAAGCCATCCAGGAGCTGAATTCCGTCGCGCACGCTCTGGATGCCGACCCCGGAGAACTGGAGGCGGTCGAGGAACGACTGTTCGCACTGTTCGCGGCAGCACGGCGGCACGGTGTGTCTTGCGATGAGCTACCGAAGGTCCGTCAGGAGGTCGCAACAAAGCTGATGGCTATCGACGACCGAGACAACCACCTTGAGGCACTCTCGCAGGCCGTGGAGACGGCGCGGCGCGGCTACAGCGAGGCCGGAGAGAAGCTGTCGCGCGCGCGCAAGAGGGCGGCGAAAGAGCTCGATGCGCGAATCGCAAGGGAACTGCCGCCTCTAAAGCTGGAGAACGCCGCGCTGACCACGCGGATCGAACGGATGGAAGAGGATAACTGGTCTCCCTTCGGGCTCGATCGTGTGTCCTTCGATGTCGCCACCAATCCTGGGGCCGAGCCGGGCCCGCTGGGTAAGGTCGCGTCGGGCGGCGAACTCAGCCGCTTCATGCTCGCACTCAGGGTCGTGCTGGCGGGCACGTCCGGCACACGCACCATTGTCTTCGACGAGGTCGATACCGGCATCGGCGGGGCCACCGCCGCCGCGGTCGGTATCCGGCTGTCAGAACTCGCCAACGCCCGAGAAAATCAACAAATTCTTGTTATTACCCATAGCCCCCAAGTCGCGGCGGCGGCCGGCACGCAGCTGCGCGTGGCTAAGCAGTCCGGATCGGACAAGACCAGCCGCACCGAGGTCGTACGGCTCGACGCAGATGAGCGGCGTGAGGAAATCGCCCGGATGCTCGCCGGAGCCGAGGTCACCGACGAAGCGCGCGCCGCTGCGGACCGATTGATGCGCGGTGAACACGACGCCCCAGCCCGGACAGAAGCGTGAACCCGAAATCGCGCGAACGCGCCATCGGCTGGGCCTGGGTGGTGGCGCTCGTGATCATCTGGACGGGTTTCCACCTGTCTGGCCGCCTGGGCGCGCAGCTCACGCTCACGCCCTACGACCTGACATCCCTGCGTTTCTTCGTGGCCGGTGTGATCTTCCTGCCATGGCTGCTGCGCCATGGACTGGCCGGGCTTTCCTTCTGGCAGGCTTTCCTGCTGGCGATGACCGCCGGTCCCGGATTTTCGGTCTTCGCGTTCGGCGGATACCACTTCGCGCCAACGGCCCATGGCTCAACAATCCTCGCCGGCGCCCTGCCGCTGTTCACCGCACCGTTCGCCTGGTGGCTGGCAGGCGAGCGTCTGGGACCGATACGGGCATTCTCGGTCAGCCTGATCACGGCCGGTATCGTGTTCCTTATCATCGACGCAGCCGGTCCAAACAGCGGCGAAAGACAATGGATCGGAGACATCCTGTTCGCCGTCGGCGCCGCCTCTTGGTCTCTGTTCGGCGTGCTGGCGCGAAAGTGGAACGTCGCCCCCGTGCGCAGCGCCGCCATCGTGGCGACCTTCACCGCCGCCACCTTCACCCCGTTCCACCTTCTGTTCCTGCCGTCCGCCATCCTGCAGGCGCCCTGGCAGGAAATTGCCGGGCAGTGGGTCTTCCAGGGCGTCATCATGTTCGGGGGATCGACCTTCGGGTATCCCCGCGCCGTTGCAGCACTGGGGGCGACGCCGACGGCTACCGCCGTTGCGCTGGTCCCGGTGGCGTCGGCCATCCTCGCATGGATATGGCTTGGCGAGGCCCTTTCGGCGGTTGCGGTCGGTGGTGTGGCGCTGGTTATCATGGGCACTCTGGTTACCGCTTTCCCGCGGCTGCGGCGTGACGAAGTCGAAAGCTCCGTGATCCAATCGGCCACAAGCCCAAACGCGACGACGAAATGAGCGCTGCACCCGAGACCGCAAACCTGACGCCGGAAGACGCCCGCGCGCTCCACGCGCAACTCGCCGAGGACATCCGCGCACATAACGCGGCCTACTATCAGGAGGACGCGCCGACCGTCTCGGACGCGGAATACGATGCGCTGTTCGCGCAACTCGTGGCGCTGGAAGACGCGTTTCCCCATCTGCGTTCCGAAGACAGCCCCACCCGCACCGTCGGGGCAGCGCCCGCACAGGGCTTCGCCAAGGTGCGACACTTCGTGCCCATGCTGTCGCTGGGCAACGCCTTCGACAACGAGGATGTGGGCGAGTTCCTGGCCCGCATCCGCCGTTTCCTGAATATGGGCGAGGACGAACCGCTGGAGATCGTGGGAGAGCCCAAGATCGACGGTCTGTCGGTGTCTCTGCGCTATGAGAGCGGCGTCTTCGTGCGCGGCGCGACGCGAGGCAACGGGTCCGAGGGCGAAGATATCACCGCCAACCTGCGCACCATCGGCGACATTCCCGACGAAATTTCTGGTGATGTGCCCGATGTACTGGAGGTACGCGGGGAGGTCTATCTGCCGAAATCGGCCTTCCGGGCGCTCAACGAAGCGCAGGAGGCCGCCGGGGCCAAGGTCTTTGCCAACCCCCGCAACGCGGCGGCCGGCAGCCTGCGCCAGCTCGATTCCACTGTCACCGCCAGCCGCCCGCTGCGCATGTTTGCCTATTCGTGGGGCGAACTGAGCGCAGACATTGCCGAGACCCAGTGGGGCTTTCTGAAAACCATCGCGGCGTGGGGGTTCCAGACCAATCCGATCTCTCGCCTGTGCACAAGCCTGGATGACATCCTGTCCCTCTACCGCGACATCGGCGAGCAGCGCGCGGCGCTCGACTACGACATCGACGGCGTCGTGTATAAGATCAATCGCCTCGAACTCCAGAACCGCCTGGGCTTCGTCAGCCGCGCACCGCGCTGGGCCATTGCGCATAAGTTCCCGGCCGAACAGGCGACGACCGTCCTCAAAGGGATCGACATTCAGGTGGGGCGCACCGGCTCACTGACACCGGTCGCGCGGCTGGAGCCCGTCACCGTGGGCGGTGTCGTCGTGTCCAACGCGACGCTCCATAACGAGGACGAAATCCGCCGCAAGGACGTGCGTGTCGGCGACACGGTCATCGTCCAGCGGGCCGGTGACGTGATCCCGCAGGTCGTACGCGTGGTCGAGGGCAAGCGCCCCGCGGGCTCAGAGCCCTACGCGTTCCCGGTCACCTGCCCCGTCTGTGGGTCGGAGGCCGTGCGCGACGAGGACGAGGCGGTGAGACGGTGCACCGGCGGCCTGATTTGCTCCGCCCAGGTCGTCGAGCGTCTGAAGCATTTCGTTTCGCGCAACGCCTTCGACATCGAGGGGCTGGGCGCTAAGCACATCGTGGCCTTCCACGCCGACGGGCTGATCGACGGCCCGGCGGACATCTTCCGGCTTAAAGGCTGCGAGGAAGACTTATTGACGCGCGAGGGCTGGGGCGAGCAATCCGTCAAAAACCTGCTGGCCGCCATAGAGGAGCGCAGCACTATAGGCTTCGACCGCTTCATCTATGCGCTGGGCATCCTGCAGGTCGGCCAGGCTACGGCGCGGCTGCTGGCGCGTAATTACGGCACGCTAGACGCCTGGCGCAACGCCATGTCCGAGGCGCAGGACCGTGAAAGTCAGGCCTATCAGGACCTGCTGGACATAGACGGCATCGGCGAATCCGTCGCCAACGACATCCTCGCCTTCCTGCACGAAGACCATAACAGGACCGTTCTGGACAACCTCGACTCCCTGTTGAAGATCGAGCCGCTCGCGGCCGTGGCCAACGATTCCCCCTTGACGGGCAAGACGGTGGTGTTCACCGGCACGCTTGAGAAGATGACCCGCTCGGAAGCAAAGGCACGCGCCGAGGCGCTGGGCGCGAAGGTGTCGGGATCGGTGTCAGCGAAGACCGACCTTGTTATTGCAGGCCCTGGTGCTGGCTCGAAAGCAAAGAAGGCCGCGGAACTGGGTGTCGAAACCATCGACGAGGACGCCTGGCTCGAACTGATCAGCGGTTAGCTCCCCGTCTCTCCGAATGCTACCAGCAGCTCACCCGGCACCTCGCACGCGGCGATTTTCCCCGTTTCGGGATCGGGCCGGACGCAGACATGCGCCTTTGTACCTTCCGCAATCACATCGCCCGAGCCCGCATGGGAAATCCGGTGACTGACCGTAAAGGATCGTGAGCCCCAGCGCGTGATTTCGGTACGAATCTCGATGTCGTCGCCCCATTTAGCCGGGGTGCGGAACTCCAGATGCGCATCCACGATGGGTGTATGAACGCCCAGCCGGTCGGCCAACTCTTGTGAGGCAAGGCCCGCCCTCTCGAACAGGTCGTGGGTCCCCTCGTCGCACCATTTGAAATAGTTCGGGTAATAGACGATCTGCGCGGGATCACAGTCACCGAACTGGACCCGTCGGATAATGGAGGACATAGCGCTCATGCCGCACCCCCCGCGTCATACCGCTCCATAAACTTTGGTGCGAGCTTGCGCAGGCGCTCGTCATCGATCCGGCCCGAACGGGTGATGTAGGCATAGGCGAAGTCGAGAGGCGCCAGCTTCATGTGGTCCTCGAAATCGAGATACCAGCGCGCGCTGGTCGTCGCCGCCGTCACCAGCTTCTCCACGATGGGACGGCGCTCCGCCTCATAGCGCTCGAGCCCGGCGCGCAGGTCATTCGGCTCCGCATCCAGCGCCTCGACCAGCGCGATCACGTCTTCCAGCGCAAGGCGTGTACCCGACCCGATGGAGAAGTGCGCCGTGTGCAGCGCGTCGCCGACCAGCACCATGTTCAAATGCGACCATCGGTCGTTCCACAGAACCGGGAAGTTGCGCCAGGCCGACTTGTTGTTGATGAGTGGCTTGCCGTCGAGCGTATCGGCGAAGAGCGCCGCGCACTTCCCGGCGGAATCTTCCTCACTCATGGTGGCGAACCCGGCCCGCAGCCAGGTCTCGCGCCCGCATTCCACGAGAAATGTGCTCATATTCGGCGCGTAACGATAATGATGCGCGTTGAACGGCCCGTACTCGGTCTCGATGAAGGTCTGGGTCAGCGTATCGAAGGGCTTCTCGACGCCGTACCAGGCAAACTTATTGGGCAGGTAGGACAGCGACATGCCGAAGTCGCCCTCGTAGCCGCGCCGGACGACCGAATTCACCCCGTCGGCCGCCAGGATCAGGTCGGCGTCGCCTAGTTCCGCCACGGTCGGGATCACGGTGTCGAAGATCAGCTCCGCACCCACGTCGCGAGCGCGCTCCTGCAGGAGCTGGAGCAGCTTCAGCCGTCCGATGGAAGAGAAACCCACGCCGTCGATGGTGACCGTCTGGCCCCGATGGACCAAGGTCATGTCCTGCCAGGTTTCCATCTCCGGCGTTATGAGGTCGTGCGTCTCCGGGTCGTCCGCGCGCAGGAACTCCAGCGCGCGGTCGGAGAACACCACCCCGAAGCCCCAGGTCGCATCGGACGGGTTCTGCTCATAGACGCGCACCCGGGCGTCCGGGTGGCGCCTTTTCCAGAGCGTGGCGAAGTAAAGGCCGGCGGGACCGCCGCCGACAACCGCAACCTTCATGAAACTATCCTTTCGAACACTCAGGCGAACGCTTAGGCCGCAAGCGGCTTGAGCCCCATGATCTCCCGGGCCTCTTCCGGCGTCGCCGGCTCCATACCCAGTTCACGGATGATACGCACGATGCGCTCGACAAGCTGCACGTTGTTCGCCAGCACGCCGCGCTCGTAATAGAGGTTGTCCTCCAGTCCCACGCGCACATGGCCGCCAAGCAGCAGCGACTGCAGCGCGGCATTGAGCTGGGCCGGGCCGATGGCGCTGACATTGAAATTCGCACCCTCTGGCATCAGGTCCACCATGTCCTGCAGGATCTTCGGGGAATACGGCATCGCACCCTGGAAGCCACGGTCAGCGCCCAGCACGAAATTGATGAAGTAAGGCGGCTCGTCCAGCCCTTCGGCCAGCAGGCGGTTGACGTCCTGCAGCAGGTGGGTCGGGCTGAACACCTCCCATTCGGGCTTGATGCCCTTGGCTTTCATCTTGGTCGCCAGGTCGCGGCAGCGCTCCGGCGAGGTGTTCATGAAGATCTCGCGGCCCTCGAAATTGGCCACAATGGTCGTCGGGTCCAGCGTGCACATCTCTGCGCCTGCTTCCATACCCTTCAGGCGCTCTTCGTAGGAAATCTCCAAGAACCCGTCGGAGCCTTCCTTGAGCATGTCGCCGTTGATGCCGCCGCCGGTGGAGTTGTTGATGATGATGTCGCACTTAGCCCGGATACGCTCATTGATGTCGCGATAGATCTCCGGGTTGCAGGTCGCCTCATCATCCGGACGGCGCGCGTGCACCGCCACCACCGACGCACCCGCCTCGTAGCAGCGATAAACGTCGTCGGCGATTTCCTGCGGCTGGGTCGGGATATTCGGGTTCTGCTTCTTGCTCGCCATCCCGCCCGTCGGCGCGATAGTCACGATCACCTTGCGCTCGGCCATGGTGTCTCCTCCTCGTTGGCTCCTCGCAGTTCTAGAGCATTCCCGCGTTACTCAAAATGACATCGTGGCTAGATGCATTATGCGTATCTGTGTACGTGGGCTGAACGGGGCATCATGGACACAAAGGTTCTCGTTAACTTCCTGCGTGTCGCCGAACTTGTCGGCATCAAAAGCGCAGCGACCGAACTGGGCCTGTCCCAACTGTTCCTGTCACGCTGGCTAGCCCTGCTGGAGCGAGAGATCGGCACGCCGCTGCTGACACGCCGGCGTTAGGATAACGGTGCCGTTGCGGCGTCCAGCCAGGCGAAAACCGAGGTATCGTGCGGGCCGTCGAGCCCCGCGCCGATTACCTCGCGTACGCGGGCGTGGTAGTCGTCGAGCCAGTCGCGCTCGGCATCCGTGAGCAAATCCGAAACGATAAGGCGGCGGTCGATGGGGGCCAGCGTCAGCGACTCGAAACCGAGCATCGCGCGCTCTCCCCCCGCAATCGCTTCCGGTGGCGTGACGGCGACAAGGTTCTCAATCCGGATGCCGTATTCGCCGGTCTTGTAGTAGCCGGGTTCGTTGGAGACGATCATCCCCGGCTTCAACGCAGTGCCGGACCCAGCCTTGGAGATGCGTTGCGGGCCTTCGTGAACACCCAGATAGCTGCCGACGCCGTGGCCGGTGCCGTGGTCGTAATCGAGGCCCGCCTGCCACAGGGCATGGCGTGCGAAGGCGTCGATCTGGCCGCCGGTCGTGCCGTCGGGAAAGCGCATGTTGGCGATCCCGATATGCCCCTTGAGAACACGGGTGAACCGGTCGCGCATCTCCTCCGTGGGTGTACCGATCGCCACCGTCCGGGTGATATCCGTGGTGCCGTCAAGGTACTGTGCGCCAGAATCGACCAGATAGAGCGAGCCAGGCTCCAGCTTGCGGTTGGTTTCCGGCGTTACACGGTAATGTACGATGGCGCCGTTCGGCCCCGCGCAGGAGATTGTGTCGAAACTCAGGTCACGGAAATGCTCGCCGGTTGACCGGAAAGCCGCCAGCCTGTCCGCAGCCGTGATCTCGTCAATCGTCGCGTCCTGTGCGGCCTCATCCAGCCAGTGGAGAAAGCGCGCCATGGCCACGCCGTCCCGGGCATGTGCCGTGCGGGTGCCGTCCAGCTCGGCTTCGTTCTTGATAGCCTTGGGCAGGGTCACCGGATCTTCGCCGCGCAGGATTTCTGCGCCGGAGAGGCGCTCGAACACCCAGGCGGCCGCGCTGTCCGACGCCACGCGCACGCGTTTTTCGGAGAGCGCCTTCAGCCCGTCCGCAAACGTCTCCGGCGGCTGCACGGACACGCCGTTGCCCAGATGCGCTGCCAATCCGTCCGTCAGTTTTTGGGACGCCACGTACCAATCCACGGTCGCATCGGCCTTCAGGATCGCGAAACTGAGCGGCAGCGGCGTGTGGTCCACATCGCCGCCGCGCACATTCAGAAGCCAGGCGATGGAATCCGGCTGGGTCAGTACGGCGGCATCCGCACCGGCCTTCGCCAGCACCCCGGCGATCTCTGCGCGCTTGGCCGCGCTGTCACGCCCGGCATAGGCCAGGTCATGCGGCACGACCGGCGCGGCGGGCGGCGGCGGGCGGTCCGTCCAGACCGCGTCCAGCGGGTTTTCCGTCACCGACACGAGGTCCGCCTTCGCGCCCGTCACAGCGCGCGCGAGGCGTTCCTTCTGGGCCTGGGTGTGCAACCACGGGTCAAAACCAAGCCGCGTGCCCTCACCCAGCACCGTGCCCAGCCAGCAATCGACGGGTGTCTCGATCAGGTGCAGGAATTCGTAGGCATTACCATCCACCTGGTCGCGCACCTGCAAGGTGTAGCGTCCATCGACAAAGATCGCCGCGCGATCCGCCAGCACGACGGCGGTGCCCGCCGAGCCGGTAAACCCGGTCAGCCAGGCCAGACGCTCGGCGTCGGGCGGCAGGAACTCGTTCTGGTGGGCGTCGGAATGGGGAACGACAAAGCCGTCTAGCCCCTGTCGGGCCAGTTCCGCACGCAGGGCAGCGAGGCGTTCGGTATGGATAGTCTTGTTCATGGTCCCGCGAAGCTACGCGAGGGCCGGCGGCGAGACAATCGCGCGATGTGCCGCTAAACTCCGGGCCAATCGAACGTATCGTGGAGGACACAATATGACCCGCATCGATCCCCCGCCCGGCCCTAGTGTCAGCGTCACCGAGATGGAAACCAAGGTCGCCCGCTTGAAGCAGCTGAAGGGCAGCGATCTGTGCTTCATGGACCAGCGCATTCCCGGCCATGAGCGTGAGATGATCAACCTGCACGGCCTCGGTGTCTCCGAGAACGAGAGCGATCCGGACCTCGCGCCGAAGCTAGGCAATGCCCACGGGTTTGCCCACGGCTTCGCCAAGTGCGAGCCCGGTTGCGGTGCCGCGCTGCACTGGCATGAGACGGAAGAAGTCTTCATGCCACTGGATGGCCAGTGGTCAATCTACTGGATGGACGGCGAGGAGCAACACGAAGTGATCCTCGAGGCCGGAGATACGGTCTCCGTGCCGGTGGGCATCTACCGGGGCTTCAAGAACGTCGGCGACACGCCCGCGACCCTGCATTTCATCGTGGGCGGTCCGGACACGGGCAAGGTGCACTGGCACCCCTCGGTGATAGATGCCGCGCGGGCCACCGGCCTTGCCGTCGATGACAACGGATTGCTGATCGAGGTGGACGCGACCGAATAGGCGCGCGCGAGGGACCCCCATGCAGAATTACGGCCGCTTCGACTATGTGATCGTCGGCGCCGGTTCGGCGGGCTGTGTGCTCGCCAATCGGCTGTCGGCGGACCCGGATATGAATGTCCTGCTCCTGGAGGCCGGAGGCCGGGACACCTATTTCTGGATCCACATCCCCGTCGGCTACCTCTACTGCATGAACAACCCGCGCACGGACTGGCTGTTCAAGACCGAGGCCGAGGACGGGCTGAACGGGCGCGCGCTGGACTACCCGCGCGGCAAGGTGCTGGGCGGCTGTTCGTCCATCAACGGCATGATCTATATGCGCGGCCAGAGCCGCGACTACGACCAGTGGCGCCAGCTCGGCAACACCGGCTGGGGCTGGGACGATGTGCTGCCGTATTTCCTGAAATCCGAGGACCAGGCCGCCGTCCCTGCCGACGACATGCACGCCGAGGGTGGCGAGTGGCGGGTCGAGAACCAGCGCCTGTCCTGGGAACTGCTAGACGCCTTCCAGGAGGCCGCCGCGCAGGAAGGCATTCCCAAGACCAACGATTTCAACCGCGGCGATAACCACGGCTCCGGCTATTTCCACGTGAACCAGCGTGGCGGCCTGCGCTGGAACACAGCAAAGGCTTTCCTGAAGCCTGCACGCATGCGCCAGAACCTGACTATCGTGACCCATGCCGAAGCCGACCGGATCGAATTCGACGGCAAGCGGGTGACGGGCCTGACCTTCCGGCGCAAGGGCAAACCGGCGCGCGTGTCCATCGACGGCGAACTGGTCCTGTCGGCGGGCTCCGTCGGCAGCCCGCAGATCATGGAATTGTCGGGCATCGGCCAGCCGGACCTGCTGCGTCAGAACGGGATCGAGGTGGTCCACGCCCTGCCAGGCGTGGGCGAGAACCTGCAGGACCATCTGCAGGTGCGCTGCGCCTTCAAGGTGACGGGCGTCTCGACCCTGAACGAGCGCGCCAACAGCCTGATGGGCAAGGCCGGGATCGCACTGGAATACTTGCTAAACCGGTCCGGCCCCATGTCGATGGCGCCGTCCCAGCTCGGCGTTTTCGCCAAGTCCGACCCGTCCCTGGAATTCCCGAACCTGCAGTATCACGTCCAGCCGCTGACGCTGGAGAAATTCGGCGAGCCGTTGCACCCTTTCCCCGCCTTCACGGCCAGCATCTGCAATCTGCGTCCGGAAAGCCGGGGCAGCATCCACATCAAGAGCAGTACGCCGGGCGACAAACCATCGATCCGGCCGAATTACCTCTCCGCCCCCGCCGACCGTCTCGTGGTGGCGGAGGCGATCCGCCTGACCCGGCGCATCGTCGCCCAGCCCGCCATGGCAAAATACGCGCCCGAGGAGTTCAAACCGGGCCCGCAGATCGCCAGCGACGAGGAACTCGCACGCGCGGCGGGTGACATCGCAACCACCATCTTCCACCCGGTCGGCACGGCCAAGATGGGCAGCGACGACATGGCGGTGGTCGATGAACGACTGCGGGTCCACGGGATTTCAGGTCTGCGCGTGGTCGATGCCTCGGTGATGCCGACGATCACCAGCGGCAACACCAATTCACCGGTCATCATGATCGCGGAAAGGGCCGCGGACATGATCCGTGAGGACCGCCGTGCGGGCGCGGCGCAAGCCGCCTGATCTCCTAACTCACCACCAGCGTGGACCACTCGTCGCGGCGCAGGCGCGTGCGCAGGGTAAGCCCCTGCGACCGGTAGGCCACCAGCACCGCCGGTTCCTGGTGGTGCAAAAGTCCCGACAGGATCACCGGCGCGCCCTGTGCGCGCGCGGCGGCAATCGCGGGTGCTAGTCTCTGCAAAGGCCGGGAGAGGATATTGGCGAAAACCAACCCGAACGGACCGTGACGACGGACCTCCGCCGCTTCCAACCCACGGCTGTGCATGGCGCGCATGTAGCGCGCGACGCCGTTCACGCGGATGTTCTCTTGCGCCATCCGCACCGCCACCGGGTCGATATCGGACGCGATCACAGGCAGACGTGCAGATTTTGCCGCCGCGATGCCAAGAATGCCGGTCCCGCAACCCAGGTCGAGGATGGGTGCGCGCACAGCGCCCGCCGTGAGCAGCAGGTCGAACGCCTCAAGGCAGCCATGAGTGGTACCGTGGTGGCCGGTCCCAAAGGCTGTTGCGGCATCCACCATGATCGGGATCGCACCGGCGGGCGGCGGATCGAGGTGATAGGAATCGTGGACGTGGAACCGCCCGGCGCGCACCGGGGTAAATCGCGCCTGGTTCTCCGCCACCCAGTCGATGTCGGGCAGCCAGACCAAGTGGAGCGGCGGCACGGATACGCCCAGCGACGAGGCCGCCGCCGCCAGCGCCACCTTCAGCCGCGTCTCGTCGAGCTCCTCCGCGCCATAGGCCGTGATCCGGGATTCCCCGGTACCCTCGACGGGAAACAGGCTGAGCACCCCCGCGAAGGGCTCCACGGCATCCGCGAAGGCACCGTCATGCACCGTGGGCACGGAAAGTTCGATTTTCCAGACAGATCCGGACGACACAGCGCTCACACCGAATCCGCGGGCACCACGAAGCTGTCGAGCACCTTCTTATCGCCGGCCTTGTCGAAGGAAATCGCGAGCTTGTTGTCGTCGATGGCGATGATGTGCCCGTAGCCGAACTTCTGGTGGAACACCCTCTCGCCGATGCCGAAGCCCTGCGGCTTGGCATGGATCAGCGTCGCTTCCGCATCGCGTTCGGGCCCTCGCAGCCGTTCACGTCCGAAGCCCGACCCGCCATACCCGCCGCCACCATAACCCAGTGACTGGCCCGCGCCGAACCTGTCACCGCCGGAATAGAGACCCTGATCGCTCTCCACCTCGACATGCTCGGGCGGTAATTCATCGATGAAGCGTGACGGGATCGCTGACTGCCATTGGCCATGGACCCGCCGGTTGGCGGCGAACAGCACAGTCGCTTCCCGCTTGGCGCGGGTCAGGCCCACATAGGCGAGCCGGCGTTCTTCCTCGAGGCCCGCCAGCCCGTTCTCGTCCATGTTACGCTGGTGGGGAAACAGCCCCTCCTCCCATCCCGGCAGGAAGACTGTGTCGAACTCTAGCCCCTTCGCCGAATGTAGGGTCATGATGCTAACAAGATCGCTGCCCGCGGCCTCGGTGTTCTCCATTACCAGCGAAACGTGCTCCAGGAAGCCCGACAGATTGTCGAACTCCTCCATCGCGACGATGAGTTCCTTCAGGTTCTCAAGCCGCCCCGGCGCCTCGGGCGACTTGTCGTTCATCAGCATCTCAGTGTAGCCGCTCTCATCGAGCACCATTTCGGCCAGTTCCGTTTGCGGCAGGCCGTCCCGCCCGTCGCCGTTCAGCGCGCGCCAGCGTTCGAAATCCGTCACCACGCCGGACAACGCACTGCGGATGTTGGGGCGAAAATCGTCCGTCGTCACCAGTTCCGATGCGGCGCGGTAGAGACTAATCCCCGATGCGCGTGCGGCGGCATAAAGCGTCTGCACCGTAGTGTTTCCGATGCCGCGCTTGGGCTTGTTGATGATACGCTCGAAGGCCAGGTCGTCGTCGGGCTGATGGATCACGCGCAAATAGGCCAGCGCGTCGCGCAGTTCCATGCGCTCGTAGAAGCGCGGGCCGCCGACGACGCGATAGGGCAGACCTAGCGTCAGGAAGCGCTCTTCGAATTCACGGGTCTGAAACCCGGCGCGCACGAGAATCGCAATGTCGTTGAGCGCGACGGGCTTGCCGTCATGGCCCTTGCGCTGGATGTCCTCGATCCGGTCGGAGACAACGCGCGCCTCTTCCTCGCCATCCCAGACCCCGTGCACGACTACTCGCTCACCGCCTTCGGCCTCAGTCCACAGGGTCTTGCCCAGCCGGCCCTCATTCTTCGCGATCAGGCCCGAGGCCGCGCCCAGTATGGGCCCCGTGGAGCGGTAGTTCTGTTCAAGACGGACGATCTTTGCGCCGGGGAAATCCTCCTCGAAGCGCAAGATGTTGCCGACCTCGGCCCCGCGCCACGCATAGATCGACTGGTCGTCATCGCCGACGCAGGCGATGTTGCGGTGGCGCTGGGCCAAGAGGCGCAGCCAAAGATACTGGGCGACGTTGGTGTCCTGATACTCGTCCACCAGGAAGTACCGGAAGCGGTCCTGGTAATCGGCCAGCACCTCAGGGTACTGGGAGAAAATCGTTAGATTATGTAGCAGCAGGTCGCCAAAATCGGCAGCGTTCAGGGTCTGCAGGCGTGTCTGGTATTCGGTATAGAGGTCGATCAGCCGCCCGCCTGCGAGGTCACCCGCATCGGCGGCCGAGACTTTCTCCGGGGTCAGTGCCCGGTCTTTCCAACGCTGGATCAACCCCATCAGCACGCGGGCGGGCCAGCGTTTGTCGTCAATGTTCTCGGCTTCCAGGAGCTGCTTTAGCAGCCGCACCTGATCGTCCGCATCCAGGATGGTGAAATTGTCCTTCAGCCCGACCAGTTCGGCATGGCGGCGCAGGATGCGTGCGCCCAGTGCGTGGAAGGTACCAAGCCAAATGGCTTCCGCCGGGCCGCCGACGAGGTCCGCGACCCGTTCGCGCATCTCGCGCGCAGCCTTGTTGGTGAAGGTGACGGCGAGCACCTGATAGGGACGCGCCTGGCCCGTGCGCAGCAGATGAGCCAGCCGAGTAGTGAGCACGCGCGTCTTGCCGGTGCCAGCCCCAGCGAGCACCAGCACCGGGCCATCCAGCGCCTCAACGGCCTCTCGCTGGGGCGCGTTCAGCTGCGCCAGATAGGGGACGGGTGCCGCCTCAGAAACCCCGGTTTCCTGCGGTTCTTCAATGTAGAACGGATCGCTCATGACAGGCTACCATTATACAGCACCCGAGCGATGAGTCGTGGCTGAGAGCCTGGTTAGGCGTGTTCTTCCGCGCGCGCGCTCAGAAGAGCGTCGTTGTGGGCTCGGGTGACATCGAGCGCATGGACGGCACCACGCAACTGCATGTTGTCTTGGCTCGCGACGACGGCGACGCTCTGGCGGTCGGTGTCGTCGAGCAGGCGCATCGCCTGTTCCAGGCTGTCGTCCAACGTGAGCACATCACCCGCCGCATGGGCTATCTGCCCCACCGTCTCGGGCGATTCACCCTCGTCATTGCCCATCATGGCGGCGCTCAGGTCGGCATAATTTACAACCCCGCACAGCGCACCATACTCGTTCACCACATAGATCTCGCCATGGGGCGAATCACGCAGACGCGCGCTCAGATCCGAAATCGGTTCGCTATCCGTCATTAACGGCGCGTTTATGCGCATAACCCGCGCTACCGAGATACCCTGCAGGATCGCCTGATCGTGCCCACTCGACACGTTCAGGCCGCGTCGCCTGAGCTGGGCGTGGAAGAACGACTTGCCGTAGAACTGGTGCGTCAGGATCGAGGCCGAGGCCGAGGCAATCATCACTGCGATGGTCAGGTCAGACGATCCCGTCAGTTCGAAGATAATAAAGATGGTCGAGAGCGGCGCCCCCATCACTGCGCCGGCCAGCGCCCCCGTGCCGATCAAGGCGTAGGCCGGCACGCCTGAAAACAGGTCCGGAAAAATTCCGCCCGCGATAAACCCGAACGCGCCCCCGACGGTCGCGCCCAGCACAAGCGAGGGTGAAAACACGCCGCCGCCGAACCCGAAGCCGATGCTGATTGCCACGGCGGCGATTTTCGCCACGAGCAGGATCAGCAGGAAGTCGAGCGCTAACTCACCATGCAGCGCGGCATCCGCTGTCATAAAACCGACGCCGAGCACCTCGGGCACCTCAAGCGCCAGCAATCCCAGGAGGATTCCGCCCAGGGCGGGCTGCAACCAGCCGGGGATCCGGGTTTTACCCATAGCCGCATCCACAGCCAGGATCGCGCGCATGAAGGCGATGGCCACGCCTGCGCACACCACCCCCAGTAACAGGAAAGCAGGAAACTCCCAAAGCGAGATGAGCTCGTGGTCAGGCACCGTGAAGGACGGCTCCGAGCCGAAATAGAGCCGTCCGATCGCCGTACCCGTAACTGCTGCCACGAAGATCGGCGCGCCGGCCTTCAGGGACAGGTTGCCGACCACGAGTTCGATCGCAAACACGGCTCCTGCTACGGGCGCATTGAACAGCGAGCCGATGGCAGCGGCGACGCCGCATCCCAGCAGCGTTCGCGTTTGTGATCGGTCGAGATGCATCCGCCCGGCGATCCAGGAGCTCAGGGTTGCACCGAGATGCACGAGCGGACCCTCGCGACCAGTCGAGGCGCCCACACCAAGTGACGCACTGTGCACGGCAGCCGAAACGAGGCCGTCTTTCAGCGACATGCGCCCGCCACGAAGGGCCGAGGCCTCGATCACATGGGAGATAGCATAGGCACGCCCCCCACCGTGGTAGACGCGAAGAAAGAGCCCAATCAGCAGCCCGCCGAACGTCGGCACAAGCATGATGTGCCACCAATCAAACATACCGCGGGTCGGGACCAGTTCGTCGAGTGCAAAGCCGAAGAAGGTCTCCTGCATGGCATCAACGCCGAGGCGGAATACGACAGCGCCGTATGCCGACACCGCGCCAACCGCGAGCGCCATGATCCCCAGCAGAAGATGTTCGTTACGCAGGACGCGGCGCACCTGCAGCCGCGCCCGAACGACGACCGGCGGACGCACGCGATTCCCTCCCGGCGATGACCCGACCGAAAGTTTTTACATGACGTTTTCGTTCAAGTCAGCGCGCCCAGCGCATCGCAGCTATGCCGCGTCGTTGCCACCGAAGACCCGCAGGGCGGCGAGGAACAACTTCAATACCTGAGTGTTGAGTCCAGCTCCGGGTGCAAGCGGCGTGTCAGTCGCGCGGCGCAAGGCTGTCTTCGGGGGTGAGATGGGGAACCTCCCGGTCGGAGCCCGCAAAGGTCCGCGTCACATGGTTGGACCCGTAAATCCACAGGATCACCATCGGCTCATCACCAACATTCAGGAAATAGTGCTCCTTGCCTGCAGCGATATAGGTGGAGTCATAGGCCGTCAGGCGCGCGCGCGCGCCCTCGATATCGACCTCCGCCTCGCCGGACAGCAACGTGACCTGCTCATCGCAATTGTGCTTGTGCATCGGCGCGGCCGCACCCGGCGGAAACGAACTGATCCCCGTGGTAAAGGCCGCATTCGGGCGCACTTGGGGGACCACCAGCGGCGTGGTGACAACACCGCCGCCGCGCTCGAGCTTGTTTACGGCATCGAACTTGAGAACCACAGATTCCGACATAACATCTATTCCCCAACGTTTCCCGGCGGATCAATAACCGCTGTTGCCGCCACAGTAATGTTAAACGGTCTCTGCGGAAACAATTGGGCAATTAAAAAGGGCGGCCCGACAGCGCCGCCCCAAGGCAATACTGACTAGTGACGCAGAGGCAAGGTCTAGTTGATCTTGTACGCATAGACAGGTTTGCCACCCCCGGCCTTCACCAGCTCCATGCAACGTCGGAACTGCTGATCGCCCAGCACACCGCTATCGCTGAACTAACTGACCCGCTCATTGACCCAGTGCGCAATAGCGGGCGCCATCTTGCCTCGCTCCTCATCGCCAAGTTCAAGAGAGTTCTTGACGGATTTCTTCCAGATGAGGGCGGTCGCAGGCCGCGACCGGATCATCCCGGATTAAAACGCGCCACAAAAGAATCGGACCAAATTCGCAGTTTCACCGGCGCGCGGGACAGGAAAAAAACGTCCTGCTTCCCTCCTAATATCGCTCCAGAAGTCCTACCTGATATAGCAGGCGCAGGTGGCGTGATACGCCAGGCTGGCTCTGGCCAAGAATGCGCGTAAGTTCACTGGCGCACCGCGATTCACTGCGCGTAACTGTATCAATTTTGCAACAGCGTGAGCTCAAGCCTCGTAGTAACTCCTGGTCGATATGGTGTTGGCCGGGGGCGTGTGGTAGCAAAATCGTTAAGCAACGCAGTCACATTTGCCAGTACGGAAAGCCGGGAGAAGGAATGAACTTTCCTTCAATGGCGATCGGGCAATGTGTATCCAGATTATTCTTGCATCCGGCTCTTGGCACGGATCGAGGAGACGTTGTATCTGGTTAATGAGGCTGGTCTTGTGATGTGGATGAGAGCAAATGTTGAATTCAGTCTTTAATTTCAAATTCATCCGCTTTGCCGTTGTTCTGACCCTAGCGGGGGCTCTAGGGGCGTGCGCGACACCGCCGTTGAATGACCCAGAAGCCCGCGCGGCATACGAGGAAGCTAACGATCCCTTCGAGCCAGCGAACCGACTCGTCTTTTCGGTGAACGTGATGGTGGACCAGTTGGTTCTTCAGCCTACAGCCGTGACTTATCGGGACCTTGTCCCAGACGGGGTGAAGCAGCTAGTCCGAAATTTCTTCACCAACCTGTTTATGCCGCTGAGCGCCATTCATTCCCTTCTACAAGGTGATCTAGACCGAGCGGGACAGGCGGCTGAGCGTTTCTTGACAGCTGTCCCAACACTGTTGCTCGCCAACACTATGCCGGAGGAAGATCCGGTCTTTGAAGATGCTGACCAGACGATGGCCGTGTGGGGTTTCGACGCGGGACCGTATGTCATGCTTCCGATCCTCGGGCCGTCGTCCGTGCGCGGAACCGTCGGCACGATCGCTGATTTCTTCATTGATCCCGTAAGCTTTGTGCTCGGCAGCGACGCCTCCATAGGCCGCGCGGTGGGCAATGCGGTGGAGACGCGATCTCGCAATCTTGAACAGGTTCGCGACCTGCAGAAGAATTCGGTCGACTATTATGCTGCCGTTCGCAGCCTGTACCGTCAGCAGCGTGAAGACCAGGTACGCAATGGCGCTTCTGAACCGATGCAGCCGGCGCCAACGATCGGGCTCGACCTAGATGATCCGAGGGCGGTCATCGGGGAAACCGCGTCTGGACACTAGGAATAGGAGCTAGACTGTGCGCTATCTAGCCGCAATCGGGCTTGCTCTGGCCTTCATCGTTTCTGTACCCACTGCAGATGCGGATTCCCACACCGAGGCCTCGGCACAGTTCATCAACACGCTAGCCGAGCGGGCAATAACCACCATCGCTGATAGCGAACTTAGTGTCGAGGAGCGGCGCGCCAAGTTCCGCGACCTTTTCCGCGAAGGCTTTGCCGTCGGCGGCATCGCCCGCTTCGTCCTGGGCCGCTACTGGCGCAAGGCATCGGTCACGGAGCGTGACGAGTACCTCAAGCTGTTCGAGGACGTCATAGTCTCCACCTGGGCCGACCGCTTTTCTCAGTATTCGGGCCAGAAGTTTGAAGTGAACGGTGCCCATCCCGTGCCAAGTGTCAACGACGGCGAAAACGTCGCACTGGTGGAAAGCCGCTTTCTCGTCGATCCGACCACGCCCGTGCGCATAGAATGGCGTGTGGCCAGCCGCGGTGATCTTTTCATGATCGTCGATGTTTCGGTCGAGGGCATCAGTATGGCGAACACCCAGCGTGACGAGTTCAACTCGTTCATCCGAAAGTCTGGCGGCAAAGTATCCGCACTTCTGGACGAGTTGCGCAGCCGCGCGGGCAGCTAACCCCTACCGGGACAACGGCTTGTAGCGAATCCGGTGCGGACGCTCCGCGTCCGTTCCCTTGCGCCGTTTCAGATCCTCGGTGTAGGCGTCGTAGTTCCCCTCGAACCAGACAATCTCGCTGTTACCCTCGAAAGCGAGTATGTGGGTCGCGATGCGGTCCAGGAACCATCGGTCATGGCTGACCACGATGGCACTGCCGGGAAAGCTGAAGAGCGCCTCTTCCAGCGCGCGCAGGGTATCCACGTCCAGATCATTAGTTGGCTCGTCCAGAAGCAGGACATTCGCGCCGGACTTCAGAACCTTCGCGAGGTGCACGCGGTTGCGCTCGCCGCCCGAAAGCTGGCCGACACGCTTCTGCTGGTCGGTACCGCGGAAGTTAAAGCCCGCGACATAGGCGCGGCTCTGCACGCTGCGCTTGCCCAGCTCGATAACATCGGCACCGCCGGAGATCTCTTCCCACACGGTATTGTCGGCGCCCAGCATGTCACGGCTCTGATCGACATAACCAAGCTGGACGGTATTGCCGATCCGCAGTTCGCCTGAATCTGGCTCGTCCTGGCTCGTGACCATCTTGCAGAAGGTGGTCTTGCCGGCACCGTTCGGCCCAATGACGCCGACGATGGCGCCCGGCGGCATCTTAAAGCTGAGATCCTCGATCAGCAGGTGGTTTCCAAACCCCTTGCGCAGATGCTCCGCCTCGATCACTAAGTCACCCAGGCGTGAGCCTGGCGGAATGGTGATTTGCTGGCGCTCCGGCGCGCGGTCCTGGCTATCGGCTACCAGCTTCTCATAGGCCGCCACGCGGGCCTTACTTTTGGCCTGGCGTGCGCGCGGCGACTGACGCACCCATTCCAGTTCTTCCTTGATCGTACGCTGACGCGCACTTTCCTCACGCTCTTCCTGGGCGAGGCGCTTTTCCTTCGCTTCTAGCCAGGCGCTGTAATTGCCTTCGAACGGGAGGCACTTGCCACGATCCAATTCGAGGATCCAGCCCGCGACATTGTCGAGGAAGTACCGGTCATGGGTCACAGCCACGACGGTGCCCGGATAGTCCTCAAGATACTGCTCCAGCCAACCGACAGATTCGGCGTCCAGATGGTTGGTCGGCTCATCGAGGAGCAGCATGTCCGGGCGCGACAGCAGCAAGCGGCAGAGTGCCACACGGCGGCGCTCGCCGCCCGACAGTTTGCTCACGTCTGCTTCCGCCGGCGGGCACCGTAGCGCGTCCATAGCGATCTCAATCTGCCGGTCGAGGTTCCACGCATCCGCGGCATCGATCTCGGACTGGAGATCGGCCTGTTCCTGGATCAGCGCATCCATTTCCTCAGGCGTCATCTCCTCGGCAAACTTCATACTCACCTCGTTGAAGCGGTCGAGCAGCGCCTTGGTCTTGGCCACGCCCTCCATAACATTGCCGAGCACATCCTTGGCCGAATCGAGGTCAGGCTCCTGCGGTAGATAGCCCACGGAAACGCCGTCCGCGGCCCAGGCTTCGCCCTGAAACTCCTTGTCGAGCCCGGCCATGATTTTCATCAGGGTGGACTTTCCGGCGCCGTTCAGGCCCAGCACACCGATCTTCGCGCCGGGCAGGAAGCTCAGCCAGACGTCCTCGACGACCTTGCGGCCACCGGGGTAGGCCTTAGTCAGGCCCTTCATCACATAGACGTACTGGGGATTTGCCATCTTCGGAGTTCCATCGATTCGGGTGTGCGGGCGTGTATAGACGATTTGCCGCGAGGGGCAAGCGTTCCGTACCGCGACGGGGGAAATGGGGCTAGTGGCGGCCGCCGAACCGCCAGTCGTGAAACTCCGTGTGCGCGTACAGCCCGTTCACGGTGTAGGGCTCGCCCTCGAAGAAGGCCTTTGCGGCATCCCGAGTTCGGCGCTTCCAGCAGGAAAAAGCTCCCCACCCAAATGTCACCCGACATATCCCACAGCGGACCGCGCAGGATCTGCATCTTCATCTTTTCCGGCGACGCCAAGAATGCCCGGTGCGCTTCGAGCAGCGCGTTACGCTGGTCCGTCACGTCATCGCCCTCGCGCCCGTGGCCCAGGAATAGGAAACGCGGGTTCGAATCGTCACCGTCGAATTTCCACATGGTGCGCTTTAGCGCGTTGGTCCAGCGGCGGATGATGATCTCGTCGAACACACCCGCCTTGGCAAAGGGTTCGTCATAGGCGAACACCTTCGCCTCTTCGTCGGACTGCAGATCAACCACATGCATCGACCCGGTCGCCGTCTCCCGGTCGGGCATGAGGGTCGGGCCACGCGCAATGAAGCGGTCGTCGTAGCCGTCCATGAACGACCAGTGTTCCTCGCGGTGCTCCATCCGCAGGTCGTCCACATTCGGCTTGTTCCGGCAGTAAAAAAGATATTCCACGTCTCGCGCCCTCAATTTGGGGTTATCCTTAGGCTCAACATCCCAGAACGGGTGTCTTCATGGGAACATCCCACTCGGCCAGAACGTCCGGATCGCGTTCACCAGGCCGGAACCGCCTGCGCAGGCTCTTGAATTCCTCTGCTCGGACGACCCGCGACAGGGCCCAGACCGCAGCCCCGCGCACAAGGGCAGATTCATCCTCAAGGCGCGCAAACAGCGCCTCCCGGGCCGCTGCGCCGCCCGCATTGCCAAGCGCTATCATCACATTGCGCACGAACCGGTCGCGCCCAACGCGCTTCACAGCGCTTTTCGAAAATAGCGCGCGAAACGCGGCATCGTCGAGCTCGGCCAGTTCGGCCAGCGACGGCGCCAGCAGCTCCGGGCGCGCTCGCATCTCCGCCACCGGCGCGACGTGCGCAAACTTGTTCCATGGACACGCCGCCAGACAGTCGTCACAACCATAGATACGGTTCCCGATCGCGGGCCGCAGCTCGCGCGGGATGGGTCCCTTGTGTTCGATGGTCAGGTAGGAGATGCAGCGGCGCGCATCGATACGGTAGGGCGCGGGAAAGGCCCCCGTCGGGCAGGCATCCAGGCAGTTCCGACAGTTGCCGCAGTGATCCCGCTCGCCGGCGCTTTCCTGCAGGTCGAGCGTCGTGAACACCTCGCCTAAAAACAGCCAGGAGCCGTGGTCGCGCGAGACGAGGTTCGTGTGCTTGCCCTGCCAGCCGAGGCCCGCGCGCATCCCTAAGGGTTTTTCCATCACGGGCGCGGTATCGACGAAGACCTTCACGTCGCCCGGAAATGACTCGCATATCCACCGGCCCAGCGCCTTGAGCCGCTTCTTGACCACGTCGTGGTAGTCACGCCCTCGTGCATAGACCGAGACATGTCCGATGCCAGGCGTATCGAGGCTGTCGAGGGCGCCCTCCTCGGGCTTGTAGGACATGGCCACTGCGATCACCGAGCGAACTTCGGGCCACAGCGCGCGCGGTTCAAGGCGCCGGGCAACCTTGGCCTCGAGCCAGTCCATCTCACCGTGCAGGCCCGCATTCAGAAAGGCCGCGAAGCCCGCCTGTACGTCGTCTTCGAGTGTGACAGGTGCAAAGCCCACCGCATCGAAGCCCAGTTCATAGGCCTTCAGCCGGATGTCGTCCTGGATTCCGACGTCGCTCATGCGGGACTAGCCGCGCCCCCGGTAGGAAGCGACCCCCTGGTCCGGCAACCAGACGCCCACCGGCGGTTCGCCCGACTGATAGAACACGTCGATCGGGATTCCGCCGCGCGGATACCAATAGCCGCCAATACGTATCCATTTGGGTGCGAGTTCGCTTTCAAGACGTTTGGCGATATCCAGCGTGCAGGCCTCGTGGAATGCCCCGTGGTTGCGGAAGGAACCGAGGAACAGCTTGAGGGACTTGCTCTCGACGATCCACTCGTTCGGCACATAGTCGATCACCAGATGGGCGAAATCCGGCTGGCCGGTGATCGGGCAAAGCGAGGTGAATTCCGGCGCGGCGAAGCGGATCAGATAATCGGATTCCGGATGCGGGTTCGCCACGCGCTCCAGATGCGCCGCCTCAGGAGACGCGGGAAGTTCGGTCTGCCCGCCAAGCTGGGTCAGGTTCTCGTAGATGTCGTTGCTCATGGCATTCCGTCTATGTGTCTTGACTATCATTGCATATCGGGTCGGTCAGCGCGTCCTTTCGAGGAGGGTCGCGTCCCCGTATGAGAAAAACCGATACTCGTTCGCGATGGCGTGTTCATAGGCGTGCTTCATGCGCGCCATGCCAGCGAACGCGCAGACCAGCATAAACAGCGTCGAGCGCGGGAGATGAAAGTTTGTTAGCAGGCGATCGACAATACGGAACTCAAAGCCCGGCGTGATGAACAGGTCGGTGTCACCACGGAACGGAGGCAAAGACCCGTCCGGACGAGCGGCCGATTCCAGCAGACGCAGCGCCGTTGTCCCCACCGCGACGATCTCGCGCCCCAAGGCGCGCGCGTCCGAAATCGCGTTTGCAGCGTCTTCGGAGATTTCGCCGTACTCCGAATGCATCCGGTGGTCCTTCACATCCTCGGCGATGACCGGCAGGAAGGTCCCCGCGCCCACATGCAGGGTCAGCCGCACGAAGGACACACCTGCCGCCTCCAGCGCCGCCTTCAGCTCGGGCGTGAAATGCAGGCCCGCCGTGGGTGCGGCGACAGCGCCTTCGCGCGCGGCGAATATTGTCTGATAGTCTTCTGTGTCGCGTGCATCAGCCTTCTGCGGGCGCCTGATGTAGGGCGGCAGCGGTGGCGCGCCATGGGCGATGAGCGCATCGCGGAAGGCGTTGTCGTCGAGGCCGAAGCGCAGGCGCACCTCTGGGCCGTCGCGGGACACCACTTCGGCGGAAAACTCGGGCGCGAACACTACCGTATCGCCCGCACGCAGCTTGCGGGCCGGCCGCGCGAAGGCCAGCCACTCCCCGCCGCTCTCATTCTTATGCAGGGTCACGCCGACCTTCGAGCCGTCGCGAGTGCCGTAAAGCTGCGCCGGGATGACCCGCGTGTCGTTGACCACCAGCACGCTACCCGGGGCTAGCAATGCGGGCAGATCCCGGATCTGCCAATCGCTGAGCTTATCGCGAATATCCAGCAGACGCGCGGCGTCACGCGGCTCCATGGGATGCTGCGCGATTCGGTCTTCCGGCAGGTCAAAATCGAAATCGGACGTCTTCACGTTCACTTCCCCTCGCGGCGAATGATTACCGCTACGCCCCCGCCGACTTCTGACTGAAGTTCGCGGCTTCGCCAAGACTACGATCGTCCATCCACCCTCTTCGCAGTGCCGGGCAGGCCATGTGAATTGGGTGGCACAAACGCACGGGCATGAATCTTTTGTCCGGGCGGATGGTTTTCACTGTTTACGCCCCTGCGCTTTTCCTCGCAAAGGCGCATGGTAGGGTTTTCAAGGAAAAACCACGGGAGGAAAACATGGCTGGTCTCAACTTGACCGTCGAAGGAATCTGCGAGGGGCAGCGCATCTCTGAGGAATTCGCTTTTGGCATTCGCACCGCCGACACGCCCTTCGCATTCGGCCCCAACATCAGCCCGGCGTTAAGCTGGAGCGCGGGTCCCGAGTGTACGAAATCCTATGCCGTCATCATGCATGATCGCAGCGTACCGACGGTCTTCGACGACGCTAATCAGGAGGGCAGGACCATCCCAGCCAGCCTGGCGCGCATGGACTTCATGCACTGGATCCTGATCGATATCCCCGTCTCGACCACCAACCTACCCAGAGGCGCGGAGTCCGACGGCGTTGTGGCTAAGGGAAAGCACACCGGAAAAGTCGAGAACGGCGTGCGCGGTGCCAATGATTTCGGGATGTTCATGGCCGACAATCCAGACATGGCAGGTAACTACGGTGGCTATGACGGTCCAGCCCCGCCGTGGAACGACGAACTCATGCACGAGTACGTCTTCACCGTCTATGCGCTGGACGTCGCCACGCTGGGCCTCGACGGGGTGTTCGATGGTAAGGACGCGCTAGACGCGATGGAAGGCCATATACTGGCATCGGGCACGGTTACGGGTCTGTACTCCCTGAACCCCTCACTGGATTGAGCTCTTCCCAAAAAAATTAAAGAACGGCGGGCCCGTGCCCGCCGTTTTTCTTTACTCGTGTGACGCCAGCCACTTCGCAATTCACGCGCCCGCGATATCCATATAGCAGGGTAGAGATAGAAAGGAGTGAGCACATGCCCTAGTAACAGGACTGCCTGGAAATCTGCGACCGGCTTCGCAAATCGCTGACGTGCGGACGTCTTTTCGAATACGGCGACCTCACGAGAAAGCGCCTGGATCGGCTAGACTACGCTCTGGAGAACTGCAGCGCCGTCCTAGCCATCTTCGATGCGGCGGAAGCGGCCAAGCTCGCACCTGATGACACCGTTGTTGGCGGATACGACCACCGAACGTCATTCCCTTCCCCGGGAGGGCCCGCCTGCAGGGCTCCGCATCGGTCTGATCAGCCTTCCGCGTTGGCGAAGTCGAGTAGCCGGCTCTTGTAGTCGGAGCGTGGGAGGGTGCCAAACGACACAAGTTCGACCTTCGTCGTGACGATCAGCCGTTTGCGGATCTCGCCCTCAATGGTCTCCGCCAGACGGTCGGCAGAAGTCATCCCCTCCTCCAGCTCGACCAGCACACGCAGCGGCGGCAGTTGCTGCACACCCTTTCGCGAGGGGCGAACCAAAATCATCCCGCTGACATCGGGCTGAAATTCGTTCACGACCTCTCGGATAGCACTGGGAAACACGTTCACGCCGCGCACGATCAGCATGTCGTCGGTCCGGCCGATGCAGCGGATGCGGGGGCCCGTCCGCCCGCTGGCGATCTCACCCATGCTGACTATCACATGGTCGCGCGAGCGGTAGCGCAGCAGCGGCGCGCCTTCCTGCATCAGGTGGGTATAGACCGGTTCACCCCGCGCGCCGTCCTCGAACGAGATCGGCTGCTCCGTCTCCGGGTCGATGAGTTCCATATGGATGTAGTCGCGAGCCAGGAAGTTCATACCCTGCTGTTCCGGTCCTTCTCCGAACATCGAGATCGAGACCTCGCCCAAGCCCAGCACCTCGTGGACCTTGGCCTGGAACGCTTCCTCGATCTGGGCGCGCACGGTCGGCTCGCCCCCGCCCGGCTCGCCGCCTGCGACCAGGGTCTCCAGCCCGCAATCCGTGGGATCGATGCCGCGCTCGCGCGCCGCCTCGGCCAGATACAGGAAATAGGACGGCGTGCCAGGAATCCCCTGAATCTTGAACCGTGACAGGATCGTCAGCAGGCGCTCAGTGTTGCCGCTGCCGACGGGCACCATGAGCACACCCAGCGCCATCATGGATTCGTGCACCGCGCCGGCCGCGAAGGGGCCGGAATTGTAGGTGGTGATAATTCGATGATGCGGGCGGAAGCCAGCGGCGAAGTAGCTACGGTTCGAGGTGTGGATCCAACGCTTCAGGTCATTCGCCGTCACCGGGATGTAGAGCGGATTTCCCGATGTGCCGCTGGTCGAATAGACGCGCACGATATCATCTAGCGGCGCGGCAAGATGCTTGCCCAGCGGCAAATCTTCGGCCTGGCTGGCGCGCAACTCATCCTTCACGGTGAAAGGCAGATGGCGCAGATCGTCCAACCCGCCCACCGCCTCCGGGGTCTTGAATCCAGCCTCGCCCAGTTTTTCCCGGTAGAAGGGTGAATTCGCGAACAGGTAGGCCACCTGCTTGCGATAAACCGGATCGTCCTTCGCCTTCTGGTCCTCGGGAGAGCGGGTCTCTGCCTCGGGATCGAACAGTTGGAGATCCGCCACGCCATCAGTCCCCGTCGTATTCGATGGCTTCCTCCCCGTGATGGGCGAGCAGGAAGCCGATCGGACGCTCGATCTCTTCGTTCAGATGACCGATCAGGCCGATGGTCCGCGCGAGGATAGGAATGCCGCGGATCGCCGCCTTTGGAAAATCAAGGTCGAGCAACACCGCCGCCATCGGCCCTTGCAGGTTCAGCGCAAGCTTCTTGCCCCACACCTCTTCCACCGCACCCGGAAAGGCGCGCAAGGCGGCCACATGCTTGCCCGACACCCCGCGCGCATCCGCGAGTTCGAGGATACGGACCGCGCGGGGATCGATCGGATGGTGAATGGGGTGTCCGAAGCTGGGTACGAACCTTCCAGCATCCTTAATCTCCTGCACGATTTCGCATGCGGCGGCTTCCGGCGTCGCACCCGCCTCAATGCGCTGCACCGCATCGTCGAGCATCTGCCCAGCCACATCCGCACTGCCAAGGATGACCGAACCGACACCCAGAAGGCCCGCCGCGACGGCACCGTGAAACGCCTCGGGCGCAGCGGCCAACGTCATCCGCGCGGCCTGTACGCTGGGAGTCAGGCCGTGTTCGGCCAGCGACACCACGAGCACGTCCAGGAAAAACGCCTGATCCGGCGTCGGCTCACGGCCGGTCAGGTGGAAATAGAAAAACTCGGCCATCGACGAATGGCCCATGATCTCGTTGCACAGGTCCTTGCCCCGGACCGTGATCGACGATGCATCCGCCGTTTCGATGGCTGTTTTCGCCTCGCCCTTTTTACCGATCAGCATCCTGTCCTCCCTTATGCGGCGGCGACGATAGGAGGTATTTCAGCATCGGACAACTTTTCTCATACGTGAAATTAAATTCTATTGATTGAAGTTTGTTGACTCCCCTTGGGCCCACCCACCTACAATAAAATTCGTATGATCAATCGGTAGCAAGCCGACCGTGCCCCGAAGTCACTGGGAGACCTCACGCCATGAAATACGGAATGTTCAGCATGCCCCTCCGGCCCCCCGGAGGAGATATCACTGGGAATTATCACCGGGACGTCCAGACCTATATCCATGCCGACAAGCTAGGCTATAGCGAAGGCTGGATGGGCGAGCACTACACCATTCCGTGGGAGCCGATTCCGGCGAGCGACCTGTTCGCGGCAACAGTGTTCGCTCAGACCGAACAGATTCGGATTGGCACCGGCGTGGTCCTGCTGCCGATGCACGACCCGCGTCTGGTAGCACTGCGCATTGCATATCTAGATCACCTGTCGAAAGGCCGACTGAACTTCGGCATCGGTGCTGGCGGCGCACCTACCGACTTCCACTTCTTCGACATCAACTATCAGGAAGGCGAACACCGCGCGCGCATGCGTGAGGCGATCCACGCCATTCAGCGCCTGTGGACCGAGAACGACCCGTTCGAGCACAAAGGCGAATTCTGGCAATTCAAGGTACCTGAGCCGATGCCGCAGATTCCGCTCTACCACCACATCAGGCCTTACCAGAAGCCGCACCCGCCCATCGCGGTGGCGGGCCTGCACAAGTACTCCGAATCATTAGAGACGGCGGGCCGCGAGGGCTGGATCCCGATGAGCGTCAACTACCTGCCGGCGGCCAACCTCAATACCCATTGGGCGGCCGTCCAGAAGGGAGCGACCGAAAGCGGGCGTTCGCCCAGCCGTAAGGAATGGCGCGTGGCACGTGAAATCTTTGTCGGCAAGACCGACCAGGAAGCGCGTGACCATGTGCTGAATGGCGGAATGGCACGTGCCTACAACGAGTACATGTACAATGTGCTGAAGTCGCTCGGTGTCGTCGATCTCTACAAGGAAAACGACGACATTAAGGACGAGGATCTGACCGCCGAGTACATCTGCGACAACATCTGGATCGTTGGCAGCCCCGACACCGTGACGGAGAAGCTACGTAAACTCTACGACGACACCGGCGGCTTCGGCACTGTGTTGCAGGTCCAGTATTTGTACGAACCCTTTCAGGACTGGCTCGACAACATGACCTTATTCGCTAAGGAGGTCATGCCGAACCTGGCCGATCTCGTGCCCGACGACGAGATAGCCGCCGCAGCGGCACAGTAGAAATCGGACAACGCCTAGGGCGGTGCGGCGGCACCCTGCCGCCGCGCCCACCCTTTCAGAGACGGGGAGAATCCTCATGTCCGTCGCTAGTAAACTAGGGCCATCGATTTCAGACCATGTCGCGAGCTGCCTCGCCGATGAGCGCATCCCGGTCATCGACGTGGGCGACTACATGCTTGGCGATGTGGTCGCGCTGGAGCAGTTCGCCGTCGATCTGCGCGCTATCCAGGAGAGCCTAGGCTTCTACTGCATCGTCAATCATGGCGTGGATCAGGAGCTGATCGACCGTAGCTTCGAGCAGGTAGCCGAATTGTTCGCCTTACCGCTAGACACCAAGATGAATTACCGGGTGGATTTCCACCACCAGGGCTACATCCCCACCAAGGCGACGGTCCTGCGGTGGTCTAAGATCGCGAAGAACGAGAAGAAAGACCTCAACGAGGCCTGGGCGTTCATGCGCGACCGCAAGCCGGAAGACCCCAAGGTGATGGCTAACATGCGTCATCGCGGCCTGAACAAATGGCCGGAGGAACTGCCTAGCTTCCGAGAGGTAATCCTTGAATACCAGGACAACATGGCCGCGATGGCGGCGCGCATGCTGCCCGCCTATGCCCGCGCACTGGAGATGCCGGCGGACTACTTCACCGCCAAGTTCTCCATGCCGGAATATTACAACCGCTGCGCCTACTACCCGCCGGCAGATGCGGAGGAGGGCCAGTTCTCGCTGGCACCCCATGCCGATCATAGCTCCATTACCTACTTGCCGCTGATGGACGTGCCGGGGCTGGAGGTGATGTCGCCTTCGGGCAAGTGGATCGAGGTGGAGCCGGTGCGTGGCGCGATGGTCGTCAACACGGGCGAGTTCTTCAACCGCTGGACCAACGGCCGCTTCATCGCCACGCCACACCGCGTGGTACCGCCCAAGAGAGACCGCTACGCGCTCACCTTTTTCTACAACTGCAACGACGAAACCGTGGCGGACCCGATTCCGACCTGCATCGCTCCCGGACAGAAACCCAAATACGAGCCTATGTCGTTCCACGACTTCTTCGAGACATACATGGACGGCAACTACATTTATCGAACCGCCGAAATGGATGAGGACTGAGCCTCATGGCCACGACTGAAATGCAACGCACGCTTACGATTCGGCCAGTCACCTCGGCACTGGGAGCCGAGATCGAAGGTGTGGACCTGAGCAAGCCGCTCAGCCCGGATGTTGTTGCCGAGCTGCGCCAGGCTATGCTGGATCACCTGGTGATCTTCTTCCGCGACCAGACGCTCAACGCGGAACAGTACCTCGCCTTCGCCCACACGATAGGCGAACCGATGGAATACCCCTTTGTGTCGGGACTGCCGGAGGCCAGGCTTATTACGCCGGTCGTCAAGGAAGCGAATCAGACGGTCAATTTTGGCGGCGTCTGGCATTCGGATACCGCCTATCTGCCCGAGCCCCCCAAGGCGACCATGCTGCTGGCGCGCGAGACCCCGCCGTTCGGCGGCGATACGATGTTTGCGAATCAGCAGCTGGCCTATGAACGGCTTTCAGAGGGATTCCGGGCAGTCTTGGATAGGTTGACCGCCGTCAACAGCTCGGTGCGCGCCGACGGCATCCGCACCAATGTGGACAAGGACGTCCCCGCCGACACCGACACGGTTATGACCGGTTATTCCGCCGAGCACCCCGTGGTTCGCACGCATCCCGAAAGCGGACGTAAATCGCTCTACATCAACCGTGGCCACACAGTCCGGTTTGTCGGCTGGAGCGAAGAGGAAAGCCTGCCGATCCTGAACCACCTTTTCAGCCACCAGATCACCGAGGAATTCGTCTGCAGGTTCCGCTGGCAGCCCGGATCGCTGGCCTTGTGGGACAACCGCGCGGTTCTGCACTATCCGCTGAACGATTATCACGGTCACAGACGCGAGATGCATCGTATAACCTTGCGCGGAGACAAACCGCGCTAGGATTTTTCATGGCCTCCGAGTACCTGCAAACCGTTACCCATGACGGTGTGTTCTATGTAACGATCGACCGGGCGGAAAAGCACAACGCCCTTTCCGCACTGTTGATCGACAGTATAGGTGAGACATTCACCGCGGCCCGCAACGACGAAACGCTTGTCGCGGCTGTCCTGCGGGGCGCCGGCGAGAAAACCTTCGCGGCCGGCGGCGATTTGCGTGAGCTTGCGAAGCTGCGCACTGAAGCCGAAGCCGAAAAGATGGCGCGCGATACGAAGGCCGCCTTCAACGCCATTCGCGATTTCCCGGTCCCCGTCATTGCGGGCCTGAACGGCAATGTCCTAGGCGGCGGTGCCGAACTGGCTGTCGCCTGCGATTTCCGGGTCGCCGCGGCCCACGCGAAGATCTCTTTTGTCCAGGGCAAGCTGGCGGTGGCCACTGCCTGGGGCGGTGGACCGGACCTATTCGACCTGGTGGGCCGGGCGAAGGCGCTACGGCTTCTCTCGACCTCCGAGATGCTCTCCGCGGAAAAAGCCCTCGAAATGGGGCTATATGATGCCGTCGGCGCCGAGGGTGAGACCTTCGACCACACAATCGAAACCTTCCTGGCTCATATCCGGCATCAGAAGCCGCAATCAATGCGCGCCTTCAAGGCAGTCGCGATCTCGCGCCGTCGCGGGGATGACCGCGAGAAGATGCACGAAGTCGAGACGGCCTTCTTCGTACCGACCTGGGTCCACGACGACCACTGGGAAGCGGCCGAGCGGGCGCTGCCGTCGAAGAAAGGCTGAACGCGATGACCCGCGGACCGCTGTCCGGCATTCGGCTCATCGAGATCTGTCACGTCCTCGCTGGCCCCTTCTGCGGCATGATCCTGGCCGATCTCGGCGCAGACGTGATCAAGGTCGAACCGCCCGAAGGCGACATGGCCCGCAACGTCACCAAGCAGTTCACGGGGCCGTACAACGACTATTTTTCGAGCCTGAACCGCAACAAGCGCTCAGTCGTCCTCGATCTCGCCACCAATGACGGGCAGGCGCAGCTGGCGGCGATGGTCACGGATGCTCACGCGCTGATAACGAACATGCGCCCGGCGACGATCCGCCGGTTTGGTCTCACCTATGACGACCTGAAGCAGCACAATGACAAGCTGGTCTGCCTTGCCCTCACCGGTTTCGGCTTGGACGGCCCTTACGCCGACAAACCCGCCTATGACTACATCGTCCAGGCGCTGACCGGCGTGATGACGCTGACCGGCGACCCAGGCATGCCGCCGATCAAGGCCGGATATTCGGCGGTGGATAATTCGACAGGGATAATGGGTGCGGTGGGCCTTCTCGCCCGCATCATCGAGGGCAAGGGCGGACAGGTGGACGTGTCGATGTTCGATACCATGCTGGCCCAACTCAACTATCTGGCCTCGGCTTATCTCAATCACGGCCTTGCACCCGTTCGCCGTACCGGCAGCGCGCACCCCTACATGGTCCCGGCGCAAGTATTCGCCTCACGCGACGGCTTCGTGATGCTGTTCGTCTCGACCGACAAGTTCTGGCGGCGTTTCTGCGAAGTCGTGGGCTGGAGCGAACGCGCCGACGATCCGCGCTACGCCACGATGGATGGACGCATGCGCCATCGCGACGAGATCGTCGCCGAGGTGGCGGAGCTCATGAAAACGCGCACTACCGCCGAATGGATCGAAGCCCTCAGCGCCCGCGACATTGTCGTGTCTGGCGTGGAAACCCTCGAACAGGCGCTGAAAGGTGATATGGTCGGTACGCGCGACATGATCGCGGTGATCCCGACACCCGACGGACCGCTTCGTATGGTCGGCAATCCGATCCGCATGCCTGACCACCCGCCACGCTATAGCCTGCCGCCCCTGCTGGGCGAACACAATGAAGAGCTGCTCACGCCGCCACCGGCTACGGTGAAAAAGTAGCCTGCGGGAGGGGCGGCGAGGGAGTGGCCTTACTCCACCGCGGCCTCCGTCTCGGCCTCTAAGATCTCGTACACGACCGACACCTCGTCCTCGAGGCGTCCAGCAGCAGCAATCTTCTTGTAGTAAGCGTTGCAGGTCCGCAGGATTGGCGCGGACAGGCCCAGCGCATCGGCCTGCTCCTCTGCGATGTCCAAGTCTTTCCACAATAGCTTGCTTGGCCCCGCGCAGGGCTGCCAGGCGCGATCCTTTATGATCGGCGCGCGCATGTTAAATACCGTGGAACCGGCCACGCTCGGTCCCACGATGTCGATCATGAGCTGCGGATCGAGCCCCATCTCAGCCCCGAACAGCATGCCCTCGGCCAGCGCGACCGTATTCGCACCAACCATGAAGTTGATCATCAGCTTGAGTTTGATGCCGGTACCGTACTCGCCGACATAGAAGGTCTTGGGGCAGATCTTATTCAGAACCGGCTTCACCGCTTCGCACCGCGCCTCGTCGCCACTCATCATGATGACGCCGTTGCCCGCGCGGATGATCGGCTGGGTGCCGCTGATAGGGCAGTCGATCACCGCCGCCGGGGTCCCCGCGACCTGATCGCGCACCCGCTCCTTTTCTATGACAGGAAAGGTGTTCATCTCGACGATGGTCAGTCCTTCATGCGCACCCGCCAGCAACCCGTCCGGACCTTCCAGTGCCGCGCGCGAGGCCTCGACACTCGGGAGTGCGGAAATCACGACGTCGCAGGCCTCGGCCAGCGCACGCGGCGTGTCCACCAGTTTGCCGCCTTCGCTTGGAAAGTCGTCCGTGCTGGGACGCCGGATCGCATAGCATTCGTGGCCTTCGGGCATGAGCTTTTCCGCCGAAACCCGGCCAATCAGCCCGAGCCCCAGAATACCGATCTTCTCTGCCATAAGAGTCCTCCCAGACTGATTTCGTTACGGCGCTTTCCCCAGCACCGCTTCGCGGAAGCGCGAGCGCAGCCATGCGCCGTCGCGCGCCGGCAGCACCTTGGGATAGTCCCGCCGGTCAATCTTGATGGTGGCGTAGAGCGGACCTTCCATCCGGTGCAGCCTCGCGGCCAGCGTGCCGACCGCGTTCATGTCCCGGATATCGTCCATCGCCTCAAACCCGCTGGCGCGCGCTATTCCGGAAAGGTCGATGCCGTGGGCCGTCGCCGTCATCTGGGCGCCCGTTTCGCCATAGCGTTCGTTATCCAGCACGACCACCGACAGGTTCTTCGGCTGCGCGGCACCAATAGAGGCCAGCGTGCCTACCCCCATCAGCATGTCGCCGTCACCGGTGATTGCAAGCACCGGTCTCTCAGGCTGCGCCAGCGCCAGCCCTAGAGCCATTGCCGCCGTGCCGCCCATCGCGCCCCACAGGTAAAAATTGCGCGGGTCATCCCCGGCCGCAGCGACATCGTAGGTCGCGGAGCCGAGGCCGGATACCACCAGCAATTCACCGCGCTCACGCAGCAGACGTGTCACGGCCTCCCGGCGGTCGAGATGCATGTCGTTATCCATCTCAGCCTCCCGCCACGAAGGCCTTGCGGCCGATCAGTCGCTGCGACAGCAGAACCGCTGATGCAGTGAATCCGTTATAGGACTGCGCGATGGCAGCATCGAGCATCGGGGCCGCATCCTCGGGTCGTTCGGCTCGATGGACTTGGAGGTTCATCCGCGACAGCACGTCCGGCGTCGCCCGCCCCATGGGTTCCTGCCACGGATTGAACTCACCCCACTCCCCGCGCATGGTGACCAGGCAGACCAGCGGCATGCGGCAGTTCTCGATCAGCGTGAACATGTTCACGCAATTGCCGACACCCGAAGACTGCATCAGCAGAACACCCCGCTCGCCACCCAGCCAGGCACCCGCGAGCAGCGCGACCCCCTCTTCCTCGGTCGTCAGCACGGTGGCCTTGATATCCGGATGCTCGTTCGCGCGAGTGATCACCCGGCTGTGGCCCGCATCGGGTACGTAGGCCACCTGGCGAATATTGTTCGTCAACAGCACTTCGAACAGCTGATCCGGCCAGGCCGGCGGCTCACCACTCACAATCTCGCCCCCAGGGATTCCAGTTTCCTGCGCGCCGCCATCAGCCGGGTGGCCTGCTCATCCAGCATCGCGCCCAAACGCATCAGAGGACCTGCGACGGCTATACCGAACACATCGCCATGTACCTCCACCGTCGACGCCAGTCCCATAACATCGGCCACATTCTCACCATGGGTGACGAAGTAACCCCTAGCGATCCCTTCGGCCAGATCTGTCTCCAGGGCCTCGCGTTCGGTGATCGTTTTCGGCGTGGGCGCACTGAGTCGTAGGCGCGAGATCAGCGCCGCGCGTTCCCCCGCATCAAGACGCCCGAGAAACGCCTTGCCGATGGCACTGGAATGCAGCGGCTTAATTTCGCCTACGCCAGCGGAATAGCGCACCGTCTGGGGTCCCTCGATAACGTCAAGATAGATGATCGCCTCGCCCTGTCTGCGGCCCAGAAGAACCGTCTCCTCCGTCTCATCGCGCAGTTTCTTCAGAATCGGTAACACGCTTTCTAGGATGGGATCGTGAGCTGCGATCTTGGTGGCGATTTCTAGCAGGCGCTTGGTGGGATAGATCTCGCGGTTCTGCTCAGACGTGTGGAGATAACCCTGCGCGCTCAGTGTCCGCACCAGCCCGTGGCAGGAACTGATCGGCGCGGAGAGTGCCTCGGAAAGCTGGGTGAGCGTCATCGGACCTTTTCGCCGGGCAAATATCTCGAACAGCCTGACGGTCCGGACGGCTGTCTTCACTCCGTCATTCATGTTCATGAAAATGATTTTGATCTTGTGAAAATTAACGGTCAATGGCGACGGAAAGCGCCGCAACAAAACATCAACCGAAATCGTTGATTTTTCTAACGGGGTCGTCCTTCTGCAGCACATCGACCGCACGGCCCGCGCCTAGCCAAGGTCAAACGCGGCCGCCTTCGACGGGCTGGAATAGCGCGTCAACCCCTTGTCAGTGCACGCCTAAGCCGGCTTCTGAACGATCGAGGATAAGCGGCACGATAAGGTCTTCCTCATCGTCCAGATGGCGGCAGAGGATTGTGTCGAGCAAGGCTAGCTCGTCAAGCAGGCGCGGCACCAGTCCCACCACATCGCCCCCATCTTCTCGGATCGCAACCTCCATGGCCACAATCGCGTCGTAAGTGCTGCGCAATGCGTCGTGGATGACGTGGTGATCGGCCTCCAGAAGTTCGACACCCTTCACCATTCGGGGTTCCGCGCGGCCGAGAAGCGGGAAATAGTGGTACTCCTCCACCTTGTGGTGGGTGTCGAGTTCGCCGAGGAAAAAGCTCGCGCGCGGCATGAACCAGTCGTGGAAGGTCGGTGCATCGACCTGCTCCGCATCCAGCTTTTCGCATGCGTCGGTCAGGGCCGTGCCGAAATCCCGAAACATCATGTGGCGCGCCAACCAGAACTGGCACCATTGGCCATTGTTGGGATGGCCTTCCCAGGTCTCGCGAGGGAACGCCTTCAGAAGGAAGGCGAAGCCTTCTGGCAGGGCCGTACGCGCCTGAAGCTGAAGATTTTCTGGAATTTTACCGGTCATCATCTCGGGGGATACACGAACCACGAGGCGGAGGCAAAGGTCTGTCGAACCGCCTTCATTGGGGAGAGGGTGGTGAGTAATGGCGAGCCGAATGAGGGGTTATGGTCTATCAGACTTCACTCGTTTAAATCTAACTCGTTCACCCCTCACCCTACGGCAGAGGGGCAATATCAAGGGCTCGCCAATGGATTACCGAATCTTCGACGCCGACGAGATCGACCACCGCCAGTGCTACCGGCTGCTGATCGGTGCCATAGTGCCCCGCCCGATCGCCTGGGTTAGCTCCATTGACGCCAACGGTGTGGCGAACCTTGCCCCGTTTTCATTTTTCACAACGGTGTCCCATTACCCGCCCATGGTTTCCTTCTCGGCCGGTGAGATCGTCAAACGCAAGAAGGACACCACGGCCAACATCGAAGCGACCAAGGGCTATGTAATCCATACGGTCACGGAAGGCTGGCAGGAAGTGATGAACGCCAGTTCCGCAAACTACGAGCCAGACCAGGACGAGTTCACGGAGCTGGGACTGGAAACTGTGCCTTCCGACCTCGTGGGCGCCCCGCGCATCAAGGACTGCCCCATCGCGATGGAGTGCACCCATGAGCGGACCATCGAGTTCGGGGAGGAGTGGCGGACCCACCTCGTGATCGGACGCGTGCTGCGCTGGCATGTACGCGAGGACCTCATGGTTGAGGACAAGTACATCAACCCGCAGCTGCTCCAACCAGTTGGTCGCCTTGGCGGCCCTCGCTACTGCAAGACCGACGAAATCTACGAGCTACACGCACCTTACATTCAGCCGGATGTCGGTGATCCCAACTCGGCGGAACAGCAGAAGCGGAAAGCCTGAGCCCTTCTATTCCTCCGGCTCGGTCGGAAGCTGGAGCTGACAATACGGCGAGTGCACGGAAGACCCTGGAAGGAGCGCTCGAGACCTCAGGCAATGATCTTGCCCGTTTCCAGTTGTCACGCCTCGACAAAGGCGACAGGGGCTCGCATATCGTCCTCGATTCCAAGTAAAAAGCGTTCGAACGCTTTCGGCGGCGAGCCTGCTGCCCAACTAAAACACGAAAGGTCCGACCCTTGGCTTCCGATCCCATCCAGATTCGCATGGGGGGCTACGGCCCGCCGACTACCACTCATAGCCGCGCACTGAAGTTCATCGGCGACCGGCTCGAAGAGCAGTTCGGCAACGGCGTCGACATCAAGTACGTTTGGAACATCATGGATTTCGGCTATCGAGCCGATGAAATCCTGTGGCTGACCGAATGCGGCATCCTGACCATGTCGTACCAGTCTACCAGCTACCTGACCGACCGGGTGCCGGAGCTAGGCTTCGTGGACCTGCCCTTCCTGTTCGACGATCTCGACCACGCGCGCGGCGCGTTCGACGGTGAACTGGGCCGGCATCTCAATGACTGCATCGAGCGAGAGTACAACTACCGGATGCTGGGATATTTCGAGAACGGCTTTCGGCACATTTCCAACCGGCTGCGCCCGATCCATACCCCGGCCGACCTAAAGGACATGAAAATCCGTATGCTACCAAGCGCCATGCATGTGCGCACTTTCGAAATATTGGGTGCGGAGCCGCTGCGCATGGACCTGACGGAAGCCATCGAACAGGTGGTAGACGGCACTCTGGATGCGCAGGAAAACCCGCTGGCAAACACAGTCACATATGGCGTGCACAAATATCACAACTTCCACACGCTTTCGGGCCACTTCTACCTGTCGCGCGGCGTCTATGGGCATCGCGAAAGTGTGAACACCTGGCCCGAGGAACTACGCCAGGCCGTACTCACCGCCGTTAGAGATGCGACCGCCTACCAGCGTCAACTGGCTGTGGAGGAAGAGAACATCTCGCAGAAGGCCATCGAGGCGGAGAATTGCGAGATTGTCGAGCTGACCGCCGACGAGCGCGCGCAGTTCCGAAATGCCGTAGCCCCTCTGCACGACGAGGCGCGCAAGCAGTTCGGCGACGTGATGTTCAATATGGTGAGGTAGGTAGCTTAGTTGCGAACTTCTGCAAGATAGCGACCGAGCTGATCCGAAAGCACCGCCTCATTTCCGGTCGAACGGCCTGCGAAACGGTGAGTAACATCATCCGGCAGCGCCGCGTTCGTGTTCGTCGTGCCGTGATACTCATGACACGTAACGCAGGTGCTTTCGACCTTCGGGGCCTCGAAGGCCGAGCCGTGGCATTCCAGGCAGGTGCCGATGGCCGGCAGGGAGACGTCGGAAACCTTCTCGCTCTTCACTGCATCGGCGTGGCACGTCGTGCACTTGGCGTCTTTACGGTGATCCTTGTGGCTAAACGCGGCGCGCGTGATCCAGTCATGTTCGAAGCGGACCGGAGCCACGCCCCACTGAACCGGGTACGCACCGTCGGTCAGCGTATGACAGGTCGCGCACTGGCCCTTCACGGCTGGCCCGGCCATAGCCTGCTCGATACGTACGCTCACCGGAACCGGTTCCGGCGGCGCCACGAGCTGCGGGCGCGCTTCCTGACCAGGCCGACGACGGCGGACCGGCGCCTCGAAAGCCGGTACATCGATCTGTCCCGCCGCGAGCGCTTCGTAAAATTTGGTTACGGCGAGACGCACCTTGGTGGGCGAACCGTGCGGTAGGCGGCGGCCCGGATCTTCCGACGCGAAGGCCAGGGTATGACAGGACTGGCAGCCCTCTTCGAAGCTGGGAACCGTCATGTCGCGCCCCGCATTGGCGGACTGATGGCAATCCGCACAGCCCAGCTTCTCGCGCGCGCCAGTTGGGCCACGCTTGCCTTCCGGCACCAGATGCGAGGCGTGGGAGAACTTCAAGTCGCTTGCCGGGGCCGGCGGATAGAGGATCGCGGGATGCTGAGCGATCGAGGCGACCTTCGCCAGCTTGCCGCCGTTGCCCGGCGCGATGTCCTTGCTGTGGCAGGCAACACAACCGTCTTCCGTCACAGCCGCAGTCGGGAAAATACCATTCGCGCCCTTGTGCTCCTGGTGGCAGGAGGCACAGCCTTCTTCCATATTTACGTCTGCGGCAAACGTGGCATGCGGTCCCACATGCGCCGCAAGCGTGTCATGGCACGCCAGGCAGGAGGTCTCCGTAACCGTTGCAAACGGCTCCAAGTGGCAGGCCTGACAACCCGCTTCCAGATTGTGATGCACATCGGATAGCTGTTCCGTCACCCAGAGAGTTTCGGCCTGGCGGATGATGGCGGCATCGCCGGCTTCGGTGGCCTGGCGCTGTACCTGGGGCTCGCCGACGAACGAGCCCACCGGAACACCGACGCCTATTACCAGAAGGACCAGGGCGACCAGCCCTCCCAGCGCCCAACCCGACCGGCGGCGGGACAGTAGCGGCGTTCGCACGCGTGCACGCACTAGCGTCTCGGCATCGCCCATCGGACGTGCGAGTTCAATGGTGAGGGCTCCGTCGCAGTCCCCTCGCTCGGCAACCCAGGTTAGGTCATATGGCCCCACCGCGACCGTGTGGCCGTCTGTCAGATGTGCGCTATCAACCGGAATACCGTCGAGCTCGATTTCCGCCCTCGGATCGGCGCGCACAACGATTGTCCCGCCTTCAACGGTCAGGGTCGCGTGATGCAGCAGGACGCGTGCGTCGGGCAGGTGCAGTTCGGCATCGGAACCGCGCCCCAGGCGAATCTCCTCGCCCTCCAGGACCTCGGTCCGTTCGACATAGCCTTCCCGTCGGGTCCGGCGCAGGCGATGTGTGACAAGCAAACGCATGAGGGGTCAGACCGATCCGAGGCCGAAGACAAGCATGCCGACGGCATGCGCGATCACAAGCGCCAGCGCGGCCAGCGACAGCGGCACATGGATCAGCAGCCACGACCGTAGGCGCGAGCGCATCTGGATATCGCGCTGGAGACGGTCGAGGACGCTGGACTTCCGCTCCAGAAGCGCCGCCACACGATTGCCCGCATCACTGTCGAGCCCCAAGCGCATCAAAGCTTGGCGCGCGCGACGCGCGCGGTTCACAGGGCGAATAAAAAGGATGCCGATGCCGCCTCCAATGCGCAGGCCCTCGGCCTCCTTGCGCACAATCTCGTTGGCCCGCTCGCTCAATTGCGGCGCAAGACCACGCAACTCGATGTCGATCTCCGCGATCCGGCGCACCATCTCGTCGAAGGTGAGCCCCGCACGGTTGGCCGCTACCCGGCGGGGATAGGCACCATAGAACGCGACCCCGCACAGACCAGTGAACACGGTGATAAGCACCATCACATAGGCTAGGCCGTGGATATCGGGCCGGATCTGAAAACCGCCGTGCATCGGGATCAGGAAGATCAGCGCAATCCCCAGATAGACATGGGCGGACAGCCAGCCCTTCAGTCGGCCCGCGCCCTTGGCGAAACTGCGCTTACGAACCCCGAACCAAGCCAGCAGGAGCATGATTGCGAGGGCAAGACTGCCCAGTCCATAACCGAAGGCAAGATCGACGTGTTCGGCCAGCAGCCGGTCCTGCCAGTGCCAAGCCGCCGCGACGGCGCATACAAGAAACAGCGCCAACCACGCATACAACATGCGCTTGTGTAACAGGAAACCGCTGTGCAGAGGGACTGCTGCCATCAGTCAGACCCCGTCAACAGTTCGATCATCTCGCTGGGATGGACACGGATCGCCGCCCCGGTCGGGCAAGCGCGCACGCAGGCAGGCCCGCCGTCGAGGTCCTTGCACATGTCACACTTGACGGCCTGCTTCGGGCCGTCAGAGACCTGAGCCTTCCGGCCCGCCATACCGAGCAGGCTTGCCAGCCAGCCCCGTTCGCCAACTTCCAGAGCCGCCATCTGGATCACGTCGTAGGGGCAGTTGCGCTGGCAATTGCCGCAACCGATGCAGGCGTCGGTGATGTACACTTCGCCGCCCATGGCACGTTTGATCGCGTCCGGGGGACAGTCGCTCATGCAATGGGGATGCTCGCAGTGGCGGCACGAGGTCGGTACATGCATGTCGGCGAAAGACGGGCCGGCTTCGCGGTCGAGCCGCGTGATCCCGTTATGCGTACCCGCGCAGGCTTTCTCGCAGTTGTCACAGCCAACACAGAGAGACTCGTCGATCAGCAGGATGTCGGTGGCTTCCTTGCCTCCCTGATCGACAAGGAACTCAATAAGGCTGCCCTGGTCCGGCGTCTCGGCCATACGCGCGGACATGGCTTCACGTTCCGTGCGCACATTTTCTATCTCAGATCGTAGATCCGGGTGGCGGTCCATCAGGCGTTCGAAATCCTGACGCTCTATGCGGATAGTCTCGCAGTCGGCCGCGGCTGCCACTGTGGCGTTTCGCGGCTGGCCGGTGATGATCGCCATCTCGCCGACATAGTTGCCTGCCGCGACATAGTTCAGGACGACGTCATGGTCGCCGATCTTCTTGCGCACAAGCACCGAACCGCGCCGGATCAGGTGCAGGCTGTCGCCTTCCTCGCCCTCGGCGAACAGCACCCGGCCCTTGGCCCAGCTGTGTATCGTCGCGGCGGCGGCGATATCGTCGATGCTTGCACGATCTAGGCCCGGTGCCAGATGCGCCTGGATGGCGCGCGCGACCGCCTCGCGGTCCATGGCCTCACGCACCGACGGCACACTGGCCCTGAGGGCGATCATGCGCCGGCGCGGGACCTCCAGCAGCAGCGCGTTGCCCCTGGCGGACACGGTCGCCGAACGGCGGCGGCCGGAAATCAGGCCCATCTCGCCGAAGAAGGCGCCCTGTCCCAGTTCGACCGTCGCCTTCGGCGGGGTCTCGTCGTCCAGATGGATCAGCACCGATCCCTCGATCACGACATACAGACTGTTGGTGTATTCATTACGCTGGAAGACGATGTCACCGTCGTTGAAACGGTGAACTGTCGATTCCAGCATCGTGTCGCGCAGAACCAACGCGTTGAGTTCCGAGAAGATCGGCACGCGTTCACGGACCGCATCAAGGAACCCGTCTACATCCCAGCCGGGCGCGACCGAAATCTTCTCGCGGAGCAGCGGCGCGTCCGAAGGCTCCACATCCTCGCCGATGATGTGTTCGACGACCTCGTAGCCCTGGTTCAGGGCCTGCTTGATGAGGGGAAATCCACCCAGCGCGCCGACGACGTACATCCCCGGCACGTTCGATTCGTACTGCGGCGTGACTTCCGGCAACGCATTGCGTTCTTCGCTCGGAAAGGTGATCCCGCAGGCTTCGACCAGCTTGCGCGGCGGCGCAGCCCCCAGGCGCGCGATGATTCGCTCACACGGAATGCGTGCCTCGCCGTCAGGCGTCTCCAGCACGAGCGTATCCGGTTCGACTGCGATGGTGTTGGCGTTGTAGGCCACATCCATCCGGCCCGATTCGATTGCCGCGAGAATCGCACTTTCGTTCGCACCCTTGGCGCGCGCGAATTCGTCGGAACGATTGATGATGGTGACCCGGTTATGTTCGGCCAGCGCCAGTGCGTTCTCGATCGCGGCATCGCCCGCGCCGATCACCGAGATACGTTCATGCTCGAACTCGTCGGGATCGTCGAGCTGGTAACCCACATGGGGCAGCTCAGCACCCGGCACGCGCAGCGTGTTCAGGTTGCCCTGCAAGCCGACGGCGAGGACAACCGTATCCGCCGTGACTTCACTCCCGTCCTTCAGCGAGATTTTGAAATTGCCCTTCTCGCCGGTGATCCCGGTAACTTCGGAACTAAAACGGAAGTTGACGCCCACCTCGTCGGCGCGCGCGCGCCAGGCGGCAAGAAGGTCCTCGCGCCGCCCGTCTTCAAACGGTATCTCTGCCCGCAGCGGCGTGTGAGCCGGCTGCGCCATCACATGCTTACCCTTCTGGAAGCGGAAGATGGTGTTGCTGGGCTGCTCCGTGCGCTCGAGCACGATATGGGACAGACCGCGCACCGCTGCACGCGCACCGGCACTCAATCCGGCCGGACCCGATCCGACGATCGCTATTTGAAAATCCGACAAGCCCCCACCCTTCGGCCCCGGTCACACATGGCATCCCTTGCCACGTTTCCCCAATCGGGTATCGCGGCGGACGGGTGTTGGTCAACCCGGTTATCTGTTCTGCCGGGGTGACATACGCCCGAAGTCAGGCTATCAGATATCCAAGCCCAGCTAAACTGCTCGGTTAGTGACGACGGTCACTGTCACGCGCAGTAAATTTGCGGTATATATGTTACCGTTCGATTTTGGGCACGAAAGGGACCGCGGAATAGCGGTCGGGGGTAGCATGACCAAACGGACGATTCGGCGCTGGCCGAACATCTTGGCTGTATTCGCGATCTCACTCATTGCGGCAGCCGTGACCCCTGCGCAGGCGCAGGACAATGAAGCCATTCACCTCGGCGTTCAGACTTGCGCGGCATCGACTTGTCACGGCGCGGTTCAGCCTTGGCAAAACTCTGTAGTCCTCCAGAATGAGTACCTCGTTTGGAGCACGCACGATGCTCATTCGGGCGCTTACAAGGCACTGCTGTCCGATCACGCGAAGAATATGGCCGCCCGGCTTGGTATCGGTGCAGCCCACGAATCGGAAGTCTGCCTGGGCTGCCATACGGACAATGTCGCTGAGGATAAACGCGGCAAGAACTTCGACATAGCCGACGGCGTCGGATGCGAAGCCTGTCATGGCGGTGCCGAGAACTGGCTGGGCACCCATGTCAGTGGTGTCAGTTCCCGCCCGGAACTGGTCGCGATCGGCATGTACCCGACCGAAAACCCGGTGGCGCGCGCAGAACTTTGCCTCGGCTGCCATCAGCCTAACGCCGACAAGATGGTGACGCACCGGATCATGGCCGCCGGCCACCCTCGTCTGACCTTCGAACTGGACACCTTCTCGGTGAACCAGCCCGCCCATGTCCGGATCGACAACGACTACCGTCAGCGCAAGCCCGTCGCCGACGGCGCAAACATGTGGGCCATCGGCCAGGGCATCGCGGCGCGTGAGCATTTGCTGGGTCTGACGAAGTCCATGCGTGGGCGCTCCCACATGTTCCCGGAACTGACGTTCTTCGAATGCGGCAGCTGCCATCACTCCTATGAGAACGCCAAGTGGCGGCCCCAGCCGGGCGTGGGCTTGGGCCCGGGGGAACCCCAGCTCTATGACGCAAACCTCGTAATGCTGCGCGCCATTGCCGAGGCACGAGATCCCGAACTTGCCGCCACGCTACGCAACCAGACCCGGGCGCTGCACCGCGCTACGCGGCAGGGGGCAGGTGCGGTTGCGCGCGCTGCCGAAACGCTGGCCGCGACCGCCGACCGGATGACCCGGTCGCTGGCTGACAGCCCGCTGCGCGAAGCGGACCTTCGCGCCGCGCTTGCGGCCCTGACGTCCAGCGGTCTGGCCGCGGACTACAACGACTTTGGCGCCGCCGAGCAGGCCACAATGGCCGCGGCTTCGCTGATGGCGGTGCTGGGTGATGCGAACACCAAGGTGCTCGACCCCCTGTATGATGCCACCCAGTCGCCCGCACGATACAATTCACGCGGCTTCGCCAACGCTCTGGCGGAACTTCGCAACTATCTTCAGTAGGAATGCAGGACGGTCCCCATTGCTGATGCAGCGTCACCGTTTCTGGCTTTCATTCGCAGCCAGTCTCTTCTTCTCCACGATGATGCCGATCTTGGCCCAGGCGGCCGACGGGGTCGACTCACTCCCGCCGTCGAACATTTGGTTTGCCCCGGCCTCTGACGGCAGCGACGTTCCCGCCGCCTATCAGCTGGCGGCCACCCAGACCGAGGGGAAGGATCCGCACCGCGCGCTGTTCGATGAAACAGAGTTTCCCTCGGCCGTGACATGCGGACGCTGTCATCAGAAAATCTTTACCGAATGGGCGTCGTCCAACCACGCCTACGCCTCGATCTCGCCGATGTTCCACAAGTTCGAGCAGGCGATCAACGACCTGTCCTCGGGCACCATCGGCTCGTTTTGCGTGCGCTGTCACCAGCAGGTCGGCACTCAGCGCGGTGAGCCCCGAGAGGCTCCGCTTTGGGAACGTTCCCTAGTCGCGCGCGAAGGCATCACGTGCGTGACCTGTCACCGCGTGAACGCGGAGTTCGGGAAGGTCAACGGTGAACGCCACATCCAGCCGGGGCCCCTCAACCAGCCGGTCTATGGCATCGGACGCGCCGACAATCTGGGTGAGGTCATCCAGAACCCGGACGAATACAAGATCGCCGAAAAGCCCGGCGAAGACGGCTCGCCAATCCATCTGGGCGCCATCGAATTCCAGCAGATCGGTGACTCGCAGTTCTGCGTCTCCTGCCACCAGGTGGCAGTCAATCTGGGCATTAAGCTCGAAGTCGTGTGGGAGCAGTACCGTGACAGCCCGGCCGCCAAGAAAGGCGTGACTTGTCAGGAATGCCACATGGGCAAGATTCCGGGCGAGGCGAAAGGCTATTCCGAATGGCCGGTCGCCATCGTCAACGGCCGCGTGGTCGGCGATCCGAAGGCCCGCCATTCAAATCATGCCTTCTATGGTCCCGGTTACCCGATCGCCCATCCGGGCATCTTCCCGTTCAACCCGCGCGGCCTGCGCTGGTCGATCAAGGAATGGCTGACCTTTGACTATCGCGCCGGCTGGGGGCTGCCTGATTTTGAAGACAAGCTGGCCGACGGCGTGATCGAAAAGCCGGACTTCCCCGATGTATGGAAAAGCCGCGAAGACCGTATGTTCGCGCGCTTCACAATCCAGCAGAACGAGAAACTGCTGGAAGACAAGCGCCGCGATCGTCTGGCGGTGATGGAGAACGGCAGCCGGGTCGACGGGCCTTTCTTTGATGGTGATACGCCGGCGATAGGCAAGGACCTGTCCTTCCGCTACCGCATCACTAACACCGACAAGGGCCATAACCTGCCGTCAGGCTCCCTCGGAGCGCAGCCGGAAATCTGGTTTAACGTTGCCCTGATCGACCCAGACGGCAAGAACATCTGGGAATCAGGCTACGTCGATAGCAACGGCGACATGGCGGACCTGCACTCTCTGGATCTGGCAGCGGGCAAGATCGAGCACGACGACCAGCTCTTCAACCTGCAGACCAAGTTCCTTACCACCAATGTGAAGGGCACGGATCGCGAAATGTACCTGCCGGTGCAGTTCGACATAGACCAGTTGCCGTTCCTGCGTCCGGCCAACCTGCCGACGACCGTGCTCAACCATCCGCCCTTCGTGCGCATGGAAGGCCGCTCGATCCCGCCTCTCGGCTGGCGTGACGCGGAGTATGAGGTTCCGAGTGAACTGCTGACCAAGCCAGGCACCTACAAGCTTCAGGCCCGCCTGCGCTCGAGGGCGGAGCCGATCTACTTCATGCGTTTCGTGGGTGCGACCCGCGAAATGGAGGAACGGATCAACGACTGGATGATCGATATCCATCCCTACGCGGTCGAGTTCGAGATTCGCTGATGTTCGAGAAACTGAATTATACGGCGTCGGCCACCGTACTGGCGGCGGCGCTCCTGATCGCGAGCGCAGCTGCAGCTGACACAATTATACAGACTGCGCAGACACAGCGTCGCGAGGCCCCTCCGGCCGAGCTAAACCAGGAGCGTACGGGCAGTCCCGAGCATGAAGGCCACCAGGCCCCGCCGGAGATCGATCCCGCCGTTCGCCGCGTCGAGCATGACACCAGCAAATATTCGCCCGATCCGACTTATCCAGACGAGCCTTACGACGTTGAAGCTCAGCTCGAGATTTACGGCGGCAAACGGGCTGTGAGAACACCGCGCCCCTTGCTGGAGTTTGGTTATCCGCAATACCGGGAGGGCCCTTTCGGAAGCGGACATAACCTGATCGGCGCCAAAAACCTCGTGCGCCCGCAGCTTCTGGCCTATGGGGATTGGCGTACGGCAGTCGCCTTCAATGACAATGGTAACACTGAGGTCGGCCAGGTGGCTACGCGGCTCAACCTCGACATCGACCTGAAGCTGACGGCGACCGAGCGGATCCACGCCTTCTTCCGCCCGCTCGACCAGGCCGGCAAGTTCACCCGCTACGAATTTGCAGGCAACGACCGCAATGACGCCGACAGCTCTGACTTAATCGTCGATCTCAACATCGAGAACCTCTATTTCGAAGGTGACTTGGGCGCGATCCATAGCGGTCTGACGGACGAATACACCAGCTACGACCTGCCGTTCACCTTCGGCCTGATCCCGATGTTCTTCCAAAACGGCATCTGGGTCGATGACGCCTTCCTGGGCGCCGCATTCGCTCTGACGGCGAAGAACTCGCGCTATCTCGACATCTCGAACTACGACGTGACCTTCTTCGCGGGAGCAGACAAGGTATCCAGCGCCGCGCTGGTCGATCCGGGCGGCGCACTGGCCGATCATGCGGGCAATGTCTTCGGCGTCGTGACGTTTGCCGATATGCGGGAAGGCCACCTGGAAGCCGGCTGGGGCTATACCCAGGATACTCGGTCCGAATCCAACAGCGGCGACTTCAGCTATCACAACTTCATCGCCGGCTGGACCAAGCGCTACGGCGGCTGGCTCTCCAACTCCTTACGCGGCGTCGTGTCGGTCGGCCAGGATCCGGGCGGCAACCGGACCCAAACCGCGGACGGTGTGGCGCTGCTGGTCGAGAATTCGCTCGTGACCCACCTGCCCTCCACGCTGGTGCCCTATTTCAACTTTTTTGTCGGCCTCGATCGCCCGCAGCCGCTCGCACGCGGCGGCGAAGGCCTATTGAAGAACACGGGCATCAACTTCGAGACCGACGGCCTGACCGGGTTCCCAAAATTGGACGACACCGCACGTGACGCCTGGGGCGGCGCCATAGGAGTCAGCTACCTCTTCGACCTGTCTCGCCAGATCGTGGCTGAGGCCGCGACCGTCCAGCGAATGTCGAACAATCTGGCATCCCAAAATGACCAGTACGCACTTGGCCTGCGCTACCAGTTCAACATCGATGGCCGCGACCGCTGGCTTCTGCGGACGGATGCGATGTACGGATTCCTCGAGAATGCCGAGGATATCGCGGGCGCCCGCGTAGAAATCCGGCGCAAGTTCTAGCCCCACGCCCGAGCCCAATATTTGAGGCGCCTAGCGCGCCCGCGCGCGCTGTTTATGGCTGGCTACAGCCGTTACAATCGACCATCTGCATGATCCACCGAACTGGATTTTCGAATTTCGGCTGGGCTGACGCACCCGTTGGCCTAAAGTAGACAAGCGTGTTGCAAAGCGCGCCGCGCATGGAGGTCTCAAACCAGCCAATCGCGACCTTGCCCCCGGCAATCGTCGCTGGTGGGTCTCCGACGCCTGGCTCCCGAGAGACAGAAAACCCGACCCCACGAATATCTAAACTATCACCGCTGCGCTGAAAAAGTTGACGACGTAGATAACGCTCCAGTTCCGGAGCAGCGCAGACGATGTGGCCTTACGGTCAGCCTACACCATGACGATCAGGATGTTGCCTTTGAACAGTGCCGCGCCTGCGATGAGAACGGCGATCAGCCCTGCAGAAAAGACGAGTCAGTTGACCACGCGGGCGAAGTCGAAACTGGCGGAACTCCCCTTGACGGTTGTCGTAAAAACATAGCGCCAAATGTAATAACGGCACCTGTCAGTACACCCAGCACCAACAGCCGGCCCCGCGGCAGGTTCGCCCTCCTACCCCCGATATTCTCGATAATATGCTCGATTTCCGCCGGCCCAAAGGCGTCATGAGACACATGTTGTATGTCTCCAAGGAATATCGTGAGGTTCTCCTAAGAAAACCCCGAAAAAGCTGGTAGGCCCGGCAGGACTCGAACCTGCGACATAACCGTTATGAGCGGTCCGTTCTAACCAGCTGAACTACGGGCCCGACCGACAACCCGTATAGCACAGTCCAAACGAAAAACAGGACCGATGAGACATTTGTTTCGCCTCACCAGCAACAAAAGAAAAGGCCGGCTCGAAGCCGACCCTTTTTACGATCTGACCGTTTCTCGATCAGTGATCGAGGAAGCTGCGCAACTTGCGCGAACGCGATGGGTGCTTGAGCTTGCGCAGCGCCTTCGCCTCAATCTGGCGAATACGTTCGCGCGTCACCGAGAACTGCTGGCCGACTTCTTCCAGCGTGTGGTCGGTGTTCATGCCGATACCGAAGCGCATGCGCAGCACGCGCTCCTCGCGCGGCGTTAGCGAGGCCAGCACGCGGGTCGTCGTCTCGCGCAGGTTCGACTGGATCGCCGCATCGACCGGCAGCACCGCGTTCTTGTCCTCAATGAAGTCGCCGAGGTGCGAATCCTCCTCGTCGCCGATGGGCGTCTCGAGGGAGATCGGCTCTTTCGCGATCTTCAGGACCTTGCGCACCTTCTCCAACGGCATATGCAGACGCAGCGCCAGCTCCTCCGGGGTTGGCTCACGGCCGATCTCGTGGAGCATCTGGCGCGAGGTGCGCACCAGCTTGTTGATCGTCTCGATCATGTGGACCGGGATACGGATCGTGCGGGCCTGGTCGGCGATCGAGCGGGTGATTGCCTGACGAATCCACCATGTCGCATAGGTCGAGAACTTGTAGCCGCGGCGGTACTCGAACTTGTCCACGGCCTTCATCAGACCGATGTTACCTTCCTGGATCAGGTCCAGGAACTGCAGGCCACGGTTGGTGTACTTCTTCGCGATGGAGATCACGAGGCGAAGGTTAGCCTCAACCATCTCCTTCTTCGCGCGGCTGGCTTCCTTTTCGCCCTGCTGGACAACCTGGACGATACGCCGAAGCTCGGAGATCGGCAGGCCGACGCGCGCGGAAATTTCCATGACTTCCTTGCGGATGGGGCGAATTTCGTCACCGTTCTTCTCGGCAAACTTCTTCCAGCCCTTACGCTTCAGGCGGGCGACGCGGCTGACCCAGCGCGGGTCGAGCTCGTTGCCCATGTACTCCTCAAGAAAGTCCTCGCGCGTCACGCCGCAATCCAGCGCCATACGCATCAGCTTGCCTTCGAAGCTGGTCAGGCGGCGGTTCAGGCCGTAGAGCTCATCCACCAGCGCCTCGATCCGCCCATTGTTGAGCTGGACCTTCTCCATGTACTCGACCAGCTCATGCTGAAGCTTGGCGTAGCGCTTCTCTTGCGCGCCTGAGAGCGCGTCCGACTTGTTCTTGATGCCGGCCAGACGCTGCTCCTGCAGCTTGCGGAGCTTCTTGTAGGACTTGTCGATGTCCTGGAACAGGCCAAGCACTTCGGGCTTCAGCTTGGCTTCCATCGCGGCGAGCGACAGGTTGGCGGTATCATCGTCGCCATCGTCATCGTCGGAACCGCTGTTGTCGTTGTCCGCTTTTTTAGAGCTCGCGTCGTCCTTGTCGGGCCCATTGGCGTTATTGACGCCATTGGCGGAATGGTCCTCGCCCGGACCGCCGCTGTGGGTCGCGTCCAGGTCGATCACGTCGCGCAGCAGAATCTGTTCCTTATCCAGCGCGTCGCGCCAGGCTATAATCGCGCGGAGGGTCAGCGGGGATTCGCAGATCGCGCCGATCATCTTCTCGCGGCCGGCCTCGATCCGCTTGGCGATGGCAATTTCGCCCTCGCGCGACAGCAGCTCGACCGAGCCCATCTCGCGCAGGTACATGCGCACGGGGTCGTCGGTGCGCCCAAGATCCTCCTCACGCGTCGTACGGGTTTTGACAGGGACAGACGCCTCTTCCTTCTCGTCGTCGCTGTCGTCGTCAGACTTGGCGTCGTTGTCGCCCGAACTGTTGGCCTGGGCGGAAGAGTCGTCCTTTTCCTCTTCCTCGACGACGTTGATGCCCATCTCGGAAAGCTGGGCCAGCACGTCCTCGATCTGTTCCGACGAGACCTGGTCCTGGGGCAGCGTCTCGTTCAGTTCGTCATAGGTGATGAACCCGCGCTCCTTGCCGCGTGCGATCATCTTCTTGACGCCCTGAATGGAGCCGTCCATCAACGGACCATCGGTGCTTTCCTCACGGTCGTCCGCTGCTTCTTCCTTGGCCACGTTTCCTGCCATATATCTATCCTCGCCGCGCCGTTCCCGAAGGACGCGCCTTACCAGATCAATTTGATTTTCTAGAGGCCGCCGGCTCGCGTCCCTTCGCGGACGAGGTTGAGCAGCTTTTCGGCGTTGCGTTCGCTCATGTCGTCCTCAAGCTCCTTTTTCGCGTCTGCACGGTCCTTCTTCAGCCTTGACCGAGCAAAACTTGCGAGCATCTCATCCAATGCCGCACGCGCTTCCGGAACGGTGGCGCCTGGCCCCGCGAACGACGCCTGACGATATACCTGTGCATTCAGCACATCCCCCAGTAGCCTTTCGTGGCCCCCTTGGATCAAATGGCGCTGTAAGTCGCGCGTGTCAAGCGTTGGGGCAGCAAAAGCATGGTTTAAAATTGCGCGGAGCAAGGTGTCAAACTTCCTGTTCTGCAAGGAAATTTCGTTCAGAGCATCGACGGAATCGTGAATCAGGTCAGGATGATTGACCAGTGTCGCCACCAAAATCCGCTCCTGCAGCGACTTCATCGCCCCCAGATCGCCCCGCGTGCCCAGACCCGGCAGCATTTCCCGCGATTTTTGTCCTGAACCGGACCCTTTCCAGGGCTTTTTCTGGCCGCCGCGCCGACCGGACTGGAAAAACAAGTCCCGTATGCGCTCGCGCATGCTCTGTTGGTAATGATACTTCACCCCTTCATCGGCGATGGTGGACAGGCGGCCGTTGATCCGGCGCTCTAGGTCGGCGCGGCGTTCCGGCGTGTCGTGACGCCCGGCGAAGACCTCGGCCTGCCAGACTACATCGACAAGCTGGCGCGCACCGACGAGCAGGTGACGGAAACCGTCCGCGCCGCGCGAGCCGACCAGCGAGTCCGGATCCTCGCCCGCGGGCAATCCCATGAAGCGCAGCGTCTTGCCGGGTTTCAGGATTGGCATGGCGCGTTCGGCGGCGCGCAGCGCCGCGCGCTCACCGGCATTGTCGCCGTCGAAACACAAGACTGGCTCGTCTGCGATCCGCCACAACAGGCCGATCTGCTCCTCGGTCAGCGCCGTGCCGAGCGGCGCCACAGCATTGGGCAGGCCCGCCTGGGCCAGCGCGATGACGTCGGTGTAGCCCTCGGCGACGATGACGGTTCCCGCATCCTTCGAGGCCTCGCGCGCCATGGCGTAGTTGTAGAGATTACGGCCCTTATGAAAGAGCGATGTCTCGGGCGAGTTCAGATATTTCGGCTGGCCGTCACCCAGTATACGCCCGCCGAACGCGATGACCCGCCCGCGCCCGTCAGCGATGGGAAACATTACCCGGTTGAAGAAATAGTCGCGCGGATCGCCGCCGCCTTCGGGCAGTTTGATCAGCCCGGCCGCGACCAGTTGCCGCCGCTCGATGCCCTGGCTTTCCATGGCCTGCAGGAGGCGCCCGCGCCCGTCCGGCGAATAACCCAGCCTAAAGCGGCGGATGGTATCTTCGGTAAACCCGCGCCCGCGCAGGTAGTCCAGCGCCGCACGCCCCTCGGCCGAACGCAGGTTCGCCTCGTACCAGGCACACACCGCCTCCACTACGTCATAGAGCGTCGCACGAACCTTCGCGCGCTCGCGCTCCTCAGGCGAGGATTGCGGCACCTGCAGGCCCGCCTGCCCGGCCAGTTTCTCGACCGCCTCAGGGAAGGGCAGACCCTCGGTTTCCATAGCGAAATCGATAACGCTGCCATGCGCGCCGCAGCCGAAGCAATGATAGAAGCCCTTCTCGTCGTTGACCGTGAAGGACGGGGTCTTCTCGTTGTGGAAGGGGCACAGGCCCAAATGCTCGCGGCCCTTGCGCACGAGGCGCACCTTCCGCCCCACGACCTCCGACACCGGAAGCCGCGCGCGCAACTCATCGAGAAATTGCGGCGGGAAGGCCATACCTGATCCTATCCTTACAAAACGGGGACACAAACTACCCTGCCGCCGAGTCGCGCGGTACGGCCCAGTGCAATGAGTTGTGAGGATAAGTCCAGATAACTGGGGACCGTTTTGAACGGCTTCAGCCGCTCAGCCGGGCCTTCACGATGGCGCTCGCCTTGCCGAAATCCATCTGACTGGCATAGTTCTCGCGCAGCGCACCCATCACCGCGCCCATGTCCTTCAGCCCGCCCGCGCCGATGTCGGCGATGGTCTTGTCCACAGCGGCCTTGGTCGCGGCTTCATCAAGCTGTTCGGGCAGGAAGCGCTGGATGATCGCAATCTCCTCGCCTTCCTGCTCGGCCAGTTCCAGCCGGCCGCCCTTCTCGTACATGGAGATCGATTCCCGGCGCTGCTTCACCATGGTCTGGAGCATCTGCAGGATCTCGTCCTCGGGGATGCCGTCCATGTTGCCCTTGCTGCGCGCGGCGATATCGCGGTCCTTCAGGGCCGCCATAATCAGGCGCAGGGTGGACACGGCGCGTTCGTCCTTGTCCTTGAGCGAGGCCCTAAGGGCCTCGGGAAGTTGTTCGCGAAACATGTTCTTGTGCCTCTTTGCGGGACGCGCGGGACGGTAACGGATTTGTCTATTCGGCGCAACGAAAGCGCCGAACTCTTAAGTGTTTGTTTTAATGAACTTAATTCATCCCCAACCTTGCTTGACGACTCCGACCGGGTACCTTAAACAACCGAGCGATTTGCGTGCCCGCACCGGCGCGCGCCGGCTTTGCGACGGCCGGCCCGAGAAACAACTTTCCCGGTGGTCCGTTTTTGCAGCGGCCCACCACCCCGAGGACCGGAGCGATATGGCCGCTTCCGCGCCACAGGACCGGAGCCAGCCAAATTGGGCGACCGGAGCATTGGTTCTGCCCGACGGCGAGGTATTTTGGGGACGCGGGATCGGCGCCTCTGGCGCTTGCGTCGGCGAAGTCTGCTTCAACACCTCGCTGACCGGCTATCAGGAAATCCTGACCGACCCGTCCTATGCGGGCCAGATCATCACCTTCACCTTCCCCCATATCGGCAATGTGGGCACGAACGAGGAGGACGTGGAGACCACCACACCCGCCGCGCGCGGCTGCATTGTTCGTGCCGATATCACTGACCCGTCTAACTGGCGCGCGGTGCAGCATCTCGACACCTGGCTCAAGTCCGTGGACATGGTAGGCATCGCAGGCTTGGACACGCGCCGCCTGACCCGCCACATCCGCGACGCGGGCGCGCCCAACGGCGCGATCGTCCACCAGCCGAACACCCCGATTGCTACGGCCGCCCTGCGCGCAGCAGCATCGGACTGGCGCGGGCTTGAAGGCGCGGACCTCGCCAAGGGCGTCTCCTGCACCCAGACCTACGAGTGGACGGAAACCCGCTGGACGCTGGAAGATGGATATGGCGAGCTGACCGCCCCCCAACGCCATGTCGTGGCGGTGGATTTCGGCGCCAAGCGCAACATCCTGCGCTCGTTGGCCGGTCAGGGCTGCAAGGTCACTGTGGTGCCGGCCACCGCGACGGCTAGGGACATACTCGGCCACAAGCCGGACGGCGTGTTCCTGTCCAACGGCCCGGGCGACCCGGCGGCAACGGGCGAATACGCCGTACCGATGATCCGCGACGTGCTGGCTTCCGACACGCCCACCTTCGGCATCTGCCTCGGCCACCAGATGCTCTCGCTGGCACTGGGGGCGAAAACCGAGAAGATGCATCACGGCCATCGCGGCGCGAACCATCCGGTCAAGGACCTTGCCACCGGCAAGGTGGAGATCACCAGCCAGAACCACGGCTTCGTGGTGGTGGAGAAATCGCTGCCCGCGAATGTGGAGATGAGCCACGTTTCCTGTTCGACGGCTCGCTGGAAGGCATCCGGGTCAAGGACGCCCCGGCGTTTTCCGTCCAGTACCACCCGGAAGCCTCGCCGGGCCCGCACGACAGCCACTACTTGTTCGAGCGGTTCGTCGAAATGATCGACGCCAAGAGCTGACATGCCAAAACGCACCGACCTCAAATCCATCATGATCGTCGGCGCCGGGCCGATCATCATCGGCCAGGCCTGCGAATTCGACTATTCCGGCACCCAGGCCGTGAAGGCTCTGAAGGACGAGGGCTACCGGGTAATCCTGGTGAACTCGAACCCGGCGACAATCATGACCGACCCGGCGTTTGCCGACGCCACCTATGTCGAGCCCATCACACCGGAAATGGTCACCAAGATCCTTGAGGCCGAGAAGCCCGACGCGATCCTGCCGACCATGGGCGGGCAGACGGCGCTGAACACCTGTCTGACGCTGGCGCGCGACGGCACGCTGGAGCGGCTCGGCATCGAGATGATCGGCGCGGCTGCCGACGTCATCGACAAGGCCGAGGACCGGCTGCAGTTCCGCGAGGCGATGGAAAAGATCGGGCTGGAATCCCCGCGCTCGATGCAGGTGAACAACCGCACCGATGCGGAGACGGCGCTGGAGATGGTCCGCCTGCCCGCGATCATCCGCCCGTCCTTCACGCTGGGCGGCACTGGCGGCGGCATCGCCTACAACCGCGACGAATTCTTCGACATCGTCATGGGCGGCATCGAGGCCTCTCCGGTCAACGAAGTGCTGGTCGAGGAGTCGGTGCTGGGCTGGAAGGAGTTTGAGATGGAGGTCGTCCGCGACAAGGCGGACAACTGCATCATCATCTGCTCCATCGAGAACATCGACCCGATGGGCGTGCACACGGGCGATTCCATCACGGTGGCCCCGGCGCTGACCCTGACGGACAAGGAATACCAGATCATGCGCGACGCCTCGATCGCATGCCTGCGCGAGATCGGGGTCGAGACCGGCGGGTCGAACGTGCAGTTCGCCATCAACCCGAAGAACGGGCGGATGGTGGTGATCGAGATGAACCCGCGCGTCAGCCGGTCCTCCGCGCTAGCCTCCAAGGCGACGGGCTTCCCCATCGCCAAGGTCGCGGCCAAGCTCGCCGTCGGCTACACGCTGGACGAGCTGACCAACGAGATCACCGGGGTGACGCCGGCCAGCTTCGAGCCGACCATCGACTATGTCGTCACCAAGATGCCGCGCTTCACCTTCGAGAAGTTCCCCGGCACCGAGCCGACGCTGACCACGTCGATGAAGTCGGTCGGCGAGGCCATGTCCATCGGCCGCACCTTCGCCGAGAGCCTGCAGAAGGCCTACCGGTCGATGGAGACCGGGCTGACCGGACTTAACGAGGTGGCCATCCCCGGCGTGCGCTCGCGCGGCGAGGGGCGTGGCGTCGATGAGGACGCAGTGTTCGCGGCGCTGGCCCGGCCGACGCCCGACCGTCTGCTGGTGATCGCCCAGGCCTTCCGCCACGGCTTCTCCCTGCAGGATATCCAGCGGGTCACCAAATACGACCCGTGGTTCCTGGAGCAGATCCACGCCATCGTCCAGACCGAGAACCGTGTCCGCGAAATGGGCCTGCCGTCCGACTATGACGGCATGATCCGGCTAAAGAAGATGGGCTTCTCCGACGAGCGCCTCGCCGAACTGACCGGCGCTTCGCCGGAAGGCGTGGCCGCGTTGCGCCACAAGCTGGGCCTGCATCCGGTCTATAAGCGCATCGACACCTGCGCGGCCGAGTTCCCCAGCCAGACGCCCTACATGTACTCGGCCTATGAGGGGGATTCGACCCGCCACGGCGAGTGCGAGTCCGAACCCACCAAGCGCGAGAAGGTCATCATTCTGGGCGGCGGGCCGAACCGGATCGGCCAGGGCATCGAGTTCGACTATTGCTGCGTTCATGCCGTCTTCGCGCTGCGCGAGGCGGGTTACGAGACCATCATGGTCAACTGCAACCCGGAGACGGTCTCCACCGACTACGACACCTCGGACCGTCTCTATTTCGAGCCGCTCACCGCCGAGGATGTGCTGGAGATCTGCAAGCTCGAGATGTCGCGCGGCAGGCTGAAGGGCGTGATTGTGCAGTTTGGCGGCCAGACGCCACTCAAGCTGTCCCACGCGCTGGAAGCCGCCGGCGTCCCGATCCTGGGCACCTCGCCCGACGCCATCGACCTGGCCGAGGACCGCAAGCGCTTCCAGGCGCTCCTGCAGGACCTCGACCTGAAGCAGCCGGAGAACGCGATCGCCACCAGCGCCGAGGAAGCCCTGGCCGCCGCGGAGGCGCTCGACTTCCCGCTGCTGATCCGGCCGTCCTACGTGCTGGGCGGGCGCGCGATGGAACTGGTTTACGACATGGACGCGCTGACCCGTTACATCAATGAGGCCGTGCGCGTGTCGGGCACAGCCCGGTGCTGCTGGACCGCTATCTGCAGGACGCCATCGAGGTGGATGTCGATGCCCTGTGCGACGCGGACGGCAATGTGCATGTCGCAGGCATCATGGAGCACATCGAGGAAGCGGGCATTCATTCCGGCGACAGCGCCTGCTCGCTGCCGCCCTATTCGCTCAGCCCGGAAATCGTCGAGGAAATCCGCCGCCAGACGGAAATTCTCGCCCGCGCGCTCAACGTGCTCGGCCTGATGAACGTGCAGTACGCGGTCAAGGACGACGAGGTCTATCTGATCGAGGTGAACCCGCGCGCAAGCCGCACGGTGCCCTTCGTAGCCAAGGCCACCGGCGTGCCCATCGCCAAGGTCGCCGCGCGCGTCATGGCCGGTGAAAAAATCGCCGACTTCGAACTTCACGACATCAGCGCACAAAGTGGTCATGTCGCGGTGAAGGAAGCCGTTTTCCCCTTCGCCAGGTTCCCCGGCGTCGATATCTTGCTGGGGCCGGAGATGAAGTCCACCGGCGAGGTCATGGGCCTCGACCGCGATTTTGGGCATGCCTTCGCGAAATCCCAGCTCGGCGGCGGCACCAAAATGCCGACCGGCGGCCAGGTGTTCATCTCCGTGCGCGATCGGGACAAGCCGTTGATGGTCGATCTGGCCCGTCGCCTGATCGGCCTGGGCTTCGAGATCGTCGCCACCAGCGGCACGGCACGTGTTCTGGAAGCCGAGGGCGTGGAGGTGGAGATCATCAACAAAGTGCTGGAAGGCCGCCCGCACATCGTGGACGCCATGCAGAACCGCGAAATCCAGCTCGTGTTTAACACGACCGAAGGTGCGAGCTCGATTTCCGACAGCTACAGCCTGCGCCGAAACGCGCTTACCTTGAAGATTCCTTACTACACCACCGTCGCCGGTGCGCGCGCTGCCGTGGCCTCCATTGAGGCCGTGCGCAGCGGCGGGCTTGAAGTCGCGCCCCTGCAGTCGTATTTTAGTCGCAGATTTTGAATGGCTTAGCCCGCCGGACGTTCGTCGAAGGCCAAGCGGCCGGACGCGACAAGCGGCGGGTCTTTTCGTTTGTTTAAGCCATTGTAATAATATCTGCCCACTCCGTTGGGCAGCTTGCGAACGAGCGACGGGACGATGGACAAGATTCCCATGACGCAGGAGGGCCATGCGGCCCTCCAGGAAGAACTGCGGAACCTCAAGCAGGTCGAACGCCCTGCGATAGTCAAGGCGATCGCGGCCGCGCGCGAACACGGCGATCTGTCTGAGAACGCCGAGTATCACGCCGCGCGTGAGCGCCAGAGCTTCATCGAAGGGCGGATCGGCGAACTTGAGGACGCCACCAAGCGCGCAGAGGTGATTGACACCTCGAAGCTCAGGGGCTCAACCGTACGGTTCGGTGCGACCGTCAAGCTGGCCGACGAGGAAACCGACGAGGAAATCTCCTACCAGCTCGTCGGTGAGTTCGAGGCGGACATCCAGGCCCGGAAGATTTCGATCCAATCGCCGCTCGGCAAGGCCCTGATCGGCCGCGAGGTGGGCGACAGCGTCGAGGTCACCACGCCCAACGGCGTGCGCTACTTCGAGGTGGTCGCGGTCCGCTTCAAGTAAGCGCCTCGCCAACTACTCGCCAGGATCATCCACCGGCACGCTGGATTCATACTTGGAACTGCGAATTACTTGGAAGGTCTGCACAGTCGAGACGTGCGGAGCAGCTGTCAGTCGCGCGGTGAGCTGGTTCTCATGCGCCGTGTTGCGCGCGACGATGCGCAGCATAAAGTCACCGCCGCCGCGGATCATGTCACAACGGCGTACCTCCGGCCAGGAAAGCATTTCCGCTTCGAAGGCCGACAGCACGGCTTCCGACTGGCTGTCGAGCCCGACCAGCGCGTGGAAACCGACTTCGTAGCCGAGGCGTTCGGCGTCCAGTTCGGCGCGATACCCCTTGATGTAGCCGGACTTCTCCAGCGCGCGCACCCGGCGCAGGCAAGGCGGCGCGGAAATCCCGGCGCGGCGTGCCAGTTCCACATTGGTGATTCGGCCCTCATCGCGAAGGTTGCGCAAAATGCGGCGGTCGATCGCGTCCAACTTGACCTTGCGATTTTCCGGTGTCGCCCGGCCGGACTCCCGCTCGGATTCCGTGTTCGTCATCGCTGTTATGTCTCCAGGTGGGTGGCGGCCGGTTGAGGGCACGCGGCGCCGTGGGAATCGGCGTGAGACGAGCTTATAGTTGCATTTCTCACGAGCAACCGATGCTAGCAGATTGAAATTATATTTCAAACGAAGCAGGTGGTGCTGAAATCATCCCTTGGTCCTAGACACTCCGGTCGCCGCGACGTGAACGCTCCCGCAAACCCCGCTGAATTGAGGTGCTGGATCCTCACCGACGGCAAGGTGGGCATGGTCAACCAGTGCCGCGGCCTGGCGGCAGTGATCGGGGTTGAGCCTGTCTCCAAGGTGATCGCCAGCGTAAGCCCTGGCGCTGGCTCCCGCCCGCGATCACGCCGGCCTCACTGTCGATCCTGAAGCCTCACTCCGACAAGCTGGAACCGCCATGGCCGGACCTGTTGATCTCCAGCGGACGCAAGTCTGTGGCCCCCGCGCGCGCCATCCGCAAACTCAGCGGCGGTAAGTCCTTCTGCGTGCAGATTCAGGACCCAGGAATTTCGCCGAATGCCTTCGATCTGGTGGTTACGCCGGAACATGATGGCCTGTCCGGGCCGAATGTGATCTCGACCGTGGGCTCAATGCACAGCGTGAACGCTCAAGCGCTTGCCGCCGCGCGCGAAGCCTTCGCCGGCCGGGTGGCACATCTGCCGCGCCCCCTCCTTGCGGTGCTGCTGGGCGGCGACAACTCGGTCTATAAGATGACAACGGCGTTCAGCCGCAAACTGGCCGAGGATCTGGCCCGGATCGCGCGCTCGGGCGAATGGGGGCTGGCCGTCACCCCGTCGCGGCGTACGCCGGACCAAGCAAGGCGCGTCATCCGCGACGCCCTCAACGGCACCGGTGCCGTTGTCTGGGACGAACAGGGTGACAACCCCTATTTAGGTTTCCTGGCCCATGCCGACGCCATCGTCGTAACCTGCGATTCCGTGAACATGGTTAGCGAGGCGGCGGCCACCGGAAAGCCCCTACATGTGGCGCATCTGGAAGGAGGATCGGCCAAGTTCCGGCGCTTCCACGACCTCATGGAATCCCGCGGCATCTCGCGCCCGTTCCAGGGCCGGATCGAACAGTGGGACTACACGCCACCGGACGAGACGACGGCGGTGGCCGCCGAGGTATTACGCCGCATTGCAATTGGCTGAGTCGCGAATTATTCAGACTGTATGACGGTTCTCGATATCCAGGCCATCGATGCCGCGCCCCTGGGCCACGATCCGTACGACCACGTGATCGTCCCCGGTGTTGTGACCAGATCGGCGCTGGACGCAGCGAATGCCGATTTCCCGATGATCGAACGGCCTGGCAGCTTTCCCACCGGACAGCTCAAATACGGTCCCGGCTTCGCCGCGCTCCTTGAAGCACTGGAAGGCCCCGGGTTCGCCCGCGCGCTCGGCGGCAAACTGGGCATGGACCTGACCCGGAAGCCCACCATGGTGACCGTGCGGGGCCGCGCACGCGCGACAGACGGGAAGATCCATATCGATTCTGCCGGCAAGCTCGTCACCGTACTCCTGTACATGAACCCGGCCTGGGAAGAGCCCGGCGGCCAGCTTCGCCTGCTGCGCAGCCCGGATAACCTCGAAGACTATGCCATCGAGGTGCCACCAGACGAGGGCACGTTGCTTGCCTTCCCGTGCGTCGCGAATTCCTGGCACGGCCACCAGCCCTTCGAGGGCGAACGGCGGACGATCCAGTTGAACTGGGTAAACAGCCAAGCCTACAAGACCCGCGAACAGGTGCGCCATTCAGTTTCGGCGTTCTTCAAGAAACTCAAGGCATAGGCAGGCGCAACCGATGCCTCTCGACATCGCGACATTCTCCAACGTCAAGGGCGGTTTCCCCTTCTTCAAGGCAGCCGGTCACCCCGCCGTCGCACCGCATGCACGCGCACTCGTCAATGAGCTGGCCGGAAAATCCGCGGTGGCAATCTACGACCCTATGGGCCTGGCTGCAGCCTTCGCGCAGCTCTTCCCCCTCGACACCGTGCACATCGCGCACCTGTTCGTGCAGGATCTTTCGGCGCTAGGAGAAACAGTCTTCGGGCGTACGGCCCAGCCGGTAACCGATCTGGCCTCGGCAAAGGTGGACGCGCTGCTGGTGGTGGCATTCGACGCCGAGAAGACAGTACGCGACATTGCGCACCTGGTACCGGACGGCACCGAAGTGGTCACACTGGACCGCCTGCGCCTGCCGGAAGACCGGCTGACCAACAAGAAGCAGTATCTCGACCCGCTGAACTTCGCGACCAACTTCGCCTTCTTCCGCGATGTGCCGGACGGGCGCGGCGGCCGTCTGCACACACGTATCGCGACGGCGAACTATTGGCACCGCTATGGCGCGTCGAATGTCTCGCTCTGGCTCACATTGATCGGCGAGGACGGGAATACCATCTGCCAGTGGGACCTTGATCTGCCCAATTCCCCCGGCGGTGTGACCATTGACAGCACGGATGTCTGCCAGCGATTTGGCCTGGGCGATATCACCGGGCAACTGTTTGTTCACGCCATCGGCGTGAAGGGCCATGATATTATCAAGTACGCGCTAGATACCTTCGGCGACGATGCGCGCGATCTTTCCTGTACCCATGACGCCAATGCCTGGCCCGCCGACTTTTACGGCGGTCTGCCCGCGCCGCAGGATGGCGAGAAGGTCATCCTTTGGTTACAGAACAGCCACCCCTGCCCCATCCCGGCGGGCGCCGTAGGCCTGAACCTGATGGGTGACGACACCATCGGCTGGCTCGACCGCGGAGTGCCCCCCTTCGGCACCTACGCCCTCGACGCCTCCGACCTCCTGCCAAGCGCCGCCTGGCCGCAGCAGATCGAGGTGCAGGCAGGCAAGCATTTCGTCCGCCCGAGATACGAAATCGAAACCCGGCGCAACGGGCAGGTGGAGCGCCGGCGCACGGCTCATGTGAATGTGGAGCGCATCGATCTGGAGCCCGACCCTCGGATCGCGGAGATCGGCAACCTAATGGGCAAGGGCTTCCTGCTTCCCGCACCCGTGCTGCCGCGCAAGGATTTCCGTTCCATCGCCATGCCGACGCCGATGGCCACGACCCAGGAAACCCTGCCGCTGGAAGCGCGTATCTTTGACCGGACTGGACGCGAACTGGCCCGCCAGTCCCTCGGCGAACTGGCGCGTCGTGACAGCGTGGCGCTCGACGTGGACGAATTGCTGAACGGTGCGGGTGCTTTGGACAACGAAGCAGGCCATATCGAGCTGCTGTACGATTTCGGCGTAGCGACGCGCGGAGTGGACGGGTGGCTGCACGGCCTGTTCCGCTACGAGGCCCGCAACTCCGGCCATGTGGGGGAAACCAGCTTCGGCGCACATATCTTTAACACCGCGCTTACCTGGCGCGGCGAGCCGCAATCCTATTCCGGTGCGGCCCCGGGCCTCACCACCCGTCTGTTCCTGCGGACCGACCCAGCCATGGCGGTTGGCGAGGACGACTACGACACCTTCTGCCAGTTGATCTACCCGGCCTCAACACCGTGGCACGAGACCTCCGATACAAAGCTACTGCTGCACGACGGCACCGGCAACATTGTGGCCGAGACGACAGTGCACATCGCCTGCGGCGGCTCATTCTACTTTCGCCTCAGCGATCTGTTTGACCTGGATGCCCGCAAGGCCGCCGCGAAGCCCGGCGCGGCGGGGTCCGGCTATGTCCTAATCCGGGATGTCACGTGCCGCCTGTTTGGCTATCACGGCGTGATCACGCACGACGTAAGCGCGTTTTCTCTCGATCATATGTTCGGGTTCTAGACCCATGAACGGGAAAGTCTGGACGACTTGGACCGCATGCTCTCGCGGTACAAGCGCTAGCTAAGGCGGCAGAACCAGCACAAGCAGCCCAGACAGACATCAGCCATTATAAACAAATGGGACTAGGGACATCATGGAACGCGAATTCGACGTCACGACTCCGGACGGGACCATGCCGTGCTTCGCAGCATGGCCCGATCCGGGCCAGCATGGTGACGCCCCTTACCCGGTCGTCATCATGTATATGGATGCCCCAGGAATCCGAGAGGAACTTCGTGACTTCGCGCGACGCATCGCCGGCCAAGGCTACTACGCCGTTCTGCCGGACCTTTACTACCGGCTGGGCCTGCATCGCTTCAATCTCGCCAAGCGCACCGACAAGATGACCGAGATGATCTTCGCGGCATGGCACAGCCTGACCAACGCGGGCGTCGAATCGGATACCGCCGCACTTATGGACGAACTCGGCAACGACGCCGCCGCGTCCGACGGGCCGATGGGGTGCGTCGGATACTGTATGTCCGGCGCCTTCATAACGCACGTCGCCGCGACGTTCCCGGACCGTTTCGCCGCTAATGTCTCGCTTTACGGCGTCTACATCATCACCGAGCACGCGGACTCGCCACACCTGCTGATCCCACAGATCGAGGGCGAAATGTACTATGCCTTCGCCGAGCACGATCGCTGGGTGCCGCTGGAACTGGTTGAACAGCTGCGCCGGGCGCTCGACGCGAATGGTGTAACCCACGAGACGGAGGTGTTCCCCGCGACAGAGCACGGCTTCGCCTTTCCTCAGCGCGACGTCTATCATGAGCCGTCTGCCGAGATCGTCTGGGAGAAAATGTTCAAGCTCTACGCCCGTGTTCTGGGCTGAGCCAAAACCCGGCCAACTGTATCTTGCACTTCCGGCACACGCTTAGAACATTTCGCCGACATCTGCTTTCGTTGGGACATGGAGAATTCGCCATACGCACCCGCGCCGCCTTTGCCTTTCAAGCTGGCCAGTAGTTATCGATTGACCTGGACGGCGCCATTAATTGCTTGGGGTTAAATTGTCGTGAAAGGGCCCATCTTGCCTGGCCGGAGTGCTCCGACTATCTAATTTGAACAAATTTTCAACAAACATAAAGATCTCCGGAGCGTTCTCGTCATGCCCGAAACTCGTCACACCAAGGTTCTCATTCTTGGCTCCGGCGCGGCGGGCTGCACGGCGGCCGTCTATGCGGCGCGCGCCAACCTTAAGCCGATCATGGTGCAGGGCATGCAGCCGGGCGGGCAGCTCACCATCACGACCGAAGTGGAGAACTATCCCGGCTTTGCCGAGCCGATCCAGGGGCCCTGGCTAATGGAGCAGATGGTCGAGCAGGCCCGAAATGTCGGGACAGAAATCATTGATGATCTGATCGTGGACGTGGATTTATCCAAACGGCCCTTCACCTGCGTCGGTGACTCGGGCGACATCTACGCCGCAGATACCGTGATCGTCGCGACGGGCGCGTCGGCCAAATGGCTGGGCCTGGACAGCGAGCAGAAATTCTCAGGCTTCGGCGTCTCGGCCTGCGCGACCTGCGACGGCTTCTTCTACCGGGAAAGGCCGGTGGCAGTGATCGGCGGCGGCAACACGGCGGTCGAGGAAGCGCTCTACCTCACCAATTTCGCTTCCAAGGTGACGCTGATTCATCGCCGCGACGAGCTGCGCGCGGAAAAGATCATGCAGGACCGGCTGTTCCGCAACGAGAAGATCGACGTGAAGTGGGACACGGTTCTCGACGAGGTGGTCGGCACCGATAACCCGCCGGGCGTCACCGGTGCGAAACTGAAGAACATCAAGACCGGCGAGAGCGACGACCTGACAGTGGATGGCGTTTTCATCGCCATCGGGCACGACCCCAACACCAAGGTGTTCCAGGGAATCCTCGATATGGACGAGGAAGGTTATCTCGTCACCGCGCCGGACAGCACGGCCACCAACATCCCCGGCGTGTTCGCCGCGGGCGACGTGAAAGACAAAGTGTATCGTCAGGCGATCACCGCGGCCGGAATGGGTTGCATGGCGGCCCTTGAAGCGGAGAAATTCATCGCGGCGCGCGAAGACGAGGACGCACGCGACGCCAAGGAATAGCATAATCGCCGGTGCTGACCGGCGGCGCTATTTTAAATTCGGGGGACGGCCTGAATATGGCCATGGACTGGGACAAGCTGAGGATTTTCCACGCCGTCGCGGAAGCCGGCAGCTTCACCCATGCGGGTGAGGCCCTGCACCTGAGCCAGTCCGCCGTCAGCCGTCAGATCAGCTCGCTCGAGGACAGCCTGGGCGCGCGCCTGTTCCATCGCCACGCCCGCGGCCTCATTCTCACCGAACAGGGCGAACTGCTCTACCGCACGGTTCATGATGTCTTCGCCAAACTGACCATGGTCGAGGCCCGGCTGACCGATTCCCACGAACAGCCGCAGGGCCCACTGAAGATCGCGACGACGGTCGGTCTTGGCTCGCTCTGGCTGACCCCGCGAATCCGTGAGTTCATCGAGCTGTATCCCGATATCGAGGTCACGGTCATTACATCGGACGAAGAGCTCGACGTGTCCATGCGCGAGGCCGACTGCGCCATCCGGCTCACCGAGGCCACCCAAGGCGACCTGATCCAGCGCCGCCTAACAAGGGTGCATACCCACGTCTTTGCCTCTCCGGAGTACATCAAGGTCAAGGGAATGCCCGACAAGGTGCGAGACCTGGCCCATCACCACATCATCGCCTATGACGAAGAACGCGTGATGGCCGCGCCGAACCTCAACTGGCTTCTCAACGCCATTCGCGATGCGACCAATGATGAACCGCACAAGATCCTGATCCTGAACAACCTCTATGGCATCTTCCGAGCCGTGGAGGCTGGTGTCGGCATCGCTGGATTGCCCGACTTCCTGGCGCGAGAAGCCAAGAACCTCGTGCGAGTCCTTCCGGAACTTGAGGGACCGGGCAACGAAGCCTACTTCGTGTATCCCGAGGAACTACGTAATTCGCAGAGGATTCAGGTTTTCCGAGACTTCCTGCTGCGAAAAGTGGCCGAAACGCGCTTCTAATCGCCAAGTTTCCGGGATAATTGCGTCGGTTCCGTGACAGGGTATGCGAATTTTGCATGTCTGGTTAACGGTTTGACGCCCTCCTCCTGAGTACCTTAGCGTTTTATCTATCAACAGTAGCTAATGGTGGGTTGCGTGCACCGCGTCGATCTGGCTCCCTCCCATGCCGGGAACGGCGAAAGAACGCTGAATTCAGTCTCTGCGTCTCCCTTGACGCGATCCTCCTTGTTAACCTGCCGGGCCCCTCGGGGTCCGGCTGATTTTTTGTGCTACATAGAAAATGGGCGAGCCACCGCCGCCCCTCTAGTTGTATTTGTTCGTGTTTCACACTAACGGAAATACGTTTCCCCTGCGTTTGGGGGATACATGCCTGCAACAAACTCCGCGTAACCGTTGAACAGTCGGGTCGGAACGCGATCATTTTGCGAACCACCGAGCAGCCATTCACTCGCCTGACTCCAGCGCGGATGCGGCACTTCAGGGTTCACATTCGCCCAGAACCCGTACTCCGCCGACTGCAGGCCCTCCCAGAAAGTCTTGGGCTTCTTGTCGGTGAAGGAGAAACGGATAATCGACTTGATCGACTTGAACCCGTACTTCCACGGCACCGCAAGTCGCAGCGGTGCGCCATTCTGCTTCGGCACGGGCTTTCCGTAGAGGCCGGTGACCATGAAGGCCAGGTCGTTGGTCGCCTCCTCGATGGTTAGGCCCTCGGTGTAGGGCCACGGATACCAGAACTGGCGCAGCCCCGGCATCTGAGCCTTGTCCTCGGCGATAGTTTCCATCTGGACGTATTTCGCGCCCGATAGCGGCTTGGCCAGTTCCACGAGCTGGCGCATGGGGAAGCCAGACCAGGGCACCGTCATCGCCCACGCCTCTACACAGCGATGGCGATAGATACGCTCTTCCAGAGTGACCTGTTTCAACAGGTCGTCGAAGCCGATCTCGAACTCCTTCTCGACCATGCCGTCGATCTTGATGTTCCAGGGCCGGATCTCGAGGCGCTGCGCGGCCTTGGAGATCTGCTTGTGGGATCCGAACTCATAGAAATTGTTGTAGGTGGTCGCCTCCTGCGGATCGGTGATGGCCCGCTCGACTGTGTACTTGCCGTTGCGCGGCACCGGGTACAGGCCCACCGTGGGGTCTTCGCCAACTCCGGCTAGGGCCTCGGCCGCAGGAAGCACGCTCGTCGTCGCAGCAATCGCGGGCGCGATGCCGAGCGCCTTCACGATGTCGCGTCGGCGCAGATAGGTGCCTTCGGGGGTCACGGCGCTCTCAAGAATCTCCCAGCCGCGTTTGACCTTGACCAGCATGACGTTCTCCGTTCGTCGCTTGGGTACCCTTAGATTGGGTTCGCGCGCGCGCGAAGACAACCCGAGAGCGCTCAAAGTATTGCGATGGAATAGCCCCGAACCTGCGGTGTTTGTTCAGGCAGGTGGGCCGCACGTCAAGCGGCCCTCAGGCTGTCTGGGGCGTCAGCAAGCGATCGACGGGTTCGTCGCGGATCGGCCAGTGCAGGACCGCCGCCATCAGGCCCAGCGCCACAGAGGCATACCAGACCGCGTTGTAGTCCCCGGCCACATCGAAGCTGAGCCCCCCCAGCCAGGAGCCGAGAAAGGCCCCGATCTGGTGGCTGAGGAACACGAAGCCAAAAAGCATTCCCAGGTGCCGCGCGCCAAAAATCTTGGCAACCACGCCGCTGGTTAGCGGCACCGTCGAGAGCCACAGGATGCCGAAAATGCCCGAGAAGATCAGGATGGTCATTTCGGTCTTGGGCATGAGAAGCAGCCAGAGAATAAGGGCCGCACGCGCCAGATAGATCAGACTCAACAGGTTTTTCTGGCGATACCGGTTGCTGAGATGCCCCGCCAGGTATGTACCGGCGATATTCCCCGCGCCCACCAGCAGAAAGGCATTGCCAGCCACATCCGGCGACAGCCCGCACCACGCGACATAACCGGGCAGGTGGATGCCGATAAAAGTGATGTGGAAACCGCACACGAAGAAACCGATTGTCAGCAGAATGTAGCCGCGGTTCTTGCGTGCTTCGCCGATGGCCTGCAACCAGTTCTGGGGCGCTTCGCTGCCGTCATCATCGGACTTGCCGCGCATCAGCGAGCCCAAAGGGATCGTCAGCGCCACGATCGCCAGCGTGACGAACAGAGAGACCTCCCAGCCGTACCCGCCGATCAGGGCCTGGGTCACCTTGGGGAATATGAAGGGCCCCAGCGCGCCGATGGTACTGACCATGGCGATGGCATAGGTCCGGCGCTCCGGAACCACCATACGCGCCACTGCGCCATAGACCACGGACATACCGATCCCGGACATGCCGAGGCCGATCAGGACGCCGCTGGTGATCAGAAGTTCGGTCGGCGTGATGGCGGATGTCATGCCGACCACTCCAAGCGCGTAGAAAACGCCACCTGCGATGATTACCCGCCCCGACCCGAAACGGTCGGCCAGTCCGCCAGCGATGGGCTGGGTCGCGCCCCAGATCAGGTTCTGAAGCGCCATGGCCAGGCCGAACAGCTCCCGGCTCCAGCCGATATCGACGGTCATCGGCACCAGGTACAACCCGAATCCTTGACGAACGCCCAGCGCGATGGCGAGCAACACGGCGCCCGCGCCCATCACCATAAGCTGTTTGCGGCCCAGAACCTGCGGCATGTCGAACTGTCCCTGAATTTGGTTGTGCGGATTATGCGCGCACCCACAGAATTTGAATAGGACGCAGCGTTGACTTGGACACATCATCCCGGTCCGATATGCGAGAAATGTAGGCCAGAATAGGGGAAAGGCCATGCCGAGGGCGGTACGTATCCACGAATTCGGTGGACCGGAGAAATTGACGGTCGAGGACACCAATATCGGTGATCCAGGCCCAGGCGAGGTCATGTTGCGCCACGAGGCCGCTGCCGTGCACTTCGCAGACGTGCTGGTGCGCGAGGGCACCTATTTCCTCAAACCCGATCTGCCCTCGGGGCTTGGGCTCGAAGGCGCGGGCGTGATCCAGGCGGTCGGCGACGGTGTGACGGATTTCCAGCCTGGCGACAGGGCCGCGTACCGCTTCAACCTCGGCGCCTATTCCGACGCGCGCATCATCGCCGCCGACCAGATCCATGCCCTGCCCGACAACGTCGATGCGAAAACCGCCGTGGCAGGAACGGTGCGCGGCATGACCGCCCAGTACCTAGTCCGGCAGATCCGCGATATCGGCCCCACGGATACGGTGCTGGTGCACGCCGCAGCGGGCGGCATGGGTACGCTGCTTACCCAGTGGTGCAAACATCTGGGCGCCACGGTCATCGGTACGGCCGGCGGCGCTGTGAAGACGGAGACTGCGAAGGCCAATGGCTGCGATCATGTGATCGACTATGCATCGGAAGATTTCGCCGCGCGCGTTATGGAGATCACAAATGGCGAGGGCGTGCCAATCGCCTATGACGGTGTCGGCGCGGCCGTCTATGACGGCACCGTCGCATGTCTCGCGCCGTGCGGCTTCTACATTAACTACGGCCACGCGTCGGGCTTCCTGCCGCCGCTGGACGTGATGGAACTGAACAGGAAGTCCCTCGTCTTCACCAAGGCGTCGCTCAAGGACTTCGTGCGCGACCCGGCTGTGATGAAGGCCATGCTGGCCGAGGTGTTCGACCTGCTGGGCTCGGGTGTGCTCGATCCGAGGATTAACGCGGAATATACGCTGGACGACATTGCGGACGCCCAGCGCGCCATTGCCTCGCGTGAGACGACCGGCGCCATCGTGGTGGTGCCATAAGTTGTCCACCTAGACTTCGCGCCCACGCACGGCCTCTTCGGGAGATTCGACCAGTTCGGGTAGCCTCGACAGGGCCCGATGGTGCTCTAGCTCGCCCCCGAAGGCTTTGATGGCCGCCGCACCGTTGCCGCGCAGAATCTCGATCTGGCCCAACCCGCTCAGGGCGCCGAAATGGTGCGGGTGTCGTCGCGCATCATGGCGTCATAGCCGGCGTTGTCGTGGTGCATCCAGGCGCACCAGATCAGGCTTTCCGCCGGCGCACCGCTCATCTTCAGGATATCGTAGAGGCTGTCGAGGTCGGCATCATTCTAGCCCGCGCCCGCCGGCAGCGCGGCAAGAACAGACGGATCGCGAGAGAACGTTTCATAACGGGGTTTATGTGCGCGCCTTCCACCGAAATCCAATCCAACCAGCTTATATCGCGCGCAATTGTAAGGAATCTGCCCGGCGCGTATTCGCCTATGCGCCGATTGGGTGTATGGGAAGCGGCAACGGAAAACGCGGAAAAAGGGAATACGCCATGTCCATCCAACGTGAAGACCTGATAGGCGCCTGGCACCTTGTGGACACCTGGGTGGACAATCCCGACGGCACGCAGACCCGCCATCAGGGCCCGACGCCCAAGGGCATTATCATGTACACCGCCGACGGCCATATGAGCGCCATCACGCGGTGGAGCGAACGTCCCTTTCCGCAATCTGGCGTGACCGATGCCGACAAGGCGCGGATGTTCGACACCTATCTGAGTTATGCGGGCCGCTGGTCACTCGACGGTAACCAGGTCACCCATCACATCGAACACGCGCTGAACGACACCTGGGTGGGTCTCGACCGGCCGCGCCAGATCGAGAAGCGCGGCGATCACATGTACTTCACGGGCCCTGCGGGTGACGGCGGCCACGCCACCATCATCTGGCAGCGCGAACGCACTCGAATAGAACGCTAGGCGAGCGCGTTCGGTTTCGGGCCGCCCGTCGCCCAGTCCAGCAATTCCACGGTGTGCACCACCGGTACGCCCACAGCATCAGCCAGCTGGGTCATACAGCCGATATTACCGGTCGCCACAATATCCGGCTTCGTTCGGGCAATATTCGCCGCCTTGCGGTCTCGCAGTTGCGAGGCCAGTTCCGGCTGCATCAGGTTGTAGGTGCCCGCCGACCCGCAGCACAGGTGGCCTTCGCGCGGCTCCGCCACCTCAAACCCTGCGGCCGCAAGCAGCGCCTTCGGCTGGGTGCGGATCTGCTGGCCGTGCTGCATGGAACACGCTGCGTGATAGGTCACGCGCAGCGATGTGGTGTTCTCGAACGCCGCGATCTCGGGCGCGAGTTCGCTCAGGTACTCGCTGATATCGCGCGTTAGCGCCGACACGCGGCCGGCCTTATCGGCATAGGCGCGGTCCTCACGGAACATGAAGCCGTAGTCCTTCACCTGGGTACCGCAGCCCGAGGTATTGATGACGATGGCGTCCAGCCCTTCACCGTCGGCTTCCGCGATCCAGGCGTCGATGTTCGCCGCAGCCTGCTCATGGCTTTGGTCGACCTTGCCCATGTGATGCACCAGCGAGCCGCAGCAGCCTGCACCGTTGGCGACGACCACCTCGACGCCCAGTCGCGTCAGCAGCCGCACCGTGGATTCGTTGATCTGGGGCGCAAGCACGGTCTGGGCGCAGCCGATCAGCAGCGCAACGCGGCCCTTGCGCTCACCCTCGGCTGGGAAAACCTGCGGCTTATCCGTCCAGGACGGCGCGCCCAGTTGCGTCGGTGCCAGGTCGAGCATGGCGCGCAGGCGCCCCTTGAGCAGTCCCCTGAATGGCCGGGCCAGCATGGCGGCCGCCATCATGGCGCGGAAGCGCGTTGGGTAGGGGATCGACCAGGCCAGCACGCCACGCAGCAGCCGGTCGAAGAACGGACGCGTATAGGACGCCTCAACATGCTTGCGGCCGTGATCGACCAGGTGCTGGTAATGCACCCCCGAAGGGCAGGTGGTCATGCAGGACAAGCAGGACAGGCAGCGGTCGAGATGGGTCACCACCTCCTTGGTAGCCGGGGCGTCCGCCTCGAACATCTGCTTCATCAGGTAGATGCGCCCGCGCGGGCTATCGAGTTCGTCACCCAGGATCGTATAGGTCGGACAGGTCGCCGTGCAGAACCCGCAGTGCACGCAGTTCCGCAAAATCTCGTTGGTCGCCGCGATATCCGGGTCGGCCATCTGCGCGAGGGTGAAATGGGTCTGCATGGCCCTACACCCCCTCGTACATGCGGCCGGGATTCAGGATATGGCGCGGGTCGAAGCTTTCTTTCACACGGGCCGAAAGCGCCGCCAGCGGCGCAGGCTGAGGCTGGAAGACAGGCATCGTCTGCCGCGTTTCCTCGGGTGCGCGCACCAACGTCGCGTGCCCGCCACCATATTCGGCGATCACGGCGCGAACCGCCGCGGCGTCCTGCGCCTCGAACCACATGAGCCCGCCGCCCCAGTCGATCAGCGAAGGTCCACCAATCCCGTTGGCGATGGCGTCCGCGATCCCGGCTGCAGCGGTCGGCGTGACCGAGACCCGCCACAGGGGTGCATCACTACCGACAAACGGCGCAGCATCGCGCACATCGCGCCACAGCGCTCCTGACGCGTCAGCATCCAGCGTAGTCACCGGGCCGAAATCGGAGAGTAATTCCTGCAGCGCAGTAGAGCGGGCCTCCACGGACGGGCTGAAACCCTCGACCCGCGCCGCCGCCGCATCGTCCGAAACACCGGACACGGCCTGCGCCAGCCCGGCCGGGACATAGGCCGCGCCGGAGACCTCATGGCTGGAATTTAGCGCGGCGGTCATGGCGCGCACGGCGTCCGCACCGCCTAGCCCTGATACCAGCACCGTCTCGACCATTTCCGGGGCGGGTAGAACCTTGATCGTGACCTGCGTCAGCGCGGCAAGCGTACCGAACGAGCCGGTGAGCAGCTTCGACAGGTCGTAGCCGGTAACGTTTTTCACCACGCGTCCACCGCTCTTGATCAGTTCGCCGCGCCCCGTGACCGCCTCGATGCCGAGAATATGGTCGCGCGCCGCGCCGATCTTCACCCGCCGCGGTCCGGCCAGGTTGCAGCCGATCAGCCCGCCCAGCGTGCCGCCGGTCTGCCCATACAGCAACGCGAAAGTGGGTGGCTCGAAGGCCAGCATCTGGCCCTTCTCGGCCACGGCGGCCTCGATCTCCGCCATAGGCGTGCCCGCCCAGGCGGATAGGATCAGTTCTTCCGGCTCGTAAAGCGTGATGCCTCTCAGCCCAGACAGCTCCACCACATTTCTGATTTTGCGGTTGCCGTCACCCATCGGACGGCCGAACCCGCGCTTGGTACCCGTGCCGATAATCTCGACAGGGATTTCCTCGCCGCTCGCCCAGGCAATTGCCTCGACGACCTGTGCGGTAGTTTCAGGCCTTAGCGTTTCTGCCATACCGCGCCCTCAGAACCGGGGAATATCGGGGAACGGCATCTGGCCGCGATGGATGTGCATTCGGCCCAACTCCGCGCAGCGGTGCAGCGTCGGGAAAACCTTGCCGGGGTTCAGCAACTGGTTCGGGTCGAACGCACATTTGACCCGCTGCTGCTGCTTCAGGTCGTCCTCGGAGAACATCTCGCCCATCAGATCACGCTTCTCCACACCAACCCCGTGTTCGCCAGTTAGCACCCCGCCGACCTCGACGCACAGCTTCAGGATGTCCGCGCCGAATTCCTCCGCGGCGTCCAGTTCGCCCGGCTTGTTGGCGTCGTACATGATGAGGGGGTGCAGATTGCCGTCACCCGCATGGAACACATTAGCGACACCCAGCCCGTACTTCTCTGACAGCTGTGACATGCGCGACAGGACTTCCGGCAGCCGGTGGCGCGGAATCGTGCCATCCATGCAGTAATAGTCCGGCGACAGTCGCCCGATGGCTGGGAACGCGGCCTTGCGGCCGGCCCAGAACTGGTTGCGCTCGTCCTCGCTCTCACTGATGCGGATGGAGACAGCGCCCAGCCCCTCAGCGATCTTGCGCACGCGCCCGATCAAGAAATCGACCTCGACCGGCGGCCCGTCGAGCTCCACCAGCAGCAGCGCCTCCACATCCAGCGGGTAACCTACCTGCACGAAGGCCTCGGCCGCCTTGATCGCCGGGCGGTCCATCATCTCCATGCCGCCGGGGATGATGCCCCCGCCGATGATGTCTGCCACACACTGGCCGCCTGCCTCGCTGGATTCGAACCCGATCATCAACGCACGCGCTGTCGTCGGCTTCGGCAGGATGCGTACAATGACCTCCGTGATAACGCCCAGCAGCCCTTCCGAGCCGGTCATCAGGCCCAGCAGGTCATAGCCTTCGGAATCCATATGCTTCCCGCCGAGACGCATAACCTCGCCGTCCGGCAGCACCATCTCGATGCCTAGAATGTTGTTGGTGGTCAGGCCGTATTTCAAGCAGTGCACGCCACCGGAATTCTCCGCCACATTGCCGCCGATGGTGCAGGCGATCTGGCTGGAAGGGTCAGGCGCGTAATAGAAGCCGTCCATCTCGACGGCGTGGGTGATTCCCAGATTGGTTACGCCCGGCTGCACCCGGGCGCAGCGGTTCTTGTAATCGACTTCCAGCACACGGTTGAACTTGCCCATGCCCAGCGTGATGGCATCGGCAGCCGGCAGCGCGCCGCCCGACAGCGAGGTGCCGGCCCCGCGCGGGACGATCTTCACGCCGTTCTCGTTGCAATAGCGCATGACCGCCGCCACCTGAGCGACGGTCTCCGGCAGCACCACGATCAGCGGCATGTTGTGGTAGGCGGTCAGCCCGTCAGATTCATAAACTGACATACCTTTGTCGTCGGTGATCACGCCTTCGCCGGGCACGATGGCGCGCATGACGGAAATGATTTCCTCGCGCCGTGCGATCACGCCGGCATCGGGCTCGGGCATCTTCATGGGCAGACCCCCCTTCCGGGCAAAGGCTTCCGAACCGGAGAATTATAGCGGGATACAGACAACAAAAAACCGCGCAAATTGGCGCGGTTTCGCTGTTTTGACAGTGCGACAGGACAATCAGCCCTGGCGCGCCTTGAAGCGGGGGTTACGCTTGTTGATCACGTACAAACGACCCCGGCGGCGCACCACCTGGCAACCGCGGCCGCGCTTTTTCAGCGTCTTCAGCGAGCTTGCTACTTTCATGGGACCGCTCCCGTCATAAAAAACGCCGCCCGATGGGGCGGAAACGGGCGGAAACTAGTGTCGCCGCCCGGCTTTGTCAACGCTGGTTTCCGTCCGAAATGGCGCTTCTAACGCGCCTTGGAGTGATATTCAGGGTTGGGCATGCGGTCGAGCGCCGTGGAGGAGCGATTGGTCATGTTGAAGAAGCTGGCCACGGAGGCGATATCCATAATGTCGCGCTCCGCAAAGCCCGCGTCACGCAGGGATTGCCTGTCGGCCTCGTCCACCTCTGCGGGCCTGTTAGTCATCTTCACAGCGAAATCCAACATCGCGCGCTGCTTGGGCGAAATGTCGGCAGCGCGGTAGTTGATCGCCATAAGTTCACCCAGTGCCGGATCGCCAGATAGCTCGCGCACGCCCGCCCCGTGGGCAGTCACGCAGTAAAAGCACTTGTTCTCGCTCGAGACCACGGTCGCGATCATCTCGCGCTCAAGCTTCGACAGGCCTGATTCACCCAGCATAAGCTCGTTGTACATGGCCATGAAGGCGCGCAGGCGCTCCGGATTGACCGAATAACTGCGCAACACGTTCGGCACCATGCCCAGCTTTTCCTGGCAGACCGCGAAATATTTCTGCAGGTCCGGATCCAAGTCGCTGTCGTCCGGCATGGGCAGATCAATAGCGTGGATATGGTCGGGTTGGGCACTCATGACATTCTCACTCTGCTGATCTTTGATCTTTTATTAATTCTACACTGTTTAACTGGAAAAAATACGCTCCCGCCAATTTGACTCGCCTTTCAGAGCCGCCCATCCTTCGGACAGGCTCCGCAAAAATCCGTAAAACCCGAAAACAACAATGACTGTCCAGCATATCTTCAAACATGAAACCGAAATCCCGATTCTCGATCTCGGCCCCTATGTGGCCGGAGAGTCCGGGGCGCTGGAGGCGCTTGCTGGACAACTCCGACACGCCCAGGAGAACGTAGGATTCTATTTCACGATCAACCACGGTGTCCCGCGTGTTCTGATAGATAACGCCTATGAGCAGTTAAGGCTGTTCTTTGCCCTGCCAGATGCAGAAAAACGTAAACTGGCGATCAATGCCCAGCGCAGTGGCTACGTCCCGCCGAAATCATCGGTCTATGTCACATCGAATGTGAACGAGAACACCAAACCCGACCTGAACGAGGTGCTCCTCTACTATCGTGAGCGCCCAGCCGATCACTCTGCCATCACCAGCGGTCTCAGCTTCCACGGCCCCAATCAATGGCCAGATCCGACGCTGCTACCCGACTTCCGACCTGCGATGCTCGCCTATTACGAAGCAGCAGAAGCACTGGGTCATAAGATGCTCGCCGTCTATGCCCGTGCACTGGACCTGCCCGCCGACTTTTTCGATAGGTTCTTCACCGACCCGATGTGGACGACGCGCAACGCCTACTATCCGGGTTCACCCGACGCGGAAGAGAACCAGTTCGGCATCTCGCCCCATCGCGATCACGGCTTCATGACGCTGCTGCCCCTGTCGAACGAGCCGGGTCTGCAGATCCGGACCCCCGAAGGCGAATGGATCGCGGCGGAGCAGGTTGACGACGCGATTATCATCAACACCGGTGAGTTCATGAACCGCTGGACCAATGGCCGGTTTATCGCGACACCGCACCGCGTGGTCCCGCCAAGGAACGATCGTTATTCGATTGCGCTATTCTTCAACCCGAACTGGGACAGTGAGGCAATTCCGCTGGAGACTTGTGCGTCCGCCGCCAATCCGCCGCAATTCGAACCGGTAAATATCCACGACTATCTGGACTGGTACATCAAAAGCAATTTCAACAAGGATGGCGGCGGAACCCGCACTGAACGCGCGTAGTTGACCATAGGGCCGCGTAAGACTAGCCGCGCCTATGGACCGGCACCCTTGACCCTCGGCATAGAGAAGGACACCTTCTGCGGCATCCGAAACCGGAGCATAGTCCCTTGAGCGAACTGCATCCCTGGAACCTCAGCCTGGGCCGTCACCCGAGCCCAGACGAGGTCACCTTCGATCTCGAACGTACGCTGTCCTGCGTGATAGCGTTGCGCGCTAACGTACCCGACGACGCGTTTACCGCGCCGATTCTCGGCACGGAGCGCGAGGGCCAGGGCGTGATCATCAGCGAAGACGGGCTGGTCCTGACTATCGGATACCTGGTCACGGAAGCCGAGGAAGTATGGCTGATCGGCAACAACGGCACGGCACGACCCGCCCATGTCGTGGGCTACGATCAGGAAACCGGTTTCGGCCTCGTGCAGTCGCTCGGCTCCCTCGACTTACCGCATATCGAGTTAGGCGATTCGGCCGCGATCTCGGCCGGCGATTCGGTCATCGTCGCAGGACAGGGCGGGCGCGAGGCCTGTGTAAACGCACAAGTCATCTCCGTGCGCGAGTTCGCAGGGTCGTGGGAATACCTGCTCGACCGTGCGATCTTTACTGTTCCCGCCCATCCGCGCTGGAGCGGCGCAGCGGTCATAGATTGGTCGGGCCGGCTCGCAGGCATCGGTTCCCTCTATATCCAGCAGGCGGCAGGAGACGACGACGAGATCGACGGAAACATGATCGTACCCATCGACCTTCTGAAGCCGATCCTGACCGACCTGATGGAGCGCGGCTCGCAGCACAAGCCGTCGCGCCCCTGGCTGGGCATGACGACGGCGGAGGCCGAAGAGCATCTGGTCGTCGCCGGTGTGGCGGAAGGCGGCCCCGCCATGCGCGCGGGCGTGGAGCCCGGCGATATCGTTTTGTCGGTCGATGGCGAACAGGTTCACGGCCTACCGAACTTGTTTCGCAAAATCTGGTCGCTCGGCAGCGCCGGAACGCTGGTTCCGTTAACATTGCACCGTGAAGGCCAGGTTATATCGGTGTCGGTACAGAGCGGCGCGCGTACCGATTTCCTGAAGAAACCGAGCTTCAACTAACCGTTCAGGCCGCACCTTTCCTGACCCGAACACCTCGAACGAGAACATAGTTGGCGCCAGAAACGCCTCAAATGGCGCGAAATTTATAGTGCTGTGCGGCATGTCGCCGATGGCGCTTATCAGTTTTTTTGGTAACCCTGTTGTCTGCGCGCCCCCAGTATGTGCAGAATTATATTAACCAATAAGAAATTAAAAAAATGTTCTAACCAGGGGAAATTCCTCACGGAATTCATCAAGGGAGAGTTCTCCATGAATATCAAAGCAATCACAGGAATGGCTGCCGTCGCAGGCATTCTGGCTATCACTGGCGTAACTACCGCAGCCGAGGCCGCGACGCTGGACGACGTCAAGGCGGCCGGCGAGCTGAAATGCGGCATCAACACTGGCCTACCGGGTTTTGCCTTCACCGACGACAAGGGCAACTGGACCGGCTTCGACGTTGCCTATTGCCGCGCGCTGGCGGCGGCCGTGTTGGGCGACCCGGACAAGGTAAAATGGGTGAACTTAACCGGTAAGAACCGCTTCCCGGCACTGGCCTCAGGTGAAATCGACGTCCTATCGCGCAACACGACATGGACCTTCTCGCGCGATGTCGATTTGGGCTTCACCTTTCTGGGAGTGAACTACTACGACGGCCAGGGCTTCATCGGACGCGTGGCACTGGGCGTGAAGAGCGCCAAAGAGCTCGACGGCGCATCGGTCTGCATCCAGACCGGCACGACTACCGAGCTAAACCTGGCGGACTTCTTCCGGACCAACAAAATCAGCTATGAGCCAGTGCCGATTGAGACCAACGAGGAGGCCCGCAAGGCCTATGAGGCCGAGCGTTGCGACGTTTATACGACTGACGCCTCGGGACTTGCCGCGACGCGCTCGACCTTCCCGGATGCCTCTGCACACATGGTTTTTCCGGAGATCATCTCCAAGGAGCCACTCGGCCCGCTCGTGCGGCAGGGTGACGACCAGTGGGCGGATATCGGCCGATGGGTGCTCAACACGCTCATAAACGCCGAGGAACTGGGTGTAACTCAGGCCAATGTCGAGGAACTGGCCAAGGGTACCGATAATCCGGAAATCAACCGCATGCTGGGCTCCGAAGGCTCACTCGCGGAGATGCTCGGGCTCGAAAAGGCCTGGGCGGTCAACGCGATCAAGGCTGAAGGTAACTACGCCGAGGTCTTCGAGCGATATCTCGGCAAGGATACCCCGCTGGGTATCGCGCGCGGACTGAACGCGCTGTGGAAAGACGGCGGCATCCTGTACGCCCCGCCGATGCGCTAAGACGGTACGGAGGGCCCGTGGAATTCATCTCCACGGGCCTTCTTCCTTTTCGTTCCGTTTTTTCAGATCCGGTAACGTGGCGAATTCAAACGCGCACCACACCGAGGACTCGTTTGACGTCCGGCGGCTGATGACCGACGAGCGCAGCCGCGCCGTCGTCCTGCAACTACTGGTGCTGCTCGGCGTCGCGCTATTCATCGCTTTCATTGTCTCGAACACTATCGCCAACCTCCAGAACGCAGGCCTTGCATCCGGGTTTGGCTTTCTCAACGACACAGCATTCTTCGATATTAACCAGCGGTTGATCGACTACACGTCTCAATCGACCTTCGGCCGTGCGCTGATCGTTGGTCTGCTCAATACCATCCTAATCTCCGCTCTGGGAATTATCGCCGCTACCGTAATCGGCTTCATCGGCGGTGTACTCAGCCTTTCCAACAACTGGATTGTCAGCCGCATGGTCGCAACCTGGGTAGAATTCACCCGCAATGTGCCCGTGCTGCTGCAGATCATCTTCTGGTGGGCGATCCTGACGTCGCTGCCCAAGGTGCGCGACAGTATGTCCCTGGGCGACGTGGCGTACCTGAACAACCGCGGCTTGCGCACCCCCGCTCCCATCTTCGAGCCTGGGATGGAGTGGGTCATTGGCGCCTCCATTCTCGCGATCGTCGCGGCGATTGCTGTGTCGCGCTGGGCGCACAAGCGCCAAGACGTGACCGGCCAGACCTTCCCATCAGGGTGGGCGGGGCTGGGCCTGATCGTCGGGGTGCCCCTGATCGTCTATTTCATCGTGGGCCAACCGCTTGACTGGGACGTGCCGGAGCGAACGCGCTTCAACTTTCGTGGCGGCTTCAACGTTACGCCAGAACTGATCGCATTGTGGTTCGCGCTCTCGACCTACACGGGTGCGTTCATCTCCGAAATCGTGCGTTCAGGCATTCGTTCGGTCAGCCGCGGACAGTCGGAAGCTGCCCTTGCGCTCGGCCTGAGCAATAACCAGACCATGCGGCTGGTCATCATTCCGCAGGCCCTGCGGGTGATCATCCCGCCGCTGACCAGTCAGTATCTCAACCTGACCAAGAACTCCTCTTTAGCCATCGCTATCGGCTATCAGGATCTGGTTTCCATCGGCGGCACCATCCTAAACCAGAGCGGACAGGCGCTGGAGGTGGTGGGTATCTGGATGGCGGTCTATCTGACACTGAGCCTCGCCACGTCCGCTTACATGAACTGGTACAACAAGCGCATCGCGCTGGTGGAACGGTGAGCCGATGAACCAGCCCTTCTACCGCCAAAAGGACCAGATGCTGAGCGAGCGACCGCCACCGGCGGCCACGGTCGGTGTGCTGGGCTGGATGCGCGAGAACCTATTCTCCGGCTGGGCCAACACGGTTCTCACGCTGATCGCGCTCTACATCCTCTGGCTAGCAATCCCGTCGCTGATCGAATGGGCGTTCATCGATTCACAACTAAGCGGGAGCGATCGCTTCGCCTGCACTGGCGACGGCGCGTGCTGGGCGTGGCTGGACCAGCGGTTCGGACAGTTCCTCTATGGCTTCTATCCGTCAGAAGAAACCTGGCGTATCAACATCGCCTTTGTCCTGCTGTTCCCCGCGCTGGCCCCCTGGCTGATTGACAACATGCCCGCCGCACGCTGGCTGCGCTGGTTCTCCCTTGTCTATCCGCTAATCGCCGCGTGGCTCCTGGTGGGCGGCTGGTTCGGTATTCTCGAAGGCGTAACCACCAACAATCTGGGTGGTTTTTCCCTGAACCTGACGGTCGGCCTTGCGGGCATTGTGCTGTCGCTGCCGGCGGGTGTCCTGCTGGCGCTGGGCCGTCAGTCCCGACTGCCGCTAATTCGCTGGTTCTCAATCGCCTTCATCGAGGCTGTGCGCGGCGTGCCACTGATCACGCTGCTTTTTGTCTCGAACATCATCCTGCCGATCTTCTTGCCACCAGATTTCGCGCTGGACGCCGTGATCCGCGTCATCGTGATGGTCAGCGCCTTCGCCTCGGCCTATATGGCCGAAGTGATCCGGGGCGGCCTGCAGGCCATTCCCAAGGGCCAATATGAGGCCGCCGCCGCTCTGGGGCTGGGTTACTGGCAGTCCATGCGGCTAATCATCCTGCCGCAGGCGCTGAAAATTTCGATCCCGGGCATCGTCAACACCTTCATTGGGTTGTTCAAGGACACCACGCTGGTGATTGTGATCGGCCTGTTCGACATTCTGGGCATCGCCAATGCCATGGTTTCCAACCCCGACTGGCTGGGCCTGTCATCGGAAACCTATGTGTTCGTCGCCCTGTTCTTCTTCTTGGTCTGTTTCTCCATGTCGCGCTATTCGATCCGTCTGGAACGCAAGCTCGACACAGACCGCCGCTGACCGGAGGACATGCCATGTCCGCAACCGCAAATATAGAAACCGGCGCTGCCAACTCCCCGACGATCCAGATCGAGGGGCTGAACAAGTGGTTCGGCTCGTTCCATGTGCTGCGCGACATCAACCTGGATGTCGCCCATGGTGAACGGATCGTCATCTGCGGCCCGTCGGGCAGCGGTAAATCGACCCTGATCCGCTGCATCAATCGGCTGGAAGAGCATCAGGAAGGAAAGATCATCGTCGATGGCGTACGCCTGACCAACGACCTGAAACAGATCGACGCTGTACGGCGCGAGGTCGGCATGGTGTTCCAGTCCTTCAACCTGTTCCCGCACCTGACGGTGCTGGAGAACTGTACTCTGGCCCCGATCTGGGTACGCAAGACGCCGAAGGCCGAGGCCGAGGCAACGGCCATGGAATACCTCGAACGGGTGAAGATCCCCGAACAGGCCAACAAGTTTCCCGGCCAGCTCTCCGGCGGCCAGCAGCAGCGCGTCGCAATCGCCCGTTCGCTGTGCATGAAGCCCAAGATCATGCTGTTTGACGAGCCGACCTCGGCACTGGACCCGGAAATGATCAAGGAAGTGCTCGACGTGATGGTCGATCTTGCCGAGACTGGCATGACGATGCTGGTGGTCACCCACGAGATGGGCTTCGCTTCCCAAGTCGCCAACCGGGTGATCTTCATGGATGAAGGCCAGATCGTGGAACAGAACACGCCGGACGAATTCTTCAACAACCCGCAGTCCGACCGAACCAAGCTGTTCCTTAGCCAGATCCTAAGTCACTAGAAACTGCTATCAGACAACACCGTCATGCCCGGACTTGATCCGGGCATATTTTTCGCTCAGGAACGTCACCCGGTTCCCCGCGCGAAGCACATATCATGCTCCAGACCTTCCTCGCCCTGGCTCCCGTCTTCCTGCTGATTGCGATCGGGTGGTTTGTGCGCGCCACCTGGCTGGCCTCGGACACCTTGTGGCGGCCCATCGAAAAGATGGCCTACTACCTCCTGATCCCGGCGCTGGTGATACACGACCTGTATTCGGCCGACCTCGGTTCCCTGCCCTTCGCGCGCATGGCGATTGCCCTGCTGGGCGCGATCGCGATCATGACAGCGCTGCTGCTGATCCTGAGGCCAGGACTGTCGCCCCTGCTGATCCGGCGCGATGAGAGCTTTACCTCCGTTTTCCAAGGCTCGATCCGGGCGAATTTCTTCATCATCCTGGGCGCAGCCCCGGCGCTACTGCCAGCGGACAGCGCCGCTCTGGTCATCGTCGCAGTCGCCTTTTTCACGGTGACCGTCAATATCCTCAGCGTGCTGGTGCTGGCCCGCTGGGGTAGCGAGGGCGAGGCAGATCTCGCCAGTCTTCTAAAGAAGCTGCTGACGAACCCCTTCATCGTAGCTACAGCCATCGGGGTCGGCGCTAACCTGTCCGGCCTCGAAGTTCCCTATGTCGTCGATACAACCATCGCCATGCTAGCGGGGGCGGGCGTGCCCGCCGCACTTCTCACAGCAGGGTCCGGCCTGCGGCTGGCCTCCATCGGGGAACACCTACCCGGCATCCTCACCGCATGCATAGCGCGGCTCTTGGCGATGCCCGCAATTGCCTACGGGCTCGGTTGGCTAATGGGGCTAGAGGCCTCGGTTCTCGGGATGTTGGTGCTGTTCCACGGCCAGCCCACATCCACGTCCTCCTATGTGCTGGCGCGCCAGATGGGCGGCGATCACGAACTAATGGCCGCGATCCTCACCACTCAAACCATACTCGCCATTGTGACAATCCCTGCTCTGCTGGCCATCTTCGGTGTCTAGAAAATTCTCCTTACGCGGAACCACTCCCGTTTGGCGGACAGCTGGGTGAAAGCTACACTCCCTGAACACAATGGGGATAATAACGACCATGCTTACCGTTCAGAGCATCGACCATATCGGCATCCGCGTGGCGGATTTAGACCGAGCGATGGATTTCTACGGCCTGTTCGGCTTCACCATCGAGCACAAGGCCGACAATGATCCGGTCGCCGTGGTGAAAAACAGCCAGAGCGTGGAGCTCAACCTTGTTTACAACAGCGGGGACGACAATGGCGGTGAGAACATCCTGATGGATATCCCGACTAAGTACCCCGGCTTTACCCATGTGGCATTCCGGGTGGATTCGATCCTGGAAACCGTCAAAACCCTGAACGCCAACGCGGTTCCCATCACCCAAGGTCCAGTAAAGTTCGGACGCGACGGTCATGTATCAGTCTTTGTGCGCGACCCCGACCGTAACGTGATTGAATTCCGCGGCCGCGAGGAGGATCTATCCGAAATCGGCGGCATCGAGAAATACGAGAACAAGAACTAGAGCGAAGAGCCATGCAACTGATCGACCTGAGCGGCGAAATCTTCCACAAATGCCCGACCCTGCCGAACCATCCGCCGGCGGTCATTACGGACTGGAACACCCATGACACCTTCCGAGAGGCGGAAGGGGTGAAGTTCTCCATCGCGTCCAAGTACATGTCCTTCGGCGAACACACCGGCAGCCATGTGGATGCACCGGTGCACTTCGACGCTGACCCGAACGCAAAGTCTGTGGACCAGATGCCGCTGGAGGATTTCTACACCGACGCGGTCTGTCTAGACCTGTCCCATGTGGAGCTGAAAAGCCGGATCGGGATCGACGAGCTAGAGGCCGCTGAGAAAGCCGCCGGGATCGAGATCCGGCCGCGCGATACTGTGCTGCTCTACATGGCCCATTACGACCGGACCTTCGGCACACCGGAGTTCATGACGGACTTCCCCGGACTGACCAAGGAATCCGCAGAATGGCTCGGTCACAAGAAGATCGTGATGTTCGGCGTGGAGGCCGCGAGCCCCGGCCGCCCCGGAAAGGACAACTTCGAGGTCCACCTCGTCTGCCGGGATATGGGCTTCACCCATATGGAGGGTCTGGCCAACCTGCATCAGGTGGTCGGCAAGGGCCGGTTCCGATTTATCGCTTTCCCGCTGAAAATTCGGGGTGGCACGGGAAGTCCGATCCGCCCGGTGGCGGTGCTTGAGGACTGACCCTCAGACCGCCATCAGGCCTCCATCAACGGCCAGTACATGGCCGGTGACGGACTTCTGCTCCGGAGCCGACAGGAACAACACCGCCGAGGCGATTTCCTCGGGGTCCGGGAAGCGGCCCAGCGGGATACGCTGGAGCATGCCTTCGCGGCGCGCAGGGTCTTTCAGGATTTCCTGGCGACTTTCCGTTAGCACCGTCGTCGGCGCGACCGCATTTACGCGGATGCCGTGCTCGGCCCACTCAACCGCATGCATGCGCGACATCTGGATCAGGCCGCCCTTGGTGATGCCATAGACCGAACGCCCGGCGAGGCCCGTCATGCCATGGGTGGACGCGATGTTGACGATCGCGCCGCCGTTTCCGGCCTCCATGCAATGCTTCGCGAAGCAGCCGGATAGGAAGAACGCACCCTTGAGGTTCACATCGACGACCGCGTCCCATTCGTCCCAGGTGACATCCTCCGCAGCACGGTGCAACGGCACGCCCGCATTGTTGACCAAGACATCTAGACCGCCGAGAGCTTCGATAGCCGCAGCGCAACCGCCGCGAATACTGTCTTCGGAGCGCAGATCGAGGGTCACGGCGACGGCGTTGATGTCCGCCAGCGCGGAATCGTCCATCACGGGATCAAGCATGCCTGCATCGATATCAGCCAGCGCCACGTCATACCCGGCTCGCGCAAAGGTCAGCGCGGTTTCTCGGCCCAGGCCTGTGGATGCGCCGGTGACCAGCGCGCGGCGGTTCGGTGCAATGCTCATGCGGAGACCAGGTCGCCGGCTTCGTTGCGCTGAAGACCGGATTGGGACGCCGCATCGGAGATGGTCTGGTGCCAGTCCACGCGGCCCGCATCAGGCCCTCCAATGATGGTCAGCAGCGTACCCTTGCCTTCGCTGACGTGGCGAAAGCCGCGATAGACACCCTGCGGAATGCTAATGGAATCGAAGGGCTGGAGCGTGATCGACTTTTCACCCTCGTCCGTATCCCAATAGACTTCCCAGTCACCGATCAGCGGCATAAAGACCTCCTCGGTCTCATGCGCGTGCAGCGCCGCGCCGTTGCCCTGCTCAGCCTGGATCATGCCCAGGTTGAAGCCCTTGGCCGGCAGCGGAATGTTCGGGGCCAGTTCCGGCTTATCCGTCGCCTCGACCACACCCATACCGACGATGTTGATCTTGAAACGGCGATGACCCGGCAAACGGCTGTCCACGAAGGCTTCCTCGGAGCCTGTCAGCTCGGAAAACCGCGCAACAAACTGCTCCATCTCTGCAACGGAGACGTTGTTGATATCCATGTAACTTTTCCTTCTGAACAGGGAGACTAGCCAGCCGCCACCCGGTGGTCATGCACAGCAAGGCCCGCCCGCGCGGCTAGCAGGATTGGCGTATGACGCCCCGCGGCCTGCGCCCGGTCCACCATGTCACCAATGATATGGGCACCCTCAGTTGGCCGGTTCGCCTGGACGTCTCGCAGCATCGAGGATGCGAACTTCGACCCCTGGGTCGTGAACATGCGTTCGTAGGTTTCGATCGTCTTCTGGCTGACCGGGTGCCCCAGCGCCTCGGCCGTGTCCCGGCACTCAGCCAGCGCGGCGAACAGGAAGTCCTTGCCCGACGGCGTATCAAGGATTTCGCCGACTGTGGCACGGGCAAGCGTATTCACCGACGACATGGCACACAGCATGGCAAACTTGTCCCACATGGTGACCTCGATGTCGTCGCGCGGGTCCACGTCGAACTTCACCACATCGTTCAGCGCGCCGAACGCCTTGACGCGATCCGACATGGTGCCATCCATCTCGCCATAAGCGATGCGGTGGAAATCGCCGAAATGGACGATATCGCCCGTCTCCGCATCTACCCGCGCACCGATATAGGTGGTGCCGCCCAGCACCTTATCGGCGCCAAAGCGGTCCTGCAGAACGTCGATCTGCTTCATGCCGTTCAGCAGTGGAATAAATGTCGTGTTATCGCCAACGGCCGGCGCCAGATCCTCCATCGCCTCAGCTAAGTGATAAGCCTTGCAAGTCAGGATGATGAAGTCGTATGTGCGATCGATCTCGCCTGCGGACACGGTCTGCACCCTGTCCACCTTCGCATCATCGAAATAGTCGCTGTGGATGGTTATCCCGTTGGCGTCGAGCTGCTCGCGCCGCTTGCCGCGCACCAGGAAAGTGGCGTCCACTCCCCCTTCGATCAGGCGCGCACCGAAATAACCGCCGACGCCGCCAGCGCCGAGCACCAGAACACTGGGAGCCATAGCGCGCCTACTCGGCCAAGCAGAGGGCGTGATCCGGCGGGAAGGTCAGCCAGACCTGCTGGCCGCTTGCCAGATTCTCGAAGTGGTCGATCTGGATACCGATCTCGTGGGGGCCGACCTGGACGCGACCCTCAAGGAAGCTGCCCAGATAGATAGTGTCGATCACGTTGCCTTCCAGCACGTTCACACTACTGGCGACATCCGGCTTCGAGAGGTGCAGCTCCACGTCTTCCGGACGCAGGTTGAGGAAGACTTGGTTACCCGTCTGGGCACCTTCGCCGCCGACCCCACGGAGACGTAGCGGCTCCACGCCCTGCTCCATCGACACCTCGACCTCGCAGGTTTCGCCCTCACGGCCAAGCAGCTTGCCCTGCAGAAGGCTGGTCACGCCAATGAAATTCGCCACGAACGAGTTAACCGGATTGGCGTAGATGTCCTGCGGATCGCCGATCTGCTGAATCACAGCCTTGTCCATCACCACCACACGGTCACTCATCACCAACGCTTCGGACTGGTCATGGGTCACGAAAATCGAGGTAATGCCCACTTCCTTCTGAAGACGCACGATCTCGTCACGCATTTGCTCGCGCAGCTTGGCGTCAAGGTTCGAGAGCGGCTCGTCGAACAGGATGACTTCCGGCTCATAGACGATGGCGCGGGCCAGCGCGACACGCTGACGCTGACCGCCCGAGAGCTTGGTCGCGAACCGCTCTGCCAGATGATCAAGGCCCACCAGTTCGAGCGCCCGGGTGGTCTTCGTCTTGATCTCGCTACTCGACGCGCGCCGCACCCGCAGACCATAGGCCACGTTGTCGAACACCGTCATGTGCGGCCAAACCGCATAGCTCTGGAAGACCATGCCGATATTGCGGTGCTCCGGGAACAGGTAGATGTCCTTCGCTGGCGCAACCACGGTATTGTCGCCAATGCGGATCTCGCCCTCTTCCGGACGCTCAAGCCCGGCGACGCAACGCAAGGTCGTAGTCTTACCGCAGCCGGACGGGCCGAGCAGGGTCACGAACTCGCCCGGAGCGATGTCGAGATTGAAGTCATCCACCGCGGTCTCGGAACCGAAGTGCTTGTAAAGATGCTCGATGGAGACCATCGGCTTGGAATTTGCGCTCATGGCTTCGTTCACGCTCACGGCTGCACCGCCAAGGTGTGTTCAGGATCGAATTGCAGAAATACCTTTTCCCCGGCCCTCAGGCGCGTGCGCGGATGGGCAATAACTTTCCACTCAAAGTCACCCCATTGAACGCGGCAATCAACGTAGCTCCCAAGGAAGATGGCGTGGGTCACTTCACCCTCGAGCTTAACGTCAGCACTGTTCTCACGGACCGCATGCACATTTTCGGGTCGGACGGATAGTACCGCTTCGTCACCCGCCGCAATGCCTGGCCCGATTGCACAGGGTACGGTGATCGTTTGTCCAGCTTGCTCGACTTCGACCCGACCGCGACCATCGGAAGCATCGAGCACCTTAGCCTTCATAAGATTTGCAACGCCTATGAAGTTAGAAACATATTCATTTACGGGCTTCGAATAGATATTCACCGGGCCGCCGCGTTGCTCGATCTTCCCCTTTGACATGACGATGATTTCGTCGCTCATGACCAAAGCTTCCGACTGATCATGGGTGACGTAGATCGACGTAATTCCGACTTCAGACTGAATACGCTTCAGCTCGACCCGCATGATTTCACGCAACTTCAAATCTAAATTCGATAACGGCTCATCAAAAAGAAGTAGCCGAGGGTTAGACACGATAGCGCGGGCCAGCGAGGCGCGCTGCTGCTGACCACCCGACAAGTTGGTTGCAAGACTATTTGCCCAATCCGTTAGCCCAACAAGTTTTAGAACGGATGCAACACGATCATCGATTTCAGATTGTTGGAGTTTTCGAATTTCCAAGGGATACGCCACATTTTGAGCAACCGTCATGTGCGGCCATATAGCGTAGCTCTGAAAGACCATCCCGATGTCGCGCTTCTCAGGGGGCAAAAACAAGCCCTCGCCCGGGGAAGTGAAAACAGCGTCTCCAACAGTAATTTTACCCGAGTTAATAGAATGAAGACCGGCGATACTCATCAGAGTGGTCGTTTTCCCACACCCGGAAGGACCTAACAGCGTTAGGAACGACCCTTTCGGGATAGAGAAGGAAATATCATCAACCGCGCGATCATCACCAAAATACTTGATGAGGTTTTCTACACGCAGATAACCGTCATTCGCAGTTTCAGCAGACATATTTCAACCCCTAAGCCGAAAGAGCTTCGCGACCAGCCAAACGCCTGAACGCATAAATCGCTATTAAGAGCATTACCGTCTGCGCCATAGAAAGGGCAGAGGTGAGCGGTTCGTTCTCAAAGTTTGTGAGGTAATAAACCCCAACCGAGAGTGTCTCCGTTCCGGACGTATACAAAATAATTGAGATCGATAGCTCACGCAGGAAGATGATGAATAAAAGTATCCATCCAGCGAAAATGCCTGGCTTTAACAGCGGGATAGTTATTCTGCGGAGCGTAGTTAACCAGCTCGCACCAGCCATTCTTGATGACTGATCCAACTCTTCTGAGATCGCCAACATAATAGAGGAGATATTTCTTTGCCCATAAGGGAAGAAACGCGTGATGTAACCCAGCATTAATATCCACAAAGTGGCGTAAATTGGCGTTTGGATATAGGTGATGAGAACACCCATCGCCAACACAATGCCGGGAAACCCAATGGGAACAACGGACAAGAAATCCAACAAACGAACCCCAAACCCCTTAGTTCGGTGGATCATATAAGAAATCACCAAAGCCAAAACCATCGCAATGGAAGCGCCGACAAAGGATAAGATCAATGAGTTCACAATGCCGTTTGTGGCGGCAGAAATTGCTTCAGGGCGCCACCAAAATAACGTTTTGACGTAGTTGACGGTCGTAAGCTGAGCAAGATCAACTCGCCCTTCCCAAACTGGGTGGAGGCTGACGATAATTAAACAAATGATGGGCAACACAACCGCAACCGCGATGAAGAAAAGGTTGTAGCCAAAAGCCAGCCACTTCCAAGGACCAAGATCCAGCACATTGGGTCTGAAACCCTTTCCAGTCACTGTCGTGAAAGACCGAGGCGCGATATAGCGCTGCTGGATCCAGATCAGGACCACTGTAATAACCGCCAGGGCCATGCTCATGGCGGCGCCTAAGTTGTGATTTGCATCATCACCGACGGCTTTTGAAAAGATCTGTGTTGTTAAAGTTTCCCAGCCATATGGAGCAGCCAATTTAAATGGCACCCCAAATTCACCTGCGCTTGTGACAAACACGATGATTGCACCCGATAGAATACCAGGCATTACGAGCGGCAGCGTCACCGTCATCGTGGTGCGAATTAACCCAGCACCAGTCGTCCTCGCGGAGTCCTCCAAGGAGGGATCCATTCTCCGTAGAGAGCCAACAACAAAAAGATAAACAAGCGGAGCGAAGAAGATACCTGTAACCCAGATAACTCCCCAGATATTATCGACATTAAGAAGAGCGCCCTCTATTCCGAAAATGTCCCGCGCCCAGTTATTCAAAAGCCCAGTTTGCGGCTCCGCTAGATTATGCCAAGCAATGGCGCCAACAAAAGGTGACAAAAAGAAGGGGATTAAGTTGTAAGGCTCGAGATAATCACGCCATGGGCAATTCGTTCGCGCATTAATCCAAGCCAAAGAGACGCCCAAAAACGTTGCCAGAATGGTACATCCGGACGAAATAATAAGGGTATTAACAAATGCTTTGGGGATGACTTTATCGGTAAAGATGGTCGTGTAATTTCCGAAACCCCAGGCGGTATCCCAACCAGAGTCATCGACAACCAGGAACGAAGAGACCAGAAGAACAACCAGCGGCACAATCACAGCAGCCGCCACAATCAGCGAAACGACGGCCGTAATGAGATTCTCCTGGGTGAGCATCGACCGCAAGCGGTTTTCCCAGGCAGATCGCTGAACAGTGTGCAAGGTTTCAGTCGTCATTTTTATAACCGATAAAGGTGAGATTGTGCGGGCACCGGTAATAAGCGGACCCGATCTATAATTTCATTAGTCGAAAAACGAAAATTGGGCAGACCCCACTGGGTCTGCCCAAAATCGTTAGCTCGAGCCTAGCGGAAACTATCCTGCCAGAGATCGCGAGTGCTCTTGTACTCAGCAGTGGCGCTAACCCAATCTTCCATGCCCAGCAACTTATGCTGAGACAGGTCCATCAGGTAAGGCGCTGCAGCCGCCGGAGCTTTGTAGCCCTTGCGGAACGAGTAGATCGCCTCGCCCTCAACATACAGATCGGCACCCTCTTTCGAGAGCAAGAACTCAACAAGGAGTTTTGCGGCATTCGGGCTCGGAGCGCCCTTAAGCACGGCGACTTGGTTTCCGAGCATGACCTGGCCTTCCTTGTAGGAGCCCATCTTGATCTTGCCCTTGAGTTCCGGCTGCTTAATCACGTTCTGATATACGCGCCCCGAGAGGTTCCACATGTCAAACGGACGCTGACAGGAGATAACCATTTGCATTTTGGGCTCGGTACGGAACTCCACGATCGGGTCCGTCTTCTTCAGCGCTGGCCAGAAGTCGGCGAACTTAACGGCTCCCGCGCGCTCTAGAGCGATAACCGTGTTCGTGTAGGTGAAGGACTTCGTGATATCGGATGAAATGGTCTTGCCGGTAACTGCCGCAAGCGTAGCATCCTTGTATGAAGTCACGTTGAAGTTCTCCATACCCGGGCATGAAGCATTCCACACAGGCTGGAACGTATAGGCCAAAGGCGTAACAACGTGCGGATAACTGGAGTACTGACCAGCCGACTTAACCAAATCTGCGCTGTCGGCCCAGTTAACCGAATCCAGTTCGGCGAAAACGCCGCGCTTTGCACCTTCGTCAAAGAAAGCAGGAGAGTGAACAAGAATTGCGTCTACGGTAAACTTACCGGCTTTAATTTCCTGCTTGACCTGCGCAACGGTTGCACCAGTCCCCTTACGAAGGCTGTTAAATTTAAAACCGTCTCCCAGATCATAGCGCTTCTTGAAGGCAGCCTCCATGCGCTGGGCAGTGCGATCTGAGAACAACGGATGAATGATGGTGACGGAACCCTCGGCTTTCGCCTTAGCTGCAAGGGCCTTCTCCGTTGCATTGAGGCCATGCCCCCCTGCGATGGCTGCAGAAGCAACCGAGAGCATGCCTAAAACCGAAACGGTCCCGATCATGCTCAGTTTCAATGTCGACTTCATGAGTGGATCCTCCCTCTATTAACGACAAAGTTTCTTTTGAGTCATACCTTACCAACGGGCGGGTGAAAAGGGGGGGCTCGTTTACTCTGTGACTCTGATTGACGAAATTGATGTCAAAGCTCTGCCGCCGTCGCTTAGTCCGCACTACTCCCCCAAGCACCCTCACCCAGTATTTAAAAATTCAATTCATTTCGAGAGAGACTTTAGAGCTGCAAGCTGCAGCGCACGCGTCTCGGGATCCGACATATTTAAAAGCACCTGATCTTGCTCAAGCGATGCGGTGTCCGGTCCTACAGCCAGCCGGTTTACAGCCTCCTTGACCATCTGCTGCGCAACGCGCGGCTTACCGGTCGCCTCGCGCGCCATCTCCAGAGCGGTTGCCAGCGTGTCGTCCGCCACGGCCTCGCAGAGTCCCCAGTCGAGCGCCATGTCCGCATCCACCTGACGGCAGAGCGCGGCGATCAGCTTGGCGCGTGCGGGCCCGACCAGACGGAACAGGCGCGGCAATGTCCCCCACGAATAGGTGATGCCCAGCTCCACCTCGGGTGCGCGCACCCATGCTCCACTCTGAAACACCCGGAAGTCGCAGGAGAGCGCCAGCGACATGCCGCCACCGATGGCGAACCGGTCCACCGCCGCTATCGTGATCTGCGGCAGCGCCTCCCAGGCCCGGCACATCTCAAGCCCCAGCCTGATATGACGGCGCGCATCAAGAAGTGCACGGTCCTGCGCGAACGAATCCGGCTCGGAAATGTCATTTCCGGCGCAGAACGCACCGCCCGCGCCGGCAAGCACGATCGCACCGATATCCGTACGCTCGGCCAGTTCGCGCGCGACACGCGCCAGTTCACGCTTCAGCTCCGATGACAACGCATTGCGCTTGTGCGGCCGGTTCATCCTCACGATCAGGGTGTCAGGCGCAAGATCGGACGGCGCTTCCTCAACAACGACAACAGGATGAGACATCATAACCCGGTCTAGTCGAAGAACACGAAGGCGCGTGTCTCGATCGTCTCGCGCGGGACTGCATCAGCCGGCGTGTGCGGGTCCTGAAACGCGGAATGAAGCGAATAGCGCGCAGTGCCGTCCGTCAGCGTGTCATAGTTCTTGAACAACAGCACCTCGTCACGGGTCATGCGCGGGAACCAGTACCATTTGTGATGCGGGTCGTAGATCGCGTGCCGTGTCTCGCTCGGGCGATTGTATTCGAAGGACGGTTCAGGGCGCAGCGGCGCCTCTCGCCGAGTCTGGGTCATGGAGGTGTCATCAACGGTGCGCGCGTCGCAGACTGTCAGCGGCCATTGTTCGACCGTGCCGGTCATGGAACGCCATGCGTTGACGATGGAAAAGCGCCGCTTGAGTCGCTGCTCTGCCTCTTCATCACTGAACCTGTCTCGCATGCGCTGAAAAGCCGAGTTGTCGGTGTAGTCGCTGTGCGGCGCCGGCACAGGATCGCGCGAGGCATATTTTTCGCGATGGGACTGCCTGGTGGAGCGCCGCGTGTGATCGAACACCACGGCCTCGGTCCCCCCGGCCACCTCTGCGATCAGCCGTTCCATCTCCGGCGTGTAGATATCGGCGAGCTGGGCGTCATTGTTGAAGTCGGTGACCTTCGTCACCTGCTCCGCCAGGGCAAATCCCTCCACGTCGAGTGAGAAACCATTCGGCACCAGCCGGGCATTCAGGATCGGCACCTCGCGCGGCGTGCGCTCATCGTTCTGACGGTGCGTGCCGTCGATCTTCGCGGCATGAGCGAACACCGGAATTTTATCGAGATTGGTGAGGTAGTTCAGTACGGCCAATGTCTGCGGCTGCAACAACACATCCTGCGCCTGGGTACCCATGCCGTTTCCTCCGTATTGTTTTCCGGAAGTCTAGGGCGCGCGACGCAAAAAAGTCCACGCGCAACGGCCTGCATGGGGCGCAGGTCAGATCAGTGGATTGTCGGTCTCGAGCCCCAGTGCGACGCGGCCATGGGCCGGGCCGTTGATCTCCCAGGAGATATGGGCATGATTCAGCCCGGCCGTGAGATCGCGCATCGATCGCTGAAGCGGTCCTGCACTGGCCATTGCGGATGCGCCCATCACGCTGAAGATGTCGCGCCCGGCATCCCCGGCGAACTTCGCAGCCAGTGCCCCGTCGCGCCGCCAGCGCAGCTTGGCCTCAACCGGCGGGACCTCCCCCGCTTCGGCATAGGTGAGGGATTCGGCGAAATTGGCGAACAGCAGCGCACGGCCGGCGTCGATGAGCCCACCCGCCTGGGCCACCTTGTTCTGGACCGGCACCAGTTCCGCCACCTTTCGCCCGCTCTGCCGAGCGCTGCGCTCGCGCAGGGACTCCACACCCACATCCCACATTCCCCGGGCAATGCCGAGCAGCACGGTCGAGATCATGTGTGGAAACAGCCCGCCGACAGACTGGCGGAACACGGGCGACGGGTTGGCATCCGAGCCCGGTGTGCGGCCGCCCCGCGTCGCGTTGCCCGCAAGCGTCATGTAGTCAGGCACAAACAGATCTTCGCATTCGCTATCGACGCTACCCGTCGCGGCCAGTCCCATCACGTCCCAGTTGTCGTAGATCGCCAGGTCCGCCGTTCGAATCAGGAACACACGCGCCTCGGGGCCAGCGCCGGGACCAGCACCCTCGACCATGCCACCGACCATGATCCATTCGGAGTGGTTGATGCCGCTGCAGAACGGCCAGCGTCCGGTCAACCGGTAGCCGCCATCGGTCGTCACCGCCCGTCCGGCCGGATAGATCACCGAGGACGCGATCAGCGCGTCGGGGTTTTCTTCCCAGACCGTGTCCTGCCCTTCCAGCGGCCACATGGCCAGCATCCAGTGATGCACGGCGAGGTTGATATAGACCCAGCCTGTCGAGGCGCATCCGCGCGCCAGTTCCTGCGCCACCTCGGTCAGCAGCCGGAAGTCATACTCGCCGCCTCCGACACGCGCCGGCTGATTGATACGCCAAAGGCCGTTCTCATGAAGCTCCCGGATCGTCTCTTCGGGGATACGGCGCGCCGCCTCGGCTGCCGCAGCCCTCGTGCGGACGATGGGAATCATGGCATTCGCCTGCGCCAGCATTTCTTCGCGTGGTATAAGCGGTTTGGATTTACTCATAGCCGTCATAACGCAACGAAACTGCTCCGGACCGCAAGGCAACTATCGTTCCGACATTTGCGCAGCTCACTTTTCCTGCTGTTTATATTAATTGCAGGGACGGCATCGCGGCTCAAAACACTGATAAATAGGGGAACAAACAGAGCCCACCAAGGCTTTGTGATTGATCCCCAAAGATCTCAGAAAAGAATGGTGGGCGCGGCTGGGATTGAACCAGCGACCCCTACGATGTCAACGTAGTGCTCTCCCGCTGAGCTACGCGCCCCACCTGTGCGGGTCTTGCGGCGGCCGAACGGGCCGGAACCGCGAGCCGGGGCGCGTGATACACCGCACCTTACCTGATAGCAAGGCCTGTAACGCGGGCGCGGATGGATTGGTGCAGAGGCGCTTACGCCCCGAGCTGTTAGGCGACTTCTTGTTCGAGGATCGGCTCGACGTAATTGACCAAATCACGCAGGTGGCAAGGCTAGGACAGCACCTTGGTGTCGCTCATCCTATCGCGCACACTCACCGCCACGTCCGCGAAGCCATTGATAAACAGGACTAGAAAATCGGCATTTAACCTGTTCGCCTGACGGGACACCTCGACGCCAATTCTCGGCGTGACGATGTCAGCAACAAGCAGATCGCGGGTGCGCTCGTGGATCGTGTTCAGCACAGCCAGCCCGTTGGGCATCGCGGTCACGTCTTGGCCTCCACGCTCGAGCGCGCGCGAGGAATTCGCGTATCGAGCGATCGTCTTCGGCAAGGAGGATTCGTGAAATGTTTTCCGCAACCCGCAAACGCGCAGCCGAGGCCGCGGCGCTGCAACTCTCACCACTGTCGTGGCGCGGACCCGGACCATAATCCGATCCGGTTTGAAAGGGTGATCGACGCTTCTGCGATGGCGCGGCTGAGCCAAGGGTGACAGGGTCGGAAGATTTCGCTACATCAGAACAATTATGGATCGCGAAACCAACAACAATTCCGACGCCGCGATCGAGATACTCGCGCCGTCCGAACAGCGTGTGCCGCTGGTGTTTTCCTCGCCCCACAGCGGGCGGGATTACCCAGCCGCGTTCCTCGCCGCGTCGAAGCTAGACGCGCTGGCGATCCGCCGGTCTGAAGACAGTTTCGTCGATGAGCTTTTCGCTCATGTCCCGCAGCTCGGCGCGCCGCTGCTCAGAGCGCTGTTCCCGCGCGCCTTCGTCGATCCGAACCGCGAGCCATACGAACTCGATCCGGCGATGTTCGCCACGCCCCTGCCCGCTTTCGTCAACAGGCGCTCGCCGCGTGTTGCCGCCGGCCTCGGCACGATCGCACGTGTGGTGGCAAACGGGTCGGAAATCTATTCTGCGAAACTGGATTTCGACGAGGCGAACGAACGTATCGAGCGCTGCTATCGCCCATACCATGACGCGCTGGAAGACCTGATCGCGCGCACCCGCACCATGTTCGGTACCTGCATCTTGATTGACTGCCATTCGATGCCGTCCATCGGCGGGCCGATGGAAAACGACGCCGGGCGTAGGCGCCAGGTCGATTTCATCCTGGGCGATGCCCATGGCCGGTCCTGCGCACGCACGCTGACACTGCTGGTCGAGGACAAACTTCGCGGCATGGGCTACTCGGTGGTGCGTAACACGCCCTATTCGGGCGGGTTCATCACGCGGAACTACGGGCGGCCCGAACGCGGCGTGCACGCGCTGCAGATCGAGATCAACCGAGCGCTCTATATGGACGAGACCAGCTTCGAACGAGCCGAGGGCCTGGCCAGCGTCGCGGCCGACATGCGCGATCTCGCCGCGCAAATCGCCCAACTCGAACCCGCCGCATTGGCGGCCTGACGCAGGCCGCCGTGTCCCAGTCCGCTCTGCCTGCCGAGAACGCGGCCATCGTCGTCCGAAAGGGATGCGAAGACGACATTGCGATCATCCGCGATATCTACGCAGAGCATGTGCTGACCGGCCTGGCGTCGTTCGAGGAAGCCGTACCGGACTTGGACGAGATGGAACGGCGTATGCGTGACACCCTCGAAAAGGGCCTGCCGTACCTCGTCGCCGCCTTCGCCGGCGATCCGGAGGGTACAGTGCGCGGCTTCGCATATGCCAGCCGGTTTCGCACGCGTTCCGCGTACAGGTATACAGTCGAGGATTCGGTCTATGTGGAGAAGGACTCCACCGGTCGCGGCCTCGGGGCGATCCTTCTGAGCACGCTGATCGAACGTTGCACGGAAATTGGTTACCGGCAGATGATCGCCGTGATCGGCGACAGCGATAACGCGGCCTCTATCGGGCTACACGCCCATCTGGGCTTTATTCATGTGGGCACGATGGAAGCGGTCGGATTCAAGTTCGGACGCTGGGTCGATGCGGTGCGCATGCAGCGCGCGTTGGGCGAAGGTTCAAGCTCGCTCCCCGTCAAGATCACGCAGTAGAACCTTGTGCCGGTCCACAAGAAAGCGGGAAAACTGCAAGCAAGAAAAAGGGCCGTGGAGACCACGGCCCGAAGTCTAGGGAGGAAACACCTTAAAAAGGCAACGCAATGCGATGCCGCAATGCAATAATCACAATTCGCAGGTGCAAAAACAAGTTAGGTTGCAAAAAACTTTAAAAAAAAAGGAATATTTGATTGCCGACATCTTTTTTATAATTTTATTGCGCAAAATATTGTGCGTCGCACAACATATGTGCGGTCAAAGAAATAGGCGCCCGGCATGACCGCCACGCAATACCATCCTTTTTTTCGTACCGACGTGGCGCTGGCCCGTTCCGGGCCAGCGTGGCAAGCTGCTTAACATGCGCAGACTGCCCATCAGCCCGCTTGCCCCGGAGCGCCTTCCGTGACGGATACAGCAGTCACGCACGGCGCGCGCGCACAGGCCGAATTGGACACGTCGGACGGCTGGCGTCTGCGCCTCACAGGGCGCTGGACGACGGCCCATGTCGCGCAGGCGGACCAGACACTGAAATCTCTTCCCCTGCCCGACGGCGGCAAAGCCATATTCCATATGGGCGATGTTGACTCGCTCGACACCGCCGGCGCCTGGCTGATCCACCGGACAGAACGCGCACTGCTAGAACGCGGCGTGACGGTCCACCTGAATGACACCGCCCCGCGCTTCGCGGCCCTGATCGAGGCCATCCGGCACAACGACGACGTCCATCCCGAGCACGAGCCGGCGCGGAACGCCTTCGTTGCCATGGTCGAACGGGTCGGTCGCGCGACCTATATGGTGGCGGGCGAGACCCGGGATCTCATCAACTTCCTCGGCCACGCGGTGATTGTGATGGCGCGCTCGATTGTGCGACCCGCGGATGTCCGCATGACACCGCTGGTGCATCACATTGAGCAGTCTGGTCTGAACGCGGTGCCCATCGTTGGGCTGATTTCCTTCTTGATCGGCATCGTTTTGGCCTTCCAGGGTGCCGAGCAGCTGTCCAAGTTCGGTGCGCAGATATTCACCGTGGATATCGTCGCCCAGGGCGTGCTGCGCGAGATGGGAGTGCTACTCACGGCCATCATGCTCGCCGGCCGTTCGGGCAGTGCATTCACCGCCCAGATCGGCACCATGAACGTGCGCGAGGAAATCGACGCTATGCGCACTATCGGGCTGGACCCGATGGAAATCCTCGTGGTGCCTCGGCTTTGGGCGCTGGTCATCAGCCTGCCCTTGCTAACCTTCTTCGCCAATTTGATGGGCCTGCTCGGCGGCGCCATCATGGCGACCGCCGTGCTGGACGTAACCCTCTTCCAGTTCGCCCGGCAGCTCAGCGAAGCTGTGACCCTATGGACCTTCTGGATGGGACTCATAAAGGCCCCGATCTTCGGCTTCATCATCGGAGTAGTCGGCTGTTTCGAGGGCATGCGAGTCAGCGGCAGCGCCGAATCCGTCGGGCGCATGACCACGCGCGCTGTCGTCGAATCGATCTTCCTCGTGATCGTACTTGACGCCCTGTTTTCAATCTTGTTCGCAATCCTTGGGATCTAGGCCATGATATCCGCTCCCAAGACCGAGAACGCGCCGATCCTCGAAATCACAGGCCTGCGCACCCAGTTCGGGACCGCTATCATCCATGATGGGCTAGATCTCGCTGTCCTGCCCGGCGAGATCATGGGCATCGTCGGCGGATCGGGTACGGGAAAATCTGTCCTGCTGCGTACCATCGTCGGACTGATCAAGCCCGCGGCAGGTCGGATCGAGATGTTCAGCGAGGATATAGCGTCGTGCAACGATGCCGCGCGCAACCATGTGCTTTCGCGTATCGGTGTGCTCTTCCAGGACGGTGCGCTGTTCAGCTCGATGACAGTTGCTCAGAACATCATAGTGCCGCTGGCCGAGCACACCGACCTCTCGCTCGCCCTACGCGAGGAGATCGCCGAACTGAAGATCAACCTGGTCGGCCTACCCCATGAAGCGGCCAATAAGTATCCGTCCGAGTTGTCTGGTGGCATGCGAAAGCGCGCCGGTCTTGCCCGAGCACTGGCGCTCGATCCGGAGATCCTGTTCCTCGATGAGCCCACCGCCGGGCTCGACCCCATCGGCGCAGCTCGCTTCGATCAACTCGTGCTAGACTTGCGCAATTCGCTGGGCCTGACCGTTGTGATGGTGACGCACGACCTGGACAGCCTGCACGCGATCTGCGACCGGATCGCCGTGCTACTCGACAAACGTATCAGGGTCGGCACAATGCAAGAACTAATGGCTGATGCTCATCCCTGGTTGCGCGACTACTTCCATGGCCCCCGGGCCCGTGCCGCTATTTCACTCGTGTCCGCAGCGGAGACCGCTTGAATAATGGAAACCCGCGCGAACTACCTTTTAGTCGGCAGCTTCGTGATCCTTATCGTTGCGGGCGCGATCGCGTTCGTCGTTTGGCTTGCCAAATTCCAGTTCGACCAGCAGTTCACCCGCTACGATATCGAGTTCCAGGGCTCGGTCAGCGGCATGAAGATCGGCAGCAGCGTGGAACTCAACGGCATCCCCGTGGGCGAGGTTATCGATATCGCCATCGACTTGAACAACGTGGAAAAGGTTCTGGTGACCGTTGAAGTGCCGTCGGCGACGCCCATCCGCGAGAACACCGTTGCGAACATGCAACTCACGGGCATCACGGGCGGAATGACGATTCAGTTGTCGGGGGGTACCCAGGATTCACCGCCGCTGATCCCCCCGCCCGGGCGCAAGCGCGCAGTCATCGCCTCGCGAGCGTCGGCACTGGAACAGTTCCTCGAAGGCGCGCCGGACCTAATGGAAAGCCTGCAGTCGCTTGTCGCCCGCGCGGCGCGATTGCTCGGGCCCGAAAATCAGGATGCGTTTTCACAAACGCTTGCTAATGTGTCGGCCATCTCCAGGGCGCTGGCAGAACGCCGGGACGACATTCAGACACTCGTCTCCGACGCCTCGCAGACCATGAACAATCTGCGCGAAGCCAGCGCCGCCATGACGCAGCTCGCAACACGCGCCGAAACAACTATCGATTCCTTCGGATACGCCGCGAAAGCCGTCTCTGGCACCGTGCAGGAGAACCGCGCCAACGTGACCGCCTTGCTCGAGGACCTGCGCACGACCGCGCAATCGATGGACTCCATGTCAAAAGAGATGCAGGCACTCGTCGCGGAAAACCGGCCGCCATTGCGCGACTTCACCGGGGACGGCTTGTATGAACTGACCAATTTCGTGGTCGAGGCGCGCTCGCTTATGGACAGCCTGAGGCGCGTGTCCACACAAGTGGAGCGCGACCCGGCCCGCTTCCTGTTTGGCAACCAGCAGCAGGGTTATGAAACGCAAAAGTGAATCCGTAAATATTTCCGTACCCCGTCGCCGAGATGTTCTGCGCGGCGTCGGCGCACTGTCGGCAACCGCCCTGCTGAGCGCCTGTGGTCTCGATCTTCCGGGCCAGGGACCACCGCCGCGGCTGTTTCGCCTGTCGCCTAAGAGCACCTTCGCACAGGAACTTCCGCGCGTGGACTGGCAGCTCGTCATCGAGAAGCCGCTCGCCCCAACTAGCCTCAACACCACGCGCATCCCGCTGCAACGCCTCGCGGTAGAGCTTGAGTATTATGCGCGCGCCAACTGGACGGACCTTGCACCAGCAATGGTGCACACGCTGGTGGTCGAATCCTTCGAAAACTCGGCAAAGATCGTCGCTGTCGGCCGGGAATCCTTGGGCCTGCGTGCGGATTTCGTGCTGAAGCTAGAACTGCGAGAGTTTCAGGCGGAATATACCGACGTCGGACAGCCCTTCGCCCATGTGAGGATCAACGCCAAGCTTGTCAAGATGCCCCAGCGTGCGATAGTCGGATCCGAGCGCTTCGATGCCATCGGTTCCGGCGGCGTCCGACACGATGGACGCCATCATTGCAGCATTCGACGACGCCCTGGGCACGGCTTTGAAACGGCTTGTGGGATGGACCCTGCAAACGGGTCAGGCCAATAGAAACTGACGTGGGACCGTGCTAACCGGCGCTGTTCAAGGCGCTGTGAACGAAGCGCCTAGCACGCACAGCTGGAGCGGCTTATCGACCTCAGCGAAGACGTAGAGGCCTCACTCGGTCGACCGCCTCACCTGATCCGCATAGCCCGACATCAGGATGATCTTCGGCCTTTAGTCGAGATTGGCCAAAAGCTGCGCCGCCTTGATTCCCTCGAGACCCGGCATGCAGACATTCATGATGACAACGGCCGGCTTTTCGAGCCGCATCGGACGTTGGAGCTTTCAGGAGAACATAGCTGTGCACGATTTGTGCACTCTTCCGCCAAGCCAGTGAATCATCGGGTTAGGAACAAGTCAGCCCCACAATGCAGGCCCCGGCGGGGAAATTCGGCTGTCATTGACGCGCAGGGCCGACTCCCGATCCTGACGCAGGAGAAGCGGCCCGTCCAGATCGACAAACCGGGCACCCTGCGCCACCAGGAATGCTGGCGCCATCGCTAGGCTTGTGCCGACCATGCACCCTACCATGATGTCAAACCCCGCCGCCTGTGCAGCCTCCGCAGCGACCAGCGCCCCGGTCAGCCCGCCCGTCTTGTCGAGCTTGATGTTCACCACATCATATCGCCCTCCCAGCCCCTCGAGGCTGGTGGTGTCATGGAAGGATTCGTCCGCGCAGACCGGGATCGGCCGGTCGAGCGATGCCAGGGCATCGTCGCCTTCGGCCGGAAACGGTTGCTCGATCAGACGCACCCCCAACTCCAGAAACACGGGCACAAAGGCTTCATAGGCCTCCACATCCCAGGCCTCGTTGGCATCGACGATCAGGTCCGAGCCCGGCGCGGCATCCCGGACCGCGCGCACCCGAGCCTCATCGTCGTCGCCGGTAAGCTTCAGTTTAAGGACCGGGCGGTGCGCATTCTCCGCCGCCGCACGGGCCATGACTCCGGGTGTATCGGCGCTCAGGGTGAATGCCGTGTCCAGCGGTTGCGGCGGCGTCAGTCCGGCGATCCGCCAGACGGGTTCTCCCGACCGCTTGGCCTCATAGTCCCACAAGGCGCAGTCGATGGCGTTGCGCGCAGCGCCCGCCGGCATCCGGCTGGCAAGGTCATGGCGGTCGAGGCCCTTGGCGATATCCGGCGCGAAGTCAAGGATGGCCGCATGCACGGATTCCGGTGTTTCGGCGTAGCGCGCATTCGGGCCGCATTCTCCGCGTCCAGACACATCGCCGTCGGAGACAGTAGCGGTGACCACAACCGTCTCGGTCTTGCTGCCGCGAGAAATCGTGAAATGGTTGCGCAGCGCGAAGGTTTCGATGCAAGCGGAAAGTTCGGGCATCCGCTAGATAGCCTCAAGTTCATCCGCGATCGGACCGACACCGTCGCGGACCGGGTCCACCGCCGGTAGGCCGAAACGGTCGGACAACTGGCCCAGCAGCACCTCCCGCGCACTGTCGACGGCCATGTTCGAGGTGTTGACGGCAATCCCGACGTAGCGCACATCCGGATTAGTCAGCCGCGCCGCCGCGAGATGTCCGTCGATGCAGTCTCCGATATCCGGCAGGGCCTGATGCGGAAGCCCGCGCATGTGCGTGCGCGTAGGCTCATGGCATAGGATCAGTGCGTCGGGCTGCGCACCGTGCACCAGCCCCATGGTCACACCCGCATAGGAGGGGTGGAACAGCGAGCCCTGCCCCTCGACCAGGTCCCAGTGGCCGGGATCGTTCTTCGGGGCTAGCCATTCGGTCGCGCCGGAAATGAAATCGGACACCACCGCATCCACGGATACGCCGCTTCCGGCGATGAATATCCCAGTCTGGCCGGTCGCACGGAAATCGCAATCGACGCCGCGTCCGGCAAGCTCCCGCTCCATCGCTAGGGCGGCATACATCTTGCCAACCGAGCAGTCCGTACCCACGGCCAGCAGGCGCTTGCCAGCACGGCGCGCGCCGGTACCCACGTCGAAGGTCCGGTCGGGGTGGCGCACATCGAAGATCCTGCGGCCATTGGCTTTGGCAGCATCGACCGCCGCGGGAATAGCTGCGATGCGTGCGTGCAGACCGGAGGCCACGTCCATGCCGCTTTCCAGCGCCCCGACGATGGTCTCAATCCAGCTCTCGCCAATCACGCCACCACGGTTGGCCACACCGATTACCAGCGTGCGTACCCCCGCCTCGGCGGCTTCCGCCACTTTCATGTCCGGAAGGCCCAGGTCAGCGTTGCAGCCGTCAAGGCGAAGCTGGCCGAGGCACCAGTCTCGCCGCCAGTGCAAAATACCGCTCGCGGTCTTGGCAGCAAGCTGGTCCGCGGCATCGCCTAGAAACAACAGGTAAGGCTGTTCGATCTGCATTGTTTGTTCCTCTTGCCTGCGCGGTTGCTGCTGCGACCGGCTGCCCGCTATTGTCGAGCCTCATTAGCGCAGAGGTCTCGCTTCATGTTTACCACACGGCCCGAAATCCGTGGCACCCACGGCATGGTCACGTCCACGCATTATTTAGCCACCATGGCGGGCTGGAGGATGCTCGAGCTGGGCGGCAATGCCTTCGACGCCGCCGTGGCGACCGGCCTGGCACTGCAGGTGGTACACCCCTACCAGAACGGACCGGGCGGCGACCTGCCCATTGTCTTCTACGATGCCAGGTCACGGAAGACGCAAGTGATCTGCGGACAGGGCGTCTCCCCGCAATCCGCAACCATCGAAGCCTTCCGTGACCTCGGCCTCGATCTGGTGCCCGGCACCGGCCTGCTGGCACCCTGCGTGCCCGGCGCGTTCGGCGCCTGGATGCTACTGCTACGCGATTACGGACGCCTGCCCCTGCGCGAGGTCATCTCACCCGCCATCGCTTATGCCCGTGATGGATACGCGGTGGTGCCAATGATGCGCACTATCATCGAGGGCGTGGCCGAACTGTTCCGCACCGCCTGGCCGACCTCTGCCGAAACCTGGCTGCCAGGTGGCAATGTTCCCAACGTCGGCGACATGCACCGCACACCGGTTATGGCCGCGACCTATCAGCGCCTTCTGGACGAGGCCGAAGCAGCCGGCGGCGACCGTGAGGACACTATCGAGGCGGCCCGCAAGGTCTTCTACGAAGGCTTCGTCGCCGAGGAGATCGACCGCTTCTGCCGCGAGACCGCCTGGCTGGATGCATCGGGCGAGGTCCATGGCGGCCTCCTGACCGCCGACGACATGGCTAACTGGCGCGCGACGGTCGAGCACGCCGCGACTTACGACTATTCGGGCTACACCCTGTGCAAGCCCGATGTATGGAGCCAGGGGCCAGTCTTCCTGCAGCAACTGGCGTTGCTCCAGGGCTTCGACATCGCGGGCATGGACCCGCTTGGCCCGGACTTCATTCACACCCAGGTCGAGTGCGCCAAGCTGGCGCTGGCCGACCGGGAAGCCTGGTACGGTGACCCGGTCGTGAACGACGTACCTCTGAAGACGCTCTTGTCCGACGACTACAACACCGCACGCCGCGCGCTGGTCGGCGAAACGGCATCCACCGAGTTCCTGCCCGGCACACCCGACGGCCGCAACCCGGCGCTGGCCGAGTTCGCGATCATCGATCCTGACGCGCAGGTAAAGTCGGCCCCAGGCGCCGGAGAGCCCAATGCAGCAAGCGCGGGCGTGGGTGAACCCAACGCAGCCTCGAACTCCGACGGCGACACCGTGCACTGCGATGCCGCCGACAGCGAGGGCAACATGGTAGCCTGCATGCCGTCGGGCGGCTGGTTACAATCCTCACCCACCATTCCCGCGCTCGGTTTCTGTCTCGGCACCCGCGCTCAGATGTTCTGGCTGCAGGAAGGTTTCCCGACGACGCTGCGCCCGGGTATCCGCCCGCGCACCACGCTCAGCCCGACCATGGCGTTGCGCGACGGCAAGCCGGCGCTGGCTTTCGGAACGCCTGGCGGCGATGCTCAGGACCAGTGGGGCCTGACCATGTTCCTGCGCCACATCCATCATGGCTACAACCTGCAGGAAGCGATCGACGCGCCGAATTTCCACACCGACCATTTGCCGTCGAGCTTCTATCCGCGCACCTTCCAGCCGGCTGTTGTGAAAGCGGAAAGCCGCCTGCCGGCCGCCACCATCGAGGAACTTCAGCGGCGCGGACACCGCATGCAGGTCGTCGGCGACTGGACGCTCGGCCGCATGGTCGCGGTCGGGCGCGATGAGACGGCGAATGGCACCTTCCTGAGAGCCGCCGCCCATCCCCGCTTCCAAGAAGCCTACGCGGTCGGCCGCTAGGCTCAGCCTATGCCACCGGACTCCGCGCCCACGAGCACACTTGCCGAACGGCTGCGGCGCGGGCCCTACGGGCGCATCTGGGCGCTGTCTTGGCCGTCTATCCTGTCGAACCTGACTGTACCGATGCTGGGTGCGGTGGACACGGCGGTGATGGGGCATCTGCCCGACCCGGCCTATGTCGGAGGCGTCGCCGTCGGCGCTATGATCTTTTCCTTTCTGTACTGGGGCTTCGGCTTCCTGCGCATGGGCACGATGGGCTTTGTGGCCCAGGCGCGCGGGCGCGAGGACGGTAACGAAATCCGCGCCGCACTGGCGCGCGCGCTGCTGGTCGGGCTGGCCGCGGCCTGCCTTTTGATGCTTGCGCAGGTCCCGCTGCGCACCCTCGCACTGTCCATTGTCGATGCTGCGCCAACCGTGGAAGTCTTCGCTTGCGGATATTTCGACACGCGCATCTGGGGCGCGCCCGCCACGCTGGCGAATTACGCGGTCCTCGGCTGGCTTCTGGCCATGCAGTATGCGCGCGCCACCCTGGTCATCCAGATTATCATCAACGGGCTTAACGCCGCGCTCGACCTGTGGTTCGTCATCGAACTGGGCTGGGGCGTCGAGGGCGTGGCGCTGGCCACAGTGATCGCCCAGTGGACAGGTGCGGCGCTGGGTCTTGCGATCATCGCGTCCCGGCTGCGCGGTGTGGCGGGCGGCTGGTCATGGCAGGGGATCATGGATGTGCGGGAGCTGACGGCACTGTTCCGAGTCAGCCGAGATATCTTCCTGCGCACGCTGGCCATGATCTTCGCCTGGTCCCTGCTCACCTGGACCGGTGCGAAACTGGGCACCACCGTGCTGGCTGCGAACGCGATCCTAATGAACTTCCAGTCCTTCCTGGCCCACGGCCTGGACGGCTTCGCGCACGCGACCTCGGCACTGGTCGGCGAAGCGGTCGGAGCCCGAAACCGCCGGGCGCTGCGCGATACCGTCGTCGCAGCGACTTTCATGGCCGCCTGCGTGGCGCTCGGCTACGCGTTCGTCTATGGCGTGTTCGGCCGGTCGCTGATCGCGATCTTCACGGATATCCCCGAATTACGGGCCTTCGCGCGCGACTATGTGGTCTGGATGGCTCTGTCGCCGGTGCTTTCCATATGGGCGTACCAGCTCGACGGCATCTTCATTGGCGCGACGCGGGCAACGGAAATGCGCAACGCCATGCTCGTTTCCGTCACTATCTATGCCGTATCGATGTTCACCGTGCCCGGAATTCTGGGCAATCATGGCCTGTGGGCCTCCGTGATGCTGTTCATGGTCGCGCGGGCGCTGACCCTGCTGGTGCTGTACCCTCGCATAGAACGGGTTCTCGCGGAATCCTGACAAGATGCTGATACCGCTAGAGAAATTTTGCTGCGTTGCACAATTGTTATGTTGACACGCAAACGTGGCGTGACGCATTTTCACGCCGGTCGGTGGATTGCAACCTTTTAATCCGCCGACATTTGATTCGAGAACCGGGTATTGGCCCGTGTTTACAGGGAATTGGCTTGAAGCTCGAAACCCGCAAACGCCGTTTGCTCGCAATCATCACTGCCCTGGTGCTGGTTCCAGCACTCGCTTATCTGTCGGGTTCACTGGTCAACCGCGATCCCGGGTGGGTCGTATCGACCCCCGCAGACGAAACCGCGACGGTCACCGCCGCGGCGCAGACCGTAAAAGAGGCCGCTGCCGAACCTGCTCCGAAGCCGGAGCCCAAAATTCCGCAGCCGCTCGTCCGTCTGGTGTCCATACAGAGTGGCGACAACTTGATGAGCGCACTAGTCTCCGCTGGCGCGGAGCGGTTCGATGCCCATGCGGCTATCCAATCGTTGCAGGGTGTCTATAACCCGCGCCGCGACCTCCGCGTGGGTGACGAGCTGACCGTGACCCTCAATCCCATCACCGACAACGGCGCCGGCAGCACCGAAAACGTCAATGGCGGCCTGGGCTATGTGCTGTCCAGCCTGCGCCTGCCGGTCGCCTATGACCGCGAAGTGATCGTCGATCGCAACGAGGACGGCGGCTTCGTTTCACGCGAGGTGATCCTGCCACTGCATACCGAAATGGTCCGCAGCGACGGAACGATCGATATAAGCCTCTTCGTGAATGCGCGCGACGCCGGCGTCCCCATCTCGGTACTGGTGGAACTGATCCGCATCTTCAGCTTCGATGTCGATTTCCAGCGCGATATTTGGAACAACGATTCCTTCGAGGTGATGTACGAGCGTCAGCGTAACGACCAAGGACGGTTGGTCAACAACGGTGAGATTCTCTACGCGAAGCTCACGCTGCGCGGGACCGAACTGCCTCTCTACCGGTATGAGACGCCGGAAGGAAATCTCGATTATTTCAACGTCAAGGGCGAAAGCGTCCGTAAGGCGCTGATGAAGACCCCCATCGACGGCGCACGCCTGTCCTCACGCTTCGGCAAGCGCAAGCATCCGATCCTGGGCTACACAAAGGTCCATGCAGGCGTCGATTTCGCAGCCCCCACCGGCACGCCGGTTTATGCCGCCGGTGACGGCACGATCTTGGAAGCGCGACGAAAGGGCGCCTACGGAAACTACGTCCAGATCCGGCACAATAGCTCCTATTCGACCGCCTATGCGCATCTGAATGCGTTCGCGCGTGGCGTGCGAAAAGGTAAGCGCGTGCGCCAGGGCCAGGTGATCGCCTATGTCGGCACGACGGGTCGCTCCACCGGGCCGCACTTGCACTATGAGGTCCACCGAGACGGTCAAAAGATCAACCCGCTGGGCCTCAAGCTTCCCAGTGGCGAGAAACTGAAGGGCAAGACACTGGAGAGCTTCCAGGCGTGGCGCCAGGAACTGGATACGCGTTTTGCGGCTCTTAAGGACCCGGCGCTGGTCGCACAGAATACTCACTCGGATTGTCTCGAAGGCGACAACGTTGGTGACTGCTCGGACGGCGCGAAGACCGTCAGCGATTAGTCAGTTCGCGAACCAGGCCTTACTGGCGTGCGCGAGACCTAGCAGTTCTTCGCGCGGGGCCGTATCCGTCAGCAAATAGACCAGCGGGCCGTCCTTCCACCAGAAGGCCGACAGGCCGTCATGCTCGGTGAAGCAGAAGCTCGCCTTCCGGCAGGCCCTATCCTGTTTGATATAAAGCGTGACAATTCCCCCATCCGGGGTTTCGTATATGAACTGCGCCGCCGGTCCCCGTCTCTGGCTGGTAGAATTCGCCCACCAAGGAGCTGGTAGCCCTCATCCGCGAGGTTCGGCGCGACCGGATCGGCTTGTCGGACGTAGCAATGATCGAACGAAGGCGCAGGGCGTTGGCCGCGAACGTGTCTTCGGTTTCCAACGCGGCGATTTCCGCTTCAATCCGGGCATCCTCAAACTAGTTGAAGATACCCGCCATATAGCCGAGCGAATCCCCCAGCGTGGCCGAGGGAAGTGCGGTATCCCTGAGATAGGACGTAACCAAAGGTGTTCGCACGCCGTGCAACTAAGTTGCGACCTGCCAAAAAGTATGTGTGGCACGTTCTCGATCCGGCACACGGTCATGGGCGAATCGGGCAAACTACCCTGATAGATCGCCGGCGAGCATCGGCATGCCGCGTTCAGGCAGTTCAATGTCGTGGCGCTGGTTCGCGGCGGAACCGAAGAAATACCCCGGCCCGCCGAGACTCACAGCAACGGGAAGCGTCAGGACGGACTCGGCTGCCAGCCAATGTTTTCGCCGGGATCGGGGCCGTCCGTTCAAAGCTTACGCAGCCTCCGCTTGGACGGCGTCGCCGTTGATGACGAGGCCGTCGGCATTCGCCGTGACCTTCACGACATCGCCGTCCGCGATCGAGCCCTCCAGCAGCTTCTCCGCCAGCGGGTTCTGCAGGTGGCGCTGGATCACGCGCTTCAGGGGGCGGGCCCCATAGACCGGGTCGTAACCGGCATTCGCCAGCCACTCGGTCGCGGCCTCGTCCAGATCCAGCGTGACCTTGCGGTCCTCCAGAAGCCGGCGCAGATGGCCGAGCTGGATCGCCACGATCCCCGACATCTGCTCGCGTGTCAGACGGTGGAACAGCAGGATCTCGTCCAGGCGGTTCAGGAACTCGGGCCGGAACGCGCTGCGGACCACATCCATCACCTGCTCGCGCACGGCATCCATATCCTTCGCCGTCCGCCTGTCCGGCCAGAAACTCGCTGCCCAGGTTCGACGTCATGATGATGATGGTGTTCTTGAAATCGACCGTACGGCCCTGGCCATCCGTCAGGCGCCCGTCGTCCAGCACCTGCAAAAGCACGTTGAACACGTCCGGATGCGCCTTCTCGACCTCGTCGAACAGAACAACCTGATACGGGCGGCGGCGGACCGTCTCGGTCAGCGTGCCGCCTTCCTCATAGCCCACATAGCCCGGAGGCGCGCCGATCAGGCGTGCGACCGCGTGCTTTTCCATGAACTCGGACATGTCGATGCGGACCATCGCCTGCTCGTCGTCGAATAGGAATTCTGCCAGCGCCTTGGTCAGCTCGGTCTTGCCAACACCCGTCGGACCGAGGAACAGGAACGAGCCCATCGGCCGGTTCGGATCCTGCAGGCCCGCACGCGCACGACGCACGGCGTTGGAGATCGCGTGGATCGCCTCTTGCTGCCCGATCACCCGGGCCCCGAGACCGGATTCCATGTCGAGCAGCTTCTCGCGCTCGCCCTCGAGCATCTTGTCCACCGGCACGCCGGTCCAGCGCGAGACCACGCCCGCGACATGGGCATCAGTGACCTCCTCCTCCAGCATATGACCTTCGGGGGATTCATCGGATTCCGTGATCCGGCGTTCCAGGTCCGGGATCACGCCATAGGCGAGTTCGCCTGCCCGCTGCAGATTGCCCTGCCGCTGCACCTGTTCGAGTTCGATGCGCGCCGCGTCGAGCTCTTCCTTGATTTTCTGAGTGCAGGCGAGCTTTTCCTTCTCCGCCTGCCACACCGAGGTGAGGTCGGCGGAACGGGCCTCGAGATCCTCGAGTTCCTCCTCCAATGTCTCCAGACGGTCCCTAGAGGCCTGATCGCTCTCCTTCTTGAGCGCCTCGCGCTCGATCTTGAGCTGGATGATCCGTCGGTCGAGTTCGTCGATCTCCTCCGGCTTAGAATCCACCTCCATGCGCAGGCGCGACGCGGCCTCATCGACCAGGTCGATGGCCTTGTCGGGCAGGAACCGGTCGGTGATGTAGCGGTTTGACAGGGTCGCCGCAGACACCGAGCGCGGAGTCGGTGATGCGCACGCCGTGGTGGAGCTCGTACTTCTCCTTCAGGCCACGCAGGATCGAGATCGTGTCGGCCACTGTCGGCTCGGACACGACGACGGGCTGGAAGCGCCGCGCCAGCGCCGCGTCCTTCTCAACATGCTTACGGTACTCGTCGAGGGTCGTGGCACCCACGCAGTGCAGTTCGCCGCGCGCCAGGGCCGGCTTCAGCATGTTCGAGGCGTCCATGGAGCCTTCGGCCGCACCGGCACCGACGATGGTGTGCATCTCGTCGACGAACAGGACGATTTCGCCCGCTGCCGAGCTGACCTCCCCCAGCACAGACTTCAGGCGCTCCTCGAACTCGCCGCGGAACTTCGCTCCGGCGATCAGTGCGCCCATGTCGAGGGACAGCAGGCGCTTGTTGCGCAGGCTCTCCGGAACGTCGCCGTTGACGATGCGCTGAGCCAGACCTTCCACGATGGCGGTCTTGCCGACGCCCGGCTCACCGATCAGCACGGGGTTGTTTTTGGTCCGGCGGGACAGGACCTGGATCGTGCGGCGGATTTCCTCATCGCGGCCGATCACGGGATCGACCTTGCCTTCGCGCGCCGCCTCGGTCAGGTCGCGCGTGTATTTCTTCAGGGCGTCATAGGCGTTCTCCGCCGTCGCGGAATCGGCCGTGCGGCCCTTGCGCAGCGCGTTGATCGCTTCATTCAAACGCTGCGGTGTCACACCGGCATCGGCAAGAATCTTGACCGCATCGGTGCCGGTGGCCAGCGCCAACGCCAGCAGCAGTCGTTCGACGGTGACGAAGCTATCGCCCGCCTTCTCGGCGATATCCTGAGCCGAAGTGAAGAGCTTTCCGGTTTCCGGCGCAATGTACAGGCTGCCCGCGCCCGAACCCTCGACCTTGGGCATCTTGCCCAGCGCCAGATCGACGGCCTGCTCGGCCCGGCGGACATCGCCGCCGGCAGCGCGGATCAGGTTCGCGCTCAGGCCTTCTTCATCGTCGAGAAGGGCCTTTAGAAGATGTTCGGGCGCAAGGCGCTGGTGGGACTGGCGTTGCGCGAGGTCCTGCGCCGCCTGCACGAAACCGCGCGAACGCTCGGTAAATTTCTCGAAGTTCATCGATTCCTCTTTTCCGGGTCTCCTCGCTGGGAGGCAGACCCCCTTTGCGAACCCGAATACGGCATTCGCACCAAAGGTTTACGGCTATCCCCTTAACGGCAGATTTCCGCCCTCACAGATATGGTGTTGCGGAGGCGCAACACAAGATGCCGCGGTCAATTTCGCGCGCGCGCAGACCCGCCGCACCGTGCAGCGGGTCCGAACATCCGATTTTCCGGATTCGGAAACCAGCCCGGTAAACGGGCCGGTCCTTCAATCAGGCCGAAGCCGCCTCGGCTTCTTCCCCGACCTCATCGGATGCGCCACCCGCATCATCGTCATCGGAGACATCGTCCTGGTCTCGGTCGGCCTTGCGGGGACGGCGTCCGCGGCCATTCGCCTTGGCGCCGTTGCGCTTCGGCTTGGGCTGCTCCTGCTCTTCAGCGTTGTCCTCGACCTGGTCGCTGTCATTGGAAGCTTCCTGATCGACGACGTCGTCGTCCGTCGTCCTGCGAATCGTCCTCGCCGCCCCGTTGTTCAGGACGCGGATTGTTCGCGTTCATCACGCGGAAATAGTGCTCCGCGTGCTGAAGATAGTTCTCCGAGGCGATCCGGTCGCCGCTCGACGCCGCATCGCGGGCGAGCTGCTGATACTTCTCGTAGATCTGGGACGCATTGCCGCGCACACGCGCGCCAGGGCCGTTGCTGTCGAAGGTTTGATTTCGGGGATTGCCGGACTTGCGCCCGCCGCGGCCCCGGGACCGCCTGTTATTCGCGTTTTGTCGCATTGTTTCCGTCGATCAGAGTTACTGACTACGGTTCATCACCCGTCCAACGACATGCGTTCCAAATGGATCACATATCTTTCTGAAGCTCGCCGCCCGTCAGGGCGAACGCTCCAAGTTTCGGATCCGGGAGATCAGATGTGCCTCAAAAAGCTTATGGGATTGTGATCCCAAGAAGCGGGGTGCGCCCGATCTGATGTTCGCACACTAGGGGGGACGTCACGCTTTTCCAAGCGTTTTTTTGCCATCTTACCGCCCGCCTAATGCTCCAGAACGACCACCCGGTCGATATCCGCCAGATCGCGGCAAAGTTGCACGACCCGAAACCCGGCCGCCTCGCCCAGCGTGCAGATCGCGTCCGACTGACCCGCCCCGTGCTCGAGAAACACCAGTGCGTTTTCCTTCATCACCCGGGGCAGCTGCGCGAACAGAAGACGGTAGGGATCGCATCCGTCCTCGCCACCGTCGAGCGCCGCGCGAGGTTCGTAACGCGCCACTTCGGGCTCAAGCGCATCTATGGCCGCCGACTCGATATACGGCGGGTTGGCGACGATCACATCGAACCGGCCCTCAATGCCGACGGTCCAGTCCGACAACTGCCACGCCGACCGCACCCCGAAACCCAGCCGCAGTGCGTTTGCCTCCGCGATCCGCAGAGCGGGCTCAGAGATATCGACGCCCAGACCCGATGCGTCCGGATACTCCGACAGGAGTGCAAGCAGCAGGCAACCCGAGCCGGTTCCCAGGTCTAGTAAACGCAGATCGCCCATGCGGTCGGGCCGGTGCTCAACCACCGCTTCGATCAGGGTCTCGCTATCGGGCCGCGGCGTCAGCACGTCCGGCCCCGTGGAAAGGCTGAGCGACCAGAACTCCCGCATCCCTAAGATATGCGAGACCGGCTCACGCGCCACCCGCCGCATGACGAGCGCCTCAAAGGCATCCCCCTCGGCTCCCGAGAGCTCGGCTTCCGGATGGGCAAGAATCCAGGCCGCCTCGCGGCCAGTGACATTCGAGAGCAGAAGCCGGGCATCGAGCGAGGCCGTATCGACCCCTGCCGCCTCCAGCCGCGCGCACGCGTCCGCGAGCAGGTCGCGCACGCCGCGCGGCGCACCGTCAGGCATCGACAAGCTCGTCGGCTGCAAGCTGCGCGGCCTGATCCTCGGTCACCAGCGCATCCACCAGCTCGTCCAGCGCCTCACCATCGAGAATACGGTCGAGCTTGTGCAGGGTGAGGTTGATCCGGTGGTCCGTGACCCGGCCCTGGGGGAAGTTGTAGGTGCGGATGCGTTCAGACCGGTCACCCGAGCCGACCTGGCTGCGCCGCGCCGCCGCGCGCTCGGCATCGACCTGCTGGCGCTCATGCTCGTATAGCCGCGCGCGCAGAACGCGCATCGCCTTGGCGCGGTTCTTGTGCTGCGATTTCTCATCCTGCTGGGTAACGACAATGCCGGTGGGCACATGGGTGATGCGCACGGCGCTGTCGGTGGTGTTGACCGACTGCCCGCCCGGGCCCGAGGACCGGTAGGTGTCGATCCGCAGGTCTGCGTCGTTGATCTCGATGTCCACTTCTTCGGCCTCGGGAAGCACGGCCACCGTGGCGGCCGAGGTATGGATTCGCCCGCTGCTTTCGGTCTCCGGCACGCGCTGCACGCGGTGCACACCCGATTCGTACTTCAGCCGCGAGAACACATCGTTCCCGGAGATACTGGAGACAATTTCCTTATAGCCGCCAATCTCGGTGTCGCTGGCGTCCATAACCTCGACCTTCCAGCCCTTGATCTCGGCATAGCGCTGGTACATGCGGAACAAATCGGCGGCGAACAGGGCCGCCTCGTCCCCGCCCGTCCCGGCCCGGATTTCGAGAATGGCGTTCTTGGTGTCGGCTTCGTCCTTCGGCAGGAGCATCACCTTCACATTCTGCTCCAGTTCGGGCAGGCGCTCGCGCAGCTCCTCGATTTCAACTTCCGCCAGCTCGCGCATCTCCGCATCGGTCTCGCCGTCGTCGATGATCTCGCTCAGACCCTCGATTTCCTCGCGCACGCTGCGCAGCGCCCGAATGGTTTCCACCACCTCGTTCAGCTCGGAATACTCCTTTGATAGCCGCACATACTCCTGCGGATCGCTGCCGTCGGTAGCGGCCAGCAACTCCGAGAGCTGTTCGTGCCGGGCAACCACCCGGTCGAGCTTGTCTTCGATACTCATGTGTCATCGCTCCGTGACGTGGGATCGCCGTCGGGTGATCCCCTGTTGTCATCCATGTCGAACAGGCGGCGTACAGCGCCCTCGATATCCTTTTCCGCCCCGCCTTCCCGCGCGGCCGCGCGCAGCACCGCAGACGGCTCATGCAGAAGCCGGTTGATAAGGCGGCGGGTGATCTCGTCCGCGTCCAACCCGTTGGACTGGGCGATAGTTTCCGCGCGGATGCGCTCGAAATGCCCACGCAGGTCGCTCACTGCGCTGGCGGCCTCGCGCTCCTGCATCGCGCCCGTGAATTCACTGACATGCCGATCGACGATGGCCCAGGCCTCGCGTGCGGCAGCCTCGCGCGCGGCGCGGTTCTCACGCGCCACGGTTTCCAGATCGTCCAGGTCGTAAAGAAACACATCGTCCAGCTCCGCGACGTCCCGGTCGGCATCGCCGGGAACCGCCACATCGAGGATAAAGACCGGCTTGCGCCGCCGCGCGCGGATCACCGCACGCATACCAGCCGCATCGATCAGGATGCGCCCGGTCCCGGCCGCGCAGATCACAAGATCCACGCCGGGCAGCTTCTCGGCCAGCTCGTTATAGGTAATCGCATGCGCGGCAAAGGCATGGGCGGCGGACGCGGCGCGTTCGGGCGTCGGCCCGGCAACGGTCAGCGTATCCAGACCGTTCGCCCGCAGATGATCCAGCATCAGGAGCCCCATCTCGCCGGGTCCGATCAGCAATGCGCGCACACCGGACAGCTCGCCGAACAGGTTGCGCACCACCCGCAACGTGGCATTGGCCAGCGATACCGGCCCCTCCGCCACCGCTGTGTTGGTCCGCACGTCCTTGGCGACGGAATAGCCCCGCTCGAAGATCGCATCGAGAATCGGCCCCGCCGCACCTGCGGCGCGCGCGCGGGCGTGCGCCTCCTTCACCTGTCCCAGCACATCCGGTTCGCCGATCACCACGCTTTCCAGGCTGGCGGCGATGGCGAACAGATATCGGACCGCGTCATCGCCTTCATGCGTCCGGATGGCATCATCGGCACTATCCGAAACACCCAGCCGGGCCTCCAGCATGTTGCGCGCCGCGCGGATCGCCGCGGGCCGGTCGGACGCCACACCGTGCACCTCTACCCGGTCGCAGGTGGACAGGATTACCGCCTCGGCAATGCCGCGCGCGCGCAAATCGCCGAGCAAGGCGGCCTCCTCGCCGGGTTCGATGAACATCCGGTCGCGGAGTGTCGCACTTGAGGATTTGTGACTGGCGCCCACGACGAAAAAGTCGGCCGGCGCCGCCCGGAAATCGGGAGGGTGGCCCATATCGTCTCGTCGCTAGCGGTAGGCTGCCAGGTGGTCCTTGAGCTCGGCGAGCGCAACATCCTGCTGCTCGCCGCTGTCGAGGTTACGCACTGTTGCCGATGCTTTCGCCAGTTCATCGTCGCCGATCATCACGGCAGCGGCGGCATCGATCCGGTCGGCGCGCTTCAGACCGCGCTTCAGCCCACCCTTGTAGATCAGTTCGACCGTCAGACCTTCACCGCGCAGTTCCCGTGACAGGCGCAGTACCTCGCGTTCGCCCGCCTCACCCAGGCCCATCAGGGCCACGGGACGCGGCGCGGCAGCAGGTTCTTCCAGCATCATCGCTAGCCGTTCGACACCGGCGGCCCAGCCGACACCCGGCGTTTCGGGGCCGCCCATCGTGCCGATCAGCCCGTCATAGCGCCCGCCCGCCAGCACCGTTCCCTGAGCGCCGAGCTTGTCCGTCGTGAATTCGAACGCAGTGTGGCCGTAATAGTCGAGCCCGCGCACCAGACGCGTGTTCAGCCTGTACCCGATCCCCAGGTCGTCGAGCCCCTGGCGAACCGCGCCGAAGAAGTCGGCGGCTTCGTCCGTCAGGTAATCGCTGAAATCCGGTGCACCGGCCACCGCCTCGCGGTCTGCGTAATCCTTGGAATCGAGAATACGCAGCGGATTACGTTCCAGCCGCTCCCGGCTGTCCTCGGACAGCGTATCGCGCAGGTCCTGGAAATACTCGACGAGGACATCGCGATACCGCGTGCGGCTTTCCACATCGCCCAGCGTATTCAGTTCCAGCGTCGTGTCGGGCAGGATACCCAGCGCGTCGAGGATATCGGCGCCCATCGAAATTACCTCGACATCGCCGACCGGCTCAGGCCACTCCGATCAGCTCGACACCGATCTGGTGGAACTGGCGCAGACGGCCCTTCTGGGGCCGTTCATGGCGGAACATGGGGCCGTGATAGAAGCATTTGACGGGCAGTGCGTTCTGCATGCCGCCGGAAATGAAAGCCCGCGCGACGCCCGCCGTTCCTTCGGGGCGCAGGGTGAGGCTGTCACCGCTCTTGTCGGCGAAGGTGTACATCTCCTTCGTCACAATGTCGGAGGTGTCGCCTAGCGTCCTCTGGAATACATCGGTGAATTCGAAGATCGGGGTCTCGACCGGACCGAAGCCGTAACGCCCGGCGATCTCGCGCGCGGTCTCGGCGATCGCGATATGCGCGCGTGCCTCCTCACCGAGAAGGTCGTGGGTGCCGCGCACGGGTTGAAGCTTTGCCACAGGACTGCCTTCGCCGTTTTCTGCTATTCGGCAGCGGACGGCAGCGTGCCGTCTTCCGCGTCCTTCGCGGCCTCGATTTGGGCCGCCTTCGCCTCGACCAGCCCGACCAGGTGATCTACGATCCCATGATCCTGCAGCCTGTGATGGGGCTGGCCCGCAATATAGACCTGATGGGTGCCGCGACCGCCGCCGGTGAAGCCGATATCGGTCATCGTCGCCTCACCCGGCCCGTTCACCACACAGCCGATTACCGACACGGTCATGGGCGTGGTGATATGGGCCAGACGCTCTTCCAGAACACGGACCGTCTCGATCACGTCGAACTGCTGACGCGCGCAGGACGGGCAGGACACGACATTCACACCGCGATGGCGCAGGCCGAGGGTCTTGAGCAGGTCGAAGCCGACCTTCACTTCCTCGACCGGGTCCGCCGACAGCGAGACCCGCAGGGTATCGCCGATGCCCGACCACAGTAGCATGCCAAGCCCGACCGACGACTTCACAGTGCCCGAACGCAGGCCGCCCGCCTCGGTGATCCCGATATGCAGCGGGTAGTCGCACGCCTCCGCGAGACCCTGATAGGCGGCGACGGCGAGGAACACATCCGACGCCTTCACCGAAATCTTGAACTCGAAGAAGTCCTCGTCTTCCAGTAGCCGGACCGAGTTCAGCGCGCTTTCGATCAGCGCCTCGGGGCACGGCTCGCCGTACTTCTCGAGGAGTTCCTTTTCCAGACTGCCCCCGTTCACGCCGATGCGCATGGAGCAGCCGTGATCCTTGGCTGCCTTCACGACCTCGCGCACGCGTTCGCGCGAGCCGATGTTGCCCGGGTTCAGACGCAGGCACGCCGCCCCGGCCTCCGCCGCCTCGATGGCGCGCTTGTAGTGAAAGTGGATGTCGGCTACGACCGGCACTGTCACTTCCGGCAAAATTTCGCGCAGCGCCCTGGTGCTCTCCTCATCCGGGCAGGACACCCGCACGATATCGGCGCCGGCCACTTCCATCGAACGGATCTGCTCGATCGTCGCGGCGACGTTCGTCGTGCGCGTGTTGGTCATCGACTGGACCGTGATCGGCGCACCGCCGCCGACGGGCACATTGCCCACCATGATCTGGCGGCTCTGGCGGCGTTCAATGTCGCGATAGGGGCGAACGCTCATGTCGTCTTCAAGCCTTTGGAGATACCAGTTTCGAATTTGGCCGTAAAATGCGCGCGGAAGAAGGCAAATTCAACCGGCGTCGCCCTTTACGGGTTAACGGATGACGGCGGTTCCAGATTTTAGCAGATCCGGGTCCAGCCGCACCTCGTGGCGAATATCGCCCTGGCCGCCGATGGAGGGCACTTCCGCACCGTCCACGGAAATGTCGAGCCCGCCGGCATTGTTGGTGCGCAGGCTCAAACCGGGGCGGTCGGGAACAAGATACCTGTCGCCCGGGCGCAGCATCTGGGTGAGCAGCGTGTTTTCCTGGCTGTCCATCACCTGAACCCAGGTGTTGTCTTCGCGCGCCGACAGGACGATCCGGGCATCGCGGTTCACCAGCCCATAGGTCCGTGCGTCGTTGTCCGCCGCCAGGGCAACAGGTTCGGGCACGGCCGGCAGGCTCGCCATCCGGGTTTCCGCCGGCGCACTTTCCGCTGCGGGCGCGGCGGGGGCTGCGGACGGCACCTCGGCCAGTTGCGGCGGAACCGGCAACGGCTCAGCTGCTGCCGGTTCCGCCGTCGCAGACGCAGCGGAACCGGCTTCCGTCGTGCCGCTCGCGATATCGGGAGAGTTCGCCGCGGAGGACAGCGGGTCGGTCGCAGGCTGCAGATAGGACCGGGGTACGGCAGCGACATCTGCCGGCGCTTCCGTGGCGGCTGTTTCTTCCGGGGTCGCCGGTTTCTCGTCCGGCGCGGGCGGGGTTTCAACAGGCGTGGCCGTTTCCGGCATCGGCGTAACAGTTTCCACCGCTGCTACCGTGCTTTCGGCGGGTTCGGGTACGACAACCGGTGCGGATGCGTTGGCGGCACCCGAAGAAGCGCTCACAAACGCCGTAGAGGGAGTTTCCGGCGGTGCGGGAACCCGCGCGATATCGAGGTTCTTCTGGCTCTGCCACCAGAACCAGCCGCCGGTACCCGCAGCTGCGATCACCATACACGCCGTCACGATCACACCGCCGGGGAAACGCCCTTCGGGAACCGGGGTCGGGAAATCGAGTTCCTGCGGCGCCTGGATGCCCGTGGCCTCTTCCTTGAAGCGGGCCACGACCTCAGGGACGTCGAGGCGAAGATAGGTCGCGTAGGATCTTACAAAGCCTACCGCATAGGCCGCGCCAGGCAGCTCATCGAAACGGCCATCCTCGATCGCCTGAAGATAGACCCGCCGAATACGTAGGATCTGCGCGACATCGGCCAACGAACGTCCGGTGTTCTCACGAGCCTCACGCAGGAACGCGCCGACATGATCGGCCCCCTCGACCGACTGCATGGAGTCGGTCCCGCCTTCCTGATTGAGCACGCGAAGCGATCGCGGGTTCAAACGTACCATCGATTCCCCAGCCCGCCTTTCGCGGCTATTCGCGCTCGGCGCAAATCCAGTCTCGATTAGTCGCCAGGTTCCGCCGCCACGTTCAATTGTCGTTAAGTAGCGATAATCAAACGTAATTCACGGCCATTCCTTTGCGTTAGTATCAAAAGCGACTCGGCGCTGCAATCAATTCCCGCGCCGAACTAGACTTCGATGCCGTGATCGCGGGCAAATCCGCGCAAATGCCGGCGGATACTCGCCGCCGGACCGCTCAGCAGACGGGACTGGTAGGAGACCAGTTCCCCGAGGTGGATCGAGCGCACCATCGCCTTAACCGGTCCAACGCCCACCGCCGACATTGACAGCCGTTCGATGCCAATCCCGAGCAGCGCCATGGCGGAAATCGGGTCGCCCGCCATCTCACCACAGACGGTCAACGGGGTACTGGAATCCCGGCAGGCGTCCTGAATATCCTTCAGGAAATTCAGGACCGCGGGCGCCATGTTGTCGTAGCGGTTCTCCAGCCGGGCATTGCCCCGGTCCGAGGCGAACAGGAACTGCACCAGGTCGTTGCTGCCCACCGAAAGGAAATCGACGCGGGGCAGCAGATTGTCGAGTTGCATCGCGAGTGCAGGGACTTCGAGCATCACACCGGTGCGCACGGATGCCGGCGTGGCGGTGTTCGACCGGGCCGCACGGTCGAGTTCCATGTCGAAGAGCCGGCGCAGCGCGTCGTACTCCGACACCTGGGCCACCATGGGAAACATCACCGACAGTTCGTGTCCGCCAGCGGCATGAATCAGCGCACGCAATTGATGGCGCAGCATGGCCGGGCGGTCGAGCGCGATGCGTGACGCGCGCCAGCCCATGGCCGGATTTTCCTCTGCCCCGCTCTGCAGATAGGGCAGCGCCTTGTCTCCGCCGATATCGAGGGTCCGGAACACCACCGGCTTGCCCGCCGCCTCTTCCAGCACACGCGCGTAAAAATCGGTCTGTTCGGCCACGTCGGGATAGGTCGCGCGCACCATGAACGGGATTTCCGTGCGGTAGAGGCCGATCCCCTCCGCACCTGTTTCGTCCAGCCGCGTCATGTCCGCGAGCAGACCCGCATTGAGCAGCAGGCTCACCTGCCTGCCGTCACGAGTCACGGCCGGTGCGTCACGCAGATTGCGGTAGGCTTCCAGACGCAAGCTCCGGGCCGCGAGCACCGTCTCGAAATTGGCCGCCACCTCTTCGCCCGGCCGCAGATAGACGACGCCGTTTTCCGCATCGACCAGCACCTCATCGCCGGTCTCGACCCGCGACATCAGGCCCGAGATCCGGCCCAGCAGCGGGATACCCAGCGCGCGCGCGATGATGGTGGCGTGCGCGTTGGCCGAGCCTTCTTCCAGCAAAACACCCTTTAGGGCGTCGGCATCGTAGTTGAGCAGTTCCGCCGGCCCCAGCGAACGGGCTACGAGGACCATATCGTCGGGGAACACGATCCCGTCGTCCTCGCCGTCCTCGACAAGCTGGCGCAACAGGCGGTTGGTGAGTTCCTCGAAATCAAGCAGTCGTTCGCGCATCAGCGCCGTACTGGCCTGCGCCATGCGTGTGCGGGTGTCCTCCTGAACACGCTGCACGGCCGCCTCCGCGGACAGGCCCGAGCGGATCGCCTCGCCAATCCGGCGCATCCAACCACGGTCTTCCGCGAACATGCGAAAGGTCTCCAGAACGTCGCGGTGTTCGCCTGCCGCAGCCAGCTCCGGCCGGTCGAGTGTGGCATCGAGTTCACCCTGCATCGCCTTGAGCGCGACGCGCAGGCGTTCCTCCTCGGCTTCGGCGTCATCACTCAGCATGCGCTCGATGGTGACGCGGCGGCGGTGAATCCAGGCCGTGCCCCGGGTCAGCCCTGAACTCAGCGGCGTGCCTTCGAGGCGAAGCGGCAGGGCTGCGGTCTGGCTGTCGAGCCGGGCCTCGTCCGAGCCCAGCACCTCGCCGCCGGCAATCATCTCGGCCAGCACCATCGCCGTTGTCTCGAGGGTCTCGACCTCTTCATCGGCGTAGTTGCGCTGGGTCTGGTTCTGGATGACCAGCACGCCCAGCACACGACCGCCACGCTGGATCGGCACACCCATCAGCGAGGAGTATCGCTCCTCACCTGTCTCCGGCCGGTAGGCAAACAGCGGGTGGGCCTGGGCATCGGCCAGCGCCACCGGCATGGCCTGGGCGGCCACGAAACCGACCAGGCCTTCGCCGACCATCAGGCGGGTGTTGTGGACCGCGTCCGGGCGCAGGCCCTGGGTCGCGAAAAGTTCAAGTACATCGCCCGCGCGGCGCACATAGATCGAACACACCTCGGCAACCAGCTCGCGCGCGATCAGCCCGGTGATCCGGTCGAGCCGCTCCTGGGCCGAGCCACGGTCGGCCATGATGTCACGAAGGCTGCGCAGCAGGCGGCGCGAGCTGACCCATTCGGTGTTGCCGGGCGCGGTGTTCGTCATCGCGCGCCTTCCCCGCTCCGAGCCCCGGGAGCGCGGCTTCGACCGTGCTCAGTGAGGGCGAAGCGTAAGGTCATAGTGGCAATCAGGCAGCGTCCAGGCCGTAGGCCGTGTGCAATGCGCGCAACGCCAGCTCGGTGAATTCCTCACCGATCAGGACGCTGATCTTGATCTCCGAGGTGGAGATGACCTGGATATTGATGCCGCGCTCGGCGAGCGAGGAGAACATGCGCTGCGCCACACCGGCATGGCTGCGCATGCCGACGCCGACGACCGAGACCTTGACCACATCGGGATCGGGTTTGAGTTCCTTGAACTCCAGCTCGTCCTTACGTTCCTCCAGGATCTGGATCGCACGATCCAGGTCACCTCGCGTCACCGTGAAAGTCATGTCGGTGCTGGTGCCGTCTTCGGACACGTTCTGCACGATCATATCGACATTCACATTGGCGTCCGCGAGCGGGCCGAAGATGGCCGCGGCGACACCCGGCCGGTCCGCAACGCGGACCAGCGTGATCTTGGCTTCATCGCGGCTGTAGGTGACGCCGCTGACAATTTCATGTTCCACGATATTTTCCTCGTCAACGACCAGGGTTCCCGGCAGATCGCTGCCGATGGCGTCATCGAACGACGAGAGCACCTGCACCGGCACCCCGTGGTTCATGGCCAGCTCGACCGAGCGTGTCTGGAGCACCTTGGCGCCGAGGGATGCCATTTCCAGCATCTCCTCATAGGTGATCTTATCCAGCTTGCGGGCCCGCGTCACGATACGCGGGTCCGAGGTATAGACCCCGTCCACGTCGGTGTAGATGTCACAGCGTTCGGCCTTGAGCGCAGCGGCCAGCGCCACCGCCGTCGTGTCCGAGCCGCCGCGGCCCAGCGTGGTGATCCGGTTGTCCGGCCCGATACCCTGGAAGCCCGCCAGCACACAGACCTGCTTGTCGGCCAGGCGGCGTTCCATTTCTTCCGTCTCGATGTGTTCAATACGCGCCTTGGCGTGGGCGTTCGAGGTGCGGATCGGCACCTGCCAGCCAAGCCAGGAGCGCGCGGGCACACCCTGCTCCTGCAGGCAGATCGCCAGCAGGCCCGCCGTGACCTGTTCGCCGGTCGAGACCACGACGTCGTATTCACGCGCGTCATGCATCGAATGGGCGTCACGCGTCAGCGCGACAAGGTCGTTGGTCACGCCCGCCATGGCGGAGACGACAACGGCAATTTCGTGCCCGGCGTCGTATTCGCGCTTCACCCGCGCGGCGACGGCCCGGATTCGGTCGAGATCGGCGACGGATGTGCCGCCAAATTTGGCAACGATGCGACTCATGGTCTCTTCCATTGCGCCCCTGGCCCGGAGTAGTCATATGGGGACGGAAGGCACTGTTTGGCAACGAAACAGCCCGGTGAAACCGGGCATTCGTGCGAAATCGGCGTATCCATACTCAGCCCGAACCCCGCATGCAAGCACCCGCAGCACTAAGCAATGATAGCAATTGAAGAATTCACCGCCGGCGGCTCGCGCGATCCCCACGAACTGGAGAAGTTCCGGCGCATGGCGGAGACGTGGTGGGACCCGGACGGCATCTTCCGCCCGCTCCACCGGTTCAACCCCGTGCGGCTGGACTACATCCGCGAGCGCGCCTGCGAACATTTCGGCCGCGACACGCGCGATATCCGCCCGCTGGTGGGCCTGCACATCCTCGATGTCGGCTGCGGCGGCGGACTTTTGTGCGAGCCGATGGCGCGCCTGGGCGCTTCCGTCACCGGCATTGACGCGGTTCCCGACAACATCGAGATCGCGCGCGTTCACGCTGAGCAGGTCGATCTAGATATCGACTACCGGGCGACCACGGCGGAAGACGTGCTGGCGGGCCGGGGGACCTTCGACATCGTCCTCAGCATGGAAGTCGTCGAACATGTCGCGGACCCATTCGGCTTCCTGGCGGATTGCGGACGGCTGGTGGCACCCGGCGGGCTGGTCTTCGCCGCGACGCTGAACCGTACACCCAAGGCCTTCGCGCTGGGCGTCGTCGGTGCCGAATACATTCTCCGCTGGGTGCCGCGCGGCACCCATGACTGGCGGAAGTTCATCCGCCCGTCCGAGCTGGTGGCCGGGCTGCAGGCCGGCGGCGTCGAGATGGTCGAACTGACCGGCGTGGTCTTCAACCCGCTGACGGGCGGCTGGTCACGCAATCCGCGCGACCTCAGCGTGAACTATATGGGTGTGGGCCGGAAGGCGGCGTAGCGAACCCACGCATTCCTAGAAGGGGCGCGAACTGATACCCCACTAATCGTCATGGCCGGACTTGTTCCGGCCATACACGTCCGCGTATCACGCTAAGATATCAGCAGGGCCGATAGACG
>JAYPPL010000002.1:0-548042 GCA_038131445.1 Alphaproteobacteria bacterium | reverse complement strand
GTTTGGGCCAGTCGTACAGTTGGTAGGTGGGGTGGCCCGCTTCGCGCTTCCGCTTCCGAGATGAAGGCATTCACCCGTAGTGGTCGTAATTGAACGCCCGATCGCCAACATCGACGATCCTTTCGAGCTCGAGGAATAACTTCTTGAACGCCAGGGGCTCGGCGTGTCGGAATTGCCGGCTTCAGAAATCGCCTGACTGGTCAGCCGGCGCTCTTCCGGGCGGCCCACCGGGTCATGGGCGGTAGGCTCGGGTCCATCTCGCTGTCAGGCGGGCAGTCGATCACGACCAGCTCGAGGTCCCATTCCTTCGCGTAGCGATTGCGGTAGGCATATACCTCGTCAAGCTCCAAGCCGGTGTCTAGCTGTGCAATAAGGAATGGTACGCGGCCGAAGAATGCCTTGCGTGCGCGCCAGAGGATTACGTTGGAGTCCCTGCCGATTGACCAGAGCATGGCCAGGGCGCGCGCGCGGGCGTAAGCCTCACGGAGAATGAAGACACTAAGGGGTTCCAGAACGTCGAGACGGTTTATGACGCACTTCTAATTTGCTACTCCAATAAATCCACAACTTGATTGTTGTAAACTTGGGCTCGTTTGTGTGAGTTTTCGAGCCGCTGCAAGGGCGCTGGCATCGAATCCGGTGTGCCGGCACGCCGTACCTTTGGCATGTCGCCCCCGTACGCGTTATGAGCGGGTCACAATGCCGTTTCATCGCGGTGTCCACCAGAGCAGAAGTGAATGTTCGCCTCTCCCCGCATTTCCGTTATCGGCCTCGGTTATGTTGGCCTGCCGCTGGCGATCCATCTTGCCCGTCATTTCGATGTGATAGGCTTCGACATCGACGCGACACGGATTGCCGAACTGAAGTCGGGCGAAGACCGCACGGACGAGGTTGACGATGAGGCCCTGCGCGACACTAAGATGGACTTTACGCACGACGAGGCAGCGCTCGCCGGGACGGACATCTTCGTTGTCACGGTGCCCACGCCGGTAGACTCTGACAACGCGCCGGATCTCGGGCCCGTGCGCGGTGCGAGCGAGACGGTCGCGCGCAACCTCGCGAAGGGTGCGGTCGTCGTCTATGAATCTACGGTCTATCCCGGCGTGACCGAAGATGTCTGCGGACCGATCCTCGAAGCAGGTTCGGGCCTCTCCTGCGGTGTGGACTTCTTCCTCGGTTATTCGCCCGAGCGCATCAATCCTGGCGATCGCGAACACACTGTCGACCGAATCACGAAGGTCGTCGCCGGACAGACACCCAAGGTGACCGCCCAACTTGCGGCCATGTACGGTGCCGTTAACAACGGAGACGTCTTCGAAGCCCGGAATATTCGAACCGCCGAAGCGGCCAAGGTCATCGAGAATGCGCAGCGCGATATCAACATCGCCTTCGTCAACGAAGTTGCCGTGATCCTGAACGGGCTCGGGCTTGATGTTCTGGACGTCTTGGAGGCCGCCAACACCAAGTGGAACTTCCTACCCTTCCAGCCGGGCCTCGTCGGCGGCCACTGCATTGGGGTCGATCCATTCTATCTAGCCTACGCTGCCCAATCGATCGGTTACAATCCCGAGGTCGTGTTGGCCGGACGCCGCATCAACGACAGCATGGGCGCCTATGTCGCGAATGAGATCGCCGCGCGTCTTACCACGCAGCCGGCGCGGGTGCTCGTCCTCGGCCTGACTTTCAAGGAGAATGTCCCCGACCTGCGCAACACCCGCGTGGTTGATATCGTGTCGCGGCTGACCGAAACGGGCCACCGGGTCGATGTGCATGATCCCCATGCCGACCGGGCGGAGGCCCGCCAGTTCTGTGGGATTGAACTGATTCCGTCGCTGGATGATGCCTCGGGGTATGACGCTGTGATTGGCGCGGTGCGTCACGCCGAGTATGCCGAACTGGAGGCCGGGTCGCTGGCATCACTGCTAGCGGACGGCGGTGTTCTCGCCGATATCAAGGGAATGTGGCGCGGTGTCGAGCTCTCCGAAAGGTATCGCCGCTGGCAGCTCTAGTTGCGACGCGACGACTCCCTCGCGATCATAATATACGGTCGAACTCTTTGTTGGTGCGCCCGCTAGTTTTCGACCTAGCCGATGTCCACTCAGTATTCTTGGATCGGATAGGCAAGGGTCCGAAATCTAGTACCCCGGGATGCATCGATTAGCTCCGGCATGTCGAAGGCGCGGTTCTCGCGGTGAAAATCAAAGAGCTGGACCGGGTCGATCTTCAAGAGGATGTCGCCGTTCATGACGAGCAGCGATTCCGCCGCGTCCGAGCAAAGCTTGGCCAGGGGGGGGGCTGGTGATCCGGAGCGGCTGTTTCTAGATGATATAGGACACGTTTACATCCAGCGATGGGCCATTGCCGAAGTGGTTGCAGATGACATCGGCCCGGCAGTTGACCGAAATGTGGAACTCGGGGAAGCCGGAATCGGCAAGCCGGCGGACGATCGTCTCGAGAGTGGGGCGCCTTCCGGCATCGAGCATCGGCTTCGGGGTGCGTTCGGTCAGCGGCCGCAGCTGGAACCGATCGCCGCCGGCCATCAGCACCACCCGGCAGGGCTGTTTGTGGGCCGCGAGCAACGAGTCGATCGTGATCAATTTTTCTTCGGCACCCGCTTCAGAGCCCATTTGACTCGTGCGGCGGTCGTGTCGTTATTAAGCGTTCCGGAGACTACAACTTGTTCGGTGCGGCGCACATCTTCGGTTGTGCCGAGATAGATGCTCTCGGCCAGCGACAGGGTGCCGCCCTCCGCGATCAGCCGCCAGCCCGCCCCGCTGGGCAGGCGCAGCAGCACGGCGGAACCGTTCTGGACGAGAGAGGCCTGCACCGCCGGATGCAGGTGAAAGCGCAGCGTGAAGCCGCGTCCCACTCGCGGCGGTGTGCCGCCCTTGCGAGTCAGCAGGTCCTCGCCGCGAATGTCGTCGCCGTTCGCTGCCAGATAAACCCGGCGCTCGTGGGTCAGGCCGAACACTGGCACATAGCCATCGTGATGGGCCGTCAACCAGTGGCTTCCATCATCCTCGTCGCGATCGGTATCGACCTGCTCCGGGCGACGCCCGAAGGTGCCGTCGGGCAGGATCTCCGAGGAATTCGTATCGTCCACCACGAGGGTCGAGTGTGCGGCGGTCGAGCGCTGCACGGCGGCCCAGGGCTCTCGGTTGCCGGGTCTTGCCCCGCAATTAGTGATGATTCGTTCCTTGCCGACGGAGATTTCCATACTCAGCGTGCCGGCATGGACCGATTTGTCGAAGCCTGCTTGGGGCGGTGCGCCGGTGTCCAGCAGCACTACGGTGCGGTTGGCAACCATACGCTCGAATTGAGAATGGGGCGCGCGTGCCGGGGCGCGGCCGCGCGCATCGGCCTGGGCCAGCAGCATGTCGATCAGCCAGGCCTCGCCCTCGCCTGCGCCGTTGAACAGCGCCAGCCCGCCATCGTTGTGGCGCAGCATTCGCAGGAACGGGCTCGCCCGGTCGATGGCGGCCATTAGAAACGCGGGGATGTCGGTGCCCGCCGCCAGCAGCGCACTGCGCACATCCACCAGATCTCGTAGCACGGCGGCCTGGGTCTGCGGGTCGCGGGAAATATGACCGCCGTCTGGACGGATCTGGCGCTCGACCGCACGCTCGAGCTGCCGGATGCCCTGCCGAGCTACAGCCTCATTTCTGGGCAGGGCGACGCCGACGGCGATCAGCCCCTTGGCGGCGCGGATTAGACCCCGCCCCCTCCACCCCGGCTGGCAAAACCCGGGCCAGGTGCTTGGCCTGGCGGGCAATGCTTGCGAGGTAGCGGCGGCGGTAGTCGTCATCGGCCGAGGCGCAGAAGAAGTCGTGGTGACCGAGCCAGGCGTGCAGGCGAGTCGCCATCACGTCAGGCCGCCAGGCGACCTCATGCCAGCCGGTCTGGCGCTCGATCCAGTCGCCGACCAGGTCGCGCGCGCGCCGCCGCGCCGCGTCGCCGCCGACGGCGCGCAGGTCGCGCAGCCAGTCGAAGCCGTGCAGCTCGGCCAGCCAGGCATCCGACATGCCCACGGGCTGCCAGGTCATTTCGCCACCTCGCACCGTCTCGCTCAGGAAGGACAATTCGTCCACCAAGATGGCCGCGCCCCTATCAGCATTGCCGGGCCAGGCGTCGGGCGGAATGGTGGCGAGGTCGGCGGGCGTCCGCGCGACAAGCGTGTAGCGGTAGAGCGGCGTGGCATAGAACAGCTTGCCCATGCCGTAGCGCAGATCGTTGAACAGGTTGCCGCTCATCTGCCGGCTCCGCTCAGCCGGCCTTCATGGCCGCGATGTTGTCGGCATAGGCCTCGGGCCCGCCCCGGAAGGTGGCGGTGCCGGCCACCAGCACATTCGCGCCCGCCGCGATGGCGCGCGGCGCGGTCTGCCGGTCGATGCCGCCATCGACCTCCAGGTCGATGGGCTGGCCGCCCGCGGCAGCATGGTTGTCGATGCGCGCGCGTAGGGCCGCGATCTTATCGAGCTGGCTCTCGATGAAGGCCTGCCCGCCGAAGCCGGGGTTCACGCTCATCACCAGGATCAGATCGACCATGTCCATCACATGGTCGATGGCGCTGATAGGCGTCGACGGGTTCAGCACCACGCCTGCCTTCTTGCCCAGCCCGCGAATGGTCTGGAGCGAGCGATGAAGGTGCGGGCCCGCCTCGGGGTGCAGCGAAATGATATCGGCGCCGGCCTCGGCGAAGGATTCCAGCATGTAGTCCACCGGGCTGATCATCAGGTGGACATCGAAGGGCAGGTCGGTGTGGGGGCGCAGCGCCTTCACCACGCCCGGGCCTATGGTGAGGTTCGGCACGAAATGGCCGTCCATCACGTCGATATGAATCCAGTCTGCGCCCGCTTCGGCGACGGCGCGCACTTCCTCGCCGAGCCGGGCGAAGTCGGCGGCCAGAATCGACGGTGCCATGCGAATGTTGGACATGGGTTCAAGTAACCGATATCGGTGATGCGTCGCAACAATCGTGCGGGCGGATGATTGGTTCAGGTGCGGATCAGCCGCGCGGCGAAGAAGCCGTCCATGCCGCCTGTTTCTGACCAGTGGCAGGGCAGCGTGCGCAAGGTGCCCTCAGGCGTGATCGCCATTTCCAGCGCCGGCCAGTTGGCGGGGTCGAGCGGGTCGATGGTGACCGGTGCGCCGCTGTCGATCAGTTCGGCAATCTGCCCGGGGCCTTCCTCCTGCTCCAGCGAGCACACCGCGTAGACGATTGCCCCGCCAGGCCGGACCATCTCCACCGCCGCGGCGAGCAGCCGAGCCTGGATCTTGCTGACATTGGCGATGTCCTTCGCGGTGCGCCGGTGCGGGATATCCGGGTGGCGGCGGATGGTGCCGGTCGCCGAACACGGCGCGTCCAGTAGAACGGCGTCCGCCGGGCTGTCTGGCCGCCAGGTGGCGGCATCGGCGCAGACGATCTCAGCGTTCGAGGCCGGTGCGGCCCAGGTTTTCCTGCAGTGCTCCCAGACGGGCTTCCGCGATGTCGAGCGCCGTGACGTGCGCCCCGGCATCGGCCAGCTGCAAGGTCTTGCCGCCGGGCGCCGCGCAAAGATCGATCACGGATTGGCCCGCCACATCGCCCAGCATCCGTGCGGGCAGGGCGGCGGCCGCGTCTTGCACCCACCAGATGCCATCACCGAATCCCGGCAGTTCTGAAATTCGCCCGCCGCCGGTGCGGCGCAGGCCGCCGCCGGGCAGCCGCGTCGCGCCGAGCTGTTCCGCCCACGCCTGCGGGTGCGGCGTCGTGTTTCAGCGTCAGGTCGAGCGGCGGCTCTGTCATATGCGCTACTGCGATTGCACTCGCAGTCTCCGCGCCATAGGCCGCCTCCCAGCGCTGGAACAGCCAGCCGGGCGTGTTCGTGCGCGCGGGGTCGGCGGCGTGGCCGAAACCCGGGTCGTCGGCCTGGGCGCGCGTGATGCCGCGCAGCACCGCGTTGACCAGCCCCTTCAGTGCGCCGCGCCGGTAGCGCGCGGCGATCTTCACCGCCGCATCGACGGCGGCGTGGGGCGGGGTGCCCAGAAAAACCAGCTCCGCGATCCCGACCCGCAGCACGTTGCGCATGCGCGCGTGGCGTGCCGGCAGGGGCCGGTCGAGCCGGTCTTTAAGGATCGCGTCGATCTCACCCAGATGGCGCAGCACCCCGGCGGCGATGCGCCGCGCCTGTCCCCGGTCGCGCGGGTCCAGCCGGTCCATGCCGTCCTGCCCCGACAGGGCGGAATCCAGCGGCACGCCGTCGGTCAGGACAGCGTCGAGCAGGCGGCAGGCAATATCGCGGGCATCGGCCATGGCGTCTTAGAGCATAAAACCGTGAGGGTTCGGAAAGGGGGCGCGTGAGAAAGGGGCGGACCGAAGCCCGCCCCTGATATTCATCGCATCCGGCTGCCGTCAGGCTGCGCTCTTGTTGTCCTTGCGGATATAGGCGACCTCGCAATGCTTGGCGCAGTAGGGGCGGCCCGGCACGGTGTCGTCCTCGCAGAAGCCGAAGTCGTCGTCGCCCGGGTCGCCGATCGGCCACAGGCAGGACTTCACATCGACGCCGCGCCGCGCAATCGGCGGCAGGATCTGCTCGTGGCGGTGGGTGCTCCCGTCGGGCACCACCTTTTCGCCGCCGATTTCCTCATCAGCCATGGTTCCGCGCAGAGCCTTGGCCTCTAGCGCCCTGTCGATAGCGCGGTTGCGACGGCGCGACCCGGTGCCGTCGCCCCGGATCGGGGACGGGCGGCTTTCCAGCCCCAGACGGTGCGCCTTGCCGATCACCGCATTGCGCGTCACCCCGCCCAGCTGCACCGCGATCTGGCTCGCGCTCAGGCCCTTGGCCCAGAGTTCGCGCAGCAGCGTCACCCGTTCATCTGTCCACGACATATTCGTCTTCCGCTTTTTCGTTTTTGCCCCATGGACGCCGCCCTCGGGGCATCCGTAACAAGGTGGGAAGCCTAGATCATGTGGCCTCAGACGGGCAAGGCTACAAAATACTGTATGACATACTAGATGTGGACAATTTGTTAACGCCTTTTGCCAGGTTTTGGGTTTTGGGCCTCAATTTAACCTTTACCGGCCCGCTATCGACCCTCTACCGGCTTCATAGGGCGCGCCGGGACCCCGAGCTCGGAACGCTGCCGCGACGGCGCGGCGCACCGCCCCCGCCAGACCAGGGTCCGCCCGGTGACAGATCCACAGAACCCGTTGAAGAAAATGACATTTCCCGCAAACGGGCGACCCGGTTCGCCGTCGCGGGATGGGTCGAGAACAGGCTGTCGCGCTTGTTGGCGTGCAGTGGGTTCACGATAAACATGTGCGCGGTCGCCGGATTGTGCTCCGCCGCGTCGTTGTCGATGCGTTTGGAGCCGATTTCCAGCTTCTCCAGCGCGTCGGCCAGCCAGTCGGGATTGCCACAGATTTCGGCCCCGCCCTTGTCGGCCTCGTATTCGCGCGTGCGGCTGATGGCCATCTGCACAAGGATGGCTGCCAGCGGCGCCAGGACCATCACGGCCAGCACGCCGATGATGCCCAGAGGGTTGTTACGGTTGTTGCCGAAGAACAGGGCGAAGTTCGCCAGCATGGAAATCGCACCCGCCACCGTGGCGGTGACCGTCATGATCAGTGTGTCGCGGTGGCGCACATGGGCCAGCTCGTGGGCCATCACGCCCGCGACCTCGCGTTCGTTCATCAGCTGCATCAGCCCGGTGGTGGCCGCGACGGCGGCGTTCTCCGGCCCGCGCCCAGTGGCGAAGGCATTAGGCTGCGGGTTGTCGATCACATAGACGCGCGGCATCGGCAGGCCATCGCGCGCGGCCAGCTGCTCCACGATGCGGTAGAGCGCGTGGCTGCGGTCGGTCACCTCGCGCGCCTTGTAGTAGCGCAGCACTGCCTCTCCCGAATTCCACCAGGCGAACAGGTTCATGCCCGCCGCGATCAAAAGCGCGATAAGCATGCCGGTCTGGCCCGCCAGCAGGAACCCGCCACCCATGAAGATCGCCGTCAGGGCGGCCAGCAAAAGCGCGGTGCGGAAATAATTGGCCATCGGAAGTTCCAAACCTCATATCGTATCTGGGCGGCAAAGCGCCTTGGCAAACCCGTCCGAAACGGCCATATCAGGGACATGACCGAGGACAAGACAAGCACGCCTGTCGAACCGCCGCGCCCCGCGCAGCCACGATATGTGGAACGCGTACCCGCCGGTCAGCAGAACGCAACACCGAAACCCGCCGAAAATGTGGCGGCCTTGAAGCCCGACCCGACCGCGTCATCTCAACCCGGTAAACCTAAGGAGGTCGGCGGACCCAAGGGTCCCGAGCCGACCCGCTTCGGCGACTGGGAGCGCGACGGGCGCTGTGTCGATTTCTAAGGTTCCGGCCATTTCGGGCTGGAAATGCCCGGCCGCGCCCACGACGCACTGACAGAATCCCCCGCTCTCCGCCGGGTGCTGGCGCACCTTCGTGAATCCGGCGCGATCTCGGCCCGCTTTCGTGGCCCGACCTCGCCGGGGCACACCTACTTGTTCTGCCGGTTCTCCACCAGGTCGTCCACCACCGCCGGATCGGCCAACGTCGTCGTGTCGCCAAGCTGGTCCGGGGCGTTCTCGGCGATCTTGCGAAGGATGCGGCGCATGATCTTGCCTGAGCGGGTCTTCGGCAGGCCCGGCGCGAACTGCAGCAGGTCCGGCGTGGCGATGGGGCCGATCTCCTTACGAACGAACTGCACCAGTTCCTTGCGCAGGTCGTCTGTCGGGTCTACGCCCACCTTCAGGGTGACATAGGCGTAGATGCCCTGGCCCTTGATGTCGTGCGGGTAGCCGACGACGGCGGCCTCGGCCACTGCGGCGTGCTCGACCAGCGCGCTTTCCACCTCGGCGGTGCCCATGCGGTGGCCGGAGACGTTGATCACGTCATCGACGCGGCCTGTGATCCAGTAATAGCCGTCCTCGTCGCGGCGGCAGCCGTCGCCGGTGAAGTACATCCCGGCATAGGTTTTGAAGTAAGTGTCGATGAAGCGCTGGTGGTCGCCATAGACCGTGCGCATCTGGCCCGGCCAGCTGTCGGCGATGCAGAGGTTGCCTTCGCACGCGCCCTCCTGGACCTTGCCCTCCGCATCGACGATGACCGGCCGGATGCCGAAGAACGGGCGGGTGGCCGAGCCGGGCTTGAGCATCGTCGCACCGGGCAGCGGTGTGATCAGAATGCCGCCGGTCTCGGTCTGCCACCATGTGTCTACTATGGGGCAGCGGTCCTCGCCGACTACCTGGTGATACCAGTGCCAGGCCTCCGGGTTGATTGGCTCGCCCACCGTGCCCAGCAGGCGGATGGACTTGCGCGAGGTCTTGGTCACCGGCGCGTCGCCCTCGCGCATCAGCGCGCGGATGGCGGTCGGAGCCGTGTAGTATATGTTGACCCGGTGCTTGTCGCAGACCTCCCAGTGCCGCGAGGCGTCCGGGTAGTTCGGCACGCCCTCGAAGATCAGGGTCGTCGCGCCGTTGGCCAGCGGGCCATAGACGATATAGCTGTGGCCGGTAATCCAGCCGCAGTCCGCCGTGCACCAGTAGATGTCGCCGTCGTGATAGTCGAAGACGTACTGGTGGGTCATGGAGGCGTAGACCATGTAGCCGCCTGTCGTGTGCAGCACGCCCTTCGGCTTACCCGTCGAGCCCGAGGTGTAGAGGATGAACAGCGGGTCTTCCGCGCTCATCGGTTCGGGCGTGAAGTTCGCGGGCTGGTCCTGGGTCAGGTCCTCGTACCAGACGTCGCGGTCCCTGTGCCACGCGATGTCTGCGCCGGTGCGCTTCACCACCACGCAGTGCTTCACGTTGGGGCACTGCTTCAGCGCCTCATCGACATTGGCCTTCAGCGGGATGGTCCGCCCGCCGCGCAGGCCTTCATCGGCGGTGATGACGAAGGTCGATTCGCAGTCCCGGATCCGGCCGGCGATAGAGTCCGGGGAGAAGCCGCCGAACACCACGGAATGGACTGCGCCGACCCGAGCGCAGGCCAGCATAGCCACAGCGATCTCAGGGATCATCGGCAGGTAGATGGTGACCCGGTCGCCCTTCTGAATACCTAGCTCCTTCATCCCGTTGGCCAATTTGCAGACCTTCTCGTGAAGCTGCTTGTAGGTGATCTTGTCGTCGTCTCCGGGGTCGTCGCCTTCCCAGATGATGGCCACCTGGTCACCGCGCTGGGCTAGGTGCCGGTCGAGACAGTTGGCCGAAGCGTTCAGGACACCGTCCTGGTACCACTGCACATGCAGGTTGGATGCGTCATAGGATACGTCCTTTACCTTGGTGTAGGGCTCGATCCAGTCGAGACGCTTGCCGTGCTCGCCCCAGAATTCTTCCGGGTCCTCGATCGAGCGCTGGTACATCTCGTCGTACTTTGCTTGATCGGCCCAGGCGCGCTTTGCCCAGTCGTCCGGCACCGGAAATGTCTCACGGAACATGGCGCTCACTCCTCTTAACTTAAATCGTTTTCCGCCGCGCGCGAGGGCGGCGGCCTTATTCCCGCGCATTATAGGAAATCGGGTTCACCCCACAACTCATACCAAGGTTGGGGGCCAAGGCCGGTGGGCGGGCGAAAGCGGGTGGGCAGGGGCTAATCGTCCAGCAGCACCATGCCGTCGTCGTCGATGAACACGGCGACCTTGGCCAGCGAGCGCCCGACGCATGGTCCGCGCAGGCAGTAGCCGTCGTCCTTACGGAACTGCGCGCCATGGGTGGTACACTGGATCAGCTCGCGGTTCACGTCGAGAAAGGTGTCGGGCTTCAGCTCCAGCGGGATGCCTTGGTGCGGGCATATGTTCTTGTAGCCGCGCACCTCGCCGCCGTCTGGGATAAGGAAAATCGGTACTGCCTTGTCGGGCCGGTGGGCGTAGAAGCCCGTCAGCGAGAAGCCCTTGCCCGCGTCGCCGATCTCGTCGACATGGCAGAGCACCCGACGGCCGTCTCGGGTCTCGAAGGATTTAGTCTCTGCCATCGTCTAATGCTCCCGCGCCCCGCCCTTCGTCAGGCTCAGGCCTTCATGCTGGGCTTGTCGAAGTATGAGGCCGATTGTTTCAAACCTTGGTGCCGGTCATCCGGCAGACCTCTCTCCACTCCGCCGCCGTGACGGGCTGGACCGACAGGCGGGAGTTGTTCACTAGCACCATCTTTTCTAGCTTCGGGTTGGCCTTGATTTCCGCCAGCGTGACCGGTGTCTCGACGGGCTTCACGGTCTTGATATCGACCATGCTGAAGCGGCCGGTCTCATCCGTATGGTCGGGATAGTGTTCGCGCACCACCTCTACGATGCCGACGATCCGCTTCTCGTTGACCGAGTGATAGAAGAAGCCCTTGTCGCCTTTTTTCATGGCCTTCATGTTGTTGTTCGCTTGGTAGTTGCGAACGCCGTCCCAGTGCTCGACGCTCTTCTTTACCTGGTCGTCCCAGCCCCATGTGCCGGGTTCGGATTTGAATAGCCAGTACGCCATGTCGTCTCTCCTCTCGGGTGCTTCCGGATATACGGCCGCGATCCGTGAAAGCCAAATCGGTCTCTAACTCGCCGGCTTAAATCTCCGCCCTCAACTTTCCGGACGAAGCGGTCGGGCCAGCACGCTGACGATGGTCTCATCGATGTTCGCGCCGTCATGCAGGATCGCGTTGACTGCGCGGCAAATCGGTAACTCGACGCCCAGCGCTTGCGCGCGTGTCAGCACGGCGGGCGCGGTTGTCGCGCCCTCGGCGACGCTTGTCCGGTCCTTCATCTGGTCGGCCAAGGTCTTGCCCACGCCCAGCGACGCGCCCAGCGAATAGTTGCGCGAGGCGACCGAGGTGCAGGTCAGGGTCAGGTCGCCGATCCCCGACAGACCCATCAGGGTGCGCGGGTCGGCGCCTAGAGCCGCCGCCAGCCGCGCGATCTCGGCCAGGCCGCGGGCGATCACGGCGGCCCGGGCGTTCTGTCCCAGTCCGCGTCCGTCCACGATGCCGCAGGCGATCGCGATGACGTTCTTCACCGCGCCGCCCACCTCGGCCCCGACCACATCGGTGGCGGTGTAAGGGCGGAAGGTGGCGGTGCCGATGGCGTCGGACAACGATGCGGCGATGTTGGTATCGGCGCAGGCGAGCGTGACCGCCGTCGGCAGGCCGCGCGCCACCTCGGCGGCGAAGGTGGGGCCAGATAGCACGGCCAGCGTCGCGCCGGGCGCTGCCTCCTCCGCCACCTCGTTCATCAGCTTGCCGGTGTCGAGCTCGAACCCCTTGGCGCAGATCACGATGGGCGCGTCCGTGGCTCGCGCGTCTGCCGAGGCCTCCAGCGTCGCGCGCAGGAACTGCGCCGGGGTAACCATCAGGATCGCGTCTGCGCCGTCCAGCGCTGCTGACAGGTCCGACGTGGCGCGGATCTTCGGGTCCAGCTCCACGCCGGGCAGGAAGACCTTATTCTCATGGCCGGTGTTGATGGCGTCCGCCGTCTCTGCTTCATGGGCGTGCAGGACCACATCGCGGCCGGCGCGTCGGACGACGCTTGCCAGCGCTGTGCCCCAGGCGCCGGCGCCGATCACCGCGATCCGCTGGATGCCCGTGGCCATGCCTAGCTCAGGTTCATGGCGATGGAGTTGCCCGTGCCCGTGCCCGTGTAGGGCCGCACTTTGTGTGACAGCCCGGACGGGAACATCAGCACCGCGCCGGGTACCGGGTGGATGATCTCGCGCAGGGCAGCGCTCACCAATTCGTTGTTCAGCAGGGACGCGAAGGCGACCGGCGTCTCGAAGAGCTGCTGGATGTCGATCTTAGTTTGGGCGCTGTCGTCGTTGGCCATGGCGGAGCCAGCTTATTCGGCGGCGGCGGCTTCGGCCAGAGGCCAGCGCGGGCGCGGCTTGAAGTCCAGCGGCGACCGCTCGCCGGCCCGGAGCCGTTCGAGCCCGGCCCAAGCGATCATCGCCGCGTTATCGGTGCACAGCCTGACCGGCGGGACGACCAGCCGCGCGCCCTCCGCGTCACACAATTCGTCGAGTGTTTCGCGCAATGAAATATTCGCCGCCACGCCGCCCGCCGCCACCAGAACCGGCGCGGCTCCGCCCGTATAGGACCCGAACGCCTCGAACGCGCGGCGGCACCGATCGCGCACCACATCGCACACTGCGGCCTGGAACCCGGCGGCGAGGTCGGCCGCATCGGCGTCGGTGAGCCCGTCACCCAGGTCGAGCGCCGCCTGGCGCACGGCGGTCTTCAGCCCGGAGAATGAGAAGTCGCAGCCGGGTCGTCCGCGGAGGGGACGGGGCAGCTTGAAACGGCCGGCATCGCCATCGCGCGCCGCCACCTCTACGGCGGGGCCGCCGGGAAAGCCGAGCCCCAGCAGCTTGGCGGTCTTGTCGAAGGCCTCCCCGATGGCGTCGTCGATGGTGCTGCCAAGCAGTGTGTATCGGCCTAGCCCCTCGAGGATCAGCAACTGGCAGTGCCCGCCCGAGACAAGCAGCAGCAGGTAGGGAAACGCGACGCCGTCGGTCAGCCTCGCCGTCAGCGCGTGCCCTTCCAGATGGTTGACCGCGATATAGGGCAGGCCGCGCGCACTGGCGATGGCCTTGGCGGTCATGGTGCCGACCAGCACGCCGCCGATCAGCCCGGGCCCGCCGGTGGCGGCGATGCCGTCGAGATCGGCTATTCCGAGGTGGGCTTCGTCGAGCGCACGGGTGACGATGGCGTCGAGGTGGTCCAGATGCGCGCGCGCCGCGATCTCCGGTACCACGCCGCCGAAGGGCCGGTGGTCGTCGAGCTGGCTGAGGACGACATTGGATAGGATCACCCCGCCCGCACCCCTGTCCTCGACCACGGCCGCGGCCGTCTCATCACAACTGGTCTCTATGCCCAAAATTTTCATGGCGTCCGTATAACCCAAATCGCGCCGAATCTCCGCTCCTGAAGATGCGCGAGAAAAGATTGGATTTTGCCTTTGCGCGGCGGCCCGCTAAGACAGGCGCCATGAACGATCAGCCCATACGCATTGGAACGCGCGGCAGTCCGCTGGCGATGGCGCAGGCAACCATGGTGCGCGACCTGCTGGCGCGCGCGCATCCCGATGCGCCCGTACCCGAGATCATGGAAATCCACACGACAGGTGATGCGATCACCGACCGCCCGCTGGCAGATGCTGGGGGCAAAGGCCTCTTCACCAAGGAGATAGACCGCGCGCTGCTAGAGGCAGATGTCGATATCGGCGTGCACTCTGCCAAGGACATGGAGACCTGGCTACCGGAGGGCATGGTGATCGGTGCAGCGCTCCCCCGCGAGGATCCGCGCGACGCGCTGATCGGTGCGTCGTCTATTGCCGGTATCCCGCGCGGCGCGCGGGTGGGGACGGCCTCCCAGCGGCGTCAGGCGCAGCTTCTGGCCCAGCGCCCGGATGTGCAGGTCGTTCTGTTTCGCGGCAATGTGCATACGCGCCTGCGCAAGCTGGAAGCTGGGGAGGCGGATGTTACGCTATTGGCTCTAGCCGGGCTGAACCGGCTCGGGCAGGCTGGTGTGGCGGATGGGATCCTGGAGCTCGAAGACATGCTACCTGCCGTCGGACAGGGTATCATCGCCATCGCCCGCCGCGACGGCGATGCGCGCGTGGCCGAAGCGCTCGCCCCGCTCAACGACGCCGAGGCGCTGACCTGCCTGACAGCGGAGCGGGCCATGCTCGACGCGCTGGACGGCACCTGCCGTACGCCGATTGCCGGGCTGGCGCGGCTGCGCGGCGGTGAAATCGAACTTCACGGATTGGTCGCATGGCCCGACGGCTCGGATCTCGTTCGGCGCGAAATGACCGGCGCGGCGGCGGACCCGGTCACGCTGGGCCGCGCGGTGGGCGCGGAGCTGCGCGAGTGCATCGGCGAGGATTTCTTCGCCATGCTCGATTGAGATGCGCCTGCTCGTCACCCGACCCCGGCCTGATGCCGAGCGGACGGCGGATCTTTTACGCGATGCCGGACACGAACCGCTGATCGCTCCGTTGCTGGAGATCGCCTCGGCGGATCCGCCCGGCGATGTTCCGTCTTCAAATGTGCAGGCGTTCCTGGTGACCAGCGCCAACGGTGCCCGGGCGCTGGCCGGCGCGACATGCAGGCGCGATGTGGCCGTGTTCGCGGTCGGGGACGCCAGCGCTTCGGCGGCGCGTGAGGCCGGATTCGCCGAGGTGCGCAGCGCCGACGGCGATGTGGGCGATCTCGCGGCGCTGGTGCGCGAGACCCTCGTTTCGACGAATGGGAGCCTCATCCATGCAGTGGGGTCCGTGTCGGCGGGGAACCTTGCCGGGGACCTTGCCAGATACGGCTTCGATGCGCGCGCGGTCGTACTTTATGAGGCGCGGACCTGCGTGGACCTTCCCGAAAACGCCGCGGTCGCGCTTACGGGCGGTCATCTCGAAGGGGTACTACTCTATTCGATGAGGACCGCGCGCAGCTTCGCCGCGCTGGTGGAAAAGGCAGGACTGACGCCGAAACTGTCTGGAATCCGGGCCTATTGCCTGTCCGCCGCGGTGGCGGATGCGCTCCCAAACGGAGTGTTTGCGCGAGTGGAGACGGCGACCCGGCCCGATCAGGCCGCAATGCTCGAAATTATAGGGAATTAGGCGTTTTCTCTTGAATTGACCGACTAAAAATTTCACACCTTTGCGGAACGCTTGAACCCGCTACGTACATACGCGTATGTACGTCCACGTACGCCCTGGAAATACGGCCCTCAGGAGGCTTCCATGTCGCCAGATCAAGATCAGCCGGCCGGACCGATCATCGCTGCGTTCGGCGGTATTCGTCCCATGGCCAATAAGCTGAATGTGCCGGTGAGCACAGTTCAGGGCTGGAAGCAGCGCGATACCATCCCAGCCGCCCGCATGGACGACATCCGCAAGGTGGCCGGGGAAAATGGGATCATACTTCCGGATACGGCAGGTGCGCCCACCATCATCGATGCAGAGGCGACCGAGGAAGCTCATAAGAACACGCCCGACGAAGGCCCCGGGAATGCCGACGACGAGGCTCCGGCTGAAAAGGCGTCTTCGCAGCCCCACACGGAGCGTGCCGGCTCCGCGGCTCCGGCGCGTGGCGGTAATAGTGCGGCGCTGGCCATTTCCGTTCTGGCCCTGCTGATTTCCGGTAGCGCGGCGGGCTGGGTCTGGTGGACGACTGCGGGCCCAGAGGCCGCGCCGGTGGCCTCGAACCGGGTCTCGGTCCTCGAAGGCCGGATCGCAAGTCTGACCCGCGGGCCGGACGATCCTGGCAAGGATGAACGTGAGGCGCTGGCCGGCGATATCGAGAGCTTGCGCACGCAGGTGGCCGAGCTGACCCCGTTGCGTGACGAGTTGAGCCGGTTGTCGCAGCGTGCGGGTGAACTTAATCCGAGTGCGGGCGGGCAGGCCGATCCCGAAGTGGCCGCGCGCTTGGCCTCGCTGGAAAATGAAATCCGCCTCGCCCAGGAACGCGCGACCAATGATTTTGGTTCGGTGTCCGGAGGGCTCCAGCAGGTGGAGACGCGCATCGCCGCACTCAACGAGCAGATGGACACGCTGGCGCGTCAGGAAGTGCGGCAGGACGCCGTGGCGGCTGACGCCATAGCGCTGACTGTCGCGTCCGGCCAGTTACGCCGGGCGATCGAGCGCGGCCAGCCCTATCCGGAGGTGCTCGCGACCCTGCGCGAGGTATCTGGCGACGAAGCGACACTCGATGAACTGGCTGCGGGCCTCGCCATCCACGCTGACACCGGGGTAGCCACACGCAGGGAGCTGCTGTTCGCCTTTCCCGGGACGGCGCAGGAGATCCTTGACAATGCGCCGACCGGAGCGAAAAACAATATTGTCGATCAGATCCTCGACCGCGCGCAGCGCATCGTGCGCGTGCGCCGTGTGGGCGCGGATATGCCAGAAGATACTCTCGACGGCCGCTTGGCCCGCGCCGAGGTCAGCCTCAAAGACGGCGACGTGGCGGGCGCCATCGCAGCGCTGGACGGACTGGATGGCGCGAGCGCAGAAGCGGCGGCGCCCTGGTTGGCGAAGGCCCGCGCTCATATGGCGGTGCGCGACGCGGCGGACAAGGTCGAGGATTTGGCGCTGGTTCATCTGCGCGCGGCAGGCCGCAACTGACCATGCGCATCGCGATCTACATAATCGAAGTCGCCGTCGTCGTGGCGATCGCCGTCTGGCTGGCGGAGCGGCCGGGGCTGGTCCAGATCGAGTGGCAGGGCTACCGGATCGAGACTTCGGTCGGCATTCTGGCGCTGGCCGTCTTCCTGTTCGCCGTCACGGTGGCGGTGCTCTACACGCTCTGGCGCTGGCTGCGCCGCCGTCCGGGCGAGTGGTCATTGCGCCGCCGCCTGTCGCGGCAGGACGCTGGCCTGCAGGCATTGTCCGACGGGCTGGTGGCGATTGCCGCGGGTGACGTGGACAAGGCGCGCCGCCAGACACGCCGCGCTGGATCGATGCTGGATCACACGCCTCTGACCCTGCTGCTTGAAGCGCAGACCGCGCAGATCGCGGGCGATGACGCCGCCGCGCGTCGTAGCTTCGAGAAGATGCTCGAAAGCCCCGAGACCGAGTTTCTCGGACTGCGTGGGCTGATCGTCGATGCGCTGCGCGACAATGACGATGCCCGCGCCTTGTCCTATGCCCGGTGTGCCTACACGCTGAAGCCGGGCACACCCTGGGTGTTGGACACCATGATCTCGCTGCATAGCCGCGCCGGAGACTGGCGCGAGGCACAGAGGCTGGTGGAGGAATCCCGCAAGGCCAAGAGTGACAAGGCGGGGGCGGGTAAACGCCAGCAGGCCGCGCTGCTGACCGAGCGCGCCCGCGCGTCCCGCGCGGCGGGGCAACTTGCCGACGCCTATGCCCAGGCGCGCAAGGCCAACGAAATGGACGGCGATCTCGTGCCCGCCAGCGAACTGTTGGCGCGCATGGTTGCCGAGGACGGACGCGCTCGCCGCGCCCGCAAGGTGCTGGAGCGCGCCTGGGGCCGCACGCCCCATCCCGATCTCCTGAAGGCCTATCTCGACTTGGCGGATGATGCACCGCTGGCCCGCTATAAGGCGGTCGAGACACTGGTCAAAACGGCACGCAACCATTCCGAGAGCCGGATGGCGCTTGCCGAGGCTGCGCTGGATGCCAGGCTGTGGGGGGAGGCGCGCCAGCAACTTGATGCTTTGGCTGAAAGTGAGCCTAGTGTGCGGATCTTCCAGTTGCGTGCCCGGCTGGCCGATGAGGACAGCGAGGATCACTCAGGCTCCGACACATGGTTGGAAAAGGCCGCTGCGGCGGATGCCGATCCGGCCTGGGTCTGCGGTGAATGCGGCACCGTCGCTGACGAATGGTCGGCGGTGTGCGGTAATTGCGGGTCCTTCGCGACACTTGCTTGGAAGCGCCCGCCGCGTCTGCACCGAGCTGTTGTTGGACCGGCGTTGGGTTGCTCAGCCCAAGGAAACACCGGGCTGGGACATTGAGTACAAAGACAAGAGCGAGACGCTGATCTGCGTTGAAGTTAAGAGCAGTCAGTCAAATCAATCTCGGGCGTTGAACTGACAAGCAATGAGTGGAGGGCTGCGGAAGAGCAACGGGGAAACTATCGACTAGCCCTTGTTGCCCAATGCCTATCACTGAACCCCATCATCCAATTTATCGAGGACCCGTTTGGTGAAGCTTCAAAGGGCCCAACCGATCTTCGCTCTGCGCGGTTTGAACTGACATGGCCTTAAGCCGTGTTCCAATGTTGCTCCACGCGGGGTGGATTCAAATTGGGTTTGGGGTGCCGTAGGATTAAGGGGTCGCGATAAACTGGAGAGTTGGAACGAAGAAGGTCTCCTGAAATCAGGGCCTTGACCGATAGTCACGCTACATCTACTGAAACGCCTTATGGGCCGCCTTAGCTCAGTTGGTAGAGCATCGCATTCGTAATGCGGGGGTCGCGTGTTCGAGTCACGCAGGCGGCACCATTTAGAGGCAATCCAAATGGTTGCTTTTTCCCCGATGATCCCTCCGAAATTTAAGGAAGATTAGGTAAAGCCGTTCGAGGATCGGCAGCATTGGTCGGGTGCCAGCTATCCGTGCCACCCATCTGAAGCCAGGTAGTTCGCTCCAGAGAGCAACAAATGCCTCTGCACCGTCGCGAACACATCCGTTACTGCCGATCACATGGAAGCGTGCGAGAAGGGTCGAACGATCAAGGCCAGGTGGCAGCTCGGCTGATACAGGCGAGCTTACGTCGACCCAGTCAATACGTTCAGCGCCCCGACGACCTCGGTAGAAAGCTATCTCTCGAGAGCAGATAGGGCAGGCCCCGTCGAAAAAGACTCGAGGTTGAGCCTTGCCGCGCTTGGCGTTTTCCAACACTGAGGTCAGCTTGCCCCCCATACATCGTCGTAGCGTGCCGTGCCGTCGCGTTGTGGGTGATCACGATAGGTCCCCAGCTTGCGTGCACTGTGGAACGTGGCACCCGTCAACGCGATGCCCGTTGCAAAGAGCATGTGGAGAATGACTAGTTCTTCATAAAGGAACCAGAGACCAGCCATAGTGCAAAAAATTGCGGTCCACATCAGGCTTAGTACGACCATTATCTGAAAGCCCTGAGCTCGCGGAAGCACGTTTAGCGGGTTTCGATCGGAATCCATAAGCAAACGATACCACTCATACATAGACATCTCCTTTATTAATCACATGATCAATACGGAGGTGATCGCTGTACGGATCAGTGTTGCCTATGCGTCGGGGAAGCCATGTCTCCAGGGCGCATCTAAGGGGTCTGGAGCTGCGTACTGATCACAGCTCTAACCCAAATAAGGATAACCCGAATGTTCAATTACCTCTGCAAAATTGGTGAGACGGTCTACAGAAGTCGTTCAACGCAAATGTGGTTGCGTTACTCGATCTGATATTAACGCCTGACATTTGGGACGCCCGGCCAAGAGCCGGGCGTTCGTCTTTGGGGGGATTGGCCTCGGCTCTCTGACGTCGTCGGCAAGCGATGTCGCCGAATAGTGAATGCGCGAATGAAACCAAGAAACCATCGTCATAAAAAGAAACAGATATGCGCGCGCCGCACTGCCGGCTTGCTACTTCAGAATGTAAGCGCGCCCGCGATGCTGGTGGCCACGACGACGATACTTAGTGGAATACGGATGTAGCGATACCAGAGGGGCGCAAAGCCGGTGCGCAGGGCCAGAATGTCCATGACCAGCGCCCAAAGAAAACCGGCGGCGAGGATCCAGTATCCCAAGGACAAGGGCGCGAGAAGGGCACTCCAAGCGATCAGAACCGGAAGAATACTTAAGGCATAGCGCTCGGTTAGCCGGCCTTCTCCGCCGTATTCGGCCATGGCGAGGCCCCACTGTATTCCGCCGAGGAAGGAAAGGATAAGCGCGGCGTAGGCGATGAGAACCTTGCCCGCGATGTCATGCATCGCTTCGCCGAGCAGCAGTGTGGTCACAAAAGCGGCGACGAACGGTAAGGCGCCAGCTGAACCCAGAAGTAACGGTCCTCTTGGCACTTGAGGAGATGTTATATTCATCAGTGTTGGTATGCCGGTGAAGAAATAGTCCCGCGACGATGGCTGCAGAACTTAATCTCTCGAAAATAACACGGGTATTTTATGTCGAAGTATAGGGAGTGTTTCACGGACATATCATTCCTCTGAAGCCGGTTTCATTATCTCTATGACGTTGTCCCATGGGTCGCGAACGTAGACGGATGCTGTCCCATCACGATGAGGGGTGAGTTCGCCATATGACGCTGCGTCATCGCGCTCGACCGCAAAGTGGGGTGGGTGCTGCTCCGGTAGGACAAGTGCGATCGACAAGTTTTCGAATTGAAGTAGCGCCCAGCTTGAATCGGCGTGCGTAATCTCGAAGGCGAACCTTTCACCATACCATGCAAGGGCTGCGTTGATGTCGGATACCTGGATTGCAATATGGTGAATGGCTTCCATCTGGCCGTTAAAAAATTTGGTCATTCCGTACTGCCTTTTGCAGATTTGTCGAGTTCATCCAAAAAATGCTGAGCATCTTTGAGAGTGCTGCGCTGGCGCTCATCGTCGAGGCGGTCCCAGGTGCGGTAGGCCTGCGCTAGGCGAACATTGTTATGGAGTACATGTCGGTTTCTGGTGAGAAAGTCCCAGTAGAGATAGTTGAAAGGGCAAGCGTTCGGACCCGACTTGTCACGGACCTTGTAAGTGCATTTGGTGCAGTAGTCGGACATGCGGTTAATATAGTTTCCGCTGGATGCGTATGGCTTAGAGGCGAGCAAGCCGCCATCTGCAAATTGGCTCATGCCTAATGTATTGGGCATTTCCACCCACTCGAACGCGTCTGCATAGACCGCGAGATACCATTCGTGAACTTTGCGCGGATCAACACCGGCCAGCATGGCGAAGTTGCCTGTAACCATGAGGCGTTGGATATGGTGCGCATATGCCTCTTCACGGGTTTGCTCAACGCATGCCCGCACACAAGCCATCTCTGTGTTTCCCGTCCAGAAGAAGTCTGGCAGAGGGCGCGTGTGCCGAAACACATTCTGGTCAACGTATTTCGGACCTTGGAACCAATAAAGGCCCCTAACGTACTCGCGCCAGCCGATGATTTGGCGGATAAAGCCCTCGGCGGCGTTAAGAGGGGCGTGCCCGTCGAAGTAAGCCCGCTCCACGCGTTGGCAGAGTTCGATCGGGTCGAGTAGACCGATATTCAAGTAAAGAGATATGACCGCATGAAAGAGATACTTCTGATTGATCAGCATGGCGTCCTGGTAGTCACCGAAGCTAGGCAGGGCGACCTCTACAAAGCGGTCGAATGCGGCCTCTGCATCATCACGGGTGACCGCGAACCAGAACGGAGATAGGGCGCCGAAATGGTCGGCGAAGCGCTCCCCAACTAAACCAAGAACCTCTCTCGTGATTCCGTCGACATCGCTGTAAAGCGGTGTTGGAAAAGACATGTCTGTTTTGGCTGGTTTTCGATTTTCTGCATCAAAATTCCACTTTCCACCGACAGGTTTCTCGCCGTCCATTAGAAGGCCAGTCTTTCGCCGCATCTCGCGGTAGAAGTGCTCCATGCGCATCTGTTTTCGGCCGTTGGCCCAAGATGAGAAGGTGTTGCGTGAACAAATAAACCTGTCATCGCCGAGTATTTTGACGGAGAGCCCACCTCGGCTGGAAAGTGATGTTAGTGAATTGAGCACGCGCCATTCACCCGGTTCGGTTACGATCACCGACTTAAGTGAATGCCTTTTTGCTGCACGCTCTATCTCGCCCGAGAGCGATCCAGTGTTCTCTGTGTCGTCAAGCTGGACATACTCAACTTGCCAGCCGTCTGACTTGAGTTCTCGGGCGAAGTGCCGCATTGCGGAGAGTATGAAAGCGATTTTCTTTTTATGGTGCGGAACGTAGGTGGTTTCTCCAGACACCTCTGCCATGAAGACCACGTCCCTCGACTTATCGGCCAGACGTAGTGAAGAGATCCGCGGACTTAGTTGATCGCCAAGGACCACGACCAGCTGCTGCCGATGGTTATTTGTTGAGGGGTTCACACGCACCAAGCGAAGTCGTATCGCGCTGCTGAAACTGCCTGGGCGAACTCACAATGAGCTGATGCCTTTTGAGCCTCGCGTGAGGCAATAACTGAGGTAGCCTCAAACAAACTGAAGAAAACATGGGCGATGTTTGAAGCGCCAAAAGCAAACTGAATGTTCGGGCCTAATTGGAAATCGGTGGTCCTTTGAATGCAAGGCAACCGTATCGGGCAAAAACAATTTACGTGAGGAAGTGCTTTTTCCAGGTGGCGTTCTTTGTCCATGAGGAAACAGTAACGGTCGATCTGTCACATTTTGTGCGAAAGGCGAACTCGTTACGGGACACTGCAAAATACAGATCAGTTAAAGCGTTTTCTTTTTCTATCCGTCAGGCCTAGTCTTTGTAGGGCGGTTGGTCGTTCTGTCTACTTCAGGGTAGTCTTTAAGAGCGTCAAAACGAGTGGTTTGGGCAAAATCCGTTCACATTCTCTGCGCTGAGGATACCCCTATTCCTGACTTGTTCGAATGTGAACGCGACCTCCATTCAACCGAAAGCCGTATACGTAATGCGGCGGTCGCGTTTTCGAGCCATGCTGGCGGCCAGCAGGCCCGCGCAAAACGAATTCTATTTGGCATACACCAGCCGCAGGTTTTCAATTACCGCCGCGGGGCGCTCGCTGCCCTCCATCTCCATGGTGCCGACCATGTCGAGGAAGACGCCACCATCCGGGCGTTTCTCGACGCGTGTCAGCGTCTGGCGTAGGCGGATGCGCGCACCCGCGGGCACCATGGCGGTGAAGCGAACCCTGTTGAGCCCGTAGTTCAGCTCATGTGCGACGTTTTCAACTTCCAGAATCTCGTAGCTCAGCGGCGCTAGAAGCGACAGCACCAGAAATCCGTGTGCAATTGTACTGCCGCCGGGCATTTCGCGCGCCGCGCGCTCGGTGTCCACATGGACCCACTGGTGGTCGTTGGTGGCATCGGCGAAGGCATTGATCATCGTCTGATCGATGGTGATCCAGCTGCTGACGCCGAGGTCCTGCCCAGCGAGGTCGAGGAACGCGTCGGGGTGAGCAAACTTTGTCATATCGTACGCCTCTATGCACCCTCGGCCCGGGCGGCTTCCCGCTCGCGCAGCACCTTGCGCTGGATCTTGCCGGTGGTGGTCATCGGCAGGTCCGAGACGAACTCGACCGCGCGCGGATACTCGTGCGCTGCCAACCGCGTCTTCACGTGGTTCTGGATGTCCTTGGCAAGCTTGTCGGACGGGGACTGTCCGTCCTTTAGGATGACATAGGCCTTCACCATCTCGCCGCGCGCCTCGTCGGGCACACCGATCACAGCCGACATCTGAACGGCGGGGTGGGTGAGTAGGGAATTCTCTACCTCCGCCGGGCCGATGCGGTAGCCGGCAGAATTGATGACGTCATCGGCGCGGCCCACAAAATATATCCAGCCGTCGTCGTCCATCATCGCCTTATCGCCGGTGTCCATCCACTTGTCGCCGTTCGCGTCGGTGATGAACTTTTCCTCAGTCGCCTGCGGGTTGTTCCAGTATTCCAGGAACATCACCGGATCGGGCGCTTTCACGCAGATGGTGCCTAGATCGCCAGGCGCCTGCTGGTTGCCCGCCTCATCGAGGATGCGCAGCGTGTGGCCCGGCGAGGCGCGGCCCATAGAGCCGTCGGGCGGAGTCATCACGGTCGAGCAGCAACCGACGATCACGTTGCATTCGGTCTGGCCATAAGCTTCGTTGATGGTGACGCCGAGCTGTTCGCGGCCCCACTCCATGAGGGAGGTACCGAGCGCCTCGCCGCCGGAAAACATGGAGCGCAGATTGTAGTTGTAACGCTCGCGCGGGTTGTCTGCCTGGCGCATCACCTTCAGGCCTGTTGGCGGAATGAAGGCGGTGCGTACACCATATCGTTCCAGTAGATCGAACACGGCTTCGGGGTCGAAGCGGCCCGGCGGGTTCACCACCTGTGGGATGCCGTGATAGAGCGCTGGCATCGCCGAGTCCATTAGCGCGCCGATCCACGCCCAGTCGGCGTTGGTCCACATCACGTCGCCCGGCTGGGGCAGGAAGTCGTAGATGAAGTCCACGCCAGGCACGTGGCCGATCATGGTGCGGTGGGGCAGTAGCGCGCCCTTGGGGTTGCCGGTAGTGCCGGAGGTGTAGATCAGCAGCGCCGGGTCACCGTTTGCCGTGTCGACGGCGGTGAAGCTGTCCCTTGCCTTCTCAAGTTCGCCATGGAAATCCAGCGCGCCGCCTGCACCGTCATCGGCTGGGCCATCGACGGACAGGACCAGTTCGAGGTTCGGCAGGTCATCGCGGATTTCCGCGATCTTCGCGCAGCTTGCCTGGTCCGTGACGATGGCGCGCGCGCCACTATCGGACAAGCGGTACTTCAGGGCCTCCGGCCCGAAAAGTTGGGCCAGCGGCATGGCGACTAGCCCGGCGCGGTAGGCGCCGATATGAGCGACCAGCGTTTCCGGCATCTGCGGCAGCAGAACGGCCATACGGTCGCCGCGGTTCAGGCTGTGAGCGACCAGTAGGTTAGACAGCCGACTCGACAGTTTCTTCAGGTCGCCGAAGGTGTATTCGCGCCGTCCGCCGTCGGGTTGGGGCACGATCAGCGCGGTGGCGGTCTGGTTCTGCTCGTCGCATACCGATACGCCCATATTGAACCGGTCGGGAATATCCCAGACCCAGCTGTTGAACGCCTCATCGTAGCTACCGGCGATTTTCACGGCGTCCTCCCCGTTTGTATTTGCATTCTTTTATTCGGAGAAGGTTAGGACGTCTCCTGCCCCGCGCCAAGCACCGGTGCGGACTCAGGTGCGGCATTTCCAGTTGCCCGAGGTGATCACGCGGTACGCGGGCGCCTGAGCCAGCGGGCTGACCCCGTCGGGATTGTAGAAATAGACCCAGGCGTCGCGGTCCGGTTCGGCGAGCCGCACGCGCCGACGAATAAATTCGCTGGTTTCAGGGTTTGCCGGGTCGAAAAGTTCATAGAAATCGAGCTCACCTAGGATGGCCGGGTCGGGCAGGTCGTAGAGTTCTCCCGTGACCTCGCCGTCGCCTTCGACCAGTCCGGGATAGGCGCCCAGATCGAGTAGCTTGCCTCGAATCCGGACTTTGCCGAGCGCTGTGAGCCGCGATTCCAGTCCGAGCTCGATATAGGCGCGCTCGCCCTGCCGGAGTGTACCGTAGAAGGCTACGGGCAGAGCGCCGTCGTCGGATGACATGGGGACTCACCTTAACCTATCTGCTCCAGCGAACCGGCCGATTTCGGCGGCGGCATAATCCCCATACTCTGAGCGAAATGTTTGAGAACCTCCAGTTGATCTCTATCGCTCGATAGAAAGTGATCGTCGGACTCTTCATCGCGGCGGCACTGTATGGCCTGGCACTTCTGTTAGGCCTCGCGCTAACCTTTACCATCTATATCTTCGACGATTTGGCGCACCAGTTCGCTTGGGAGCTGCCGGCTGGCTTATTTTCGGCGGCTTCTTATTGGCGATGGTGTCGGCGCTGAACTCTGCAGTGAGGATCTGCTGGCACGCCTGACGGCGGCGCCCGTTTCGGTTTCAGGGGGGGAAGTTCCATGGCCGACATCGTGCTCTACGATCTGGTGGGCGCCGACGACCGACGCTTTTCGACACACTGCTGGCGGGTTCGCCCGGCGATAGCACATAAGGGCCTATCCTTCGAGACCGTGCCGGTACCCTTCACGGGCATTCGGGGTATCCGCGACGGCTCCTATTCTACGGTGCCGGTCATCGTTGATGGGGGCACCTGGGTTCATGACAGCTGGACGATCGCCGAGTATCTGGAAAACGCCTATCCGGACGCACCGAGCCTGTTCGGCGGCGCGGGCGGCTGGGCGCTGACTGGGTTTGTGCGGCACTGGTGGCAAAGCCGGATGCATCCCTTCGCTATGACCATGATTCTAAAGGATATCTTTGACCATCTGCTGCCCGAGGATCGGGAGTATTTCCAGACCAGCCGGTTCAAGCGGTTCAACAGGCCCATCGCGGAGGTCCAGGCGGGCCGGGAGGACCGGATCGTCGAATTTCGCGACCGCATCGAGCCGTTGCGCCGCCTACTGGACAACCAGGACTTTCTCGGGGGGGCGGACCCGCTCTATGCCGATTATCTGGTCATGGGCACCTTCATATGGGCGCGCAAGATGAGCCCCTTCGCATTGGTTGAGCCCGGCGATCCGGTCCATGACTGGATGAACCGTTGCCTCGATCTACATGGAGGGATGGCGCGAGCCGGCGCCGGCTTCGACTGGTGACATATTCCCGGATTTGAGAGGCATGGGAAAGAGGGGTCCGCTTGGACTGGGCTGGACATTCGCGCCAATACAAATATTATTTGGAAGAACTCATTATTAACAATAAATTTGTGTTAAATAAGCTGGACAGAGCATCTGCTAGCCTGTTTTTCGACAAACAAAGACGAAGGCACCCGACATGACCTCCAAGCATCCCGAAACGCTGGCGCTGCACGCGGGCCATCGCGCCGACCCAACGACCGGTTCGGTTGCCGTGCCGATCCACCAGACGACCAGCTACCAGTTCCGCGACACGGAGCATGCGGCCAGCCTGTTCGCCCTGTCGGAGCTTGGGAACATCTACACCCGGATCATGAACCCGACTGTGGATGTTCTGGAGCAGCGTCTCGCCGCGATTGAGGGCGGGGTCGCGGGTCTAGGTCTGTCGTCGGGGCAGTCGGCCTCGCTGTTCTCGCTGCTGAACATCATGCGGGCCGGCGACAACTTCGTGAGTTCGACCGACATCTATGGCGGCACCTGGAACCTCTTCAAGAACACCATGCGCGACATGGGCATCGAGTGTCGCTTCGTCGATCCAGCCGATCCGGAAGCCTTCCGCGCCGCGACCGACGACAAGACCCGCGCCTACTATGCCGAGACCCTGCCGAACCCGAAGCTGGAGGTTTTCCCTATCGGCGAAGTGGCGGCGATCGGGCGTGAGATCGGCGTCCCGCTCATCGTCGATAATACCGCGGCGCCGCTACTTTGCCGCCCGCTGGACCATGGCGCGGCCGTCGTCATGTACTCGACCACTAAGTATATTGGCGGCCACGGCACCTCCATCGGTGGCATGATCATCGATGGCGGCAATTTCGACTGGGAGGCCAATGCCGACCGGTTCCCGCTGCTCAACCAGCCTGATCCTAGCTATCACGGCGCTATCTGGACTGAGGCGGTAAAGCCGCTAGGGCCCATCGCCTACATCATCAAGGCGCGCGTAACCCTGCTGCGCGATATCGGCGCGGCCATGTCACCGCAGAACGCCTTCCAGTTCCTGCAGGGGCTGGAGACACTGCCACTGCGCATGGAACGGCATTGCGAGAACGCGGCGAAGGTCGCTGATTTTCTGGCCAATCACGACAAGGTTGAACGCGTTATCTATCCGGGATTAATGGACGGGACGGCGCGCGAACGGGCCGACAAGTATCTCAGCGGAAGCTACGGCGCCCTGATCGGTATGGAAGTGAAGGGCGGACTGGACGCTGGGCGGAAATTCATCGATGCGCTCGAGTTGCTCTATCACGTCGCTAATATTGGTGACGCTCGCTCGCTGGCGATCCACCCTGCCTCGACCACCCACAGCCAACTCAGTTCGGACGAGCTGCTGCAGGCGGGCGTGACGCCGGGTTATGTAAGGCTATCCATAGGTATCGAGCATATCGACGACATCCTCACCGATATCGACCAGGCGCTCACAAAGGTCTAGAGACGCAAGTCGAGCCCTTGGTGTCGAGAACTCGGAATGGCGCGCGATCATTCGTGCGTCCCTGAACGGCTATCTGCAAAACCACCTCATCGATCCCAGCGTGAATCTGGCCGCCGTACCGCTCGATTTTGGGGCTGTTGAATGGATCGTGTTGCCGCTTCCCGGTTCACCCTGAGCTACAGGCTGGATTTTCTCACTCTGGCCCGACATGATCGGGATGGTTGATTTGGGGGACGGTATGGCGAATTCCGACGAAACATTTGACGTGGTCGAAGCCTCGATCGACGACCTGCACGCGGCGATCAAGGCGGGTCGGACGACGCTAACCAAGGTGGTCGGGGCCTATATCGCGCGTGCGCAGGCCTACAACGGCGTGTGCAGCATGCTCGTCACTGAAGATGGTATGCCGGTGCCGGAAGCGACGGGCGTGGTCCGCGCGGGGGCACCCCTAAAGTTCCCGACTGAGACCATCAAGGCCAGCGAGTTACTGCCCGACCTCGACAAGTACAAGGGTCCGCCGCTCGAGTTTGGCCGTATGGAGGCGACGGCGTCCAAGCCCGACATACAGCAGCAATTCGGCATGATCGCGGGCATTCCCAAGGCTGGTCAGGTCAACGCGTTGGCAACCCTGAACATTCGCGGCGAGCGCTCAGTGACCTGCTGGGGCGAGTTCGACCGGCACCCCGATGATGGCCCGCTGCCGGAAGGCGCCCCGCCGGTCTGCGAGATGTTCCGCCATTTCCCCGATGCGCTGGAGCGTGCAGCTGAACTCGATACTGAGTACGGTAGCAATCCCGACCTAGACGCGATGCCGATGTACGGCGTGGTGTTTTCCTTCAAGGACCCTTTCGACACCAAGGACATGCGTTCAACCGGCGGCGCGGACGCGGCCTATGACATTGACTTTCCCGCACGCGACCACGTGCTGGTCGAGCAACTGCGGGCGAAGGGCGCGATTATTTTCGCCAAGGCGCTGAACACAGAATACAACGGCCGCGCGGGCGATCCGGGCGGGCGCAACACGCCCGACAAGGTACTGCCGTCGACGCTCGGCTACCAGCGCGCGACATGGGGCGGCAATCCATCTAACCCCTATGACACGACACGCTCTGCCTCGCTCGGGTCTAGTTCCGGCTCGGCGCTGTCGGTCAGCACCAACCTAGTCATGGCGAGCCTTGGTGAGGAAACCCGTGCATCGTGCCGCGGGCCGTCTAACCACAACGCGGTCTCGCTGATCCTGCCGCACAAGTCGATGCTCGGCTTTGATGGCGGTGCCATCGGCGCTGACATCTACTGCGACCGCTCCGGCATCCACGGCAAGTCGCTCGCCGACTGTGCGAAGATTCTGGATGCACTAAAGGACGATGAGGACGGGTACTACGATCCGCGCGACCCCTACACTACGGTGCCGCGCTCCTCAGTGCTCGACACGCCATATGCATCGCACGTGTCCTACGACGGCAGCGCGGGTGCGCTGAGTGATATTCGCCTCGGTGTAGTCCGGGAATCGATGGTCTATCCCGAAAACTCGATGACCGAGCAGCCGATCGTTGATGCGGCTAAGAGGGAAGTGAAGGAGGTGCTGGGCGGCCATCTCGGCGCGACGCTGGTCGAATCTGGCGACCCGATGTGGACCCCCGATCCTGACATCGAGCAAATGGGCACCGACTTCCGCCGTGCGCTGCGCAAGCTGCTGCCGGTCTTCATGCCCGACATCCTGTTCCGCCTCGCGCCGGATGGTTCCCCGCTATTCAAGGAATTCGCTGCCACGATCAAGCCGACCGAGTTCTTCCCTGGTAAGGTCTTCGGCGACGGGGACATGGACCCCATCGACTACTGCGTGGCGCTGGCCGAAGGCGCGATCGACGGACCACTCAACCTCGACATCGCGACCATCCAGCAGCAGGAGCTGTCCAAGACCTTCCGCTTTCACATCAGCCAGTACCTGATGCGCCGTGCTGAGGACTGGAAGGCGGCGGGATTCCATGAGGCGCTCGACAACTGGGAAAAACTCAACGCGCGTTCCAAGTTCTGGGGCGACGATCAGCGCGCCGCCTTCAAAAATTGGGAGGAGACCACCGACCCACGCAATCCGCTCGACGGCCGGCAGGGCGTCAACGAGCGCATCATGCTGCGCGAGATGCTGCGCCGGATCGACATGATGGTGTTGATCGAGAACAAGCTGGATGCCTTCGTGCGCCTACACTCGCCGTGGCCGCCGGGCATCATCGGCACGCCGGAGCAGTACGGTCTGCCGTCCAACCTGCGCCCGGAAAGCCTTTACGGGCCCAACGCGGGACTGACGGAAATGCTGGTGCCTGCGGGCTATGTGAACGTGGCCTACGATCCGGTGTTCAAGCTGAGCGAGGACGGGATGAAATATGTCTGGTCGCCGTCTAACACGCCGACGGCGCTCGACGCGCCGGGCCTGCCATTCTCGCTGGTGTTCCGTTCAGAGCCGGGAACAGAGGATTCGCTGCTGCGCATCGCGTCCACCTATGAAGCTGCTGCGCAGCGCCGCATCTCGCCGCCGGACTTCGGACCGCTGGACTGACGGTGCATTAGGATGATTTGTCGGGTGGTTGAACTGGGGACGGGGAAACGGGCATGACCGGGACGAGACAGATACATCTGGCGGCGTTCATGCGCCCGATCAGCATCCACACCGGTGCGTGGCGTTATCCGGGTGGGACGCCCGACGCCAACTTCAACTTCCCGGCGATCGTGAAGTATGCGCAGAAGCTTGAGGCGGCGAAGTTCGACGCCTTCTTCATGGCTGACCATCTGGCGCTGTTGAATATGCCGATGGACGCGCTCAAGCGCAGCGCGACAGCTTCGTCCTTCGAGCCCTTCACCCTTTTGTCGGCCCTATCGATGGCGACGGAGAATCTCGGCCTGATCGCAACCGGTTCCACGTCCTTCGACGAGCCGTTTCACCTGGCTCGGCGCTTCGCATCGCTGGACCATATTTCCGGTGGGCGCGCGGGCTGGAACATCGTGACTACGTCAAACCCTGACGCGGCGAAGAACTTCGGGCTGGAAGACCATCTCGACCATGCAGAACGCTACCGCCGCGCGCGCGAGTTTTATGAAGTCGTCACAGGTCTATGGGACAGCTGGGCGGACGATGCCTTCGTGCGTGACGTGGAATCCGGCGTCTTCTTCGATCCGGACAAGCTCCATACTCTGGACCATAAGGGCGAGTTCTATTCCGTGCGTGGCCCGTTGCATGTGGCGCGGCCGGTGCAGGGCTGGCCGCTGATCGTGCAGGCCGGCGGTTCCGATGCAGGACGCCAGCTTGCTGCGGAGACGGCGGAAGCCATCTTCGCCGCCCAGCGCACGATCGAGGACGGCCGCGAATTCTATGGCGACGTGAAGGGCCGGATGGAAAAGCTCGGTCGCAATCCGGACCACCTAAAAATCTTGCCGGCCTGCCTTGTGGTGGTGGGCGATACGTTGAAGCAGGCGCACGAAAAGCGTGCCGTGTTGGACTCGAAGGTCCACCTCGACAGCGCCATCGCGTCGCTCTCGATCGCGCTCGGTACCGACGCGTCGAAGTTCGACCTCGACAGCCCGCTTCCGAGGGATATTCCGGAAAGCAATGGATCCAAGAGTGGGCGCGAGCGTGCGATGCGGCTGGCCGAACAGGAGGGGCTAACGGTACGCCAGCTGGCCCAGCGCCTCGGCGGCTATGCGGGCCTTACTATGGTCGGCACCGCCGACACCATCGCAGACCAGATGCAGGAATGGTTGGAGACAAGGGCCAGCGATGGCTTCACCATCATGTTTCCGTTCCTGCCGGAAGGCCTCGACCTGTTCTGTGATCGTGTGGTGCCGGAGCTTCAGCGGCGCGGCCTGTTCCGGGCCGACTATGCCGGCAAGACGCTGCGCGAGAACATGGGCCTGCCGCGTCCGGAGAACCGGTTTTTCGTGGACCGCGTCACTGAAGCTGCGCAGTAGTGTCATTCGTTACAGGTAGCCGCCTCGGAAATAGACCAGCGGGTCCGCGGCATCCTCACCGCCGATGGCTACTACACGGCCCAGCGCGATGATCGTGCTGTGGCGCTCGATGGTTTCCTCCAGCGTGCAGTCGAACACGCCCACTGCCCCCTTGAAGACCGGCGCGCCGGTGGCGAGGTAGGACCACTTGTCATCCTCGAAACGGTCGCGCCCCGATAAACCCGACTTGCCGGAAAAATGATCGACCACATCCTCCGCGCCGCGCGGCAGGTAGTTGATCGCGAAGTGCTTCGAATCCCGGATCGCGCCGAGCGCCGAGGTCTTCGCGTCGATGGAGACCAGCATAGTCGGCGGATCGGCGCAGACATGGCTTGCCGACAGGCCGAGGAAGCCCGCCGGTCCTGCGCTGCCGCGTGCTGTTACAACGGTCGCGGCTATGGCTCTTTGCCCTACAGCTTTCCAGAAGCTGCCGATATCGATAGTGGCGTTCCCGGCGCCGGTGCCTTCACTTCCCATGAGGTAACTCCTGATTATTCCTGGTGTGTGCCCAACCAGCGGGTGATCTGATCGGAATTTATATCGACAACCAGTCAGATGACTGCGGCTGCGGTATTGTGCCGCTAGGCCGCCCCCGATCCCTATAAAGGTTTCGTACCGTTCTCGTTCCGCGCGGCGGACCGTCGGCGAATGCCTTCGCGATGGGCGATGAAGGTCGCGCTGGCGACGATCATACCGCCCCCGACCCAGGTCCAGACCTCCGGTTCCTCTCCGAATAGCATCAGCCCTAGGATTGTCGCCCATACAAGTTGCAAGAACTGCACGGGCTGGGTGACAGTGATATCCGCAGCGCGGAAGGCTTGGGCTAGGGTGTAGTGGCCAGCCGTTGCACAGGAGGCGGTGGCGAACAACCAGCCGAACTCTTCCCAGGTCGGGGTGCGCCAGAAATAAATAGCCGGCGGCAGCAGTGTTAGGGTCACGAAGATTGATAGGTAGGCGACGATCGCCCCGCTCGATTCGACGTTGGTCAGCCGCTTGGCGATGAGGAAGGAGCAGGAGAAGATCGGGGCTGCCGTGAGTTGCGCAATGGAGCCCAGATTGATCTCCTGAAATCCGGGTTGCAGGACGACAAGTGCCCCGCCGAAGCCCATAAGCACTGCGCCGATGCGGTAGAAGTACAGCTTCTCGCCGAGGAACAGCGCTGCACCCAGCGTGGTGAAGATGGGGGCGGTGAAGCCGAGCGCCGTGACCTCTGCAATGGGGATGCGCGCCATAGCGAAGAACCAGAGCATAACGCCGATCCCGTGGATGATGCCACGAACGGCATGCAGGCCAAGGATCTTCGGCGCGCCCAATAGCCGCTCCATGCGCATGAAAACGGGAATTAGTAGGACCGTGCCCAGCGCGTAGCGGATGAAGGCTGCCTGCACCGGGCTCATGTCGGTGCCGAGATGGCGCACGATGCCCGTAACCGCCACGAACAGAAGCCCCGTTGCGCCCATCCAGAGAATGCCGCGCAGATTGCTGCTCATGGCCGGGGCTGGTTCTCAGCGATCCTGGCCGGCCAAGCCAATAGTGAAAAATGCCTGCAGGACGAGAAGCATCGCGATCACGAAGACAGGTCCGTCAGGTGCCTTCGTCGTCATGCCGATCACAGCGTTCGCCCCGACGCCCACGATCCCCAGTATGAGTATTACGGCGGCGGTGCGCCTCAGCCGCTGCGAACGGTTGGCACGGGTGTTCAGCACGCCCTCCCAGGTGATGAATGTGCCCCCCAGGATAACGACCGCGGCCAAGATGCGGACCGCTAGAGCGAGTGTCGACATTTCGGTCTGGCCGAAGGCGAGCCAGACAGCATAGACAGCGCCGGCGCCGGTCAGGTTGGCGAGGATCAGCAGGGCGATACGGTTCATGGCAGCGGTGGGTCCGTCAAAACAGCCCCGTATCATATCACTACACCGAGTGTTGGCGATGCGTGTTGAATGGTGTTTTTGCCGAGGGTACGGCAGCAGCGACATGCAACCCATCAGCGATATGGGACCCGGCTCCAGCCTGTGCGCGCCCCTGCGGGTGGCGGCGGACACGGTAGTAGGGCCAGCGTCGTTTTTCCCAACCCGCCCTTTTGCGAAATTAATTAACAGATTTTCATATTATCCCCCGGACGGGTTTCCCGGGTTCAAGAAATGGCCCGAGACTATTTCGTTGTGTTTGTCCCTGGGTGTCTCGATCTGCCGCGCATGCCGTTGTAGGCTTCGCACACACACCCACGGGAGGAACAAGATGAGTGATAAGCAGACAAAGACTGAAGGTGCATATAAAGCCGGTGACGGGGCCTACGTGTTCAATGTGGAAAGCCTCCAGGGGCTGGATGCCGGGCCGGGCTATGCGAAGACCTTTGGTCCGGTCGTCGAGGGTGATCGGATACAGTGCGGGGTAATGACACTGCCTGCGGGACAGACCTCCGCGCCGCATACCCATCCCAACGAGCAGTGGATCTACATTCTGCGCGGCAAGGTGTTCGCGGTGGTTGATGGTCAGGAATCAAATATTGGGCCGGGCGACCTCGTCTATATTCCTGCGAATGTGGTGCACCATATCGAAATCTCACCTGATGAGGATTGCCACTTCTTCACTTGTAAGGATATGAGCCACGGCATTGCCGGCACGCCGGTCTGAAGCTGAACGTTTCGGTTGGCCAACGCGTAGTCGCGACAAAAACCGGACGAACCATGGCAAATATCGAGACCGTTGGAATTGTCGGAGCCGGGACCATCGGCTCATCCTGGGCAACTTATTTCCTCGCGCAGGGCCTGAACGTGCGCTGCTGGGACCCGATGGATGGCTATGCCGAACGGGTATCTGAATTTGTCGCCCGCGCCTGGCATCTGATGGAGGAGCTCGGGCTGGCCGAAGGCGCTAGCCTCGATCGGTTGTATTGCTTCGACCGCATCGAGGATGCGCTGGATGGCGTGGAGTTCGTGCAGGAGAGCGGGCCCGAAGATGCAGATCTGAAAGCGCATCTGATGGCGGAGATCGATAGGGGCCTCCCGCCTGACGTGGTGATTTCGTCGAGCACCACGGCCCTGCCGGTCTCCGAGTTCCAACATTTGGCCGCGCATCCCGAGCGCATCGTGCTTGGCCATCCGTTCAACCCGCCGCATCTGATGCCGGTGGTCGAGGTGGGCGGCGGCAAACTGACGGGGTCCGAGGCGGTGGACCGGGCGATGGAATTCTATGAGGCCATCGGCAAGACCCCGATCCGCCTGCGGGCCGAAATCCCGGGTCATCTGGTGAACCGTCTGCAAGGCGCACTCTACCGCGAGGCGGTCTATCTGGTCGCCGAGGGCTATGCGACCGTCGAGGATATCGACAAAGCGGTCACCGGCGGGCCAGGCCTGCGCTGGGCCTTTATGGGTCCGCACATGACCTATCACCTGGGCGGCGGCGACGGCGGCATCGCGCGCTATCTCGAAATTCTCGGGCCGAGCCAGGAGCGGCGCTGGGCGGCGCTCGGCGACCCCAAGCTGACCGAAGAGGTAAAGCAGAAGATCGTCGACGGGGTGAATGCGGAGACCCATGGCCGCCCGATCGGTGATCTGGCCGTTGAGCGGGACGCCACCCTGATGGAATTGCTCAAGCTGCTGCGCAAGTAGGCCCGCTGGCACGGCTGATCATCGCTGGAGTAGGATCACGCCAGTTTTTGGGGGAGAGAAGATCGTGCCGGATACCGGTCCAAAGAAATCCATACTGTTTTCGCCGCTGATCATTCGCGGCACTACTTTCAAGAACCGTGTCGTGATCTCACCGATGTGCACCTATTCGGCGGAGGACGGGATCGCCAGCGACTGGCATCTGGCGCATCTGGGCCAGTTCGCCATGGGCGGGGCCGGGGCGGTGTTCACCGAAGCGGCGGCGGTGGAGCCGCGCGGGCGGATCACCCACGGTGATATCGGCATCTGGTCCGCCGATCACGCCACAGCGCTGAAACCGGTCACGTCCTTCATCAAGCAGCAGGGAAGCCTACCCGCCATCCAGATCGCACATGCGGGACGCAAGGCGAGCATGCAGAGGCCATGGCATGGCAACGGTCCCATGGACAATGCCGACGCCGAGCGGGGTGAAATGCCCTGGGATATCGTCGCCCCCAGCGCGGAGCCGGTGCGCGAGGGCTGGCTGATGCCCGCCGAGCTTTCGTTGGATGACATTGCAGCAATCCAGGACCGCTTCGTGCAGGCGGCGGGTCACGCGCTGGATGCCGGGTTCGAGGTGCTCGAGATCCACTCCGCCCACGGCTATCTGGGCCATTCCTTCCTCTCGCCCATTTCCAATAAGCGCAACGATGACTATGGAGGCGACCGGACGGGCCGAATGCGCTTCACCCTGGAGACAGCGGAGAAGGTCCGCGCGGTCTGGCCGGACGACAAGCCTTTGTTCGTGCGCATTTCCTCGGTCGATGCCGATGGCGCCTCCGAAGGCTGGCAGCTAGACGATTCCGTTGCACTGGCCGATGAGCTCAAGGCGCGCGGCGTGGATGTGGTGGACTGCTCGTCGAGCGGTATTTCCGGGCTGGCGACGGCGGCGCTAGGCGGGCAGCCACTGGGGTTCCGGACCGCCTATTCGAAGCGCATCGGGGCTGAGACGGGCGTCAGCACGATGGTCGTCGGGTTCGTCCTCTATCCCGACCAGGCTGAGGCGATTGTCGCGGATGGCCTGGCCGACCTCGTTGCGATCGGGCGTGAGGCGCTCTACGACCCTTACTGGGCGCGGCATGCCGCCATGGCGCTGGGTGCTGATCCCGAATTTGGGGACTGGCCGCATCAGTACGGCTGGTGGCTGTCCCGGCGAGAAGCCCAGTTGAAGGAGATGGGCGAGGCTCACTGACCGAGGCTTCTGACCGTTTATGGCGCAGATTGCCCGTTTGACCGGGCTAGCCGCCTGCCCCGCGGCTACGGCGGACGATATATCGGAATACGTTATCGCACGCACTGACAGCGACTGAACCTGTCTTGGAAAGGGAAATTCATGTCCGAGCCCATCAAGTTCTACTTCGATTTTGTCTCCGCATATTCCTATGTGGCGATGAACCGGATCGAGCGGATCGCCGCGCGCTGGGGGCGGGAGGTCGAATGGAACTGTGTTGTGCTGCCGGAAATCCTGGCGCACCACGGGGCAACGTCGCCGCGTGACCAGCCGGCGAAGTTCGCCCACAACATGAAGGACTTTCCGCGCACCTGTGAAATTAACGGATTGCCGGTAAATTTTCCGCCCGAGGTGCCGCCCTATGGCGCGCACCTGCACCGGCTGGTCTTCTGGCGACTGAACCGCAAGGATAGGGGGCTCGCCAGGCAGTTCGCGCTCGCGGTTGATCATCGCTATTTCGGCACCGGCAAGGAAGTCCGCACGGCCAGGCAACTCGCCGCCGCCTGCAAGGCGCGGGGCGTGGATGTCTCGCTGAAGGAAATCAAGGCGGCCGAAAGCGACAAACGTGCCGAGAAGGATCTCGCAGCTGCCTTCGACCGGGCCGTGGTCGACGGCATGTTCGGCGCGCCGTTCATGGTGTTCGGTGGTGAGACCTTCTGGGGTGCCGACCGGCTGGACCATCTGGAGTTCCGGCTGAAGAGCCTGGCGAAGGTGCCGCGCGACTTTGAGCCATTCTCCTTCACCAGCCCCTACACCTCACGCAACGGCCCACTCTATGTGAAGTGCGGCGCAAAGAAGGCGGTCTTTGGGTTCCGCGCTGATGACCGTCATCTGAACCCGCGCGATGTAGTGCATGGGGGATGGATGACCAGCTTCGTCGATGTGGCGATGGCTCAGTCGGCGCTCTACGAGCTCGGCGTCGTGGCGCTGACGCCGACGATTCATCTCGACACGGACTTCCTCGCGCCGATCTTCCCTGGCCAGTGGGTGACCTGCGATGCAAATCTGGTCCGCTCGACCCGCAACATGAACTTTGTGGAATGCACCTGCTACGCCGATGGCGAGCCGGTGCTGCGAGCCTCCGCAATCTACCGCAAGCCGCGCGAGATGAAGAAACGTGTCGGCAAGAACCTCTCGCCGACGGATTAAGGGTCAGGCGGCCACGTTGAGGCTCACGCTGCCCAGCTCCTCGACGGTCAGTTTCACCGTCAGATTGGGGTGTCAGCGTGACAGCCTCGGCAGCAGCGCCGGCCAGGACGATTTAGCCCGCCTTCGACTCGTCGCCGGTCTCCGCGGCGAATCGGGAGGGCTCGGCCAGCGAGCGTGCCGGATGGCCGAGGATCGCGGCTGATGCGCCAATGCCCACCGGGCGGCCGTTGAACTCCAGTACCATGCCCAGGTTCCCGATGTTGATGTCCGGTTGCATAGCCCGATGGTGTTTCAAATTATGAAATGCGCGATCGGTTCGGCGAAAGACGTGTGCGTCGGCATACGGGCTCAGACGTTCTCGACCCCAGCGCGCCGTGTGATGTCGTTGAATTGGATCTGGATGTGCTGCCCCCCGAGGTCGGCGGGTGTTTCGCGCGCTAGCCAGGCGAGAATCTTAGCCGGCCGTTCCGGCGGGTGTCCCTGGTCGGGGGTTAGGGCCGCTGCGCGGAACTCGGCCTTTGAGTAGATTTCGTCGACCAGATCGGTCTGAGTGAAGCCGGGTGAGAAGGCGAAGATGTTCACAGCCGTATCTGCGAGGTCGAAGTGCAGGCACTGGGTCATGGAGAGCAGCGCAGCCTTGGACGAGCAATAGGCGGCGTAGAACCGGTCGGGGATAAAGGCGCGCGCGCTAGTGATGTTGATAATCGCGCCTGCATTCCGCGCGATCATCGACGGCAGCACCGCCGCTATCAGGTTGTAGGGGCCCATCACGTTGATCTTGAGGACGCTGTGGTATTTCTCCGGTGGCGTGTCCGCGACCGAACCCATGGTGCCCACACCGGCATTGTTGATAAGCACATCGATATGACCATGTTCGGCCAGAACGCTGTCAATGAAGGCCTTAGCCGCGTCAGCGTCCGAGGTGTCGAAGCCGTGGCATTCGGCAGTGGCACCCTCTGCCTCGACGGCGGCCTTCGTCTCTTCACAGGCTTCTGCAGTACGTGCGGTGAGGATGAGGTGCGGGCCATGAGGCGCCATCTCGCGCGCGGTGGCAGCACCGATGCCCCTGCTGGCGCCGGTCAGCACCACGATCTTTCCCTTCATCTCGGCCATCGTCACCCCCGCGTTGATTATTACTGAGGATCTTGGCGTGCGATCGCGCAAAAGAAAACGCCCGGGCCAGGACCCGGGCGTCTCAATTAGATGGTTTTTGATGCTATTCGCGGTTTCCGAAGAGGTGCAGCAGCATCATGAACAGGTTGATGAAGTCGAGGTATAGACGAAGTGCGCCCATGATCGCCTTCTTACCGGCGACCTCGGAGCCGTCCAGCTCGTTGTACATTTCCTTGATCTTCTGGGTGTCGTAGGCGGTCAGGCCGACGAAGACCAGAACACCGATTACCGAAACGGCGAACTGGATCACCGTGGAACCGATGAAGATATTAACGATGCTGGCGATAATGATGCCGATCAGCCCCATCATCAGGAACGATCCGAAGCCAGACAGGTCGCGCCTGGTCGTGTAGCCGAACAAGCTCATCGCTGCAAAGGTGGCCGCGGTAATGAAGAACACGCGTGCGATGCTGGCGCCAGTGAACGTAAGGAAGATGTGGGTGATTGAGAGACCCATCACGCCCGCGAAAAGCCAGAACAGCAGCTGCGCGGTCGAGGCCTTCATGCGCTGGATGCCGAAGCTGAGCACCATCACGAAGGCGAGCGGCGAAAGCATGGCGACCCAGGCCAGCGCTGTCGGCGCGACGGTGCCCTGCGGGGTCTGCGCGTAGAAGAGCTGCAGAAGCGCAGGCGTGGTCGCGACGAGATACGCGACGATGCCGGTCAGTGCGAGTCCCGTGGTCATATAGTTATAAACGCGGAGCATATAGGACCGCAGGCCCTCGTCGATCTGCTCTGCGGCCGCCGTGCGGCCTTGAATGATCGAGCCGCGGTTAAGTTCATTCGCCATTGGTTTGTCTGCCCCTGTAGGGGCTCCCCTGCTGAAACATCAGATCTGTATTGCAAATATGGAGAGGCTAGCTGACTGAATCAACCGGTGTTTTCTCTGGCTACCGTGATTGTCAGCGTTTTCGTGGCGTATCAGGTTCGTTCAGGCGCCGCAAACCGAGCCCCCGTCGCGTTTGGCGGCTTGAATCCGGGCATACAGCACCCAGACGACATGTCCCAGCAGGATCGCGATGGCCAGTCCCGCGGCCACCGGGCGCAACATATCCGGCACGGGGGGCGCCAGCACGGCAAGCAGTAGCAGGCGCGCGGTCATCCGCGACCACACCTGCCAGGGCGCAATCTCGCCGCGCGGCCCGCGTGGCGAGATGGCGGCGTCTACGAAGCCCAGGATACCGGCGACGACGACCCAGATACCTGTCAGGCCGAGTTGCAGCGGGAGCAGCGCCAGGAACAGCGCGAAGAACGATGCGGTCATCGATGCCAGTCGCTCGCTGTACCGGCTGTCCGACTCCGTGATGCGCGCGAACCAGTTATCCATCGCCTCGACCAGTGACGCGGTGACCCCCAGCGCGAAGACAGTCCAGAGGAATTCCGATGTGCCGATGCCCGGCGGGATCACCGCCAGCCCGCCGAGTGTGCACGCGACGAGAATGCGCACCATTGTGAAGCGCGTGCCTGCCGTGGGTTCCTGCGCGGACGCGCCGCCGCCCTTTCCGGCCAGCGTGGGCGGTGGAGTCGGGACGATGGCCGCGAGTACGAACAGCGCCACCAGGATGACCGTACTGGCGATGGGGTGGGCCATGTCCAGATGGAACGCGCTGGCGAGCAGGAAGGCGACGGCGACAGTCGAGAAGGCGGCCAGCGGTATGTGCCCCATCCGCATGGTGTGCACCTGGGGCGCATGCAGGACGGGCCGCGTCCGGCCCGCCGGATCGTCCTTCTTCGGGCTCTTGTCCTGTTCGGGATCGGTCATGGGTTCGCTCGCGCCTATTCGTTCCGCAGCCAGGGCGCGACCTTCTGGCCCAACGCCCGCCATGTCCCCACCATACCCGCCGCGACCGTGATCAGGGTGGCAATAATAGCGACGGCGGCGACGGCTGCCGGTTCCAGGGTCCAGTCGATGCGCAACAGGAAGGTGACGATGGCCCAGCCAGTGATGCTACCGACGATGGCGGCGATGGCTGCCGTGACGAGGCCCAGCAGGCCATACTCCAATATATAGGCCAGCACGATGTCACCTCGCGTCGCGCCCAGCACCTTCAGCACCACGCTATCATAAATGCGCCGCCGGTGGCCCGCTGCGATGGCACCGCCTAGCACCAGCGTGCCCGCGATCAGGGTGATGACCGCCGTCAGCCGGACCGCAAGGGCGACATTAGCGATCAACGTCGCCGCTGTTTCCAGCGCCGCGCGCACCCGTACGGAAGTGATATTGGCGAAGCGGTCCGTCACCGAGCGCTCCAGCAGATCCTCAGCGGATTCATCGGCTCGGACAATGGCGATGTGCATGCGCGGCGCGGCTTCCAGCACGCCGGGAGAGAAGATCATGACGAAGTTAATCACCAGTTGCTGCCAGTCGATCTCGCGAGTGTTGGCGATGGTGGCGGTAAACTCTCGGCCAAGTACGTTGACGGTCAGCGTGTCGCCGAGTTTCAGGCCCAGGGCCTCGGTCACCCGTTGGTCGAGGCTGACCAACATCTCACCGTCATAATCTTCCGGCCACCATTCGCCCGACGCGAGCCGGTTGTGGGCGGGTGGCGTGGCGGCCCAGGTGATGCCACGGTCGCCGCGCAGCACCCAGCGCCCGTCCGGCGGGGCGTCGTCTTCCGAGACGCGCTTGCCGTTCAGCGCGACGATCCGCCCGCGCAGCATCGGCACCTGTTCGTAGCCGCGGGTACCGGGAACGGACTCGACCGTCTCCCCAAAGGGCGCGATCTGGTCGGGCTGGATGTCGATGAAGAAGAAGGCCGGGGCGTTCTCGGGCAGCTCGTCGGAAATCATCCGGCCCAGATTGCCTTCGATGGTGGCGACGGTGACCAGCATGGACAGGCCGAGGCCCAGCGACAGCACCACCGAGGCGGTGGGTGCACCGGGTTGGTGCAGGCCCGCCAGCGCCAGACGCAGCGTCGGGCGGCGGACACCCCGCAGGCGGGCGGCGCCTTTCGAGATTCCGAAGGCGGCCAGCCGGAAGGCGATCATCGCGCTGGCGGAGCCGAGTACGAACCACAGGGCGAACCACGCATCCGACGCGGTGATAATGGCCAGCGCCGCCAGCATCAGGGCTAGGACGATGGTGGCGGCGATGTAGCTGCGCCGGGGCCGGCCGTGTGAGGGCTCGACCAGCGAGCGAAACAAATTTCCCGCTGGGATATCGGTGGCGCGCGCTACGGACCAGACTGAGAAGGTGAGCGCCGTCAGTAGTCCGAATAGGGCGGCGACCATCAGCGGGAGCACGAAGACTCCAGGTTCCAGCCGGACCGAGATCACCTGGGCCAGAAGGTCCGTCGCGGCCAGCGGCATCAATCCGCCGATGACAAGGCCGATGGCGGTGCCGGCCCCGGCCAGTGCTAGCACCTGCAAAAGATAGGTGCGAAATACCAGCGTGCGCGGCGCGCCGAGGCATTTGAGTGTGGCGATGGTGGCGATGCGCCCGTCCAGCCAGGCGCGTACGGCGTTCGCTACCCCGACGCCGCCCACGAGCAGCGCGGTAAGCCCCACGAAGGACAGGAACAGGGTCACCCGGTCGATCAGGCGGGTCAGCCGGGGAGAGGATTCCTTCAGCGTGCGGATGCGCCATCCCGCATCGGGCAGTTCCGTGTTCAGGCGTTCGACCGCAGAGGAGATGGGGGCGTTTTCGGGCAGGCGGATACGGTAGGTGTACCGAATGAGGCTGCCGGGCTGGACCAACTGGGTCTTGGCCAGCGCCGCGTCGGCAATCATTACGCGTGGGCCCAGGGAGAACAGGCCCGATCCGCCGATCCGGTCTGGCTCATGGGCGATCGCGGCGCGTACCTCGAAGCGGGCTTCGCCGATCTGTAAGATGTCCCCGACCGACAGGCCCATCAGGCTTAGAAGTTCAGGGGCCACCGCGGCGCCCCGGATCCCGTCGCGTGCGGCGAACAGTTCGCTTCTTGAAATCGGTGGGTCTAGTTCCAGCGCGCCGTAGAGCGGGTACTGGGGGCCGACGGTCTTCAACTCGACGAGCGAGCGCCGAGTGTTCTCACCAGTCGCCCGCGCCATGGCGCGCATCTCGGCGGTGCCGGCCACATCACCAAGGCGGTCCAGCTCCGCTCTTTCGTATTCCGTGGCCGGGCGGTGAACCAGATCGACCCGCAGATCGCCGCCGAGGATTTCCCGGGCGTCCAAACTGATGCTTTCGGCGAGCATCGCGCTAGTGGAGCCGACCGCCGCGATGGCAGCGACGCCTAGCGCGAGGCAGGCGATGAAGATGCGGAACCCCCTGGCCCCGGCACGCAGCTCACGCCGCGCCAGGCGCGCGGCCAGTGCCCAGGACGAACCGGGCTCGGTCACGTGGCCCCGCCGTCGGATGTGATACGGCCGTCGCGGATATGGACCACGCGGTCACAGCGCGCGGCGATGGCCGGATCATGGGTGATGAGCACCAGTGTGGTGCGCCGGTCGCGGGACAGGTCGAACAGTGTCTCGATGATGGTCGCGCCGGTGTCCCCGTCCAGGTTGCCGGTCGGCTCGTCGGCCAGCAGAAGATCGGGACCGGGGGCGAAGGCGCGGGCCAGCGCGACGCGCTGCTGCTCGCCGCCGGAAAGCTGCGCCGGATAGTGGTCGAGCCGGTGGCCAAGGCGGACAGCTTCCAGACTGGCGCGCGCCCGCTCGAAGGCATCAGCCGCGCCCGCGAATTCCAGCGGCACGGCCACATTCTCCAACGCGTTCATGGTCGGGATCAGGTGGAAGGCCTGGAACACGATGCCGACGCGTGTGCGCCGGAACCGGGCCAGTGCATCCTCGTCGAGTTGTGACAGGTCTTCCCCGGCGACGGTGACGCTACCACCTGTCAGCCGCTCCAGCCCCGCCATCACCATCATCATGGTGGATTTTCCGGACCCAGACGGGCCCACCACCCCGAGCCGTTCGCCGCGCGCGACATTTAAGTCGATTCCGCGCAGGATATTGACCTCGCGGCCTGCGCTCGCCAAATGAAGTTCAGCCCCGGAGAGCGCGATCATGGGTTGCGCAGGCGTGGAATCGTTCGGGGCACGTTCCGCTCCCGCGCCCGACAGGTCGTTCATAATGGCTCGCTTTCGCCCGAAGGAAACACTCGTAGCTTCTACATATGGCCGAGCGGCCCGGATCATCAATGTTATACGCGCTCATGCCAAATACGCTTGCGCGAACGTGGCGGTCGCCGCTGCGCTGGCTGTATCACCCGTTTCGGCGTCGGACCAGGCGGTCATCGTCGCGTTCGGCGACAGCCTGACCGCCGGATACGGTCTGCAGGACGCGGATTCCTTCCCGGTGCGCCTCGAGGCGAAACTGGCCGAGGACGGGATTCTCGCCCAAGTGGTCAATTCGGGCGTGTCGGGCGACACAAGCGCCGGTGGGCGGGCCCGGCTGGCCTGGTCGTTGCCCGAGACCAGGCCGGATCTAGTCATCCTCGAACTGGGTGCGAATGACGGCCTGCGCGGCATTGATCCGGCGGAAATGGAAACCAATCTCGATGCGATGCTTGCTGAGCTGGGTAGGCGCGATATACCCGTCCTACTGGCGGGGATGCTGGCGCCGCCCAATTTGGGCCGCCTATACGCCGAGCGCTACAACGCTGTCTTCCCGCGCCTGGCTAAGAAGTATGATGTCGCCTTCTATCCCTTCTTCCTCGACGGCGTGGCTGCTGACCCGGCGTTGAATCAGCCCGACGGGCTCCATCCGAACGCATCGGGCGTGGTGCGAATCGTCGAACGCATTGCACCTTATGTCGCAAAGGCGCTGGATGCTTCCGCGCCGCAGTCTCCCTCCGGGGGTTGAACGCATGACCGCGTTTCCGTTTGCCCATGCCGGTGTCGGCGCCGATGGTCCCGTCACGTCCTGGACGGGCTGGCGTGACCTGGTGGCGCACTGCCTCGATCAGCTCGACACACCCGCGAACGCCAATAGCGTCGGCCTGCTCTATGTGACCGAGCCGCTGGCCGCCGACCTTCCCGATATCGAGGCGTTCCTCGCCGCCGGGACGGGCGTATCGGTCTGGCGCGGAGCCGTCGCGCCCGCGATCTGTGCCACCGGGATCGAATATTTCGACGTGCCTGCCATGGCGATGATGGTCCTCGACGTCGCCGAGGGTGCGGTCTCGGCCTTCCCTGGAGAGCCGTCCTCATCAGATTTGCAGGTGGCCAGCCAGGCTCTTCTCGCCGTGGTCTATGCCGATCCGCGCGTCCCGGCGGTGCTGGATGCGATGCCGGGCCTGGCCGAATCCACCGGCGCCTATCTGGTCGGTGGGCTGACCAGCGGGTCCGCGCCCGCTCCGCTGGTGGGCGTGCGCGAAGCACCGTCGGGAATCTCGGGTGTGCTGCTGACCGAAGCGGTGCCTGTCGCGACTGGGCTGACCCAGGGCTGCTCGCCGATAGGGCCGGTGCACACCGTCACCGCCGCGGAAGATGGCGTCATCGAGGAACTGGACGGCGAACCCGCGCTGGATATCCTTAAAGTGGACGTGGGCGAACTGATGGCGCGCGACATGCGGCGCATCGCAGGACAGGTGCACGCGGCGATCCCGGTCTCGGGTTCCGACCGGGCGGACTATCTCGTGCGCAACCTCGTCGGCTTCGATCCCGAGGATGGGCGCGTCGCCATTGCAGAGGAGATGGTGCCCGGCGATCGGGTGATGTTCGTGCGCCGTGATCCCGCCGCGGCGATCGAGGACATGGCGCGGATGCTGGACGACGTGAAACGGCGTGCCAGTGGGCGCATCCGCGGCGCGCTCTATCATTCTTGTGTCGCGCGAGGTCCCAACCAGTTCGGCCCCGGTGCGCGTGAACTTTCGATGATCGCCGAGGCCTTTGGCGACATTCCTGTCGTCGGGTTCTTCGGTAACGGCGAAATCTCCCATGACCGCATGTACGCCTATACCGGCGTGCTGACGGTGTTTCCCGAGCCTGATTAGTTTCTGCATTTGCATAGGGACTCGCGCACATGATCCGCCTGTTCGTCGCCCTGAGCTTGCCTCACGAATTGCGGTTGCGCCTGTCGGGGCTGCGCGGGCAGGTCCCCGGCGCCCGATGGGTGCCGTCGGAGAATATGCACATCACGCTACGTTTCATCGGTGAGGTGGATACTGCCACGGCTGACGATGTCCACGGTGAGCTCGAACGGATCGATACCGAGCCGCCGCAAATCCGCCTGTCGGGGGTCGGCCATTTCGAATCGCGCGGTCAGGTGCGCGCGCTATGGGCCGGGGTCGAGCGCAACGAAGAACTGCTGCGCCTTCAGGTGAAAGTCGAAAAGGCCTGCCAGCGCGCGGGCCTCGTGCCTGGGGCTCGGCGCTTCCACCCCCATGTCACGCTAGCCCGCTGCAAGAGCACCAGCCTCGCCCGGGTCGCACATTTCATTGAGGATCATAGCGCCTTCGCAGCGCCCCCGTTCCAGGCCGATTCCTTCGTGCTGTATTCCTCGACCCTTGGTCGGACAGGCTCGGTATATACGCCCGAGGTTGAATACCCGCTCGGCGCGTTTGCCTTCGCCTAGCCGTATTGATCCGTTATCGGGCGGCTCGTTAGGTTCTAGCCTTGTTTCAGCTACATGAGGGTGTTTCCACAAAATGAGTGTTGTTGAAAAGATCGCGCCCACCGATCCCATCGTGATCCTGACTGGCGCGGGAATTTCAAAGGAATCTGGCCTTGCGACATTCCGCGATCCCGACGGGATCTGGGCGAAGCACCGGATCGAGGATGTGGCGACACCCCAGGCCTTCGCGCGCAGTCCTGACACGGTACTGAAATTCTACAATGTGCGGCGCGCGCAGATGTCCGAAGCCGAGGTGAAGCCCAACGCCGCCCATGCGGCGCTGGGTGAGCTGGAAGGTTTCTGGCCCGGCGGGGTTCTGGTGGTGACCCAGAACATCGACGACCTGCATGAGCGTGGCGGCTCAACGAACCTCATTCACATGCACGGCGAGCTGTCGAAGACCAGGTGCAATGAATGCGGCAACATCGTCGAGGGGCTGGGCGATCTCGATTGCGAGATGACTTGCCCCGATTGCGAGGCCACCGGCACGATGCGTCCTCATGTGGTTTGGTTCGGCGAGATGCCGCTGGAGATGGACCGCATCTATTCGGCGTTATCGAACTGCGGCCTGTTCGTGTCGATCGGCACATCGGGGAATGTCTATCCGGCGGCCGGGTTCGTGCAGGAGGCCCGCTCAAACGGCGCGGCGACCATCGAGCTCAACCTTGAGGAATCTCTCGGCGCGAGCACTTTCGAAGAGGGGCGCTACGGTCCCGCGACGGAGGTCGTGACCGGTTTCGTGTCCGAACTGAAGGCCCGTGCCGTGCAGTAACATCGTGGGTATGGCGAACCCCGAACGCGAGCTGAGAGCGGCTCTCACCGAGGTCCGCGCATGCACGGCTTGCGTGCCGCACCTGCCGCTGGGTCCGCGCCCACTAGTCCGCGCCGAGGTGTCGGCAAGACTTCTCATCGTCAGTCAGGCGCCGGGCACAAAGGCGCATGACACCGACCTGTCTTTCAACGACCCCTCAGGCGATCGATTGCGCGGCTGGATGGGGATGGACCGGGACACCTTCTACGACCCGGCGCGGGTCGCCATTCTGCCCATGGGGTTCTGCTATCCCGGCCGTCTGCCACGCGGTGGAGATAAGCCGCCACGCCTGGAATGCGCGCCGCTCTGGCACGCGCGCATTATGGCGGCGCTACCCGAGGTGGCGCTGACGCTCTATGTCGGGAGCTACGCGATCCGGAACTACCTGCCGGGATACAAGTCCATGACCGACGCGGTGGCCAACTGGCGATCCCATACGCCGGCAGTCTTGCCGCTGCCGCACCCGAGCTGGCGCACGACGGCATGGGAAAAGAAACACCCGTGGTTCCTAGACGAGCTGCTGCCGGTGCTGCGGGCGCGGGTGGCGGGGGTGCTGTCAGGCTAGCAGCCCGTACTGGCCTCGATCTGTTCCATTTCGTCGTCGGAAAAGCCGAAGTGGTGACCGATTTCATGGATCAGTACATGGCGGACAAGGCCGTAGAGGTCCTCACCGGTCTCGCACCAGTAATCGAGGATCGCTCGACGATAAAGATAGATCCGGTCCAAATCTGTCGGCTGGTCACTGACTGATTTCCGGTCGAGGCTTACCCCGGCGTAAAGACCCAGTATGTCAAACGGACTTTCTAGGTCCATCTCGTCCATGGTCTCGTCGTCGGGAAAATCGACCACATGGATTGCCACACCGTCCAGATGAGCGGACAGCGAGCGCGGGATGGTCGCGAAGGCTTCGCCCGCGATTGCCTCGATATCCGCAAGGGTGGGGGCGGTGTCGTGTTTTGCGATGGCAGCCATGAAGGGATCATATAGGCGCGCTTGATCCATACGCCAACAGGGCTCAAGCTTGCGGTATCTGATAGCGAGACGGCCGGGGCGGCACATGGCGGACAAACTGGATGTGAACGCGCGCGATAGCGCGCTGTCGAAACTCGATGGATGGGAATTGGTCGAGGGCCGAGAGGCCATCGCCAAAACCTTCAAGTTCGCCGATTTTAACGAAGCCTTCGGTTTCATGAACCGCGCCGCGCTGAAGGCGGAAGCGATTAACCACCACCCGGAATGGTTCAATGTCTGGAACACCGTCGATGTGACGCTCGCCACTCACGATGCGGGCGGGCTGACTGAACTGGATTTCGAACTCGCCGCGTTCATGGACGCGGCGGCGGGGTAAAATCCATCGGGCTCCCGCGCGCAGGGCGCCATCGAGGCGCATCACCGCGCCGTTGGTCAGCACGTTGTCGCATATGTGCAGCACCAGCTTGGCGCATGCCGAACGGTAGCCAAGCGGCTCGGGGAATTCTGGCCGCCTGGCCGATCTGGCGTTCCGAGGCGGTGTTGACGATTAGCCCTCGCTCCCCCTCGTTGATTGTTACGTTGGTTCTAGCCGTCGCGGGAAGCCCGTTCAATCGGCCGGTGCGCGGATGGTCGCCGGGTCCAGCCCCAGGATCCAGCCTTCGATCCGGCGCACAACCGGATCGGCAGGCTCGCCCGGCGCACGTTGGCCGAGCACAACGTTGAGCATGCCGAACAGGCCGACGGTGGCGTCGAACCGGTCCTCGCCGTCCGGCCCCGTGCCGAATCCATCGCGGATATCCGCAGTAAGTGCGTCGGACAGCCGGATTTCGTTACGAGCCGCCCAGTCGAGCAGCCGCTCGGCGTCATCGCGACGGTGCGCCGGGTTCAGCTTCGACTTGTTGGACACGGCGATCTGCAGTCCCAGATGGCCATAGAACTCGCTTGGATAGGTCTCTGCGATCACGATGCCGGGCTGGGAGAGCATCTCCGCAAGCCGCCCGTCAAAGGGCCAGATCCGCAGGCTTGGATCGCTGCGCAACGCTGGCGCTATCAGGTCGCGCCAGCCCGAGATGGCGGCCTTGCCGACCTGCTGCGCGCCAAGCGTCCAGAACAGCGGGCTGGCTGCGCCGCGCAGGTCTGTCGGCCGGTCACAATGGCGGAACAAATCCTGCGCGCCCGACAGGCCGAGCGCGTCGATCAGATGCTGGCGCTTCGTGCCGCCCGGTCGCTGGGGATAGAAGGGGCGCCGGACCGATATCTGTGAGGCATCCTCAGCCGGATCATAGAAGGCCTTCCACGATCCGCGCCCTAACTGCCGCAGCGTCGGGACGAAGCGGTCGATCCGCGCGGCCTTGGCATGGGCGCGGGGCAGGCCAAGTGGGAAGTCGAAGCCCATTAACGCAGTGCCGCCCGCACCCGCCGCCGCGCGCAGCCGCGCGAACAGGTCGGGCAGGTCGCTGACCGGCTCTGGGGTGAGCGCGGTGTAGCTGCCATCGGCCATGCGCAAGGCGCGCGCGATGGCGCGTTTCTTCGGGTCGGTGGACCAGTCAGCGTGGGCGATCAAGGCCGGCGGCTGTGGGACAGGCCGGACGGCGAGCGCGTTCACGGCTGCGTGCTGGTGCCGTTATGGCAGTGGGTGTTGTAGCGCAGGATACGGTAGCGGCCGGAAAGGCGCTCGACCTGCGCGTCCCACATGCAAAAGTTGGTGTTCAGCGAGTAGGAGAAGGTCAGCCAGGGCGCGTCCTCTGGCCCGTCGATCCGGCAGACGAATTCATTCCCGTTGGCGGCGACCTTCATGGGTTATTGTGCGGCGTAAGCGGGCAATGGCGTGCCTGCGGTCGAAAGCGGGCCGACCGCCTTTTCGATTAGCGGCACCACCTTGTCGCCGAAGGCCTCGATGGAGCGCAGTGCGTCGTCATGAGGTGTGTCGCCCATGGTCATGTACATGGCGGTGTGGACGGGGCGGACCTGCTCGATCTCCTCGACTAGCTTCTCGGCCACGGTATCGGCATCGCCGATGGGGTTCCAGGCGAGGATGTCCTCCGGCGACATCTCGTCCTCGAAGGGCTCTTCCGGCAGCCAGGCCGCGTCAAGCGAGGTCTGGCCCCGCCGCAGGTAGCGCGACAGGCGGATCTGGTAGCGGGCGTTCTCTGCGAAGGCGAGAGCCTTGGCCTTGTCGTCGGTGACGAAGCAATAACGCAGCGTGCCGAACTGGAGGTCCTCGGCGGGTTTGCCGGCGGCGGTCCAGGTCTCTTCGGCCTCAGCTCGGATTTCGGCTAGAGTTGCGGTGTCGCGCCCGAAGCCGGAAACGAACAGCGGGTGGTTGCCGCGCACCGCGCGCTGCTGAGAGCCCGGGCTGTTCCCGGCGATCCAGATTTCCGGGCGCGGCTGCTGCTCCGGCGGGGCCGTAAACCAGGTCTGGGGCAGGTCGATATGCTTGCCGTGGTACTCGAAGCTTTCCTGTCCCATGCCCTTCGACAGAAAGTCGATCCATTCGTTGGTGATCTCGCTGGCCTCGGCCAGATCGACGCCGAAGCGCGCGAGTTCATAGGCCTGATATCCCGCCCCGAGGCCCAGCACGAGGCGGCCGCCGGACAGACAGTCGGCAAGCGCGATTTCCCCCAGCAGGCGCGCGGGCTGGTAGAGCGCCGGCAGCACGACCGCGGAGCCCAGCTTAATGCGCAGGGTCTGGGGCGCGACATGGCCAATCATCATCAGCGGTGACGGCGACAGCGAATAGTTCGAGAAGTGGTGCTCTGTGAACCAGGCAATCCCGAAGCCAGCAGTCTCGGCGGCCTGTACTTGTTCAACCGTGTCGATGACGGCCTGGCGCACTGACTGCGACGGGTGCCGCCGGTTCATCAGGTTGAAGATCCCGAAATCCATCTGCCTCTCCCATGTGCCCTCGTCCAGGGCAGGGTCAATTACCGGCCTACGGCTTGTCGAAGTCAACCGCAGCGGGCTTGTTGGCGCGGGACTCGCGCCGGGCCGTAAAGAAGGCCGCGCCGATGATGATCACGGCACCGGTCACCGTGAACAGGCCGGGCACCTCGCCGAAAGCGAGATAGGCAATCAGCGCTATGAACGGCAGCCGGGCGTAGTCAAATGGGGCGACGAGAGAGGCGTCAGCCAGGTCGAAGGCGCGTGCCATCAGGAATATCGCCGCTGTCCCCATGGCGCCCATGGCGATGGACAGCCCGGTGGCGGTCCAGCTCGGCGTCTGCCAGTCGGGCAGGGCCAACAGCATCAGCAGAAGCGAGGCCCAGATCGTTTGGTAGAAGGTGATGGTAGCCGTTGATTCCGTGCGCCCCAGGCGCTTTAGGGTCAGGTACCAGATCGACAGCGTGAACGCGGAACAGATCGGCAGCAGCACGGCCGGGTTGAAGGCGACGACGCCGGGCCGCAAGATAACAATGACTCCGGCGAAGCCGATCACGGTGGCGGCCCAGCGCGCAATCTCGACGCGCTCCTTCAGGATCAGTACGGCCAGGATTGTCGTGAACAGCGGCGCGGTAAAGTTTAGGGTTGTGGTGAGGGCCAGCGGTAGTTTTGACAGGCCGAGAAATAGCAACGCGGTGGTGATTGCCGTTAGCGCCGCGGAGACGAAATGCAGGCCGTGACGTTGGGTGCGCGCCACCGCGCCGCGGTATCGGACCAGCCAGGGAATCATGAAGGGGATGGCCCAGAGGAACCGCAGCGCGGAGGTTTCGAACCCGCCGACCTCGTCGGCAACCACACGGACGATGGAATGATTGCCGGCCAGGCATGCCACTCCGGCGGCCATGGACAGCGCCCCCCAGACGGCTCGCGGCAGCCCGAGCAGCCGATCGCTCTCGTCCCAGGTGAACTTCATCTCTGCCTCTTGGCGGCCAGGGCCTCGTTGCGGGCTACGTAGACCGTTGAAGTGCCGATGATCAGTGCGCCGATGATTGTCCAGGTGTCGAGAATTTCCGAGAAGAAAAAGAACCCGATAGCCGCCGAGACCGGAAGGCGCATGAAATCGAGAGGGATCACCGCCGAGGCCTCGGCTATCCGCATGGCGCGGGTCATCAACAGGTGGGCGATGGTGGTCATCGCGCCAACGGCGAAGGTCACGCCGATCATGGTCCAGCTCGGCCATTGCCAGACGAACAGTGCCGGGATCAGTGTGAAGATGGTCAGGAACATGTTGAATGACGCCACGATGGACCGGGTGCTGTCTGCCTGGGCGAGCACCCGGATCATCAGCACATTGACCGAGATCAGCATGGCACTGCCGAGCGCCAGCAGCGCGCCAAGCTCGACCGAATCGACACCGGGCCGGACCACAATCAGGACGCCGATGAAGCCTATGAAGGTACCCGACCAGCGACGGAAGCGGACCGCCTCATGCAGGAAGATGGCGGCGAGAATCGTCGCGAATAGCGGCGCGGTGAAGTTCAGTGCCACGGCCTCACCCAGTGGCATGATGGCCACTGCCGTGAACCATGCGATGGTTGCCATGGAAGACGAAAACCCCCGTATCAGGTGAATCTTAGGTAGTTTGACCCGTAAATCGGAATAATCCGGCCCCTTCATAATAAATGGCAGCATGAACGCCAGGCCGAAGAACGAGCGCAGGAAGGCGATCTCGAACGGGTGCAGTTCACTGCTGGCATAGCGGACCAGCCCGTGCGCCGCAGAGAACATCACTACCGCACCCAGCATCAGGAGGCTGGACAGGACGGCGGTGGAAAGGGGGGCGGCGCGGGGCATGGCGGGCCACATTAGCGATGGCGGTTGCGCACCGATAGTCACCCGGCGCGGCACGCAGAACATGCGAAGGCGGCTTTGAAGCTCGCGCGTGTTTGGGCATACTCCCACCCGCGCCTGTCCCTCCCGAGGGCAATGTTTGACAGCCGCCGCTGGCTGTTGTTTATCGGCGGCGCACCGCACAGACGTCCGGTCGCAGGCGTCCGGGGACGCTACCGGAACAGGGCGGCGCGGGTAACGAGAACGAACAAATCAGGGCTGAGAGATGAGCAAAAAGGTTTATTCGGACGCGAAATCCGCACTTGACGGGTTGCTATTCGACGGCATGACTATTCTTGCCGGTGGCTTTGGCCTGTGCGGCATTCCCGAGCACATGATCCTTGCGATCCGCGATTCTGGTGTGAAGGACCTGACCATCGCGTCGAACAACGCGGGCGTTGATGATTTCGGCCTCGGCCTTCTGCTCCAGACCCGTCAGGTCAAGAAGATGATTTCGTCCTATGTGGGCGAGAACAAGACCTTTGAGGCACAGTTCCTCGCCGGCGAGCTGGAACTGGAATTCAACCCGCAGGGCACGCTTGCTGAGCGGGTGCGCGCCGGCGGGGCGGGTATCCCGGCCTTCTATACAAAGACGGGTGTCGGGACACTTATCGCCGAAGGCAAGGAAACCAAGGTCTTTGACGGTGAGACCTATGTCATGGAACGCGGGCTTACCGGCGACCTGGCCATCGTGAAAGCGTGGAAAGGCGACACGGCGGGCAACGTGGTTTTCCGCAAGACCGCGCGCAACTTCAACGCGCCGATGGCGACTGCAGGCAAGATCTGCGTCGTCGAGGTCGAGGAACTGGTGGAGCCGGGGCAGCTCAATCCCGACTGCATCCACCTCCCCAGCATCTACACCGACCGAATCTTTGAAGGGAAAGACTTCGAGAAGCGGATCGAATTCCGCACGGTCCGCGAAGACTAACCGGCACGGCGAACGGATACGAGAAGGAGACGGAATATGGCTTGGTCACGTGACGATATGTGTGCCCGCGCGGCGCAGGAGCTCGAAGACGGTTTCTACGTTAATCTCGGCATCGGCATGCCGACGAAGGTTGCGAACTTCATTCCCGAGGGCATGGATGTGACGTTCCAGTCCGAGAACGGGATGCTGGGCATGGGCGCGTTTCCGCGCGACAATGAGGTCGATGCCGACCTAATCAACGCGGGCAAGCAAACCATCACCGAGCTGCCGCAATCTGTCTATTTCGACAGTGCTCAGTCCTTCGCGATGATCCGCGGTGGGCACATCAACATGTCGATTCTCGGCGCCCTGCAGGTGGCCGAGAACGGCGATCTCGCCAACTGGATGATCCCGGGCAAGATGGTCAAGGGCATGGGCGGCGCGATGGACCTGGTCGCCGGCGTCAAGCGCGTCGTGATCCTGATGGACCACAACGCCAAGGATGGTTCGGCGAAGCTGCTCAGGGAATGCACCCTGCCGCTGACCGGTGCTGGTGTGGTCGATGATATCATCACCGAGCTAGGTGTCTTCACCATTGGTGAAGGTGGTGTGCACATCAAGGAACTGGCGCCGGGCGTGAGTGTCGATGAAGTGCGCGAGAAGTCGGAAGCGACCATCGTCACCCAGTAATCCAGGCATATCGACGGACGTACGACGCGTCCGGTAGTTTGGAAAGGCCTCGCCCGCGCGGCGGGGCCTTTTTCCATCCGAGGGTCGAACCAACATGAACCGAGACGCGCTGGGAGGGCTTGCCGCCGGGATTGGCGTGCTGTTCGTGTTCGCGGGCTTTCTAGTTGTTTCCCGGTTCGGGGCGACCTCCTCGCTAACCGTCTATGACATGGCGGCCTGTCGCTTTGGCGTGGCCGGGGTCGCGACTATTCCCGTCTTGTTCATCGTGCGCTGGCCGCGCATTGCGTGGTGGAAGGCGGCGGTGATCGGCATTACCTCGGGCGCGCCGTTCACCTTGTTCGTGTTCGGCGGCATGTCCTTTGCACCAGTGGCCCATGGAGGCATTGTTATCAACGGTGCCATGCCCATCTTCGCGGCCTTGCTGGCCTGGGCAGTGTTCGGGGTGCGGCTAGGCGGATGGCGGATCGCGGGCGTGGCGATGATCGTCCTCGGTGTCGCGGCGACGGGCTGGGACGCCCTGTCTTATGGGGAGCCGGGCCAGTGGCGCGGGCACCTGCTGTTTCTGGGTGCAGCGGCCTGCAACGCGACATTCCTGACCTCGGTGCGTGGGTGGGGACTGACGGCGCTGCAATCTCTGAGCGTAGTCAACGCGCTAAACCTGTCGATCTACATTCCCCTCTGGTTAATCTTCCTACCCAGCAACATGGTGACTGCGCCATGGGAGGAGATTGCGATCCAGGCGGTCTATCAGGGCATCGTCGCGGCGTTTATCGCCTCGATCCTGATCGCCCATGCCGCGCGGATGCTGGGCGGCATGCGCCAGGCCGCAGTCATGTCCGGCGCGCCGGCGGTGGCCCTGCTGATGGCGATCCCGCTGCTGGGGGAACACCCGTCCGATATCAGCATTGCAGGCGTGGTGATCGTAACCGCCGGCATTCTCATCGCGCTCGGACCGGGCCTGTTGTCGGGAGCGGCCTTGCCGGGCCGCGAGACAGTAAAGCCGTGAACGACGCACGCCCTAGCTTTGCGGTGGGGGTCGCGTGCGGCCTCGTGGTGCCGTTCATCTGGGGCGGCTGGATCGTTGCCTCCCGGTTCGGTGTCCTCAACTCGCTGACCCCCTTTGATGTGGCCGCGCTGCGCGTCGGTGTGGCCGCCATCATCGTCTTCCCGCTTTTCACCATTCGCGGCTTTGCGGGACTGCCTCTTTGGAAGGGGGCGGTCATTTCTTTCGGAGTTGGCGCGCCTTTCGCTCTGACATCCTTCGGCGGTATGTCGCTAGCGCCGGTGATCCATGCAGGCGTTCTCACCAATGGCAGCATGCCAATCTTCGCGGCGATCCTTGGCTATCTCTGGCTACGCGAGCATCCGACCGGGCCTCAGCTATTTGGACTGCTGCTGATCGTCGCCGGGGCGGCGATGCTGGGTGGTGACAGCTTCTCGATCAATGCGCCTGCGCAGCAATGGCTGGGCGACCTGCTGCTGGTGGGGGCGGGGCTGTGCTTCGCGATCTATATGACAGTGCTGCGGCGCTGGAACGTGACCTTTTTGCAGGCGGTAATCGCGATCCCGATCATCAGTTCCGCTGTCTATATCCCGATCTGGATGCTGTTCCTGCCCTCAGGCCTGCTGAACTTCAATGTATTCCCGCCCTGGCAGGAAGTGGTGTTGCAGGCCGCTTACCAGGGCGTCGTGGCGAGCTTTATCGTCGTCATGCTGATCACCCGGGCCACACAGTCCATTCGCGCCACGACGATGGCAGTCTTCTTGGCGGGTGCCCCGACGCTGGCCGTATTGCTGGGGGTCGCGCTACTGGATGAGGTGCCAACCTCCATCGCTTGGGCGGGGCTAGTCGTGACCACCATCGGCATGATCCTTGCTGTGGGACGGCGGCGCACTGCCTAGCGAACTTATATGCCGAGGATGGTAGCTTTGTGTGCGAATCGAAAGAGATTGCGCTCGGGATAGGGCCAGGATTCGTTCTGGTTACGGACCCTTTGGTCGCGCGTGTCATGGTCAGTCATGGGAGCGGTCAGCCGTCGATATCGATCACGACGCGGCCCGTGGCCTGCCGGCCCTCCAGAAGTGCCATCGCCTTCGGCACGTGGGCCAACGGGAAGACCTGCGAGATATGGGGTTTCAGCCTGCCCGCCTGCCACCATTTGCCCAACTCCTTCAGGCCCGTGCGCAGGGTTTCGGGCTCGCGGGTGCGATAGGCGCCCCAATAGACACCGACGATGGCGATGTTCTTCACCAACAGATAGTTGGCCGGAAACTGCGGGACATCGCCGCTGGCGAAGCCGATCACCAGGAAGCGTCCGGCCCAGGCCATGGACCGCATCGCGGCTGTCGCCAGACCGCCGCCCACCGGGTCATAGACCACATCGACGCCGTTACCGTCGGTAAGCTTTAGGATTTCCGCACGCAGGTCGGCCTCGTTGTAGTTGATGGCGTGATCCGCGCCGCGTTCGACAGCCAGCGCTAGTTTCTCGGGCGTTGAGGCTGCCGCGATAACCGTCGCACCTGTCGCCTTCGCGCATTCTACCGCCGTTAGGCCGACACCGCCGCCCGCGCCCAGCACCAGCACCGTCTCACTGGGCTTGAGCTCAGCGCGATGATGCAGCGCCAGATGCGAGGTGCCGTAGGCCACCGCGAAGGCCGCCGCTGTAGTGTCGTCCATGCCGTGGGGCGTGTGGAAGACGGTGTTGGCGCTGCACACGGCCTGTTCGGCGAAGGCGCCGGAGGAGGTGAGCGCCATCACCCTATCGCCAGGCTTGAACTCGGTGACGTCGTCCGCGACCTCGATGATCTCACCCGCGCCTTCCAAGCCCGGCGCGAAAGGCAGATCAGGTTTTTCCTGATAGTTACCGCGCACCAGAACGACGTCTGCGAAGTTGACCCCTGCTGCGCGCATGCGGATGCGGACCTGTCCGGGGCCCATCTCCGGCTCTGGCAGTTCGCCTAGTTTCAAGTCGGCCGGTTCGCCCCAGTTCTCGCAGACGATTGCGCGCATATTTTCCGTCTCCCGGTTACTAGAATTCCAGAGCATCGCAGGGACGCAATGTCCCGACGCCACGTCCTGCCCAGTTGGTTTGAACCTGCGACAGGCGAAGCGTCAATGTCATCTGCACGTCTCGCACCGTCGTCGATCTTGAGGGCGACACCAAGCCCCAGAGCAAGAAAGATCTCGACATAGACACCTTTCACATCACCCTTCACCAGATCGTCCGGATCAGCGGCGGAAATGACGTCGGTCGCGAACGCGCCGCTGCCGTGCAGATAGAACTGCTCTGCAGCGATGGCTCCGAGATGAAGGCTTTCCACCAAGGTGCCGGCACGACTTCGACCAGCATCGGATTGGCCACACTGACGGGCGCCAGCGTTTTATCTGCGTGCGGACGCGGGAGTCTATCCATGTACTCACCTTGCCCCGCCCCAAGGGGGTGTGCAAGTTAGTAGGGACGCGCGTGACGGGGTGGAGACGGCATGAACGAAAGCAAAATCCGCGGTTATTTCAGCGTCGGTGTCGAGGGTATCTCGAAGCCTATGAATGTGGGCGCGATCATGCGCACTGCCCATGCCTTTGGGGCGAGCTTCGTATTCACCATAGGGGCGGTCTATCCGAAGCGCGAGGGTGGGCGCTCCGATACCTCCCGCGCGCCCGAACACCTGCCACTGCACGAATATGCAGGTTTGGACGACTTCACCCTTCCTCGCGGTTGCCAGCTGGTGGGTGTGGAGCTGACTGATGACGCGGTTGACCTACCTAGTTTTCGCCACCCGCGCCAGGCCGCTTATGTGCTGGGTCCGGAGCGAGGGTCGATTTCTCCCGAACTCACGGCGCGCTGCGATCATGTCGTCAAGATTCCGACACGTTTCTGCGTGAATGTTGGTCTTGCGGCCGCGATCGTCATGTACGACCGGACGTTGACCTTGGGCCGGTTCGCGGCCCGTCCGCTTACGCCCGGTGGACCCGGCGGGGCTCTTCCGAACCATATTCACGGAGCCCCCATCTTTCGCAAACGGAATGCACGCTGAAAAATCGCGTGCGAAAACAATGTATTGAAGGAAAAGCCGCTTGGCATGACTCAGTTGGGATTGGTAGTTGGATCGAATGATGCGCACACGATTTATCTCGCTCTGTATGGCCGCAGCACTGGCCGGGCTGTCGACCTTTGCGTGCTCCACCGCGGATGCGCAGGACGCTGAACTGCTCAACCGCTATGGTGACTGGGACGTCTACACCCGTGGCGATGGCGCCAGCCGCTTCTGCTTCATGGTCTCCAAGCCGAAGGAGGCCAGCCTGCGCTCACGCCGAGGTGAGATCTTTTTCCTGGTCTGGCACCGACCAGCCCAGAAGGAGTTCGATGTCGTCCAGGTCGATATTGGCTATCCGTTCAAGCAGGGCTCCGAGGCCGAAGTCGCTATCGGCGGCAACACCTGGCAGCTCTTCACTCGGGACGAAAGTGCATGGACCTACAAGCCCGCCGACGATGCGGTCATCGTCGCTGCGTTGCGCAAGGGCTCGCGCATGAGCGTAAAAGGCGTTTCGGGCCGGGGTAACCCGACGACGGACACTTATTCTTTGAAGGGGACCAGTGCTGCGCACCGGGCCATCAACAAGGCCTGTGGGCGCTGACGCTGGTCACCGGCCACGCCTAGGGCGAGTATCCTGCTTCGGGTCGATGCCCTCATTCTCTAGGAACTTGCGTGCATGGCGCACCTGATCCGAGTGCTTCGTATGGTGCGGGTTTGCGAATTCCGCGAAATGCCCGTTTAGGCGGTATCAAAACCGCCCCCCATGGCGTTCCTCGATCTCGCCTCCCAGCTCGCCGATGGCGGCATCGACGCTCTTGGAAGAGATCTTCGCACTGATAGGATGGGCAAACAGGGCATGCAGGCTTTTGCCATGTTTGTGGTTCATCAGAACTCCCTGTTGGATCTGAGAACATTCTCACCACCGGGGACGATTTTCCCCTTAATCCAGGTCAGCGACGTGTTGCGTTTGCCGCTGGTGCGGCTTATCTGGTCGCCATGCCACTGAACCCCGACATTTTTGCGGCGCCCGCGCCGCAGGCCGATAGCCCGCTCAACCTGATCGGCATGGATCGCGACGACCTTGTTGCGGTCCTTGCTGAAATGGACGAGCCGCGCTTCCGCGCCGACCAGCTCTTCCAGTGGATCTACGGTCGCGGCGTCACCGATTTTGACATGATGACCAACGTCTCGAAGACACTGCGCGCGAAGCTGGCCGAGCGCTTCGTCATTGCCCGTCCCAACATCTCGCGCGATCTCGCCTCGGTGGACGGCACCCACAAATGGCTGTTGCGCTTGGGTGACGGCAACGAGGTCGAGTGCGTCCATATCCCCGAGGAAGACCGGGGCACGTTGTGCGTCTCGAGCCAGGTGGGCTGCACCCTGAACTGCCGGTTCTGTCATACGGGCACTCAGAAGCTGGTTCGCAACTTGGGTCCGACTGAAATTGTTAGCCAGATCATGCTAGCCCGAGATCACCTCAGTGAATGGCCGACGCCGGAACGCCCCACCATCTATGAGCGTGCGCTGTCGAACATCGTGATGATGGGCATGGGCGAGCCGCTCTATAATTTCGACAATGTCTCTAAGGCGCTGCGGATCGTCATGGACGACGCCGGCATCGCCATCTCGCGCCGCCGAATCACGCTTTCGACGGCGGGTGTGGTGCCGCTGATCCGCCGCTGCGGCGAGGAGCTGGGCGTCGGTTTGGCGGTCTCCCTCCACGCGGTGCGCAATGATCTGCGCGATGAGATCGTGCCGATCAACCGTAAATACCCGATCGAGGATCTACTGGCGGCCTGCCGGGACTATCCGGGCCTGAAAAACTCGCGGCGCATCACATTCGAGTACGTGATGCTGCGCGATGTGAACGACAGCGACGCGGATGCGCGCGAACTGGTGCGGATCATCTCCGGCATTCCCGCCAAGGTAAACTTGATTCCCTTCAACCCTTGGCCGGGTGCGCCGTACGACCGCTCCACGCACAAGCGGATCGAGGCTTTCGCAGAAATTGTTCGCAATGCGGGCTACCCGTCTCCCGTGCGTACGCCACGCGGTGAAGATATCATGGCAGCCTGCGGGCAGCTGAAGTCCGACAGCGAACGCCCCCCGCGGACCGCGGCCTAGTAACCACGAAATCTCTAGACATTACGATCTCTCCTCGCGGTAGATTGCAGCTTATCTTAACGCCTGCGATGGGGACGAGGGCTTCTCGATCTAGGTCTGGACGCCTTGGCAACGGCCATTTCCGGCTCTGTGATTGGACTTCTGGGTTTGCCCTCGCGCTATTGCTTGCGTCTGCCGTCATCGCCTGAACAGGAGACGCATCCGACCAGCCGTGCGATCCGAACGATACTGTCGAGCGACCGCCACCTCCTGGCGTGGTGGCCGATATAGAAACGGCAGCGAGGCGTTAGCGGATTTCGCGATCCGTTGCAGTTGCGGCGGCGGCGCGCCGGACTATACTCCGCCCGCAAATTTTTCCAGCTTACGGAACCAGCGACATGACCGTGGCCGTCAAACCGGGCGACGTGAAGAAAGTGGTGCTTGCCTATTCGGGCGGCCTCGACACGTCCGTCATCCTGAAGTGGCTTGAAGAAACCTATGCCTGCGAGGTGGTGACCTTCACCGCCGACCTCGGCCAGGGCGAGGAACTGGAGCCGGCGCGCGCCAAGGCCGAGATGTTTGGCATCAAGGAAATCTATATCGAGGACCTGCGCGAGGAATTCGTACGCGACTTCGTGTTCCCGATGTTCCGCGCTAATGCTGTCTATGAGGGCGTTTACCTGCTGGGCACGTCCATCGCTCGCCCGCTGATAGCTAAGCGTCAGATCGAGATCGCCCATGAAACCGGAGCGGATGCCGTCTCTCACGGGGCGACCGGCAAGGGCAACGACCAAGTCCGATTCGAGCTGGGCTATTACGCTCTGGACCCGGACATCAAGGTGATCGCGCCTTGGCGTGAATGGAACCTGACCTCGCGCACTAAACTGCTCGACTTCGCAGAGAAGCACCAGATTCCCATCGCCAAGGATAAGCGCGGTGAAGCGCCGTTCTCGGTCGATGCGAACCTCCTGCACATCTCCGCCGAGGGCAAGGTGCTGGAGGACCCCTGGGCCGAGCCCGATGAGTTCGTCTATTCGCGCTCGGTCGCGCCTGAGGCCGCGCCGGACAAGCCGACATATATGGAGATCGATTTCGAGCGCGGCGACCCGGTAGCCATCGACGGTGTGAAGCTATCGCCCGCGGCGCTGCTGACGAAGCTCAACGAACTGGGCGGCGCAAACGGGATCGGCCGCCTCGACCTGGTGGAAAATCGTTTCGTCGGCATGAAATCGCGAGGTGTCTATGAGACGCCCGGCGGTACGGTGCTTCTGGCCGCCCATCGTGGAATGGAATCCCTCACGCTCGATCGCGAGGCCATGCACCTTAAGGACGAGCTGATGCCGCGCTACGCGAAGTTGATCTACAACGGCTTTTGGTTCGCGCCCGAGCGCGAGATGTTGCAGGCCCTGATAGACAAGAGCCAGGAGCGCGTGAATGGCACGGTGCGGTTGAAGCTCTTCAAGGGCTCTGTCGCGGTCGTGGGCCGCAAGTCGATGGATAGCCTGTACTCGCTCGACCACGTCACCTTCGAGGACGACCAGGTCTATGACCAGCGCGATGCCGCCGGCTTTATCAAACTGCAGGCGCTGCGCCTGCGCCTCGCCAAGGCGCTGCGCAGCTAGTTGATCCGACTAGTCGAACATTGACTAACCTAAACTGGCCAGGCAGGTACGCCGATGGCGAAGCCGTGGACGGTCACTAGCGCCAGATAGACGGCGATAGTGATCAGCCGCCGCCACCAGCCGATGCCGGCCCAGTCCATCTTCGTGTGGCCGTTCAACATTGCGGCGAAAGGCCCGGCGCTGGTTGTCAGCAGGACGGGCCCTCAGTCGGCGCCGTAGTAGTACTCACGGCGCTTGTCGATATGCCACACGCCGCCCGCCGACAATCAGAAAGAGCGCGAAGGGCATGCCTATGGCGGGTAGCCAGGCGAACGGCTTTGGCGGCGTCCAGGACATGGCGACGGGGGCGTCGATGAAGGCAAGGATCATCCAGATAAAGACGACCGTCATCGCGGCGGAGTAGGCGGCAGGAAGCGCGTTTCGCCCAGCTTACCCAGCAGCGCTGTACGCATGGGAAGGCTGGACAGCGCGAAGTGACCGCCGACAAAGAGGACGGTTGCCGCGAACAACTCGTTCAGGCTTCCGGTCAATTTTCGCTCCTCGCTTCTTCAATATGAGGACGCAAGCTGGAGTCGTCCACCGCCCGTGGGAATGCTAGAAACCGCCCATGAGCGAAACATCCGATCCGGTCGCCGACGCGATCCTTGCAGAGCTGGGTGCCCAGAAGCCCGGCGCCTCCGTCACCCCGGAAGAGGTAGCACGCGCCATCGCGGAGGCGCGCCGCACGCCCAAGGACCCGCCGGACCTCTGGCGAAAGTACCTGCCCGCCGTGAAACAGCAGGCGATTCACCTGGCCCGTGCGGGCCGGGTGGAGGTCTTGCGGAAGGGCAGGCCGGTTGAGGACCCGGCTCACGTCAAGGGTGTGGTCCGTTACCGCCTGCCGGAACAGGGCTAGAATTTTGGCGGCTCAACCCCGTTCTGCCGACAGGCTGCCGTCACCGTGTTGGCTAGCAGGCAGGCGATGGTCATGGGCCCGACGCCGCCGGGCACAGGCGTGATCGCGCCCGCGACCTTTAACGCCTCCTCAAAGTCTACATCGCCGACTAGCCGCGTCCTGTCCGGCTCATCGTCAGTCGGCGCCGCGATGCGGTTGATGCCCACATCGATGACGACCGCGCCCTTCTTGATCCACTCACCCTTGACCATCTGAGGGCGTCCGACTGCGGCGACCAGGATGTCTGCGCGGCGACATACCTCTTCCAGGTTCCTGGTGCGCGAATGTGCAACCGTGACCGTACAGCTCGCCTGTGTGAGCAGAGCCGCCATGGGCTTGCCGACGATGTTGGAGCGGCCCAGTACCACCGCGTCGAGGCCGGACAGATCGCCCAGCCTGTCCTCCAGCAGCATCCGGCAGCCCAGCGGTGTGCAGGGCACCATGGCGGCATTGGGACCGTCCATCTGACCGGTGGCCAGCCGGCCTGAATTGATAACATGGAACCCGTCCACATCCTTGGCGGGCGCGATGGCGTCGATCACGGCATTCTCGTCGATCTGGTCTGGAACGGGAAGCTGGACGAGAATGCCGTGGACCGACGGGTCATCGTTCAGCCTCTCCACCAGCGCGACGAGTTCCTCCTGCGAGGTGGCGGCGTCGAGCCGATGATCGCTGGCCGCAATGCCTGCCGTCTCGGCGGCCTTGCCCTTGTTGCGTACATAAACCTGGCTGGCGGGGTCTTCGCCGACCAGTACGACCGCCAGCCCGGGTGCGAGTCCGTGATCGGCCCTAAGCTTCGCCACCTCGACAGCAATGCGTTCGCGCAAGCCTTCCGCGAAGGCCTTCCCGTCGATGATCTTGTCTGAAAAATCGCTCATGCCGTCACTCTCCGCCCGGCTTATCTCGGTGTGTTTGTGTGCGGACCGCCTCTAGCACGGCCTGCAGAGTCGCGGTGTCGCCGGAGGCGGCCACCGTCTTGTTGCGCGATGTTTTACCCGCTCGGATTGTGAGAGACGAGCGGGGAATACCCAGTGCCCTAGAAAGGATCTTCAGGACGGCGGTGTTCGCCTTGCCGTCTTCGGGTGGCGCGGTGACGGCAATTTTCAGTGCGGGTCCGTCCGTGGTCTCGGCCAGCCCCTCGAGGCCATTGCACCGCGCGCGGGGTGTAACCCGCACGCGCAGGGTCAGCTCTGTGCCGTTTAACCGAGCAGGAGTTCGGGGATCCACTGCCGCAGGAAACCGAGAATCAAGATCAGGATCAGCGGTGACAGGTCAATGCCGCCGACTGAGGGGATGACCGAACGGATCGGGCGCAGCGCCGGCTCGGTGATCCGGTAGAGGAAGTCACCGATCTGATAGACGAAGCGGTTCGACGTGTTGATGACGTTGAACTGGACTAGCCAGCTCAGGATCACGGAAAAGATGAGTGCCAGCATATAGAGCCAGATAACCTGGCTAATGAGATTGGCCAAGGCGACCATGGGCGGAACTCTCCCGAACAGGGCTGTGGCGGCGGAGCCGCGACGAGATGATTGGCTGCGAGACTAGCCAGCACCTCGGCGGCTGTCCAGTAAGCCAGGTGTGTCCGGAAGGCGCTGCGGAGGCACGATTTTCTTGGCCAAACGCGGCTTGACATGGATATACGCGCGCTCACATATTCCGCCGCGCCGCGCAGGGCTTGCCAACACAAAAAGCCCACGCGGTACGCGCCGTTTTCGGCACCGGTGGGGCTGTAGCTCAGTTGGGAGAGCGCTACGTTCGCAATGTAGAGGTCAGGGGTTCGATTCCCCTCAGCTCCACCAAATCCTCCGAGGTATCTTGGGCTCTATTGCAAGGCCTTAGGTGGTTTTTGCAGTGTCTCTGTTCCCCTCGGAAGTAGGCGATTGCCCTGTCTTGTTCCACTCCTGTGCCACAGGAGATGGAATTGGCATCAATTACGAAAAGAAATGATCTCAACGCTCGCCGAACTTGAAGGTATCGGGACTCGCACGATCCGCATTGGCGCTTTGAGCACTTGGCCTTCGGCGCGCGCTGTGTCGGCTGTCTTGCGCTCGATGCTTCAATGATTGTGGCGGGACCCTCTGGTGAACGGGTGATCCCGGCGCGCGACTTCTTCCAGGGTCTCTATACGACAGCGATGGGTGAGGATGAGTTGCTGGTTCGAGTCGATTTGCCGGCCCAGCCGGAGAACGTGCGCTCGGTTGTGCTTGAGCTTGCCCGCCGGCGTGGTGATTTCGCAATCGCGGGCGTTGCTCAGTCGGTGCCTGGACTGATGGCCGAAATCGCCTTTCGGGATCGCTGAACATGTTGAGCAGGCGATCGAAAGCGGCGGTAAAGACGGCGTGGATGCGGCGCGCGCGGCCCTGGAATCCGGGGTTGAGTTCACATCCGATCTCTATCACGCAGCGGCTACCAAGCGTCATCTCGCCGGCGTGATGCTTGGGCTTGGGGTCTGAACGGACAAAAGCCCGCCTGAATGGGCGTGAGGAGCGGGCCTCTGTGTCTCCGCGCCTGCATCTGGTTGATTTTCTGCGGACCCGTTACCAGCTTGCGAGCACGCGGGTGGGGTGTGAGCACGGGGTGTGCGGCGCCTGCACCCTGCGGGTCGATGGCACCATCGTGCGCGGCTGCCTGTTCCTTGCCGTCCAGGCGGACGGGAAGGACGTGGAGACCCTAGAGGGGGTGACCGCCAGCGGTGAGCTGCGTGATCTGCAGGAGGCATTCGTTCAACGCAATGCCGCGCAATGTGGGTTCTGTACACCGGGGATGCTGATCACCGCAGCGGAGCTTATGCGCGATCGCAAGGTGCATGACCGCGCCGAGATCCGCGATCACCTGTCGGGCAACATCTGCAGGTGCACCGGTTATGAAGCCATCGTCGATGCGATTGAGTCCGTAATAGAACAGCGCAGAAGTGGGAGAGTCTCATGAGCGTCGCGGAAGCACCCGACTCCGGCTATGTCGGCCGCAGTATCCCGCGTCCCCAAGCGCGCCGCCTTGTCGAGGGCCAGGCGCAGTATGTCGATGACATCCTACTGCCGCGCATGGTCCACGCGGTGTTTCTGCGCAGCCCCCATGCTCATGCGCGTATCATGGCGATCAATGTTGAGGGGGCGGAAGAAATGCCCGGCGTCATCCGCGTCTTCACGGGCCGAGACTTTGCCGAGGTGAAGACCTTTGCCGGCGTACTTGCGCATTTCCAGGGCATGAAGTCCGCGCAGCAGAAATCGATCGGGTCTGCTGGTGCGGGAACCATCGCGGTGGTGGTCGCGGAAACGCGTCACCAGGCTGAAGACGCGCTCGACATGATCGAGGTTTCCTATGAGGAGCTGCCGGTGGTCGTCGATATCGAGACCGCGCTCGATCCCGCCACGCCGGTGATCCATCCGGATATCGGAGACAATATGTGTTTCGAGCGCGAACTCGACGCCGGCGATTTCGAGGCGGCATTGGCGAAAGCCGATCATGTGATCGAGCGGACCTTCCGGTTTCCACGCCATACCGGCGTGTGCCTTGAGGGGCGTTCAGTCGTCGGCGACTGGCATTCCGCTGAGCGGCGCATGACAGTCTATATCTCGCATCAGGCGCCGAACATGGTGCAGGACTGCTACGCTGACTTGCTCGGCCTGCCAGAGAGCGCGGTTCGAGTCATCTGCAAGGATGTGGGCGGGTCCTACGGCATCAAAACCCATGTTTATGGCGACGAACTGGCGACATGCGCCTTGTCGATGATGCTGGGCCGGCCCGTCAAGTTCGTGGCCGACCGGCTGGAGTCATTTATCAGTGACATTCACTCGCGCGACCATCGGGTCAAGGCGACGATGGCCGTCACCAACGAGGGAAAGATCCTCGCACTCGGTTTTGAGGACCGTCTGGCGGTTGGCCCGTACTCTGTCTATCCGCGCGGAAGCGCTGTGGAGGGGAACCAGATCTGCAACATCTCGGGCCAGTGGTACACGCTAGAGGCCTACCGGGCGCGGATCGAGACCGTGTTCACCAATATGGGGCCGTACTCGAACTACCGCGCGGTTGGACACCCTGTCTCCGTCGGCTTCGTAGAGGGCATGGTCGATGCTGCCGCGCGGACCATCGGAATGGACCCAGTGGAGATCCGGCGGCGTAACCTGATTCAAGACGACGCCTTCCCTCATAAGGCGCTGTCTGGACCGTTGTTCGAGGTGATGTCGCATCACCGGTGCATTGATGAGATCACGCGGCTGATGGACTATGAAGGCCTGCGTGCCGAGCAGACCGCGCTCCGGGAAAAGGGTGTTTACCGTGGTATCGGTTTCGCGAGTATGATCGAGATCACCAACCCGTCGGCTATGTTCTATGGCGTCGGCGGAATACGCGTTTCCGCTCAGGATGGCTGCTCTGTCAAGATGGAGCCGGGTGGTAGCATCGTCGTGCTTCATGGCTGCGGTGAACAGGGTCAGGGGACCGAGACGATCTATGCTCAGATCGCAGCGGATGCGATCGGGGTTCCCATGGAGACTGTGCGTCTGGTCACCGGCGATACGGAGGTCACGCCGTATGGCGGCGGCACCTGGGCGTCACGCGGTGCGGGCGTCGGCGGTGAGGCGACCTGGCAGGCCGCACGCGCTACGCGAAAATATTCTGGCGCTGGCTGCCATGATCACCCAGTCGCAACCGGTTGAACTCGATATCGTCGGGGGCCTTGTGGTTGACCGGAAGACGGGTGAGGAGCGCATCTCGCTCGCCGAGTGCGGACGCATCGCCTATTTCCGGCCTGATACGCTCGACAACTTCCAGCCGGAGCTGATGGTCACGCGCCATTTCGTGCCCAAGCAGTTCCCGTTCTGCTTCACCAACGGAGTCCTCGCATGTTATCTCGAGGTGGACATCGACACTGGCCTGATCCGGCCGCTGAAATTCTGGTGCGTGGAGGATTGCGGCACGGTGCTGAACCCGCAACTCGTCGATGAGCAGATCCGGGGCGGTATCGCGCATGGTCTCGGCCCGACGCTCTATGAACAGTGCCTGTACGACGAGCGCGGCCAGCTGATGAACGGCAGCCTAGTTGACTATCTGGTGCCCACGACCGGTGAGATGCCGGATACAGTAGTCGGCCACATCGCGACACCGACGCAGGAAAGTGAGATTGGTGCCAAGGGTGCCGGCGAGGCAGGCACTGCGGGAACGCCGGGCGCGGTGATGAATGCGCTCAACGACGCGCTTGCGCCATTGGATGCCGAGTTGACCGACATGCCGTTCACACCTGAGAAGGTGCTGCAGGCCCTCGGTCGAGCGTGACGCATGGGCTCAGGCGCTGCCCGGTGACCAGCTGTAGATACGCTGTGCGTTGCCGCCCATCAGTGCGGCGCGCTCGCTGTCGGACAGCCAGTCGCCCTGCTGGAATGCCTCGACACCTTCCTCATAGGTCAGTAGCTCGACCGCGCGGGTCCAGTCGGTTCCCCACATGCAGCGATCGAGGCCGAAGGCGTCGAGGATAAGCCGCACGGGCTTGCGAATGTCGGGAAATGGGAACGGTGTGCGAGCCAGGGTGCCTGCCCCGCTGATTTTAACGCTTACATTCCCGAACTGGCCGAGCGCCAGCAGGTTAGGCAACTCCGCCCAGCCGTCTTCCGGGGCCGGCGGGTGGAAGGGCTGCACGATCCCCATGTGATCGACCACCAGCGAGACATCCGGGAACTGGGCGGCAAGCGTGGCGACCTGTTTGTGCCGCTGGGTGCAGTACACGTTGACGGGCACGTCGTTCCGCCGCGCACCTTCGAGAATACGCGAGATGCCTGCCTCGCCTGCGGCATCGGAAATGCCATGGGCAAGCAGCAGCCGGATGCCGACCGTGCCGTCCTTGGCCACCCAGTCGTCGATCTTCTCACCTACACCCGGATCGGCGGCATCGAAAGGCGTGACCAGCCCGAACCGGCCGGGGTATTTGCCGTGGACCTCTAGCGCGAAGCTCGGATCGTAGCGGTACATGGTGTAGGCGGAGACGAGGATCGCCCCATCGACGCCTACAGCATCCATCGCCGTGACCATTTCCTCGCCATTGGCCGAGGGCGGGCCGGTCAGCACCGCCGCCCAGGGCCGGCCCGGATGGTCGGCCTCATAGGCATGTACCTGCGCGTCGATAACCGGCGTGCGGTTTTCCGCCATCGGCGTATCCCCCTAAGACTTTATTTCCTGCCCTTCTAGGCGGGTGGGAACGCAGCGAAGCACTTGTTCGACTGGAAGATGAAGGTCTCCACGTAGTCGATAATCTCCGGCTTGCGGTCAAGCGCGTTCATGGCGCCGGCGAGCACATGCCAGTTGAGCATCTCGTGGTGTCCGGCCGCTTCCGTTTCCTCCATGGTGCGATTGCGCCAGGTCTCGTAGTCGCCCTTTTTTAGCGCCTCCAGCATGAGGCGATCGGTCTCGGTGTCTGGCACGACATAGCCGGTATTGGTTGACAGGAAGCAGTGCGACCAGCTCGACGAGGCGATGACGACCGAGCGGTAAGGGCTGGCGGCCAGGGTCTCGGCCATTTTCGCGCCGATCTCGTGGCACATGGCCGGATTGGGCCCCGGCGGGTCGGGCATGCCGTCGTCTTTGGGCTCCTCGAACAGGTGGGAGAAGGCGCCCGACGCCTTGATCACGTCGCTGCCGTAACAGTTCACATGAAAGGGTACGACCGGGTAGGGGAAGCCCCTGCGGTCGACGTCGAGATACAGCATGGTGTAGTTGAAGCCATGTGCCAGTATCGGCGAGTTCGATAGCCTGTAGGCGTAGGGCATGGGCACGCCGCGCTCGAGCATGCCGGCCGTCAGATACTTGGCGCCGTCGCGATGGCCGTGGAAGGTCATCTTCGTGTCGTGCGATTCGCCCCAGTAATTGTCCTTCTTAGACATGAAGCCGTGGCCCCAGACCTCCTGCTCGAATTCGTCGTCTAGGCCGAACACGCAGAAGGGCGGGATGATGTCTTCCTTGAAGTTCTCGTACTGGTCGTCGGCGATGATCACGATAAAGTCCGGATCGAACTCATCGATAATTTCGCGCTGTTTGCGGAAGTTCTTCCACATCCGTTCCCGGTAACGCCCGGCGGCCGACAGGCCCATGTCGTTGCCGACCTCTTCGAGCATACCTTCGGGCCAGTTCTGCTGGTCCTTCCATTTCGGGTCGATGCGCGGGGCATTGATGATCGTCTGCCAGATCGAACTCAGGCCCTCGTCAGTGCCGGTCAGGCCGGGATAATGGGTCATACCCAGTCCCAGGATTTCGCCCATGATTTTTCCTCCGGGGCGGACTCGTGTCCGATCCACCCGCATTTGTTGCTTCGGTCGCCGAAAGACGACCGATCAGGCAGCAGCGTAAGAGGAATTGATTTCGTATGGCAAGGTACCGGTTTGCGCCCGGGCCAGTGTTCGCGCGCGGGTCTGGGCCCGCCTGCGCGGAAATGAGCAAGTTCCATGCCAGCGTTTTTCCAGGGAACTCTGGCGGTTTCGTGTTGCCGTGCCGGGACAGGTAATACTTGGTTGGGCAGCGGCTGCACACGAAATCCGCTTTTGCGGGCGTTCGCATGAACGCCGTGATTTGTTACGCTGGCGTCAAGTTCACTATAGACGCAGAGACACGAAGATCATGGCAATCGCGCATCTCGAACATTTCCTGCTTGTGGCGCAGGACTACGAGGAAACCATCGACTGGTACATCGACAATCTGGGGTTCACCAAAGGACCGCATCCGGATTTCGGGCCCGAGGTCGAGGTGACCTGGCTTTATGCAGGCGATCGCGACGTGATCCACATCGTGCCGTCGCGCCCCGGCGATGCGCCGCGCCCCAGGCCTGATCCGAACGCCACGCCAAAGGAAATCGCGCAAGGTAGCCGGCCGATCCACCACATCGCCTTCCGGGCCGAGAACCGGCACGAGATGACGGGGCGCTTCAAGGAAAAGGGCATCACCTATCTGGAGCAGCAGGCGAGCAAGCAGGACCTCTACCAGGTCTTCGTGCGCGACCCGAACGGCGTCACCGTGGAGCTCAACTTCCCGGCTGAGGAAGCCGCCGATATGGACGGTCTCGCCAGGCTGGCGCTGCGCCCAGACCTGATGGAAGACGGCGCTGCCTAGATTCGTGCCCGAGCGGTGGCAATCCGCCGTTCGCGCCACACGAGATACAGCCCGCTCGCCGCGATGATCGGGGCGCCAGCAAGCAGGGCCAGGCTTGGAATCTCTCCGAAGAAGACAAAGCCCATCGCTGGCGCCCAAAGCAGGTTGGTGTATCGGAAGGGGGCGACCAGCGACGCCTCGGCGAAGCGGTATCCCTCTATCATCAGATAGTGGGCGAGGCCGAACAACAGCCCAGACCCGCCCGCCACGGCGATCTCCTCTATGGTGACGGCCTGCCATCCGAAGGGGATGGTCGCCAGACACGCCACGAGCATCCCGACAACCGAGAATGTGAGGATGGCGAGTGAGGACTCACTGCCGCTGATCCGGCGGGTGACGATATCTCGCAGCGAAGCCACCAGTGCGGCGGCAAGGGGGAGCAGGATCGCGTACTGGAAAGCGCCCGAGTCTGGCCGCAGCATGATGACAACGCCGGCGAAACCCGCAAGCACGGCGCCCCAGCGGTGCCAGCCGACATGCTCGCCCAGTAGGAACGGCGCCAGCGCGGTGACGATGATCGGTGTGACGAAGATCAGCGTTAGGACTTCGCCCATGGGCAGGATCGACAGCGATGCGACCACGAGAAATGTTGAGCCGGTCCCGAACAGGGCCCTCAGAGAAAGGTTGCGCACGCTCGTGATGCGTAGGCTTGCGGCCGCGCCGCGCCACCAGACGATCGCGGCAATGGGAATGAGGACGAACACTGCGCGGATGAACAGCGCTTCTCCGAACGGCAGCGAGCCGGTGCTTTTCTTGATGGCGGCATCGCTGGCCGTCAGCAGGATGACCCCGACAAGCGTCAGGACAATGCCGCGTATGGGCGGGGCGCCATGGGAGGCGCTTGAGGTCTCGGTGCTGCTCAATTCTTTACTGCCGCCACCTTCGTAAGGCGTCGTCGGAACGCTCAGGTCCCGTATTCGTCCTGGACGGAGGACCAGCGGGGCATCCCCACGATATCCAGGTATTCCGGGAAGCTGAGGCCGGTGTTGGCGAGTTTCAGTTCGCCGCTCTTGATGTCGGCCAACGTATCGCGGATCGTCCGCGCGGTCAGCATCAGCGTGGTAATGCCGTAGCTCGCAATGGAATAGCCGATCTCGCCCAGCTCCGCGGGCGGCATGAGCGGCGTCACACCGCCCTCGATCATGTTGGCGAGCTGCGGGACGGGCAGTTCCTCGCAGATGCGCCGCATGTCCTCGACGGAGGTCGGGGCCTCGATGAACAACGCATCCGCGCCCGCCTTCATATACCGCTCCCCGCGCCGCAGCGCCTCATCGACACCGTCGGTGGCGATGGCGTCGGTGCGCGCGATGATGAAGGTCTCGGGATCGAGGCGCTCGCCCGCGCAGGCGCGCAACTTTGCCTCCATCTCCTCGACCGGAACGATGCGCTTTCCGGACATGTGTCCGCAGCGCTTCGGCGCGATCTGGTCCTCGATGAAGATCGCCTGCGCGCCGATCTTCTCGTAATGGTTCAGCGTATAGACGGCGTTCTTCACGTCGCCATAGCCGGTGTCCACATCCACGAGGCAGGGCAGGTTGGTGACGGCCAGGATGTCGCGCACGCCGGCGGAAATCTCGCCCAGCCCCAGCAGGCCGATATCGGGCACGCCGTAGCGTGAACCGACGATCTGGAAGCCGCCGATCATAAATGCGTCGAACCCGGTCTGTTCAATGATCCGAGCGGACAGCGCATCATGGGCGCCGGGTATGACCAGCGGCGAGGATTCGTTCGCAAGCTGGCGGAAGGTTTTCTTTTTGCTCACGGGCGGCTCCGGTTTGTTGCGCAGGAATACGGACCGGAGCGGCGAGATCCACCGCTCCGGTTTTCACATAGACTTTTCGCCTAGCGCAGCGGTGAGAACGGCGCGGCCATCAGAAGCTTGTTGTCCTGGGTGATGATCGCGCCCTTGGGCGAGCCCTTCGGCGGCCAGATGCCCTTGGCAACACCCTCGGCGCGCACCTCTGCACGATGCTCGAAGCTCTTGTACGGCCATATGTGAACGTACTTGTTCAGGCCGCCGACATCAGTGTGCATGGCTATGGCGCAGGGCGACAGTCCCTGACGCGCATCGATGGCGTCTTCCCATCCCTTGATGATGCCCGGCATCGTGCCCGGGTTGACTGCATAGTAGCGGTACTCAAATAGCGGGCCGTGCTCGCCGCTCAGGAACTCGGTCATGAAGGGGAACGGCGTGAAAATCTCGCTATTCATCTGGTGGATCATCGCGCTGACATCCGGCGGCCACACGCCGGTCTTCACTGCTTCGGCGCGCACGGCCTCTCGCTCGCCCAGGCTCTCATAGGGCCAGATATGCATGACCTCGTTGAGCGGCCCAACCTCGGAATAGAAAAAGGCGGCTAGTGGTGAAAGCTGCTTGCGGCCATTCTCATAGGCCTCGCCGAAGGCTTCGATGAAACCTGGCACCATGCGTGGTTTCAGGCGATAGGTGCGCACTTCATAGATCATGATGTTCCCCCCGTGATCGTGGTTTGTTGGTGCCAGTCTGACCTGCTCCACGTCGCCGGTCCAGTCGGCTGAGAAAGTCATTTTGCTCATGCCAGTACTGGCTAATATCCGTCATATCGGGAACACTGCGGGTAACAACAATCTGTTCCAGGGGGATGACGTCATGGTGAAGTCGGTGGTGCGCAAACCGAAAAACAAAGCAAAGGATGGTTCGTGGACTGAGGTCCGCGACCGGATGCGGATCGACTGGGATCTGCCGATTGAGATGGCTGACGGCACGGTCCTGCGCGCCGACGTTTTCCGGCCGAACAAGTCCGGCAAGTATCCCGTCATCATGACGATGGGCCCCTACGGAAAGGGGCTTGCTTGGCAGGACGAACTATATGCCACCACCTGGAATATTTTCTCGTCCGATCACCCTGCCGCCATTAAGGGTTCGACCAACAAGTACCAAAGCTGGGAGACCGTGGATCCCGAACAATGGGTGCCGGACGGCTATGCCTGCGTGCGCGTCGACAGCCGCGGCGCGGGACGCTCGGAAGGCTATATGGACTGCTGGTCTCCGCAGGAGACTGATGACTATGTCGAATGCATCGAGTGGGCGGGCACGCAGGACTGGTCGAACGGGAAGGTCGGCCTCAATGGCATTTCCTACTACGGCATGAACCAGTGGTGGGTCGCGGCGCGCCAGCCCAAGCACCTCGCGGCGATGTGCGCGTGGGAGGCCGCGAACGACTACTACCGTGAGTTTGCCCGCCACGGCGGCATTCTCTGCACTTTCATCAAGAACTGGTATGAAATGCAGGTGCTGCCGGTGCAGTACGGCTACGGGACTAAGGGATACCGCAGCCGAGTGCATGGCGATCTGGTTGCAGGTCCGCCGACCCTCCCCGAAAGGGAACTAAAGAAAAACCGCGCTGACATGGACCGCGACATCGTGCGGCGCGAGATGGATGACGACTGGTACAAGGCGCGCGAGCCTGACTTCCGGAAGATCAAGGTGCCGCTGCTGTCACCCGCGAGCTGGGGAGGGCAGGGCCTGCACCCGCGCGGCAACTACGAGGGCTACTATCAGGCCGCGTCCAAAGAAAAATGGCTGGAATGTCATGGCCTCGAGCACTGGACCGAGTTCTATACGCCCTATGGCCGGGACCTGCAGAAACAGTTTTTCGGCTACTACCTGAAGGGAGAGAAGAACGGCTGGAATAAGAAACCGCCGGTTCTCCTCAAGGTGCGTCATGTCGGTGAGAAGTTCGTTGAGCGCGGTGAGGACGAGTGGCCGATCAAGCGTACGAAGTGGACGAAGCTCTTTCTCGACCCGTCGCATATGAGCCTGGAGCGCAAGGCGCCGGCGAAGCGCGGTAAGCTGACCTATGACGGTATGGGTGACGGTGCGACGTTCTTCCTGCCGCCCATGGATCAGGACACCGAGATCACCGGCCCGATTGCGTCCAAGCTCTTCGTCTCATCGGAGACGGAAGACGCCGACCTGTTTCTTGTGGTGCGCCTGTTCTCGCCTGACATGAAAGAGATCACCTTCAAGGGCACGGTCGATCCGCATACACCGATCGCGCAAGGCTGGCTGCGAGCGTCACACCGCAAGCTCGATCGGAAGAAATCGAAACCCTGGCGGCCATGGCACAGCCATGACGAGAAACAGCCCCTGAAGCCGGGGCGCGTTTACGAGCTTGATGTCGAGATCTGGCCAACCTGCATTGTCATTCCTGCCGGTTACCGGCTGGCGTTAACGGTTCGCGGCAAGGACTATGAGTATTCCGGCGAGGCGCTCAACCTGTCGAATTTCGCGCATCCTCTGAACGGCTGCGGTCCGTTCCTGCACGACGACCCGCGCGATCGGCCGAAGAAGATCTTTGGCGGCAAGGTGACACTGCACGCGGGCCCGGATCATCCGTCCTATGTGATGGTGCCGGTGATCCCACCGAAAAAATAGCTGGAGGTTCGTTCCCGGTGCGCGCGCCGGGGACGGTCAGTTCCATTTTGTCTCGACAGTCCGGACAGGGTTGGTGGCTGGTGCTGTATGCCGGGGTTCAATAGGTTTGTGACAGGATTTCGAGACACAGGAAGGAAATGCACCAATGCTTTGGTTCTGTTACCGCGTCGATAAACCCGGCACCCTCGAACTGCGAATGAAGACGCGCCCTGCCCACCTCGAATATGCCGAGGAGATCGGCGATACGCTCGTCTTTGCAGGTCCCGCCATGGATGATGATGAGAACATGTGCGCCAGTGTCTGGGTGATCAAGGCCCGTGACCGACAACATGCCGAGGAGATCCTGTCTGGCGATCCCTATGAAAAGGTCGATCTTTTCGAGACCAAGATCATTCGTAAATTCATCAAGACTGGTGGCGTTTGATACTTCCGGCTACCGATCCCAATCTTTCCATGGTGCCTGTCGCTGGCTAGTGGCTCAACTACAAGGAGGCGGGGCGATGGCTTCGCAGTATTCGATTTGCGTCATGCCGGGGGACGGCATCGGCGTTGAGGTAACAGATTGCGCGCGTCGTGTGCTGGATGCGCTCGCCCAGCGCGGCGGCCCGTCCTTCACCTATGACGTGCGCCCCGGCGGGCACGGCACCTATCTCGAATGCGGCCGGGCGCTGCCAGAGGAAAGCCTGACAGCGGCCAGGGCGGCCGATGCGGTTCTTGTGGGCGCGATGGATGTCGCCCAGATCCCGCCGGACGGTGGTGAGCCGCTGGGCATTCTGCGCAACTGGCTGGAAGTGGCCGCGAGCGTGCGCCCGTCGCGGGCCGTCGCCGGGATCGAAAGCCCGTCAAAGGATATCGATTGCCTCATCGTGCGCGAGGTCACCGAGGGCATGTACTCTGGCATTGAGTACATGTCGGGTGACGATGCGGCCTGCGCCGTTCGGCTGATCACGCGTAAGGCGTGCGAGCGCGCCGCGCGCATGGCTTTCACCCAGGCCGTTGCCCGCAAGCGCGCACGCGAAGGCACACCGGCGGAAAACAAGACCGCGCGGGTGACAGCGGTGCACAAGATCGGCGTGCTCAAGCTGACGGACGGACTGTTCCTCGAGGTGTGCAAACAGGTCGCGTCGGAATTTCCCGAGATCGAGTATGAGACAAAAAACATCGACGCCTGCGCGATGGACATGGTCCGCCACCCGGCCTATTTCGACGTGATCGTGGCGACCAACGCCTTTGGCGACATCCTGTCGGACATTGGCGCGGGTCTGGCGGCAGGTCTCGGCCTCGCGTCCTCGGCCTGCATCGGTGAGCAGTGGGCCTATTTCGAGCCGGTGCACGGCACGGCTCCGCCCGACATCGCGGGCAAGGGCATCGCCAATCCCTGCGCGACGGTCCTGACCGTGGCCATGATGCTCCAGTATCTTGGAGAGGCGGCCAGCGCGGACGCGGTGGAGGCTGCCGTCTATGGCGTGCTGGAAGCCGGCCAGGTGCGCACCGGCGATCTTGGCGGAACAGCAAACAGCACCGAGATGACCGACGCGATCATCGCGGCACTGCCAGAAAGGGTCTGAACCTCGGGTGGCGCGCCTAGGCTGCCCGTACCACGCGTCCGGCCACCTTCAGGCGTTGCACCGAATCGCCGGCCAGATGGCTCCATATGAAGGCGTCGCGCGCCAGCTTGTCCGCTGCACGGTAGGCCGGCTCACTGGCCCCGTCATGGATGTCCATGTTCAGGTCGGTCACCTCCTGGGAGGTGTCCGTCGCCAGGTTCATGGCCAGCCCAGGGATTGGTAGAGTGGATTTTTTGGTCGTGCTCCCACGCTACGCGGAGGATGTAGGAGCGCAGCGCCTCGGTCAGCATGGTCATCCGGCCGAGCTTGAGGCGGACAAGCTGCTGGTCGCCGATGGATGCGCCGCGAACCTCGTATAACTTGATTGCCTCGCGCGCCTGATCGCAGGCGGCATCGCAGATGCCAAGCGCGTTGGATGCCAGTTCCAGATCGCCGAACATGTCGCCGGACTGGTCACCTTCACCCTTCTTCAGCGCGCCATTGGTCTCGCCGACCTGGTTGGCGACGGGGACGCGCGCGTCCTCGAAGATCATCTCGCCATTCTGATAGAAGCGCCAGCCGGACTTGTTATAGACCTTACCGCGCCGGAATCCGGGCGTATCCTCGGGAATCATCAGCATCGTGGTGCCGTCGCTGAACGGCACCGAGAAATCCGTGCGCACATACAGGAAAAGCAGCTTGGCGATGTTGCCGTGGGCGATGAACTGCTTCTCGCCGTTCAGAACCCAGTGGTCACCGTCCAGTTCAGCGCGTAGGCGCACACCTGCCTTCATGTCGCCGGGCGGCGGCAGGCGGTTGTCGGAACCACTGTTGGCTTCTGTCTGGCCGAAGCCAAGCACGAAGGTGTCGTCCTCCAAGAAGGGCTGCAGGAACCGCTCACGCTGGTCGTCGGTGCAGACCGACGCGATCAGATGGCTCCACTTCCAGCATTGACTGAAGGTCTTGGAAATCGCGCTGTCGCCGCGGGCCAGCTCGGTCATCACCAGCGACTGGGTGACGTAGTCGATCTCATGGCCGCCCTGCGCCTTCGACACCACGGCAGTGCGGAAGCCCAGCTTGGAGCCCTTCTTGACGATGTCCCAGTCAATAGTCTCCGCGGGATCTTCAATGGCGTCGCGGGCCAGCGAGATGGGGCGGATTTCCTCTTCCGCGAACTTGCGGGCTTTCATTCGCCACGTGTTCTGTTCCTCGGTGAACGAGAAGTCCATATCCGATCCTCCTATCGCGCGCTGTAGCCGGCCAGCGCCTCGGCAAGGCGCAGCTTGGCGTCATCGACCCCGCCACCGGAATGACGGAACACGCGGGTGTCGTGTATGTATTTCTGCATCGGCATGTCACGCATGACGCCCATGGCACCGAAACACTCGGCCGCGTCGCGTGCCGCGCGGTGCAGCATGTCCGCTGCCGCCACCTGCGAGACGAGCGCGTGGGGCAGGTCGGTCAGGCTGCCATCACTGCGCCCAGCTGGATTGTCGGCGTCCCATGCCGCGCGCCAGACCGCGCCGCGCACAAGCTCGACCTTGGCGGCGACGCTCGCCAGCTTTTCGCCGATGGCCTGGTGCTCGATGATTGGCCGGCCGCCCTGCACGCGCAGCTTGGCGTAATCGATGGCCGCGTTGAGGGCCGCGCGCGCCACCCCGACATTGATCGCCTGCCCCTCGGGACGCCCGGTCAGGACCGAGCCAGCGCCGTACAGCGCCGCGAGGTCGCGGTTGCCTCCGGTGAGCAGGTTGCCCGCTGGAACCCGGCAGCCACGCATGTCCACATCGCCCATAGCGCCGTGGTACCAGCCGCCGGCGCGCGGGGTCTCAGTAACGCTCAGGCCGGGCGCGTCGGCCGGTACTAGCAGGGCCACCGGACCGTTGTCCGTGTCAGCAGTCACCACGAACAGCTTCGCGATCGGTGCGTTGGATACTCGAACCTTGGTGCCGTCGATCACCCACTCGTCCCCGTCCGCCTTTGCGGTCGTCGCCGATGCGGGTGTCTCGCGCGGGCGGTGGTATTCAGTACCGAGCGTCGGCTGATCACCGCCTTCACGCGCGGCGAGCGCTAGGTGGAAGTCCTCTTCCTCGACGAAGGCGGGCAGGAACTGTGTGCGCTGCTCGTCATTCATCATCGCGCCGAACAGGTCACCCGCCAGTACCGCTGTTTCGGTGAGGATGGCCGCGACATCCGTGTCGCCTGCAGCCAGTTCCTCGGCGACGAGGCAACGCGTCAGCGTGTCTGCGCCTGCGCCGCCGTCGTCTTCCGGCAGGGCCAGGCTGCGTAGCCCCAGCGCGCTAGCAGCAGATATCAGCTCGATCGGCAAGGGCGGGTCGAAAGGTTCCAGTCGTGCTGGGTCTATGGCGGCAGGGTGAATTTCGCTCGATACGAAATCCCGCATCATATCGCGGATAGCGAGCTGATCTTCACTGAGATGGAGGTTGTACATGTCCGAACCGTTTGATTAAGGCGTTTTCTGGACTTTAGGGGGCGGAGAGGGCCGCCGCAACGGGATGACGCGCATGGCTGCCTGGCCTATCGATTCGCCCGCGTAACATCGTTAAAACAGGCGCTCGAATTTTCTCACGGGGGCGTTCCGGCAAATCGGGTGGCCCCCGAAACCAGACCGGAGAGACCGTATGTCCACGGACCGCATCATCGCCGAACGTGAGGGCCCGATCGGCAAGATCACCTTCAACAATCCCGAGAAGCACAATGCCATGTCGTTCGAGATGTGGCGCGACGGTGCCGCGGCTATCCGCGAGATGAGCGCCGACTCCGACGTGCGCGCGATTATGCTGACCGGCGCGGGTGAGAAGGCCTTTGTCGCGGGTGCCGATATTTCCCGCTTCGGGGAAGAACGCGACTCGAAAGAAGCCATCGACGCCTACAACGCGATGGTTGCCGATTTCCAGCAGACGCTGACCCATGCGCCGATCCCGACCATTGCGAGGATCGGCGGCTATGCCATCGGTGGCGGTTTGGCGATCGCGCTGTGCTGCGATATCCGCATCGCGTCGGATGATTCCCGCTTTGCTGTGCCGGCCGCCAAGCTGGGCCTTGGTTATGCCGCGAGTGGGATCGAGCGGCTGATGCAGATTGTCGGGCCATCCTTCGCCATGGAGATTTTCTATACCGCGCGCCAGTTCGATGCCGCCGAGGCGCTGGGCATGGGCCTTGTGAACCGGATCGTGCCGCGCGCCGAGCTGGATGAATACTGTAACGGCTATCTGGACCGGATCGGCGGCAACGCGCCTCTGACCATCCGCGCGGTGAAGACCGCGGTACAAGAGAACCTGAAGGCTCCGGCCGACCGCAACACGGCGCTGTGCAACGAGCAGGTTTTGGCCTGCTTCGCCAGCAACGACTATAAGGAAGGCCGGTTGGCGTTCATGGAGAAACGCAAGCCTCAGTTCACCGGCACCTGAGTTCAGGCCCGGCGTCAGCCGGTCGCGATGTATTCGCGCAGGGCGGTTGCCTCGCGCTCGGTCTCCTGGATCCGGGCTTTCACCACATCGCGTTCTGACACGATCCCGTCCACCCGCCGCTTGGCCCGGCCGGACGGGTTATTTCGACGAAGCGTCGCCGATGCGCTGGATGGCCTCGTCGATCATGCTGCGAATTTCGCTCTCCGCCGGAATCAGGTCGCGGAGGCGTATGAACCGTGCGCGTGCGGCATCGCGTTCGCCGATCTGGCCAGCGGCGATTGCGCCGCGTAGAAGAGTTTCAGGGTGATCGGGTTCCAGTTCGAGCGCGCGGGTGTAGGCCTCGGCGGCTGCTTCGGCCTCGCCCAGCACTTCCCGTGAACGGGCCAGTCGACGCCAGCCTTCGACATCGCCGGGATTTTCCTCCAGCCGTGCGGCCAGTCCGGCCACCATCCCCCGGATCATCTCCGCGCGTTCTTCATCGCTCATCTGTTGGGCGGCCGCGATGTCGTCCCTGCTGGGCCCCCTCGCCGCGGGTGCTGCCGCAGCAGATGCCGCCGGAGCGGGTGAGGCCTGGGACATCCCGGTTGGGTTGTCGCCCAGGTTGCGGGTGACTTCGGCAACCTGTTCAGGGTCGGCCTCGATGAACTCGATTGCGGTCGAAACCATTGAATAGATGCTGCTTTCTGGCGGCAGACCGTCGCGGAGGCGCAGCAGGCGGGCGCGTGCGGTCTTCGCATCGCCGACCTGCCCTGCGGCGACGGCGCCGCGCAGCAGTGTTTCGGGGTTCGCCGGTTCTAGTTCCAGTGCGCGGGTGTAGGCTTCGGCCGCGGCCTCGTTCTCGCCCAGAACCTCGCGCGAACGGGCCAGCCGCCGCCAGCCGTCCACGTCGTCGGGGTCCTCCTCCAGTCGGGCTGATAGCCCGGCGACCATGCCCCGTATCATCTCGGTACGCTCTTCCGGGCTCATCTGCTGTGCGGCGGCAACGTCTTCCACACTCGGGCCGCGCCCGACTGTCTCAACGGGGCGCAACCAGTTGGCGGGGTCTTCGCCCAGCGCGCGCGCGGTTTCGGCGATGCGCCCCTGTACGGTTGCTAGCCAAGGCGCGTTGGCCGGTGCGGACTTCGCGAGGTCCGACCAGGCTCGCAAAGCGATGTCCTGGCGGCCTTCCTGGAAATCACCCAACGCCAGGAAGTAGCGTGCGCGAGGATCGTCCGGGTTGCCCGTGACGGCGGTCGTGAAAGCCTGGCGGGCCTCGGCCGTGACCCGGCCGTCGGCGGTGCGGGTCAGAGCCTCGCCATAGGCCGATGCGATATCGGCACGTCCGCCGCTGATATCCATGGCGCGCTGAAGGGCTTCGGAGGCACCGGCCACATCGCCCGCCACGAGCCGGAAGCGTCCGAGATCGAACCAGACTTCTGCGTCATCGGGTGTTTCAGCGGCGCGCTTATCGGCTTCGGCCAGCCGCGCGCGGGCGGCCTCGGCCATGCTGCTCGGCGGGGCAGCCTGTTCGCGTTCGGCGAACGGCAGGTTGGGCAGGCCGGGCGAGCCGACAAGCGTGTAGAGCGGTATTGCGATAATAGGGATCAAAGCGAGCACCGTGACCGCGACAACTGGATGCCGTTCTGCTGGGGTGGTGGGGGTTACTTCGGCGCGGGCCGCTGCGAGGAGACGGCGCTCGATCTCGATCTTCGCGGCTTCGGCCTGGCTTTCGTCGATCAGCCCCCGGGCCCGGTCGCGTTCCAGTTCTTCGAGCTGGTCGAGATAGACCGCCGCGTCATAGGCCGCGCGGGCCTGGCCAATCTGTTTCGGGCGCAGCAGTGGCCAGCCGATCCAAGTCAGCACCGCGACGGTCAGCGCGGCAACGACAATCCATAAGGTCATGAACGGGTATCGCGATCGAGGTCGGAGTGTCTGTTCGGTGCGCTGTCATCTTCATCTTTCGGATGATCCAGATGGCGCAGGCCGTCGGCCAGTTCTGCCCGGAAGGCGCTACTGGGCCCTGTGCCGGGCCGGGTCGTAGCGGTAACGCGCTCGACCAGCGCATTTAGTTCCGCGCGGTCATCGTGCGACAGGGGCTCGGGGCTCAGGCCCGCGCTCCGTCGGCGCTTATAGGTGCGCAGGAAGAGGACCGCCAGGGTAGCGATCACGATCGCCATGATCGGTGGGCCAAGCCAGAGCAGGTAGGTGTTGGGCTGCCAGGGCGGGCGCAGTAGGACGAAATCGCCGTAACGCGCGGCGACATAGTCCAGAACCTGTTCGTCCGTATCTCCCTCGACAAGACGTTCGCGTACCAGCAGGCGCAGGTCCCGGGCGATCTCGGCATTGGAATCGTCGATGGACTGGTTCTGGCAGACCACGCAGCGCAATTCGGCGGAAATCGCACGTGCGCGCGCTTCCAGTATCGGGTCTTCCAGCACTTCGTCGGGCTGGTAGGCGTGGACGGCAGTCGGTGCGGCAACCGCTAAAATAATCAAGGCTGTCAGCAATCCGAGAAGTATCTTCATCCGCCTCTTGTCCTGCGCAACAGGGGCATGATCTTCTCGTTGAGCGCGTCCGGGGTCACCGGGCCGACGTGCTTGTATACAATCCTGCCGCCGGCATCGATGATGAAGGTTTCCGGCACACCCGTCACGCCCCACTCCACGGATGCGCGGCCGTTCAGGTCCGCACCCACAGCGGTGTAGGGGTTGCCGTGGCGGCGCAGCCAGTTCTCGGCGTCTTCTGGCTTGTCCCGGTGGTTCAGGCCATAGACCGGGGTTCCTGTCTCAGCAATTTGCGTAATCTGGGGGTGTTCGGCCAGGCATGGCACGCACCAGGAGGCGAAGACACTTAGAACGGTCACGCGCCCACGCAGATCTGCGCTCGAAAATCCGCCGGGCACGCCGGGAGTCACGGCGGGGAGCTCGAAGGCGGGCACGGGCTGGCCGATCAGGGCGGACGGCAGCCGGGACAGGTCACTGTTGCGCTCACTGTCGGTCAGCAACGAGGCCATCACGCCGATTAGTGCGGCAAATATGGCCACCGGAAGGATAACGATCAGGCGGCGCATGCTTTACTCGGCCGGGGCCGGAGCTGCGGCCGGAGACGCACTCGCCGCGCTGCGTGGCGCGCCGACCCGATGGCGCCGGTCGGTTAGCGACAGGCCCCCGCCAAGGACCATCACCATCGCCCCCAGCCAGATCCACGGTACCAGCGGGTTCAGGTAAAAGCGCACGGTCCACTTGTTCGCTGTCTCGGGCGTCCGCCCGCGCTCGCCGATTACCCCATAATAGTCGGCAAGCCAGGTCGTCTTGATGCCGGCTTCCGTGGTGGTCTGTCCGGCGACCGGGAAAAAGCGGCGTTCGGCGAGCAACTCGGCTACTTTGCGCTCGCCCCTGGTGACGATGAGTACGCCACGTTCGAAATTGTAGTTCGGCCCCTGGCCGCGCGAGACATCGTCCAGGGTTATGGTATGGCCCGGCGCTTCGGCGCTCTCGCCGGGTGCGAGGGTGGTGATGAGTTCGGTCCGCCAGGCCGAGGCGCCGGTGATGCCGACAATCAGGATGGCGAGCCCAAGATGCGCCAGGGTCATGCCGCTGGCCGCGCGGGGCAATCCCGCGAGACGGCGGGTGCTCTCCGCCAGCGGGACGGAGAACAGCCGGATCCGCGACGTCCACTCGACAAGCGCACCCGCGGCAAGCCAGGCGGCGAGGCCCATGGCCAGCGGCGCGAGCCAGGGACCGTTCGGTTTCAGGGCGAAGGTAGCGGCAATGGCGATACCGGCGGCGATGGCGGCGGGTATGAGTTTGCGTCCGGCTGCGGACAGGTCGCCGCGCTTCCAGGCCAGCAGCGGCCCGACGGCGACCATCAGCACCAGCGGCACCATGATCGGGGCGAAGGTGGCGTTAAAGAAGGGCGGGCCAACGGACACACGATCCTCACCGCCCGACAGGGCCTCGAGGATCAGCGGATAGAGTGTGCCGAGAAGAACGGTCAGCGCGGCGACCGTCAGTAGCATGTTGTTGGCGACCAGCGCGCCCTCACGGCTGACAGGGGCGAATAGGCCGCCGCCCTTCATGCCCGGCGCGCGCCATGCAAACAGGGTCAGCGCGCCGCCGATGGTGACGGCCAGGATCGCCAGGATGAATACGCCACGCTCAGGGTCGGTGGCGAAGGCATGGACAGACGTCAGCACGCCCGAGCGCACGAGAAAGGTGCCCAGCAGGCTCATGGAGAAGGTCAGGATCGCCAGCAGGATCGTCCAGCTTTTCAGCGCGTCGCGCTTCTCGACCACGATGGCGGAATGCAGCAGCGCCGTGCCGAACAGCCAGGGCATGAAGCTGGCGTTCTCGACTGGGTCCCAGAACCACCAGCCGCCCCAGCCCAGCTCGTAGTAGGCCCACCAGCTGCCCAGAGCGATCCCGGCAGTCAGGAAGCTCCAAGCCGCGAGCGTCCAAGGGCGCACCCAGCGAGCCCAGGCGGCATCGACCTTGCCCTCGATCAGCGCGGCGACGGCAAAGGAAAAAGCCATGGAGAAACCGACATAGCCCAAGTAGAGCAGCGGCGGATGGAAGGCGAGGCCAGGGTCCTGAAGCAGCGGGTTTAGCCCTGCGCCGTTCGGCGGCGCGGGGTCCAGCCGGGCGAACGGATTGGAGGTGAAGATGATAAACGCCAGGAAGGCTAGGCCGACCATAGCCTGAACGGCCAGCACACGGGCTTTCAGCGTCGGCGGCAGGTTGCGTCCGAACAGCGCTACGGCGGCGCTGAACAGCGACAGCACGAGGACCCACAGCAGCATGGAGCCTTCGTGGTTCCCCCACACTCCGCTGACCTTGTAGAGCATGGGCTTTAGAGAATGGCTATTCTGGAACACCACCTGCAGCGAGAAGTCGGAGGTGACGAAGCCATGTGTCAGCGCCGCGAAGGCGGCGAGAAGCGCCATGACCTGTCCGATGGCAGTTCGGTCAGCCAGACGCATCATGGCTGCGTCGCTGCGCGCCACGCCCCAGAGCGGGACCGTCGCTTGAATGCCCGCAAGGACAAGCGCCAGGATCAGGACGAACTGCCCGATTTCCGCGATCACTGGGTCGCACCCACATGCGTTTTGCCCGGCTTCCACTGGCCGCTTTCGCGTAAGGCGTCGGCGACTTCCTTGGGCATGTAGTTCTCGTCGTGCTTGGCCAGAACCTCGGTTGCCGTGAAGTGGCCATCGGTATCGAGACGGCCTTCGGCGACAACGCCCTGTCCCTCACGAAACAGGTCCGGCAGCACGCCGGTGTAGCTGGCCGGGACGGCCTGGGTCAGATCCGTGACCCGGAAATAGGTCGTTGCGCCCTCGGTGCGCACGCTGCCTTCCTCGACCAGCCCACCCAGTCGGAATGTCGTCTCGGGCGGGGTCGCGCGGGCGGCGAGATCGGTCGGCGTGAAAAAGAAGACAAGGCTGTCTTCGACGGCGGTCAGGACCAGCGCGGCGGCGATGCCCAGAAGGCCGAGCGAGGCGGCGACGACCAGAAGGCGGCGATGCTTCCGCTTCATGATGCGTCTTCCGGCGTATTGCGTCGGCGGCGTTGCGGGGATTGTCCCTCGGCGGCGCGAAGCGCAGCCTCGCTGGCGCGCAGCCTGGCGATACTTGCCACGGTCATGACCACCAGCACCAGCGCGGCGAATCCGAGGGCGGGCCAGATATAGGCTGCGTATCCGCCCATGTTCAGGAATTCGTTCATATCGTCCACGTTACTAGAGCCGTTAGAGACGGGCGCTCGGCACTACGCGTCAATTCCAGGTATTTCTAGCTCCCCAGCGCCGTGATGCCCAGCCAGTGAGAAATTACGTTGGCGTGAGGGGTGGGCGTGGTCCGGTCGGGACAAAAGCGTTACTGGGTGACGCTTTTCAGATAGGCGATCAGGTTCTTGCGGTCGTCTTCCTTCTTCAGGCCGGGGAACGCCATACGGTTCTTGGGGATAAACTTTTTCGGGTTTTCCAGATACGACGACATGGTCTCATCGTTCCACACGATGCCCGAATCCTTCATGGCCTTGGAGAACTTGTAGCTGATATTACGCTGGCCGGCGGTGCTGCCGAACACGCCCCAAAGGTTCGGGCCGACTTTCTTGGCGCCGCCTTCATTATAGGTGTGGCAGGCTGCACAGCGTTTGAAGATTTTAGCGCCGGCATCTGCGTCCTGCGCTTGGGCGAGGGTTGGAGCGGCCAGGGTGGCGAGAGACAGGATGGCGGGAACGAGAAGGTGTTTCACGGCGACAGACCTCCGGAGCACGTCATTCGGAATTTTTTCATTTTAATTAGATAGGCATTCGAACGAAACGCCACAACGCTTGCCGGTTCACGATGACGTGGAATGTTCCGCGGCTGAAAGTCGCAGCGCGCGGGTGCGCGCCGCGTTCAGGTCGGCGCGCATGCGCACAAGCAGCATGGTGGCGAAATAGGCCGTGAAGGCCAGTGCCATCAAGAGAAGCGGCGTCAGCATCGACGGATCGATGGCAGGCGCGTCCAGCCGCGTGATACTGGCCGGCTGGTGCAGCGTATTCCACCAATCCACCGAGAACTTGATAATCGGCACGTTCACAAAGCCGACCAGCGCCAGCACGGCGGCGGCGCGGGCGCCGCGCTGCGGGTTATCGAAAGCGTGGGTCAGCGCGATGTGGCCCAGATAAAGGAAGAACAGAACCAGTACCGATGTGAGCCGGGCATCCCAGACCCACCATGTGCCCCAGGTCGGCTTACCCCACAGGCTGCCGGTCACAAGGACGATGATGGTAAAGCCCGCGCCCAGCGGCGCAGCCGCGCGGGCGGCCACGTCGGCTAGCGGGTGCTTCCATATAAGCGCCACCGCACTCATCACCGCTATGAAAGTATAGGCGGCCATCGCCATCCAGGCCGACGGCACATGCACATACATGATGCGCACCGTCTCGCCCTGCTGGTAGTCGGCGGGCGAGGCGAACAGCATGAAGTAGATCCCGGCCGCGAAGAGGGTCACGGTAAGGCCAGCCGTCCAGGGCAGGAGCGTCGCGGCGAGCCGGGAGAAGCGGGCGGGATTGGCGAAGCGGTGGAACACGGGGTGGCGGTTCTTTCTTACGTGGAACGGAAAGACTACTCGATCGCCTGGCGGAGTGCAGCCGCCGTGGCCCAGGGGGCGAGGGCTAGGGCCGCGAGCAGGAACCCGCCCATGACCATGAGCTGGGAACCGATGGGCCGTCCAGCAACTGCACCGTCGATCGCGCTGGCGCCGAAGATCAGCACCGGGATGTAGAGCGGTAGGATCAGCAGCGCCAGTAGAACCCCGCCGCGCCGCGCCCCGAGAGTCAGCGCCGCGCCGATGCCGCCGACAAGGCTGAGGACCGGCGTGCCCAGCAGCATCGAGGCGGCCAGCGCGCCGATGGCTTCGCCGGGCAGATTGTAGAGTAGAGCCAGCACGGGCGCCGAGACCAGTAGCAGCACGCCCGTGGTCAGCCAGTGGGCTGCGGCCTTGGCTAGTGCGAGTGTGCCGAGCGGGATCGATGAGAGGTAAAGGAGGTCGAGACTGCCGTCTTCATAATCGCCCGCGAACATACGCTCGAGTGACAGCATGGCGGCTAGTAGCGCGACCACCCAAATGATACCGCCGCCGATGCGCGGCAGCATGCCGGGATCGGTGCCCACGCCGAAGGGGAACAGAATGGCGGCCAGCACGAAGAACACCACCGCGATGACCGCGTCGGTGCCACCGCGCCAGGCCAGCCGCAATTCGCGGCGTAGGATGAGCATGAAACCGATCATGACCCGCGTGCCGAGATGGAGAAGTGGTCCGCCTTGCCCTCGAGCAACTCGTCCAGCCGCCCGCCATGGGACGAGACGATGGCGACGCCCTCGTTTGACAGATGGGTGAGGATGGTATTGGCCAGCATCGAGACCGCGCCGGGGTCAAGACCGGTCGCCGGTTCGTCGAGTAGCCACAGCACAGGCCCGGTGCGCGAATTCTGGCCGACGGCCAGCCGGGACAGGTTGACCCGGCGCTTCTGACCGGCTGAAAGGTAGCGCGCGGGCACATCGGCCAGCCCAGCGATAGAGAATTGGCAGAGCGCGGTCTCGACCTCGGGTTCCAGACCGTACAGGCGACCCCAGAACTCCAGGTTCTCCGACGCGGTCAGGGACGGCTTCAGGGGATCGGCGTGCCCGATATAGGCGGTGCGGGCGCGGTGCGCGTCCGGATCGTCCGCGACATCCTCACCTGCCCATTCGATGTGCCCGTGAGCGGCGGGCAGAAGCCCAGCCAATACGCGCAGCAGGCTCGACTTGCCGCTGCCGTTGGATCCAGACAGCAGCATGGCTCGGCCCGGCTTCACGGCCAGGTCCAGGCCCGCAAAGACGGCGCGCTCGCCTCGGACACAGGCTAGGTTATGGGTGGTCAGGCCTTGCAAGAGGCGGCACTCCCCGGGAGACGTATGTTCGACGGCTCGAACCTAGATCGTTTTTCCACCGGATAGAACAGGCCGCATCGCAAAGTATTTCGCAACGAAAAAGGCCGCCAGCTGGGGGATGCCGGCGGCCTTTAAGGGCCTGTATGAGCTCCGGAACCAAAGGGAAGGCCCGGAGCGTTAGAGGCTGGCCGAAAACGTTGATGGGGGACATCCTCGGTCAGCTTTGGAAATTGGGGGTCGAGTTTGACGAGACCGGGGAGGCAATGCGGCGGAAATGTGATTTCTGTACGCGTCTGCTCCCCGACCCGCAGATCAAGGGCCAGATCTTCTGCTATGATCCGGTTCAGGCCGATATCTCAAAAAGTCCGCTCATCAAGCGAGTCCAGCGCTCTTGCTCAGCGCGCGCTGCGCTGCCTGACCACGTCGCCGAACATATGAATATAGGACCGACATCGTCCGAATAGCTTACTCGGATTTTTGACCGCATCGCACCTTGGAGTCGCAAGGCGATTGCCCTATAAAGCGGGCGCGTCTGATGCCGGCAGGATTGCCACCCGCGCGTCAGCTTCCGAATAGAGAAGATTTACCCGGAAAACGGGAAGGAGAGCGCGTCGATGAGCACGATCGGCCAGGACACCCTGAAGACCCGCCGGACCCTCGAGGTCGGTGGCAGCAGCTATGACTATTTCAGCCTCGAAGCTGCTGCCGGCGCCATTGGCGACGTCTCGCGACTTCCCTATTCGCTAAAGGTCCTTCTTGAAAACCTGCTGCGCTACGAAGACGGCCGCAGCGTGACCACTGATGATATCAAGGCGCTGGCCGACTGGGCCAAGGACCGCCGCTCCGACCGGGAAATTTCCTACCGCCCCGCCCGCATCTTGCTGCAGGATTTTACTGGCGTTCCCGCTGTGGTGGACCTCGCCGCCATGCGTGATGCCGTACGCGACATGGGCGCCGACCCGCAACTTATTAACCCGCTCTCGCCGGTCGATCTGGTGATCGACCACTCGGTGATGGTCGATTATTTCGGCACCGATAACGCGTTTGCAAAGAATGTGGAGCTGGAATACGAGCGCAACGGTGAGCGTTATGAGTTCCTACGCTGGGGCCAGACCGCGTTCGACAACTTCCGCGTTGTTCCGCCGGGAACCGGTATCTGTCATCAGGTGAACCTTGAATACTTGGCGCAGACCGTCTGGATCGATGAGATTGACGGTAAGACCATCGCCTATCCCGACACGCTTGTCGGAACCGACAGCCATACCACCATGGTCAACGGCCTGGGCGTGCTGGGCTGGGGAGTCGGTGGTATCGAGGCGGAGGCCGCCATGCTCGGCCAGCCGATCTCGATGGTTATTCCCGAGGTTGTCGGCTTCAAGCTGACCGGCCAGTTGCGCGAAGGTATGACGGCGACTGATCTCGTGCTGACGGTCACCCAGATGCTCCGCGCCAAGGGCGTGGTCGGCAAGTTCGTTGAGTTCTATGGCGACGGTCTGGATCACCTGACCCTGGCCGATCAGGCAACCATCTCGAACATGGCGCCGGAATACGGCGCGACATGCGGAATCTTCCCGGTCGATGACGAGACCCTGCGCTACATGCGTTTCACGGGACGTTCGGAAGAGCGCATCGCGCTGGTCGAGGCCTATGCGAGGGCCCAGGGCATGTGGCGCGACGCCAACAGCCCGGACCCGGTCTTCACTGATACTTTGGAGCTCGACCTGTCCACGGTCGAGCCGTCCATGGCCGGTCCGAAGCGCCCGCAGGACCGCGTTCCGCTGTCCCAGGCTGCTTCGGCCTTCACCAAGATTCTGGCCGATGCCGGTCTCGCGAGCACGCCCTCGGATGACGATGTGGACAACCACGAACTCACCCATGGTGATGTCGTGATCGCGGCTATCACCAGCTGCACCAACACCTCCAATCCCTCGGTGCTTGTTGCCGCGGGTCTCGTTGCCCGCAAGGCGCGGGAGAAGGGCCTGACGGCCAAGCCGTGGGTGAAGACCTCGCTGGCACCGGGCTCGCAGGTGGTCACCGAGTACCTGGAAAAATCCGGGCTTCAGGAAGACCTCGACACGATGGGCTTCAATCTGGTCGGCTATGGCTGCACGACCTGTATCGGCAACTCTGGCCCGTTGCCCGAGCACATCTCGGAAGCGATCCACGCGGGTGACCTGAATGCAGTCTCCGTTCTGTCGGGCAACCGCAACTTCGAAGGCCGCATCGGCCCGGACATTAAGTCCAACTACCTGGCCTCGCCGCCTCTGGTGGTCGCCTATGCGATCTCCGGCAGCATGCTGAACGACATGTACAACGATCCTCTGGGCAAGGATCAGGACGGCAAAGATGTGTTCCTGAAGGACATCTGGCCGACCAATGCCGAGATCAACGCGGTCATGGAATCGACCCTCTCGCGTGAAATGTTCGAGGCACGGTATGGCGACGTCTTCCGCGGCGATGACAAATGGCGCGATATCCGCATCACCACGGGTCAGACCTACCAGTGGAATGACGGCTCCACCTATGTGCGCCACCCCAGTTTCTTCGAGGATATGGCGCCGGAGCCGGCCGAACTGGCGGATATCTCCAACGCGCGCATGCTCGCCATGCTGGCCGACAGCGTCACCACCGACCACATTTCCCCTGCGGGTTCGATCAAGGAAGACGGGCCGGCTGGCGATTACCTGAAGGAACATCAGGTCCGCCCGATCGACTTCAACTCCTACGGCTCGCGGCGCGGCAACCATGAAGTGATGATGCGCGGCACCTTTGCCAACATCCGCATCCGCAACGAGATGGCCCCGGGCACCGAAGGCGGTGTGACGATCCACCATCCGTCCGGTGAGCAGATGTCGATCTATGACGCGGCGATGCGCTATCAGGCCGAAGGCGTGCAGCTGGTGGTCGTCGGCGGCAAGGAATACGGCACAGGCTCGTCACGCGACTGGGCTGCCAAGGGTACGCGTCTGCTAGGCGTACGTGCAGCCATCGTCGAGAGCTTCGAGCGCATTCATCGCTCCAACCTCGTCGGCATGGGCGTGCTGCCGTTGCAGTTCCTCGAAGGCATGGACCGCAAGACGCTAGAACTGACCGGCAAGGAGTTGTTCAACGTCAAGGGGATCACCGATGGGCTGAAGCCGCGTTCGAACCTAGAATGCACCATTACTTATGAAGATGGCGCGACTCAGGACATCGAGCTGCTGTGCCGCATCGATACGCTGGATGAGATTGAGTACTACCGCCATGGCGGCATTCTACAGTTCGTGCTGCGCAACATGGTGCAAGCCGCCTAGCGGGTTTTGATCGTCGCTTGGCGGGTATGGCTCGCTAAGAAGCTCGTGCCCGCGGACTGGCTGCCGATCAACCTCCGTCCCGCAATGGAGTAGCCATTAGGCATTCATAGATTACCGCGTACGCGGGCTGCGATGTATCCTGAGGCGTTAAGGCGCAGTCCTAGTCATTTGAGTTCTTTAGCACCGCACTTCGGCCTCTATTGGAATCGTGGCCCGGCCGTAAATCCGGCATGCGGCGGTTTTTCGCGGTAGTTGCATTCGCGCCACGCAGCGGAGATGCTGTGTTATGTCGTTTCACCAGAAGCCCCTAGTCCGTGCCGTTCTGGGTCCCACCAACACCGGCAAAACCTATCTCGCTATAGATCGTATGCTCGGTCACGAGACGGGTATGATCGGATTTCCGCTGCGCCTGCTCGCGCGCGAGAACTACGACCGTGTCGTGCGTCTCAAGGGGGCTGGCGCGGCTGCGCTAATCACCGGCGAGGAACGGATCGTCCCGCCCAATCCGCGCTACTTCCTGTGCACCGTCGAGGCGATGCCACGTGACCTTTCGGCCGAGTTCCTGGCTATCGACGAGGTGCAGTTGTGCGCCGATCCGGAACGCGGGCATGTCTTCACCGACCGCCTGCTTTATGCGCGGGGACGGTCCGAGACAATGTTGCTGGGTGCCGAGACTATGGCGCCGATCATCCGCAAGCTGGTGCCGGACGCGACCTTCGAACGCCGCGAGCGGTTCTCGCGCCTGACTTATGGCGGGTTCCGCAAGCTTACCCGCCTGCCGCCGCGCAGCGCTGTGGTCGCGTTCTCGGCGGCCAATGTCTATGCGCTGGCCGAACTGCTGCGCCGCCAGCGCGGAGGGGCCGCGGTGGTGCTGGGCGCGCTCAGCCCGCGCACGCGCAACGCCCAGGTGGCGATGTACGAGGCGGGCGAGGTGGAATACCTCGTCGCCACCGATGCCATTGGCATGGGCTTGAACATGAACATCGCCCATGTCGGATTTTCGTCGCTGACCAAGTTTGACGGACACGGCTTCCGTCGCCTCGCGCCTGCAGAGGTCGCGCAGATCGCAGGTCGCGCGGGCCGGCATACCGAGGACGGCACCTTCGGCCCGACCGCCGAACTGGAGCCGTTCGACCAGGGTCTCATCGACGCGGTGCAGGACCATAAATTTGAGGCCGTGCAGTCGGTTTTCTGGCGCTCGAACGATCTGGATTTTGGCTCCACCGATGCGCTGCGCCGCAGTCTTGATGGCCGCCCGCCGCGACCCGAACTTCGTAAAGCGCGCGATGCCGATGACTACAATGCGCTGGCCGCGGTCAGCGAGCACGAGGATATCCAGGTGGCCGCCTCGAACCCCGAGGCGGTGCGCCTGTTGTGGGATGTCTGCCAGATCCCCGATTTCAGCGGCGATCTGTCGGGCAACCATCCGCGCCTCGTCGCGCGTATCTACAGGTTCCTCATTCGCGATGCGGGGACGGTCCCGTCGGAATGGATTGAGCGCTCGATCGGACAGTTTGACCGGACCGATGGAGATATCGATACGCTGATGGCGCGTATCGCCGGCGTGCGGACATGGTCGTATATCACACACCGGCGGAGCTGGCTGGACGATGCCGATGGCTGGCAGGCCCGTGCGCGCGTGCTGGAGGACAAGCTGTCCGATGCGCTGCACGAACGCCTGACCCAGCGCTTCGTCGATCGCAAGGCGGCGGTGCTGACCCGGCGGTTGCGTGAGAACAAGGAACTGCTTGCCGGATTGTCCGAAGACGGCAAGGTTACGGTGGAAAGTGAAGAAGTGGGGCACCTTGATGGATTTCGATTTGTTCCGGTCGATAAAGATGTTGCGGCCAGTCCGCGGCTCATGGCAGCGGCGAACCGCGCCGTGAGGGAAGCAATAGGCACACGTATTGCCGCGCTGGCGGGCTCCGAGGACGACGCCTTCGTTCTCGATCACGCCGGCGCGCAGATCATGTGGCAGGACGCGCCCGTTGCGCGCATCGTGGCGGGCAACGAGATTTTACGCCCTACGGTCGAGGTGCTGTCGAGTGACCTGCTGGACGCGCTCAAGCGCGAGGAAATGCGAAAACGCCTGCAGGAATGGCTGGACGCCCATCTATGGGTTGAGCTCGCGCCGCTCTATGCACTCGGCCAGTCGGAATTCAAAGGCGCGGCGCGCGCGCTCGCCTATCGGCTGGGTGAGGGGCTGGGTTGCGCCCAGCGGGAACGCGGCGACGATCCGGGCGCGCATCTAGAAGAAGACGACCGCAAGGCCCTCGCCCGGGCCGGGGTGCGTATCGGGGTGGCTTCGGCCTATCTGCCCGCCATGCTCAAGGGCCGCGTCATGGCGCTCAAGGCCATGCTGTTTCGCATTCGTCACGGGATCGAAGCGCCTCTGCCCGACGGTGGCGCGACGGCGATGCCGCGCGTCGAGGGCACGGATGACAACTGGTACCTCTCCCTCGGATTCTGCCCTGCCGGGCCGATCGCCATTCGCGCCGATGAGTTGGAGCGGATGCTGGCCACTATCCGGCGCGGGACGAAGGAGGGCGAGTTCGCGGTCGTCCCGGATATCCTCTCGCGGATCGATGCGCCCGCCGACGTCTTCGCGAAGATGCTGCGCAGCTTCGGCTATGCCGTGCGTGAGGAAGAGGACGGCATCAAGGTGTCGCGCCGCCCGCGCGGTCGCCGCCGGGATCGGGGTGAGGCGTCCGACGGACAACATGCCCGGGATGTCAGGGGCGACGAAAAGGGCGGTGCGAAGGGTAAAGGCAAGCGCGGCCGCAAGGGCCCGTCTACGAGTAACCGGCGCCCACCCCGCGAGAAGGCGCCCGATCCGGATTCGCCCTTTGCCAAGCTGGCGGAACTCAAGGAACGCATGCGTTGACGGCGGAAGGCCCGGACAGCCTGCGCCTCGACAAGTGGCTCTGGTATGCGCGCTTCTACAAGACCCGCAGCCTTGCCACCACCTTCTGCCGGGGCGGCCACATCCGCGTGAACCGGCAGCCGATCAACAAGTCCAACCATTCCGTACGCGTGGGCGATGTCCTGACATTCGCCCAAGGGCCGCGCGTGCGTGTCATCAAGATCGAGGCGCTGGGCGAGCGCCGGGGCCCGGCGCCCGAGGCGCAGGCACTCTATGAAGACCTGTCGCCGCCCATGCCGCCTCGTGAGGAGCGTCCGCAGGCCGCTGGTGTGCGTGACGCCGGAGCAGGCCGCCCGACCAAGCGCGAACGCCGCGCCATCGACCGGCTGCGCGATACGTGACGTACTCTCGGTCGCGTTGGTTGTCGCGACGGCCAGGGGTCGTGTAGAGAAGTGCGATGTTTGACCGATTGAAAAAACTGTTCGATGATGATGGCGGCGCGGCTCCTGCCAGGGGCGGTCGTGCGGTGAACGAACTCCAGCTCGCTGCCGCCGCGGTGCTTGTCGAGGCCGCGCGCCGGGACGACGACTATGACCTCTCGGAGCGCCGGGTGATCGAAGGCCTGCTGCGCGAGCGGTTTTCCCTCAGCGCGGAGGAGGCGGAACGTCTCATTGAAGCCGCCGATGCGGCGACCGACCATGGGGTGGAGCTCTACACCTACACCCGGCGAATCAAGGACGCATTCGACGAGGATGAACGAATCCGCATGATCGAAATGTTGTGGGAGGTCGTATACGCCGACGGGAACGTCGATCACCTTGAGGCAAACCTGTTGCGGCGCGTTGCTGGCCTCCTTTACGTTACCGACAGGGAGAGCGGGGAGGCGCGAAAACGCGTGCTTGACCGAAAGGGCCCAGCTTCGTAATTGGTCTCCCTGCGTCGAAGGCCAGAAGGAATCAGAATATGCCGTACGTCGTTACCGAAGCCTGCATTAAGTGCAAGTACACCGATTGTGTCGAGGTGTGCCCCGTGGATTGCTTCTACGAGGGAGAGAACATGCTGGTCATCCATCCGGATGAGTGCATCGACTGCGGTGTGTGTGAGCCCGAATGCCCTGCCGAGGCGATCATTCCCGATGTGGAGCCCGAGGCCGAAAAATGGCTCGAGCTGAACCGCGAATATTCCGAGAAGTGGCCCAACATCACGTCCAAGAAGGACGAGGCGGAGGATGCCGACAACTTCAAGGAAGAAGACGGCAAGTTCGACAAGTATTTCAGCGCAAATCCGGGGTCCGGCGACTGATCTGCTGCGCCGCGCCGTGAGAGCGGCTACCAAAACGCGCAATTTTCTGTTATACTCAGGACGTTAAGGGGCGGCATTGGCCGTCCCTTGATCCTGGACTCCGCGCCATCGCAGGGCGTTTTCACCCGCTTTCCGCAGGATTGCGGGGTGAGATCATGATATCGCCCTGCCGGCCACGACATAAACGGATTGGGTATGGCGAAAGCAGCGACAGCGAAGACCAAGACGGCGGCCAAGAAGCCTGCCGCGAAGAAGCCGGCGGCCAAGAGCGGGACCACTTCCGCCGCCGTGAAGAAGGCTGCGCCGAAGACGGCGGCCAAGAAACCCGCAGCCAAGAAACCCGCAGCCAAGAAACCCGCAGCCAAGAAACCCGCAGCCAAGAAACCGGCAGCCAAGAAACCCGCGCCAAAGGCAAGAAGGCCCGCCAAAGGCAGCCGAAGAAGGCGGCGCCAAAGGTTGCCAAAGAAGGTGGCGCCAAAGGCTGTGCCGAAGAAGGCGGCGCCAGAGGCTGTGCCGAAGAGGACGGCGACAAAGGCCGTGTCGAAGACGGCCGCGGAAACAGCCTGCGGCAAAAAAGCCCGCAGCCAAGAAGTCTGCGGCCAAACCGGCTGCCGAAAGCACCGAAGCGAAGGGGCCCGCACCGAAGGCGGCGGTTCCGAAGAACGAGAAGCTGGAATTCGCTGTAAACGATTTCGTCGTTTATCCGACCCATGGCGTCGGCCAGGTGACGGGGATCGAGAATTACGAGATCGCCGGTGAAAAGTTGCGTCTGTTCGTCATCAGCTTCGAACGCGAGCGGATGACGCTTAAGGTGCCGATCACCAAGGTAAAGGAATCGGGTTTGCGCAAACTGTCGAGCCGCAAGGTTATCGACAACGCGCTCAAAACCCTGAAGGGTCGCGTGCGCATCAAGCGCACCATGTGGAGCCGCCGCGCGCAGGAATACGACGCCAAGATCAACTCCGGCGATGCGGTGGCGATTGCCGAGGTCGTACGCGACCTGCATCGCGGCGAGGACCAGCCAGACCAGTCCTATTCCGAGCGACAGATGTACCAGGCCGCTCTGGAACGGCTGTCTCGCGAGCTCGGAGCAGTCGAGAAGACCGAACCGGAAGAGGCTGTGGAGAAGATCGAGGCGATCCTCGCATCCTGATCCGGACTTCCGTATCGAGGATATGTGCGGGCCGGCCTTATGGGGCCGGCCCGTTCCGTTTGTGCGCTTGCTCCGACGCGAAACGCTGATTCATCTTGCGCTCGCAAGGAGTTGGCGAATGTCGCGAATGATCTTCGATGGCGACAAGATTGCGACGCTGCGCGCGGTGCGGCGGGTCTGGGCGATCGGCGCGGTGCATGGCGATGCGGCACGGCTACGCACGCTCCATCGTGCGGTGTCGGAGCGCTTCGAGCGCGGAGACAGGCTTGTCTACCTCGGTAACACTCTCGGGCGCGGCCCCGATCCGGCCGGTGCCGTGGATGAGGTCTTGTCCTTCCGGCGTGCCGTGATCGCCGCTCATGGCATGTTCGCCGCTGATGTGGTGATGCTACGCGGTGCGCAGGAAGAGATGTGGCAGAAGCTCCAGCAGCTTCAGTTCGCGATGAACCCGACGGAGGTGTTTGACTGGATGGTCGAGCAGGGCGTCGGCCCGACGCTCGAGGCCTATGGTGGCCGTGTGGCGGACGGGCATGCGGCGGCGCGCGCCGGCGCGGCCATGTGCGCACGCTGGACGGCCAGCCTGCGCGACGGCATGCATGCCCGGCCCGGTCATGTGTCGTTCATGTCGGCGTTGCGGCGCGCGGCGGTCGGCGCATCAGGTGACGATCATCCGGAACTTCTGTTCGTCAGCGCGGGCATCGACCCTTCGCGTCCGCTGGAGACTCAAAAAGACAGTTTCTGGTGGCCGCCATGCGACCTGAACAAGCTTGAAGCGCCATATGGCGAGTTCGCGCGGATCGTGGCCGGGTTCGAGCGTGCGGCCCATGGCGTTGTCGAGACGCCGTTCACCATGACCCTTGATGGCGGGGCCGGGCGCGGTGGCAACCTGGTCGCTGCCTGTATCGAGGCGGGCGGGGCGCTGGCGGAAACGCTTGAAGCCTGACGGCTACTCCACCACCACCTTGACCGTCTGTCCGGGGAAGGGCTCCGACCCCGGGCGCAGCCCGTTGATGACCCGGAACCACTCATCCTTCGGACCGGGCAGGGGCATGTTGCGCGACAGCCGTGCCACGGTGTCAGTGCGGTCCACGGTGTGGGTCTCGATATGCCATTCGCGGTAACGGTTCCGGTCCGCGTGGGTCAGCTTGCGGAAGCTGAAGGTTGTACGCCGGAAATCCTCGCTGCGCGCGGCCGTGCGCGCGGTGGGTGACAGGAAGATGAACCGGTAGATGTGTTCGGGGTCATGGCGGATCGCGACGAGGCGGACATCAACGGTGCCGCTGTTTTTGCGTAGCCGGGTCGCGCCGGTGGCCGCCTCCATGCCGTTGATGTCGATGGTCTCGACACCGCTCAGGCTGGTGTTCTTCGCCCACACCTCGGTCAGATAGGTATGCATCGGCCCGTTGTGAGATAGCTTGCCGCCGCTGAAGATAATGCCCTCGTTGTTCGGGCCCCTGGCGACTACCTTCTGAGCGCCGTTGAACAGCTTGAAGTCCGGCGGCACCTGGAACAGGAAGTCGAGCGGCTTGTGGACGAACACCCGGTCGCGTACCAGACCTTCCTGCTCGGAATCGCCAAAGGTGATGCCGTCGATGGCCTGCAGGTATTCGCGGTTGCCGATGACCGGATTGGGAACTGGCTGGACGTTGGCCGCGCGGGTCGCCGCCACGACGCGGTCCTGGGTGCGCGGATGGGTGGACATGATGTTGTAGCGCTCCGCCGGGTCTGGCAGGCCGCTGACTTTGGCCTCCAGCGCGCTGGAGGCCTGCAACGAAGCGAGGAAAGACGCCATGGCGTCGGTTGAATAGTGGTTGCGGTTCAGGTAGCGCACGCCCAGCGTATCTGCCTCGAATTCGTGCTCGCGCGAAAAGGACTGCATATAGACGGCCGAGCCCTGGGCGGCGGCCTGGCCTATTTCAGACGTGCCGAGGAAGACCGAGCCCAGGATGCCGGCGCCGAGCGAGAGCCCCTGTGCCAGCACGGCGGAGCTGTAGCGCTGGGCCGAGTGGCGTGCCGTGACATGGCCGATCTCGTGGCCGAGCACGGCGGCTAGTTCGGCTTCGGTGTTGGCAAGGCCGAGCAGGCCGCGCGAGATATAGACATAGCCGCCGGGCAGGGCGAAGGCGTTGACAATGTCGTCGTCGAGTACGGTGAAGGTGAATTTCAAATTGGGTAGCTCCGACGTGCGCACCAGCTTCTGGCCGACACTGTCCACATAGGCCGCGACCTTCGCGTTGTCATAGACGCCGCCGAACTGTTTGAGGATCTTGGGGTGTTCCTCACGTCCCGCGCGCAATTCGTCGTCCGAAGACATGAAGGCGGTGAAGCTACGCTCGCCGGTCGCCGGGTTGACCGAGCAGGCTGTCAGCAGAAACATCGCGATCATCGACAGGCTGCGGAGATAACCGGAAATCGTGTCGAGTGAAGGTGTCATGGATTGTGTGCCTCGACCTGCGCAGGGTGGGTTTGTTTATAATCGAGCGGTGACTTGAACACAGCCCACCACGCACTATCCAGCATCGATAATCCTCAAGTGATATGCCTTCAGCCTCGAACCTTTTCCCCTCCCAAGGGCGCGATAGAGATGTTGAAGTCTATCCGCCGGTTATCGCCGAAGTTCAGCAATATCTGCCCCAGTGCACGCGCACTATACCGTTTCCAGAAGCTGTCCCTGCACCGAGGTTCCGTCCGGCCGGAACAGATGCGCGAGCAGCCGGTTGGAGCGGTCGGTCGGTAGTCTTCCAAATCCCAGGTTGACGGTGTTGCGCTGTACCATGCCCTCAAGTGCCGATTTTCCGGCGTCCGCGAGTGGCCATTTTTGAAATTGGGTCGGCCCAGCGGCAGTTTCGGTCCTTGGATGCCGACAAGCCATACTTGGGGACTGTTGTTCATAACCACAGTGTCGTCATCTATTACCTCGATCTTATATACCTTGCTGTCGATATCGAGGCGCGCGCGTATCCCGCCGGGTTTGTCGGCTCTACCAGTAGCAGCCAGCACCAGCAGGAAAAGTATGATCAGCAGGAGGTTCATGGTTGGCATTATAGCGTGTCGTTCGATCGAAGGCGGTCCACCAGGTTGACAGCGACCCTGTGCGCGTCCTCATTTCATCCCCGTACGAACCTCCGTGCGATATAAGGAGTTTCCGGTTTGCGTACCGCCCTGTACCCCGACATCGAACCCCGTACGCGCGGCATGCTCGCGCTCGACAACGGGCATGAGATGTATTGGGAGGAATCCGGCCGCGCAGATGGCGTGCCGGTGGCGTTTGTGCATGGCGGTCCCGGTGCGGGCACGATGCCGGAGCACCGGCGGTTTTTTAATCCCGAGTACTTCCGCATCATCCTGTTCGACCAGCGCGGGGCGGGCCGGTCAATCCCGCAGGCCTCGATCGAGGCTAACACGACCGCCGATCTGATCGCGGACATGGAACGGCTGCGCACGCATCTGGGTGTGGAGGCCTGGCATCTGTTCGGCGGCTCGTGGGGTTCAACCCTGGCACTGGCCTATGCCCAGGCCTATCCGGACCGAACGCTCGGCATGGTGCTTCGGGGTATATTCACCTGCTCCAGGCGCGAGGTGGACTGGTTCATCTCCGGTCTTGGCCGTGTTTTTCCTGATGCTTGGGAGGATTTTGCGGCTGCCATACCCGAGGCCGAGCGCGGCGATCTGCTCACGGCCTACCAGACACGTCTGAACGATCCGGATCCGGCTGTTCACATGACGGCGGCGCAGACATGGGCTACTTATGAGGCGCGGTGCTCGTCCCTCAAGCCCAATGCAGAGGCGGTACGTTCCGTCGGGACATCGCAGGGAACCCTCGCGCTGGCGCGGATCGAGGCCCATTACCTTGCCAATGGTGCGTTCCTTGCGCCGGACCAGCTCTTCAGAGGGATCGATCGTATCCGCCATATTCCCACCGCCATCGTACACGGGCGCTACGACATGGTGTGCCCGATCGAGACTGCCTACCGGCTCCACAAGGCGTGGCCGGAGGCGGCGTTCACGGTTGTGCCGGATGCCGGGCACTCGGCCCTGGAACCGGGTACGCGTACGGCCCTGCTTGGGGCGGTGGAGCAACTAAAGACCGGATAGGTTCGTTGATCCGGACAAGTTCACGAACGGCTTGCGAGTTCGGTTCCATAACCTATGATGCGCGCGCTTACCGGTTTTCTCCGGAAGGGGGCATATAGTGCGTGAATTTTCAAAACTGGCCGTCGCGGCGTTTGCGGCTTTCCTGACCTTTGCGGGTACGGCGCAGGCCGACGACCCCGATTTCATCGCGGTAGGCGCGGGCTGGTATGACTGGAATGACGATAAGGATGCCGTCGATTTCCGCATCGAATACCGGTCCGGTTACAAGATGTTAGGCATCGTGAAGCCGTGGTTGGGGCTAGAGGGTACGACGGACTCCGCGCTCTATGCCACCGCCGGCATCCTAATGGATGTCTATTTCGGGCGGCGCTGGGTGTTCACCCCTAGCTTCGGAGCCGGTTATTATAAAGACGGCGACGGAAAGGACCTCGGCCACGATATCGAGTTCCGCTCGCAGCTCGAACTGGGCTATCGGTTCGATAACCGCTCACGCATTTCCTTCGCGATTAGCCACATCTCGAACGCGAGCCTCAGTGATAACAACCCCGGCACCGAGATTGCGACGATTTACTATCATATCCCGATTTCTGACGTTTTCGGTGACTGACACCGGCTGCGCGATCCCATGAAGGGCGCGCTGGTCACAGGGGGCGCCCGCCGGATCGGACGCGCGATCGCGCTCGGTCTGGCCGCGGATGGCTGGCACGTTGCCGTTCATCACAATTCGTCTTCGTATGCCGCAGATGAGACTGTCGCGGCGATCAAGAATGTCGGTGGCCACGCGGTCTCGGTCCAGGCGGATCTTTCCGATCCACAGGCCTGTGGACGTCTTGTCGCCGAAGCGGACGGGGCAACCGGTGGGCTGACCTGCCTGGTCAACAATGCCTCGGTATTCCTGGAAGATGATATCGCGACGGCGGATGCTGTGAGTTTCGATGCGGCTATGGCCGTTAACCTGCGCGCGCCGATGCTGCTGTCACAGGCGTTTGCGGCCTGCCTGCCGGAGGGGGAAGACGGCGTTATCCTCAACATCCTCGACCAGAAGCTCGACAATCCCAATCCAGATTTCCTGAGCTACACCCTTTCGAAGTACGGGCTGGCGGGAATGACGGAGATTCTAGCAATGGCGCTGGGGCCGAGTATCCGCGTCTGTGCCATCTCACCCGGCCTGACTATGCCCAGCGGTGATCAGCGTGAGGAACAGTTCCGGGTTGTGCATGGCCGCACACCGCTGGGGCGGGGCTCAGCCCCGGAGGACGTAGCGGGTGCCGTGCGCTATCTCGTAGGGGCCCACGCGGTGACCGGGGAGACCATTCTCGTGGACGGCGGGCAGCATTTGGTGGGCAGCACGCGCGACGTAATGTTTCTCGACCCGTCGCAGGATAAGGACGAAACCGCATGAACGCACCCTTGGCCGACATGGCCGTCACTGACCCTGTCGAGCAACGCCTGCTGCAGCACCGCAAGGAGGTCCGCAAGATCTTCCTGCGAAACCTTCTGGTCGATGTGCACATGGGCGTCCATGAAAACGAGCAAGACCGGACCCAGCCGATCCGCATCAACATCGTGCTCTACATGTGTCCCGATACGGTGCCGTCGCACGACTCCATCACCGAGGTCTTTGACTACGACCAAGTTCATGACGGGGTCCTGCGCCTGGCGCAGGCCCGGCATATCAACCTACAGGAAACGCTCGTCCAGGAGATTTCGGATTTTGTCCTGACCTTCGAGCAGATTCTAGCGGTCCGAGTCTCGACCGAGAAAACCGACGTTTATCCCGATTGTGAAGGCGTCGGATACGAACTTATCTTGGTGCGCCTGGATACCTGAGGAGAGTGACGATGAGTCTCGATTGGCCAACCGACCGAATTGATTACCAGCCGATCCACGGACGCAAACCCTTGCCGCTCCCCGAGGGGCGCAAGGTGGTGGTCTGGCCTTGCATCAATGTCGAGAATTGGGTGATCGACGCGCCAATGCCGCGTACGGTTGTCAACCCGCCGGGCGGTGTCGCCAAGTCTGTGCCGGATATTCCCAACTGGGCCTGGCACGAATATGGCCAGCGCGTTGGGTTCTGGCGGCTCAAGCGCATTTTTGACGATTTCGGTGTCAGCGGCACACTGGTGCTGAACGGTACCGTCTGCGATGCCTATCCGCAGATCGTCGATGCCAGCCTGGAGTCCGGATGGGACCTGTGCGGCCATGGCTGGATCCAGCGCGCGCTGCCGGCGGTCGAGGACCAGGAGGACATGATCCACCGGGTGTTCAACCGTCTGAAGGAATATTCCGGCAAGCCGCCAAAAGGCTGGCTGGGCCCGGCGCTGGCTGAGACCCACGACACAGTCGATTGGCTGCACGATGCCGGCTTTGAATATGTCGCTGACTGGGTGCTCGACGACCAGCCGGTTGATCTGCGTGTGAAGGGCGGAACGCTGGTGGGTCTGCCCTACACGCAGGAACTCAACGACCTCGCGATGCAGCTCATCCAGGGTCACCGGGCCCAGGAGTACGGGGATCGGGCAATCCGCGAATTCGATCAATTGATCGAGGATGCGACGGCCGAGCCAGGCTCCACGCGCATCATGTGCTTCACCTTGCATCCCTACATCATGGGTGTGCCCCACCGGGCGCGTGAAATCCGACGCATTTTGGAGCATGTCTGCAACCGCGACGACACCTTCGTGTGGACAGGTGAGGAAATCCTCGACTGGTACAAGACGGTTCGTTGATGCCCGGAGGGCCGGACCGGACCGAGCTCATGGGGAACGCGCCCGATCCGATTGTATAGCCGACGGTGCCCTGGGGAGATCGACTCTCAGGGGGCCGCGCGGCGTTCCCCACGGGAGGGTTGGGGAATACCTGTCCCGTGTATTGATCCCTTCTGCAGGGGCGCACCGTTTGCGGATCAGTGCAGCGAATCCTTCGCCTGATCTGCGGGATATTCCACGGCGTAGGAGGACCAGGTTTAAGATGGAACCGGGACATGACCGACCCAGAATCCGAACCGCGAATTGCCTGGGTCACCGGCGCCAGCCGGGGCATCGGCGCGGCCGTGGCGCGCCATCTGGCACGTGACGGCTGGACGGTTGCTGCCAGCGCGCGCGATGCAACTGAGCTCAAGGCATTGTCACGCGAGTCCGAGGAGTTGCCGGGCCGGATTGTCGGCTTCCCGCTGGATGTGAGCGACCCGGAGGCTTGCTCTCGTGTGTACGCGGAGATTGGATCGTCCATGGGCCCGGTCGATCTAGTCATCCTCAATGCCGGGACCCATGAGCCCATCGATGGAATACGTTTCTCGGTCGCGCCGGTGCGAATGCTGGTCGAGATCAACCTGATGGGTGCGGTCCACTGCCTGGCACCGGTGATTCAAGATTTCGTGGCGCGTGGATGTGGCCGCATTGGCGTTGTGGCCTCGGCGGCGGGGTATCGCGGCCTGCCGACGGCGAGCGGCTACGGCGCGACCAAGGCGGGGCTCATCAACATGTGCGAGGCGCTGCGCCCGGAACTGGAGCCGGCGGGGGTGATCCTGTCCTGCATCGTGCCGGGCTTCGTGAAGACGTCCCTGACGGACCGAAACCCGTTTCCGATGCCGTTCCTGATGGATGTGGATGATGCGGCGGCACGGATCGTGCGCGGGCTGGAAACTCGCCGATTCGAGATCACCTTCCCGCGCCGGTTCACCTATCTGCTCAAGCTGCTGCGCCTCCTGCCCTACCGGGCGTTCTTCGCCGTCACTCGGCGGCTTGTGGCGAAACCGTCTGGCTGACGGTCAGGCGTGCGACAAGCGAAACTGTCCAACCGCGATGTGGCCGGCCTGGAAGCCCGCCTCGCAGTAACACAGGTAGTAACGCCACAGCCGCCGGAACGGTGTATCGAAACCCAACTTCGCTATCTCCGGCCATGCTCCCTCGAATGCCTCGCGCCAGCGGCGCAGTGTTTCGGCGTAGTCGGCGCCGAACATGTCCGCGGCATCTACACGCAGGCCGGACGCGTTTGCGCTTTCCTCGAAAACCGTGCGTGAGGGCAGCATGCCGCCCGGAAAAACCCGGAGCTGGATAAAGTCGGGATTACGACGGTAAGCCTCGAAGCGTGCCTCATCAATGGTGATGACCTGAAGTGCGGCACGTCCTCCGGCGCGCAGCCGTGCGGCGATCGTGTCGAAGAAAACCGGCCAGAAACGTTCGCCCACGGCCTCGAACATCTCGATCGAGGCGATCTTGTCGAACTCGCCCCTGACGTCGCGGTAGTCCTGGAGCCGTACCTCGATTTGCCCGTCGAGGCCTGCTTCACGGTTGCGCGCGCGTGCCCATTTCGCCTGGGCAGGCGAGACCGTCAGCGCCGTGACCCGGCAGCCGTATTCGCGCGCGGCGTGGCGTGCGAAGGAACCCCAGCCGCAGCCGATCTCTAGCACATGGTCGCCGTCCTGAAGGTCGAGCTGTCCGGCCAGCCGGTCGAATTTCTGCGTCTGGGCTTCGCCGAGGTCCTGTGCGTCTCTGCTGAAGCACGCTGAGGAATAGGTCATGCTCGAATCTAACCATTTCTCGTAGAACGAATTTCCCAGATCGTAATGGGCGGCGATATTGCGCCGGCTGCCGGACCGGGTGTTAGCGCGACGGAGATGGCTAAGCCGCGCCAGTGCGCGCATGGCCTTTAGAGGCGGGGCCGCTTTCTCGATGCCGTGGATATTGGCGGCGCCGAACGCAATCACGCTCGTCAGGTCGTCAGTGTCCCAATCGCCATCGATGTAGGAATCAGCCAGTCCCGGCGCTCCCGCGAATAGCATACGGCGCGCGGTCCGGGCTCGGTGGATCTGCAATGCCGCCGAAGGCCCCGGATGAACACCGCTGGCCACAATGTTCTGTCCGCCGGGCAGGTGCAGGGACATGCTGCCGTGGCTCAGATTCGCAAGGAGGCGCGTTACGAGGCGGCGGACAATCCGGTCGCGGATCGTACGGATGGCGTGCGGGTCATGGGTCGTGGCGTCAGTTTCCGCGAGCTCTGACATCGGGCAATGTTCCGGTCTGATCAATGACGGAGACCGTGTGAGACGGCCGTGGCGGGCGGCGGAAAATCGGGGTCCGCTTGAGCCAAAGCTTCGCGGCATCCCAGTGAATTCCGGCCATGACCTTGAAGGTCAACAAAGGGAATTTCAACAGGGTGCTGCACAAAAAAACGTCATCGAGTTCGCGCCGTTCGCCGTGGAACGTGGCAGCCAGCAGATCGCCATCGCTGTCGGTTTCCCGGATGGCAATGCTGGCGTGTTCGTCCGGATTGCGCAGCGCGATGTGGTAGCGGCACGCCATCGGGATGAAGGGGGAGACATAGAAGGTCTTATCGAATTCATGCCGCACGATCCGCTCCGCAGCCGCCGCGTCATCGACCGGCAGGACATAGGTGTGCGATTGCGCAAATGTGTTCGAGACCTGGTACAGCACCGCGTGCAGGTTCCCGTGTCGATCGAAACAAAAATATACGCTCAGCGGATTGAAGACGTAGCCTAGGATGCGCGGCAGGCAGAGCAGCTTCACCCGCCCGCCGGATATGGGCAGCCCGGCCCGGGTAAGCTGGTTGTCCACCCAGGTGCGCAAATCGCTTCCGTCGCGCGGGCCATGGTCGCGGTCGTGGAACGAGAACAGGCCCAGGCGATTGTGGGCGAACAGCCGCAGGCGCTTGTCGAGCGCGGGCAGCTCCGCTAGATCGAGGAGCAGGTAAAACACGCTATAGCGCAGCCGATGCGTGCGCGGACGTGTGCGCGCATGAACAACATGGCCGCAATATGCTGCTGAGCCGGATGTAAGCGAGCCGGACATTATTCTGCGGCTACGGCCGGGATACCCGCCAATGGATCAGGCAGATGCAGACGGTTTGATGGCTCTGGCAGGATCCAGGGGCGCATCACACCGCCCAGTTCCTCGGCGACGGCGAGGCCGGACTGAAGCGCGTCCTCGTGGAAGCCGTAGCCGAAGTAGCTGCCGCAGAACCAGACATTGCCGACCCCCTGAAGCGTCCAGAGATCGCGCTGGGCTTCCAGTGCGGTTTGGTCGAACAGGGGATGAGTGTATTCGAATACCCGCTCGGTGAGTTCGGGCCTTGGCGGTTGGGCGGGATTGAGGGAGATGAAAACATCCTCTCGCCCCTGCAGGTTCTGGAGCCGGTTGAGCCAGTAGGTGACTTCTGGCGCAGCCGCATCGTCCGTGCGCATGTCCGCCAAGTAGTTCCAGCTAGCCCATACCCGCTTGCGGCGGGGCATCCGGCGGGGGTCACGATGCAGGTAGGTCATATTGCGGGTGTAGCCGAACGCTCCAAGAAGTTCCGCCTCGTTAAGGGTCGGTGCATCGAGCATGGCCAGCGCCTCATCTGCATGGGACGCAATGACCACATGGTCGAAGTCGTGGGTGTCTCCTGCCGCGTCGGTCAGGGTAACGCCGCCGGGTTGGCGGGCGATCCGGACTACGGGGGATTTAATTCGAACTCGGTCTCGAAATGGCTTAGTGAGACGCTCTACATAGTTCCGGCTGCCGTCGCTGACCGTACGCCAGATTGGGCGGTTAGTCAGTTCCAGCAAATTATGGCTTTCGAAGAACCGGACGAACGACTCTGCTGGCCAGGCCTCCATGTCCCGCGGACTGGTGGACCAGATGGCAGCGCCCATGGGCAGCAGATGCTTGCGGCGGAAATCGTGGCCGTAGCCTTTCTGGTCGAGGTATGCGCCTAAAGTCAGCCCTCGTAGCGCGCCCTCCGCTAGGTCCTGCGTGGCCTTGCCGTAGAAGCGGCGGATGTCGCCCAACATGGACCAGAAGGCCGGCCTGAAAAGGTTCGCGGGCTGACCGAACAGGCCCACTGGAAAGTTGCTCGAATATTCCAGCGCACCGCCATCCAGCGAAACCGCGAAGGACATATCGCTGTCCTCGGTCGCTACGCCGAGTTCATCGAAGAGGGCGACAAGGTTTGGATAATTTTGAGCGTTATAAACAAGAAAGCCCGTGTCCACGGGCGTGTCACGGTCGTTAAGGCGCAGGTTGACGGTGTTTGCGTGCCCGCCTTTCCAGCCCTCACGCTCGAACACGGTGACCTGGTGGCATTTGGACAACAGCCAGGCGGCTGATAGACCTGCAATGCCGCCGCCGACGATAGCTATTTCGTTGGATCGAGGCATAAGGCCGGACGGCTCCGTTGGGCGCGCTTAAGATCAAATATTTTATATACCTCACATAAACGTCCATGGATCAAACTTGCCCGAGGAATCTTGGGGACTTGATTGCGCCGGGTGATCCGTGCTGCCCTTGATGCGTATCGAAGAGTCGAGATGCTTGACACTTCGACCATTGCCCGTGTTTCTGGTCACGGAGCCATAGAGGCTCCGCTGCGATTGGGGATGCGTAACCACCATAGCTTGGATAGCTGCGTGTCAGACGAGCACACTTCCGACACCCTGCGAACCGCCGTCGACTGGAACTCTGTCCTCAGTTTAGTGGCCGAACGTGACCGAGAGGCGTTCGCGGCTCTGTTCGCGCATTTTGCGCCGCGTCTGAAATCTTACATGCTGCGGCTGGGCTCGAGCGCTCCCCAGGCGGAGGAACTGGCTCAGGAGGCCATGGTCACGGTCTGGCGCAAGGCCGACCGCTATGACCCGGCGCGCGCCGCGGCCTCGACTTGGATCTTCACGATCGCGCGTAACCTGCGGATCGATGCGTACCGGCGGAGCAACCATCCGGAACTCGATCCAGAGGATCCGGCCCTGGTCCCCGACCCACCGCCCGCAGCTGATGCAGAAGTGGCGCGCAAGCAGGATGCTAGGCGAATCCGTGCGGCGTTGGACGAACTGCCCGAAGAACAGCGCGAGGTGGTTCGTATGTCATTCTTTGACGACAAGTCCCACACAGAAATCTCTGAGATCCTTGATATCCCTCTGGGGACAGTGAAGTCCCGCATCCGGTTGGCCTTCGCACGTATCCGGACCTCTCTTGACGATGAATCCTGAGTAAACCGCCATGATTAAACAGCATCATTCCGTCCATCATCATCCCGATGACGAACTCCTTGTTAGCTATGCTGCCGGCGATCTTGCCGAGGCGTGGTCTCTGCTTGTCGCTACCCACACCTCCCTATGCCCGGCGTGCCGGTCAAAAGTCCGAGCTGCCGAGGCGGTCGGCGGGGCGCTGATGGAAGAGATCGCGCCGGTGGCCATGTCCGACGATGCGCTGGCCCTGGCGTTGGCGCGTGTCGAACGCCCTGAGGTTCAGGAGGTAACCGCCGTCTCCGCAACCCCGCCCTCCGGTGACACTCCGATCCTTCCGCAACCGCTGCGCGGTTACGCGCGCTCAGACTTGGACGGCTTGAATTGGCGGCGGCTTGGCAAGGGCGCCCTCCACATCCCGCTGGTGACGGGCCGCGACGCGCCGACGGCGCGCCTGCTCCGCATCCCGGCCGGACGTCCCGTGCCGGAACACGGTCACAACGGCATGGAACTGACCATGGTGCTGTGTGGTGCGTTCCGCGACGAAGATACTCTGTTTGCGAGAGGCGACGTGGAAAGTGTCGATTCCAGCGTCGCGCACCAGCCAATTGCCGAGCCGGGCGAGGACTGTATCTGTTTGGCCGTGACCGACGCGCCGCTTCGCTTCAATAGCGTCATGGCGCGTATGGTCCAGCCCTTTATCGGGATCTAGGCTTGCTCAAAGCAGTGGCGCCGAGTTGCATGCGGCGCTAATTAGGGCGCGTCGATGCGCTCGTAGCTCAGTAGGATAGAGCACGGGATTCCTAATCCCGGGGCCGCAGGTTCGAATCCTGCCGGGCGCACCACCTTCTTTCATGGACGCATAAAAACGGCGGCTCCGGAGGGCCGCCGTTTTATTGGATCCGCTGTGACAGACACCTAGTTCGGCAGCTTGGCTTTGCGCAGGTAGGGGGTCAGGGTCTCGAAGGAACCGAACTTCGCCGTTGCGTCGTCTTCGCTGACCGTCGCCGGGATGACGATGTCCTCGCCGACCTGCCAGTTGGCTGGTGTCGCCACGGCGTTAGCGGTGGTCGTCTGCAGCGCGTCGAGCGCGCGCAGCACCTCGGCGAAGTTGCGGCCGACGCTCATCGGGTAGGTCATAGAAAGCTTGAGCTGCTTATCCGGACCGATGATGAACACCGAGCGCACGGTCGCGCTGTCGTTCGGCGTGCGGCCGTCGGGCAGGTAGGCCTCGGCGGGCAGCATGTCGAACGCCTTCGACACGGTAAGGTCCATATCGGCGATAATCGGAAATGTTGCGGCGGCCCCGCCGACCTTCTCGATATCCTTCTTCCAGTTGCGGTGATCCTCGGCGCTATCGACCGAGATACCGATAACCTTAGTGTCGCGTGCATTCCATTCGTCGGCGAGTTGCGCGACGGCGCCGAATTCGGTGGTGCAGACCGGCGTGAAATCCTTGGGGTGCGAGAACAGGATCGTCCAGTTGTCGCCGACGAATTCGTGCAGCGAGAACGTGCCCTGGTCTGTTTCGACTTCAAGATCGGGGATGGTGTCGTTGATGCGCAGGCTCATGGTGTAGCTTCTTTACGGGTTGGTGATTTTGGGATTCTGATTAGGCTCATCAGGATAGATAGTCCCGGAACTGTGAGCATCAATAGTATTCGTCGAAAATGGCTCAAACGCTACTTGCCCCTTAATCCGGAATTTGCCGCACAATCCATATGGCAAACAGCTTGAACAGCACGGGCACAAGCCCGTAAAGCGCGGCCAGCACGGCCAGGGCGGTTGCGTTGTTATCTGTCGAAACCGCATCGAAACCGGCGAGATCCAAGACCGGGAAGGCGATCCCGACACCCAGTGCTAGGGGAATTTTGGTGGCAACGCCCCAGATGCCGAACATCGTTCCGGTCCTGCGTATTCCGTTCGCCTGCGCATCCTTCTCGGCGAGGTCCGCCTGTATCGAGGGGGGCATTACAAGCTCCGCGCCCAGTGGTAGGCCCGTCATGATGCAGATCACGATGAACCAACCGATATCCCCTTCACCGAGCAGGGCGGCTGGCCAGAAACCAGCTGCGGCCATTGCCATGGCTATGATCCATGATTTCCGTTTGCCGATCTTCCGGCTGAGCGCGAGCCATGCCGGCAGTCCCGCTATGCAAGCTCCAAAGTAAATCGTGAGCAACATCCAGGCCGCGTTCGGATCATTGAGGATGTGTTGCGCATAGAGAAGAAACAGTGTCGCGGGGAGGCCATAAGCGACGCCGTTGGTGAAGTAGGCGCTCAACAGAAGACGAAAGTGGCGGTTTTCCCAGAGTGTTGCGAGTGATGTCCGCAAATGGACTTCCGGTATTCGGGTAGGCGGTTGGTCGGGCAGGGCGCAGACCGCGATGCAGACTGAAAGGGGAATCAGGATGGCGAGTGCCCAGGATGTGCCGTGCGCCACGTCGATTCGTGACAGTCCCAGCGCCGCCGGCATTGCGATTGCCAAGAGTGTGCCGAGTACCATCGCAATCTCGCGGGCTGCCGCGATCCGGCTCTTTTCATGCCGGTCTCGGGACAGTTCGGCCGCCCAGGCTGTGTAGGGTAGCAGGATCATCGTCCCGCCGAGATAAAGGATAACTGTCGCGAAAAGCAGATGAGTGCCGTTCACATCGGGAGGCGGGTTAAATAAAGCAACAGTACCGGCAATTACCAACGGTGCACCGGCGACTAGCCAGGGTCTGCGCTGGCCGAAGCGGGACCTGGTCCTGTCGGATAGCAGGCCTATCAGGGGATCTGTCACGACATCCCAGATCCGTGCAAACAGGAGCACAGCACCAACTGTCGCGAGCCCCAACCCCAAGTCGTCTGCGTAGTAGGTGGGCAGAATAACAAACAGCGGCAGCAGAAGTACCGCGAGGGGGAGGCCCGGCAGACCATAGGCGACAAGCTGGAGTGAGGTTAGCCGGTCTCCGGTTGGCGCCGCCCGTTGCATAGCGGCTAAAACCGGCCCGAATGGCGTGCGATCAGGTTGCTCATGGAGGCGGCGACTAGAAGCTCGTCTGTCCGCTCCGTCAGCCGGTATGTAACATCGGAGCCTCTTGCCCGAAACGCGAGTCCAGCCAAGATCCCATCGTCATCGTACCAGAGGTCGATTTCTAAATCGCCGGTCATCTTATAACGCTTGGCAGGAACAAGGCCGCCGGGCGCCGAGATATCTTCCCGGCCAACTTCCCGAACCTTGATGTCGATGCGTTCTCCCGTTTGGGAGTTGATGAGTTCCGACTGCATGACAGTCGACGCCATCCAGTATGTCGTGGGTAGGATATTAGGACCTATGGAATAGGTTTCGATACCTGAAGCACTGACCTGCAAAAGCTCGCCCATGTTTTTGGCGTTCACCTCGTGGTAATCGCCATTGTCGTCCGTCACGCTTTGCATGCGCCACAAGCGGCCATTTTTCCATTCGGTTGTATTACGGTGACTGTAGTTGAATACCGTGAAGGGGCCGAACTTAACTTCCAGATTGATGTCGATTTCCACCGCCATCGACTCAGGGGATTCGCGCAAGAAACTGATGCTGTGCGACCCAATACGCGAGCCGTCGCGAAACACGTCGAAGGAAAGCCGCGCGCGTTCCTGGACCGCCGCGGCCGGTGTAGCCATGAGCAACGTGCCTAGAACAAGGCTGAGCAGGATTATGTTTGACAAGCGGATCATTACGTTTTCTTGAACGTGCAATTGGGGGGCACGGTTCACAAGCGGAGCAGGTTCAGGCGGGCTTGCCGGACCAGCGCTCGGTTAGGGAGTGCTCGATCCCGAACAGGTCTAGCGCCCGGCCCACCGTGTGGTCGATCATATCCTGAATGGTCTCCGGCCGGGGATAGAAGGCGGGCATCGGCGGCATGACAATCGCCCCGATCTCGGACGCTTCGGTCAGGGTGCGCAGGTGGCCTGTATGCAGCGGGCTCTCGCGCACCATGAGCAACAGCCGCCGGCGTTCCTTCAGGGTCACGTCGGCCGCGCGGGTTAGCAGGGTCTGGGTCGAGCCCGATGCGATCTCAGCCGCCGATTTTATTGCGCAGGGGGCAACGATCATCCCTATCGTAAACATCGAGCCCGAGGCGATAGAGGCGCCAACGTCGTTTTCCGGGTGCACATGGTCGGCCAGCGCGTAAAGATCGTCGCGCGACAGGTCAGTCTCATAGTTCAGCGTCATAAGGCCGGGTCGGGTGATCACCAGATGGGTTTTAACATCCGTCTTGCGTAGCACCTCTAGCAGGCGCACCCCGTAGACAATGCCGGTGGCGCCAGAGATGCCCACGATCAGGCGGCGTGGTTCGTTTGCCGGATAGTATGGATTTGCGGTCATTGCGGGGTTGGACTTTGCTCGTGTTGCCCGTTAGTCGTGGGCTAGTTCGCGCGCGGCCTTGCGCACGCGGATAGCGGTCTGCTCCTCAGAATCTGCGGGGGCTCCGCATGCGATGGTGACCATGGCGGCCTAGCTGTCCGAGAATTCGGGGATGTTCGGACGCGCGCCCCACATGCAGAAGGACTCGTCCGTGAAGGGAAGCTGGCGCGGCTGCCAGTTCTCATCGACGTTTCTTACGCCCGAGGAGTACTCATAGGTCATCCCGTCGGGACCTTCATAATAGAGGAACATCGCGCCCGAGGTCGGGTGGCGTCCCGGTCCGAAGCGGATCGCTACCTGGCGTTCGCTCAGGAAGTAGTAGGAGCGCATGATGTCATCGATGGTCTCGACCTGGAAGTTGATGTGCTGGATACCTGCATGGTCTGTTGGGAAGAGCGCGATCCGGTGGTGTACCTCATCGAAGGACATCAGCGCCGCCTGTCCGATGCGGTCGTTAGCGCGGATGTTGAAGTAGTCTGACCAGAACTTCTCGTCGCGCGCCGCATTGGTGGTCTTCAGGCCGACATGGCTGAACTCGGTGATCCCGGCGTCGCGCGAGGGAAAATACCGGCGGCCCGAATGGAAGGGCCTCACCACAAGATCGACCGGGTTTCCGGTCGGGTCGCGAAAATTGATGAAGCCCATGCAACGTCGCGCGGCGGCTTCCGTGTCTGTGCCTCGGCTCACCTCGAACCCGGCGCCGGCCAGCGTGCTTTCGGCTGCATCCAGCTCCTCGAAGGTCTCGACCTCAAGACCCAGTGTGTGATCCGACGGGTCACCCCGGAAATAGACGATATTGTGGTCTCGGTGGTCGCCACGCAGGTAGACTGCATCGTCTTCCTGGCCGACTTCCTCCAGTCCGATAATGTTGCACGCGAACTCGACCGAGCCTTCAAGGTCGGCCGTACCCAGACGGCAATACCGTATACCGATGACTTCGATCATAGCGATTTTCCGGTTTCCTAGTCGGCGGCACTGCTCGGTCCCGAGAGGACTTGGCCCAGATCGGGTGTGCAGCCCCACGCGCAGAAGGACGCGTCGGCGACCGGGAACTGACGCGCCCGCCAGCTCTCATCGACCATGCGCACGCCGCAGGAATATTCATAGATCATGTCGTCCGGCCCATAGAAATACAGGAAACGCGCGCCCGACAGGGAATGGCGGCCGGGCCCTGCCTGGATGCGTACTTGATGGTCGTTCAAGAAGTAGTTGGAGCGCATCACGTCATCAGTTTCCTTCACCTGGAAATTGATGTGCTGGATGCCTGGCCGTTGGGACGGGAAGAGGGCGAAGCGGTGGTGCACGGCGTCGAAGGTCATCAGCGCCGACCAGCCGATCCAGTCGCTGGTGGTGAAGCCGAACAGTGAGGACCAAAATTTCTCCGCCTCGCGCGGGTCGTTCACGCACAAGCCGATATGGCTGAACTCGTCGATGCCGGCGTCGCGGCCAGGGAAATAGCGCTGGCCGGATGCGTAGGGCCGCACCGTCAGGTCGAAGGAATTGCCACTGGTGTCCTTGAAGTTGATGTAGCCCATGCAGCGGCGCGCGGCGGCCTCTTCCTCGGTGCCGCGATAGACCGCGAGGCCCTGCGCACGCAGGAGATTTTCTGCGGCTTCCAGGTCCTCGAAGCTCTCAAGCTCCAGACCCAGTGTCTGGTCGCGCGGATCACCCTGAAAGTAGACGATGTTGTGATCCCGATCGTCGCCGCGCGCATAGACCGAACCATTTTCATGGCCGACCACTTCTAGACCGATAATGTTCTCGGCGAACTTTACCGTTTCCTCCAAATTGGCCGTGCCCAGCCGCGCGTAGCGAAATCCGACAACTTTGATCATGGCTGTTCCTCCAGATTTGGTAACAATCTATCGCATCGGTGGAACTAAAACGAGATAGCAACCGGCGGGCGGTCGCCTCACAAACAGCAGAAAAGGGTTGTCTGGGCTGTGTTTAGAGAGTTGTTAACCTTGTGCTCGCATGGTCGAGTTGTGGAAGAGTTCGCGCGTAAGTCGTGGCTTCCGCCCCGAGTTTATTGGAATAAATAGACGCGCTATCGCTGCTCCAACTAGGAACAGGCTCCGAGGTTTCGAAACCCGACACAGCGACCGTCGATCCGTTTGAGCCACTTGCGGCGGCATATGTCCATCTACCGGATGCGGCTTTTGTTCGCGTCTCGAGGGGATCGGCGCGATTTCAGTGTCGGCGCGCGCACACAAGGCCTGAACGAGATATTGACCTTCCAGTTACTGGAAGGTCTATCTGTGTTCCTACAAGGAGCGCAGATCATGAATATTGGCCAGGCATCGCAACAATCCGGTTTGCCTGCGAAGACCATCCGCTACTACGAGGACATCGGCCTCGTCTCCCCGGCGTGTCGGCAGGACAATGGCTACCGTGACTATGCGGAACGCGACATTCATATGCTGCGTTTCATCGCCCGCGCGCGTGACCTGGGGTTCTCAGTAGAGGACTGCCGGGCGCTCATGGCGCTCTACGCCGATTCCGGACGCCGCAGTGGGGATGTCAAGGAAATCGCCGAGCGCCGGGTGGCCGATATCGACGAGAAGATCACCGCGCTGCAAGGCATGCGCGAGACTCTGGTCGATCTCGCCGCACGCTGTCACGGCGACGATCGGCCCGATTGCCCGATCCTCAAAGATTTCGCGGAGGGATCCGATGACTGACACCGTTCTCGATCCTGTTTGCGGGATGACGGTCGATCCTGTGACCGCCAAGAACCACCACGTCCATGACTCCAAGGATTACTGGTTCTGCGGAGCGCGGTGTCGCGAGCGCTTCGCCGAAGATCCGGACGGCTGGATGGACGGTTCGGCGCGCGCGAAACTGGAAGCCGTCGCGCCGAGGGGGGGTCAGTATACCTGTCCCATGCACCCCGAGGTGGTGAACGACGGCTCGGCGAGCTGCCCGAAATGCGGCATGGCGCTGGAACCCATGACCTTCTCGGCCGTGGCCGAGCCGAACCACGAGCTCATCGACTTCACGCGCCGGTTCTGGATCGGCGTAGCGTTCACCCTGCCGCTATTCGCCATGTCCATGGGCGACATGCTGCCCTCCCTGAACTTTCAGGCGTGGATGGGCGCAGGTTTCGGCTGGACCCAGCTCATTCTAACCACGCCCGTCGTCCTGTGGTGTGGTGCTCCGTTCTTCGTGCGCGGCTGGCAGTCCATCGGAAATCTCAGTCCAAACATGTTCACCCTGATCGCGCTGGGGACCGGCGCGGCCTTTGTCTATTCGACGGTGGCGGGGATCGCGCCAGGCATTTTCCCCGATGCTTTCCGGGGCCATAGGGGGGGCGTCGAGCTCTACTTCGAGGCCTCGGCCGCAATCGTCGTGCTGGTGCTTCTCGGGCAGATGCTGGAACTGCGCGCCCGCGACCGGACCAGCGACGCGCTGCGTGAGCTTCTGGACCTTGCCCCTAAGACGGCCCGGCGGATCACGGCGGACGGCGATGAGGACGTGCTTCTGGACGCCATCGTCGCTGGCGACAGCTTGCGGGTGCGTCCCGGCGAGAAAATTCCGGTGGATGGCCGCGTCGCCGACGGCTACGGATCCGTCGATGAATCCATGGTCACCGGTGAGCCCTTTCCCGTCGCGAAAGGAGAGGGCGATACCGTGATCGGTGGCACGCTCAACGGACCCGGCAGCCTGGTGATCGTCGCCGAGAAGGTCGGGGCAGACACCATGCTCTCGCGCATTGTCCAACTCGTCGCGGAAGCCCAGCGCTCCCGTGCGCCTATCCAGCGCCTCGTGGATGTAGTGGCGGCGTGGTTCGTGCCCGCCGTCGTTACGGTCGCGGTGCTGACATTTATTGCCTGGACCCTGTGGGGCCCGGCTCCGTCGCTGGCCTTCGCGCTGGTTGCGGCGGTCTCCGTGCTGATCGTGGCCTGCCCCTGCGCACTAGGCCTGGCGACGCCCATGTCGATCATGGTGGGTACGGGCCGCGGCGCGCGCGCGGGCGTGCTGATTCGTAACGCCGAGGTGCTGGAAGCCTTCGAGAGCGTTGATGTGCTGCTGTTGGACAAGACCGGCACCCTGACCGAGGGCAAACCGAAGCTGACGGCCGTTGAGACGGCAGATGGCGGGTCAGAGGACGAACTGCTCGCGCTGGCCGCCGGTCTCGAGCAGGCGAGCGAGCACCCGCTGGCGGCGGCCATCACCGTGGCGGCGAAGGAACGCGGCCTATCTCCGTTGGATGTGAGCGGCTTCGAGGCGGTTACCGGCATGGGAGTAACCGGCACTGTGGAAGGCCGCGCGGTCGCACTGGGCAATACAAAGCTGTTCGAAAAGCTTGGCTTGGATCTGGCGGACTGGAGCACGCGGGCCGATGCCCTGCGCAAGGATGGCGAGGCCGTGATGCTGGTGGCCGTTGATGGCCGCATGGTGGGCCTGATCAGCGTCTCCGACCCGGTGAAGGCGACCACGCCGGACGCGCTGCGCGCGTTGGCCGAAGAAGGCGTGCGCGTGGTCATGGTCACGGGCGACAACAGTACGACTGCGCAGGCGGTGGCGAAGCGGCTGGGGATCGAAGACGTGGAGGCCGACGTCTTGCCCGAGGACAAGGAGGGGGTCGTGCGCCGCTACCAGGAGCAGGGCCACCGTGTGGCCATGGCGGGCGACGGGGTCAACGACGCTCCGGCGCTGGCGCGCGCCGATGTCGGCGTGGCCATGGGCACGGGCACCGATGTGGCCATCGAGAGTGCGGGGATCACGCTTGTGAAGGGCGATCTCATGGGGATCGTGCGGGCCCGGCGGCTGTCGCGCGCCACCATGGGCAACATCCGCCAGAATCTGTTCTTCGCGTTCTTCTACAACGCGCTGGGCGTGCCCATTGCCGCCGGCGTTCTGTTTCCGGTCTTCGGGCTGCTGCTTAGCCCGATGATCGCGGCGGCGGCGATGAGCCTGAGTTCCGTCTCGGTGATTTTCAACGCGCTGCGGCTGCGGCGCTTGGAGCTGTAGGCACCTTTAGCCTCAGGCGTTGCCGCGGTTCTCGCGCCAAAGGCCTAGGGTCTGCTGGACGGGGCGGTCGGAGAAACTGAACAGCACCGCGTCCTCGTTGGCGATGTGCTTCTGCGGCACCCAGCAAGGCACCACGAAGTGGTCGCGCTTGGACCATTCGAAGGTCTCGTCCCCAATAATTGACTTGCCCGAACCCTCGACCACGGAGAAGACCGTGGCGTCGGTGGACTGGTAGGTCGAGGTCTCGAAGCCCTTCGGCAGGAGCTGCATGTAGGTGCCCAGCGTCGGCATGGCTGACTGGCCGTTATCCGGGTTGACGTAGCGCAGCTTCAGGCCGTGGCAGGCATCCCATTCATCGGTCTTGCGCATCTGCTCCAGCGCCTCGCGGGTGCGAACATAGGGGTAGTTGAAGATTGGCGAGTTCGGGTTCTGCTGGTGGTGGTCCACTGGTGCGAGGCCCGCGCCGTAGCGCGCCAGCGAATCGCCGACCGGGCGGGTCGTCGGGTGCACCTTGTCGGGATAAGGCTCGGCGAAGGTGACATCGAGCGTCTCCACCAGCGGTACGTCGAGGCCGTCGAGCCAGACCATCGGCTTGTCGGATTCGTTGCCGTGGTCGTGCCAGGTCCAGGAGGGTGTGATGACGAAATCGCCCTCTTCCATGATGGTTTTCTCGCCATCGACGGCGGTGTAGGCACCTGAGCCCTCGACAATGAAGCGCAGCGCAGCCTGAGTGTGGCGGTGAGCCGGCGCGATCTCGCCCGGCATGATGAGCTGTAGGCCGGCGAATAGCGAGGTGGTAACGCGGTAGCGTCCGCGCATGCCCGGGTTCTCGAGGATCAGCACGCGGCGCTCGGCCTGCTCGGCGGTGATGAGGTCGGCGGACTTCATCAGCGTGTCGCGGATCTCGTCGTAGTGCCAGATATAGGGCACGCACGCGCTCTTTGGCGTCTTACGCGCGAAGGTGTGCAGCACCTCCCAGAGGGGCGCGAGGTTCTTCGGGTCGCAATCATCCTTGTAGTATGGCATCAGGTCAGGCCGCACATCGGCAACGATAGTCATCTTCTGTCCTCCACGGGTGCGGCAGCATTCACATGCGGACTGCCGCCGATTGGTCGGTTGGGTAATTTATACACCATTCTGGCGCGGATGTTGTAAGCAGCGCGGACCGGAATCCGAGATTTGCCTGCGTCTCACGCGAGTAATCGGGGCAGGATCAATGTGATGACGGGCGCTGCAATCAGGATGGCGACGCGCACGATATCCGAACAGAAGAACGGAATGACGCCCTTAAATGTCTCGATCATGGGCACGTCGCGAGCCATCGAGTTGATGATGAAGACATTGAGCCCCACCGGTGGCGTTATGAGTCCCATCTCCACGACGATCAGGGAGATGATGCCGAACCAGAGCTTGGTTTCCTCTTCGCCCAGCCCGAAATCGAGGCCAGCGATGATCGGCCAGAAGATCGGCACCGTCAGGAAGATCATGGACAGTGAATCCATCACGAAGCCGAGCAGGATGTAGAGCACGATCATCCCCAGCAGGATGGTGATCGGCGCTAGGCCCGACGAGCCGAAGAAGTCGGCGGCATAGATCGGCAGCTGCGAGAAACCGAGGAAAGCATTGAAGATGGCGGCACCGAGCAGGATCAGGAAGATCATAGCCGTGGTCTGGGCAGTGCCCAGCAACGCCTCGATGAAGCCGCTCAGGCGCATGCCGCCGCGCGTCACGGCGATCAGGAAGGTGCCGAAGGCGCCAACGCCCGCGCCCTCTGTCGGAGTGAAAAAGCCGAAATAGATGCCACCCATCACCAGCGCGAAGATCACGAGTACCGGCCAGATCTCGATCAGCGCGCGCCATTTCTCCGCCCGTCCGGCGCGCGGGCCGGACGGACCTGCCTCCGGGTTCACGCGCACGACGATGGCGATGACCGCGATATAGCCTAGTGCGGCCAGGATGCCGGGAATGAAGGCCGCCTGGAACAGCGTCGCTACATTGGCCTCCACCATCACCGCATAGATGATCAGCACGACCGAAGGCGGGATTAGGATGCCGAGGGTGCCACCGGCCGCCAGCGCGCCCGTGGCGAGCGAGCCCGCGTAGTTGAAACGGCGCAGTTCCGGAAGCGCTACCTGTCCCATGGTGGCGGAAGTTGCCAGCGACGAGCCGCTGATCGCGCCGAAGCCGGCGCAGCCGCCCACGGCAGCCATGGCGATGCCGCCGCGATAATGGCCGAGCCAGGTATGGGCGGCGGCGAACAGGGCCTGGCTCAGCCCGGCCTTAGCGGCGAACTGTCCCATCAGCAGGAATAGCGGCACCACGGACAGGCTCTCGGTGGTGAAGCGCCAGTAGGTTTCGGTCTTGAGGTAGCTGAGAAGCGCCGCCTCGCCCGCAATGGAGGTGTAGCCAATGATGCCGACCGTTAGCATCGCCACTCCGATGGGAATGCGCACGGCGAGAAGCAGCAACAGGACGCCGAAACCAGCCATACCGATTTCCAGCGAGGTCATGGGTGGTTGTCCGGCTCGCCGGAATACGCGCCCGCGCGAAGTTCCGCGATGCTGCGTCCGATTGTGTAGGCCACAACGATGACGAGGAACGCTAGCATCGCGATGGAGACCGGGAAGGTCGTCCAGCGCGGGAAGTTAATCGTCATCGACAGCTCGTTGTAATTATACATGTCGAGCCCGCCGAAGATCATGCGCCAGGTCAGCAGGGCGGCAATCAGCAGGTAGGCGATGCCGCCGATGATATCCATGAAGATGCGCGCACGCGCCGGTGTGGCGGACATGAAGAAATCGACCAGAACGTTGCCGCGCGTCATCTGGCACCAAGGCAGGAAAGCGAAAACGGCGATGCCCGTGCCTATGGCGACCAGTTCGAAATCGCCGGGAATGGGCGCTAGGAAGGCCGACCGACCGACAACGCTGACGGTAGTGAGGACAGCCATTGCGCCGAGCACGACGCCGCCGAATACGGCTAGCCAGCGGGATATCTGATAAAGCACCCGGCCCACCGGGTCGGTGGGCCGGGCGTTGTCTGTGGAAAGTTCACTCATACCGCGAGCCGGCCCGGATGTTGCCCGGGCCGTTCCGTCGTCAGGAGTTACCGGCGTACTTCGCGATCATCTCCTGCGCATCGCGGACCATGGCCGGCCCGTCGAGGCCGGATTTCGCGACCTCGTTGTACCAGCGGGTGAAGACCGGCTCTGCGGCGGCCTTCATCTTGGCCGTCACGTCCTCCGGCAGGGTGTAGAATTGGTTCTTCGACTTGGCTTCGACCGCCTTGCGGCCTGGAACCTCGACGTCGATCCAGTTCTGGCCGGCGGCGCGGGCGATGTTGCGCCCGGCGTTGTCGTCGATCACCTTTCTTAGATCGGCGGGCAGCTTTTCATAGCTGTCCTTGTTCATAAGGAAGGTGAACACGTTGGTGCCCAGGCGCGGCTGCGGGCCCGACAGGTTGGTGAAGTAGTTCACCAGTTCCGGGGTCTTCACCGAGGGCGCGATCTCATAAGGCAGGGTCACGCCATTGATGACCCCCTTGGAGAGCGCCTCTGGGATCGCCGGCAGCGGTAAACCGACGCCGACACCGCCTAGTGCCTCGATTAGCCAGACACCAGCACGCGATGCCGCGCGCAGCTTCATCGACTTCATATCCTCGAGGCTGCGTAGCGGCTCTTTGGTCTGGAACAGGAAACCCTGATGCGAATGCAGCAGCAACGGATGATACGGTGCCAGCGCCTTGTCGAGGTACTTGTCCTGGTAATCCTGAAGGGCGAGCGCGGTGGACAGCGCGTCGCGGTGAACGAACGGGAGCTCGAACGGTTCCACCTCAGGCAAGCGGCCAGGCGAGAAGCCGGGCAGCGTCCAGACGATATCGACCACACCGTCGCGGACCTGGTCGATCAGCTGGGGTGCCTTGCCGCCAAGCTGCATGACCCAGAAAGGCTGCACCTTGATACGTCCGCCTGAGTCCTTCTCGATTTTCTCTGCCCAGGGCGTCAGGAAGGTCTTGCCCGGGTTCGCGACCGGCGGAATAAAAGTGTGCATGCGCAGGGTGACTTCCTGCGATTGCGCCTGCCCGGCGCCCATAGTGAGCAGGGCGGCGACGCCGCCCGCGAGCGCAGCAGATTTGAAGCGGTTTCGAGCCATCTCGTTTCTCCCTAACGATTGATACATCTGATTTTTATCGTTGGCGGAGGGGCAAATGCCCAACGCGTTTCCCGGTACTCTAACGCATCCGCATGATTATGCATCCATCGAAAGTCTGAGCTGTTTTTGAAGCAGGGATTGCGAAAATTTATCCGCGAGCACGGCTAACCTTTACTCTAGGAATTCCTTGGTCCAGGCATCGTAGTCGGCGTCGCGCATGAGGCGCTTCATCGTGTCGCCCGATGCGACCCCCTCCAGATCATCCGGATGCATGCCGTTGGCCAGCGCGCCCTGGGCGCGCAGGAAGGCTTCCACCGCCAGCGCATGCACCTTGTGGCCTTGCAGGCAGATGCGCACGCCGAGCGAGGCGAGCCATTCGCGGTCCATCATGTCACGCGAGGCGCTGCCGAGAATAATCGGCTTGCGGACTTCCTTCGCGATGGCCTCCAGATCCTCACGGCCCTTCACGCCGACGAGGAACAGCGCATCGACTCCGACCTCCTCATAGGCCTTCACCCGACGGATGGCCTCGTCCACGCCTGCGATCCCCGGCGCGCTGGTGCGCCCGGCGATGGCGAGGTCCGGGTCGATACGGGCATCGAGCGCGGCGCGCATCTTGCCAATGCCTTCCTCCAGCGAGATCAGGCTCGCCGTGCCGCCCGAGCCGAACGGGTTCGGCAGCACTGTGTCCTCGATCGACATACCGGCGACGCCGGCCATCTCCAGTTCCTCGACCGTGCGGCGCACGTTCAGCGCGTTGCCGTAACCGTGGTCTGCATCGACCATCAGCGGCAGGTCACAGGCCCGGCCAATGCGGCGGGCCTGGTCGGCGAATTCCGACATGGTCAGCACGATCAGGTCGGGCGCGGCGAGGACGTTCATCGAGGCCACGGACCCGGCGAAGATGCCGAGTTCGAAGCCGACCTCCTGGGTGATGCGCGCCGTCATGGGATCGGCCACAGATCCGGGATGTAAGCAGGCATTCCCGTTCAGGATAGCGCGGAACTTCTTGCGGCGTTCGCTGAAACGCATCGGTGATCTCCCCATGTGTTTCTGTCTTGTTAGAGCTTGCGGCGCTCGCGCACCAGCGCGCCGGCCTCGGCCAGCGCATCGATCTCGTCGGCCGAATAGCCATGTTCTTCGAGGATCTCGTCGGCCTGTTCCCCGAAGTGGGGCGGGACTGAGCGCAGTTCGGCGGGCGTGCGGCTCATCTTGATGGGTGTGCCCGCGCCCTCGTACCAGTCGAGCTTGTAGGCCATGCTGCGGTGCTTGGTATGTGCCGCGTTCATCACCTGGTCCGTGTCGAGGACCGGGCCTGCGGGAATGCCCGCCGACAGCAGCTTGATGGCCAGTTCCTCACCATCGACGGCGGCGAATGCGTCGAGCAGCTCTTCACGCAGTTCCGCCCGGTTCGCCACGCGTTCGGAGTTATTCACGAAGCGCGGGTCGTCGATCAGGTCGGGGCGGCCCAGCTCGTTGCACAGCCGCGCATACGCGCGGTTGTTGCCCGCGCCGATGAACACATCGACGGTCTTCGTCGGGAATTTGTCATATGGTGCGATGTTGGAATGTTGGTTGCCCGTGATCCCCGGCACCTTGCCACCCGACAGATAGTAGTTTGGGATGTGCGGGTGCATCAGCGAGATCGCGCAGTCGTATAGCGTCATGTCGAGGAACTGGCCCTTACCTGAGCTCTGACGCTCGAACAGCGCCATAAGGATCGCGACGCAGGAATACAGCCCCGTACCCATATCGACCGCCGCGATGCCGACGCGTGTCGGCTCCTTGTCAGCGTCGCCCCCATTGATGGAGAACCAGCCCGCCATCGCCTGCACGATGGCGTCATAGCCCGGGAAACCACCCAGCGGGCCGTCCGCGCCGTAGCCCGAGACGCGGCAGTGGATCAGGCGCGGGAACTTCTTCGACAGGGTGTCCTCATAGCCGATGCCCCACTTCTCGAGCGTTCCGGTTTTGTAGTTCTCGATCAACACATCGGCGTCCTCCAGCATTCGCATGAAGACGCCGCGACCCTCCTCGGTGCTCAGGTCGAGACCGATGGAGCGCTTGTTGCGGTTGAGGCCGACGAAGTAGGACGCATCGCCTTCATGGAAGGGCGGCCCCCAGTCGCGAACCTCATCGCCCTGGGGCGGCTCGACCTTGATGACCTTCGCGCCGTGGTCGGCGAGGATCTGGGTGCAGTAGGGGCCGCCGAGCACGCGCGCCAGGTCCACGACCTTGAGACCGGCCAGCGCGCCGAAAGGGGATCCGTTTGGGGACATGAATTACCGCCTGAAATATTGTTTGGAACGGCGAGTACGTCCTTGGGGGCATACCAGAAGCCGCCCAGGATTGCAGCGCCGATGCTAGTTTCCCTGCCTCTTTTCGTCCATGCTCGGGGCCGCGCCGATGGATATAGAAGCACTAGAGGTCGGCTACGATATCCCCGCCCTGCTAGGGATGGACGAAGCAGATATTCTAGACGCCCTGTCTTGCGCTCGACCTTGATGCGCAGGAACGCAACATCTGAGAGATGGCGACTATGCTGCGGCCCTTGAGAATACACGTGCGGCGAAGGACGGATAGCGCTCTGAGACCTCGTCGGCCACGCGGCTACGCAGCAGGTCCAGCGTGGCGGCATCCGGCGCCGGGGTCTCCGGCACGTCGCCCGTTTCGTCATAGTCGAAGCCGGTCTGTTCGCGGATCTCCCCGACCGTGTGGCCGGGGTGTGTGCTGCTAAGCCGGAAGCGCTTTTCCGTCTTGTCGAAATCGAAAACGCAACGGCCTGTGACCAGCGCATACGGTCCCCCGACGCGGTAGGTATCTTCGTCGCTGATGCCGGGCGCGCTGATGAAATCTACCTTGGGAACCAGTACGCGCGGGGTATGTTCCTCACGGAATAGGATGACGCGCGGGACCAGAAAATATAGATAGGCCGAGCCGAAGGAGCCGGGAAACCGGACCTTGGTCTTCGGATAGTCGCCGATGCCGACGAGGTTGATGTTGGCCTGTCCGTCGATCTGGCCGCCGCCGAGGAAGAAGGCATCGATCCGGCCTTGGGCCGCGCAGTCGAACAATTCGCGTCCGCCGTCCGTGAAAGGGCTGTTCGTCTCGCTACCCAGCATGGAGACCCGCAGTCCGCCGTTGGAGCGGGCGCGGGCTAACAGGGCGGCGGAACCAGGGATCGGCGACTGTGCCCCCACGGCCACATGTGCGAGGCCCTGCAGCATGTCCGCGACCGTAGCGATAAGCAGTTCTTCGGGGAGGAAGTCGGAACTCATTGGTTTACTCCACGGCCTTGGGTCCGAAGACGAACTCGTCGAGATAGCTCGCGAAACCTTCGTCGCTGCGCGCGCGTTCCAGGTAGTCGCGCAGATGGGTTTCGTCCGCGCGATACTGGCCGAACAGGCCTACCGGCCAGGCGCCGTTCGCGGCTTCTGCTAACGCGCTGACATACAGCCCAGGGATGGTGCCAGCGGCCATCTTCGGATCGTCGAGTAGGTCGCCGTCGTAGATTTCCTCCGCCGTGACGAAGGTCTTCCGCGAGGCATGGGCCATCAGCATCATTTCCCGGCGCACGCCGATCCAGACATTGCCGTGCCGGTCCGCGAGGGGGACGTGGATGAGCGTCACGTCCGGGCGGATCGCCTTGACCATGACGATGGGGCCGTCCTCGTCTCCAAAGGGATCTTGGCCGATGGTCCAGTCGTCGCGGTTTTCCAGCAGGTCGGACCCGACGATGCCGCGGATCGGCATGAAGGGGATGCCTTTCTCGGCTGCCGTCAGCCCGGCATGAATGGCGGGGCAGGTGCCGTCAATTATGCGCAGGTCGCCCGACTTGATGGCGGCGGTGAAGCGCGGGGCGGGGCCGTATTCCTCCAGCGTCACGGCGGCGGATTCCAGCGTCTTCACGCAACCCGCGCCGATCAGCATGTCGCCCTGAAAGCCCACCGAGGGTACGCCGACCAGGTGCAGGTTCTTCGCGCCGCGCGCGATTAGCGCGCGCACGGTCACCATAGAACAGCCAGAATAATCAGGCGCCAGAGCCACTTTCGAGCCGTCGGGGATGCGTGCGGCAAGGTCTTCGATGGTCGTGAAAGGCTGGGTCACGGCGGGCCGTCCCATAAACTGAGTGTGTCGTCTCGTGTGGACCGAGATGTTAGATTGTCGGCAACCAGGAATAAAGGAACGCTGTGCCCATGGATTTCGAACTGCCCGAGGACATCCGCGCGCTTGCGCAATCGGTGGAACGGTTCGCGGAGAACGAAATCCTGCCCGCCATGTCCGCCTTCGAGATGGAGGGCACCTTCCCGCACCCCATCGTCGCGAAGATGGGCGAGGCCGGATTCTTCGGGGCGGCTTTCCCGGAAAACCTCGGTGGCAGTGATGCGGGCTTTCTCGCCGTGGCGGCGGTCGCGGAGACGGTCTCGCGCCTCGCGCCGGAATTTGGCTACTGCATGAACATGCAGGCGATGACCTGCCCGTTCACGATCTACAACTGGGGCACCGCGGATCAGGCCGCGCGGTTCGTGCCGGATCTGGTGGCGGGCCGGAAGATCGGCATGTTCGCCCTGAGCGAGCCGGGCGGCGGCTCCGATGCTGCCGGATCGATGAAAACCGCGGCCGTGCTCGACGGTAACTTCTACCGGCTGAACGGCTCCAAGCAGTGGATCACGCTCGCCAATTCCGCCGACACCGGGGTGCTCTTCGCGAAGACCGATCCCGCCGCCGGGCACCGGGGCATCACAGCGTTCATCGTGGAGCCGAAATCCTATCCGGGGTTCACTGCCAACCCGATACCCATGACCGGCTTGTCACGCTCGCTGTGCTCCAACGCGGTTTTCCTGGAGAACTTCACAGTGCCCGCGGAAAACCGGCTGGGCGAGGAGGGCGAGGGCTTCAAGATCGCCATGAACGCGCTGGAATACGGCCGTCTGACCGTCTCCGCCCGCTCGGTCGGGCTGGCGCAGGCCTGCCTCGACCACACCATCGAATACGCAAACACCCGGGTCGTGGGCGGTAGCGCCATTGGCTCCTACCAGATGGTCCAGCACCTGATCGCCGACATGGCCGCCAATATCGAGGCCGCGCGGATGCTGGTCTACAAGATGGCCTGGCTGATGGACCGGGGCGAGCGGTCGAACCGAGCCGCGTCGCTAGCGAAGTACACCGCCGTCAACGCGGCAAAGCACGCGGCAGGCGCGGCGGCGGAAATCTTCGCGGGCTACGCGCTGGCCGACGAGTACCCGATCAAGAAGATTACAGCCTACGTAAACATGCTTGCGGTTGGCGAAGGCACGCCGAACGTCCAGCGCATCCTGATTGCTGAGGATGCGCTGGGCCTAAAAGACGCTAACCGGCATCCGGTTCGCAATCGCCTTCGCGCTCCGAATGTGGAATAAAAGGGTTGTATGAATAGGACCTGCCCAAGCGCGCGCAGACGCGGAAGGCGGACAGAGGGAGAGACACGATGACCGATCAGGCAACCAATCCGGAATCCAGCGTTCTCGGACGGCCGAATAGCTATATCGGCAAGATCGTTCCGCGGCCGAACGTGCGCAAGCTGGTGCGCGGCAAGGGTCGGTTCGTGGACGATATCAAGCTGCCCCGAATGGTGCACGCGGTCTACCTGCGCTCGCCACATGCCCACGCGAAGATCAAGAGCATCGACACCTCCGCTGCTAAGAGCATGCCCGGTGTCGTGCGGGTCGTTACCGGCAAGGAGTTGCTGGACTACTGCGAGCCCTGGGTGGGAGTGCTGACCCACTTCAAGACCCTCAAATCCGCGCCGCAGCCGGCCATCGCGGTCGATCACGTGACCTGGCAGGGCGAGGCAGTCGCCGCTGTGGTCGCCGCCTCGCGCGCCGAGGCGGAAGATGCCGCAGCCATGATCGAGGTCGACTACGAGGTCCTGCCGGCGGTTACCGACGCGGAGACGGCTGGTGACCCCGACACCTATGTTATCCATCCGGAGCTCGGCGACAACATCGCCTTCGAGAACGCGGTCAATGCCGGTGACGTGGACAAGGCATTCGCCGAGGCGGCCTGCGTCGTGGAGGAGACCTTCCACTTCGACCGCCACACCGGCGTGACGCTCGAACCGCGCGTTATTCTCGCCGATTATGACGAGGCCGACGACAAGCTCACGGTCCACATGTCGGCCCAGGCGCCACACATGATGCAGCACATCTTCTCCAAGCATATCGGCGTACCCGAAGGACAAGTTCGGGTGGTGTGCGGTGATGTCGGCGGTTCGTTCGGCATCAAGGTGCATGTCTATGCCGACGAGATGGCGACGGTCGCCCTGTCGAAGATGATCGGCCGCCCGGTGAAGTACGCCGCCGACCGGCTGGAATCGTTCCTGACCGACATCCATGCGCGTATGCACCGGGTGCACGGCAAGATGGCCTTCGATGCCGAGGGCCAGATCACAGCCATGGAACTCGACGACCTGACCGGCGTCGGCCCATACTCCATGTATCCGCGCACCAGCGCGATGGAGGCGAACCAGGTCCTGAACTTCTCGGGCGGGCCCTACAAGCACAAGAACTATCGGGCCAAGGCGCGCGTCGTGTTCCAAAACAAGAACGTGATGTGCCAGTACCGCGCGGTCGGCCATCCGATCGCCTTCGCGGTGACGGAAGGCCTCGTGGACAAGGGTGCGCGCTCTCTGGGCATCGACCCGGTGGATATTCGTCGCGCGAACCTGATCCCCGATGACGACTACCCGACCAACGGTGCCAGCGGCATCGCCTTTGAGGGCCTGTCTCACCACGCCTCGCTCGACAAGCTGATGGCCTCTATGGATTACGCAGGCATGCGCTCGGAGCAGGAGAAGCTGCGCGGCGAGGGCATCTACCGCGGTATTGGCTTCGCGGCGATGATCGAGCTGACCAACCCGGGTGCCGCGATGTACGGCATCGGCGGTGCGCGCATCTCCTCCCAGGACGGCGCGCAAGTGCGGCTGGATTCGAGCGGTGCCATCGTCGTCCATACCTCGGTCACCGAGCAGGGTCAGGGCACCGACGCCATCATGGGCCAGATTGCGGCGACCGCCTTTGGCACCACGCCGGACAAGGTAAAGGTCATCACCGGCGACACCGATAACGTGCCTACGGGTGGCGGCACCTGGGGCTCGCGCGGCGCGGGCATCGGCGGCGAGGCCGTCCTCCAAGCGGCCAAGGCGCTGCGCGTCAATGTCTGCGAGGTTGCGGGCCAGCTCCTGCAGGCCGACGCGAAGACGCTCGACATCCAGAACGGCGTGGTCGTCGACCGGGGCACCGACAATGAGCGCATCGGCCTCGACGAGCTCGCGCGCATCTCCTATTTCCGCTCTGACCTCATCCCCAAGGGCTTCCAGCCGGAACTGATGGCGACCCGCCATTTCGTGCCGCGCGAGTACAATATTGCGTTCACCAACGGCATCCAGGCTTGCTACGTCGAGGTCGATCCCGACACCGGCTTCCTCAAGTTCCTGGATTTCTGGGTGGTCGAGGATTGCGGTACCGTCCTCAACCCGCAGCTCGTCGACGAGCAGGTGCGTGGCGGCGTGATCCAGGGTCTCGGTGGCGCGCTGATGGAAGAGTGCCGCTATGACGCGGACGGCAACATGGTCAACGCCAACATGGCAGACTACCTGGTGCCGATGGCCGGCGAGATGCCGGACATCCATGTCGGGCATGTCGAGACACCGACGGGTGATTCCGAGCTTGGCGCCAAGGGCGCGGGCGAGGCGGGCACGGCGGGTGCGCCGGCGGTGGTGATGAACGCCATCAACGATGCGCTGTCACCGCTTGGTGCGAGTGTCGCCCACCAGCCGATCACGCCAGAGCGGATCCTTAAGGCACTCGGTAAGTTCTAGGCGCGAAGTTCCATGAACGAAGTTCTAGCTGCTCTGGGCCCTGAGTGCCCAGATGGCGGCCATGAAGACTGCCTTGGCGCGCGGCAGGATTAGCAGACACAGCGCGATTAGGATCGGGACCATGATCGCGGCCATCTCGCCCGGCGTCAGGCCCGCTTCGGCTAGCGCGATCAGAACCGGAGCCATCAGGTGGCCGACGATCAGGATCGTCAGCCAGGGCGCTGCATCGTCCGAGCGAATTTCGGACCATTGTTCGTGACATTCGGGACAGCTGTCCACCTGTTTGAGATAGGCGCGGAACAGCGCGGCGCGCCCGCACCGAGGGCACTGTCCCCTCAGGCCGCGCCACATAGCGGACCAGAGGTTGCGTCTCTGCCATGTCTCCATCGGCGCTCTGTATCACAGCTTTAAGGATTTTGATCGCCTCGCGGCGAGATGACGCAACCGAGTGGCGAACGCGCTCCCGCGTGCTTTGATTCGCTTTTCGAACTCTCTACTGTTCCCGCCAACAAATATCCGAGTGAACGGAATGACTATGAGCGTGAACGAGCAGGCGAACGAACACGTCCTCGATCGCAAGGAAACCTTTATCGGCAAGTCGGTGCCGCGCGCCAACGCGGTGCGGCTGGTGGCGGGACAGGGCAAGTATGTCGACGACCTGAAGCTGCCGCGCATGCTGTACGTCGCCTATTTCCGCTCGCCCTATGCCCATGCGCGCATCGTCTCCATCGACGACAGCGCCGCCATGGCCTGCCCCGGCGTTGTCCGCGTGATCACCGGCAAGGAAGTGGCTGAGGTTTGCACCCCCTGGGTCGGGACGCTCGCCCATTTCAAGGGCATGAAGTCGCCGCCGCAGCATGCGATGGCGGTGGACCGGGCCTGCTGGCAGGGCGAACCCGTTGCCGCCATCGTGGCGCACAGCCGGGCTGAGGCGGAGGACGCACTGCAGGTGCTTAAGGTCGAGTTTGAGGAACTCCAGGTGCTTGCGGACCCCGAAGTGGCGATGGATGAGGGCACGCCCGTCATGCACGCCGAATTGGGCGACAACCTGCTGTTCGAGACCAAACACGACATCGGCGACAGCGCCGCGGCATTTGCGTCCGCCCATGTGGTGATCGAACAGACACTCCACTTTGGTCGGCACACGGGCGTATGTCCGGAATCCCGTGCGATTATCGCCGACTATCACACCTCCGAGCATCGTCTGACCGCCTACCACTCGCACCAGGCCCCGCACATGATGCAGGACCTGTTCGCGCGTCACCTCAACATCCCGAACCAGAACGTCCGCATCGTCTGCGGAGATGTCGGCGGCGCCTATGGTGTCAAGGGACACACCTATCCGGACGAAATGGCGACAGCGGCGATTTCGATGATCATGAAGCGGCCGATCAAGTTCATCGCCGACAGGCTCGAATCCTTCCTGACCGACCTGCACGCACGCGACCACCGAGCCACCGCGCGCGCGGCCTTCGCCGAGGACGGCGAGTTGCTGGCGATCGAGATGGACGACCTGACCGGTGTCGGGCCCTATTCGATGTACCCACGCACAAGCGCGCTGGAGGCCCTGCAGGTCATCAACTATGTGGGCGCTCCCTATACCCACAAGAACTACAAGGCGCGCACCCGCGTGGTGTTCCAGAACAAGACGCCCATGAGCCAGTACCGTGCCGTGGGTCACCCGGTTGCAGTGGCAATCACCGAGACGCTGATCGAGGAAGGCGCGCGCAAGCTGGGCATGGACCCGGTCGCGGTCCGCCGACGGAACCTGATGCCGGATGACAGCTATCCGTGCGAGTTCATCACCGGGCTGAAGATGGAAGGGCTGTCCCACCAGGCCTCCCTAGACAAGCTGATGACTATGTTCGACTACGACGCCTTCCGGGCCGAGCAGGCCGAACTGCGCACGAAAGGCATCTACCGCGGCATCGGGTTTTCCGCGCTGGTCGAGATGACCAATCCTGGACCGCACACTTACGGCCTGGGCGGCGCGCGGATTTCGTCCCAGGACGGCGCGGCTGTGCGCATGGATGCGTCCGGTGCGGTCATCGTGCAGACCTCCATCACCGAGCAGGGCCAGGGCAGTGAGGCCGTGATCCAGCAGGTCACGGCGAGCGCCTTCGGCACCACGCCCGACAAGGTGAAGGTGATCTCCGGCGACACGGACAATGTACCTGTCGGCTGGGGTGCGGGCGGTTCCGGCGGTGCGGGCATTGCCGGAGAGGCCGCGCTACAGGCGGCTAAGGCGCTGCGGCACAACGTGCTCGATGTGGCGGCCATCCTGCTCCAGACTGAGGCGAAGGGCCTCGATATCCGGCTGGGGAAGGTCGTGGATCGCGCCACGGGCGAGGAGCGCATGCCGCTGGAGGAGGTCGCGCGCGTGGCTTATTTCCGGCCCGACACGCTGCCCCAGGATTTCCAGTCCGAGATGATGGCGACGCGCCATTACATCCCGAAGAAATACCCCGTGGCCATGACCAACAGTTTCCAGGCCGTGACGGTCGAGGTCGATCCCGAACTCGGGTTGGTCGTGCTGCTTGACTACTGGTGTGTGGAAGATTGCGGCAAGGTCATCAACCCGCTGCTGGTTGACGAGCAGGTGCGCGGCTCGATCGTGCAGGGCATCGGCGGGGCCATGTTCGAGGAGTGCCGCTACGACGCGGACGGCAACTTCCTCAACGCCAACATGGCCGACTACCTCGTGCCCATGGCCGGCGAGATGCCGGATATCCATGTTGGCCATGTGGAGACGCTGACCCGCGAGTCTGAACTCGGTGCCAAGGGCGCGGGCGAGGCGGGTACCGCCGGTGCGCCGGGCGCGATCCTCAACGCCGTGAACGATGCGCTGTCGCCGCTGGGGGCGTCGGTCTGGGCGCAGCCGATCACGCCGGAACGCGTGCTGAAGGCGCTCGGGAAATACTAATAGTCCGAACCGGCACTTTGCCCGTCGGTTGACCGCGGGCAGGGTGAGGCTACCTCATGGGGCGGCAACACCCCCTAGAGGGATGGAGGAAACATGGCCGACGTCGAAATCATCAGTTCTTCCACCTGCCCCTTTGCGCAGCGCACGCGCATGGCGCTCATCGAGAAGGGTATCGACTTCGATCTCACCGCGATCGACCTGAATGACAAGCCGGATTGGTTCCTGGAGATCTCGCCCTACGGCAAGGTCCCCGTGCTGCGCCATGACGGCAAGGTGATCTTCGAATCCGCGGTTATCAACGAATACCTCGAAGAGGTGTTTCCGGAACGTCCCCTGCTGCCGTCGGACCCCTACCGCAAGGCGCTGGCACGCATCTGGATCGACTTCGCCAATGCCCGCTTCACGCCGCATGTCTACAAGCTGATGCTGGCCCAGGATGCTGAGGGCCAGGCCTTCCAGGCCGACCGCCTGACGAAGGCCTTGCTGATGATGGAGCATGAAGCACTCGGCAAGCTGGGTGACGGCTCTTACTGGATGGGCGACGACATCACCCTCGTCGACCTCACCTTCCTGCCGCACATGCAGCGCCTCGGTGTGCTGGCACATTACCGAGACTTCCACATCCCCGATGAATGCATGCTGCTCAAGGGCTGGCTGCAGCTCATGGGCCGCCGTCCGTCTGTCAAGGAGGGTTCGGCGTCACTCGATGTACTGATCGAGAACTGGCGCAAATATGCCGAGAACACCTCGACCGGTACCACCGCCGAGGACATGCGCGCGGCCTAGGATCCCGCTGCCGCTAGTCCTCAAAAAGCGGGCACATTCCCGAAACGGGAGACGGCACAAGCAGGGTGGTTTCCTGCGAGACCATGAGTGGACGGATTTTCGCCAGATGCGCGTCCCAGTCGGGACGTGCGTAATTCGCTTTTCGCAGTTCGTCTCGCTGGGCGACGTCTTCGTATTTCCAGATGTGGACGATCTGGTTCAGCGCGCCGACATCTGACTGGAAGTATCCGACAAGGTGTTCCTGCATGCGCGGGTCCTGGGCCGCGAATCCGCCATCGGCATAGTGTTGCCAGTATTCGCGCGGCTTGCCGGGGTGAAGCGTGTAATTGCGGATTTCGAGGATCATTCGGTTTCTCCATTTCGAAAGAAACACCCGGATAACGAGGGCTGCACGGGTGTTTTCTCTGTTGTGGTGGCCGTTCCGTCAGCCGAAGGCGAGTCGAATCCGTGACGCGGTGCAATGGCAAATTCGCAATGGCCGGTGTTTTAAGCAGCGCGACACAGTTGTGAGCGAGACGAAACTGACTTGTGCCGCCCTGGGTGGGCGCTGCGAATTGTATCGCCCTATGGGCCCTGATAGCCTTTTGCTCAAGGATCCCGGTCCTAATAGGGAGAAAATATGGTTCATCTTCGCGAAATGCCTGCGCATTTGCGCGAGGCGTTGGTCAACCAGGAGCTGCCGGACTTCGGCGATACGCCCTGGGTTACGCCCAAGCCTCTCAACGAATGCCGAGTGGCGCTGATCTCCACTGCCGGTCTGCATCGGCCCGAGGATCCGCCGTTCACGCCGGGTGCTGGTGACTACCGGATCATCCCGGACGATGCTGACATGGGCGTTCTGACGATGAGCCACTTGTCCACCAACTTCGACCGCAGCGGTTTTTACCAGGATGTGAACACCTCGTTCCCGGCCGACCGCCTGCACGAGCTGGCCGATGAAGGCGTGATCAGTTCCGTCGCGAGCCGCCATTATTCCTTCATGGGCGCGACGCCGCCGACCGCGATGGAACCGGTGGCCCGTGACCTGGCCAAGGTGCTCAAGGCTGACAATGTGGACGCGGTCGCCCTAGTCCCGGTCTGACCCCAGTGCACGCGCGCCGTGAGCGGGCTGGCACACATTCTGGAAAGTGAAGGCATTGCGACGGTCGCGATCGCGCTAATCCGCAAGCATGCCGAGGATATGAAGCCGCCGCGTGCGCTGGCGGTACCGTTCGAATTGGGCCGCCCGCTGGGCGCGCCCAACGAGCCGGACTTCCAGCGCCGTGTCCTGCGCACCCTGTTGGAACTGCTGGCGAAAGAATCCGGGCCGGTCCTGGCGGACTTCCCGGATGAACCTCCGGGCGCCGCGCCGGACATGGAAGGCTGGGCCTGCCCGGTCAACTTTGCGGCCCCGGTCGATGACCTCAGCGACGAGGACCTCATCCGACAGGCGCTGTTGCAGGAAATCAGCCTTCTGAAGCCCTGGTACGAGGAGTCGAAGCAGACGCGTGGCGGTCGGACCAACTTTGGCATCTCCGGCAAGACGCCGGAGGAGATCGCCGCCTATATCGCCCATATGGTCACCGCGCGGGAGGACACTGAATCCACCATTCCGGACACGCCTGCGCATCTGGCCTTCAAGCACATGGCCGACGACATGCGGTACTACTATATGGAAGCGGCGATCGCGCGGCCGGATGGGCGGGCCACTGATCTGGAGATCGGCAACTGGCTGTGGGGTGAGACCACGCTGGGCAAGTTGCTGATCGCCATCCGCGACTGGGCGATGGAGAGCGAGCATCCCGGCTTCAAGGCGCTTGCCGTGACTGCGATGGTCCCGACCCACCAGCGTCACCGTACCCAACACGGCTGAGGTTTCCGGCTGCCGAAAGAATCAAGCCCTCCCCGCAACGGGGAGAGCTTTTTCGTTTGCGGCAATCAGCGCAGGTGGATGCGCGGCAGGTCCGGGTCGGACTGGGTGATCGTCCCGATGATCGTGGCCTCAGGTGCCGTGCCTGCGCGCAGGGCGTCGACGCAGGTCTCCGCCTGGTCCGCTGGAATACCGAACAGCAGCCCGCCCGCCGTCTGCGGATCGAACAGGAGGTCGCGGACCGGATGCGCGTTGTCCGTGATCTGTGTGGCGGCGGAGGCTTCGTTGCCGGGACGTAGCGTGCTTTCGATGCCGGATCGGGAAATTTCCAGCGCGCCGGGCAGGACGGGGATCGCGTCTAGGTCCAGTTCGGCTGAGGCGTTGGAGGCTTCCAGCATTTCCAGAAGGTGGCCAGCCAGCCCGAAACCGGTCACGTCCGTGCCCGCGGTGACGCCGTGGCCCCGCGCGATTTCGACGCAGGGCCGCAGGGATTGCTGCATGGAAGCCAGCGCCGCCTCTATCCAGTCGCCGCGCGCCTCGGCGCGCATGTCGGCGGCGAACAGAACGCCCGTGCCGATGGGCTTGGTTAGGATCAGCGCGTCGCCGGGCTTGAGCCCGCCCTTGCGGATGATCGTGTCTGGGTCGGCATAGCCGTTAACTGTCAGACCGAAGGCCATCTCCGCGCCTTCTCCCGTGTGCCCGCCCGCCAGAACTGCGCCAGCTTCGCTCAATGTCTCGATGGCCCCGGCGAGGAGCTGGTGCAGGTCTTCGGCGGTCTTGTCGTCCTTGCCATGTGGTAGCATCACGGTAGCCAGCGCCGAGTGTGCTTCCGCGCCCATCGCAAAGATATCGCCCAGGCAGTGGTTCGCGGCGATGCGTGCGAACAGATAGGGGTCGTCGATGAAGGCGCGGAACTGATCTACTGTCTGGATCAGAGCTTTGCCCGGAGGCGGGGTCAGGATGGCGGCGTCGTCGGGCGCGTCGATCCCCTGATCGAGGCCTTCACGGGCCTGAACCGGCAGCCGTGACAGGGCGCGCCGCAGGACGGCGGCGGGGACCTTGGCGCCGCAGCCGCCGCAGCGCATGGCGTCCAGCACGTCCTCGCCGGATTTGCCCTCGCCCTCCGACATGTAGGGCAGTTCTTGGTACTTGCGCATCCAGCGCCGGTCGATCCAGTCCTTCCAGCGCCAGACCCAATCCCCCTCTGCCGAGAACGGTCCGCGCGCGGCGATTGCATGTTCCCCGCCGGTGGTGATGAGTGCCAGCGCTTGTCCCTGCGGGCGGTAGGGGCGCAGTGTGTGACCAGTCGCCAAATGACGCAGATTTTCAGCCAGATAGGGGCCCTGCCGCACGGCATAGACACCGGCCTTGGGCAGGCGGTGGCTGACCATCGCTGCGGCATCGCCAGCCACGAAGATGTGCGGATGGGAGGTCGAGCGCAGATTACTGTCTACCTGCACGAAGGCGCGCTCGTCGAGCGCCAGGCCGCTGCCGGTGAGCCATTTCGGCGGACCGGCGGAGGTAACGAGGATCGTCTGGTTGCTGGCCAGTTCCTCGCCATTTTCGAGCATGACGCTGGTCGGCCCGATCCGCGTGACCCTTGCCCCGATGCGGGTGTCGATACCGCGCCGCGTCAGCGCGTTGACTAAGCGCCGGCGCGCGGCGGGGTTGTAGCTGGGCAGCAAGACCTGGTTGGCCTCGACCACCGTGATAGCGAAGTCGTGCGGTGCTTTGCCCAGCGATGCGGCGTCAATACGCAGACGATGGTTCAACGCGAAGGTCAGTTCGACACCGCCCGCACCCCCGCCGACGATGACCAGCCGGAAGGTGTCGTCATGGGCGCGGATCGTCTCTCCCAGCCGGTGATAAGCTTCGAGGAACCGGTCGATCGGCTTAACCGGCAGCGCGTGTTCCGTACCCTCGATATCGAGGGTGGACGGCGTGGAGCCGGTGTCTATGGAAGCGATGTCGAAGGCCAGTGGCGGACGGTCCGCGATCTCCAGGCGCTTTGCGGCCGGGTCGATGGAGAGCGCGGGTGCTTGGATCAGCCGGGCTCCGGCAAAGGCGGCTAGCGGGCGGAGGTCGATGTGTGCCTCGGCGCGCGAATACTGGCCGCCGATATAGCCGGGGATCATGCCGGAATAGGGCGTCAGCATGTCGCGCGCGACGAGTGTCAGCCGCACCCCCCTCTCGGGCTTCATGCCGAACTTCTTGAGCACGTCCACATGCGCATGGCCGCCGCCCACTAGGACGATATCGGTATGGATAGGTGCCGTGATTTTCATGCCGCGCCGAAGTTCTCAAGGGTGGATCGCTCACGGTGATGAACACCGCGGCCCGAGGTCTCATTCCCTTGGCCGCACACCGCGCGGCGGGGTTTGGCGGAAGAGGGTGGGAGTCGAACCCACCAGGCACGTCTAACGCCCCTCACCGGTTTTGAAGACCGGGCGCCCCACCGGGGAACGTTCCTCCTCCACCGGCCATATTTGTTCGCCGGACCCTCGCGGGCAAGGGGCAGCGGCGGAATTTGTCCTTTGCCCGAGTGGGCGCGGCGGCTGCCATGGTGAACACTCAGGCGCGTGCTAGGAGTGTGGTTGTGGCCCAGCGCAGTGGCTGGTCCAGCTGGATCGGCCGGGAAACCGACGAAGCGGGCTCCCGGCCGAATATTCTCAAGACGGATTGGCCTCGAAGTAGGCTACGTCCTCGGCTGTTTGCTCGAATTCGGGATTGCTAGGCCAGGCTTTGATGCGCACAAAAGTGTCCGCGCCATAGCGGACGCGGAACAGCAGCGAGCGCTCCTGGCCGTTCTCGTATTCGTGGACCTCTCCTGGCGGATGTACGACGAAGGAACCCGGCTTGACCTCGATGGTCTCGTCCGGCGTGCGCATGATGCCGCCGCCCTGCCAGCAGAAGTAGATTTCCGTGCATTCGGGGTGGCAATGGTTCGGGCTTGTTTGCCCGGGTTCCCAGCACGCCACCGTAACGTCGCCGTCTTCGACGGTGTCCAGGATCTTTTCGACATGTTTCTTCGGATCGAAGATTTTTTCGACTTCCAGATCGTAGGCAAGCATCTCGCCTCTCCCGCTTTGGTTTCCTCGGGTCAAGCTTAGCGCCCGAAATGTTGCGGGTTAAGAGGGTTGTAAAAGAGAAACGCCGCGCCGGATGTCCGGCGCGGCGTTCTGGGTCCGCATGGATACACACGAAACCTATTTGTTCTTCTGAGACTCGTAGAAGTTCACGATCTTGATGACGTCCCCGGCATCGATGCGCCCGAGCGGCCCATCGCTGTAGGACGATCCCAAAATGGAGCTACCGTCCGGTTTGATGATGAACTCCGAAGGCTGGATGATCTGGCGGCGGTCTTCCCACCACGCTCCTAGACTGTCGGCGATCTCATGAGTCACGCCAAATGCGACCGGGAAGTTGACTTCATCAGCCACTTCCTTGGCCTTTTCGATATCATCGACGCTGGCGGCGACAATCTTGACGCCCAGCTTATCGAACTCTTCTTTCAGATTTGCGAAGCCGACCAACTGACGGCGACAGAAGGGTCACCAGTGGCCGCGGTAGAAGAGGATGACCCGGTATCCGTCACCGAGGCCACCCGGCAGGTCCAGCGTACCACCATCAACGAGATTAAGCGTCACGTTGGGGAAGGTATCGCCGATGCCAAGCTTGTTGAACATGTCGGTCCCTTTGTTTGGAGTAAAAACCCGCGCCCGAGGGCGGAATTCACATACAACAATGTGCATACTGATGGTTGCTTTGGCAATCGCGCAGCCTTGTCCCGCGAGACAAGATCATTGTAGTGATAGGAGACGAAGCGCGCGTAGGCGCGTCGGTTTTCGGCGGAGGTTTTCAATGACGACTAATATGTTCCTGATTCTCTTTATTCTGCCGTTCGTTGTAATGGCGATTTCGATGCTGGTGCTGAACAAGGTTCTGCCCGCATCGCACGGCGATGACAGACGAACCGGGCGGCTCGCCAATTACGACGATTTCCACCGTGAAGCCTATATCGGGGCGTTTCTCGCGGCTGTTGTTGCCGTTATCGCCTTCGGAATTCGAGGCGGACCAGAGCCGTTTGTCCTCATCTGGCTGCCCCTGCTCTCGACCGTTATCATCCTGCCGCTGGGCTATGCCGCGGCGTTGATCATCGGCGGCATGCTCGGTATGACCCGTCAGAACTAACCTTCTGAAACGGGGCCGTCAGGCGGCTGCTGACAGGCTCCCGGCCCCGGTCAGAACCAGATACAGTTCCAGATCTTCCGACCCGGTGTTCCGGATAGTGTGTTCCGAACCCGCCGGCACAAACACGAAGCTTTCCTGACGAATGGGCTCGCCCGAGACCTCGCCTTCGCCTGATGCGACGAAATAGATCGCCTCGGCGTTGTTCATTGTGTTCGGTGCTATGGCCTTGCCCGGTGCCAGTGTGAGGTGGACCAGCGCGTTCTCGCTGCCGTTATGGGTGCCGATGGGTGCCCGCACGATGGCGTCCGACCAGGCAGCGGACGCGCCGTCGCCATCGGGAGAAATATCGCTCAGGTTGACCAGAATACCGTCGTTGAGGCCGCTACGCGGCATCTCGATATCCGCATCCTCGACCTTTCCGTGGAATTCATAGCCGGTGCCGGCGACATCGGGCGCGTTCATGTAGAAGCCAATGACCCGTGCGTCCTCGTTGTCGGTCTCGTTGTGGAAGAAGTGCACCGAGCCCTTTGGCATCATGCGGCAATGCCCGGCGGTGACCACGGCGCGGCTGTCGCCCTGTCCGACGACCCCGTAGCCTGACAGATAGACCGCGATCTCGTCGCTTTTCGTGTGCAGGTGCTTGGCGTGGGTCGACCCCGGCCGGAAGATCGAGTGGAACACGGTGGTGGCGCTCCCGGTCTCACCAGTAATCGGCAGCCGGAATTCAGAGATGGCCCAGCCATTGCGCTCTTCCATGCGTTCCGGGGCCACGTCCATGGTCTGGATGACTTTGATCGACATCTTGCGTTCCTTAATTTTTTTTGCGGCGGGTTTTACCCTGTCAGTGTGCCAGAGCACTTCTTGTATCCGCCGCAGTATGACTGTCTACGGTGAACGTAAAGGACAGTGTCGAACGATCCCGCAGGCTGTGCAAGTAAGGCAATGTTCGTGTCTCAGCTAGTGTTGCAACAAATCCCCGCGACTTTCGGAAACCTTTCAGGGATGTCTGACTGGGTCGTGGACGCCGTGCGCCGTGAATATCTACCGGCAAGAACGCCTTGCCCTGAGCGATTAGGAATATGCCGTGATTCCCGAGGAACACCGTGGCCTGATGGCCTTGACCCGTGAGGTGAAACGGTACGTTGGCCATCGATCCTGAAAATTCCTCAGCCTCGCCACAATTGGGATCTAAATGCGTATTGATGCAAGCCTGTTCTGGTCATTGTCCGAGGCGTTGACGCGCTCTCGGACAGCACGCTAGGCCGGAAGTTGAACCTGTCGAATTTGGAGGTAAACGAAATGATGGGATTGCACTTTGGAAACCCGAGAGGGTTCCTCATGCGACTCCAGAAAGCGACAGCGGCCGCACTGCTGGCAGCGCCTGCATTGGCGCTGACGCCGACGACCGCCGGCGCCCAGCTGGGCGACATCCTAAAGGCGCCAAAAACCCTGATCGACCGTGCGATCGAGGCGCGCAGCGCCGAAGACATCGCCAAGGATAACCGGGTCGTCATTGACGTCAATGCAATCATGGCGGAGATCGGTACGATCAAGGCCTCGACGGAAATTTATGAGCAGGATCTGCTCATCACCGGGATCTTCGCCGACCAGGAAACCCATGACAGTTTCCTTGAGCAGGTGCGCCAGGTCCGTGGCCTCAAGCAACTCTACTGGCATGCAATCTTCATGAGCGACGCGGAGCGCGAAAAGCGTACCGACTTGCTCGAATGGGATGATGTGTTGGTGCTTGAGACCAAGGTCGATATAGAAATGGTCTCGACGCGCGGCGTCGCGGACGTGAATTTCCGCACGGCGGCAGATTCCTTCGGTACCGTCTATCTGATGGGGCGCGCGCGCTCGGTTGAGGAACTGAAGAAGGCGGTGGACACCGTCGCCCATACTGAAGGTGTGGGCCGGGTTGTGAACTACGCCTTCGTCCGTCCCTAGCCTTTCAGGGTGCCATCGGCGGAAGCCGTCCCGAACACCTCGTCGGCGGGCCTGACCTGACGCCGGACATTGCCGTCGCGTTGCGACAGGCCAGCCCGGTCGAAATACTCCAGCACCTCGACGGCCAGGTTGCGGCCGATTCCGGCGTCCTTGCGGAAATCGGACACTGACACCGTTCCCGTCTGCGCGATCATGTTCTCGAACACCGCCGCGTGGGCGCGCAGCGGGTCGGGCAGGAAAAAGCGGTTGGCCGCGATCTGTACCGCCATGCCCATTCGCACCGCCTGGCGGAGTGTCTTCATCACCGCATGCACCGGAAGGCCGGCCTCGCGCGCCAAGTCGTGGATCACCGGCGGGGCTTCGGGGGGTGCGGCCATGAGCGGCTGGAGGATCTTCCAGTATTTGGCTTCGTGACCTGTCAGGCCCGGCCGGTGGTCGGGCCGGTGGAGCAGCATGCCGTCGCTGGCGATGCAACCTGTGGCAATCTGCGATGTAACGACGCCATCGAACAGTGGCTCGGGCATAAACCGCCCCACGGTGCGGCGAAGCTGGGCCGAGGCTGGCCCGAGACGGTTGGGGTTGGCGGCGTGGAAGTCGTCCAGCGCCTTCATCACTTCTGCGGTCCGCGCGCCCCAGTGTGAGGGTGACAACGCGACGCGATCCGCGTCCTGGCCCGTGACCACCGCACCTGCGTCTGCGATAACGGCCTTAACCCCGTCGTCGGTCAGGTTGCGGGTGGCGGTGAACTCGGCGAGTACGATTCCATTCTCCGCGATTGCGATGGCATCCGCCAGGGCCTGTTCGTGTGAAGCCGTATCGAGTGCTTCCAGTATGGCAAGGCGTTCCGGGCGCGCCCGTCCGCGCCGCGGCGGAAACAGGTCGATCACATGGCCGCCACCCAGAGTTTCCTTTGCTGACTGGTCGCGGATGATGAACCGGTCCAACGCGCAGGCGCCGATGGCCTCGTCCAGGACCAGCTGCACAAACGCGCTCTTGCCGGGTGCGATGCTGTCCGCGCCGAGGACTGCGATACGGCCGGTGACATTCGTCGCGCCGAGATGGACGTGAACCGGGGTCCAGTGTCGTAGTGCCCGGCTGGCATCCGCTACGACGGCCAGTCGGGCGTCGATCTTTCGGTGTCGCCGGAGCCGCTCGCTGCCGACCAGCCAGTCGCCGCGTGCGATATCTTCCTTGTCGATGCCGGTAAGGTTCAGGGCGAGCCGGTCTCCCGCCTGGCCTGTTTCCGATCCGGCGTTATTGGCGTGGATGCCGCGCACCCGCACCTCGATGCCGTAACCGGAGATCCAGAGCCGGTCCTCGCGCGTGACCGTGCCCGAAAACGCCGTGCCCGTAACCACTAGCCCCGCGCCCGCGACGGTGAACACGCGATCGACGGCGAGACGGAAGTAACCTGCCACCGTCTGTGCCTCGGTCTCGGCGGCGAGCTTCGTGACGTGGGTCGCCAGCGCCTCGATCCCTTCGCCGGAGATTGCGGAGACGGGAAAGATGGGTGCCTCGGCCAGCGTGCTGTCGAGCAGCAGCAACTCGATCTCCTCCCGCACCTCTTCGACGCGTTCGGCAGGCACTCGGTCGGTTTTAGTCAGCGCGACCATCCCTCGCGAGATGCCCAGCAGGTCCAGAATTGCGAGGTGTTCGCGGGTCTGGGGCATTGGGCCGTCATCGGCCGCTATTACCAGCAGCGCGCAGTCGATGCCGGTCACGCCCGCCAGCATGTTGTGGACTAGGCGCTCATGGCCTGGCACGTCGATGAACCCCAGCTTTGTGCCGTCGGTGAGATCGGTGTAGGCGAAACCAAGGTCGAGCGTCATGCCGCGCTTCTTTTCCTCGGGCAGCCGGTCGGCGTCGATACCGGTCAGCGCCTTCACCAGTAAGGTCTTACCGTGATCGATATGACCGGCAGTCGCGATAATCATGTGGCGGACAGTTTCGCTAGTTGTGTGCGGAAGTCCGCGGCATCGTCGAGGCAGCGCAGGTCTAGCCACATAGCGTCGTCCTGCACCCGCCCGACAACAGGCACAGGCAGGGCGCGCAGCTCAGCGGCGAGGCGTTTGAGCGCGGTCCCGCGCCCGCGCGTAGCCGCTGGTGTGATAGTGATGGCGAAGCTGTCGAGGGTCTCGACGGGCAGGGCACCGGACCCGATCTGGCCCGAACAGTTCCGCACCTCGATGATGAATCCGTCACCCAGGGCTTTTGCGACGTCGGGTGCTAGTGCCTCGGCTTCGTTGCGGATGTCGGCGGCGGTGCGGGCGAGCAGGCGCAGCGTCGGTAGGCGCTCGGGCAGGCGGTCCGGGTCGCGGTAGATTTGCAGGGTCGCGGCCAACGCGGCGAGGGTCGCCTTGTCACAGCGCAGGGCGCGCTTGAGCGGGTTCTTCTTCAGGCGCGCGATCAGGTCCTTGCGGCCGACGACCAACCCGGCCTGCGGGCCGCCCAGCAGCTTGTCGCCGGAGAAGGTTACGATGTCGGCCCCAGCGGCGATCGTCTCACGCGGGGTGGGTTCATGGGGGAGGCCCCAGTTCTCCAGATCGACTAGCGCGCCTGCGCCAAGATCGACGGCAAATGGCAGGTCCGCTGCATGCGCAATGTGCGCCAGTTCGTCCTCGGCGACGGAAGCGGTGAAGCCCTGCACGGCGTAGTTCGAGGTGTGTACCTTCATCAGCAGTGCCGTGCGTTTGCCGATGGCGTCTTCGTAGTCGCGCGGGTGGGTGCGGTTGGTGGTCCCGACCTCGACCAGCTTCGCGCCCGCGCGCGCCATGATGTCGGGGATACGGAAGGCTCCGCCGATCTCCACTAGCTCGCCGCGCGAAACAGGCACTTCCTTGCGCAAGGCCAACGCATTCAGGAGCAACAGCACCGCACCGGCATTGTTATTCACCACCGTGGCGGCCTCCGCCCCGGTCAGCTCGCACAGAAGTTCTTCTACATGCACGTCTCGGTCGCCGCGCTTGCCGGTGGCCAGATCGAACTCCAGGTTGCTCGCCCCGCGCGCTGCCTCGGCCATGGCGCTGATCGCGGCCTCGGCCAGCGGCGCCCGGCCCAGATTGGTGTGTAATACCGTGCCTGTCAGGTTGAAGACGCGCTTAAGGGAAGGCTCGGCGGCCCGTTCAAGCTGCGCCGAGGCAGCGAGGGCGATGACCGTTTCCGACAAGTCCGGCGCGCCACCGTCGGCCAGGGCCGCGCGGACCTGATCGAGGACCCGGCGCAGCGCAGCCGCGGCGGGCGCTCGTCCGTGTGTTACGGCAAGCGCGGTACCTTCCGGCGACTGGAGAAGCCGGTCTATGGACGGGATCGCGGAGAAATCTGGTGCAGGTTTGGACATGGGAAACGGATTGTTCAGTGACAGGCACGTTCGATCAAGACTGATATAGTCATGACAGCTGTCACTCGCGTGACGCCAGTCCGGCGGTGGCATTTTTCATCGGGAGCGATTTCTCAGTATGTCAAAGGAGCTGGGCGGCATCGCCGCGGGGGGTGCCACCGTCTTGTGTTTCGTGGCGATGCTTGTCGCTGGGCGCTTCGGGGCGACGACGGATGCGCTTACCGTGTTCGATCTCGCAGGACTACGCATGGGTGTGGCCGCGCTGCTGGCGTCGCCGTTCCTGCTGCGCGCCTGGCCCTGGTATGTGGATCTGCGAGCCCATGCCGTCGTGGCGTTTTTCGGCGGTGCGCCCTTCGTGCTGCTGCTGTTCGCTGGGATGACCTTCGCGCCGGTGGGCCATGCCGCTGTGTTAATGAACGGCTCGCTGCCGGTCTTCGCGGCCCTCGTGACTTGGTTATGGGTAGGAGACCGGCCCGGGCGCTGGCAATGGGTCGGTATCGTCGCAATTGTCGTCGGGGTCGCCGCCGTCGGCTGGGATGCGATTGCGGGCGATACGCCGGGCCAGTGGCGCGGGCATATCCTTTTTCTGGCCGCCGGACTCTCCGGCGCGGTCTGGTATGCCGGAATGCGCCGGTGGCGCCTGTCGGTTATCCAGTCGCTCGCCGCGCTTCTGGTGGGTAATGTGCTGGTCTATGTGCCGATATGGCTGCTTTTCCTGCCGTCGGGCTTGTTCACGGCCCCGCTGGCCGATATCGCCCTGCAGACCCTGGTACACGGCGTGTTCGGGGCGTTCTTGTGCATCCTTGCGCATGCCTATTCAGTAAAAACCATTGGGCCGACGCGCCAGGCCGCTATCATGTCCGCGGCGCCCGCGCTGGCACTGTTTGTGGCTATTCCGACGCTAGGCGAAATCCCGACTGAATTAAACGTGATCGGCGCAGCCATCGTGATTGCTGGTATCCTCGCCACGGTGTTCTTACGACCGAGCCCCAGCCTAGAAAAGTGCACCAGGGCGGATGCCTGATCGATGCCGGCATGCTAGACATAGTGCCATGGTGAAACTCTCCGTTCTCGACCAATCCCCTGTCCGTGCCGGTGGTGAGCCGCGCCAAGCTTTGGAGGAAACCATCGCCCTGGCCCAGGCGACAGAGAAGCTCGGCTATGACCGTTATTGGTTGGCAGAACATCATGGCACCGCTGGATTCGCAGGCTCGTCACCGGAAATTCTGATAACGCGTGTCGCCGCCGCCACCAAACGGATACGGGTCGGTTCCGGCGGGGTTATGCTGAGCCATTATTCGCCACTTAAGGTGGCGGAAAACTTCAAACTTCTGGAAAACCTTTATCCGGGCCGCATTGACTTGGGCATCGGACGGGCGCCGGGCAGCGACGGTCTGACGGCGGCTGCGCTGGCCTATGGCAGTGAAATTGGAATCGAGTACTTCCCGACTAAAATCGCCGACATGATGGCCTTCTTGGCAGACGAACCGCCGGTAACCGAGCCCTTTAAGCAGGTACGTGCGACGCCCGCGATTTCTGAAATGCCGGAAGTCTGGCTATTAGGCTCGAGCGATCAGAGTGCGTCCTATGCGGCCCATTTTGGCCTCGCTTTTTCCTTCGCCCATTTCATCGCGCCCGAGGCCTGTGCGCCGGTCCTCGACTACTACCGGCGGAACTTCAAGCCTTCGGAATCGCTCGCCGAACCTAAGGTCAGCGCAGCGATTTTTGTGATCTGCGCGGACACGGCCGAGGAGGCTGAGTACTTGGCAGCTAGCCGCGATCTGTGGCGGCTAAAACTGCAATACGGTCAGCATTTGCCATATCCGTCGCCGGAAGAGGCGCTTGCGTATCCGTATAACGAGCAGGAAAAGCGCATTGTTGCGGCAAACAAGGCAAATCGGTTCACCGGCGATGCGGCTTCGCTCTATGATCGGTTATTGGCGTTTGCCGAGGACAGCGGCCTCGATGAACTCGTTGTTTTGACCATCACACATGATTTTGAAAAGCGCATGCGCTCTTACGAATTACTTGCCAATGTTTTCGAACTGGGCAAGCGAGAGCAGGCCGCTTAGCGCCAAGCAGACGCCTATATCGGCTGAGGGTCCGAATAGCCGTGGAGTTATATCGATGGCCTGGCGGCGTTGGTTACATCAATCAATGCGGGCCCTTTTGTCCATCTATCCTAAGTACAGCATGATTAGCCGTTTTTCGCGTCGCCGGTGCGCAGATTTTTTGGTGTGTGCCGGTTGCCTCACGAAAGCAATACAAACACGGTAAAGCCTTAGACATACGCGGTGCCGCGTTTGTGTGTTTTAATCAACGCGATACGAAAGTATTTCCGGTGGTCTAATCCGTATAGATTTTGCCTGACATTGCAGGGGTTTTGGATGGCTCAGGAAGGTTTCACCGTCTTCGACGACGAAAATTTCGACGCGAAAGTGTTGAGCCGTGAAGGCCTGACGGTGGTCGATTTCTGGTCGGAGACCTGCGTGCCATGCCGGCAGCTTAAGAAGGTGCTGCGGCAGGTGGCCGAGGAGATGCCGGAGAACGTGGTCATCGGTACGGTCAACGGCGATGAGAACCACGGCCTTCTGGGGCGCTACGGCGTGCGCGGGTTCCCGACCCTTCTGTTCATCAAGGGCGGCGAAGTGGTCGAGACGCGCACCGGCGTCGATCGCAAACAGGTCCTCAAGAAGGCCATCGAGGAGCACGCCTGAACAGGCGGCTCCCGACAGGAAAGGAAACACGGATGCCAGCAAACATTACCTTGCTCGATATCGAAGAGCTGAAGAAGACGAAGCTTCGGCCCTATGTCGAGAGGTCGCTCGAACTGCGCGCGCCCGACCCGGGCTTCCACGCGGTAATGGGCCACAACATCGACCTGGCCGAGAAGTTCTATCTCGCCTGGGTGAAGGCCTTCAACGAAGGCAACCTCAGCCACCGGCTGAAAGAGGTTATTCGGGTCATGCTCTCGCGCATGGCCCATTGCAGTTATTGAGGCAACGTTCGGTCCGCTTCGGCGAAGCGGCAAGGCCTCGATGAAAAAGCCCTCGATGAGGGGATCTATAACCACGCGGCAAGTGACATCTTCTCCGACGAGGAGAAGGCGATCATGCGATATGTCGAGAAGATCTCGACCGATCCTGATTCCTTCGGGGATGAGGACTGGGCAGATCTACGCAATTACCTCTCGGAAGAGGAAATTGTGGAGCTGGGAATCTTCCTGTTCATGAACCTCGGCTTCCACACCTTCTTCGGAACGCTAAAGTTCTATCCGATGTTCTCGCCGGACGGCCGTCTGGTGAGCCAGGAGGAGTCTGAACGGCTGTACGGCGACAAGCCTGTATCGTTGCAGGGCGAGGTGGCTGAATAATGTCCCGCATGACCCCGCTCGACGCATCCGCCATCACCGATCCGGAACTCCTCGAACTGCTCGGCGAGTGCGAGGAACTGGGTGTGCCCGATCCGCTGTTTGTGCGGATTTTCGCCCGCTCTTCGGACCAGCTAAAGCCGATGCTACGTGCGATGCTGGTGTCCCATCGGGATGGCAGCGTCGATCACAAGCTGAAAGAGATCATCCGTATCCAGCTCGCCCGCTTCGTCGATGACCCGTACTTCGCGAGCCTGCGTTCGAAGAAGGCGATCGCTGAGGGCCTGACGGAGGAGATGATCGATATCGGCTGCGAGGATTACGAGGATTCGGACCTGGTCTCCGAACGCGAGAAGGTCGCGCTCCGCTTCGCTGAACAGCTCTTTCTCGATTCCACTAAGGTGGACAAGATCTTCTACGACGAGATGCACAAGCACTGGTCGGATGCCGAGATCATGGAGATCGGCTCCTTCGTGGCGCTGTTCCACGGCATCCACATGGTGATGAAGACCTACGACGCAGGTCCGCTCGAAGCGGCCTAGGCCGGTCTGCCGGCGTTAAAAGAAAAGGGCGGGTCCTGTGCCCGCCCTTTTTGTATCTCGGTTTCTGTGCGCCTTAGTTCTTGTTTAGCGCCGCCCAGACCTTTGGCGGGTTCGCGGGCATGTCCATCTCGGTGATGCCCCGGGTCGCCAGCGCATCGATAATGGCGTTCATGCCGGCAGCGAGTGCGCCGGTGGTGCCGGCCTCGCCGGCGCCCTTCGCACCCACCGGGTTTGTGGTGCACTTCACGGAATGGAAGCCCAGCTTCATGTCGGGCATGTCGTCGGCGCGCGGCATCATGTAGTCCATAAAAGAGCCCGCCAGAAGCTGGCCGTCCTCGTCATAGATTGCGTGCTCGCCGAGTACCTGGCCTAGACCCTGCGCTACGCCGCCATGCACCTGGCCGTGGACGATCATCGGATTGATGACCGTTCCGCAGTCATCGACCGCGATGTAGTTAAGCACGTCAACGACGCCGGTCTCTGGATCGATCTCGACCTCACAGATATGGCAGCCGTTCGGGTAAGTCTGCTCCGGTGAGGTGAAATCCTCGGCCGAATCTAGGCTGTCCGGCACACCCTCGGGCAGGTCGCCCAGGGACCTGGCCTTCTCGGCCAGATCGAAGATGCCGATCGCCCGGTCGGTACCCACCACTTTGAAGCTGCCCTCGGCGTACTCGATATCGGCTTCGGCGGCTTCCAACACATGGCCGGCGAGCTTGCGGCCCTTTTCGATGATGGCATCGACCGTCAGCGAGATTGCGCCGCTGGCCAGCGCCATGGAGCGCGAGGCGACCGAGGCAAAGCCGGTCGTCGGGGTCTCGAAGCTGTCGCCCTCGATGATACGGACATCCTCGAACGGCACTTCCAGCAGGTCGGAGACAACCTGCGCGAAGGAGGTAACATGGCCCTGTCCGTTGGACTGGACCGCGAGCCGGGCCTCCACTGTGCCGTCCGCGGCGAAGCCGATCTTCGCGCCCTCCGATAGGAAGCCACCTGCCGTCTCCACGAAACAGGATATGCCGATGCCGCGCAGCTTGCCGTTGGCCTCGCTCTCTACGCGGCGGTCCTCGAAGGAATCCCACTTGGCCAATTCGAGCGCCTTATCCATCGCGGCTTCGAACTCACCGGAGTCGTACACCTGATTGATCGAGGTCGTGTAGGGCATCTGCCCGGGCTTGACGAAGTTGCGCCGGCGTAGCTCCACCCGGTCGATCCCCATCTGGCGGGCGGCGTGGTCCATCATCCGCTCAAGGATGTAGGCCGCCTCGGGACGGCCCGCGCCGCGATACGGTCCGATGGGGATGTTGTTGGTCAGGTAGCACTTTACCTGGAATTCTAGCGCCGGGTTGTCGTAGCAGCCGGTCAGACAGTTACAGACATTGCGCGTCGCTGCCGCCGGGCCGTGGGAGGACAGATAGCCGCCCATCGCCGCGATCATATCGACCCGGAAGGCCTGCATTTTCCCATCCTTATCGAAGGCCATGGTGCCGTGCATTACGCCATCGCGGGCCTGATTGTCGGCCAGGAAAGCTTCTGAGCGGGTGCCCTGCCACTTTACAGGCTTCCCGCAGGCCTTCGCCGCAAACAGGATTGCGACGTATTCAGGATAGGCCTGGGTTTTCATACCGAAGCCGCCGCCCACATCGTTGGTGCGCACATGCATCTGCTCGTGCCCCACCTTGAAGATAGGGTCAGCCAGCATATTGCGCATGGCGTTCACACCCTGCGAGCCGCTGATCAGCTCATAGCAGCCCGCGCCGTCATTAGCGGCCGCATCGAAACGCGCCGCTGCGCTGCGCGGCTCCATGGAGGCGACCACTAGCCGGTTCGTGGTCAGCGTTAGGTTCACTACATGGGCGGCGTTCTCGACGGCGGACTTCGCTTTCGCTTCGTCGCCGATCTGGAAGTCGAGGACCAGATTGCCGGGGATGTCGTCGTGAAGCTGGGGTGCGTTGGGTTTTGCTGCCTCACTTATGTCGGTCAGCGCGGGCAGGGGATCCACATCCATCATGATGAGGTCCACCGCGTCCTGCGCTAGTGCGGTGGTCTCGGCGACCACGATCGCGACGATCTCGCCCACATGATAGATCTTGTCCACGGCCACGGCGGGACGCAGCGTGCGCAGCATGTCCGAACCGTCCCGGTTCTGGAAAGGGGTGACGTTCGGGATAGGGCCGACGCCGGCGTCCTTTAGGTCCTGGCCGGTATAGACCGCGATCACGCCCGGCGCGCTCTCCGCCTCAGAGGTGTCGATGGAACTGATGACGCCATGGCCGACCGGTGCTCGCAGGAAGGCGGCATAGGCCTGTCCCTCGAAGCCCGAATCGTCGGCATAGGCGCCGCCACCGGTAAGCAGCCGCGCGTCCTCGCGCCGTTCCACATGCTGCGAAATTCCAAACTGTCCGGATGCCATCGGTAACCTCCTTGTTCTGACTCGCTCTCTCAAAGCACAAAGTTGCGGCGCTGTCCAAGTGCGACCGTGTGCCGCCCGTTTCTGGTTCAGTCGATTGTCACCGAATAGGCGTCGTTGGCGACTTTCGGAGCGTGGTTCGATCTGTATAATCGCGCGCGCAGGAGGGCCGGGTCATCCGGACACCGCCAATCCAATACAAATCGTTTCGTGGGGAACTGAGAATATGCTGTTCAAATGCGGTCATTATCATGCGCCGGGTGAGACGTGCGCCCATCATGCACCGTCCGATGCTTCGGGGGCGGCAAAGGTTGAAAAACTCGGTGTGCGCACCGTCGACATCCACTGCCACCTGCATGTACCGGCGGCCGACGCGCTTTTGAAGGACGCATTCGAACTGTCGAAGGAGCCGCTGCTGTTCTACTCGAACGATGCGACCCGCAAGTTCCAGATTGCCCACAACCAGGACATCATGCCGAAGCTGACAGACACATCGATCCGGCTGGCGGAGATGGACGCCTCGGGCGTCGATGTGCAGGCCGTGTCCACCGCGCCGAACCATTACGGCTACTGGGCCGAGCCGGACCTCGGTCTTCAGGTCGCGAAAACCGTGAACGAAAGCCTGGCCGAATTGGTGGCGGGCAATCCCGACCGCTTCGTCGCGCTGTGCACCGTGCCGCTGCAGGACCCGCAGATGGCCGCTGCCGAGCTGGAGCGCTGCGTGAAGGATCTCGGCATGAAGGGTGTGGAGATCAACGCCGACGTCGCCGGGCAGGAACTCTCCAAGGCTGGGCTCGACCCGTTCTTCGCCAAGTGCGAGGAACTGGATGTGGTCGTCTTTATCCATCCGTCGGGTTTCGCCAAAGGTGACCGCCTTGCCGACCATTACTTCGCAAACATCATCGGCAACCCGCTGGCAACCACGGTCGCGGTGCACTACCTGATCTTCGACGGCGTGATGGACCGCCATCCGGGTTTGAAAGTGGTGCTGGCTCATGGCGGCGGCTTCCTGGGGGCCTACCCCGGCCGTATCGATCATGCGCATCCGCTGCGCGGCGATATGCAGCGCGAGCTGCCCGCTGGAAAGATCCCGGGCGACTACCTGAAGCGCTTCTATTTCGATACGGTCGTGTTCACCAACGAGCAGCTGGAATTTCTGGCGAGCTACTACGGCGCCGACCACGTAATGATGGGCACGGACTACCCCTATGACATGGCGGAGACCGATCCGGTCGGCCATATCATGGGCTCCGACCTGTCCGACGACCAAAAGCGCGCGATTCTTGGCGAAAACGCCGCGAATCTGCTGAAGCTTTAAACGGGGGAAACCCCAACCTCGTGCTTCGAGAGGCTCAGCACGGGGCCTATCCCATCCGCCCGTTCGGAGCCTGAAGAAGGACGGGTGCCAAGGAGGAAGCGCCTATGCTTTTCACTTGTACAGACCACACCCATCATCACGGTGCGAACCTCGCGCCGGCGGGCGATACCGGCCACCACCGGGCGGTGACCGACGGCAAGAAGCACTTCACCGTCGATATCCACTGCCACCTGCATGTGCCGGAAGCCGACGCGATGCTCAAGGACGCCGAGGCGGCCGATCAGCGCAATCTCTACGTCGATACCAATCCGCTGACGTCGGAGATCAACGCCAAGCAGCACCAGACTATCCTGTCGAAGCTCACCGACCCGTCCGCGCGTATCGCGGATATGGATGCGGCGGGTATCGACGTGCAGGCGATCTCGCCGGCGCCGTTCCACTACAACTACGCCTATGAAGCAGGTTTTGCGCGCGAGACAGCGCAGGTGGTCAACAACCGCATCGCCGAAGTCGTCGGACAGCATCCGGACCGCTTCGTCGGCCTGTGCACCGTGCCGTTGCAGGATGCGGACATTGCGGTGGCCGAGCTCGATCGCTGCGTAAACGACCTCGGAATGCGCGGTGTGGAGATTTCCACTAACGTGAACGGCCAGGACTTGACCCGTGCCGGGCTGGAGAAGTTTTTCGCCCGCGTCGAGGAGCTGGGCGTCGTTATCTTCATGCATCCCATCGGGACCAGCATCAAGGAACGGATGGGGGACCATTATTTCCGTAATACGATCGGCCATCCGGTTGAGTCCGCTCTGGCGGTCGGCCACCTGGTCTTCGACGGCTACATGGAGAAATACTCTGGTCTGAAGATCTGCATCGCTCATGGCGGTGGCTATGTGCCCGCCTATTCGGGTCGCTTCGACCACCCCTATCACCTGCGTGACGACTGCCGTGTGACCATCTCCAAGCCGCCCTCCGAGTACATCAAGAAGATGTACTTCGACACGGTTGTGTTCACCGAGCACCAGCTTCGCTACCTGATCGAGACTTGGGGCGCGGACCATGTGGTCATGGGCACAGACTATCCGTACGACATGGCGGAGACCGATCCGGTAGGACACGTCGATTCCGTGAAAGGCCTGTCGGAAGACGACAAGGCGCTGGTAATGGGCGGTAACGCGGCGAAGCTCCTTGGCATCGAGGTCCCGGCGGCGAACTAACGCCCCTTTTCCGGATGTATTTGGAAAGGGCGGCCTTCGGGCCGCCCTTTTCTATTTCGTGATGATTTCCGGCCCCATCAGGCTGGTCGGCAGAAAGGTCGAGATCCACGGTACATAGGTCACCAGGATCAGGAACAGGAACATGATACCGACCCAAGGAATGGCCGCCCGGACCACGTTCATAACTGACATCTGGGCGACGCCCGCGGTGACGAACAGGTTTAGCCCAACTGGCGGCGTAATCATGCCGATTTCCATGTTCACGACCATGATAATGCCGAGGTGGATAGGGTCGATCCCCAGCTCGACGGCGATGGGGAAGACCAGCGGCGCTACGATGACGATCAGCCCAGAAGGTTCCATAAACTGGCCGCCGATTAGCAGCAGTAGGTTCACCATCACTAGGAACATTATCGGTCCGAAACCTGCCGATAGCAGCGCTTCGGTGATGAGCTGAGGAATCCGTTCCTCGGTCAGTACATGCTTCAGGATCAGCGCATTGGCGATGATGAACATCAGCATGATGGTCAGCTTGCCGGCTTCCAGAAGGGTTTTCTTGGTGTCCGGGTGAATCCAGGCGGTGATCAAAGCACTCGGCCTTCGCATCAGACTGGACTGGATGCCGTCCGCACCAGCTTTCAGCGGACCCATATCGCGATAGACGAAGTTGGCGATGAGGAAAGCATAGACGGCAGCCACGGCGGCAGCTTCCGTCGGAGTGAAGATACCGCCGTAGATGCCGCCTAGGATAATCACGATTAGGAACAGACCCCACCCGGCATCCCGGGCTGAACTAAACAGTTCGCGGAAGCTTGCGCGAGGCTGGGACGGCAGGCCTCGGAACTTAGCCACAAGGAAGATGGCGAGCATGAGCATCAGCCCGGCGATGATGCCAGGGATAACACCGGCTAGGAACATGCGTCCGACCGACACATCTACAGCGGCGGCATAGACCACCATCACGATGGAAGGCGGGATCAGGATGCCCAGCGTGCCGGCGTTGGAAATAACGCCAGCAGCAAATTCCTTGGAGTAGCCGACCTGGCGCATACCTGCGATCACGATCGACCCTATGGCGACCACCGTTGCCGGAGATGAGCCCGAAAGAGCGGCAAACAGCATGCAGGCGAATACGCCCGCAATCGCAAGGCCGCCGGGGAAGTGGCCGACAGCGGCGATGGCAAAGCGGATAATTCGCTGGGCTACCCCGCCGGTGGACATGAACGCTGAGGCGAGAATGAAGAATGGGATCGCCAGCAGGGTGAAATGGCCGGAGAAAGCGTTGAAGAGGGTCTGCGCAACTGACGCCAGGGAGGCATCGGAATAGACCATCAAGAACGCGATCGATGACAGGCCGAGACCGACTGCGATCGGAACCCCAATCATTAGCAGGATGATGACCATCAGGAAGAGGTAGAGCGCTTCCATCGCGTCAGTTCTTTTTCTGTTCGCTGGTCTGCGATTCCTGCAGCATCTCTTCGGCTTCGTGGCTAGCGATCACGAGAAGCTGTTTGCCGGTGATAACGCTCCATCCGGCTTGGAGGAATCGGAAGGTCAAAAGGGCTATGCCAAACGGTAGACAAAAATATGGAATGAAGCGCGGCAACTTCTCATAGCGCTCTCCCTCATTTAGCCAGTCTGCGAGAAACTGGAGAAAGTCCGGCATGAGGATGTCATCGACTTCGTACCAGGCACGCTTTTCGACGAACGGGTACCAGTAGTTCCATGAACCAATCAGAAGCAGCACGCTGAAAGTGATGCAGGCGAGGACAGCGACGATTGCCAGAGTGTGGGCCAGCCGAGGCGGAAACGCGTTCAGGAGCAGATCGACCCCCAGATGCGCCCGGGTTTTCACACAGTAGGATGCGCCGATGAGGACCAGCCAGGCGAAGAGGAAGACGGTGACTTCCAGAGCCCATAGGATGTTATCGTTGAAAACGTAACGTGCGATTACGTTGGCAAAGGTGACGAGCGTCATCAGGCCGAGTGTAACGGCAATGAAGTTTTCTTCGATGTTGTTGGCGGAGCGCGCAAGCGCGCCGGGCTCTTTGCTGGCCATCGTTGGCACCCCGGGTGATGTTCCGGCGCGGAAAGCGAGGAGCCTTCCGCGCCGGACAGCCAGAACTAGCTGCTCTGGTTATAGGAGACAGCCGCCTCGATGGTGTCGATGCCAATCTCGTCCTGGAACTTCTCCCACACCGGCTTCATCGCCTCGATCCAGGCCTTGCGCTGGGCCGGTGTGAGCTGGCGTACCGTACCGCCGGCGTCGATCACAAGCTTCTTGGCGTTCTCGTTTACGGCCGTTGATTCGCTGTTCCGGGCTTCGGTGACTTCCGCCATGATCTTGGAGAGTTGGTCACGCACATCGGCTGGCAGGCTTTCCCACCACTCGGTGGAGGTCACAACTAGATAGTCAATGATCCCGTGATTGGTTTCCGTAACACCGTCCTGGACCTCGAAGAACTTGCGGCCGTAAATGTTCGACCATGTGTTCTCCTGACCATCGACAACCTTGGTCTGCAGTGCGCCGTAAACTTCGCTGAAGGCCATTTTTTGGGGGTTGGCGCCGAGCGCCTCGAACTGCGCAACCAGCACTTCAGACGGCTGCACGCGGAACTTCAGGCCCTTGGCGTCGCCCGGTTCAAGTAGGGGCTTGCTGGCCGACAACTGCTTCATGCCGTTGTGCCAGAAAGCGAGGCCTAACAGGCCCTTGCGCTCCATTGACTTCAGCAGTTTCTGACCGTCGGCGGAGGTCTGGTAGCGGTCCACCGCATCGATGTTCTCGAACACGAATGGCAAGTCAAATAGGCGGAACTTCTTGGTGAAGGTCTCAAATTTAGAAAGTGACGGCGCGGCAATCTGCACATCGCCGTTCAGCATGGCTTCTAGCACCTTGTTGTCGTCATAGAGGCTCGAGTTTGGGAAGACCTCCATGCAGGCCTTACCGTTCATTTCCTCGTTGACGCGCTTCGCGAGAAGCGTGGCGGCAATACCCTTCGGGTGCTTGTCTGTGTTGGTTACGTGGCTGAACTTGATGACGATTTCACCGTTGTCGCAGGCGGCAAAGGCCGGCGCGGCAGCGAGCGTGAAGGCGGTTGCGAGACCTGCAACGGCTCCGATCATGAGTCTTTTCATTGGAGAGGCTCTCTTACTGGTTGGTAGGCAACGGACGTTTAATCTAATCCTTGAGTGAAAAGACTATCAGGGGATCGGAATTTGGCCTATCCGTCTTTTTTGTGAACTCGTCCTCTGGAGCCCGGGCTAAAATGTTGCAGGCATCGCGATTCCCAGCTTGTCTGCCTCAGCGCTGAGGCGGTCCCATGTCCCCTTAGGGAGAGGGATTCCATTTTTCGACCGTTCGCGCAGCACAGCGTCGCCGCGTTCGCCCGGCGCGTAGATTTCATCCACGCCGTCGGCCCTGGGCAGTTCCTTTAGGCCTGCCGCGAGGCTGTCCACATCGGCACGATAGCCGTCCAAGGAGGTGAAGGCGGAAATGTCGACGGCGGCGCACAGACCATTTTGCCGGTAGCCGGTGGGGTTGGCGCCCGGCCGGATGTTCGGCTCAATCAGCGGGTTGGCCGCCAGAAGGCTGACTAGGCACTCGATCATCATCGACAGGCCGGACCCCTTTGCGCCGCCCAGCGGCATCAGGGTTTCCGCCTGGTTCGGGTCGGTGGTCGAATTGCCTGCGCCATCCAGTGCCCAGCCTTCGGGGATCGATGTGCCGGTGTCCTGCGCCGACAGGATCTTGCCCATCGACGCGGTGGCCGTGGACATGTCCAGCATGATCGGCGGGTGTTCGTTGCCCGGCACCGCAATGGCGATGGGATTGGTCGATGCCCCGGCTGCTTTGGCGCCGTAATACGCCATCATCGGGCGCGACGCGGTCATCACTATCCCGGCGAAGCCTTCGCGCGCGGCCTGCATGGCGAAGTAGCCGATGGCGCCGCCATGGGTGATGTTTCGTACGATGCACCAGCCGATATGACATTCGCGCGCGCGGCCTATGGCCTCGTCCATCGCGGCCGAAAGTGCGACCGGGCCGGGCGCCCAGTCGGAATCGATCATCGCGATCGCACCGGAGCGCTTCTCGACCTGGATGTTCGGTTTGGCATTGATGTTGCCGTTCATCATATAGGCGGTGTAGCGCGGGATGCGCAGCACGCCGTGGGAATCCATGCCTCGCAGGTTGGCCCAGACCAGCATGTCGGCCCAGATCTCGGCATGGTCATCGGCGACGTCGGACTTGCGGAAGATGTCTTTCACGAAGTCCTTAAGCGCCTCGGCGGAGACCCGTCGGTCGTTTTCACTCATGTTTTGTCCTCTGCCAGATATGCACTCGATCCCGTGGTGGCAGCGTTGCGACTTGGCCATTGCCCGGCAGCGACCGCACCGTGGAATGCGTCGATGGCCGCGTTGAACCCGTCGGGGTCTTCCAGGTTGATGAGGTGTCCGCTCTTGGGGAAGGTCACGAGGCCCGAGGACGGGATCGTGCGCTTCAGGAACACATTGGTGTCGATGCAGGGCTCGTCCTCGTCGCCGATCATCAGCAGAACGGGCACGGTCATCGCGCCCAACTCGGCCTCGAAAGTCATAAAGCGACGGCCGGCCCGCCTGGACCTTGCGCAGCGTGAAGGCCGATCCGCGCGGCGAGTGCTCACGAAAATTGGTCGCGAATTCCTCCCACGTCGTTGGCCGCTTCAATTTTAGCTGGGTGCGGGTGGCGCTGGCGGCGAAACCGGGAAAATCCAGGGAGTCCTGTTCGAGGATCGCATCGGCCAGTGCGCGTGTCTCCTTCAGGAAGCCGTCGCGCGTCGCCGGGAAAGATCCCGATCCACCGCTTGCGGCGGCCAGTGTCAGCACCCGGTCCGGATGGGACAGCGCGAAACGCAGCCCCGTATAGGCCCCCATGCTCAGACCGACGATATGGGCTCGGGGGATGCTCAGGGCATCGAGAACGCCAAGCAGGTCCTCTGTAGAGATGTCCTGGCCATACTGGTCCTCATCCTCGGGTATGTCCGACGGCGGATAGCCACGCACGCAATAGGTCACGCAGCGGTAGCGGTCCTGGAAATGGTCCACCTGCTCGCGCCAGGAACGCTGGTCGCCGCCGAATTCGTGCACAAACACCAGCGCCGGGGCACCCGCCGGGCCGTTTTCTTCCACCCAAAGCCGGGTGCCGTTGATGTCCAGTAACGCCATGACGGTAAAACCAGTTCTCTAGAGTTCGTTGCGCACCAGCGCCGCACCCGCGCCCAGCGCCCTTAGCTTGCCCTTTGAGACGGTTCGGGGCAGGGGGACCATACCGCAGTTGGTGCAGGGATAAATCCGGTCGGGTGAGGTGTATTTCAGTGCCTCACGGATGACCGACGCGACCTCATCCGGGCTTTCCGGGGTCAGCGTGGTGACGTCGATGGCACCGACTAGGACATCCTTCTTGCCGTTAAGCAGCCGGATCACCTCCATTGGCACCCGCGCGCCCGCGAATTCCAGGGAGACCTGATCGATGTCGCTTTCTGCCAGCGGCGGCAGGATGGCTTCGTACTGGTTCCAGACGTCGCCCAGCGTTGCTTTCCATTTCAGGTTCGCCTCGATGCCGTAGCCGTAGCAGATGTGCACGGCCGTCGTGCAGTTTAGCCCTTCGACAGCGCGATTGAGCGCGTCCCGGCCCCAGGTCGGCACCGCGTCGAGGTACACATTGAAGGCGGGCTCATCGAACTGGATGTTGTCCGCGCCGGCGGCCACCAGATCCCTCGCCTCTTGGTTTAGGATTTCGGCGAAGGCCATCGCCATCGCAGGACGGTCGCCATAATGCTCGTCGGCCAGGGTATCGACGATGGTCATCGGGCCCGGCAAGGTGAACTTCAATTTCCGGTCTGTGTGGGCGCGCGCGAAGGTCACTTCATCTGTATGGATCGGAGCTGTGCGCTTCAGTTGTGAGACCACCGTCGGACAGTCGGCGTCGTAGCGGTCGTTACGAATGCCGATCCGGGTCTTTTTGTTGAAGTCGATACCTTCAATTTTCTCCAACACACCGTGAACGAAGTGCTGTCGCGACTGCTCGCCGTCCGTGACGATGTCAATACCGGCTTCTTCTTGTTCGCGGATGGCAAGGCGCACAGCGTCCTGCTTGGCTTCCTCCAGCCGTTTGGGGTCGTTCGTGGACCATGCTGCCCAGAGCTTTTCCGGCTCCGCGAGCCAGGTCGGCTTGGGCAGGCTGCCAGTGATTGTGGTCTCCAGCATGACATGGTCTCCCGGTCGGTTCGCGCGGTTGTTCGCTCGGATGACGCGGCGGTTGGTTCTTGCGTACGAATGCATCATCATCACAGGCGTGCGTGTCGCCCGCAACAATCCAGAATGTGAATAGAGGGAAGAAATGGCTTTCAACGAATTGCCCAAGGGCTGGCCGGAGGGAAAGGTCCTCGCGGTTTCGGTCAATATCATGTGCGAGGCGTGGGAGGACGATGCCGCGCCGGGGATTGGACCAATGGGAAATCCGCTAAAGCCTGGGTTTCTGGACATGCAGGCGCGGTCGTGGGCCGAGTACGGGATGACCGTCGGCGCTCCGCGCCTGCTCGACATTGTTGGCGATCTCGGCGTGCCCTGCGGCACCTATGCCAGCGGGATCATCGCCAAGAAATGGCCGGAGCTTCTAAAGCGTATCGATTCCCACGGCCACTTCATCGGCGCCCATTCCTGGATGCAGAACGATCTGCCCGTCTATCAGGAACGCGATGTCGAAGAGGCGTCACTGCAGAAGGGCAAGGCCCTGTTCGAGGATGTGATCGGCAAGGCACCCAAGGGATTCTCCAGCCCGCGCGGCACCTGCAGCCCCAGCACTGTCGAGCTTCTGGTCGAGAACGGCTTCACCTGGCACATCGACCACTTCAACACAGATCTGCCCTATTTGATTGATACCAAGGCCGGGCCGCTCGCCGCGGTTCCGTTTACGATGGAGATCAACGACTTGCCGATCTATATGCGCTATGGCAACCCGCCTCAGGCTTATTCCGAAACCCTGAAGCGCATCATTGATAAATATGCGTCCATCGGAAACCCGCCGGCCGTGATCGACATCACCGCTCACGCTCATGTGTTCGGGCGTCCTTTCGGCGCGATCGAGTTCCGTGAGGCCATTGCCGCGGTGAAGGACATCGACTGGGTGTGGATGACTACCCATGAGGAGCTGGCAGGGCTCGTTTTTCCGTCGTGATCGAGCGTGTTGCCATAATCGCAATGGTTGTTGGGGCGGCGGTTGCCTTCGTCGCTCCCGGCAGCGTGCAGGCCGCGCGTGACTATGACCTCGACCTCTCCTCGGTCGAGTGTTTCGAGCCAATCGGGATCGCGCCGGAATTGCGCGAGATCGTGCGCCGCCGCACGGGAACCGACCCAGGTATTATGACGACGGTAGCGGTCCGGCTCGACCGGTCGGCGCTTGCCGATATCGAAGCCACTTATCCCGCGCCGCGCCCCAGCCGGAACACCGGATTCCATCACACGGGCGACGGGATGATCCGGTTCGACATCGAGACACTCGACGGGCGTCTGGAAAATGGCACTTCGTCCTTCATGCCGAAGGACGGCATTTTGATGTTTACGCTGCCCGACGCGGCGGTGACGGCGCTGAAAGCACGGCGTTCGCGTTGCGGGTCACGGGACGTGTTCGATCCAAAGCTCTTCCGGGCGGTCCATCGCGGCATTCGCGAGACCCAGCGTGCGATTCTGGACAAGGAACGGAACTAGGCTGTGCCGGTGCCAACTTCGACGGGACGGGGCGGTCAGATGCACCGCCCGCCATCGACCTCCATGCATATGCCGGTCACCAATGCGGCCTCTTCCGAGGCGAGGAACAAAACGGAGTTGGCTACGTCCTGAGGGACGGAAAAGCGCCCCAGCGGGACGGTTTGACGGAAGGCCTCGCGGTTCTCCGGCGTGTCCTCGCCCAGGAAGGTCGGCAGCAGCGGGGTTTCACCCGCAACCGGATTGACCGCATTCACCCGAATGTTGTCTTCCGCCAGTTCGACCGCCATGGATTTGGTGAGCGTGGTCACAGCGCCTTTCGACGCGTTGTACCAGGTCAGGCCGGGCCGTGGCCTCACGGCGGCGGTCGAGGCGATGTTGACGATGGCACCGCCGCCGCGTGTGCGCATCACCGGAATCGCGGCGTTAGCCGTGTGAAACAGCCCCTTCACATTGACAGACAGGATACGGTCGAGTTCGCCCTCAGTTACGTCGAGCATCGGCTTGCGTTTGTGGGCGACGCCGGCGTTGTTCACCAGGATGTCCAGCCCACCATAGGCGGCCAGCGCGTGTTCTATGAGGGCGTGAACATCTTCAGCACTTGTAACGTCGGCGGCGCAGAAGCTGGCGGTCCCGCCGGCGGCGGCGATCTCTTCCGCGACTCGGTTACCGCCCGCGGCGTTCACATCGTTGACCACCACGGATGCACCCTCGCGTGCGAAGGTTTTTGCGATACCCTCGCCGAAGCCCGAACCGGAACCCGTGATGATGGCAGTCTTGCCTTGAAGGCGCATGACGTTTTCTCCTGAGGGGGTTGCACGCAGCCTATGTGCCTAGTGCGCTGGATAGGCCAAAATGCTAGCAGCAGGTTTCAGCGAAGGCACGAGTTACGGACATGGCCTCCAAACCCAGACTCCTGGTCTCCCGCCGGCTGATGCCGGCCAACGAGGAACGCCTCGCGGCGGAGTTCGACGCCACTATCATTGGCGACAACCATGTGATGACGTCGGACGAGATCGTCGCGGAAGCGGAGGGCAAGGACGCGCTGCTGATATGCGTCAGCGAGCGGATCGACGCGGACGTCATCAACCGCCTGCCGGACAGCGTGCAGGCGATCATGACCCTGTCCATCGGATTGGAGCATATCGACCTGGATGCGGCGAAGGCGCGTGGCATTGCGGTGATGGCCACGCCCGATGCCGTGACGGATCCGACGGTCGAGATCGCCATGTACCTGTTACTCGGCGCGGCGCGGCGGACGACGGAGGCCGTGATTGCGATGCGCGAGGGAGGCTGGGGCGCCTGGACACCGCGCTTTATGGTCGGCACGGATGTGACCGGCGGCACGCTGGGCATTTTCGGCATGGGCCGAATCGGCCGGACGCTAGCGAAGCGCGCGCGAGCCTTCGATATGAAGATCAACTATCACAACCGCACGCGCCTCGGTTTTGAGGAAGAGGCGGGGGCCAGCTACTACACGACGGCGGAGGGGCTGCTCGAGGTCAGTCCCTTCCTGGCCATCACCGCGCCTTCGACACCCGAGACGCGGCAATTCCTCAATGCTGAACGGATCGCGCAATTGCCCGATGGTGCGATCGTGGTGAACGTGTCGCGGGGCGATCTTGTCGATGACGATGCGCTGATCGAAGCGCTCAAATCCGGCAAAGTGGCGGCTGCGGGCCTAGATGTCTTTAACGGCGAGCCCTACAACTTCCGCCGTGAATATCTCGAACTCCCCAATGTTTGCGTCACGCCGCATATTGGTAGTGCCGCGGTGAAGGCGCGTGCGGCGATGGGCGACATGCTGCTCGATGGCCTACTGAAGTTGCGCGCGGGCGAGCCGGTTCCCAACCGGGTTGTTTGACGCCTTCCAGAAACTGCCGGGTCCGGCGCGCGGTGCGATCTGGATGCTGGCCGGCTCGATCTTTTTCGGGATGCACGGACCATTGGTGCGTTTCGCCGTCGGTGCGGGGGCTGACCCGCTGACGGTCTCTTTCTGGCGCTCGCTGGTCGTCTTCCTGCTGATGCTGCCCTGGATTATGCGCAACCGCGACTCGGCACTGCGTTCTAAGCGGCCCGTAGGGCAAATTGTGCGCGGGTTCTACTCCATGATCGGGCTGCTACTTCTGGTGCTGGCCCAGGCGCGCCTCCCGCTGGCCGAGGTCTCGGCGCTGACCTTTGCCGCGCCGCTGTTCGGTACGTTGGGGGCGGCCCTACTTTTGCGCGAGGTGGTCCACGCGCCGCGCTGGATCGCGACCGTGATAGGCTTTGTCGGGGTGTGGGTGGTGCTGCGGCCCGGGGTCTCGGATGTCGATCCGTGGTTCGCGCTGCCGATGATCTCCGCCGTGTTCATCGCGGCCTCGAACCTTATGATCCGCTCGCTCTCGAAGTATGATTCGCCCAACACTACCATTGCCTGGCTGGCGATAGTCGCTGTGCCCTCGACCCTCGTCCCTGCGCTGTTCGCCTGGTCGTGGCCGAACCCGGAGAGTCTTTTCTGGATGTCACTGCTGGGGGTTGCGGGGCTGGGCGCGCATATCTGCCTGACCCGCGCCTTCACGGCAGCGGAAGCTTCGGCGGTCCTACCCTACGACTATACTCGCTTGGTCGTAACGGCGACGCTGGGGCTTGTGCTGTTTGACGAGGAGCCAACGGCCTGGACCTGGCTGGGCGGCGCCATCATCGTCGGCGCCGTCGTCTATATGGCGCGGCGCGGCGGTGCCCGTGCGCGTCCGCCGACTCCGGCGGGCGAGACCTGATTGCTATTCCGCCGCAATCCGGTACCCGCCGTGCTGGCACATGCGCCTGGTGATCACCGCCGCAGCCCCGTCGAGGATGGCATCCGCATCTATCCCGTGCAGGCGGTAGAGTTGTTCCAGATTGCCCGACTGCCCGAAGGTCTCGACGCCCAGTGCGACGATATTGTGATTGGAGACGCCGCCGAGCCAGCTCAGGGTCATAGGGTGTCCGTCCAGCACCGTCACCAGTCCGGCGTCGGGTGCCAGGCGCGACAGCAGGGTCTCGATATGTGAAAGCTCGACATTCGGGCCGCGCGCATGAGCGCGCATTGCGTCCTGCCAGCCGCTGTAGAGCCGGTCGGCGGAAGTGACGGCCAGCAGGCCAGCGCCCGGGATGTCCTCCAGAATCGCCTCATAGGCTTCGATGGCCTGAGGTGCGGTGACGCCGGTATAGACGATGGCCAGTTCTGCGCCCGGTTCGGGCTCGCGCAGCCAGTAGGCACCCTCGATCACTTCATCGGCGATGGCAGCGAAGTCGCGCTGCGGCTGCTTAACCGAACGGGTCGAGAGACGCAGATAGACCGAGCCGCCGTCCTCGGCCTGCATGTGTTCGAAGCCCCAGCCCATGATATGGGCCAGTTCGTCTGCATAGGCCGGCTCGAACCCCGTCAGGCCTGGTTGCGACATGCCGATCAGCGGCGTGTTGATCGACTGGTGCGCGCCACCTTCGGGTGCCAGCGTGATGCCAGACGGCGTGGCCGTCAGCATGAAGCGGGCGTCCTGGTAGCAGGCGTAGTTCAACGCATCGAGGCCGCGCGCCACGAAGGGGTCGTAGAGCGCGCCGACGGGCAGCAGGCGCACGCCGAACAGTTTGTCTGACAGGCCCATCGCCGCCAGCAGCAGGAACAGGTTGTTCTCCGCGATGCCCAACTCGATGTGCTGGCCGGAGGGGCTCATCGCCCATTTGAAGGCCGAGGCGACCTTTTCCTCGCGGAACACGTCGGCCATCTCATGGTGATGGAACAGGCCGCGCTGGTTCACCCAGCCCGCCATGTTGGTGGTTACCGTCACGTCCGGTGTGGTGGTGACGATGTGTTTGGCGAGCTCGCTGTCGCCGCGTCCCAGATCGTTCAGGATGTCACCGAACGCCTCCTGGGTGGACATGCGCTCGCCGCGCGGGGCCGGCAGTGCCGCGACGGGAATGGCCGGCGCGTCTTGGGGCGCGGGCCGTTGTGCGAAAGGCACGTCGTCCAGAAAGGCCCGGATCGCGTCCTCACCCACGCCCAGGCCCTCGGCCACATCCCATTCATGGCCGTCGCGGATATTGTGGCTTCTCTTGAAGCCTGCCATCTGGTCCGGGTTCATCAGGCCGGAGTGGTTGTCCTTGTGGCCCGCCAGTGGCGTGTTGAAGCCCTTGATCGTGTAGGCGACGAAGCAATGAGGCGTGTCGTCGTCGCCCACCCCGGCGAAAGCCTCGAGTGTGGCGGCCATGTCGTGGCCGCCCAGATTGGTCATCAGCCGGTGTAGTGCCTCGTCGTCATGGGCGTCGAGCAGTGCCTTGATGCCCTTCACCTTTCCCAGGTCGTTCTTCAGGTGAGTACGCCAGGCCTTGCCGCCTTGGAAGGTGAGCGCCGAATAGAGCTGGTTCGGGCAGTTGTCTATCCAGTCGCGCAGCGCTTCGCCGCCCGGCTGCGCGAACGCCGCCTCCTGCAATTTTCCGTATTTCAGCTCCTCGACTTTCCAGCCGACCGAGCCGAAGAAATCCTTGATGCGCTGGAACAGGTAGTCGTGCACCACGCCGTCGAGGCTCTGGCGGTTGTAGTCGATCACCCACCACAGATTGCGCACGTCATGCTTCCAGCCCTCCAGCAGGGCCTCGAACACATTGCCTTCGTCGAGCTCGGCATCGCCCATCAGCGCCACGAGCCGGTTGTTGGCGCGCGCGTCGCCCAGCTGGTGCAGGCGCACATAGTCGCGCACCACTGCGCCGAACAAGGTCACGCCGACGCCGAGGCCGACCGAGCCCGTCGAGAAGTCAACATCGACGGTGTCCTTGGTTCGCGACGGGTAGGACTGCGCGCCGTCCATGGCGCGGAAATCTTCCAGCTTCTGGCGTGTCTGACGGCCGAGCATGTACTGGATCGCATGATAGACGGGCGAAGCGTGGGGCTTCACAGCCACCCGGTCTTCGGCGCGCAGCGCGTGGAGGTATAGCGCAGTCAGCAGCGTGGCAGAGGACGCGCAGGACGACTGGTGCCCGCCCACCTTGATGCCGTCGCGGTTCTCGCGGATGTGGTTGGCGTTGTGAATCGTCCAGGAGGACAGCCAGAGTATCTTTTTCTCCAGTACCTCCAGCATCGAGATGTCGATGTTGGACAGCAGGTTCTGGGCTTTGGATTTCGCAGGCATGGTGCCGCATCCGCTCGATGGTGTGATGAGGCGGAAAGCCTAGCACCGAACGGAAAACGAGATATTGCGAAGATAGCTAGTTATCCCGACTTTTGCGCAACAATTGACCGGAATTATTAGCTGTAAGGGCGTCCCATGCCCTCAAACTCGATATCCACGCTACAAATTGTAGAAGCCCGCCACGGTGTCGTGGAAGAACTTGCGCTGATCCTCCGCGCTGTGCCGTGCGAGGATTTCCCGGTAGGCATCCAGCAGGTCCTGATAGCTGACCCACAGCTTCTCCAGCGGAAAGTTCGATCCGTAGAAGCAGCGGTCCGCGCCGAAGGCGTTCAGCGAGGTGTTGAGCTGGATCGCCATATGCTCCTTGTCGAGAGCAGCCGTCAGCATGTTGAGGCCTGAACACTTGATGTAGAGGTTCGGGAACTGCGACAGCATCTCCATGCCGCGCCGGTAGTCGTCCACCACCTGCGCATTGTTCTTGTCGGAAAGCATGCCCGCATGGACCAGGCAGAACCTGATGCCGGGATAGTCGCGCACCAGTTCGGCGAAGTGCACGAACTGGTGGGTGAAGCCCTGCAGGTCGAAGGTCAGGTCGTGCTTCGCGACCGCGTCCATGCCGCGCCGGAACTCTTCCGTGTTGCACAGGTCGGGGCGCTTGGTGCGCTGGCGCACCGGGATGCCCTCCCAGTAGTGAAGCTGGTGTCGCACGCCGCGCGTGTTGGCGTATTCCAGATGGCCCTCGATGACGCGCTCGACCTCCGGGTCGGTCATCACCGCGTGGCCGACGATGGCGTGCGGAAAGCCTTCCCTGTCCGCAACCGACTGCAGCCACTTCGTCTCGCCCACTGGGTCGGAAGGGTCGTAGTTGGCCTGGACATGGACCGACTTCAGCACGTTGTTGTCGCCGAAATCGGCCACCATGTCGGGGACGAGGTAGTCCTGGCGCAGGCCTTCGTATTCGCTACCGTACATCTTGGGGGTCGGCTCGGCGACTAGCCACGGATAGTTCTTCCACTCCCACAGGTGGTGATGGCTGTCGATGATCGGTCCGTCGTACATGGCTCCTCCGCCGTCGATTGGTGTTCTGTCGGCGAGAGACACTAGAGACATTCCTGTCGCGGGAAAACGGGCGTGGCTGTGGAGGCACCCGCGCTATTCGCATATGTTTTGTGAAACCGGAATTCAGGGGTGCAACATGGCCGAAATTGAACTGGACGCGACGGACTGCAGCATTCTTGCGACACTTCAGGGCAATTCGCGTATCTCGAATATTGAACTGGCGGAGGAGGTAAACTTGTCTCCATCACCCTGCCTGCGGCAGGTGTTGCGGCTGGAGGAGATGGGGGTCGTCCGCTCCTAAGTCTCGCTGCTTGATCCTGCCGAGGTCTGCCTCACGGTCAGCTTGTTCGTGCAGGTCTTTTTGTTGAAACACCAGACCATGATCCCGAGTTTGTCCAGCGTGAAGTCCAGCTTTGCGCTGAGGCAGGTGGGCCACCGTACCAGATTGCCGCTCGGTCACCTGGAAAAGTGAGGATGCGGGTCGTGGGCTAGAGGCCCGTTGCGAAGCGGGACATGATCATGATGATCGCTACCTGCATGAGGCCCTGAAAGGCCATGACGAGGACATAGCGCCGCATCAGGCGTCCGATCCGCTGGCCGTCCGGCTCAGGCTTGCGCATTTCCAAATAGACCAGAATGTTGGTTGGCAGCAGGACGAATACGCCCTGGATTGAAAGGATCGTGGTGATTGTCAGGGCGGCAATCAGCCACCACATCTCCGGGAACGCGAGTTCCGTGAAACCATAGCGCGCGGCGAGAAACCAGCCGGTCGTGGGCGCGATGATGGACAGAGTGGGCATGATGAACATCATCCGCGGCATCAGCCGCGTGGTGATGGCCCGACGGACAGGGAATTCTGTGCGCCGCATGATCGGGCCGATCACGAAGCCCATGAACAGGTCGATCCCGGTCCATATCAGGCCTGAAAGAACATGCAGGGTGTTCAGTAGCCAGTCGTTCCCGGCCACAATTGTGCCGACCATCACAGTAAGGACGAGCGCGACCCAGTATAAATTGCGCCAGTCGATGCCGGTGTCGTCGGGCGCCGGGCGCGCGATTGTTGTCGTGGCCGTCATGGCCGACACGTTAGTCACCACCTTCCCGGTCGCGCAAGTTGCGTCGGCGCGCAGGCGGCCTCCGGGTACTTTACCGCTTCCCGGCGGCTGCTATAACTGCGGCCTCACGGGCTGTGCACCCGCGTCTCCACGCTTTTCCACCAGAACACTCGGATCACCGAAGATGAGCGCGTACCGAACCCTCGATGACTTTGACCCCAAAGGAAAACGCGTGCTGCTGCGCGCGGACCTTAACGTGCCGATGGCCGGCGGCGCCGTCAGCGATCGAACGCGTCTGGAGCGGCTGGCGCCGACCATCACGGAACTGGCCGACCGCGGGGCGAAGGTCCTTGTGGCATCCCATTTCGGCCGTCCAAAAGGCGCGCGGGTACCGGAGATGTCGCTAGAACCCGTGGCGAAGGAGCTAGGCGCGATCCTCGGCCGCGAGGTGGAGTTCGCGCCGGATTGCATTGGCGACGCCGCGATGAATGCGTCGGCGAACCTGCCCGATGGCGGGATCCTGGTGCTGGAAAATGCGCGCTATCATGCGGGCGAGGAGGCGAACGACCCGACCTTTGCCCGCGCCCTCGCGGATCTGGCCGATGTCTTTGTGAACGATGCCTTTTCCGCCGCGCACCGCGCGCACGCCTCCACCGAAGGCGTGGCGTACCTGCTGCCGTCCTATGCAGGGCGGCTGATGCAGGCTGAACTCGAGGCGCTTGCCGGTGCGCTGGGTGCGCCTGAGCGTCCCGTGCTGGCGGTCGTCGGCGGAGCGAAGATCGCGACCAAGCTCGACCTGCTCGGTAACCTGATCTCCCGCGTCGATCACCTCGCCATCGGCGGCGGCATGGCGAATACCTTCCTGGCCGCGATGGGCGTGGATGTCGGAAAATCGCTGTGCGAGCACGAGATGGCGGAAACAGCGCGTGAAATTCTCAAGCGCGCCGACGAAGGGGGCTGCGAGATCATTTTGCCGTCCGATGTTGTGATTGCGCCGGAGTTTGCGGAAGGCGCCCACACACGCGTCGTCCCGGTCGATGCCGTGCCTGATGACCAGATGATTCTCGATATCGGGCCGGGTTCGGCGGCGGGTCTCGCCGCGCGGCTGGCGGAGATGCGCACGCTTGTGTGGAACGGACCAATGGGTGCGTTTGAGGTGCCACCCTTCGATGGCGGTACGGTGGCGGTGGCGCAGGCTGCTGCGGATGCGACTCAGAGGGGCGGCCTGCTGTCGGTTGCCGGAGGCGGTGACACGGTGGCCGCGCTCAACCATGCCGGTGTGAGTGCGCGGTTCAGCTATGTCTCCACCGCGGGCGGGGCCTTTCTGGAATGGCTTGAGGGTAAGGCTCTGCCCGGCGTTGTGGCGCTGGAAAGCTAGACGGGGATGGCCCGTCCAAGCATCCGCGTGTCAATATTCCCCAGGATGAAGTTCAGCTGAACCCGAACGCGCCGCGCGGGACCTATGTAAACCTTACCGTCTAGCTGTTTTAGGAGGCGTTTTCGCCATCCTCCTCGACCTGCTCGCGAAGCAGTAGCGGGGTCTGTGATGCGGCAAACAGGAATGTGAGCGGCATAATCCCGAACAATTTGAACGAGACCCAGAAGTCGGTTGTGAAGTTTCGCCACACGATCTCGTTCAGGATCGCAAGGATCACGAAAAATATGGCCCAGCGCAGGGTCAAGACACGCCAGCCGCGATCGCTCAGCTGAAGCGCCGCGCCGAATAGAGGCTTGAGCAGGGCACGGCCGAAGGCGAGCCCACCAAACAGGATCACCGCGAAGAGCGTGTTCACGAGTGTCGGCTTGAGTTTGATGAAGGTCTCGTCTGCAAGCACAAGTGTCAGGCCACCGAACACAAGCACAAACCCGCCGCTGACGAGCGGCATGATTGGGAGCTTGCGCTCCAACCGCCAGCCGGCCACAAGCGCGATAACCGTCGCCACCATGAATGCGCCGGTTGCCTCGAACAGGGACTGGCCGACAAGCGGTGCGGCGCCCTCGGCCATCCAGAGATGACGGAACTCGGGCAGGCCGTCGCGGCCGTTGACGAGGAAAAAGACGACGAGCGGACCAGCCTCAATGGCCAGTTTCATCCAAGGGCGCATGATACAGCGAACCTACGATTGTTGATCGACGAACGAAAGCCTCACGCGTGACGCCTGGATCTCATCCGGCGAATTTGAGTGCTGCCGCGCCGGCTGCGACCATGATGGCGGCGGGGATGCGACGGTATCCCGGCCGCTCGCCCAGCACCAGAACGCCGATCAGTGCGGCAAAGACAACACCGGTTTCACGCAGCGCGGCGACGCCTGCGACCGAGGCGTTAGCAAAGGCAAACAGAACCAGCCCGTAGCTCGTTAGGGCGATGGCCGCGCCGCCGGCGCCCTGCCATGCGTGACGCCGCAGATAGCTAACGATCTCGCCCCGGCGCACCATCCAGGTGGCTGCGACAATCGGGATGGCGGCAAATACCATGATCCAGCACAGATAGAACAAGGTGGGCTGTTCCACATCGGGGCCGATGGTGCGGATGCCAACTGCGTCGAACAGCGAATAGGCCGCGATGCACGCGCCAGTCATCAGGGCTAGTATGATTGTGCGCAGGTTGGCCGTTGCGATGTTTTCGCGCTCCAGTGACAACGTCACGACGCCTGTGACGATGACGACGATCGCCGCGATCTCCCAAAGGTTCGGCACGTCGCCGATCAGAGGTGCGGACAGGGCGACAATGATCAGCGGTGCGCTGCCGCGGGCGATCGGATAGACCTTGCCCAGATCGCCATGGGCGTAGGCGTTAACCAACAGGATGAAGTACGACGCGTGCAAGGTTCCAGATGCTGCCAGCCAGGGCCAGTGGTTGGCTTGGGGAAGGGGCAAGAAAACAAGCGCGACGGCCAGTGCGCCCAACCCGCCAAACCCGCCGATCATTCCCGAAGTTAGCCAGCGGTCGCCGCCGCCTTTGATTAGGGCATTCCAGCTTGCATGCAGAAGCGCAGCCAGCAAGACCGCGAGGACAATTGTGGTACTCATGCGTCCGGGTCGGACGCGGCGGTTCCTTCGAGGCCCAGAAGCCCGTCGGCGAAGGCGCGCGCCTGGAAGGGGCGCAGGTCGTCGATGCCTTCACCCACTCCGACGGCATAGATGGGCAGAGAAAATTTGTCGGCCAGACCGACAATCACGCCGCCGCGCGCCGATCCATCGAGCTTGGTAACCACGAGGCCCGTGACGTTGATGAGATCGCGGAAAGTCTCGACCTGGGCATGCGCGTTCTGGCCAGTCGTGGCGTCGAGCACCAGCAGTACTTCGTGCGGCGCGTCGGGATCGAGGCGACCGATCACGCGCACGATCTTCTCTAGTTCGGCCATCAGGTCGGCCTTGTTGTGCAGGCGTCCGGCGGTGTCGATCAGCAGAATGTCAGCGCCTTGGTTCCGTGCCTTTTCCAGCGCGTCGAACGCAATGGCGGCCGGGTCGCCGCCCGGTTCTCCGGCGACGACCGGCACACCGGCCCGCTCGCCCCAGAGTTTCAACTGGTCGATGGCGGCGGCGCGAAAGGTATCGGCGGCAGCCAGCACTACTGACCTGCCTTCTTCCGCGAACCGCGCGGCAAGCTTGCCGATGGTCGTGGTCTTGCCAGTTCCGTTGACGCCGGCCACTAGTACGACGCGTAGGCTGCCATCCTGAAAGATATCCGAAGGGGGCCGCGCGACCGGCTCCAGCATCTCCGCAATGGTTTCTGCGAGTGCGGCACGCACCTCGTCGCCGCCGGCGTCGGCCTCGAAGCTGCACTCCGCGATAGCGTCGCGCAGCTTACTTGCGGTGGCCACACCGAGGTCGGCCATGATCAGCGCGTCTTCCAGTTCATCGAGCGTCGCGGGATCGATGCGGCCGCTTGCGAAGATACCCCTGATGTCACCCGCCAGCTTGGCCGATGAACGTGATAGCCCGCTGCGCAGGCGTGAAATCCAGCCGCCGCCGCTCATGCCGCGCGACGCGCCGGGCGTCCGGTCAGCCGGTCGGATCCGGCCTTGACGATTTCGGTCTCCACGATGTCGCCGGGCTGGCCAGCCGTCTCGGGCAGGTTCACCAGTGCAAACTGTTCGGTCCGGCCCAAACCGGTTTTCTCGATGAGGACCGCGCGGTTGCGCCCGACCTCACCGTCGAGGAAACGTGCCAATGCGGTCTCCCCCGCATGACGCAGTACCGCCGCGCGCGCCTTGATTATGTTGCGGTCGAGTTGCGGCATCTTTGCCGCAGGGGTCATCGGGCGCGGCGAATAGGGGAAGACATGCAGATGGGTCAGGCCGCAATCGTCCACCAGCGCGCGGCTGTTCTCGAACATCGCATCGGTTTCAGTCGGAAAGCCCGCGATCAGGTCGGCGCCGAAGACGGCGTCCGGGCGCTGCTTGCGCACCGCCTCGCAGAAAGACACGGACTGCGAACGGGTATGCCGGCGCTTCATCCGCTTCAGGATCATGTCGTCGCCCGCCTGAAGGCTCAAATGCAGGTGCGGCATCAACCGCTCTTCTCCGACGATCAGGCGCATCAGGTCGTCATCGATTTCCGCGACATCGATGGAACTGAGCCGCAGGCGGGACAGTTCGGGCACGGCGGCCAGCAAGCGGCGGATCATCTGGCCAAGCTTCGGCTGTCCTGGCAGGTCCGCGCCATAGGATGTGATATCGACACCGGACAGGACCACCTCGCGATAACCGTTTGCCACAAGGGTCCGCACCTGTTCGGTGATCGCGCCGATGGCCATGCTGCGTGAGTTGCCGCGCCCGTAGGGAATGACGCAGAAAGTGCAGCGGTGGTCGCAGCCGTTCTGAACCTGGATCAGCGCGCGGGTGCGCCCGTCGATGCCCTCCACCAGATGCCCGGCGGTCTCGTGTGCGGCCATGATGTCGTTTACCCGCACGGGCTGGGAATCCAGCCGCAGGAACGAATCCGCCTGCAGCTTTTCCTGATTGCCCAGCACAGCATCGACTTCAGGCATGGCCGCATAGCGGTCCGGGTCGATCTGGGCCGAACAGCCTGTCACGATGATGCGCGCGCCGGGGTTATCGCGTCGGGCACGGCGAATCGCCTGGCGCGCCTGCCGCTCAGCTTCGGCGGTGACGGCGCAGGTGTTGACGATCACCGCATCGTCCAGCCCGGCGGCGGTGGCATGGTTGCGCATCACCTCGGATTCGAAGGTGTTCAGGCGGCAACCGAAGGTGACGAGATCGGGGCCCTGATCGTTCAGCCATTGGACGGCCCTGCGAAAAACGCTTCGTCGATACTGCCGCGGAATGATTCTTCCGCGGGGCCGGACATGATGACGTGCCCATCCGTTCGCCATTCGATTAGCAGTTCGCCGCGCTCGACCTGCACCCGCAGGTTTCGGCCGGTTAGACCGCGCCGGTGTGCAGCGACTCCGGCGGCGCAGGCGCCCGAGCCGCAGGCCAGTGTCAGCCCTGCACCGCGTTCCCACACACGCAGATGTAGAGTGTCCGGGCCCGTGATATGGGCGACGCCGATGTTGGCGCGTTCAGGAAAGATCGGGTCGTGCTCCAGCTGCGGGCCGAGTTCATCAAGCGGGATCGCATCCGCATCGTCCACAAAGAACACGGCGTGGGGATTGCCCATATTCACGGCGACCGGATCGGACAGGGGCCCCAGAGAAAGCGGCACATGGTCAGTGTCGCATGCGCGTGCGAGAGGGATGTCCTGCCAGCCGGCGCGCGCCGGGCCCATATCGACAGAGAAATATTCCGGATTGTCCGTGCAGCGACGGGCCTCGAGTAGTCCGGCTGATGAGCGAATCGTCAGCGTATCGTCCTCGCCGTTCATTAGAAGCCGGGCCACGCAGCGCATGGCGTTGCCGCAGGCCTCCACTTCACCGCCGTCGGCATTGAAAATGCGTACGCGCACATCCGCATCGTCGGCCGATTCCAGCGCGATCATCTGGTCGAACCCGATACCGGTGTGCCGGTCGGCGAGCATGCGGGTGCCCGCCGCACTAACGGCGAGCGGGCGGGTGCGGGCATCGACAATCACCATATCGTTGCCCAGCCCGTGCATCTTTATGAATTCACGTGCGGCCATGCCGGGGATATAGGGCCGGAGCGGCCCTCCCGTCCAGAGTGCAGGCCGGTGCCCGGAAAAAGGATGTCAGTCGCGTCAGAGCGACTTGATGAGCTGGACGACCTGGCGACGGCCCTGGGAGTCCAGAATTTTCTGGAAAGCCTGGTTCTAGTCGAGGCTCTGATCCGGTCGGCGGTTGCTGCCGATGAAATCACTGTTTACAGGCTGATTAACGCTACAGGTTGACCGTTTTCGGGAGTTCGAATAGGTTCCGCCAAATCCCGCATCGATGGCCGATGCGGCCCGGGCCGTGGAGGTCGGGGCTACGCCAGTCCGCGAGTTTCGCGCACTGGCGCGTTTGCCGTTGGGCGTATGGTTTTTTATCCGGGATGTGAGGGCGCTTTCGCCCGAGGGGATCTGAAGCTTGTTCGAATCGCTGAGCGAACGCCTAGGAGATGTCTTCGACCGCCTGAAGCGGCGCGGCACCCTGTCCGAAGAGGATGTGGCGGCGGCGCTGCGTGAGGTGCGCGTGGCCCTGCTCGAGGCGGATGTCGCGCTGCCGGTGGTTCGCGATTTCGTCGCACGCGTCCAGGAGGATGCGGTCGGACAGGAGGTCGTGCGTTCGGTCACGCCGGGCCAGATGGTCGTCAAGATCGTCCACGATGCGCTGGTCGATATGCTGGGCGGATCGGCGGTCGCGCTGGATCTCAACGCGCCCGCACCGATGGCCATCATGGTTGTCGGCCTGCAGGGCTCGGGCAAGACGACCACCACGGCCAAGATCGGTCACCTGCTCGCCGACAGGCAGAAGAAGAAAGTCCTGATGGCCTCGCTCGATGTGCGCCGCCCGGCCGCGCAGGAGCAGTTGCGCGTGCTCGGTGATCAGGTGCTCGTGCCGACACTGGATATCGTACCGGGCGAAATGCCGGTGATGATTGCCAGGCGCGCCATGGAGCAGGCGCGCCGCGGCGGTTACGACGTGGTGCTGCTGGATACCGCCGGCCGCCTTTCGGTCGACGACGCGCTGATGGCGGAAGCCACGGCAATCGCCGCAGGCGGCGAACCCGCACGAGACGCTGCTGGTAGCCGACGCCATGACCGGCCAGGACGCCGTGAACACGGCCCAGGCCTTCCATGAGCAGGTCGGCATCTCGGGTATCGTGCTGACCCGTATGGACGGCGATGCGCGCGGTGGCGCAGCACTGTCGATGCGCGCCGTGACCGGCCAGCCGATCAAGCTGATCGGCACCGGCGAGAAGATGGACGCGCTGGAGCCCTTCCACCCCGAGCGCGTCGCGGGCCGTATCCTCGACATGGGCGATGTGGTCTCGCTGGTCGAACGCGCCAGCGAACTGGTCGAGGAGGAAGAGGCCGAGAAGATCGCCCGCCGTATGGCCAAGGGCGAGTTCGACCTGAACGACCTGCTCGATCAGCTGCGCCAACTCAAGAAGATGGGCGGCCTCGGCGGCGTGATGTCGATGCTGCCCGGCGTCGGCAAGCTCAAGAAACAGATGGCCGAGCACAATCTCGACGACAGTCTCATCAAGCGTCAGGAAGCCATTATCCTCTCGATGACGCCGCTGGAGCGGGCGAAGCCCGCCACGGTCAAGGCGTCGCGCAAGGTGCGTATCGCGGCCGGGTCCGGCACTTCGGTGCAGGAGATCAACAAGCTGCTGAAGCAGTACCAGCAGATGCAGTCCATGATGAAGAAGATGAAGAAGATGGGCGGCAGGATGCCCCCGATGGGCGGCGGCGGAATGCCTAGCATGGGTGGCGGTTTGCCGCCCGGCATGCTGCCCCCGGGCATGGGGCGCTAGCGACCGTCATGTTTCATCACCTGTCCATCGGTGTGTCCGACCTTGCGCGCTCCGCGGTGTTCTACGATGGGGTGCTGGGTGCGCTGGGTTGCGCGCGCTACATGGAAAAGCCGGGCACGGTGTCGTGGGCTTCACCGAACGGCGGCGGGGTCTTCTGGATCAACGCCCGCGACAGCATTGCAGCCGTGCCCGATGACGGCCGGCATGTTGCCTTCCGCGCGGAATCCCGAGACGAGGTCGATGCGTTCTACAGCGCCGCTATGGCCGCCGGTGCCACTGATGACGGCGCGCCGGGGCTGCGTTCGGAATACCGCGACACCTATTACGGGGCCTTCGTGCTCGATCCCGACGGTCACAAGATTGAGGCTGTGCACCTGCCGCCCCGCTGAACCACGAACAACAACCCTACAAACGGTTATTTTAAGAAAAGGAAGCAAACCATGGCACTTACCATTCGACTGGCGCGTGGCGGCGCGAAGAAGCGCCCGTTCTACCGTATCGTCGTGGCCGACAAGGCGCGTTCGCGCGACGGCCGTTTCGTCGAGCGCATCGGTCACTACAACCCGATGCTATCGAAGGACGACCCGAACCGGGTCCAGTTCGACGAAGAGCGCGCGAAGCACTGGATCAGCGTCGGCGCCAAGCCGTCCGAGCGGGTCCAGAAGTTCTTTGCTAATGCGGGCCTGATGGACGCCCCGGTCATCCGCGAGCAGTCCAAGAAGCACCTGCCGAAGGCGAAGGCGCAGGAGCGCGCGGCGGCTGCGGAAGAGGCTGCGAAGGCGGCGGCCGAGGCGGCTGCGGCGGAAGCCGAAGCTCCGGCGGAAGAAGCTCCGGCCGAGGAAGCCCCGGCTGAAGAGGCGGCTGCCGAGGAAGCGCCCGCGGAAGAAGCTCCCGCTGAGGAGGCTCCGGCCGAGGAAGCCCCGGTTGAAGAGGCGGCTGCCGAGGAAGCACCTGCGGAAGAGGCTCCGGCTGAGGAAGCTCCGGCCGAGGAGGCCCCCGCCGAGGAAGCCGGTGAAGAGGAAGAGAAGTCCGAGTAACCGGACTTCGATTCCCCGTCTCACAATTTCGGGGATAGGGCCATGGACGAAGCCGGCGGACATTCGAACAGCCGGATCTGCGTCGGCGTCGTCACGGGGGCTCACGGCCTGCACGGGCTGGTCCGCGTCAGGCCGTTCACCGAACGGCCTGAGGATGTCGGGACCTACGGTCCGGTCGAAAGCGCGGACGGGTCGCGTTCCTTCACCCTTGAGGTGCGCAACCGCGCCGGCAAGGGCCAGCTGCTGGTGCATGTCGAGGGTATCGACGACCGTTCCGGCGCAGAGGCGTTGCGCGGGCTCGAACTGTTCGTCCCGCGCGAGCGCCTTCCGGCGGTGGAAGAAGACGAGTTCTACCACACCGACCTGATCGGTCTTCCGGTCGAGACACCGGACGGCATGCCTCTGGGCACGGTTCGTGCGCTGTACGATTTCGGGGGCGGCGACGTTCTGGAAATCGAGGGCGAAGATGGCCGTCTGGCGACGGTCCCGTTCACCCGCACCGCCGTGCCACTGGTGGACGTCTCGGCGGGGCGGCTGGTGGCTGACCCGGCGAAATTGCTACGCTCGGGCGGAGAAGAAAGCCGAGATGGCTGAACCCGCAACATGGGCCGCGAGCGTGCTGACGCTGTTTCCGGAGATGTTTCCGGGGCCGCTGGGCATGTCGTTGCACGGCCGCGCGCTGGAGCGGGGCATCTGGGGGCTGGACGCCTGCGATATCCGGGTTCACGCGACCGACCGGCACAACAGCGTCGATGACGAGCCTTTCGGCGGCGGGCCTGGAATGGTGATGCGGCCGGATATCGTGGATTCCGCGCTTTTCGAGGCCGTAAACGCAGTTGACGGCCAGCGGCCGATCATCTATCTCACGCCCCGCGGTCGTCCCTTGGACCAGGCTCGTGTTCGGGACCTGGCGGACGGCCCCGGCGTGATACTGCTTTGTGGCCGCTATGAAGGTGTCGATCAGCGGGTTCTTGATGCCTGGCAGGTCGAAGAAATCAGCGTCGGCGACTATGTGCTTTCCGGAGGGGAGCCCGCAGCGCTGGTGTTGCTCGACGCGGTTGTCCGACTGCTGCCCGGGGTTCTGGGTCAGGCGGATTCGCTGTCGGAAGAGAGTTTCGAAAGCGGGTTGCTCGAGTATCCGCACTATACGCGGCCGGCGCGTTGGGAAGACCGGCAGGGCATAGAGCGTCTGGTGCCCGACGTCCTGACCTCCGGCCATCACGGTCGCGTGGCGCAATGGCGTGAAGAACAGGCGGAACAGGTTACGCGCGAGCGGCGTCCGGATTTGTGGCGGCGTTACGCGGAGATGGAAGAAGAAGGACAAGAGCGATGAACACGCTTCAGAAGTTCGAAGCCGACCAGCTTGCCAAGCTGCAGGCCGCCCGCGAGACCCCGGAATTCGGTCCGGGCGACACGGTGCGCGTCAACGTGCGCGTCGTAGAAGGCGAGCGCGAGCGTATCCAGGCTTATGAGGGGGTTTGCATCGCCGTGAAGAATGACGGGATCAACTCGTCCTTCACCGTGCGCAAGATTTCCTTTGGCGAGGGTGTTGAGCGAGTGTTTCCGCTCTTCGGCCCGCGCATCGACTCGATCGAGGTCGTGCGCCGGGGCAAGGTGCGCCGGGCGAAGCTTTATTACCTGCGCGGCCGCACCGGCAAGCGCGCACGTATTTCTGAGCGAACGACGGGCCGGGGCATGACCCGCAAGGGTAATGTCGTGGTTCCGGAGACGGGTAAGGCCGATCGTCCTGAGGACAACGTTGCGCCGCCGGTGGAAACTGCGGCCGAGGAAAACACCGAGGCCGAAGCCAAAAGCGAATAACGGAATGGCTCCGGCAGACGGGCCGACGTTCACGAGCAGCGCCCCGGAGACTGGTTCACGGGGCGTTTTGCTTTTTGGGAAGAAGTTCAGAAGGACATGACAATGTCGCAGCCGAAGACCCTGTTCGACAAAATATGGGAATCGCATCTGGTTGATGTGCAGGACGATGGAACCTGCCTTATCTATATCGACCGTCACCTCGTTCATGAGGTGACGAGCCCGCAGGCCTTCGAGGGCCTGCGCATGAACGGCCGCAAGGTGCGTCGTCCCGAAGCCACGCTCGCGGTCGCCGACCATAACGTGCCGACGACCGACCGCAGCGGCGGGATCGACGACGAGGAATCGCGTATCCAGGTCCAGACCCTGACGAAGAACTGCGAGGAGTTTGGCATCGAGCTCTTCGACATGGACGACATCCGCCAGGGCATCGTGCACATCATCGGGCCAGAGCAGGGTTTCACCCTGCCAGGCACGACCATCGTGTGCGGTGACAGCCACACGGCGACCCATGGCGCGTTTGGCGCGCTGGCATTTGGCATCGGCACGTCCGAGGTCGAGCATGTGCTCGCTACCCAGACCCTGCTGCAGCGCCCGGCCAAGAACTTCCTCGTGTCCGTCGATGGCGATCTGTCGCTTGGCGTTACCGCGAAGGACATGATCCTCGCCATCATCGGCGCCATCGGCACTGCCGGTGGCACCGGCTCTGTGATCGAGTATGCGGGCGACGCCGTGCGGGCTCTGTCGATGGAAGGGCGCATGACCATGTGCAACATGTCCATCGAGGGCGGTGCGCGTGCTGGCCTGGTGGCGCCGGACGACCAGGCCTATGAGTTCCTGAAGGGTCGCCCAATGGCACCTAAGGGTGCGGCGTGGGAGGCGGCGGAAGCCTACTGGCGGACCCTGCCTAGCGATCCAGGTGCGAAGTACGACAAGGAAGTGCGCCTGTCCGCGCCGGACATCCCGCCGCAGGTCACCTGGGGTACCAGCCCGGAAAACGTGGTGCCGATCACCGGCGCGGTTCCCGATCCCAACCACGATGCGCGCGACGACAACCAGCGCCAGGCGTGGGAGCGTTCGCTGGAATACATGGACCTGAAGCCGGGCACGAAGATGCAGGACGTGGCGGTGGACAAGGTGTTCATCGGCTCATGCACCAACGGTCGTATCGAGGACCTTCGCGCCGCCGCGCAGGTCGCCGAGGGCCGCAAGGTCGCCGACAGCGTGAATGCCATCGTGGTGCCGGGTTCAGGCCTCGTGAAGGAACAGGCCGAGGCCGAGGGGTTGCATGAAATACTCATCGCGGCCGGTTTCGAGTGGCGCGAGCCGGGCTGCTCGATGTGCCTGGCGATGAATGCCGACAAGCTGGAGCCGGGCGAGCGCTGCGCCTCGACCTCGAACCGCAATTTTGAGGGCCGTCAGGGACGTGGTGGGCGAACCCATCTGGTCAGCCCCGCGATGGCGGCGGCGGCGGCTGTCACCGGCAAGCTGACTGATGTGCGTGACCTCGACGCGTGACGGACGGTCCCGCCGGCGCGGTGCTTCCGGTCCGGCACGCCGGGCTGATCCTGCGCACCGTTGCGGGCCTGGTGGATATCGGCCTGGTCTGGCTGGTGGCGTGGGTGGTCTCGGCGCTGCTGGCGGTGCCGTTGTACGGGTTCACAACGGTCGGGTTCGCGGATGGCACATCGGTGCATATGACGAACGCAGTCATGCTGTTCTTCGCCTGGCTGTACTGGGCGGGCATGGAATCGAGCCCGCTGCAGGCCACGCTCGGAATGGCGGTGATGGGTATCTTCACAGCCGACCTTTCGGGCGGTCAGGCAAGTTTTGGTCGGACGACAGTGCGCTACTGGGCGCGCTTTGTCTCGATCGCGTTCTTTCTGGTCGGCTTCCTGCCGATCCTGTTTATGCCGCGACGCCAGGCGCTGCATGACATACTGGCCGGCTGTACGGTGCTAAAACGATAGCTGCTCAAACGTGAGGATTAGTGTGATGGAAAAGTTCAACAAGGTCTCGGGCGTCGCCGCGCCGCTGCCGATGGTAAATGTCGATACCGACAAGATAATCCCCAAGCAGTTCCTGAAGACGATCGAGCGCACGGGGCTAGGCCGCGGCCTGTTCCATGAACTGCGCACCGATGCTGACGGCAACAACACCGGCACGTTCGTGCTGGATAAGGAGCCTTACACTAAGGCCGAGATCCTGATCGCTGGCGACAATTTCGGCTGCGGCTCCTCGCGCGAGCATGCGCCCTGGGCACTGCAGGATTTCGGGATCAAGGTCGTCATCGCGCCGAACTTCGCCGACATCTTCTATAACAATAGCTTCAAGAACGGTATGCTGCTCATTAAGCTGCCGCAGGAGCAGATTGACACGCTGATGTCGTCGCCCAGGACCCTGAAAACCCGGAGATCACGGTCGATCTGGCGAATCAGGAAATCCATGCGCCTAACGGCATCGTCTATCCGTTCGAGCTCGATGCGTTCCTGAAGCACTGCCTGCTGGAAGGCCTGGACGATATTGGCTTGACCATGCAGCGCGATACCAAGATCGGCGATTTTGAAGGAGGCCAGCGTGGCCAGCAGCCATGGCTTTACCGCGAAGCGTCGTGAGCCAGATCAAAGCAAAATAGAGTTCGAGGGGGAGAGCCCAGATGGCAGCCAATAAGAGTGTTTTGATCCTGCCGGGTGACGGCATCGGGCCTGAGGTGATGGAGCAGGTCCGTCGTGTGATGGGCTGGTTCGAGGCGAAGGAGGCGGTCCGCTTCGCGGTGGATGAGGACCTCGTCGGGGGTGCCTGCTACGACGCCCACGGTGTGTCGATCACCGACGAGACCATGGATAAGGCTATGTCGCTGGATGCCGTGCTGTTCGGCGCCGTCGGCGGTCCGAAATGGGATGACGTTCCGCGTGAACACCGTCCAGAAGCTGGTCTGCTGCGCCTGCGCAAGGATCTAGACCTGTTTGCCAATTTGCGACCCGCCATCGTCATGGACGCGATGGTCGATGCCTCGACCTTGAAGCCGGAAGTGGTGAAGGGCCTCGACATCATGATCCTGCGCGAGCTGACCTCGGGCGTGTATTTCGGGGAGCCGCGTGGCGAGCAGACACTGGAAGACGGCACGGTCCGCGTGATTGATACCCAGGCCTACACCGAGGAAGAGATCGTGCGCATCCTGCGCGTCGCCTTCGAGCTTGCCAAGAAGCGTCGCAACAAGGTGCACTCGGCCGAGAAGTCGAACGTGATGGAAACCGGCGCCTTCTGGCGCAAGATCGCTGGGCGCGTCGCGGCCGAGGAATTCCCCGAGGTAGAGTTCGAGCACATCCTAGCCGACAACTGCGCCATGCAGCTTCTGCGCAATCCGCACCAGTTCGACGTCATCGTCACCGACAACCTGTTCGGCGACATCCTGTCGGACGAGGCCGCCATGATGACTGGCTCTCTGGGCATGCTGCCCTCAGCCAGCCTGGGTGCGATGGATCCGAACACGGGCGCGCGCCGCGCCATGTACGAGCCGGTGCACGGCTCAGCCCCGGATATTGCGGGTCAGGGCAAGGCCAATCCGCTGGCAATGTTGCTCTCCTTCGCGATGATGCTGCGCTACTCCTACGACCTCGGCAACGAAGCCGACATGGTAGAGCAGGCGGCCCAGAACGTCCTGAACGAGGGCTTCCGCACCGCCGACATCATGCAGGACGGCTGCACTCAGGTGACCACTGAAGAGATGGGCACTAAGCTGCTGGCCGAGCTCGACAGCCTGTCGGGCTGAATTGACGCCGGCCGCGTGGCGGGACTAGCGTAGACGCATGACTGCTCGAACGACATTCGTGCTGGCCGCTCTTATCGCAGGGCTGTCCGCACCCGCCGCCGCTCAGCAGGTCGTCGAGACCAGCACGGGCCGCCAGTTGACCACCGGGGAATGCTCGGTCAGCCAGGCGATGCTGGCCGCTATCGAGGATGCGCAGGCGAACCGCGAGGCGGAAACCCGCGCCAAGGTCGATGCGTTGCTGGAAGCCGCGCTGGCGAGCCCTAAGACGGCTGAAGTCGGCGGCCAGTCACCCGTGGCGTTCCCGCCGCGGCGTCCTGGAAGCTGACTTTCCCGACCTATCCGCAGTCACGCTCTTGTACGCCCAGGTCGATCGACCAATTTCACAGCAGCGGATTACCCGTTTCGGTGGTTCCCGGCGAAGAGATCGTCCACCCACCAAGCACAAGAACGGTCAGAAGCAAGGTAGTACGCGGTTTCATTCGTTCGGCAGCACCCCTGCGCCACTTAGTTCAGGTGCCAGCCGGCCGGTGATCCACAGATACAGCATCCGGAAATCCGACAGAAACGACCACACCGGGTGGGTGAAGGTGGCGGGCCGGTTTTTCTCCACGAAGCCATGCCCGATCCAGGCGGGGCCGTATCCGGCGACGGCTGCGATCAGCAACAGCCACAATGGGCCGATCACCACACCGAAGCCAATCAGCAGCAGGGCGGCAAGGCTGCCAATATAGTGCAGCGCGCGGGTGCGCGGATCGGCATGTTCGCGCAAATAGTGAGGCCAGAACTCGGCGTAGCTGGAAAAACGTTCGGCCATGGCGGAAATTCTGGCACATAGGGTGCCGCAAAGGCGAGGAGAACACCGTGCCGGATATTTACGTGAACCCCGACGCCATTCCAGCGGAGATCATGGATCAGCTCAAGGTCAGCCTGGAGCGCCGCGCGGCAACGCCGCAGCAGGCCGAGGCGCTGGAGTCCTACCTGTCCAACATCGATTTTCCCGACTGCGCGCGGGTGCTCGATATCGGTTGCGGCACTGGCGCGCAGTCGCGCAGGCTTGCCGCCTGGCCCGGCGTAGGTGAGGTGGTTGGTGTCGATCAGTTGGAGCCGCTGCTGGAGCGTGGACGCGAGCTGGCGGCGGACCTGCAGAATGTATCCTTTCGGTACTCGGATGCCCGCGATCTGCCGTTCGAGGATGCAAGCTTCGACGTGGTGGTGCTGCACACCCTCCTGACCCATGTGCCGGGCCCCGAAGGCGTGCTGTTGGAGGTGCACCGCGTTCTTAAGCCCTGCGGACAAGTGGCGATCTATGACGGGGACTTCACGACCATGAGCGTCGCTACCTCCGACGCCGATCCGCTTCAGGGCTGTATCGACGCCTTCATTGAGGGCAACGTCAATGACCGCTGGCTGGTCCGCCGCCTGCCATCGATGCTGCGGGAGGCAGGCTTCGACCCGGCACCGACGCGTAGCCACGGTCATCTGGACACCGATGCGCCCCAGCTCACGCGCGGCTGGACGGAACGCGGTGCGCTCTATCTGCGACAATGGGGCCGGATCGACGATGACATGCAGGCCGCACTGGTGGCCGAATGTGCACGTCGGATCGAAACGGGCAGCTTCTTCGGCTTCATGAACTACGTGAGCATGGTGGCGCGGAAAGCTTGATGGAAACCCTCTCCCCCTTGGGAGAGGGGCTTTCTCGGGCCGGCTTAAACTTGCAAATCCGGACTATCGGGCTTATTTGATCGCCCGCACGGCGCATGTTGCGCCGCAAAAAAGGACAGTACCTATGGGCTACAAGGTTGCGGTGGTCGGAGCGACAGGCGCTGTCGGCCGCGAAATGCTGCAAACGTTGGCGGAACGCAAGTTCCCGGCGGACGAAGTCGTGGCGCTGGCGAGCGAACGCTCGGTCGGGCGAGAAGTATCGTTCGGCGAGGACAAAACCCTGAAAGTTCAGTCCCTGGCTGATTACGACTTCACCGGCACCGATATCGCCCTGTTTTCACCGGGTGCGAAGGTTTCGGCCGAGTATGCCCCGAAGGCGGGTGCGGCCGGTTGCATCGTCATCGACAACACATCGCAATTCCGCATGGATCCCGACGTGCCGCTGATCGTGCCTGAAGTGAATCCGGAAGCCGTTGCCGGCTACTCGAAGCGCAATATCATCGCCAACCCGAACTGCTCGACGATTCAGATGGTCGTCGCGCTGAAGCCACTGCATGAGGCCTATGGCATCAAGCGTGTGGTGGTCTCGACCTATCAGTCCGTGTCGGGCGCGGGTAAGGACGGTATGGACGAGCTGTTCAACCAGACCCGTGCGGTCTATGTGAACGACCCGCTTGAGCCGAAGGAATTCACCAAGCAGATCGCCTTCAATGTCATCCCGCATATCGACGTTTTCATGGATGATGGTTCCACCAAGGAAGAGTGGAAGATGACCGTCGAGACCAAGAAGATCCTCGACCCGAAGATCAGGGTCACGGCGACCTGTGTGCGCGTGCCGGTGTTCATCGGCCATTCCGAGGCGATCAATATCGAGTTCGAGCGCGAGGTCTCCGAGAAGGAGGCGCGCGAGATACTGCGCAATGCGCCGGGTGTCGTGGTGATCGACCACCGCGCCAACGAAGGCTATGTGACCCCGGAAGAATCCGCCGGTGAGGACGCGGTCTATGTCAGTCGTATCCGTGAGGATGCGACCGTTGAGAATGGCCTGAACATCTGGGTCGTCTCCGACAACCTGCGTAAGGGCGCGGCGCTGAACACGGTCCAGATCGCAGAGCTGCTCCATCGCGAACACCTGCGGAAGGCCGTCGCGGCGGAGTAGGCATGCGAGTGCTCGAACAGCGCCTTTCGGCGAAAGGTCTGATTGCGCGCGGCGCCTTCCATCCTGAACCAGAAGACGGCGTACCCGGTACTCCGGGCACGCTTTTTCTTGTTGGCAATGCCGGACCATCCATGTGGCAGGCCTTTGAGGCAGTGCGCGGTGACTATGCTGACAGCCTGAGCCCGCTGGATGACTGGTTGCGCGATGTGCTTTCGGTCATTGCCGGGGAGGTCGGCGCCCGGGCGCTGTTTCCGTTCGGCGGGCCGCCATACTTGCCGTTCCAGCGCTGGGCGCGGAAGGGGGAGGCGGTCCATCCTTCCCCGCTGGGTGTTCTGATTCATCCGGAATACGGGCTCTGGCATGCGTATCGAGGTGCACTCGCCTTTTCAGAACGGCTGGATATCGCGCCGCGCGAGGCTTACCCGTCCCCCTGTGAAACCTGCGTGGACAAACCCTGTTTGTCGGCCTGCCCGGTCGATGCGTTTTCCGGTGACGTTTATGACGTCCCATCCTGTACGGCGTATCTGGCGACGCTGGACGGGGTGGACTGTGTGACACGGGGCTGCCGGGCACGGCGGGCCTGTCCGGTCGGGTCGGGGTTTGTCTATGCGCCCAGGCAGGCGGAATTTCACATGCGCGCCTTCACCCGGGCTAACGGCTGACGCTTAGCGCGCTGCCATCTCCGCGGCCTCGCGGATGATGCGGACGGTCTCGGTCCACAGCGGCAGCTCGTCGAGGCACGCCAGTGGCCACCACTCAGCGTGCATTGCATCGCCTCCCGCCGTTGGCTCGCCGCCGGTCCAACGGGCGGCACAATCGACCAGAGTGTAGTGGTAGCGCACCCGGCGTTCATGCAACGGGACGACGTTGTCGTCGTTCGTCAGGGGTGCTGTAACGCCCTGGGTGCCGGGACGTGCCGGGTCGCCGTCGCGCACGATGGCATCGACCACATCGATAATGCCGACGATCTCGATCTCGATCCCGGTTTCCTCCATCACCTCGCGCGCGGCAGTTTCCCGCCAGGACTCGCCCAGTTCTTGCTTGCCGCCGGGAATACTCCAGTTCCCGATCCCCGGTTCCTTGCCGCGCTGGATCAGCAGAACGTGTTCCTCCTTAAGGACCACTACCCCGACGCCGGAGATCGGGTTGTCGGGATATTCACGCCGGCTCATCCGGCGTTGTCCGTGGTTTCAATCTGGCGCTTACGGGCGAGGAGGTTCAGGATCTCGATGGCTGTCGCGAGAGCGACCCCGAGCACGATCGCCAGCAGGGCCAGGGTGACGAAACTCGCCCACGCGGTCGGATCTGTCAGGAGTTCAAGTATCGGCATCGGGACGTCGGGCCTTGTGGCCTAGTACATGTGCTGACCGCCGTTGATCGACAGGGTTGAGCCAGTAATGAAGTCGGCGTTGTCGGCGGTCAGGAAGACCACGCCGCGAGCGATGTCGTCCGCCTTGCCTAGACGGCCGACGGGGATGCGCGCGATGATCTTCTCCAGCACGTCCGGCGGTACCGCGCGCACCATGTCGGTATCGACATAGCCCGGCGCGATGGCGTTCACAGTGATGCCCTTGGCCGCACCTTCCTGGGCGAGTGCCTTGGTGAAACCGTGGATGCCTGACTTGGTGGCGGCGTAGTTTACCTGGCCGTATTGCCCTGCCTGGCCGTTGATTGAACCAATGTTGACGATGCGGCCCCAAGAACGGTCGCGCATGCCCTCGATGACGGCGCGTGAACAGTTGAAGACGCCCGACAGGTTGACGTCGATCACCTCTTTCCATTGCTCATAGGTCATGCGGTGCATCGTGCCGTCGCGGGTGATACCCGCGTTATTCACGAGAATCTCGACTGGACCAACGTCCTTCTCGATTTTCGAGATGGCCTCGTCCACTTCCTCATGGTTCGAGACGTCGAACTTCACCGCCTTGATGCCCGTGCTTTCCTCGAACTCACGCGCGCGGTGTTCGTTGCCTGCATAGTTCGCAACCACGTCACGGCCTGCGCCTTTCAGCGCGATGCTGATGGCCGCCCCGATTCCCCGGGTACCGCCTGTTACCAATGCCACACGTCCCATGAAACTCTCCCTGGAGTTGCTGTCCGGCCGTACCTTTATCGAGATTTACTGGCCGGCTGTTTGACGTTTCCCCTAATCGGATCCGTGTCAGTCGCGCTCGACGCACATGGCGATGCCCATGCCGCCGCCGATGCACAGGGTCGTCAGACCTTTCTTGGCATCGCGCTTCTTCATCTCGTGCAGCAGTGTGACCAGCACCCGGGCGCCCGACGCGCCGATCGGATGACCGATGGCAATTGCGCCGCCGTTGACGTTCACGATGTCCGGATCCCAGCCCATGTCACGGTTGACCGCGATGGCCTGCGCTGCGAAGGCTTCGTTGGCCTCGACGAGATCGAGGTCATCGACGCTCCAGCCGGCCCGCTCCAGCGCCTTGCGGCTGGCCGGGATCGGGCCTGAACCCATAATGGACGGCTCGACGCCGGCGGTCGCCCAGGAGGCAATGCGGGCCAGCGGCTTGAGGCCGCGCTTCTCGGCTTCGTCCGACGAGGCCAGCACAATAGCCGCCGCGCCGTCGTTGATGCCCGAAGCATTGCCGGCCGTGACAGTGCCTTCCTTGTCGAAGGCGGGGCGTAATTTGGCGAGGGTGTCGGTGGTGGTGCCGTGGCGCGGATACTCGTCCACGTCTATGACAATCTCCTCCTTGCGGGTCTTGACAGTAACCGGCGCGATCTCGTCGGCGAACTTTCCGGCGTTCTGGGCCGCCTCGGCTTTCTGCTGAGAACCGGCAGCGAATTCATCCTGCTCGTCGCGGGTGATCTGCCACTTTTCAGCTACGTTCTCGGCCGTATTGCCCATGTGATAGCCCATCAGCGAGCACCACAGGCCGTCCTTGATCATGGTATCGACCAGCTTTACGTCGCCCATCTTGGTGCCGTTGCGCATCTGGGAGGCGTGCGGGGCCTGGCTCATGCTCTCCTGGCCGCCGGCGACCACGACGTTGGCCTCGCCAAGCTTGATGGCATGGAAACCCTGGGCGACCGAACGCAGGCCGGAGCCGCAGACCTGGTTGACCAGATAGGCAGTGCGGTCATCCGGGATGCCTGCCGCCAGAAGCGCCTGGCGCGCTGGGTTCATGCCCGTCGCAGCCGTCAGGACCTGCCCGAGAACCACTTCATCAACATCCGACGCGGGGATACCAGCCCGCTCCAGCGCGGCGGAAATCGCCACCGTGCCCAGTTCCGCGGCGCTCAGGCCCGACAGGGAGCCGTTGAACGCACCGACCGGGGTCCGGGCCGCGCTCGCAATCATCACGTCAGACATCTTCAATCTCCTGCTTTTGGGCGGAAAAGAGGGGGTTTTCATCACGCTGAACAGTGCAGAAACCCGCCTATTCCGTCCATCTCGAACGTTGATTTGGATATAGCCCCCGGGCCCGGCAGAGTCCAGCGTGAGCCGGGTTGTAAGACCGTCAACCTGGGGTGCTCAGGGCAGTCTTGCGAGCCAGTCGGCCATCGCTTCCCAGACCGCTTCGCGAGCGCGCGAGCCCGCGACCATGCCGATGTGGCCAAGCTGCGGCTGAATGATTTTCGCATTCGGGAGTGCTTTGCCAAGCGCCAGGGCGGAGGCGGGCGGCACGATCCGGTCCTGCTGCGGGACCAGAACTAGTGACGGGGTGGTAACCTTTTCGGGCCGGATCGCCTGACCGGCGACGGTCCACTCGCCGCGATGAGGCGTGTTGCGGCCATACCATCCGCCCATACACTCGGTTGCGACCGGCCCGGCGAGCGGAACACCGTCGTTCAGCCAGTCCTCCAGCGCGACGAAGTTCTCTGCCGCCTGACTCGACGGGTCGAGCGACGCGAATTGCACGAATTTCCGAGTGATCATGAACGGGTCGAGTGCGGAGAACATTGATTGGATGATATCGACCGGCAATTCGCCATAGGCCTCGAAAGCGGCCCGGCGGCCTCGACTGTGCGGGCCAGTGCCTCGGCCTGGGCGACCCGTTCGGCATGGAAGTCCCAGGGCGTGGCGAGAAGGACGAGGCCAGAGATGTCTTCGGCGCGCCGCCCGGCCAGCGCTAGCGCAAGAAGTCCGCCCATGCAGTAACCGACGACCGGCACCGTGCCTTCCGACAGAGCGAGCGTGGCATCGAGCATCGTCTCCAGCGGGCCGGTGATGTAGTCGCTCAGATCGTAGCCGCGCTCTTGTGGGCCCGGCGCGTCCCAGTCAACGAGGATCGGGCGCAGTCCGGTCTCGGCGGCCATCCAGCGCAGCAGGCTGCGCCGTTCGGACAGGTCGAGGATATAGGCGCGGTTGACCAGCGAGGGGACGAACAGCACCGGGTGCCCGTACTTTGGTCCGTAGTCGAGCAGGCGGATATTGCCCTCGGTCCAGATCGTCTCCGGATCGGCCAGAGAACGGCGGTAGGGGTGTTCGCGGTAGGCGCGGATGCCGGCGGAAAAGGCCGCCAGTCGTGCGCGGATTTCCTGATCGACGGCGGCTGCGAACGGATCGTCAGCCGGATTTTCCGGCGGCGGGTTTTCTGCGAGTGCGTTTTGGAGTTTTTGCGCGCGCGCTGCCAGTGCCGGGTTCCAGTTTTGCGATCCGCTTTTCAAGATCGGCAACACGACGCGCGAGCTGATCCAGCCGTTCGTCGCGGTCGTCAGGTGCAAAGGCAGGGGTCTCGGTCCCAGACGCGGCGGCAGATCGCGTGTCTCGGTCATCGGCGGTTCCCGTTGCAGCGGATGGCGGGGAGGTGCGCAGAAGCGCAGCAAGCTGGGCGCTGAACAGCGGATTGGCCTGCGCCCCGAACGCGCCCAGCGCATCGAAGAAGCGGGAGGTCTGGCGCGCAAGGTCCGGGTCGGACGTCATCGCCGTGAGCTGATCTTCCCACAGGTCCAGGTATTCGCGTGCGAGCGCGGCAAGGTCCGGCTTGTCGTTCATGGGTCGCGACTATACCTGCGGCAGGCATTCGGGTACCACCTCGTACGTGCAAATGTGCATTGCAGCATTTTTTTCACGATCTGTTATAGTTGCGGTCATCAATCAACGGTAGGACGTGCGTTCCATGGCCAAGTCCGATGAAAAAGAGCCGATCACAATCAAGAAATACGCCAACAGGCGGCTCTACAACACGGCGACCAGTAAGTACGTAACGCTGGATGACTTGTCGCAGATGGTGAAGGCGGGTGAGGAGTTCGTGGTCGTCGATGCCAAATCCGGCGACGACATCACACGGCCTGTTTTGACGCAGATCATCTTCGAGGAAGAGGCGAAGGGGGAGAACCTCCTGCCTGTGAGTTTCCTGCGCCAGCTAATTCAATTCTATGGCGACAGCCTGCAGTCGATGGTGCCCAATTACCTGGACGCCTCCATGAGCGCGTTTTCCAGCAACCAGGACCGGATGCGCAGCTACATGGAAAGCGCGGTTGATCGCAGCATGTTTCCGCTCCAGCAGTGGGAAGAGGTCGGGCGTCAGAACATGGCAATGTTCGAGCGGGCGTTCCAGATGTTCACTCCCTATGCCGCGGGTGGCAACGACGCTCCCAAGAGCTCGGATCGTGGGGATGACAAGCTCGACGACCTGAAGACCCAGATCGAGAATCTCCGCAAGCAGCTCGACGAGCTGTCCCGCTAACGGGACGCCCGCAGCGTCCATTGCAGTCACGGGGCCGTTTCGCCTATTCAATGGCATGACGTAGCGCGCGGGGCACTGCGGTCAACTATTTGTGAGACGATTCCATGGCCGAAACCATTCTTGATCTGATCGCCGGCGGCGCCGACGACGCGGTGGCGCTGTCCGCGCCGGAGCGTGAGTCGTTGACCTATGCGGGCCTGCGCGAACTCTGTGCGAAGACCGTTGCCGATATGAACGCGCTGGGAATCGGCCGCAACGACCGGGTGGCGATTGTCCTGCCGAACGGACCTGAGATGGCGGCGGCTTTCATCGCCGTCGGTGCCGGCGCGACCACGGCGCCGCTGAACCCGGCCTACCGGGCCGACGAGTTCCGGTTCTACCTGGAAGACCTCGGTGCCAAGGCGCTGTTCGTCGAGGAGGGCAGCGAATCCCCGGCCATCGGGGTTGCGGGCGATCTGGGCGTGTCGGTCTATGAACTCAAGGTGCCGGTCGGTGCGCCGGCGGGTGTGTTCGAGATTTCCGGTGAGACCCAGGGCGCGGCGGCGAACCCGGGTCCGGCGGGCGTGGACGATATCGGCCTCGTACTCCACACCTCGGGCACAACCTCGCGCCCGAAGATCGTACCGCTGTCCCAGACCAATATCTGCGCCTCGGCCCGCAACATCGGCAACACCCTGTCGCTGACAGGCGACGACCGGTGCATGAACATCATGCCGCTGTTTCACATCCACGGCCTGATTGCCGCCGTTCTGTCGAGCATCGCCGCGGGCGGCAGCACCTACTGCACGCCGGGTTTCAACGCGCTGCGAGTGTTCGGCTGGTTCGATGACGCCAAGCCGAGCTGGTACACTGCTGTGCCGACCATGCATCAGGCGATCCAGTCGCGCGCGAACCGCAACCAGGAATCGGTGGATGCGATGAACCTGCGCTTCATCCGCTCCTCCTCCTCCTCCCTGCCGCCGCAGGTGATGGCGGCGCTGGAAGAAACCTTCGGCGCGCCGGTGATCGAATCCTACGGCATGACCGAGGCTGCCCACCAGATGGCGTCCAACCTTCTGCCGCCGGGTGCGCGCAAGGCCGGCTCGGTCGGTGTCGCGGCCGGTCCGGAGGTGGAGATCATGGGCGAGGACGGCACCATCCTCGTGCGAGGCCAGATCGGCGAAATCGTCATTCGCGGCGACAACGTTACCAAGGGTTATGAAGCGAACGAGAAGGCCAATGCGGAAGCCTTCACCGATGGCTGGTTTCGCACGGGCGATCAGGGCCAGTTCGATGCCGACGGCTACCTCAGCATCACGGGCCGCCTGAAGGAGATCATCAATCGCGGCGGTGAGAAGATTAGCCCACGCGAGGTGGACGAAATCCTGCTCGATCATCCGGCCATCGACCAGGCCGTGACCTTCGCGCTGCCCCACGACAAGCTGGGTGAAGAAGTGGCTGCGGCCATCGTGCTGAAGGAAGGCCAGGAGGTCAGCGAGACCGAGATTCGCGAATTCGCGGCCGGCCAGCTCGCCGACTTCAAGGTGCCGCGCAAGATCGTGTTTCTTGAGGAAATCCCCAAGGGCGCGACCGGAAAACTGCAGCGGATCGGCCTGCACGAAAAGCTCGGGCTATAGGCGATGAAGGTCTGCATCTTCGGTGCTGGCGCGATCGGCGGTTTCATGGCCGCCGAGCTGGCGCGCGCGGGTGATGCCGAGGTGACGTGCATCGCGCGCGGTCCGCATCTGGAGGCCATGCGCAAGAACGGCCTGAAGCTCGTCTATAAGGACGGCAACGAATTCGTAGTGCCGGTCAACGCGACCGACGACCCGGAGGAAGCGGGGCCGCAGGATTTCGTGATTGTAACCCTGAAGGCGCATTCCTCCGCGGCGGTGGCCGACAAGATGTTGCCGCTGATGGGGCCGGAGACGGCGCTGGTGACGGCGCAGAACGGGGTGCCGTGGTGGTATTTCTACAAGCTCGACGGGCCGTATGAGGGCACGCGTGTGCGCTCGGTCGATCCCGAACAGCGCCAGTGGGACCTGATCGGTCCCGAACGCGCCATCGGCTGCGTGGTCTATCCGGCTGCCGAGATTGCCGAACCCGGCGTCATCCACCACGCCTATGGCAACCGCTTTTCCATTGGCGAGCCGTCGGGCGAGAAGACCGAGCGGGTGCAGGCGCTGGCGAAGCTCCTGTCGGACGCGGGGCTGCGCACCCCCGTTCGCCCGCGCATCCGCGACGACATGTGGGTGAAGATCTGGGGCAATGTTTCCCTCAATCCCATCTCGGCACTGACCGGCGGCACGCTGGCTCAGATGATCGACGACCCGGACGTCTGTGGTGTGATCCGCCAGTCCATGCTGGAAGCCCAGGCGGTGGGCGAGGCGCTGGGCGTGAAGTTCGCCATCGATGTCGAAAAACGCATCGAGGGTGCGCGCGAGGTGGGCGACCACAAGACCTCGATGTTGCAGGATCTCGAACTCGGACGCCCGATGGAGATCGACGCGCTGGTCGCGTCGGTCCAGGAACTGGGCCGGATCGTCGAAGTGCCCACGCCGACCATCGACACGGTGCTGGGCCTCGTGAAACAGCGTGCCCGTCTGGCGGGTTGCTACGACGGCTGAGGCAGTCTAGGCGTTCCGGAACACGGCCTCGACCACCGCCTCGGTGCGCACACCTGCGCCCATACCCTCGCTCTGGTAGTTGGTGATGTAGCACATGGCGAGGTTGCGCTCGGGGTCGGCCACGGCGCGCGCGCCGCCCGAGCCGGAATGCCCGAATGCTTTGCGGCTCGGGCCCATATGGACGCTGCCTTCCGGGTTCATTGCATAACCCATCGCATAGCGCATCGGCCGGCCTGTCATGGCGTCGGATTCGGATTCCCATTGCGGCGTCGTTGCGCGGGCCACGGCTTCGGGCGAGAGGATGCGCGCGCCGCCCAGTTCTCCGCCATTGGCCAGCATGGCGTAGATACTCGCCATGGCCCGCGCCGTGCCGAAACCGCCGAAGGACGGGATGCCCGCAAGTTGGAATTCCCGGCTGTTTTGGGCGTCCGGCCCGAAGGGCTTGGGCAGCGGCTTCCAGGCACGCGACAGGTTCGATTCCGTGTCGCCTCCCTTCTTCAGCATGGCATTCCCGACGGCGTTGGGCGTCAGATCGGCGATCCGGTCGAGGTCGGTCTCCGCGACGCCGATCTGGTAGTCCGCGCCCAGCGGGCCGCACACGTTCTCCTGCAGGAACGCGCGGACCGGCATGCCGGAGACGCGGCGCACGATTTCACCGGCCAGGTAGCCGATGTTGACGGTGTTGTAGGCGCCTTTGGTTTCCGGCGGCCAGGCCGGCCCCTGCTTCTCGATGGCCGCGATCATCCGGTCGTAGTGGAAAATGTCCCCGGCCTCTGCGGCGTCCGCGAAGCACACCCCGCAATTGTGGGAGATCACGTGGCGCACCTTGATGTCGGCCTTGCCGGCCTGCGCAAACTCCGGCCAGTAGGTCGCGACGGGGGCTTCCATGTCCACCTGTCCCCGGTCGGCCAGGATGTGCACGCAGGTTGCGCACATGCTCTTGGCGATCGAGTACATCAGGCACAGCGTATCCTCGTGCCAAGGCCTGGTGCGCGTGGCATCCATATGGCCGGCCCAGAGATCGACGACCTTCTCACCCTCCAGATAGACGGCAACGGCGGTGCCGATCTCATCGTGTTCGTCGAAGTTCCGCACCAGCGCATCGCGCACGGGCTCGAACAGGGGGTCGCAGAAGCCTTTGATATCCATCGGGTCCGGTCCGTTCAGGAAAGTTCCGGACGAGTATCCGCTTCGCGTTGGGCGATAGCAAACGCACCGTCGCTGATTACTTGGGGCGGTCGCCCATCAGCTTGAGGATCATAATTGTACCGGTCAGGCCTAGGGTCACGGCATTGGCCAGGATCAGCGGGAGTGAATTGAGCATCAGGCCATAGACCATCCAGAGTACGATGCCTGTATTGAGGATGGTGAACATCCCGAGCGAGATATCGCGGGTCGAGCGCGTCTTCTATGACTTGATGACCTGCGGCAGGAAGGCAATGGTCGTCAGCACGGCGGCAACGCCGCCGGTGGCGTCCGGATTGACTGCGTCGAGCATGTCGGGGTGCTTCCTAGCGCACGCAGAAGGGCTGCATTGCGACCGCCATCTCGAGCAGCGCCTCGTCGCCGTCGGGCCAGCCGATGAAGGAGAGGCCCACCGGGCAGCCATCTACCTCAGCCGCCGGGATGGTGATCTGCGGCAGGCCGGTGTGCCCGGCGATACAGGTGAGTGCCATGGTGTTGGCGCGGAAGAATTCCAAGTCGTCCGGCGCGGCGTCGAGCTTCGGCGCAATCACCGGCGCGGTCGGCAGGCACAGGATGGTATCCGGCTCCGCGAAGGACTGCACGCGCGTCTGTACGCGATGCCGCACTTCCTGCGCGGCGTGAATCTCGGCCGGGGTGATTGCAGCCGCCATGGCGAAGCGTTCACGGATTCCGGGGCCGAGGTCAGGATTGTGTTCGGCGACCCAGGGCCCATTAGTGGCCGCGACCTCGCTACCCTGAAGCACGCGGAACGCGTCCCACCAGATCTCCAGCGTGTCGTCGCCCGCAATCTGGATGTTCTGGGCGCGAGGCAACACATTCGCTGCTGTGTCGATCACCTTTTCCAGTGCGCCCGCAACCGCCGGTTCGGCATGTGCGAAGGCGTCTTTCAGGACCAGCATGCGTTTCGGCGAGCCCGGCGAAACCGTGCTGTCGAGAAGGACCCGGCCGATATCTCGGAACAACTTCGCGTCATTGGCAAACCAGCCCGCTGTATCGAATGACGGCGCCATGGCATGCGCTTCCGAGAGATCGACCCGGCCGTGGGTCGGGCGGATGCCGTAAAGTCCGCAGAATGACCCGGGAATGCGTACCGATCCCCCGGTGTCCGAACCCAGAGAGAAGTCGCACATTTCTGCTGCCAGTGCAGCGGCGGAGCCGGAAGACGAGCCGCCGGGCATACGGCCTGGCGCCCGTGCATTCTGAGGTGTGCCGTAGTGAGCGTTGGCCCCCGTCAAACTGTAGAAGAACTCGTCGCAGACAGAGATCCCGACAATGTCCGCGCCCGCATTCAGCAGCTTCTGGACACTCGGCGCGGTCTTCGATGCCGGTTGTACCCAGGCGTAATAGTCCGGGCTGCCGTTCGATACCTTGCGTCCGGCAATATGGTACTGGTCCTTGACGACACAGGTTTTCCCGGCGAGCGGGCCCTTGCCCGATCCGCGGATCGGCTCCGCGATGTTGTGCGGCACAAAGGCACCGACGGTATCTTCGGGAATGACGGGATCGGTCATGGGTGTCTGTCCTATTTCTTTTTCTTTGCCGCCGCCTTCTTGCGCGTCTTCGGGACGGGGCTTTCCTTGTTGAACCAGTCGAGGATCTGCTCACCGTCCCAGCACACGACACCCGGATGAGACAGGATGTGTTCGAAGGTCTCGCGCACATACTTGATGCGGTGCGGGGAGCCGGAAAGATAGGGGTGCATAGCGACGGCCATGACCTTCACGGTCTCGTGGCTTTCCGCATAGATCGTCTCGAAATAATCGAGCGAGCGGTTCTTATAGACTTCCGACGGATGATGCTGGATCGCCATCATCACGATGTCGTGGAGCTCGTAGTTGTAGGGCAGGGCGACCATGGGCTGACCGCCCGTGGTCTTCAGGCGGACCGGCTGGTCATCCAGCACCCAGTCGCCGATGTACTCGACTCCGGCGGCAGCCAGATGGTCGATGGTCTGGTAGGTCTGGGTCAGGCCCGGGCCGAACCAGCCGCGCGGCTTCTTTCCAGCGAAGTCCCCGATGATCTTCAGCGACTTGTCGATAACGGCGCGCTCGTCGCGCAGCTTGTGCATCGGCATCTGCTCGTAGGAATGGGCGTTGAATTCCCACCCCGCTTCCAGCACAGCCTCGGCGGCTCGGGGATATTCCTCGATGGTGCGCGCGTTCAGCGTCACCGTCGGGCGCACGCCCAGATCGTCCAGCATGCGCTTGATGCGCCAGAAACCGACCCGCATCCCGTATTCGTGCCAGCTCCAGTTCGGATGGTCGGGAATCATGGGCACGCCCTGCGGCGGCGGGATGACCATGCGCGCCATGGCACGCACGATGTCCCACACTTCCAGCGCCAGGATCGGCCACAGGATCATGCGCGCGCCGTCCGGCAATGTCAGCGGCTTGCGGTCATCGATGGCGGAAAAGGGCAGGCGGTCGCCCGGACGCATACCTTCCATGGATCCCTCCCAAGGGGTTCTGAGGCATTTTTTCGGGAGGCGGTGCACCATCCCGGTTCGCGCGGACTATACTGGGCGACAATGACCGACAAAAGGGTGCTCCCGGCAGGAGAGACTTCGTGAACGGGGAAGAGATGAACGATACCGACGTGATCCTGGTTCGGCGTGACGGCGACATTGCGACCGTGGTGCTGAACCGCCCGGAAAAGCTCAACGCGCTGAACAAAGCGATGTGGCGGCGGGTCTGCGAGGTGATGTCCGAACTGGGCGCGGACGAATCGATCCGCTGCGTCGTCCTGCGCGGCGCGGGCGACAAGGCGATGGGGCCGGGCGCCGACATTTCCGAGTTCGCCACCGAGCGCTCCAACGCCGAACAAGCCGCCGAATACGGCAGGCTGATGCACTCAGCGATGCACGCCGTTCGCGACTGCCCCCATCCGGTGATCGCGCTGATCAAGGGGCTGTGCGTCGGCGGCGCGCTGGAAATCGCTCTGATGTGCGACATGCGCATTTGCGGTGAGGGCTCGCGCTTCGGCGTGCCAATCAACCGGCTGGGTCTCGTCATGGCCTATCCCGAGGTGGAGGCGCTGGTCGGGCTCGTGGGTCGGTCGGTCGCGCTCGAAATTCTTTACGAGGCGCGCGTCTTCGATGCGGCCGAGGCGAAGGACAAGGGCCTCGTCAACCGGGTGGTGCCTGACGACGAGGTGGAAGACGCTGCCTATGCGACGGCCCGGCGTATCGCCGACGGCGCGCCGTTGGTCAACCGCTGGCACAAGAAGTTCGTCGATCGCGTTCTGGCCGGTGGGCCGCCGCTGACGGCCGAGGAGAAGGCGGAAGGCTTTGCCTGCTTCGACACGGAAGATTTCAACACCGGCTACCGGGCGTTTCTCGCCAAGGATAAGCCGAAGTTCGAGGGGAAGTAGTCATGAGTGACAAGAACAGCGGCATGCTCCACGGCCTGAAGGTCATCGAGATGAGCCACATCATGGCCGCGCCGACCTGCGGGCAGATGCTGGCCGACATGGGCGCGGACGTCATCAAGGTCGAGCGCGTGCCCGGCGGCGACGATACGCGCCGCTTCGGCGAGGGCGAGCAGGGCGATTCCGCGGCCTTCGCGATGATGAATCGCAACAAGCGCGGGCTGGCCGTGAACACAAAATCCGAGGAAGGCCGCGCGGCGCTCCGCCGGGTCATCGAGCAGGCGGACGTGTTCATCGAGAACTATCGCAAGGGCGCGATGGAGCATTTCGGCATCGGCTGGGAGGAGATGCACAAGGCGAACCCCCGGCTGATCTATTGCTCGGTCTCGGGCTTCGGGCGCACGGGCCCCTATGCGGAGCGCGGCGGCTTCGACCTGATCACCCAGGCCATGTCCGGCATCATGAGCATCACCGGCGAGGGGCCGGGCCGCCCGCCGGTCAAGGTCGGCGCGCCGATCACGGACATCACCGCCGGCATCCTGTCCGCCGTCGGCATTCTGGGTGCTCTGGCGCACCGCTACGAGACGGGCGAAGGCCAGTTCGTGGATTCCTCGCTGTATGAGGCGGGGATCATGCATACCTTCTGGCAGACCGCGATCTATCATGCGACGGGCGAGATCCCGCAGCCCATGGGCTCGGCCCATCCGCTGTCCGCGCCCTACCAGGCCTTCCCGACGAAGGACACCTCGCTCGTGGTCGGCGCGGCCAACCAGAACAACTGGCTGAAATTCGTCGAGGCCATCGGCACGCCCGAACTGGCCGAGGATCCACGCTTCGAGACCAGCAACAAGCGCATGGAAAACCTGAAGGCGCTGGAAGACACGCTGACGGACATCCTCGGCAAGGACACCACCGCGGCCTGGCTGGAAAAGCTAGAAGCCGCCGGTGTACCCGCCGGCCCGGTCTATGACGTCAAGGAGATGTCGGAAGATCCGCACACCGCCGCACGCGCCATGATCGACCATGTGCCCGCCGCGACCGGCGGCGAACACGCCGTGATCGCTCATCCGGTGAAGTACTCCGCTACCCCCGCAGCCGTGCGCCGGGGCGCACCGCTGATGGGCGAGCATTCCCGCGAGGTGCTGGTCGAGTTCGGCTTCTCGTCACAGGAAATCGACGGGCTGATCGCGTCGGGCGCGATCATCGAACCGGACGTCACCGCGAAGGCGGCGGAGTAGCACCTCCCCATCAACGTCATGGCCGGACTTGATCCGGCCATCTACGTCGGGGTGTTTCGCTCGAAGTATGCAGGGCCGAAGGACGTGGATGCCCGCAACAAATGCGGGCATGACAGCGCGTTGGCCTAGCCGTACCTTCTATTCCGCCGCCTTCGCCGTGCGCACATTCAGATGCCGCGTCAGGAAGTCCCACACCTCGCCCTGCCAGTCTTCGAGGCCTTTGAACACGTCGAAATGGTTCACGCCGGGTACGGTGACCAGCTTTGCCTCGCTACGCTCGGCGAGAGCAGTGTGCCAGGTGGTCGCCTGACGTTTAAACTCGTCGCTCTCCAGCCCGCCATGGACGACCTGCACCGGCGGCACCGGCCTGTCGAGGGTCAGCAGCGGTGACATGGCGATGGTCTCTTCCTCGCTGAGCAGCATGAATTCCTGCCGATAGCTCAGCATCAACGGGCGCATGTCGTAGTTGCCGCTGACGGTCATGCCGCAGACGATGCCGCCAAGATCGTCTTCGTTGGCTAGGTGGACCAGCGTAGCCGCCGCCAGATGCGCGCCCGAGGAATGCCCGGCGATGCAGATGCGCGACGGATCGACGCCCAGTTCTGCGGCGTTCGCCCTGATGTGGCGGGTGAGTGCGACCGCGTGATCGACCATGTCGGGGATGCGCACGTCGGGCAGCATCGGGAAGGTGCCGGCCACGAACGAGATGCCGTTTGCCAGCGCCGCGCCCGCCCAGCTGCAGGACACCTCCGCCGAGCCCACCTGCCACTGTCCGCCATGGGTGAAGACGATCACGGGCGCTGGCGCACCGTCGGCCCGGTACAGGTCGAACCGGTCATTCGCGTGGTCGCCGTAGGATAGGTCCTTCGCGGTCCGCAGGCGCGCGGCGACATCCGCCGAACGGGCGTGCAGGTTGCTGCGTGTCTGCGCGTCCGCATCGGTCTTGATGTTCATGTACTGCGCGTCGAGTTCCTCTCGCGTGTAGTCGAGATAGATTTTCTCGGTCATGTCACCTGTCCTGTCGCACCCAATACGTTTGCGCGGCGTTCTAACCTAGTCCCAGCCGTTTGCCGACGAAGTTCCAGGACGGCGTGCCCTCGGTGGCGAGGTCGTCCGCGACGCTGAAGTGGTTCGCGTCCGGCACCACACGCAGTTCCGCCGGGCCGATGGCGGAGAGAGATTCGGCGAAACTGCTGCTCTGGCGCAGCATCTCGTCGGTCTCGCCGCCGCCTATGGTGACCATGGTCGGGGGCAGCGGGTTCACCACATTCAAAAGAGGCGACATGGTAATCGTCTCCGCGATGGAGAGTTGCAGGTATTCCTTGCGGTAACACAGCATCGCGGGCCGCACGTCATAGTGACCGCTCATCAGATAGCACCCGGAAATGCCTTCGAGGTCGTCGGTATTGGCCATCCGCACCAGCGCCATGGCGGCCAGATGCGCTCCCGAGGAATGGCCGGTCACGAGGATATTCGCGGGATCGATCCCCAGCTTCTCACCATTGGCGCGGATGTGGCGGATCAGGATGACGATGCTGTCCACGATCTCGGGCAGGCGGACTTCTGGGATCTGTGGGAAGCCGCCGTCGATGAAGGTCACGCCGCGCGCGGCCACGCTGTTCGCCCAGGAGCAGAACTTGCCCGGCCCGCCGTTCTGCCATTGCCCGCCGGAGACGTAGATCATTGCCGGCGCGCCCTTGTCGGCGCGGTAGATGTCGAACACTTGCGCGCCGCCGCCGGCATATAAAACCCCGCGCTCGGGGTTCAGCTCCGCCACGTTCCGCGCGGCATGTTCCTGCAGCGCCGCCGCGTCGGCCTTGGCCTCCTCGGTCGTGAGGTTGGTGTACTGGAGGTCGAGTTCCTCGCGGTTGTAGCCGCGGTAAATCGTATCGGTCATGGCGCGGTCCCGGCGCAGGTGGAAGCGATGATTGACGCCGATCTGGTCCGGCGTCACGCTGGTCTGGAACCTGAAAGGAACACGCGATGCCGGACGACATCAAGACAGTCGAGGAACTGGTCGCGCATTTCGGCACGCCGAAGGGTCATCTTGCGGAGAAGGAAAAGCCCGCGCTGAACCATCACTGCCGCCGGTTCATCGAACTTTCACCCTTTTGCGTGCTGTCCACCTCGGCAGCGGGCGACGGCCCGGCCGACTGCTCACCGCGCGGCGATGCCCCCGGTTTCGTGCATGTCCTCGACGACACCACCATCGCCATTCCGGACCGGCCCGGCAACCGCCGCACGGATACCTTCCACAACATCATGGAGAACCCGGAAATCGCCGTGATGTTCATGGTGCCAGGGCTGAACGAGGTGATGCGGCTGAATGGCCGCGCAAGGCTGACCACCGATCTGGCGCTGCTGGAAAAAATGGTGGCCAATGGCAAGATGCCGCTGGCCGCGCTGGTGATCGACATCCGCTATGTATATTTCCACTGCGGCAAGGCGGTTATCCGCGCCGATCTGTGGAACCCGGACAACAGGGTCCAGCGCAAGGACTTCCCGACCCTCGGGAAGATCAACGCCGACTGGTATGGCGTCGATGCCGGGGAGACCGATCGCGCCCTGCAGGACGCCTACAAAAACAACCTTTACTAGAGCGGCTAGTCCTCAAGCCCGGCGTTGAAGGTGTAGCCGAGGCCGAGCAGTTCCTCGACCACGGGCTGGCCGAACTTCTCGCGCAGTTCCTCGCCCAGCGACGGGGCGAACTCTACGTCTCGCAGCGGGCCCTGCAGGGTGACGTGCAGCAGGCCGCGTTCGTCGCCGATGTTGGAGAAGCGCCGCATCACGCTCGGCGGGACAGATATGGTGTCGAACCTGTCGAGTTCGATGGAATGCTCGCCGTCGTCGCCCCACTCGATCAGAAAGCGGCTCTGCAGGCACATGAAGGTCTCGGTCGTGTGTGCATGTGAGTGCAGGCCCGGCCCGTTGCCCGGTTCACATTCGGCGATCACCACCGCGAAGTTCTCAGGGCCCGGGATCACCCCGTTGCCCCAGGGGGTGTCCTTGCTAACAGTTGCCATCACCGTGCGTGTCGCGCGGGCGGTCATCATCTCGCGCGCCTCGGGCGGAATCTTGCCCGCCGTGCGGTCCTTGTTAGCGGGCAGGTCGGCGAAGCGCGCGATATAGCGCTGCATTTCTTCGGGGGTCGGCGTGGTAGTTTTCATCGTGACATATCCTTGTTGCTTCCGCCGAGGGTGCCACCCAGAACTTCGGCGATCCAGTCGGCCATGAAGTCGATCCCGATCTCGGCATTGTCGCACTGGCAGTGCTCCGCCCCGCCTTCCTCGAAATCGAACACCTTCAATTCCGCGCGCGGCGAGTTCACCGCCCGCTCGATGGTGGTCTCTGCGTTCCACAGCGTCACCTGCCGGTCGTTAATGCCGTGGGTGACCAGGATGGGGCAGGCGATCTTCTCGACGGCGCCGTCCAGGCTGATGTTGCGGGTGATCTTCCGGGTCTCCTCGAGCGAGCCCCGCCCGAAGACCCAGTTGAAATGGTCCTCGATATGGGAGACCGAGGGCTCGCCGGTCTTCGCACCCTCGAAGCGCTCCTCCCAGCGTTCGCCGAAATTGAAGTTTCCGCCCCAAGCCACGCAGCACTTGAAACGCGGCTCGTAGGCCGCCGCTCGCGGCGCGAAATAGCCGCCAAGGCTCAGTGCGATGATCCCGGCCCTGGACGCGTCCACATCGTCGCGGCCTTCCAGCCAGTCGAGGCAGGCCCCGGCAGGCTTCTCGGTCTCGGCGATCTGGTGCAGGCCGCGCAGGCGCAGCGCCTCGCCGACGCCGGGGTGATCTACGATCAGTGTCGCGATGCCGCGCAGCGCCAGTTCCTGCGCGATGCCGGACATGTAGATCCATTCCTTCATCACGTCGAAACCGTCGAAATGGACCATCACCGGCGGTCTCTCGACACCCGCCGGCCTCACTAGCAGTGCAGGCAGAAAGACATCGCCGAAGGGAATTTCCACCCGCTCGACCGGCTCGCGACGTAGTTCGGTGAACTTTGCGAAGCAGGCGAGCATCTTTTCGTAGGTGGGAATCTTGCGGGGGTCGCGCCCGCTCAGCTGGCGCTCATCCGCCATATGATACAGGCAGGCGCGCTTGTACTTTCGACCCGCCGACAGGGTGTGCCCAGCGGCCTCGTTGGCTCGGGCGTAGTGTTCGGCGCGTTCGGCGATCCGCGACCAGCATCTGTGCCACGCCTCTACCGCCGCGTCGTCACCGGCACCCGCGATATCACGCAGCGGCGCACAGGCCTCGTCGATATCGCTCATGTTGCCGCCGAGATTGACGGTCATCATCACCGACATGGACCATGTGTAGTTGTCAGGAAAATATTCGTACATGTCTGGCGTTCCCCGCTTCCCGCATGTTTTGTTGGGCTGATTGAGGCACGGCGCCAAGCCGGGATCAACCGGCGCGCACGCAGGAGAGAATTGCCATGACCGCAACCGATGCCACCTTCTATGCCGACGGGGTTCGGCTGGCCGGAACCTTCACGACCGGTGAGGGCAATGGGCCACGCCCGGCGATCATCTGCGTGCACGGCTATACGGGGCGTAAGGAAACCTACATGCCACCGTTTGTGCGCGACCTGACGGCGGCGGGATTTCACACACTAGATTTTTACTGCCGGGGCTTCGGCGACAGCGAGGGTGTGCCGCGCCGCGTCGATCCCGAGGAGCAGACGCGCGACATTCTGGCTGCGCGGTACTGGCTGGCCGCGCGGAGCAACGTTGATGCCGACCGGGTCGCCATCATGGGCCTCAGCCATGGCGGTGGAGCCTCTATTAAGGCCGCGGCCATCGAGCCGCTCTTTGCCGCCATTGCCACGGTCGGCGCGCCGGGCAGCGGTGAGCGCTGGCAGCGCTCCAAGCGCACGGCCGACGAATGGACGACGCTCCAGGACGAGCTGGCGGAGGATCGCGTGCAACGCGCGCTAACCGGCCAGTCGAAACAACTTCCCTATCAGGAACTTTCCCCGCCGGGCCCCGCTGAACGCGAGGCTTTCCGTACCATGTACCGAACTGAGGATGCCTATCCTGAAGGCTATCCGCTGGAGAACATCGACCTTGCCTGCAGCTTTCGGGCCGAGGACTGGGTGGATCGGATCGCGCCGCGCCCACTGCTTCTGATCCACGGGGAGAAGGACACCATGGTCCGACTGGAGGAGGCTGAGAGCCTGTTTGCGAGGGCGGGCGAGCCGAAGGAGCTTCACATCGTGCCGGACATCAACCACGCCGAGGTTTACGAGCCACGCAACCCGGAGGTCTATGCAGGCGTGATAGCGAAGCTACTGGAGTTCTATCGTGCGAAGCTGGGCTAGCGCGTTCGCAGTTTTGACCCTGCTGCACGCGACAGCGGCGGCCGACGACATACCCGTCGATGTTGAGTTGGTGCTGGCAGTCGATGTATCCGCCTCCATCGACGGTGGTGAGGTGAACCTCCAGCGGGCGGGCTATGTCACGGCGCTCACCGACCCGCGTGCGATCGAGGCGATGACCTCGGGTCCGCTGGGTCGAGTGGCAGTGACCTATGTGGAATGGTCCGAGACGGCGCAGGTGACTGTCCCGTGGACGGTGATCGGAGGGGTAGAAGATGCGCGCCGGTTTGCGGCGGCGATCCAGGCCTTTCCCATCCCGCGCGGCGGGCTAACTTCCATCGTTACGGTGCTCGATTTCTCCGCTCCGCTGTTCGAGGCCAATGGTATTGAGGGTACGCGCCAGGTAATCGACATCTCGGCGGACGGGCGTGACTCCAAGGGGCTGGAGGAGATCGTCGCCGCCGCACGCGACCGGGTGCTATCGCGCGGCATCGTCATCAACGGGCTGGTCATCAACCCGCAGCAAGAACAGAGCGAGGTCGAGGGCGTGAAGTACGACCTCGAGGGCTATTTCCACGAAGTAGTGATTGGCGGGCCGGGGGCCTTCACCGTAGTCACCCAGTCGCCGGAAGATTTCCCGCGCACGGTGGTCAATAAGCTGGTCCTGGAGGTCGCAGGCGTCCCGGTTCCGGACGCGCAGTTTGCCGCAAGATAGTCGCTTCCGGTTTTGCGTCCGGATGTGATAACCAACCGGCATTCGATGCACGCCGGTGGGCGGGCAGGGCTATATAAAATACTCCAGGGGAACTCGAGACTGTGTCTAACGAAATTCGCGATTGCATCGCGCCAGATCGTAATCCGCGCAAGCCGAACATCACGCTGCCGAAAGGCTCGATCGACACTCATGTACATGTCTTCTACGACAAGTACCCGCTGTCGCCGGACCGAGGCTACAACCCGCCTCAGTCCACGCTGGAAGACTTGAAGCACCTTCATGCCCAGCTTGGCATCGACCGGGTGGTGTTCACCCAGCCCTCGGTCTATGGCACGGATAATTCTGCTATTCTCGATGGCATGAATGCGCTGAATGCGGAAACCCCGGACCGCGCGCGCGGTGTTTGTGCGATCGAACTCGACGCCACCGAAGAAGACCTGGCTGCCCTTCATGCGCAAGGCATTCGTGGTGTCCGACTAAACACGGACAATAAGGGTGGCATGCCCATGAGCTTCGACGAGCTGCCGGATCTTGAGGCCAAGATCCGTCCGTTCAACTGGCACATCGAGTGGCTGTTTCCGGGCAAGGACATCGTGTCCCTGATGCCGTATTTCGAGAAGATGACCACGCCGATGTCGATCGGCCATTTCGCTTACCAGCCGGCCACGGCGGGCATCGAGGCCGAAGGCTTCCAGGCACTGCTCAAGCTCGTGCGTGACGGCAACACATGGGTGAAGATCTCGGGCGCCAACCGCGTCAGCGCTACGGACTTGCCGCCGTACGACGACTGCCAGCCCATGGCGCGTGCGCTGATCGAGGCTAACCCCGATCGCATCATATGGGGCACGGACTGGCCGCACCCGAACAAGTACGAGGTCAACCCGAACGATGCCGACCCAGTCGAGGCTTTCGGCCAGTGGGTGCCGGACGAGGCCATGCGTAAGAAGATCATGGTGGACAACTCGGAGAAATTCTACGAGTTCGACAAGCCGCTCTGAGTCGAACTGCCAGACACGCGAGGATGAAAGGGCCGGTCCCGCGGGGCCGGCCCTTTTTCCTTGTTCGCCTTTCCGTCGCCAATTGCTTCTCCTAGACTAAGTAGTTAACCCCTGCCGGTAGAGCCGGGGATCGGGCATGTCGGAGGAGGTATAGATGGACCATCACGTCACCGCGCGGTTCGGCAGCGATGAAGAGTCGCTGCGCAGCGAGGATCATCCGCTCCTGACGGGGGCGGGCCGCTTCGTCGATGACATCTCGGTGGCCGGCCAGGCCCATGGCGTGTTTGTTCGCTCGCCGGTTGCACACGGCGTGATCCGGGGTGTCGATACATCGGCGGCGTTGGCGATGCCCGGCGTGATCGCGGTGCTGACCGGCAAGGACGCGAAGCATGCGGGTCTAGGCGATATCCCGCCGGTGATTTCCTTCCCCGGCCGCGACGGCATGACAATGGCCTCCGCGCCGAAGCCGGTTCTAGCCTATGAGAAGGTCCGTCACGCAGGCGAGGCGGTGGCGCTGGTAGTCGCCGAGACGGCGGCTCAGGCGGCCGACGCCGCCGAGGCAGTGGAACTGGACATCGACGTGCTGGCTGCCGTTCCGAATGTGGCAGACGCACTGGCTGACGGCGCGGTGCAACTCTGGGATACCGCGCCCGGCAACCTTGCCTTCGATTGGACCGACGGCGACAAGGCGGCGCTCGATGCGGCGTTTTCGGCGGCGGCCCATGTGTCGAAGGTCGAACTGTTCGACAATCGCCTCGCGCCAGTCTCTATGGAGCCGCGCGGGGGCATCGGTGAATGGGACGAGGTCGAGGGGCGTTACACGGTGATCGCGGCGACCCAGGGTGTGGGCCTCGTCAGTAAGGTCTTCGCCGGACAGGTCTTCGGTGTCGAGCCCGAGAAGGTGCGCGTCATCACCCATGACGTGGGTGGCGGCTTCGGTATGAAGGCGCATCCTTATCCGGAATACGCCGCGGTGATGTTCGCCGCGCGCCAGGTGGGCCGGCCGGTCAAGTGGCGTAACACGCGCTTGGAAAGCTTCCTGTGTGACACGGCGGGCCGCGACACGCTGATCTGCGCCGAGATGGCCTTCGATGCCAATGGCAAGATTCTTGGTTTCCGGGTGAAGAACGATGTGGGCATGGGTGCCTATCTCACCACGTTCTCGGCGGTATTCTCGACCAACAACACTAAGAACTGCCTGTCGAGCGTCTATGCGATCCCGGCGATCGGCATTGATGTGCGTATGGTGCTGACTAATGCCGCGCCGTTGGGGCCCTACCGCGGCGCCGGGCGGCCGGAGGCGATTATTGCCATCGAGCAGCTGCTTGACACGGCGTCGAAGGAAATGGGCATCGACCGGGTAGAAATCCGGCGCCGGAACATGATCCCGCCCGCTGCTATGCCCTACGCCACGGTGAACGGGCCGATATACGATTCCGGCGAATTCCAGACCGCCATGGACAAGGCGCTCAAGCTTGCCGACTGGGACGGGTTCGCGGCACGGCGCGTCCAGTCCGAAGCGAACGGAAAACTCCGCGGCATCGGCATCGGCTGTTTCCTGGAGGTCGCGGGTGGTATCCTGGAGGAGACTGCGGATCTTCGCTTTGAGGGCGATGGCGTGGTCACGATTCGCCTCGGGGTGCAGGCGATGGGCCAGAGCCACCTGTCCACCTATACCCGCCTGATCGGTAGTCGGCTGGGTGTGCCGCCGTCAAAGGTGCGCCTGATCGAGGGGGATAGCCTGGAGGCCCCGCCGGGAACCCCCTCGGTCGCCTCTCGCTCGATGATGATGGCGGGTAGCGCTATGGCGGTGTCATGCGACACGGCGATCGAGAAGGGAAAGGCGCTGGCCGGCTATGTGCTGGAAGCGTCCGCCACCGATATCGAGTTCGATAATGGCATCTTTCGAATCGCTGGGACCGACCGGCAGATCGGGATTATCGATCTGGCCGACAAGGCCGTGACGATGGACCTGCCGGAGGAATTGGCAGGAGGTATGGACGCCTATGAGAAGTTCGAGTCGCCCCAGATGACCTTTCCGAACGGCACCCATATCTGTGAGGTCGAGATCGACCCTGAGACCGGCAAGATCGATGTGGTCGGTTATGCCGCTGTCGATGACGTCGGCAACGTGTTCGACGAGATGGTGGTCGAGGGCCAGATTCATGGCGGCGTCGCGCAGGGTCTTGGCCAGGTGTTGGGTGAGTGGGTTGTCTATGACGACGAAGGACAACTCGTGACCGGGTCGTTCATGGACTACATGATGCCGCGCGCAGACGACCTTCCGTCACTGGCGGTGGGTCATCATGGCGTACCAGCCACCACCAATCCGCTGGGGGCAAAGGGTGCAGGCGAATCCGGCGTGGCCGGATCGCTGCCGTCGGGAATGGCGGCCGTGCTGGACGCGCTGGCGAGCGCCGGGGCGGGGCGGATCGATCTGCCGATGACGCCTGCGCGCGTCTGGGCGGCGCTGAACGCGGCGGGGTGAGGCTGGCCGGCCCCTGCTGCTTGGCCGGCGGCAGCGGCGTCACGAAAGCCGCGACCGCGGTGGTGGGCACATCCTCTGGCACCGCGAAGATTTTGATCTCCCACGTCGGTATTCCGTTCGAATGCTTTAGCTAATGGTACATCTGCTAGCGCACCTGCCCGTTACTGCGCTTGTGGCAGCGGATCTGCTACGCGCTATGGGTCTCTTTGAAATAGCTCCCTACGCCGCATCCTGCGCGGACGCGGCGTAGGGAGCGACCGGGGCGAAAGCTACCCGGGCGGCGCTGATAGGTGTGGTAAGTATTTTCATGGGATCTAGCATCGGCATCGCGATATGATGCGCCCACGGGGACGTCTGCGATCAACGCACGGGGGGCGTCAAAATTATGGCGGACAAGGAACTTGAAGACACGATTCGGCTGCGCTACCCGCGCCTGCTGACGGCGGGTGTGGACTACAACGATGCGCAGAGGGTTCTGCGCGACCTGACTCGCATGGACCAGTGGCCGGGCGTGTGGGGAGGGCTTGCCGAACTGCATGAAGGCCTGGGCGCGGCGGCACTGGATTCCGGCCACAAACTGACAGCGGGCGAGGCCTACCAGCGTGCGGCGCTCTATCATCATATCGGCCAGTCGGTCTATTTCGCCGACCCGGCGGAGAAGGCACGGATGCAGGGGCGCCAACGCGCGGCCTATGCAAAGGCGGCGCCGCATCTCGTGTTTCCAGCGCGGATCATCGATATCCCCTATGACGGCGACAGCTTTCCGGCGAACCTGCGTCTGCCCGACGGCGAGGGGCCGTTCCCCTGCGTGCTTCTGACCTGTGGCGCGGATTCAACGAAGGAAGAGTTCCATACGCTGGAAAACGAGTTCCTTCGCCGGGGTGTCGCCACCTGCGCCTATGACGGTCCGGGTCAGAGCCTGACCTGGACCAAGTGGCGGCTCCGGCCGGACTGGCATGTGCCGGTGGCGGCGGTCGTCGATGCACTCGAGGTGCTGACCGATATCGATTCGGACCGGATCGGCATCTGGGGGCGCAGTTATGGCGGGTATGCCGCGCCCCGCGCGGCGGCGGGAGAATCGCGTCTAGCCGCATGTATTTCCATCGGCGGCTTCTACCGCCTGTCGGACATCTGGGACCGCTGCCCGGCCGCCGTTCATGAGACACTGGCCTTTGGCTTCGGGAACGATTCTATCGCCGCCGCCGGAAAGACGGCCGAACAGTATTCTCTGGAAGGCGTACTGGGCAATATCTCGTGCCCGCTGTTGATCGTGCATAGCGGTCAGGACACGGTTTGCCCCGTCGAGGAATCCCAGCGCATGATCGACGAGGCCGGTGACGATGCCGAACTTATCGTCTTCCCAGAGGGCAACCACGTCTGCGACAACATCCCCTACAAGGCGCGCCCGGTGATGGCGGACTGGATGGCAGAGAAGCTATCGGCATAGGTAGGCGGCCCGGCGCGTCCGGCGGAAAATTGACCGTCCATTGTGGCTCAAATGGCAAAATACCCCTGTTTGATGTTAGTAATGGCTTTTCTGCACGTCTTTTGTGGATGTTTTCGTCATTACACGACAATCAAGGGGGGACTGATATGTCGCAACCGCAGCAGCCCGTTTACAATAATTCTCGCTTCCGCGTGGTCGATTACAACTTCGATACTTTTGTCGGGCCGCAGGCTGGCGATCCGTATATCGATGCCACATTGCACGACCTCGAGACGCGCGAAGAGGTCAAACTGTCCGATTTTGCTGGCAAATGGGTTGTTATCGAGACCGGCTCCTCCACCTGTTCGATGTACACCAAGAACATCAAGGTCTGGAAAGACGTCATTCCGAACCATCCGGATGTCGAATGGTTGATGGTCTATGTGCGTGAGGCCCATCCGGGAGAACGTCTCGGCCCGCACCAATCGATGGAGGAAAAGTTCACCGCCGCGAAGCTAGTGGCGCCGCGCTACAAGGAGTTTCGCCGCGTACTGGTGGACAATCTTGCCGGAGATTTCCACAGGGCCTACGGCGCGATGCCGAACGTCGTCTATATCATCCGGCCGGACGGGACGATCCACTACCGCTGCAACTGGGCTGCGCCGCACCTGATCGAGGCAGCGCTCAACGACCGGGAGAACTATCACCGTGTCGAGAACGCGCCGACCAAGGAGTTGCGTGCTTCGCGCGCTGTTCTGCACATGGTCCGCACAATGTGGACGGGCGGCGTGGTCGCACTCTACGACTTCTTCAAAAACACGCCGTTGACCGTGGCGAAGCACATCCAGGTGGATTCCTACTATGAAAAGCATGGCCGGTTCCGGAACCAGCCGCTGACGCAGGAGGAAATCCAGGCACGTATCGCTGCGGGTGAGGGCGGGGCCGAAGAACCTGCTGCACCGAAGCAGGCGGCGGAGTAGCCAGACGCGAACACGCGACATATTGACGAACGGTTCTGTCGGCCGTCCGCTTCGTGCGGGCGGCCGATCCCGTTTGCAAGCAGGGTCTGAAACGTGAGTGCGCTGTCCTTGTCGGTTCGATTCGCCACCTTCTATGGTGCGTTGTTTTTCGTTGTCGGCGTGCTGCTTCCCTTCTGGCCCATCTGGTTGCAGGGTCGGGGACTGTCGCCGGAACAGATCGGTGTCGTGCTCGCGGTCGGCCCATGGCTGCGCATCCTGGTCGATCCCGTGGTCACCCGCGTGGCCGACCGTGTCGGGCAAGGCCGCCGGATCATCGTGATCGCGGCCGGGTTCAGTGTGCTTACTTTCGCGGGGTTCGGCCTGGCAGGCAGCTTCTGGGCGATCCTGCTTATAATGTTTGTGTATGCGCCCGCCTTCCATGTTCTGATTCCGCTGGGCGATGCTCAGACCATGGCCGCCGTGCGTCGGCACGGCCTCGACTACGGGCGAATTCGCCTTTGGGGGTCGCTTGCTTTTATTGCGGCCGCACTGGGTGTGGGCGAATTGCTGACGGGGCGAGACCCGGATCTGATCTGGCTAGTGGCGCTGGTCTCGCTCGGAGTGGTTTTCGCGACGACGCTCGCCTTGCGCGAACAGAGTGCCTTGCGCGGCCATGCAGGCTGGCCGGATATACTGCGTTACCTGCGCACACGCAGCTTCCTTCTCTTCATCCTGGCGGCAAGCCTCGTGCAGGCAAGCCACGCCGTTCTCAACGGATTCTCGGGCATCCACTGGAAGGCGGCGGGCTACTCCGAATTAGCTGTCGGACTGTTCTGGGGTGGCGGGGTACTGGCGGAGGTGTTGCTGTTCTCGATGAGCGGCGCGGTGGTGGCCCACCTTGGCGCGCGACGCCTGCTCCTGATCGGTGCGGGCACGGCCTTGGTCCGCTGGATCATCCTGGCGCAGACGACCGATCTGTCCTGGCTGGTTGTCGCGCAGTTGATGCACGGCATCACTTTTGGCGCCACCTACCTGGCGACCATGCATTATATCTCCGACACCGCACCAGAAGGAATGAAAACGACAGCTCAGGGTGCGTATGCTTCCATCACCGGGCTGGTGATGGGGCTGGCGTTGATTGCCTCGGGCGATCTCTACGGCAGCTTCGGAGGTGGCGCGTTTCTCGCGATGGCGGCGGTGGCCGCGGTGGCACTGGTCCTTGCGATTGTAAGTCCGCGCCCGGACCTACCTGTCCGCGAATAGAAAACGGCGGCCCCTTCCGGAGCCGCCGCGATCTGTCTGCGTTGTCTGATCGCTACTTTGATTTACGGTTCTTCGGGATCACCGGCATCAGCAGGTAGGAAGGTGTTTTCGGTCCGGTATGGATCGTCGTCCGGCCGCCGAAGATTTCCGCCGGTCGGTCGGTCGGATGATCGTGTAGGAACGGGCCCGAGCCGCGCGATGGCACATAGGCCTCGACCGACTTGCCCGGCCGGTCGAAGTCCTGGCCCGCGATGTTGATCGAGATTTGGAAGCCCTTGGGTAGCACGATGCACTGCGGCCAGATTTCTACATCCACCTCATAGACATCGCCCGGGATCATGGGCTGCTTGTCGTCATGGGTGTGGTAGGGGCGCCATTCCTCGCTGAGTTCCGGGTCCAGCTTGCGGTGGGATACGCGCAACCAGCCCTGAGCGAGTGGGGTCTTGGGATCGACGGTGCCCTGGAAGAACACCTCGCGGCCCTTGTCCGACCAGCCCTGGATAGTGATGAACAGGTCGCAGTCCGAGGTGGAGGACGAGACGAACAGTTTGGCGGCCATCGGCCCGGTGAACTCGGTCTCGGACCTCAGCGGCGGTGACTTGAGGGTGATGCCTCGCGTCAGCGCCCGGAACTCCTTCTTACGATTTACCTTTGGCTTCGTGGTGTCGATCTTTCCGTTGCCGCCGGCGTCGAGATAATACTTGGTCCACTTGGTGTTCTTGAGCGGCCAGGAGCTTTCCTTTCGCAGTTCCACCTCGTCGGTAAAGGGGCGACGCAGGTTCACCCAGACGCGCGGTTCCTTGTTCCAGCCGTTCTTCTCCCCCTTCAGGTAGTAGTCGAAGAAGCGCTTCTGAAGCTCCATGCCGTATTCGAGGTAGAACCACTCCTCATGCCTGCCCGGATGGCCTTCCAGCCATTTCTCCTTCGATGCGGCCTGGGTGTAGGCCTCGAAATTACCGCGCGGGTGCAGGCCGAACCCGGCCCAGCTCGCCGCCGAAAGGAACGGAACCTTGACCTTCGACCAGTCGGGCGAACGGGACCGGTACCAGTCGTCGTCCATCTCGCGAACTCGGAAGTTCTCCAGGTTGTCTGCCCGGTTCTCGTGTAGCTTGCGTTTACTGAGGCGTTCCGGCCCCGTCGCGCTTTCGCCCATCCAGTGATCCCTGGGCCCCTTGGGGTTGCCGTGCTGCACGGCCTCGACCTGGCGCGGATACCAGATTTCCATGAACTTGTTGGACAGGATACCGCCGTGACGCGCCCAGTCGCGGTAATGGTCTGCCGCGCCTTCCCACGGAATCATGGCCTCAAGGTGTTTGGGCTGCAGGGCGGCGACCTGCCACTGGTTGATGGCGTAGTAGGACACACCATTCAGGCCGACCTTGCCGTTCGACCATTTCTGCTGGCCGGCCCATTCGATGGCGTTGGCGAAGTCCTGGGTCTCGCGCGGTGAGAAAATATCGAGATAGCCAGGCGAGCGGCCTGCGCCGCGCGAGTCCAGGCGCACGCAGGCATAGCCCCAGGGCACCCAGATTTCCGGATCGACGGTCTCCCAGGTCAGCCAGCGGTGCTTGGAACCAGACAGAATGTCCGGATGCATGTCCACCAGGGAGTCCCACAAGGGCTTGTAGTGCTCCTGATACTTCACGCCCTTTCCGTAAGGGCCACCGGCCATGACAACCGGAACTTTCTTACTGGTGTCGGGACGATAGACGTCGGCCCGCAGGACCACGCCGTCATCCATCTTGATGGGCAAATCGCGTTCGATGATCACGTTGTGTCTCTCCCTTGGCACGGCCTTATTGTTCAGCCGGATTGGACTACCCGGAACCATCCTGATTGCTACGGCCGATTTCACTATAGGAGACTTTCGGGCGGTCTCAACTCCGTTCTTCAGACGAGAGCCTGGTGTTAGTAATTCCGTAAAGATGTCATTGTATGGTTCCCGATTGAGGCCTCACCACACTTTCCGCGTAAATTTAAAATAAATTCAGAAGCCGGATTAGGGTTTCATTTCTTTCACGGTCCGTCGGACCGTATGGAAATAAAGCGCGAGCTGATCTCTGAGCGTTAACGTTACGCGCCGCTCCCTAACTTTACATTCGCTTTCGGTTTATGAGCCGCTACGATCTCCGCAAATCTATTGCCAAGGGGGAAACATGGCGACGTCAACCGGCGAACAGGTCATCGCGATCGAGGAGCATTACTGGGATCCAGAGCTGATCGCGCATTACGAGGATGCCGAGATAGCCGGCGGTGCAGGGAAGCTTCGGCCGAAACTCGAAGACCTCTATGACGAGCGGATCGCCGAGATGGATTCGGCGGGCATCGACATTCAGGTCCTCTCACATGGTGCGCCGTCCAGCCAGCGTCTCGACCCGTCGAGCGCCGCCGGGATCACCCGCATCGCCAACGACCGGTTGCGCGACATCGTGGCCGAGCGCCCGGACCGGTTCTCCGCGTTCTGTAACCTGCCGACACCCGATCCGGACGCCTGCGCCGACGAACTGGAGCGTTGCGTTAACGATCTCGGTATGAAGGGCGCGATGATCCACGGTCTGACCAACGGTGTGTTCTTCGACGACCCGAGGTTCTGGCCGATCTTCGAACGGGCCCAGGCGCTGGACGTGCCGCTCTATATGCATCCTGCGATGCCGGACCGCACGGTGATCGAACGCTACTACGCGCCCTATGACACGGATTTTCCGGCGCTGCTGAACGCCGGTTGGGGATTCACGGTGGAGACGGCGACCCAGTGTATCCGCCTCGTACTGTCGGGCGTGCTCGACAAGTATCCGGGCGTGAAGATCATCGTCGGCCATCTCGGCGAAGGCCTGCCGTTCCTGCTCTGGCGCATCGACCATGCGCTTTCGCGCCCGGGCAATAAGCCGATGAAGTTTCGCGAGGTGTTCAGCCGCAACTTCTACATCACCACCAGCGGCAACTTCTCCGATCCGGCGCTTTTGTGTTCGTTGCAGGAAATGGGCGCCGACCGCATCCTATTTTCCGTAGACTGGCCCTTCGTGCCCAATGCGCCCGGCGTGGAGTGGATCGAACGCGTCCACCTGAATGCCGAGGACAAGGCGAAGATCTTGAACGGCAACGCGAAACGCCTGCTGAAGCTCTAGCGATCCCCGGGAGGGATTCACCATGCCTCATGTACCCGCCGCGACGGTACTCGATCACATCACGGTCCTCGATCTCACGCGCGTGCGTTCCGGCCCGACCTGCGTGCGCCAGCTCGCCGACTGGGGCGCCAACGTCATCAAGGTCGAGATGCCACCCGCTGTGGAAGGCGGCGCGGCGCTCGGCGGTGCGCGCCATGGATCTGACTTTCAGAACCTCCACCGGAACAAGCGTTCGCTGGCGCTCAACCTGAAAGACGAGGCCGGCAAGGAGGTGTTCTTCAAGCTGGTCGAGACCGCCGACGTGGTGGTGGAAAACTACCGTCCGGATGTGAAGACGCGCCTCGGAATAGACTATGACGCGTTGTCGGCGGTGAACCCGCGGATCATTCTGGCCAGCATCTCCGGTTTCGGCCAGGACGGGCCTTATGCCAAGCGGCCCGGCTTCGACCAGATCGCTCAGGGTATGGGTGGTCTGATGTCGATCACGGGCCTACCCGGCCAGGGGCCGGTGCGTGTCGGCATTCCGATCGCGGATCTGACAGCGGGACTTTTCGCCTCGCAGGGCATCATGCTGGCGCTGCTGGAACGTGAGAAATCCGGCAAGGGCCAGTGGATTCATACTTCGCTGCTGGAGGCACAGACCTTCATGCTGGACTTCCAGTCGGCGCGCTGGCTGGTGGACGGTGAGGTGCCGAAACAGGCGGGCAACAACCATCCCACCAGCATTCCGACGGGTGTCTTCGAGACGGCCGACGGCCACATGAACATCGCGGTGGCGGGTCAGGAAATCTGGGGGCGGTTCTGCCGGGCCCTCGGCCGCGAGGAGTGGATGACCGATCCGGACTTTGAGGATGCACCCTCACGCTCGAAGAACCGCGATCGGTTGAACGGTGTGATAGGTGAGTGCATCCGGGAAAGAACCACCGCGGAATGGGTGGATTCCTTCAACGACGCGGGCGTGCCTTGCGGGCCGATATACGACATCGGCCAGATGTTCTCCGACCCACAGGTAGAGCACCTCGGCCTGGCCCGGCCGCTGACCTCACCCGCGCTAGGCGAGATGCGGTTCGTGCGCCAGCCGGTCTCGCTGGACCGTACGCCGAGTTCCTTCGCCGTCGCACCGCCGGAGGTCGGCGAGCACAGCCGCGAGGTTCTGGAAGAGCTCGGCTATGACGCCGCCGCGATCGATGCGTTGCACGACGGCGGGGTCGTCTCTTCCGGCGAATAGCCTCCGGCACCGTCAGGTCGAGGGAGCCTCGTCCAGCCTCGCGACGATCCCTTTTAGGCGGTCGTCCGGCGCCGGATAGCGGTCCAGCACGAGCGGGTCGTGGCCGGGTACGACATGTCCCGGTGTCTCGGCATGGGCTTCTAGCGTGTCGTAGGCGCGGATCATGTCTCCCATGGAATAAATGACCGGGAATGGCGTACGGGTTTCGAGATTTTCGTAGAAATGAGTGACGTCCGAGGCCAGCACGACCCAGCCGCGCTTTGTCAGCACCTTCACAAACTGCAGGCCCATGGAATGCCCGCCAACCAGGTGGGTGGTGATACCCGGCGCGATCTGCGCCTCGCCGTCATGATAGGCGACCCGTCCGGCAAAGACATGCCTTACCATATCGGTAATATGGTCGACGGTGAATGACCGGCTCATCACGTGGTTGCACATATGCGGCCCGGTCGCGAAATGCATTTCCTTTTCCTGCAGGTGGAACCGCGCCTTGGGGAAATGCGCCTGTCCGCCGATATGGTCCCAGTGCAGGTGGGTGACAATTACATCCTCGACCTTTGCGGCATCGACACCGATAGTTGCCAGGCCTTCGTCCACCCGACGCAGCAGGCCACGGCCGCGCCGCTCGGCCTCGGTGGTGTCGAAGCCGGTGTCGATCACGATCGTGCGCTCGGGAGAGACAGCCGCCCAGACATAGTAGTCGATGGGCATCGGGGCATCGTCATGGGGGTCGATGCCGAACAGGTTGGTCGCACGGGTACGCTCGGGCATGGTCCCGTACTTGATGGCATAGAGTTCCCAGACCTGTGGCGTTGTCATCGTTTCCTCCCCAGATATGTGCATGGCTATACTTGTCCCCAGACGGTCGCTATGGAGAACGACGGCGACAGGAGAACTGCACTATGACAGCAAAAACGTTCGGCTTCATCGGTCTGGGGAATATGGGGGGACCTATGTGCACGAACCTTGTGAAGGCTGGGTTCGATGTGATCGCGTTCGATGCGGCGGGTACCGAAGGCCGTGCACTCGGAGGCGCCAAGGTCGCCGCGCGCCTGGAAGAAGTGGCGCAGACGGCTGATGCAATTTTCCTCAGCCTACCGGATGGCAAGATCGTGCGTGCCGTATGTTCGGATATCCTCGCCATTGCGGGCCTCAGGGCCAGCGTGATCGTCGATTTCTCGACGACTGGACCTGAGGCGGCGCGGGAGGTAGGCGAAATGCTCGGCGCGCAGGGCTTGGCATTTGTCGATGCGCCGGTCAGCGGCGGCAAGGCGGGTGCCATTGCAGGAACGGTGACTGTCATTGTCGCTGGCCCCGACGAAGCGACCCGCCCGCTGAAGGGTGCTTTTGAGGCCGTGGGTGGTAACGTCTTCCATGTTGGCCCGAATCCCGGCCAGGGCCAGGCGGTAAAGCTTCTCAACAACTTCCTGTCGGCCACTGCGATGGCGGCGACGTCGGAAGCCGTGCTCTTCGGTCAGACTCACGGCGTGGACATGACCACTATCCTTGATGTCGTGAATGTCTCGACCGGGCGGAATACGGCAAGCGCGGACAAGTTCCCGGACCGCATCGTGACGGGAACCTACGATGCCGGGTTTGCCATGGCGCTGATGACGAAGGATGTGGGGCTCTATCTCAAAGAGGTACAGGCAGCAGGTTCGCCGGACCGCATCGGTGCGCCTATGTCGGCGCTTTGGAATGAGGCTCGCGACGCGCTGCCGGACAGCGATTTTACCGAAATCTACCGCTTCATTGCGGGTGAGAAATAACTAGGGGAGTATCAGGAAATGAAGTCAGCGGAAGGATTGGTGGCGCTGGTCACCGGCGCGTCCTACGGGCTCGGGCAGGCGACGGCGGAACACCTCGCGCGCGATGGGTTTGATGTTGCGGTGACCGACCTCAACGCCGGCGACCTCGCCGACACGATCAAGCTGGTCGAAGGGCATGGCCGCAATGCTTGCGGTGTATCACTCGACGTGCGCGATATTGACAGCATCGACGCGGCCATCGCCGAGGTGGTCGAAAAGATGGGCAAGATCGATGTTCTGGTGAACAACGCCGGCATCCCGTGCACGAAGCCCGCGCTCGAGGTGTCGCCGGAGGAGTTCGACAACGTCCAGGCGATCAACGTACGGGGCTGCTACTTCATGTCTCAGCGGTTTGCGCGCCATCTCGTGGATACCAAGCGGCGCGGCTCCATCGTTAACATCGCTTCCACCTTTGCGGTGATCGGTGTGCCGCGTGTGTCGGTCTATGGCATCTCCAAGGCCGCCGTGGCAGGTATCACCCGCCATCTTGCCGCCGACTGGGCCCCGTATGGTATCCGCGTGAACGCGGTCGGCCCGGGCGCTGTGGAGACCAAGCTGCGCAAGGCCGGCTTCGCGGCGGATGAGGAATGGCGCGACTGGAATCTGGGCCGTATCCCGGCGGGTCGCTTTGGCGAGCCGGAAGACACGGCGGCCGCCGTGGCGTTCCTCGCCAACCCGGCCTCGGACTACGTCAATGGCCATCTGTTGCTGGTGGACGGTGCACTGACCGTGACGTGATTGGTGAGAACCCTCTTCCATAGGCAGAGGGTGGTGAGCGTCAGAGAGCCGGGTGGGGGTTACGGACCGTGGAGATTTTTTCCCGGTTTGGGCTTTACCCCTCAACCCAGACCCTTCTCCCTATGGGAGAGGGACTTAGTTTGTGGGGCCATCCCAGTAGACCATCGCTTCCGGCATGGTCCCGCCTGCGGTCATTCCGCCTTCCACGATTGAGGCGGATGCGATGTCGATCAGCGGCAGGTCGCCGTCGGCCTGCACTACATAAAGCTGCGAGCTGTCTTCGGTGAATAGCACATGGAACGGCTCGCCCGGCAGTTCGATCGAGCGGTGCAGATCCATGGTGTCCGCATCGAACAGTTCGAGAAAGCCCTGGTCATCGGCCTCGTTGTAGGTGGTGACGGCCAGATACCTGCCGTCGGGTGACACGAACGGCCAGCCGGGCACGCCCGCCATCCGGTAGGTAGCCGTCAGCGCGCGGGTTCTTGTGTCGAGGACATGCAGCAGTGGGCGGTTGAAGTCACCCACGAACAGGCGGCCGCCATCCTTGGAGACGCGGATGGCCTGCGCGCCGACGGGCACGGACAGGCGGCCGGTTATGACGCGCGCGGCCATGTCGACCTCGACGATGACCGGGTATTCTTTGGCCGAGGCATAGAGCGTGTTGCCGTCCGGCGCCATCGCCAGGAAGTGCCCCGGTACCTCAAGCCACAGCGTGTGCTCGATTTGCCAGCTCTCGGGATCGATGACCAATAGGCACCTGCTGTGATCGACCGTGACCCAGATCTTTCCGTCCGTGCCGGTCACAAGCGCATGGGGACCCTTGTAGAGGTCGAGGCTGATATGGCCGGCCAGCGACATGCTGGTCAGATCCACAACGGCGATACGGTTGTCGGGCACGTTGGGGCCGTAATCCGCACTGCCGTAGAGCGAGACGAAGGCGTGCCGTCGGTCGGTCGACAGAGTGAGCTCGTGGGGCTTGGAGGTCTGGCTGTTGCCGACCTCTACCACGGCCACGGTCTCGCCGGTCGCGGCGTCGAGAGCGGTGAGGCTGACGTTTTCCTTCACGGTCAGCAGGATATGTCGGGACGTTGCAGCCATCATGTTCTCCTTTGGGCGTCCAGTCTAGACGATCCCGTCGATCTCGGCGGGGATTGGTTCGGACCAGTTGAGCCGGTAAAATCGCTCTAGGTTGTTCCAGCCCGGAGGATGCCCCGTGGATTTTCAGCTTTCCCAGGAACAGGTCGCGATTCAGGATATGGCGCGTGGCTTCGCGACGGAAGAATTGCTGCCCCATGCCGAGGAATGGGACGAAGGCACGATCTTCCCCGTCGATGCGCTGCGTGCAGCGGCGGCGCTCGGCCTGGCGGGTATCTACTGCGGCGAGGAACACGGGGGCGCGGGTCTCGGCCGACTGGATGCCGCGATCATCTTCGAGGAACTGGCCTCGGCCTGCCCTTCGACGGCGGCCTATATCTCAATCCACAACATGTGCGCCTGGATGATCGACAGTTTCGGCGACGATGCGCTGCGCGCGAGGTACCTGCCGAAGCTGATGACCATGGAGAATTTCGCGAGCTATTGCCTGACCGAACCGGGGGCGGGCTCCGATGCCGCCTCGCTGCGCACCCATGCCGATCTTGACGGTGACCACTATGTCATCAATGGCTCCAAGGCGTTCATCTCCGGCGGTTCTGCGTCGGATATCTATGTCTGTATGGTGCGTACAGGTGGAGAGGGGCCGAAGGGCATCTCCTGCATCGTCGTGGAGAAGGACGCGCCCGGACTGTCCTTCGGCAAGCTGGAAAAGAAGCTCGGCTGGAACAGCCAGCCGACGGCGGCGGTGATCTTCGAGGATTGCCGGGTGCCGGTTGAGAACTTGGTCGGCTCCGAAGGCGACGGCTTTGCCATCGCCATGAAGGGGCTCGACGGTGGGCGCATCAATATCGGTGCCTGCTCGGTCGGTGGCGCGCGGGCCTGCCTAGAGGCCAGTCGAGACTATCTGAAGGAACGCCAACAGTTCGGTCAACCGCTGGCCGAGTTCCAGGCGCTTCAGTTCCGCCTGGCTGACATGGCGAGCGAGTTGGTATCAGCCCGGCTGATGTTGCACCGGGCGGCGTGGATGCTGGACAACAATATGCATGGCACCACCGTGGCCGCGGCGATGGCCAAGCGGATCGCGACCGATACCGGCTTCGATGTGGTCAACCAAGCCCTTCAATTGCATGGCGGATACGGGTACCTAAAGGAGTTCCCGATCCAGCGCTATCTGCGCGACCTGCGGGTGCACCAGATCCTCGAAGGCACCAACGAAATTATGCGGGTGATCATCTCCCGCGATGTTTTACGACAGTAATTTACCCATGATTGACGAACCCGAAGTTCTGTTCGAGACCCGCGGGCAGATCGCCCTCGTAACGATGAACGCGCCGAAATCTCTGAACGCGCTCTCGCTCAACATGATTCGTCTCATCCAGCCGAAGCTGACGGCCTGGGCGTCCGACGATTCGGTTGCCGCGGTAGTGGTCCAGGGCTCGGGCGAGAAGGCGTTCTGTGCCGGCGGTGACATCCGCGATATGTACAACGAGCGAGGCACGAATTTCAGCGAGATCTATTTCGGTGCGGAATACGCGCTGAATGTCGGCATCCATACCTTTCCCAAGCCCTACATCGCGCTGATGGACGGCATCACCATGGGCGGCGGCGCGGGGATGTCCGTGCATGGTTCCCACCGGGTACTGAGCGAGCGGACCACCTTTGCCATGCCGGAAACGGGTATCGGCCTGTTCCCCGATATTGGCGGTACCTGGTTCCTGTCCTGTTGTCCCGGACAGGTGGGGATGTATCTAGGTCTGACCGGCTACCGGATGAAGGCGGCAGACACGCTGTATGCGGGCCTGGGTGATTTCTATGTGGAATCGGACCATAACGTGGAATTGATCGCGGCGCTGGCCGAAGCAAATCCTGCCGATCAGGGTGCGGCCAGTGCCATCATCAAGTCCTTTTCGAGCGATCCCGGCCCGGCGCCGCTGGCTGAATACCGCGAGACTATCGATCGCTGCTTCGCTGGTGACAGCGTGGAGGCCATTCTGGCAGCGCTGGAGGCAGAAGGCACCGAATGGTCGGACAAGCACCTCCGGATGCTGGCGACCAAATCACCCACGTCGCTGAAGCTGACCTTCCGGCAACTACGCCTGGGTCCGAACATCGAATCCATCGCGGACATCATGGAGATGGAGTACCGCATGGCCAACCGTTCCTATCGCGGCCATGACATGTTCGAGGGTATTCGCGCAGTAGTGATCGACAAGGACGGTGCACCGAAATGGGAGCCGGACACACTGACGGCCGTTTCGGACGCGGATATCGACGAGTATTTCGAGCCGGTGCCGGGTGAGCCGGACTTTAAGGCAGCGCAGTTGTCCTGAGCGGCACGGCGTCGTGACCAGAATACGAAGCGGGAAGCAAACTATGGCGAAGATCGGTTTTATCGGGCTCGGCAACATGGGCGGGCCAATGGTGGCAAACCTCCTCAAGGCCGGTCATGAGGTGAGTGCATTCGACCTTGTGGCCGACGCTGTCGCGCGTGCTGTGGACGCGGGAGCAAAATCGGCTGGGTCAGCAGCCGAGGCGGCGACCGGGTCAGAAATCGTTATCACCATGCTCCCAGCGGGTCAGCACGCGCGGTCGGTCTATCTGGAAGACGATAAGGTGATGGATGTTGTTGAGAAGGGCTCGTTGCTGATCGACAGTTCCACCATCGACGTGACCACGGCGCGTGACCTGATCGGGCAAGCGGAGCGGCGTGGGTTGGATATGATCGATGCGCCGGTCTCGGGCGGTGTCGGGGGTGCGCAGGCTGGCACGCTGACATTCATGTGCGGGGGCACAGAGGCGGCATTTAATCGCGCGAAGCTGGTCCTGGATGTGATGGGCAAGAATATCTTCCACGCGGGCGATGCCGGCGCTGGTCAGGCCGCGAAGGTGTGCAACAACCTGATGCTAGCCATCGAGATGATCGCCGTATCCGAGGGGTTTGCGCTGGCCGACAAGCTCGACCTCGACCGCCAGAAGCTTTGGGACATCGCCTCCACCGCCACCAGTTCGTGCTGGGCGATGGTCAACTACTGTCCGGTGCCGGGGCCGGTGCCAACATCACCTGCCAACCGCGAATACGCTGCCGGGTTCACGGTCGCGATGATGCTCAAGGACCTGAAGCTGGCGGAAGAGGCCGTCGCGGCCAGCGGTGCGAACACGCCGTTCGGTGCAAAGGCGACTGAACTCTATGAAGAGTTTGCCGGTGCCGGGAACACGGATCTGGATTTCTCGGCGATCTTCAGGAAGATCGCGGACGGTTGAAGCGAGGCGTCAGCCCAGGGGCGCGCTTCGCTTGCGGCAACTGCCGCACAGACGGTTGTGCCAGCCTTCGCTCTCGAACTTCGTGCCGCACATCATGCACGGGCGTTCGCGCGGTGCGTCACCGGCGGCGCGCACGCGGCCGACCTGCTCCAAATCTGCGTCCGAATTTCCGGTCTGGACTGCGCCGACCGACTGCATCTCTGAACTGCTCTCGCTCACAACCTCATCCCTCTTTCCGGCGGCGCATTCATTGCGGTGCGCCCCGGCCTGTTACGTCGCGGACGGGCATTTCCCTGCTGTCCGGCGAAAAAACGTGCCGTTCTGTCCCTTTTCGCAGCTCAGACCGGAGTTCTACCCACTTTGCAAAGGGGTTGAGCCGGCGTAACTTTCTGAAAACGCCGAATTTTTTTATAGGTCTTGGTGCCAGGGTTGCTGTTGGCAACACCCCTAAGAAAGGTCAGATCCGGGAAAAAGTCAATGCGATATCATCGACAACCTGAATCATTGGGCACGAATGGCTGACTCTTCAGCGTATGACTATATCGTCATCGGCGCGGGTAGCGCGGGGTGTGTGCTCGCAAACCGTTTGAGCGCCGATCCGGCGGTACGGGTCCTGCTTCTGGAGGCGGGGGGCAAGGATTCCCACCCGCTGATCCATATCCCCGTCGGGAATGCGAAGATCATCCCGAAGGCCCGTTATAACTGGCAGTACGAGACCGAGCCCCAGGCGCATCTCGACAACCGCCGGATTCTATGGCCACGGGGCAAGTCGCTCGGCGGATCGTCTCTCATCAATGGCATGATCTATATCCGCGGACATGCGCGCGATTACGACCACTGGCGCCAGCTCGGCCTGTCGGGGTGGTCCTATGCCGATGTCCTGCCCTACTTCAAGCGGGCGGAGGGCAATGTGCGCGGCGGCGATGCGTATCACGGGGCGGACGGGCCGCTGACGGTTAGCAATGCCGCCCATGACCACGTCCTGTTCGACGCCTTCGTGGCGGCGGGGGTTCAGGCCGGCTATCGGGCCAACCCAGATTTCAACGGCCCCGAGCAGGAAGGTTTCGGGCGGTACCAGTTCACCATCCGCAACGCCCGTCGATGGAGTGCGGCTTCGGCCTATCTGAAACCGGTCTTCGACCGGCCCAACCTCTCTGTGGAAACTGGTGCGTTGAGTGAAAGGATCGTCTTCAATGGAACCCGCGCCACCGGCGTGCGCTACCGGCGCGGCGGGAAAACGGTGACCGCGCATGCTGCGGGCGAGGTGATCGTGTGCGGCGGCGCGGTGAACTCGCCGCAACTGCTCATGCTGTCGGGCATCGGTGCCGCCGATGATCTCAAGATGCTGGGCATCACGCCGGTCAGCGACCTGCGCGATGTGGGGCGCAACCTGCAGGACCATCTGTGTGTCCACACCGTCCATACGTCGGAGACCCCGACGCTGACCGATAGCTTGGTGCGGACCGAGCGCGGGGTGCTCTCGATGGCGCGGGCCTTCCTGACCCGGTCGGGCCCGGCCTCGGGTTTCCCGCTGGAAGGCGGCGCATTCATCCGAACATCGGACTCGCTCGACATGCCGGATGTACAATTCCACTTCAGCGCCGGGAACCTGCTATCGCTGATCAGGCGTCCTTTTGTGAGCCATTCGAAAGATCACACCCGGCCCGATGCCTTTATGTGCCATGCCTGCCAGTTGCGCCCGGAAAGCCGTGGGGAGATCACGTTGCGGTCCGCCGATCCGCGCGACGCGCCGCGAATTGAGCCAAACTACCTTATTGCTGAGCGTGACCGGCTGACTATGCGCGCGGCCTTCAAGGCGATGCGCGAGGTCCTGCATCAGCCTGCCATCGCCGTACACAGTAGGGGCGAGATATGGCCTCCGAACGATGCGCGCACCGATAGCGAGATCGACGCCTTTATCCGGGCGACGGGCGGGACGGTCTATCACCCGGTGGGCACCTGCCGAATGGGCGACGATGACGATGCCGTTGTCGATGAACAGTTGCAGGTGCGTGGTGTTGAGGGGCTTCGGGTGGCCGATGCGTCGGTCATGCCGTCACTGGTAGGCGGCAATACCCATGCCCCGACGGTGATGATCGGGGAAAAGGCCGCCGACATGATCCTCGGCCGCGCGGCACCGGAGCCAGAACTCTATGCCTGAGGCTGTCACCGGCTAGCGGGTGACATTACCCCTGAACGGAAACCGCGCCGCGAGCCGGAAGTCTAATCCGGGTTTGGTTTCTTGAAGGAGCGCCATGGCATCGGCCTGCTCGTCAGATCTGCGGTTGCCTCTGCGAGGATCAGCCAACATAGCCCCTCAGAGCACAAGGATACCCTTGTGCTCTGCTATACAAGTAAATTGGGCTCGTTTTTGTTCCTCGCGCAGCGCGGCCGTCCGCGGCCGGTCTTCTCAGTGGATGATGCATAGCATCCCCTCTGAGCAAAGCGTTAGGCGATGTCGAAGACCAACTTGCCACGCAGGTGACGGCCTTCGCTGATCCTGTGCGCTTCCGCGGCATCCTGCAGCGAGAAGGTCGTGACCGGCGGCACATGCACCGCGCCCTTCGCGAACAGATCTGCGATCTGCTCAAGATGCGGGCGGTCACGCCCGACCGCCGGGCGTAAGGAGACCACGTCTTCGCGCGGCGACGGCGGCGCCTGCATTCCCGATGCGATGGACGCCACGCGCCCCCCGGACTTCACTACGGCGAAGGATTTCTCGGTCACCGGGCCGCCGACAGTCTCGAACACGCAATCGACATCGGAAACCACCTTAGTAAAATCCTCCTTCGTATAGTCGATCACCTGGTCGGCCCCGAGGCCCTTCACATAATCCACATTGGCGGTGCTGGCAGTCGTGATGACCTTGGCGCCGATGTACTTGGCCAGTTCGATGGCGAACCCGGCGACGCCGCCCGCGCCGCCCTGGATCAGGATGGTCTCGCCGGATTTCAGTTCCAGGGTTTCCTCAACGGAGATGATTGCCGTCAGGCCAATCAGCGAAAGGGCTGCCGCTTCTATATGGGTCATGCTATCGGGCTTGGCGGCGATTATGGAAGCCTTCATCGCGATCTTCTCGGCATAGGTGCCTTCCTGGCCGCGGTCGCAAACGCCGAAAACAACGTCACCCAAGCCGAAATCCGTCACACCCTCGCCGATGGAGCTCACTACGCCGGAAAAGTCGCGACCCAGCACGTAGGGGAAGCTGTCGATATCGCCATAGGTTCCGCCCGCACGCACCTTCCAGTCCGCGCCGTTCACGCTGGCTGCGTGGATATCCACGATCACCTCGCCGGTGGCGATGGCGGGATCGGGCAGGTCGCCATAGGTCAGGACTTCGGGTCCGCCGTGCCGTTCGATATAGGAAGCTTTCATGTGTCTCGTCCCCGCTAGGTCCCGGTGTGTGGACGCTATCGTATCGCACTGGCACTGCTGCGCAAACGTCACCAAAGCCTGTCGCGCTCGGCATAGACGGTCTGCTAAAACCGGGGTAACGAGGCCGATCGGCCCGATCGCTAATCCTGAGGGGGGAAGACATGAAGATTCTGTATTTCGACGATTTCCGTCTGGGCGTCCTGCGCGGCGACGAGGTGGTGGATGTGTCCGTGGCAGTGCAGGACATTCCGCACACCGGCCCCCATGACCTGATCAATGGCTTGATCGAGCGATTCGACGATTATCGCGGCGCGCTGGAAAAAGCCGCTGCCGACGGCGCAGGCATCCCGCTCGCCAATGTTCGTATACGTCCGCCGCTGCCGAAGCCGGGCAATATCGACTGCATGGCCGTGAACTACATGGAGAACGGCACCCTATCGGAGGCGGCGCCGATCAACGCGTTCCACAAGGCAACCAACACGGTTATCGGCGAGGGCGACACGATGGTGCTGCCGGATATCCCCGCCGATATCTTCGAGGGTGAGGCCGAGCTGGGTCTGGTGATCGGCAAGCGTGCCGACAATGTTTCCGAGGCCGACGCAATGAGCCATGTCTTCGGCTACTTTAACTTCATCGACGGTTCCGCCCGCGGCATGCCGCCCGCCAATAACGTTTTCTTCCAGGCCAAGTCCCGCGCTACCTTCGCGCCGCTTGGTCCCTGGATCGTGACGGCGGACGAGATCGCCGACCCGCAGAACCTCGATGTGAAACTCTGGGTCAATGGCGACCTTATGCAGGACTTCAATACAAACGACATGGCGCACAAGATTCCGCGCTGCATCTCCTGGCTCAGCTCGATCCATGTGCTGGAACCGGGCGACGTGATCGCCACCGGGACCAACCATCGTGGCCTCAACCCGTTCCAGGACGGTGATAAGGTTGAGTTGGAGGTCGAGGGCTGCGGCCGCCTGACCATCAACATCGAGGACAAGCTGCAGCGCAAATGGGCACGCATCACCCGCCTCGCACATACGGAATCAGGTGGGGAAGGCCGTTACACGCCGCAGGTCTCGGGCAAATACGCGCCCGGCAATGATGGTGCGGGAGGCTGATCCAGTGGCGGTCAACGATAAGAAGATCGCGGTTCTTGGGACCGGCGCCAACGGTAGTTCGGTCGCGGCGGACCTCATCCGCTCTGGTCATGACGTCACCCTGATCGACCAGTGGGCCGCGCATGTGGAGACCATGCGCGAAAAGGGATTAACCATTCGGATGCCCGACGAAGAGGTGCATGTCGAGGTCAGGGCGCATCATCTTAGCGACCTCGCCGAGATGCACACCGCCTTCGATATCGTCTTCCTCATGGTGAAGGCCTACGATACCCGCTGGTGCTGTGAGCTCATCAAACCGCATCTGGCCGAGGACGGGCTGGTCGTCGGAATCCAGAACGCCATGATGCAGGACGACATTGCCGAGATCGTCGGGCCCGGGCGGACTTTGGGCTGCGTTGTTGAGCTCTCCTCGGAAATCTTTACACCGGGCGAGGTCCAGCGGAATACGCCGCCGGCCAAGACCTGGTTCGGGGTCGGAGCGCTCGAGGGTGGCCCTAAGGGCCGTGAAGAAGAAATCGCAGATATCTTGCGGCACGCGGGCAAGGTCTCGATCACCGACCAGATCGTCGCCGCAAAATGGATGAAGCTGGTGGTCAACACCATGTGTCTCGGCCCGTTCGCGCTGATGGGACTGACGCTCTATGAGGCGATGAAGCTGCCGGGCATGCGTGAATTTGCGCTCCGCGCCGGCACGGAGGCGCTGACGGTTGGGCAGACCATGGGCCACACTATCCAGCCGATCTTTGGGCTGAAGCCGGAAGACGTGAAGGACACCAACCGGCTGCTCGAGAAGCTGCTGGACAAGTTGGCGGCAGATATCGGTCCCGCCGCACGCGACTGCGTGCTGCAGGACCATATCAAGGGCCGCTATAGCGAGGTTGACCTGATCAACGGGCTGGTCGTCGAGGAAAGCGCCAGGCGCGGCCAGTCCGCGCCGGTCAACGCTGCAATCGCGGAAATCACTCGGCAAATCCAAGCTGGCGAGCTGGAGCCCGATCCGTCAAATCTGGAGCGGGCGCTCGAACTCGTAAGGAGCTGAGACGTGAGCACGCCTGATTTCGATGCGGTTGTGACCGGCGCCGGGTTCGGCGGCATGTACATGCTGTACCGGCTACGCGAACTGGGCATGTCGGCACGTGCCTATGAAGCGGGGGACGGCGTCGGGGGCACCTGGCACTGGAACCGCTACCCGGGTGCACGTGTCGATACCGAGACCATGTTCTACTCTTACCAGTTCTCGGAAGAGCTTCAGCAGGAGTGGGAGTGGACCGAGCGCTATCCCAGTCAGGCGGAACTCCAGCGCTACGCGGATCATGTGGCCGACCGCTTCGACCTCTGGCCTGACATCCAGTTCCATGCGCCCGTGACCGCCGCCACCTGGGACGACGACACCGGCCTGTGGACCATCGAAATCGAGGGCGGCGAGACCGTCACTGCGCGCTTCTGCGTTATGGCGACGGGCTGCCTGTCCTCGGTGAACACACCGCACTTCGAGGGTCTGGAGAGCTTCGCGGGCGATGTCTATCACACGGCGCGCTGGCCCGAGGGCGGGGTCGATTTCACCGGACGCCGGGTCGCGGTCATCGGCACCGGGTCGTCGGGGGTGCAGACCATTCCGATTGTGGCCGAACAGGCCGCGCAGCTGACCGTGTTCCAGCGCACGGCCAATTATGTCATCCCGGCGCATAACCGCCCGCTCGATCCCAAAGAGGTAGCGGAAATCAAGGCCAACTATCCGGCGCTGCGTGCCCAGGCACGGCAAACCTTCTCCGGTAACTATTTTCCCGTCGCCGGGCCGTCGGCGCTGGCCGTTTCCGAGGAAGAGCGCAACGCTGAATACGAGAAACGCTGGCAGATGGGCGGCCTCGCCTTCATGGCAGCCTATGCGGATTTCATGACCAGTGCGGAGGCAAACGAGACGGCGTCCGAATTCGTTCGAAAGAAGATCAGAGGCATTGTTCGCGATCCGGTGAAGGCCGAACTGCTGTGCCCGCATCAGCTCTTCATGTGCAAGCGGCTATGCGTGGGCTCCGACTACTACGAGGCCTACAACCGGGACACCGTCGATCTTATCGACGTGAGCGTCACCCCGGTCGACGGGATCGTGCCCGCCGGCGTACGCTGCGGTGACACCGTCTATGAGGTGGATGCGATCATCCTCGCCACCGGCTTCGACGCCATGACCGGCGCACTGAACAAGATCAATATCCGGGGTGTGAGCGGCGCGCGCCTGCGCGACTTTTGGGAAGACGGCCCGCGCACCTACTAGGGCTCATGGTGGCCGGATTTCCGAACATGTTCACGATCACCGGGCCGGGCAGCCCGTCCGTGCTGACCAACATGATCCCGTCCATCGAACAGCATGTGAACTGGATCACCGATTGCCTCGCGCATATGCAGGATAAGGGTGTGGGGCGCATCGAGGCGACGCGCGATGCCCAGGACAACTGGGTTGCCCATGTGAACGAGGTCGCCGACCTGTCCATGCGCTCGACCTGCCAGTCCTGGTATCTGGGCTCGAACGTCGAGGGCAAGCCGCGGGTGTTTATGCCCTATATTGGTGGAATGCCGGCCTACGCGAAAAAATGCGACGAGATCGCCGCGGCGGGCTACACCGGCTTCGACTTACGCTAACACTTTCTTTACCTATCCGTGCGGTTCTCGCACTCTGAGACACCTATCGAGAGGTATCCACGACCAGATTCTTGGTAATTGACAACAATCCGGAGGATATTCTTTCCGGAATTCGCAACGAGATTCTGTAGCGCGCAACCAAAATCATGGACGACATCGGCCCTGAGGCGGTGCGCGTGATCAAAAGCAACATCAAACCTCTGAAACACCTCGCCGAAGGGATCGCGCTCGCCGAGGACAGCATGAACGTGCTGAACGAGTCTTTCGGTCAGCACAATCCCGACGGGCCGCGTATCGGCAGGGCCTGAAAGGGGCCTGCGTTCTAGCCGCGGCCGATCCGCCGTACTCGGCCCAGCGCCAGCGCTCCCAGACAGGCCAAAACGGCGACAATAGCGAATGCGTTCGCCACGCCACCCATGGCGTCCGCCAGCACAGATAATGCGGCTGTCCCAAAAATTACCCCTCCATATACCGGTGCGCCGATGCCGCCCGTAACCGTTCCCGACATTGCGGGCGGTGCACGGTTGACGGTGGACGTCATGAAGATGCCGGTCCAGCCATAGGCGCTGGCCGCAAAGGCCACGAAGAACAGATAGATGGCCCAGACCGGCCAGGCGGGGTCAATCCACATTGTCATCACAGCGCCGGCGACGTTGAAAATACCCATGGCGATCAGCAGTTCGTCACCGATACCCCAGCGGTCCGCGAGCCAACCCCAGACAACGCGCCCGGCCATACCGGCGACCTGCACTGTGGCGAGCACGGTTCCCGCCGCGATCAGACTGAATTCGGCTTCGGTCACAAGGATGGTCACGGCGAAGGTCGAGATCGCGAGCTGGATGAAGGCGTAGTTGAACCCGGCAAACCCCATCCAGCGTAGGACGGGGGTCTGCCAGATCATCAGAATGGCGTTGAACGCTGTGGAATCCATCCGCGCCCCGGGGTCCCGTTCTCCGTCCCAGCTTTCCCGCCACGGTTGGAGCACGACGGTGAGAACAAGGCATGAAATGGCGCCGATCAGCGGCGCGGCCTGCCAGCCAATGGTCTCGGCCACGTTCGGAGCAACGAGGCCGGCCAGTATGCCACCGGCTGGAATTCCGGTCTGCTTAATCGAGAAGACCATGTTGCGACGCCGGTCGGGTGTGCGCTTCATGAGGATTTCCGCACCTGCCGGATTGGGCATGCCGTATCCGATACCCATAACCAGCGCGCCGAGCGCCATGACGGCGACGGATGGTACGGCCATCAGGCCTGCCCCGGCGCCGCACAGGACCATGCTGGCCTGCGTGACCCGGCCCGGTCCCCACCGGCGCAGCAGGAACCCGGACAAGGTCGAAACCAGTGACGCCCCGCCGTAAACCAGGGCGATCTGGAACCCGATAAACTCCACGGGCACGTTCATGTCCGATGCCACTGCGGGTGCGGTCGCAGCGAGAGTCAGGCTGGAGAAGGTGGCAACTGCCTGGACCAGCGTCACGGCCGCTAGGTCGAACCAGAGCGACGTGGCGCGCCGGGCGGGTGGGCTCATGCGCTGCGTTCCTCGAAGGAAGCCGGGCTCCACTGGGCGCGGCGACGGGTGCGCTTGCCGGCCTCGTCTTCCTCGGTGCGTATGACCGACGCGGATGATTGTGTGAAGCGGTCGCCGTCGTCGAGCGTCTTGACCATTACATTGGCCACGGCGGTGCCGTCGTCATAGGGCATGAGCGCGCCCATATAGACACCGCAGGTCTTGCAGACGATGAAATCTGTCAGGCCGAGCCCGTGCCGGTAGAAGCTAACATCGTCGCGGTTGGCGGCCGAGAAAGTGATTTTCCCGTCGGGATCGGAGACGGCGGCGCTTGAGTGCATGCGGCAGAAACCACACAGGCAGGACCGCGGCGTGAAGCTTTCGGGGCGAGATCCGTTTCGAGCGCGACGCGGATGCGACCGCAGTGACAGCTTCCCGAGTATGTGGTCATGATTATCCCCCAAAATCCCGCTCCGCAGTCCACACCGGCGTTTTGGCCTGCTATAACGGCGCTTCACAATACATTCGCAGCACGCATGCCGTCACGGGTGCGGGAGGAGAGAAAAGATGGCTGATCTGAAAACAGCACCGAAGCGCCAGTTGGGCGGTAGCGATCTGAAGGTGGCACCAGTCGGACTGGGCTGCATGTCCTTTTCCGGCGTCTATGGTGCCGCGGATGACGACCAGACAGTCGATTTCGTGCGCTACGCCATCGACCAGGGCACGGACTTCCTTGATTCCTCGGACATGTACGGTTGGGGTCATAATGAGGAAGTGCTCTGCAAGGCTCTCAAGGACGGCTATCGCGACAAGGTGGTGCTCGCGACCAAGTTCGGACAGACCCAGATCCCGGGCGGCGCTAACGGCGTGGATGGCCGGCCGGAATATGTGATCGAGGCGTGTGAGAAGAGCCTCCAGCGTCTCGGCACCGACGTGATCGACCTCTACTACCAGCACCGCGTCGATACCGAGGTGCCCATCGAGGACACGATCGGCGCCATGGCGAAGCTGGTCGAGCAGGGCAAGGTGAAGGCCATCGGCATTTGCGAGGCCAAGCCTGAGACCATCCGTCGTGCCCATGCCACCCACCCGCTGGCGGCTGTGCAGAGCGAGTTCTCGCTTATGTACCGGGTCGAGGCGGAACAGATTTATGCGACTACCAACGAACTTGGTATCACCTTCGTGGCATATTCACCGCTGGGCCGCGGCATCCTGACCGACCAGTATGTGAATGCCGAGACTGTGGACGAGGACGATCCGCATTACCGTCACCCGCGTTTCAACAAGGATAACTTCCAGGCCAACCGCGAACTGATCCTGCGTGTGGCGGCCTATGCCGACAAGAAGGGCTGCTCGCCGGCCCAGCTCGTTCTGGCCTGGCTGATCGGGCGCGGCGACGACATTGTCACCATCCCGGGCACGAAGCGGGCCGAGCGGTTCGACGAGAACGTGGGGGCGATCGGTGTCGAACTGAGCCCGGCGGAGGTCGAGGAAATCTCGGCGCTGGTGCCGGTCGGTGCAGCGGCGGGCGAGCGCTATCCGGAAGCCCAGATGAAGCGCGTCTTTATCTGATCCAGCAGTTTCGGAAACCTCCGTCCCGGTTCATTCCGGGGCGGGGTTTTTTGATTCTAGTGGCTGCGTTCGCTCGACGGCGGTACGTCATCGACCCGGCGGTAGATTACCAGCGCAATCAGCAGTAGGACCGCCAGCGCGGCGAACATCGCGCGGTAGGCAATAGCCGGACTGCGCCCCATCTCATCGACGGGAAATGCGTCGAGGATACCGCCCGTCACCATCTGCATCAGGAACACGCCCGACCAGGTGAACAGGTTGATGGCCGTGAAGGCGCGGCCCGTGTGAGTCTCGGGGAACAGGCTGCGTGCGTGGGCGAAGATGGGTGAGGCCATTGCAGCGAACAGTGCGAAGGCTGACAGCAGAATGGTCGCCACGATCACAGAGGAACTAGAGCTCACCGCCAGCGCCACAAGCGTCGCCGTGAAGGCCAGTAGCCCGCCCGTTACAACGCCCTTGCGGGTGTCGAACAAGCGGTCGAGCGGGCCGTAAGCCAGGGCGCTGACCAGCCAGGCGACCGAAACGATAAAGATCACATTGCCGCGGGCCACGATATCTAGGTCGAAGACGTCGTTCAGGTAGGGGCCGATCCACAGGTTGCGGATGGTGACGAGAGCCCCCACTGACATGGAGGTTGCGGCGGCGAAGGAATAGATGCGCACGTCGCCCAGCACATGGCGCAGGCCCATCACCGTTTCCAGCAATGTTTCGCCCCCTGGCGGGGCGGGCGCGTCTGCGGGGCGGTCGCGGACCATCAAGAGCACGACGAAGGCCACCGCGATGGAAAACAGGCCGACGGCAAGCAGGGAATCCCGCCAGCCGTAAAGCTCCACGGCAGCGGCGAAGGGTGAGGCCGACAACAGCATGCCCGCGCCACCGACCGAAATGGATATGGCGGTGCCGGTTGCTAGCCGGTCCCGGGCGATCCAGCGGGCCAGAAGGACCATCACCCCCATGAAAACCGGGGCCGCGCCACAGCCGATCAGAAACAGGCCGATAGCGAGTGTCGTCACACCGTCCGCCTGGGAGAACAGGATCGAGCCGAAGGCGGCCAGAATGAACAGGGCGGACATGGTGCGACGCGGCCCGAACCGGTCGAGCAGCACGCCGACGGGCAACTGCATGATGGCGGCACCCAGGAAGATCGCGGCGGGCAACGTCGAAAGCTGGGCCGGGTCGAGGTTTAGTTCGGCGCGCAGGTTCGGCGCGATAACTGCGGGGGCCGAGCGCAGGAAATGCGCCAGTATGAACGTCACCGCCAGGATCGGCGCCATGCGGATGATGGCGGCGCGCCGGCTGTAGGGTCGTTCGGTCGGCGGTGCTTCGGGAGACGTGGTCACGGTGGCTCGAATCGGAAAGGGATTGCTGATTCTTTATGCCATCGCCGCCGGGGCGTCTAGAATACCCCGAACGGGAGGACGTTGTTTTGGCCGGAACCGGACAGGAAATCGGGCTTGCGGTGATCGGCTGTGGGCCGATCGGGCGCGTACGCGCCGAGCTGGCACGGGACTATCCCGGTGTCGGCTGGCTCGGCGTATGCGATATTCGGCAGGACTTGGCCGATGTACTGGCGCGAGACACCAGTGCGGATTTCGTGACCACAGATTCCGCCGAGCTTCTCGCCCGGCCCGAAGTCAACGCGGTGATCGTCGCTACGCAGGAATCAGCCCATGTGCGGCCTGTCATGCAGGCGCTGGAACACGGACACCGGCTCTTTATCGAAAAGCCGTTGGCGATCGATGTGCGGGAATCGGCGCAAGTGATGGAGGCCATCGATGCGGCTGGCGTCGATGCGGTGATGGGCTACACACAACGGTTCCGCCGCCGTTTCCTGACCGTTAAGGAACGGCTCACTCGGGGGCAGATCGGGGACGTCACGGCTGTATCCGCGCGAGCGTTGCTCAACCGGCGCATCGCAGAGATGTGCTTGGCGCGCGCTAACCGCCACGATACAACGACGCCGGTGGTGATCAGCGGCACCCACATCCTCGACATGTGCCTTTGGCTGATGGCGGGCCGCCGACCGGTCTCGGTCTTTGCACAATCCACTGACCGTATCTTCGGCACCTCGGGCAGCAAGGATTCGACCTTCGCCATCGTCAGTTTCGATGACGGCTCTATGCTGTCACTGAGTCACTCATGGGCCGCGCCGACCGTCTGGCCAGGCGGTGTGTACGGTATGCAGGTCGGAATTGTCGGGGACAAAGGCGTGATCGACATCGAGGACATGCACCGCGACCTAGTGCTGGCCAGCGAACTGCCTCAGGGTGCCGGCTACAAGAAGGACGCGCCTGAAGGCCCGCCGCGCCATGTGGACTTCCTCACCAGCATCCCGTTCGGGGAGTATTCGCTTGGCCAGTTCTGGGGACCGCTGCGCGAAGAGACGAATGCCTGGTTTCAGCGCCTCTATGTGGGGCTCGAGACGCCGCACACCACGGCGCGCGAGGGGCACGAAAACCTGCTGCTGTGCATGGCCATCGACCTCGCCGCCGCGCGCGGGGAGCGGCTGGAGTTGCCACTCGCCCTCGACGAATTCCCGAGCTGAATCAGGGGCTCAGTTTTCGCGCGCTGCCCGAAGTTCGTCGCGCCGGGCCTCGGTGGCGGCGACATCCACCGCCAGCGTATCGTCCTCGATCTCGCCGGAGAACACCACGCCATAGACGTCGCGCGCCTTCTTACGGGTCTCCCAACCCTCGAAAACATCCACCAGCACCCGCTCGACCTCCCGGTCCAGAGGGTCGCCGTAGCCGCCGCCGGCGGAATCCCGGCCGCGGATACGCTGGCCCGGGTCGATAGTCACCTGCGCAACGTTCGGCAGGCGTTCTGGCTGGGTGTTGTCCTGGATCAGCCAGGTCTCGCCCGCCGTGCCCGGCAGGCCGCCGAGTACGCCGCGCGGCTGGGTATGCTGGCCGTCACAGGAGATCACCGCCGTCATGGGCGCGCCCGTGGGGCCATACTCGATCTGCTGGGCGGGGGCACCGCGCCGGCGTCCGGCCCCGGCCGAATCCGTGACCAGTTGCAGGGATTCCACCCGGATCGGGTGCTTGAGTTCATCCACCTCGACCGAATCCCGGTACATCAGTCCGGCGATCACAGGGATGGCGTAGTTGACCCAGCCATCCGCCTCGGCGCTGGCCGGGCCACCGTTTGTGGACAGCATCAGGCGGTTCACATAGGGCTGTCCGCCTCGGCCCATATCGTTGCCAGAAATCACCGCCATACCCGCACCCAGGCCGGCGCCGCCCTCCGACAGGCCCATGCCGTCACCCAGCTGGGCGAATGCCGACTGGGTGATGTTCACGAGACGCTCCGAGACATTGGTTGTCGAGACGGAACATGAATGCGGGAAGGTCGGCGCGGCGACCACGCTGTCTTCTGCGTACTTGAAATGGAGGCGCCGGAACGAGCCCTCGTTGCGCGGCAGGTCTTTGTCGAGCGCGTTGAAGATCGCGCCGACCACCGCCGAGGTGGCGGAGCCGAGCGAAGTGTTTAGGCCCGCATCGACCGAGGGCGGGTTATCCGACAGGTCCACATGGATCTCCGCGGCCTCGGGGTCGATCTCCAGCTTCACGGTCAGTTCCAGTCCGTCGGGCAGCATGCCTTCCAGCGGGTCCGAGCGGCCGGTGTTGACCAGCTTGGCCTTGGGCAGCTTTCGGATGTTGTCGATCATACGCCGTTCGGAATAGTCGAACCATTCGCGCATGAAGGCCTTCACCGTGTCCTTGCCATACTTCTCGCAGAAAGATTCCAGCCGGCGTTCGGCGATGCGCGCAGAGCCGAGGCCCGCCAGGTAGTCGCCATACCACTGATCGGGCACCCGAATGCGTGCGCGGCACATTCGCATGATGTCCTCGATATTCTTGAAATCGCGCTGGATACGGACGCCGGGGAAGACGAGCGCGCCTTCCTCGTACACATCGCGCGCGCGCACGAAATAGCTCGACGGGATCGAGTTGCCGATATCCGCCATGTGGCATTTGGAGACGGCGGTGAACAGGTGTTCGCCCTCGAAGAAGACCGGCACCATGAACGTGTGGTCGGCGGGGTGCGTGTTGCCGCCATAGGGATCGTTGTCCAGATAGGCGTCGCCGCGCTGGATGTCGCCCTCGTGGTACTTGCGCATGTTCGCCGTCTGGATGTGACAGCCGAAGATGTGCACCGGCAGGCCCTCGGCGGGCGCTAGTAACTCGTCATTTCCGGTCACGAGGCAACACGAAAAGTCGCGCGCCGAGGAGATCACCGCCGAGCGTGCGGAGCGCAGCAGGGTATTGGTCATTTCTCGCACGATGCCGTCCAGCCGGTTGGCCATGACGGATATCAGGACGGGATCGAGACTTGTTTCTGGTTCGGTGGACATGGCGCCCTCCCTGCTCAGCGGCAATCGAGGATGTAATTGCCGGCGGCGCTGAGCCGTGCGGACATCCCCGGATAGATAACGATGGTGGTGGTCGGCTCTTCGATAATCGCGGGCCCCTTGACCTTGTCTCCGGTGACCAGGTCAGGACCGCGGAAGATGGGCGTCGCGACGCGCGCGTCACCGCCGAAGAAGCACTCGCGCTCGGTCGCCGCACCGGGCGTATTCTCGAGGGAGGTGGGCTCGGGCGCGGGAGGTGGATCGAAGGGGCGAATGGAAATACGCCCCTTCCAGTTTACGCACTCGACCGGGCTATCCTCGTCGCGTACCGCATAGACCCGCTCATGGGTCTGGTGGAACGCTTCGACCAGCTCGGCCACATCCGCATCATTTGCGAGCCGGGGCTTCGGCATGGCCGTATCCAGTTCCCAGACCTGGGCGCGGTAGCGCGCCTCGGCGAAGAACTCGATCTCGATGCTGGCATCCTTGGCGGTGCCGAGGCTGTCGCGGAAGGCCATCAGTTCAGCCTCGATCTCGTCCAGTGCGCGGTTCGCCCCTTCGCGGTCGAAGTTTTGGGAATCGGTGAACCGCGAACGCGTCGCCTCGAACACAATAGACGAATACTGCATGCCGCAGGCTGATAGGGCCGAGGCAGTGCGCGGCAGAATCACCGTGTCGCAGCCCAGTTCCTGGGCGATGGGCATGATGTTGAACCCGGCCGCACCGCCACCGGCGACGATCACGCTCTCGCGCGGGTTCAGGCCGTCATTCACGGTGATCTCGCCGATCGCCTTGATCATCAGTTCGTTGGCGATGACCATGATCGCGTTCGCGGTCTCGTCCACGCCCTTGCCGAGTGTCTCGGCCAGTTTCGAGATCACGGTGACGGCGGCATCACGGTCGAGCGACAGCCGCCCGCCGTTGAAATAGTCGGGGTCGATATAGCCCAGGACCAGTGCCGCGTCTGTCACGGTCGGCTGGTCGCCTCCGCTGCCATAGCAGGCGGGGCCGGGAATCGAGCCGGCCGATTGCGGGCCCACGCGCAGCAGTCCGCCGGGATCGACCCAGGCGATGGAGCCGCCGCCCGCGCCCACCGAGCGCACATCGACGGTCGAGGTGCCCATGATGTCGCCGGTCCAAAGGGGCCCGAGCCAGGAATCTCGCGAATAGACCAGGTAGCCGTCGCGCACGAGGCCGACGTCGAAGGTGGTTCCACCGGTGTCACAGACAATCACGTCGCCGCCCATATGCTCCATGGCCGAATAGGCGCGTGCAGCGACCGGCGCCATGGCAGGGCCGGACTTGAGCGTGTTGATCGGGCGAGCGACGAGGGATTCCACCTCCTGGCAACCGCCGACGGAGGTGGAGATCAGCAGGTCTCCTGCAAAGCCGCTTTCCTTCAGGTCGGTCTGCATCTGGCGCAGATGTGCCTGCATCAGCGGCTTCAGCGAGGCGTCGATGGCCGTGGCGGAGGCGCGCCGGTACTCGCGCAGGATCGGAGCAAGCTGGTGGGACAGCGTGTAAGGCACGCCAGGCAAGATCTCCTCGATCAGTTCACCCAGGCGTTTCTCGTGAGCCTCGTTGGCGATGGACCAGAGCAGCGAGACGGCGATGGCCTCGAAACCGCGCACCTTCAGGTTTTCGATCACCGCGCGGGCCTGCGCCTCGTCCATCGGGCGCACCACCTCCCCGGCGCTGCCGATGCGCTCGTCGATCTCGAACGTGTGGCGGCGCGGGATATAGGGCTGCGGATAGTCGTAGCTGTAGTCATGGGGGCCGTGCTTGCCGCCCTCCTTGAAGACCAGCACGTCGCGGAAGCCGGTCGTGGTCAGGAAGGCCGTGCGCGCGGTCTGCTTGGTGACGATGGCGTTGGTTGCGCGCGTGGTGCCGTAGATCACCAGGTCGGTCGCGGCCAGCATATCCTTCGGTGTCGTGCCGAAATGCTCGGCGACCACCTCCAGTGCGTTGAACATGCCTTCGGAAATACGGTCAGGTGTGGTCAGCGCCTTGCCTACATGAAACTCGCCGTCCTGGTCCAGCACCACCATGTCAGTGAACGTGCCACCGGTATCGACGGAAATACGGTACCCCATGAAACTGCCTCTGCTTACTGCCAGTTTATGTGTTTAATTTTCGGCCCGCGAATATTCGCCCAGCCGCCTCACAGGTGCAACGAGTGCGTTAGACGGGGTCCATCTCGAACCAGCCGGGCAGACCTTCGCAGCGCGCCAGCCAGGCCCGCACTTCGGGGTAGTCGTCCAGAGGTAGGTCGCCTTCCGGTGCGCGTTTCACATAGGGGTAGCAGGAGATATCGGCCAATGTGGCGCGGCCCAGCGCCAACCAGTCGCCGGTCTTCGAGAGTTGGCCTTCCAGCACGTCCAGCGCCAGTCGGCCGTCCACCAGATAGCCTTCAAAGGCCTCGGGCCGCCGGTTATAGATCGTCACACCTCGCGCCCATTGTAGGCCGAACTGGACCTCGTCCTGGGCGAAGGACATCCACTGCATGACCTCGGCCATGTCCAGCGGGTCGGTCGGTAGCCAGGTCTCGCCGCCGTACTTGCGCGCGATATAGGTGAGATGCGCGGTCGAATCCCAGAAGGTGCGCCCCTCGATCTTCATGACAGGTACCTGCCCGCGTGGGTTGAGCTCCAGGAACGCCGGTGACTTGTGCTCGCCGCTTTCCCAGTCAATGCGGATGTTCTCATATTCGACGCCGAGCATTGCCGCCAGAACCCGGACCTTAAACGAGTTTCCTGACATTTCCGTCATATAGAGCTTCATGCGTTCCCTCCTTGGACTTCGCCAGTTAGTATTCGTCCACATTGGGGTAGGCGCAACGTTATGAGTGAAATGGATTACGCGGAACGCGGTTACGGCGACGGCGCGGTCGGCTGGGGACAGCGGCCCGGCGTTGTCGTGGTGGACTTCCAGCGCGGCTTTACGGACCCGGATTTCAGGATGGGCGGCGCGCCCATGATTGATGCCGCCGTCGAGCGCACGGTCGAGGTTATGAAGGCGGCCAAGGCACTCGGATTTCCCATCGCGGCCTGTTCCATGGGCTATCACTCTCAGGCGGCCATGCCTTACTGGAAGATCGCCCCCTTACGTGAGGAGTTGATCGAGGGCCATCCCTCGGTCGATCTCGATCCGCGCATTGCTGCGGCGGGCCCGGACCTCGTTATCACCAAGACCGCGCCGTCGATTTTCTTTCAGACACCCGTCGCCCCTTTCCTTATCAAGCACGGGGTGGACACGGTGGTGGTCACCGGCTGTATCACCTCGGGCTGCGTGCGCGCCTCTGTGATCGACGCCTTCAGTCTTGGCTTTCGTACCATCGTCCCTGAGGACTGTGTCGGCGACCATGAGGAGGAGCCGCACCGCGCCAACCTGCGCGATGTGGAGCGCCGCTACGCCGATGTGGTCGATGCCGCAACGGTGATCGATACCTTCGCGAGTCTTTCGCGCCGTAACGTGAAAGACTCCTGATCCCACACAGCATCTGTTTGCTTGCGTTCTCTCCTCGTCCATCCGATTGAGGAAGCGCCCCATGAATTCCCGTACTGTTGCGACCCTGCCGCCCGACATCGAAGGCGCTCGTGCGGCAAAGACGCTGCCCATCGGGGATATTGCAACCTCGCTCGGTATCCCAGATGACAACCTTCACGCTTGCGGCACGACGAGTGCCAAGATCGATTTGGGCTAACTCGCGAACCGCCCGGCGCGCGGAAATGTGATTCTTGTGATTGCGATGATCCCGTCGCTCACTGGAGGGCGTAGGACGACAGTAACGGTGGGGCTCGGTGAAGGGCTGAACCGGATCGGCCGTAATGCTGTCATGCGCGAGCCGTCGCTGGGTCCCTTTTTCAGGATGAAGAGCGGTGCTATCACGAACGGAGGCCGCCTCGACGCGAGTTTTCTGGTGGTAGGGCTGTTATCGGGCTCGGCCTCAATCCAGGTCCTTGAACGGGGCCTCTCGCTCGTCGAGGAAGTCCTTCAGCGGCTTTTCCTTCAGCTTACGCATCCAAGTCCGTCCGTGCTCGGAGGCATGCAGCTGGGAGATGGTCTCCACATTGTACTGCCAGGACTCGGACAGGCCCGCCGTCTTCTGATAGTGGTTCAGGGTGGCCTTGGTCATTGCGACAGATGGCCCCGGGATGCGCGCGAGCTTGCGCGCCAGCCGCTTTGCCTCGTCCATGAGATGGTCGCCCGGTACGGCTTTGTTGACGAGGTGGATGCGTTCGGCCTCGCGCCCGTCGATCATGTCGCCGGTGTACATCAGCCAGCGTACATGCCGGATCGGCACTGTCCACGGCATCATCAGGGATGGTGGCCCGGAGGCATGGCGGATTTCTGGCTCACCGAGCATCGCGTCCTCCGCCGCGATGGCGAGATCGCAGCACATGGCCAGTTCTAGCCCGCCGGCCAGTGCATAGCCGTTGATGGCGGCGATCACAGGTACCTCGCTGTCCCAGATCACGCGCAGGCGCTCGCAATTGGCGTTCATGTCGGCCTGCCACCCGGCGGCATCCATCTCGAAGTCGTCGCTAACTAGATCGAAGCCCGTGGTGAAGGCGCGGCCCGCACCCGTCAGCACGATGGCGCGGATGTCCGGGTCATCCTGAGCCGCGCGCATGGCTGCGCCGATGGCGTCCAGCAGGTCGAGGTCGAGCGCGTTCAGCTTGTCCGGCCGGTTCATGGTGAAGACGGCGAAGGCATCCTGAGAGTCTCGTTCTATGTGCAGGATAGGTTCGTTGTTCATGTCGGTGCTCCCTTCGGGATATCCGGCGTAAGAATATCGTCGCCAGGCGGGTTGGCGTAGAGCCGCTCGACCAGTTCGGTTCGGTTCGCCAGACAGCGCGCCTGGACAAGGTGCCCCTTGTCGTTGATCTCGCCTTTGTCGCGGTCGGGTGGGGTCGTCGAGATGGCCGCCCGAGCGATGGCGGTCGAGCTGCCTGGCTGTTTTGAATTGTGGGTAGCGAGTGACCCCTGGAAATGCGCTGCCAATTCCGTCGGGCTCAGGGCGCAGAACGCACTGGTGGCAGGGAATAGGATGACAGCGAGCTGGCTTTGGCCGGTCCCGGCAATCGCGACGTCCTGCAGGTGGGGTGCGCAGGCCGCCAACAGGGCATGACGCAGTGCGCCGACTTTCACGCGGGTGCCAGTGGTCAGTTTGAAATCCTCGACGATCCGGCCGTCGAAACAAAGGCCGCGTTCGGGTTTTCCCGGAAACAGCGGACGGGCCAGATCGCCTGAACGGAAATAACCGTCATCGTTGAGAGGAAGCGGCTTGGCACCGTCCTGGCCGAGATATCCCGGCGCGACATTGGGGCCCTTGAAGTAAATCTCAGACACCCCATCCACAGGTGCGAGACGCAGGCTGTGCCCGGGCAGCGGCAGGCCGATCTCGCTGGTAATGTCGGCCGGCTTGTAGCTTAAGCACATAGTTGAGCCGGTTTCCGTTGCCCCGTATCCGGAGACCAGCAGCGGCGGCCCGTTATCGCCGTGCGGTCCGGCGGCGACGATGTCGCGCAACCGCCGCCAGGTTTCCGCACCCATGCCCGCGCCTGCGAAAAAGATTACATCTAGCCGGTCGAACAGGGCGTCGCGTGTCGCGTGGCTGTGTTCTAGATGGTCCAGCAGCAGGTCGATGCCATAGGGCACGTTGATGTGGACGGTCGGGCGCACCTCGCGGATGCGCATCGCCATCGCGTCCATGTTGTCCCGGCTTGGCGGTGTCTCAGCGTGGTACGCGCCGCCGTTCCAGATCATCTTGTAGAAATTGTCGAGCCCGCCAAAGACATGGTGCCAGGGCAGCCAGTCGATCAGTGCGGGCCGGTGGTGCGCTAGGAACGGCCAGTGGAGTGCATAGGCGCTCTGGCAGGAGGCGATCATTCGCCGGGTAACCACCACACCCTTGGGCTCACCGGTGGAGCCAGAGGTGAAATAGACCGCGGCAGCATGGCTGAGGTTCGACTCCCGGGGTGTAAAGGACCGGTTGGGCTCGTTTCCTAGCAACTCACTGGGGCTCAAAGCGTCAGAAAGCCTGCCTGTCATGTCGATGGTCAGGGACGGCGCGGCTATGGACAGCGCATGCTCGAGTCGGGCTCGTCCAAAGCCGGACTCGGCCAGCATCGGTGACAGCGGCACATGCACCAGATTGGCTTTCAGGGCGGCGATTTTCAGGGCCGCATGGGCAATGCTCGCGCCACCGATCACGGCGATCCTGGCGGACGGCCCGCAACCAGCGTCCACTAGGCTAGACGCATAGGCATCAGACAGGCGATCCATATCAGCGCGCGTCACGGTGCAGATGTCGTCCTCCGCACGCTCACTGAAAAAGACCGCGTCGCCGTCGTGGCGCAGCCAGTCGAACCAGCGCGCGAGCGGATCGAGCAGGGGGTCGGGAAGCGCCGTGCGGTTGTGCAGGACGATTGAGCCGTCGGGCAGTTCTTCGCGCTCGATATCGGGTGTGGCGAGGCGGTCAGGCGTGATCACGTGGCGTCCGTTTTGCGTGTTGTCGCGAGCGAGCATGGCAGACGAGCGCGCGCATCATCAACCGGCTGTCTCGCATTTGGCCGACCGCCGCGCTAAACCGAAGCGAATAAATCGGGAGGAATAGGCATGTCCGACATGCTGACCGTGATGGATCACCCTCTGATCCGACACAAGATCACGCTGCTGCGCGACATCAATACCAAGCCGGTGATATTTCGCATGCTGGTGCGTGAGATCGCGCAACTGATGCTGTGCGAGGCGACGCGTGATCTTGCCTTGGACAGCTTCGCTATAGAGACACCGCTGACGGCCACGACCGAGCCGTTGCTAGCGAAACCCTATCCTGTGTTGGTGTCGATCATGCGCGCGGGCAACGCCATGCTGGACGGAGCGCTGGATATCATGCCCATGGCGGGTGTCTCCCATATCGGCATCTTCCGCGATCACGATACGCTGGAAGCCCACGAGTACTATTTCAACGGTCCGACCGATATCGCCGACCGCCTGAACATCATCGTTGATCCGATGCTCGCCACGGCGAATTCCTCCATCGCCGCCGTGGCACGGCTCAAGGACAAGGGCGTGCGGGACTTGCGATTGATGTCGATCATTACTGCGCCGGAAGGGCTGTCTGCCTTTGCAGCGGCGCACGCCGATGTGCCGGTCTTCGCCGGAGTGGTGGATGACCACCTGAACGACAAGGGTTACATCGTCCCCGGTCTCGGCGATGCGGGAGACCGCGCCTTCAGCACCGCGTAGCCGCGCATCGGACGGCTGTTCCATTTGCGCGAGTACAGTTGTGCCTTAAAGGATGAGATAGCCGCGTTCATGATGTCGCGTGATGCGCTAGTCTGCTAATGCTTAAATAACAAGTAGTTCGAACAACGGGGAGCAAGTGCGATGAAGCACCTTATGAGTCTGAAACGGTTTCTCGCTGCCGGCGTTGTTGCCGGCGCGGTGACTGCAGGCGTGGCGCCGGCCACTGCCGATAACATCACGATCCGGATCGCTTCCGGACATCCGCCGACGGTGGTGTATGCCGGCTTGATGAAAAACTGGCTGCAGCCTGAATTGAAGAAGGCCATCGAATCCAAGACCAATCACACTGTCAACTTCATCGAGGGCTACAGCGGCTCGATCGTGAAGGTATTCGATACCTTTGAGGGCGTGCAGAACGGCGTCGTAGACATGGGCGGCTTCTGCTACTGCTTTGAGGCCTCGAAGCTCCCGATGCATGCGTTCCAGATTATGCTGCCCTTCGGCACCATGGATCCGGTCCAGAGTGTTGGCGCGGCGGGCGATATCTACAACCAGTATCCCAGCCTGGCCGAGCGGTTCCAGAGCTACGACCAGACCCTCCTCGCGATTATCGGTGACGGTGGCTACAACCTCGGCACCAACTTCAAGTGGGAAAAGCTGGATGACCTGAATGGCCGCAAGATCCTGGGTGCAGGCCTCAACCTGAACTGGCTGACCCAGGCGGGTATCGGCATCGTACCGGTGACCGACGGCCTGCCGGGCTGGTACCAGAAGATTAAGACTGGCGTCGCCGAGGGTGGTGTCATGTTTCCGAGTGCCTGGGGCAAGACCTTCGGGCTTTGGGAAGTCGGTGAGTACTACACGACCATCGGTTTCGGCTCGATCACCTGGCATGGCCTGACGGTTAACAACCGATTCTGGGACCGTCTGCCGGCGGAGGTGAAGCCGATTATCCAAGAGGTGGCCGGTCGCTTCCAGGCCCTTACTGGTTCTGCGAACAAAGAAGGCTATAAAAAGGACATGGCCTGGCTTCGGGAGAATATTAAGGTATCCGATCTTCCTGCCGATGTCCGTCTTTCCTGGGCGAAGGGCCTAGCCCACTGGCCCCAGGAGCATGCGAACGAGCTGGAAAGTAAGGGCTTCCCAGCCAAGAAGATCCTAAATTCCTATCTGGTCGCTGCGGAAAAGCAGGGCTACGAATGGCCCGTTCGCTACGTCATTAAGTAGCATCGGACTGTAAGGATAATAATTTCGGGCCGGCCGGGGGTGGATGCCCCGGCCGGCCGATTTTCTTACGTCACATATTTGGCGACGCGGCTTTGCCGCAAGGCGGGGACACATGAATCTCATCACATTGAGCGATCGCATCTCCAAGATGCTGATGGTGGTGGCTGCCGTGTGGGCTTTTGCCCTGACATTCCTCATCCTGGCCGACGTGATCGGCCGCGGCGTGTTTGCGGCGCCGATCAACGGGACAGCGGAACTTGTTACCGCATCTATCGTTATCATCGTGTTCCTCCAGGCCGGATACGCGATCCGCAGCCGCTCGATGTTACGGGCAGATTTTCTCGTGACCCATCTTCCCGCCTCCGTTCAGCGCGTCCTTCTCGCGGTCGGCTACCTACTGGGGGCAGCCTTTTTCTTGATGATCATAACTGGCGGCTGGGAGGAGAGCGTCCAATCATTCATTGAGGGTGAGTTCGAGGGCGAGGGCGCCCTTCGGGTTCCATCCTGGCCCGCGCGATGGACTGTGCTGCTAGGCAGCGCGCTGGCGCTCGTTAACTACCTTGTCATGGCCTATGTCGATGTCTTCCGGCCCGACCTTCAGGGGTCCGAAGAGAACCCTGACGCACCGCACGCTTGACCGGCCCGGGAGACAGAACCTTGTTTGCTGCTGACATTGCCATCCTGCTTGTTGTCGTTCTGATTGTTCTGGTTGCGATCGGTGTGCATATCGCCGTAGCTCTCGGCATGACGAGCGCGCTCGGTATTTTCATGGTAACCGGTGCGGACGGATACGCGTTCCAGACGGTTCAGCGTATGCTGGCCGCCACCGCATATGAGGCAATCCGTGAACTCGTCTTTGCGGTGATTCCATTGTTCCTGCTGATGGGGGAGTTCATCAGCAAGTCGGGAACCGTCACGGATGTCTATCGCGGAGTGAATAGGATGCTCCGCCGCCTGCCAGGTCGGCTTGCGATCGCGACCGTTCTCGGGAATGCGATGTTCTCGTTTGTAACGGGGGTCAGTATCGCGTCGGCCGCGACCTTTTCCCGCATCGCGTATCCGGAGATGAAGCGTTTCGGTTACCACCAGGGCTTCGCGCTGGGTTCGGTGGCCGGGTCCAGTTGCTTGGGCATGCTGATCCCGCCGAGCGTGCTCATGATCGTCTGGGGGATTCTGACCGAACAGTCGATTGGGCAGCTCTTCGCGGCGGGTGTACTCCCGGGCCTGATGCTGACTGCGATGTTCATTGTCTATGTCTTCGCCATGGCCGTGCTGAAACCGCAAGTCGTCGGGGGCGGGGTCGCACCCGTCCAGCCGGTGGAAGAGGAAGAAGAAGTTTCGACCACCCAGTTTTTCATCAGCCTATCGGGCATTATTGCAGTCATTGTAGCGGTGCTCGGCGGGATCTGGTTTGGGGTCTTTTCACCGACCGAAGGTGCCGGTGCCGGTGCTTTTATCGGCCTGGTGCTCGCGCTCTTGAAGGGGCTGCGGTGGCGTGATTTCATCGATGCGATCCTGTCAGTAGGCCGGACCTCGGCCCCAATCCTGTTGCTGCTGGTGGCAGCTTCGCTTTATTCGCGCACGCTCGCGATGACGGGTATGGCGAACGCGATTGAGGGTTTCTTCCTCGGCTCGGGCCTTGAGCCATGGATGATCATCGCCGTGATGGTGCTGATTTGGTTCGCGCTCGGTATGATTATCGATTCGATCTCGATCATGCTTCTTACAGCGGCTATCTTTTCGCCCATTGCGGTCAAGCTCGGGTTCGATCCGATTGCCTTCGCCATAATCGCAATCATCGCGATCGAGGCAGGATTGCTCACGCCGCCCTTCGGGTTGCTGGTCTATACGGTCAAGTCGGCAATTAACGATCTTGAACCCGACATGAATGTAATGACCATCTTCAAGAGCTCGACGCCCTACTGGGTGATCTTGTTGATCGGGATGACCCTAATCGTGATTTATCCAGGCATCGCGAGTTGGCTACCCAATCAGCTGTTCTGACGCCCCGAAGCTATTCGCGCCTTAGCAACCGAGCTCGGTGCTCCTAAAGACCGCTTCGCGCTCATATGTTCTAATCCCATGGCGACCCAGCGTCTGTTGCAGTATCTGCCCTAGGCGGCGGACGCCGTGCCGGGCCAGACCGGGGCGACCTGGTTACCAATGCTAGCGGGCAGGAGCGCTATTCGACCGCGTTCTTGCTCGACCTCACCCCGGATGCGACCTATACCCATCGAGCGGAGCATGCCTAACTAGCGCGAACGCACGCGTCTTCGCGATTCCACTGGCAATCGTCAAAAAAGCGCACATCTTCTGGTGAACGAACCCCAGTTCCGGAATATTTTCATGTCTGCATTCGCGCCGATCGTATCTGATGTTAATCCCGCCATCCTCGACTGGCAGGGCCCTGTGGGGCTACCGAATTTCGGCAACATCGAGGACAGTGATTTCGAAGTGGGCTTTGCTACCGCGCTGCCAGCACATCTGGCCGATATCGATGCAATCGCGAATAACCCGGAGCCGCCAAGCTTCGAAAATACCATCGTCGCACTAGAGCGGGCGGGTGAACTCTATGAGCGGGTATCGGGCGTCTTCTGGAATCTTGCCCACGCCGACAGCAACGACGCGCGCCAGGCGCTGGAGCGCAAGCTGGCGCCAGAACTTTCACGGCATGCGTCGAAGATCACCATGAACACGGCGCTTTTCGCGCGCGTTGATGCGCTCTACCAGGACCGCGTCAGTCTCGGGCTGGACGCCGAGGCAGCCCGGGTGCTGGAGCTGACCTGGAAAAGCTTTGTACGCGCCGGTGCGAAGCTCGATCCGGCCGATCAGGAAAAGCTGGCCGGGATTAACGAACGCCTCGCGAGCCTCGGAACAACCTTCGGGCAGAACGTGCTGGCCGATGAGGCCGAATACGCGCTTGTGCTCGACAAGCCGGAAGACCTCGCCGGCCTGCCGGACCTCCTCGTCTCCGCCATGGAGATGGCGGCGGAAGAGCACGGGTATCCCGGCAAGCACGCGGTAACGCTCTCGCGCTCGATCATCGAGCCGTTTCTGACATTCTCGGAGCGGCGTGACCTGCGCGAAGAGGCGTTCAATGCCTGGATTGCGCGCGGTAACAACGAGGGGGACCGGGATAACTGGCCCATTGTGTCGGAAATGGTGCGGTTGCGTGCGGAGAAGGCGCACCTGTTGGGTTACGAGACCTACGCCCATCTCAAGCTCGATAACACCATGGCCAAGACGCCCGAGACGGTGCGCGAGCTGCTGGAGACCATGTGGGGCAAGGCGAAGGCCCGTGCGATCGAGGAGCGAGACGATCTCGCCGAACGCATCGCCGCCGATGGCCAGAACCACGAGGTCGCGCCCTGGGACTGGCGGTTCTATTCAGAGAAGGTCCGAGCCGCGCGCTTCGACTTCAATGAGGCGGAGCTCAAGCCCTACTTGCAACTGGAACGGATGATCGACGCGGCTTTCGACACGGCACACCGTCTGTTCGGAGTGACCTTCAAGCCGCGCGAAGATGTGAGCGCCTACCATCCGGACGTGCGGGTATTCGAGGTGCTAGACCGAAACGGCATCAGGGTCGCGGTGTTTCTTGGTGACTATTTTGCCCGCGCATCCAAGCGCTCGGGCGCATGGATGAGTTCCTTCCAGGACCAGCACCGCATCGCTGGTGAGAGCGGGGACTCGGTGCAAATTCCGATCGTGGTTAACGTGATGAATTTTGCTAAATCAGCACCGGGCCAGCCCTCGCTGCTGACCATGGACGATGCCCGCACCCTGTTCCACGAGTTCGGCCACGCGCTCCACGGCATGCTGTCCGATGTGACCTACCCGTCAATTTCAGGAACCTCGGTCAGCCGCGACTTCGTGGAACTGCCCTCACAGCTCTTCGAGCACTGGCTGCGCGTGCCGGAAGTGCTGCGGAAGTTCGCTGTCCACCATGAGACCGGCGCGCCGATGCCGGACACACTGCTCGACCGGCTGCGCGCCGCTGAAAAGTTCAACAAGGGCTTCGCCAATGTGGAGTTCACTTCTTCAGCGCTGGTCGATATGGCCTTCCACGTGCTCGATCCCGAAGCGGCGGCGGATGTGGAGCCGGCGGCCTTCGAGGCGGCCGTGCTGGACGCGATCGGGATGCCCGAGGCCATTGTGATGCGCCATGCCACGCAGCACTTTGCCCATGTCTTCGCAGGCGACGGCTACTCGGCGGGCTACTATTCCTACATGTGGTCCGGCGTCTTGGATTCCGACGCCTTCCGCGCCTTCGAGGAAGCGGGCGACGCCTTCGACCCGGAAACGGCGGCGAAGCTCCACCGGCTAATCTATTCCTCCGGCGGGTCTATGGACCCGGAAGACGCCTATATCGCCTTCCGGGGCGCGCTGCCCACGCCGGACGCGCTGATCGCGAAGGAAGGTCTCGCATAGCGATTTGCAATGCGCGCAGGAGATTGCCTGCGCCTGGCCGGAGTGACTAGGATTGTCCCCTAGGCTCGCCTGAAGAGACACAAGCTCACAGAGCCATATTAAGGGGAAATGCGCGATGGATGGCGTGTCCACGAAAGTCGAGAAGATCGAGATCTACCATCACGGCGACTCGCCGCTGATGCTCCACCTGATCCGGCCTGCCGGACCGGGACCGCATCCGGTGATCGTGGATATGCATGGCGGTTGCTGGTGCAACGGCGACGCCACCGAATGCGCCGCGCGTGGGCTAGTGTTTGCGGAGAACGGGATTGCGTCTGCCGCCTTGGATTTCCGCCAGGCGGGAGACCGCTACCCGTCCTCGCTCGAGGACATCAACTATGCCGTGCGCTGGGTGAAGACCGCCGGCACCGAATTCGGCCTCGATGCGACGCGGGTCGGCCTGCTCGGACAGTCGAGCGGCGGGCACCTGGCGATGTTGACCGCAATGCGGCCCGACGATCCGCGCTACGGCGCGCTGCCGCTGGCGGCGGGGGAGGCAGACGCCTCCGTGAAATGTGTCGGCGTGATGTGGCCAGTTATCAACCCCCTGTCGCGCTACCGCCGCGTGGTGGCGCTGCGCGCGGCAGGTGATCCGCCGAAATGGGTGGCCGACCTTCCCGAACGCCACGACACTTACTGGGTAACCGAAGCTAACATGGAAGAAGGCAACCCTATGCTGGCTATGGAGCGCGGAGAGGCAATACAGACGCCGCCGGCCATCTGGTTCCAGGGCCGGCCCGATCCGGTCCATGACTACCGTGATCCGGAATCGCCGCTGGACATGAATGAACCCGAGCGCTTCGTTGAGAATTACCGAAAGGCAGGCGGCACCATGCACATCGTCGAGGTGCCCCAGGCCGAGCGGTCCGACCCGGCGCAGCTGGGGCCGCTTGTGAACTTCTTTCGGGACAACCTTTCCTAAGCCATTTCGGTCAGATCGGCTACACACAAAATGACAACCGACACCCGCGGCTCAGTGCTTGCGCCCTTCGCCGTGCGCAGCTTTCGGTTCCAGTGGCCAGCCGATCTCGCGACCTCTTGGTCGTTCGAGATGGAAACGCTGATCCTCGGCTGGTTTATCCTCGTGACGACGGAATCGGTGCTGCTGCTCACCCTGTTCGCGGCGCTCCAGTATCTCGGCACGCTTGTTGCGCCTGCCTTCGGCGTCGCGGGAGATCGCGCCGGTGCAAGGGCCGTGCTGTGTGCGATGCGTGTTTTCTATATGCTTCAGGCGGCCGCAATCACAGCCTTTGCCTACTTCGATGCGCTTGGACCAATGCCGGTCTTTGTAATCAGCGCGCTGATGGGAATTGTTCGTCCGTCCGATATCGCGATCCGTTACTCACTGGTGGGTGAAACCATTCCGGGTAAGCAGCTTGTTGGGGCCATGGGCATATCCCGGACCACAACGGATTCTGCACGCGTGGCCGGGGCTCTCGCCGGGGCCGGACTCGTCGCAACGCTCGGTATGGCGCCTGCCTATGCGGCAGTTACGATTCTCTATGCGGTCTCGGCATTGCTGACCCTCGGTACGGCCCACAAGGTAAAGAATACTCCCACGGAAGAAACCGGCGGCGCTGCGCCAACAACGCCGCTACGTGATCTCCTCGAGGGCTTTTCCTATGTCTGGCGTACGCCTCACCTTCTGGCGGCAATGACGCTGGCGGTGCTTGTGAATTTCTGTGCTTTCCCGCTCATGGGCGGTGTCCTGCCCTATGTGGCGCGCGAGGTGTACGGCACGGACCAGACAGGTCTGGGCTATCTGGCGGCAAGCTTCGCGTTCGGGGCTCTCGTCGGATCACTGGTCCTGTCGGTCAATCGCCGGGGCATCCGGCCGGGGCGCATGATGATCGGGTTCACGCTCGGCTGGTTTGCCGCCGTCGTCACATTTGCATGGATGGATATCTTCGCACTGGGCCTGCTGGCACTAATGGTCGGCGGTCTGTGCCAAACACTCGCCCTTGTGCCTCTGTCCGTGATGCTGATGCAGACATCGCATCCGCGTATGCGGGCGCGCATCCTCGGGGTTCGAATGCTTGCCATCTACGGGTTGCCGATGGGCCTGCTGGCCTCTGGCCCCTTGATCGAGACCTTCGGCTTTCATGCGACGGCAAGCGGTTACGGCGTCTTCGGGCTTGCTGCGACAGTGCTGATCGCATGGCGATGGTATGCGCATGTCTGGCGGCTGGACGCACCGGCGAACAACATCTGATTGACTGCTGGCGGGTGGTTTGACAGCCGACGCGTGATCCGCCACGAACGAAGCGCTTCAGCAAGACAGGGAGTACAGGCGATGGGCGAAAAGCTGGGAATGATCGGGGTCGGCAAGATGGGCCTCGCGCTGTCGCAGCAAATGCTGGCCGACGGGCATGAGGTCTGGGGCTATGACGTCGATCCCGTCCAGATGGACAGGCTGGCCGCGGCGGGTGGAACGCCCTGCGCGAATGCGCGCGAGGTGGCCGAGGCCGCGGACATCACCTTCTCCATCCTGCTCAAGCCCGAGCATATCGAGGACAACCTGTTCGGCGTGAACGGCATCGACAAGGCCGGCACGGACGGGCTCATCCACGTGGAAATGAGCACCATGCCCCCGGCGTTTCAGCGCGATCTGGCCGAACGGCTCACAAAATCAGGCATCGACATGCTCGATGCGCCAATTTCCGGCTCCACCCCGCAGGTGGACAACCGGACCATCACCTTCATGGTGGGCGGCAGCGACGCAGCCTATGCGCGGGTCCGGTCGATCCTCGAACCGATCTCTGCCGACTCGACCCACACCGGCCCGTCCGGCACGGGGGCCGCGATGAAGGTCGTCACCAACATGTTTGTCAACGCATCCACAGCGCTGCTGGCAGAAGTCTTCATCACCGGTGAGCGCGCGGGGCTCTCACACGAGGTGATGGCCCAGTGCCTGCCCAAGGGCTCGGTGCGCGGCGCCATGCTCGACATGTCCGTCGGGCCACTGACCCAGCGCGATTTCACGCCGCGCGGTGCGGTCGAGATCTTCGTCAAGGATATGGGCATCGCAATCGACCTGGCGAAGGAGGGCGGCATCGACCTGCAGGTGATCCCCGCCGCCCGTGCGATGTTCCAGCGCGCGGAGGCCGCCGGGTGGGGCAAGGATGACGCGACCCGGGTGATCGAGGTCTATGAAGGCAAGGCCTGATCGCCTTGGACGCTGATCCATCTTCGGGCGGGCGCGACGGGGGCAACGTACACGCCATCGCGATCATGTGCCTGGCCTCGCTTTGCTTTATCGCCATGCATAGCTGCATCAAGACCGTGCGTGGTGAGGTGCCCGTCGGCGTGATCCTTTGGTCGCAGTATGCCTTTCAGATCGTCCTGCTGACTTTGGTGTTTGTACCGCGTCTGTCCTTGATGGTCCGGCGCGAACTGTTTCCTCTACAGGTGCTGCGCGCGTTGACGCTAGCGGCGGCCATCGGCGGATTTTTCATAGCTGTTGGGCTGATGCCGCTGGCCGATGTGATCGCGATCGGGTTTATCGCGCCGATCCTTATCACCATTCTTTCGGTAGTGTTTCTGGGCGAGGCTGTTGGGCGGATGCACTGGATCGCGGTGCTGGTCGGGTTCGCCGGTGTACTGATCATCGTCCAGCCAGGTGGCGACCTGTTCCGCTGGGAGGCGACGGTCCCGATGGCTGCGTCGCTTTGCGTCGCCATCTACCAGACTATGACGCGCCCCATCAGCCGGGTGGTGGAGCCTGCGGCGATCCTCTATGTCGCCACGCTGGTGGGACTGGCCGGGACCTCGATCCTCGTGCCGTTCGATTGGCAGATGCCGGGCCTGGAACATGCGGCGATGCTGTGTGCCGCGGCCTGCCTGGGCGCGGCGGCCCATTTCCTGCTGATCAAAGCCTATCAGCGCGCAGAGGCATCGGTGGTCGCGCCATTCGCCTATAGCGAATTGATTTGGGCCTCGGCCCTTGGGTTTACCGTGTTTGGAGATGTTCCGGCCGTCTCGACACTGGTGGGCGGGGCCGTGCTCGCGGGAAGTGGTCTTTATCTGCTCAGAGCCGCCGGACCGCGAGGAAGCCCGAACCGGCGAGCAGCAGAACCTTTACGACCTCGCTGACGGCATAGTTTGTGTGGTGAAGGCTAGCCGGCAGAGGGTTGCCCGCGATAAGCGCCGCGCCGCGCGCATCCAGAATCGACAGCAGCCAGACAGCCTGAGCTGCGACGACGGCACTACCTTGTGGATGCGTAAAGCCGAGCCCCTGCCGTGATTCGGTAGTTCGCGCGGCCCCGATCTTTTCTGGCTGTACGACTTTGCAGTTAGGCGGGCGCGAAGTCCTTCTGTATCAGGTGTTTGTCGAAGAACGCGATGGAGCGTTCCAGCGCCGCCTCGGCCTCGGGCGCGGAATAGGATTTCGCGCCGTGCCGCGCGAAGGCGTGTTCCGCGCCGGGGTATTTGTGGATGGTGACGTTCGGGTTGTCGCCGATCTTCATCTCGATGAACTTGCACACCGCCGGCGGCACCCAGGTGTCAGCCAGCGCCTGATGCAGCATGAAGGGGTGAGCCAGGTTCGCGCTCTCGCCGATCACATGCTCGATATAGGTGCCGTAATAAGCAACGGCGCAGTCTATGTTGGTGCGACAGCACATCAGGAAGCACATCTTTCCGCCGAGGCAGTAGCCGACCGCACCGACCTTGCCGGTGCCACCCTCGATGTTGCGCAGGAAGTTCATGGTTTCCTCCATGTCCTTCGCGCCTAGGTCGTAGTCGAAGCTGTAGTAGCGGTCGAGCGAGGGCATCCAGTCGGTTGGGTTATCAGAATCCAGGATCACGTTCGGGCCCAGTCGCCAGAAAAGGTCCGGCACTAGGCAGATATATCCTGCCTCCGCGAACTCCTTCGCGTGTTCCTTCATAGTATGATTTACGCCCCAGATTTCCATGATGGCGATGATCGCGCCCTTGACCGAGCCTTCGGGATAGGCGATGTGGGCGCTCATCTCCCCGTCGCTCAGGCGGATCGTGATGTCTTCGGTACGCATGGGACTTGCCTCCTGGCTTAGGGTGTTTGTCGGTGTCGAGGGCCAGATGCCTGGCTGGCGATTAGGGCGTTTTGGGGGGCTACTCTACGTCCCAGTCGAGGTTCGGCGGCTGCTTAGCAGCCCGGCCCGTCGAGAACAAACACGTTTTGACATGAAGAAAATCGGTTTCCTGTCCTTCGGCCACTGGTCGGCCGCGCCGGGCTCCCAGGCCCAGAACGCGTCCGATGTACTGCTTCAGTCCATCGACCTGGCTGCCGCGGCGGAGGAGCTTGGCGCGGACGGCGCCTATTTCCGGGTACATCACTTCGCCCGCCAGCTAGGTTCGCCCTTCCCGCTGCTGTCTGCCGCCGCCGCGAAGACTAGTCGGATCGAGATCGGCACCGGTGTCATCGACATGCGCTACGAGAACCCGCTCTACATGGCCGAGGATGCGGGCGCGGCGGACCTGATCTCGGGCGGGCGGCTGCAGCTCGGCATCAGCCGTGGCTCGGCCGAGCAGGTGATCGACGGCTGGCGCTATTTCGGTTATGAGCCCGCTGAGGGCGAGACCCATGAAGATCTCGCGCGCCGCCACACCATGGTGCTTCTGGAAGTGCTTAAGGGCGAGGGCTTCGCCGAGCCGCACCCCCAGCCGATGTTCCCCAACCCGCCGGGCCTGCTGCGCGTGGAGCCTCACTCGGATGGGTTGCGGGATCGCATCTGGTGGGGCGCGGCGTCCAACGCCACGGCGGTCTGGGCCGCGCAACTGGGTATGAACCTGCAGAGCTCGACCCTTAAGACCGACGAGACCGGTGAGCCGCTGCACATCCAGCAGGCCGCCCAGATCCGCGCCTATCGCGAGGCCTGGAAGGAGGCCGGCCACACCCGTGCGCCGCGCGTCTCGGTCAGCCGCAGCATCTTCGCCATTGTGAACGATCAGGACCGTATGTATTTCGGCGGCAGCGGCGAGAGCCAGGACCATATCGGCATGCTGCATGGCGGCATCCGCGCAGTCTTCGGGCGCAGCTACGCCGACGAGCCAGATCGGCTGGTCAAGCAGCTCGCCCAGGACGACGCCATCGCCGAGGCTGATACGCTGCTGCTGACGGTCCCGAACCAACTCGGTGTCGAGTATAACGCCCATGTGCTGGACGCGATCCTGAAATACGTCGCACCCGAACTCGGCTGGCGTTAGTGGACCGGGAGGCCGAGCCGGTCGGATCCCCTTATTCGGCAGCAATCGCTTTCTTGCCGCGGATGCCGAGGATCTCACAGGCCTGGTCCACCGAGGCGACTTCTTCCCCGAGGGACTCCACGATCTGCACGGCGCGTGAGACTAGCTCCGCATTGCCTGAGGCCAGCTTGCCGCGCGAGATATAGAGGTTGTCCTCCAGCCCCACCCGGCAGTGGCCGCCCAGAAGCGTCGCCGCGCCCACCATCGGCATCTCGTGGCGCGAGATTCCGAAGGACGCCCACACCGCGTTGGTTGGCGCTAGGTCGCGCATCAGCGCCATGGCGTCGCTGCTCGCCGGGGCGCCCCAGGAAATGCCCAGGCAGAACTGGAACAGCGGGCGCGGGTCGGTGATATCGCCGTCGGCGCACATCTGCGCGGCCAGGCGCACATGGCCGGTGTCGAAGACTTCGAGTTCCGGCTTCACATCGGCGGCCTGGATCATTCGCGCCATGTCGCGCAGGATCGCGGGCGAGTTGACCATGTTCCACTCGCCAAAATTCATCGAGGCGACATCCAGCGAGCAGATGTCCGGCTTCAGTTCCACCACATGCTGTACGCGCCGCTCGGCAGTCATCATCCCGCTGCTCGGGCCGGCGGTCATCGGATCTGCCGGGTCGGGCACGAAGCGACCGCCGGGGCCGGTCGTCAGGTTGATGATGACCGGCGAGCCGGAATCGCGGATGCGCTCCACCACCTCGCGGTAATACTTTAGCTCGGTGCTGGCCTTGCCCGTCTCTGGGTTGCGCACATGGATATGGGCGATGGCCGCGCCGGCCTTATTGGCGGCGATGGCCTCGTTGGCGATCTGTTCGGGCGTGACGGGCACGGCCGGGTTCACGCCGGTGGAATCGGCGGAGCCGGTGACGGCGCAGGCAATGATGACGGGACGGGCCATGGGGTGTTCCTTCGGGCATGTTATTGGCAATTGTTCTTAGCGACGGGCTCTTGTGACCGCGTGCACCCCGTTATTATCGATCCCTCAGCCGCCGAAGGTAAACCGGCTGCCCAGGTTACTCGTCACCAGCCGATCGGGCATGCGCTCGCGCATGGTCTCGATGAACCGCGTGCCGGTGCAGTGCATAGGCACCAACACGTCGGGTTACATCGTCTCCAGCGCTCGCGGAACATCCCGTCGCCGCCGATATAGAGCGACACGTCCTCGAGCATGTGGGTGCGTAAATGGCCGATGAACCCGTCCAGCCCGCCGTAATCGTCCCGGTGGGCATGGCGAATGTTCTCCCGGGAGGGTTTCATAAAAACGCGGGATATATTATACATAAAAAAATTGTGAAATAAGCCGTGCCTCCTGTGGAACGGCCCTGAGCGGGTAAAACAAAACCCGGCGGCCGTGAGGCCACCGGGTCACATATTTTGTCGGCGGGACAGAAACCCGCCTGCGCGGGTTCAGCAGGGTTAGGCCAGCTGAACGTTGCTCGCGGAGGTCTTGCCCTTGCGCTCGTCCATCGTGATGTCGAAAGTGACCTTCTGGCCATCGGTCAGGGTGCGGATGCCAGCGGCTTCCAGGGCGGTGGCGTGGACGAACACGTCGGTCGAGCCGTCCTCTGGCTGGATGAAACCATAGCCGCGCTCGGCATTAAAGAATTTCACGGTACCCGTGGTCATGTTTTCGTTTCCTTTCAAGAAACAGGCGCAAATGCGCGTGTGGCCCGCGCGCCAATCGCGCGGTCCAATTCAGCTACAGCGATGTCTTGGAAGAGAAACTTTGAGGTAGTCTATTCAAGTCAGGCCAAGTCCGAATAACAGCCGTGTCCCATAAACGCGCGCGATAGACAAGCGGATATTTTGTGGGCCGGATAAAAATGGGCCTTGGGTTCTTTCGACGCAGTGTGAACTTTTAGCGCCGAAACTTTATACGACCGAAAACGCCGCCGGTATTGAGCGAGAGAAATCTATTGAGGGGCAGAGGCCTCGTTCGCCAGTTCATATGCCCGACAATGTCAGCTGTGATCCCTCTGGGGCGAAGAGTTAAAATAATGAAACGGGTTTCTCGTCCAACGATGTCAAGGAGCAGCGTCTAGGCGGCTAAAGCTGGATTGCTTTGACAGAACTAAGGGAACCGCTCCGCCCGATCAGACCGCCGGCCGGCGATCGCGCCACGGCCGGGCCTCCTCATAGCGCTCGGCGAGATCGAGCAACAGTTCGTCATCGCCATAATTGCCAACGAGTTGAAAACCGATCGGCATTGCATCATTGGCGCACGGCGCAGGCAGGCAGACCGCCGGCAAACCAAGCGCGTTGACGAAGGGGGTGAAAATCGCCGCACCCCGCGGACCAGCGTCGCAGCCGTTAATCCTTTGCGGAAAACGATCTTCGGCCGGCCACGGCATCGCTGCCGACGCCGGCAACAGGTAAACGTCGACCCTCTCGAAATAGGCAGAAACGGAGCTGCGCAGCGTCCCGAGCCGGTCGATTAGCGCGACGTAGTCGCTCGCGGCCATCTCCAGCCCGATCTCGATCGCCGGGATCACCCCAGGATCAACCCGGTCGCGCCAGTCGTCGTGGCCGATAACGACGCGCGCGAGCCCGGCCGCCGAAAGGTTGCCGAATAAAATCGCAATCTCGTCAGCATCATAGGGTGGCCGCGAACGCTCTACGACGCAGCCAAGATCTTCGGAAAACGCCGTGGCAGCCGACTCGACGGCAGAAACGATCACGTGCTCGACCGGTGCGTCGCCGACTCCCGTCACCAGACCGATGCGCAGCCCAGTAATGTCCCGGGAGGGCCGCTGTGCCTGCGAAGCGGCGAGCGAAAGCCGGTCGCGAGGGTCAGGTCCGGCAATCACGTCGAGCGCCAGGCGTAGATCTGCGACCGTCCGGGCGACAGGACCGATCGCCTGAAAATCAAGCGCCAGCGGCGGAAAACCAAACGCACGTGCAACATGGCCCGTCGACGGCCGGATGCCGGCGAGCCCGGTGTAGGAGACCGGGCGGCGGATCGAACCACCGGCATCAGTGGCGATGGCTAGCGGAAACATGCCGGCGGCCACCGAAGCGACGGCCCCGCCACTGGAACCGCCAGGCGTCAGTGCCGTATCCCACGGATTCCGGCTGACGCCGAAGACGCGGTTGTCGGTATGGCCGGAGATCGCGAATTCGGGTGTATTGGTCTTACCGGCGATAACCGCACCGGCCTCGCGCAAGCGCGCGACCGCGATATCGTCGCGCGGTGCCACGAAATGCTCGAACAGCAGGCTGCCCCATGTTGCACGCATGCCCTCGACATACAGATTGTCCTTGATGGTCAGCGGAATGCCATCAAGCGGACCGAGGGCGCGCCCACTCTGGTAACGTGCCTCGCTTGCCCTGGCGGCCGCATGCGCACTCGCATGGTCAATCGTGACAACGGCATTAAGCCTTGGGTTGGTCGCCGCCAGCCGGTCCAGACATCCCTCGAGAGCCTCAACGGGAGACAGGTCACCAGAGGTAAAGGCGGACGCCATCTCGACGGCGGACTGCCGCCAGATATCGGACATCGCAACTCAGTCCTCGAAAATCGCGACGGCCCGGATTGGGCTGGCTGTACCGCCTTTGATGCGCAGCGGAAAGCCGGCGAAGCGGAAGCGGCCCTTGCCGACAAGCTTGTCGAGGTTCATTAGGCATTCCATGTGGGTTATGCCGCGTTCGGCGCAGGCTAGATGAGCGCGATAGTTCGGTTCGCCCTCGGGTGCCGGGCTGACCGCCTCGACACCGAACATAGTGATCTTGCGGTCGGCAAGCCAGTGTACGGCCTCGACCGACAGTCCTGGAAACTCATGAACGTAGTCAGGTGTGCCGAACAGGCGGTTGTGAATGCCCATGTGAATCATCACCGTGTCGCGAGGTTTGATCTCCTGTCCCGATGCTGCGAGCGCGGCCTCCATTTCGTCGACCGTCGCCTCGTGGCGCAGAGGCACGTCACCGAAATCGAGACAGATCGCCTCCGTGTAGAAATTCTCGAGCGGCACCTCGTCGATTGACGGCGCATCCGGCCGCGAATCGAAATGCACCGGCGCATCGACATGCGTGCACGAATGATCGCTGAGAGAAATCGACAACGACTTCGAGGTGAACTCGGTATTACCGGCGCGCTTGATCTCGGAATGGTCGTTCCAGATGGTCATCACGACAGGCGGATGCGACGGATGCGCCGGTGCTCGGTGATGGATCTCGCGGCTAAGGTCGATGATCTTCATGGTTGCCCCCCAAATCTGATTCGTAGCCGGCCTTTGCTGACCAGCAAACCTTAGCCCGAATTGATGATATGTCCAGAGTTTAGGAGCTAGCGGCCTAATGCGAACCAGACTCTTGATTTCGAGCTTATTATTCGTGCCAACGTCTAAAAATACTATAAAAACCCGGATCGTCCTTGATGAGCGAATTTTATAATAATTTTTTTACTATCTGGATTTATTCCTAAGAATTGGCCAGCAAATCCAAGCCCCCAAAATCCTGGCGCGTGTTTGTTTTCAGTCCACCATTGATAACCGTAACTATCAAACGAATGGCCGGCAGCGCCTAATTTGGCATTTTTAATCTGCGGTTTGGTTGCTTGACGCAAGTATTCTCCAAAACAACCTTCTGAAGAGTGTTGTTCCAGTATCCAGATTGCCAGACGTCCCCAATCTTTAAGGCGTGCTTGAAAGCCCGCGTTCGCCAGAGTTGATCCGTTTCGGTCCACTGCCCAACGCGCTACATTTTCCGCACCAATGTATTGCCAAATGGTTTTCTCAAAATACGCCGCGGCACTCATCCCTGTGGCGCGCTCTAACACCATCGAAAGGGCGAGTGTATCCCCAGCCGCATACATGAACGTTTTGCCTGGTTCTGAGAAATTTTTGTTTTCTATGCGCTTCCAGACATCACCCCACAGTATATCGCCGACGGTGATCTCTCCCAGGCGGGTCGGCCAGGTAAGGGCTATTGCGGGCTTGCCTTGAGTGTTAAGGCCAAAACCACCTGTGACCTTTGGTTGTCCTGAAATTGCAGTGCGCCAATTTCCCGAACTCATCATAAGCAATTGTCTTACCGTTGATTTACCCTGGTTATTATTATTGGGCGCTAGCTCGGGAACATAGATGCTGGCGAGGTCATCCAGACTTTTAATCAGACCGCCACATACAGCCTTTCCCACCGCCAGACTCGTCAGGCTTTTTCCGATACTCTGCGAATAAAATTCGCTGTTTAGCTTGGCTAGGCCTTTGTATCCCTCAAAAACGATACCCCCTTGATCAATCAAGAGTAGGCCATTTGCGTGAGGGGACTTTTCCAGCCATCGCTTTGCAATTTTTGCGGCCTTACGATTTCCGTTATTATTCATGTCCGCATCTACGAACTGGCGTAGTGAATTCGAATTTGACAACACATAAGGCTTTATTTTTGAAACTCTCGCGAAACCACCTACGGTTAATCGCTCGTTCATAAAATAATTTTTAGTATCTTGAGAGTGCGCTGATGTTATATTTATAAAAAATAATAACACGGAAAATATATAGCTAAATTTCATATCTAAAAAACCCATATTATATTTTATTTATAACTTAATAATTCAATTTTTCATTTTCTCGCTGCAGAGCAATACGTCGCATGCCTATGCGAAGTGTGGCGTGGATTTCTGATCGACCTAAAAGCTCAGTCAGATCGCTGAGTACGCGACATCTGAAATGGAAAGTATAGCATCTTTTGATCAATCCCATATGTGCTCTTGCGTAGCATTATGAGTAGCAAAACGCCTGAAGCAGTCAGCTTTGGGGCCAATGTTGAGTAATTTGATAGGCTTAGAGATTAATGGCGGAGAGGGAGGGATTCGAACCCTCGGTACGCTCACGCGCACAACGGTTTTCGAGACCGCCCCGTTCAACCACTCCGGCACCTCTCCGCCGGTTGTCCGGGCCCGGTTGTGTCCTGGGGCCCGCGGGACAGGCCCGCTCGTCGCGGGCGAAGGGTTCTACCGCACCTTCTCTCCGGCCCGCAACCCGCTGGTCGCGCCCCGCCGGCAGCGCCAGGGGCGGCATGTAAGGGACGAAAACATCGCCCCGTAACCGGTTGACATGCCGGGCGGGCGGCGTATATTCCGCCCGCATTCGACGGATCGGCGGCGCCATTCCCGGTCCGCCTTGTCTTTGCTGAACATTCGGCCCTGTCCCACCCGCGCGCAGCGCGCGGCACGGCGGCCGCGATTATACGGATCCGGACCATGTACGCAGTGATCAAGACCGGCGGGAAGCAGTACCGCGTTGCCAATGGCGACGTGATTACCGTCGAAAAGCTCGAGGGCGAGGCCGGCGCGCAGCTGTCGATCGAACCCGTGCTGATGTTGAACGACGGCAAGGCCACCACGGTCGGAACGCCGGTCGTCGAGGGCGCATCGGTCACCGCCGAGGTGCTCGAGCAGACCCGCGGCGATAAGATCGTCGTCTTCAAGAAGAAGCGCCGGCAGGGCTACAAGCGCACCCATGGTCACCGTCAGGACCTCACCGTCCTGCGCGTGCTGGACGTGACAGGCAAGCCGGCGAAGAAGTCGGGCGGTAAGAAGGCCGCCGCGAAGCCAGAACCGGAAGCCGCGGCCGATCAGGCCGACGCGGCAGACGACAGCAAGGAGTAACGGTCCATGGCACATAAAAAGGCAGGCGGCAGTTCCCGCAACGGTCGTGATTCCGCGGGGCGGCGTCTGGGCGTCAAGAAGTATGGCGGCGAGGCTGTTATCCCCGGCAATATCATTATTCGCCAGCGTGGTACTAAGTATCACCCCGGTGACAATGTGGGCATCGGCAAGGACCACACCATCTTCGCCATGAGCGAGGGCAAGGTGGCCTTCTCGCGTGGCCGTGGCGGCCGCACCTTCGTGTCGGTGGTGCCGCCGGTCTGAGGGGCTGCCCGCGAAGCCAAGGTTTTCGGGGAGATCGGTTTGCCGGTCTCCCCGTTTTTCGTTCTAGGCCCCTTTTCCCGCCTCCATCACCGCCATCCACCTGTTTGATCCGCGAAGCTGAACCATGAAGTTCCTCGACCAGGCCAAGATCTATCTGCGCTCCGGCGACGGCGGGAACGGCTGCGTCAGCTTCCGGCGTGAGGCGAATGTGCCCCGTGGCGGGCCGGACGGCGGCGACGGCGGGCGCGGCGGCGACGTGGTCATCACCTGCGTTGAGGGGCTGAACACGCTGATAGACTTCCGCTACCGCCAGCACTTCAAGGCCGAGCGCGGCACCGACGGCATGGGCAAGGCGCGCTACGGGCGCGGCGGCCGCGACACGGTGATCGAGCTACCCGCGGGCACCCAGATCTTCGCCGAGGACAACGAGACCCTCATCGCCGACTTGACCGAGCCGAGCCAAACCATCGTGCTGCTCGAAGGTGGCCATGGCGGGCGCGGCAACATCCACTTCAAGAGCTCGACCAACCAGGCCCCGCGCCGTGCCGATTCCGGCGGTGAGGGCAGGGAAATGTGGGTCTGGCTGCGCCTGAAGCTCATCGCGGATGCTGGGCTGGTCGGCCTGCCCAATGCGGGCAAGTCCACCTTCCTGTCCTCCGTCAGCGCCGCCACGCCCAAGGTCGCGGACTATCCCTTCACCACGCTGCACCCGGCTCTGGGCGTCGTCTCGCTGGACGATGACAGCTTCGTCCTGGCTGATATCCCCGGCCTGATCGAAGGTGCGCATGAGGGCAAGGGGCTGGGCGACCGCTTCCTCGGCCATGTGGAACGCTGTCGCGTGTTGCTGCACCTCGTCGATCCCACCATGGGGCCCGGGGCGGCGCTGGAGGCCTACCGCACCGTGCGCGGCGAACTCGATGCCTATGGCGGCGGGCTTACCGGCAAGCCGGAAATCCTCGCCCTGTCGAAGGCCGACGCCGTCTCGCCTGAGGACCTGGTCGAATGCCGCGCCGCGCTAGAGGCCGAAACCGGTGTCGCAGTGCTGGAACTCTCCGCCGTCGCCCGCAAGGGCGTCACCGAGGCGCTGCGCGCGCTCCGCCGCATCATCGACGAGGCCCGCGAGGCCGAGGCAGAAGAAGCCGCCAATATAAAGGGTGATGAGATCGATACTGGTGCTTTTGATGACGGCGCATTCGATGAAGACGAGTCGGATGAGGCCGCCCAATGAGTAATGAGGCCGCCGAGACGTTATCTGCGGGGGAACACCTGTCGGCCTGCCGCCGCGTCGTCGTGAAGATCGGCTCGGCGCTGCTCGCCCATGATGACGGCCGCCTGCGCGCCGACTGGATCGACGGGCTGGCCCGGGACGTGGCCGAATTGTGCAACACCGGCGTCGATGTGATGATCGTCTCCTCCGGCGCCATTGCCGTCGGCCGGCGTCTGCTGGGTCTGGCGCGGGGCCCCCGCAATCAGGTGTTGCGCCTCGATGAAAGCCAGGCCGCGGCGGCCACCGGGCAGGTGCAGCTCGCCCATGCCTGGCAGGAAGCTCTGGCCCGCCACGGCGTGAAGGTCGCGCAGATCCTGCTCACCACCGACGATACCGAGGACCGGCGGCGCCACCTGAACGCGCGCAACACCATCTCGACCCTTCTCCGGTTGGGTGTGGTGCCTGTCATCAACGAGAACGACACGGTCGCGACCGAGGAAATCCGCTTCGGCGACAACGACCGCCTCGCCGCGCGCGTCGCCCAGATGATGGAAGCCGACACCTGCATCCTGCTGTCCGATATCGACGGGCTCTACACCGCCGATCCCTCGCGCGACGCGGCTGCGGCACATATCGCGCGCGTGGAGGCGATCACGCCCGAGATCGAGGCCATGGCCGGGGAGACTGCGGGTGAGGACGGCTCGGGTGGTATGATCACCAAGATCGAGGCCGCGCGCATCGCCATCCATGCCGGTTGCCGCATGGCCATCATGAACGGCCACGAACCCCGCCCGCTGCAACGGATGCGCGACGGCGCGCGCGCCACCTGGTTCCTGCCCCAGGGCGAGCCCCAGACGGCCCGCAAGCGCTGGATCGCCGGTGCGCTCAACCCGGTCGGCAAGCTGCGCGTGGATGCCGGGGCCGCCCGCGCGCTCGGAAATGGGAAAAGTCTACTTCCGGCGGGTGTCACCGCCGTCGAGGGCAGCTTCCGCCGCGGCGACCCTGTGGTGGTGCTCGGTCCGGATGGTGGAGAGATTGCCCGCGGCCTCGTTGCCTATGGCAGCGACGACGCCAGACGAATCGCCGGCCGCCGGTCCGACGAGATCGAGGCCCTGATCGGCTATCGCGGCCGCGAGGAACTGATCCACCGCGACGACCTCGTCGAAAGCTAAGTCTCCCATGCACGCCCCAGAATCCCGCAACGGGGCGGTCTATGGGACCGTCCTGCTGGCAGCCCTGTTGTCCGTGGCCCACGCCGCCATTTTCGTGCGCATGGCTGATGCCGAACCGCTGGCGATTGCCGCCTACCGTATGGTGATCGCCGCCGCCGTCGTCCTGCCCGTGGCGCTGTATCTCGCGCGCACCGAGATCCGCGCGCTGACGTCGCGCGAATGGGGGCTGATCGCGCTGGGCGCGGTGTTCCTTGCCCTGCATTTTGCCACCTGGATCGAAGGCGTGGCGCGCACCTCCATCGCCAATGCGGTGGTGCTTGTGACGCTCACGCCCGTCTGGCTTGCGCTCTGGGCCGTCGTCGCATTGCGCAGGCCGCCGGGTGCGCGCACATGGGCCGCCGTCGTGCTGGCCGTGGCCGGCAGCGCGGTGATGGCCTGGGGCAGCTTCCGGATTGGGTTTTCCTCCCTGCTGGGCGATGCCTATGCGGTTGCCGGCGGGCTGTTCTTCGCCGGGTTCTTCCTGGTGGCCGAGGCCGTCCGCCGTTCGGTCGGCACGCTCGCCTTCGTGGCGCTGGTCTATGCCGGGGCGGCGGTCATCCTCTGGTTGGCGGTGCTGGCGGCGGGGCTTCCGGTTGGCGGCTACGCGGGCGAGACCTGGTTCGCGCTGTCGGCCCTCGGGCTTATCAGCCAGGTCATCGGCCATTCGGGTTTCAACTGGGCCGTACGGATGATCCCGCCCATGGTGCTGGCGCTGCTTCTCCTGTCGGAGCCCATACTGAGCGCGGCGCTGGGTTGGCTCTACTTCCGCGAGGGTTTCGGCACCGAAACCGTGATCGGCGGCGCGCTGGTCCTCGCCGCCATCTATCTGGGCGTGCGCGCGGAGGGTGCGCCCGACGCGCCCCCGAAGGGGTGAAATCATGCTTCAAAAAGACTATCTTCATGCCACCGAAACCGGGTGGACCGGAGAGGAACCATGACGGCAGCACAAGATCTGACGGCGGACACCGATATCGGCGCGGCGATGGACGCCATCGGTGCGGCGGCGAAGGCCGCGGCGCATGAACTCGCCAATGCTTCACCGGAGGCCAAGAACGCAGCCCTGCACGGCGCGGCGGCGGCGATCCGTACCCGCAAGGACGAGATTCTGGCCGCCAATTCCCAAGATGTCGCCCGCGCCGAGGCCAACGGCGTGAAGGGCTCGTTCCTGGACCGCCTCGTGCTGAACGACGAGCGGGTCGAGGCCATGGCGCGCGGTTTGGAAGAGGTCGCAGCCCTGCCGGACCCCATCGGCACCGTGCTGGCCGAGTGGGAGCGCCCCAACGGCCTGAAAATCTCGCGTGTGCGTGTACCGCTGGGCGTCATCGGCGTGATCTACGAATCCCGCCCCAATGTCACCGCCGACGCCGGCGGCCTCTGCGTAAAGGCGGGCAACGCCGCGATTCTGCGCGGGGGCTCCGAGAGCTTCGAATCCTCCAGTGTAATCCTGTCCTGCCTGCAGGACGGGCTGAGGGAAGCGGGCCTGCCCGCCGCCGCGGTACAGGCACCGCCGACCACCGACCGTGAGGCGGTGGGCGCGCTGCTGCGCATGACCGAATATGTCGATGTGATCGTGCCGCGCGGCGGCAAGTCGCTGATCGAGCGGGTCCAGAACGAAAGCCGCATCCCGGTCTTCGCCCATCTGGAGGGCCTATGCCACACCTATGTGCATGCGGCGGCTGACCCGAATATGGCGCGCGACATTGTGCTGAACGCCAAGATGCGCCGCACGGGGATTTGCGGCGCGACGGAGACGGTGCTGATCGACCGCGCCGTGGCGTCGGACATGCTGCCGGGTATCGTGGACGACCTGTCCGGGGCGGGCTGCGAGGTGCGCGGCGATGCCGAGGCCCAGGCCATCGATTCTCGGATCGTCCCGGCGAGCGACGCGGACTGGGAGACGGAGTATCTCGACGCCATCGTGGCTGTGCGGGTGGTGGACAATGTCGATCAGGCTGTCGATCACGTCAATGTCCACGGCTCCAACCATACCGACGCCATCGTCACTGGCGACGACAATGTCGCCGAGCGCTTCCTGGCCCGTGTCGATAGCGGTATCGTGCTGCACAACGCCTCGACCCAGTTTGCCGATGGCGGCGAGTTCGGCATGGGAGCCGAAATCGGCATCTCCACGGGCAAGATGCATGCGCGCGGGCCGGTCGGGGCCGAGCAGCTCACCAGCTACAAATACGTTGTGCGGGGGACGGGCCAGACCCGGCCCTGAGAGTGCGGTTGCAGAGCGAAAACACCTTCTCCAGGAGCGCCGGTTCCTTCACCCACGCCAACCGGCGCATCGGGCTACTGGGCGGGTCGTTCAATCCCGCCCATGACGGCCACCGCTATATCAGCGTCGAGGCGCTGAAGCGGCTGGGGCTGGACGAGGTTTGGTGGCTAGTCTCGCCGCAGAACCCGCTGAAGCCCGAGTCGGGCATGGCACCCTTCGCGCAGCGGCTCGAATATGCGCGGCAAATCGTCCGGCATCCGAGAATCCGTGTCTCGGCGATAGAGGCAGAAATGGGCACGCGATACACGGCCAATACACTGGAATCCCTTGTCCAGCGCTACCCTGCGGCGAAATTCGTCTGGCTGATGGGGGCTGACAACCTGGTCCAGATCTCCGCCTGGCGCGACTGGTCAAAAATATTTCACACAGTTTCGATTGCCGTCTTTGCCCGCGATTCCTATGATTCAAAAGCGTTGTCGGCCCGCGCAGCGTCTTGCTTTCGGTTTGCGCAACTTCCGGCAAGTACGGCCGGGCGACTTGCCGATGCCGCTCCGCCGGCATGGGTGTTCCTGCGGATCAGGCCGCACCCGGCCACGGCGACCGATCTACGGCAGGCAGGTGCCTGGCCGGTCGAAACCTGAGCTTGGTGGTGGTCGGTGCGGCCGCACTGCCAAAGGAGGCGCGATTTGAAAGCGGAGATTTCGTCATAGCACGACAAGGTAAAGCTGCGCCGCAGCCGACAGCGGCGGAAATCCTGGCCCTCATCGAGACCTCTCTCGATGACGACAAGGCGGACGATGTCAAAGTCATCGACCTGGTTAGCAAGTCCGACATTGCCGACTACATGGTCATCGCCAGCGGCACGTCATCCCGCCGCCTGGATGCAATGACCGAGCACCTTCTCGAGAAACTGAAAGAAGCCGGTGTCCGCGGTTCACACGCGGAAGGGCGGCGCAGTGGCGATTGGGTGCTGATTGATGCCGGCGATGTCATCGTTCACATTTTCCGGCCCGAAGTGCGTGAGCACTACGCGTTGGAGAGGCTCTGGGAAGCCGACTTTGCCGATCGCGGATCCCAGGACATGGTGACGGCCTAGCGGCGCATCCCCGGGCTGCGGCCCGGTAGGGGAGTGAGACGAATGCGGATTCTTGTGGCCGCGGTGGGGCGCGCGCGTGCCGGCCCCGAAGCGGCGCTTTTCGAACATTTCCGGCACCGGGTGCGCATCTGGCCACTCGACCTCCGGGAGGTGGAGTTGAAACGGAACCTGCCCGCCGGTCATGTCTCAGATGCCGAGGCGGAGCTGCTCCTTGAGGCCGTGCCGGAGGGCGCACAGGTGATCGCCCTCGATGAGGGCGGCAAGCATCTTTCCAGTGAGGAATTTTCCGACCTGCTCGGCAATCTTCAGGATGACGGCTGCCGCGACCTGGTCTTCCTGATCGGCGGTGCCGACGGGCATGGCGCGGCGGTACGCGCGCGGGCGGATCGCACGCTGGCCTTCGGCCGCAACACCTGGCCCCACATGCTGGTGCGCGGTCTGCTGGCTGAACAGATCTACAGGGCCCAGCAGATCCTTTCCGGACACCCCTATCATCGTGCGTGAATCAGGGCTCATCGGTCTGGCGGGATGGGCCAGAATCGGGCAAAACGGCCCGGAAATCAATGAGACAAACCGCACAGCGGAACCCAAGCAGATGAACCATCTGATTATCACGCGCCACGGCCAGAGCCAGTGGAACCTGGAAAACCGGTTTACGGGCTGGGAAGACGTGGACCTGACCGAAGCCGGTGAGACCGAGGCGCACCGGGCTGGCGTGCTGTTGAAAGACTTCGAAATCGACGCGGTCTATTCCTCCACCCTGAAGCGCGCGCGCCGCACGGTCGAGATCGCGCTGGATTCCGCGGCGGAAGCGGGGGCGAACCTCGATCACCTGCGCGATGGTGACGGCTGGAAGATCACAAGTCATGACGATCTGCGCGAACGCCATTACGGTGACCTGGTCGGTCTCAACAAGGCCGAGACGGCGGAGAAGTACGGCGACGAGCAGGTCCACCTGTGGCGGCGCGGCTTCACCGTGCAACCGCCGGGCGGCGAAAGCCTGGCCGATGTGGTCGAGCGTGTGCGGCCCTATTATGAAGCCGAGATCGCGCCGCTGATCGCCGCCGGCAAGACCGTCCTGGTCTCGGCCCATGGCAACAGCCTGCGGGCCCTGCTCCTCATTCTTGGCGAATACACCGCCGACGAAATTCCCGGTGTCGAACTGCCGACCGGGCGGCCGCTGGTGTTCGACTTTGAGAATGGCCGGAAACAGAAGAGCTACTATCTCGGCGAATAGCCCAGCGCCGTGCCGACAAGCCGCGCTACTGCTGTCTGCGGCGAGCCTTTTGCTGGCTGTGCCGGGGCCTCTGGCCGCGCAGTCGGACAGGAGTGAAGCCGCGCAAGAGCGTCTGGGCGAGGTGCGCCAGTCGCTCAAGCGCGGTTCCGAACAGGCCGAGGCACTTGCGAAGCAGGCCGAGGCGCAGGCCAATGAACTGGCCCGCCTTCGCACCGAGATGCGGCTCGCCGCCGATGCGGTCCAGTCCCATGAGGCGGCCCTGGATTCGCTGGAAGCCGAACTGGCGCTCCTCGAAAGCGACGAGACGCGCATGCAGGTCTCGCTCGAACGGCGTCAGGCTGAACTTGGCGATACGTTGGCCGCGCTCCAGCGGCTTGCGCTGCGGCCGACAGCGGCACTTCTGGTCAGCCCGGGCGATCCCAACGACGTTGTACGCAGCGGGCTCCTGTTGCGCACGGCCGTGCCGGAAATCGAGCGCCAGGCCCGTCTGCTGCGCGCCGATATTGATGAACTGAATACGGTCCAGGCGCGCATTGTCACGCGCCGTGAGGAACTGCAGGTGGCGGCAGTCGATCTGAAAAACCAGCGCGACAAGCTGAGGGACCTGTCGAACGCCAAGAACACGGTCCTCGGTCAGACCCGCACGGCGCGCGACGCGGCCCAGAAACGCGTCACACAGTTGCAGAATGAGGCCAGAACGCTCGAGGAACTGCTCTCAACTTTGCGTGACGGTACGGCGTCCGCCATCCCGCGCCCGCGCCCGGATGGCGCGGATACGCGCCAGGTCGTGCTCGCGCCCAGCCCGCGTACCTCGGGTCCGTCGATCACCCAGGCGCGCGGGCGGTTGTCCTGGCCCGCCTACGGCAGGGTTATCCAGCGTTTCGGCGCCAAGACCGATGCCGGCGGCACGTCGCGCGGGGTGACGTGGAAAACGCGTGCGGATGCGTCCGTGGTGGCGCCCTGGGACGGTCGGGTCGTGTTCGCTGGGCCGTTCCGCCGCTTTGGCCAAATCTTGATCATCGATCATGGCGAGGGATATCATTCGCTCATTGCCGGTCTGGGACGGATCGACGCGCAACCGGACCAGTGGGTCCTTGCGGGTGAGCCGGTCGGGACCACGGGGACGGGCGTGGGCGATGCGCCGGCGCCGCGATCCGGCGCAACAAGCGGGGGACGGGCCAGTTCGGCCCAAAACCGATCGGGCGGGCCGACCCTGTATGTCGAACTCCGTCAGGACGGACAACCGATCAACCCGCTGCCCTGGCTGGCAGCGCAAAATGACAGGACACAAGGCTGATGCGTAATTTCATCCCGGCGGTCGCGTTCGCGACGATGCTCGCGTTCGTACCGGTCGCTTCCCAAGCGGCTGAGACCGATGAAGAGACGTTTCGGCAGCTTGAGCTCTTCGGCGACATCTTCGAACGTGTGCGCGCCCAGTATGTCGATGAGACAACGGACAAGCAGCTTATCGAGTCGGCGATCAACGGGATGTTGCAGTCACTGGATCCGCATTCAAGCTACCTGGACGAGGAAAATTTCCGCGACATGCAGGTGCAGACGCGCGGCGAATTCGGCGGTCTGGGCATCGAGGTGACGATGGAGCAGGGCTTCGTGCGCGTCGTCTCTCCCATCGACGACACACCGGCGGCGCGGGCAGGCCTGGAAGCTGGCGATTTCATCACCCATCTCGACGGTGAGACGGTGCAGGGTCTGTCCCTGTCCGATGCGGTGGACAAGATGCGCGGCCGGGTTGGCTCGGATATCGTACTGACCATTCGCCGTGAGGGTGTGGAGCCCTTCGATGTGACTGTGAAGCGCGATGTGGTCCGTATCCGCTCGGTGCGCTCGCGTGTCGAAGGCAAGGCGGGCTATATCCGGATTACAACCTTCAACGAACAGACCGCGCCGGGCGTCGAGGAGGCGATGGTCGACATCAAGGCCGAGCTGGGCGATGAGATGATAGGTGTGGTGCTCGATCTGCGGCGTAACCCCGGCGGTCTGCTCGATCAGGCGGTGAAGGTGTCGGATGCGTTCCTCGACCAGGGGGAAATCGTATCGCAGCGTGGTCGCAACCCGGATGATTCCCAGCGCTACAACGCAACCAAGGGCGATCTGGCCGAAGGCCTCCCGCTTGTCGTGCTGATCAATGGCGGCTCGGCCTCGGCTTCTGAAATCGTCGCGGGAGCGCTTCAGGACCACAAGCGTGCCGTCATCATGGGCACGGAAAGTTTCGGCAAGGGCTCGGTGCAGACAATCATGCCGATCGCCGGTCATGGCGCGCTTCGCCTGACGACGGCGGCCTATTTCACGCCCAGTGGCCGTTCGGTCCAGAAGACCGGAATTACGCCCGATATTGTGGTTGAACAGTCGCGTATCGAGACGACGGAAGGCGCCGACGGGGTGCGTGAGCGCGATCTGCGAAACGCGCGCGACAATGAGGGCATTGAACAGGGTGACGAGGGCGAGGAGAGTGCAACCTCGGCCGCGGTCCAGGACTACCAGCTCCTGCGGGCGCTGGATTTGCTCAAGGGCATCGCCACCTACACAGTTCGCGCCACAAACTGACCGTTAAGCACTTGCCGATACGTTTCGCAGCATGAGCGATGAACACACGGATCGGCCATCCAGACTGAGCACCGTGGCCGTCCTGCCATGGACGGTCGCGCTGTTGCTGTTTGTCGTGCTTGCAGGCGCCGTGGTGCTTGTGGCCCTCGGTTTCTCCGGACATCCGCTGGTGACGCCGGAGATGGCGGAACACGCGCCGCCGGCACACACGGAAAGTCCGGAGCCGCCGTCCGCGCCGGATCCGCCCGCACCGGAACACCAGCAGGCAGAACCGGAGCATCCGGAGCCCCAACCGGCGGAGACACCGCAGCCGGAGGTGGCGCACACGCCTGAACCGCCTGTGCCCCCGCACGACACATCGGAGCCGCATGGTGCGGCGCAGCCTCAGCCGGCCGGCGAACATACTGCGCCGGCGGCGTATGAGCCGAATACGGCGCCCGCGCCCGCCGAGGCCCTGCACGAGGCCGCCGAAACACCGACCCCGGAACCAGAGCCACAAGCCGCGGAACCGGCCGCATCGCAACCGGAACCCCAGGTTGCCGCCGCTCCTCCTCCGCCGCCGCAGCCGCCGGTTCTCCGGAGCGCACCCGATGCCCTTGCGCCCGCGCCCGACCCGGCACTAATCGAGCCGTCGCCGCAGGGGCCACTGCCGAAGATCGATGCTGCCGGCCGTGAGCCGTGGCAGGTCTATGCGCGCCCGTCCAAACGCGGTGACGATCGCCCGAAAGTCGCGGTGATCCTGAGCGGGCTGGGCCTGTCCGGCGCGGCGACCGATGCCGCGATCCAGGGGCTTCCGGGTGAGGTGACGCTGGCCTTCCAGCCTTTTGCGGACAACATCCAGCAATGGATCAGCCTGGCGCGCGCTGCGGGACACGAAGTTCTACTCAACCTGCCTATGGAGCCCGTGGGCTTCCCCGCCAACGAGCCCGGTCCGCGCGCCCTGTTCGCCAGCCTGTCGCCGGAGGAAAATCAGGACCGCCTGCGCTGGGCGCTATCGCGGGTCTCCGGTTATGTGGGGGTGGTGAACCATATGGGATCGCGTTTCACGGTCTCACGTGAGGCGATGCAGCCGGTTCTGGCAGAACTCAAGGCGCGCGGTCTTCTGTTCGTGGATGCGCGTTCCGCGGCCCGCAGTGTGGCGACCGTCATGGCGTCGGAGATGCAGGTTCCGCGCGCCATCAACGACCGTTTCCTAGACAACCGCGAAGTCTCCCGTACGACTGTGGATGCGCGGCTGGCTGAGGTCGAGGAGATCGCACGGGAGACCGGTGTTTCGATCGCCATCGGCCAGGCGTTTCCGGTCACCATTGAGCGGATTCGCGAATGGTCGGATACCCTGAGCGGGAAGGGGATCGTACTAGTTCCTGTGTCGGCGGTGGTGGACCGCCAGCCGGACCGCTGACCATGGTGGTTGCATCCGATACCGATCTTGCCCATTACCGCCCCTGTGCGGGTGTTCTTATGGTGAATGCGGCGGGCCTGGTTTGGGTCGGGGAACGCAACGACACGCCGGGGGCCTGGCAGATGCCCCAGGGCGGCATCGACCCAGGGGAAGCTCCGCTGGATGCGGCCATGCGCGAGTTGGAAGAGGAAACCGGCATCGGGAACGTCTCGCTTCTTGCCGAGGCGCCCGACTGGTTCAAGTACGACCTGCCCGGCGACCTGCAAAAGCGCGCATGGAAGGGTAAATGGCGCGGCCAGATGCAGAAATGGTTCGCAGTCCGCTTTCATGGTGCGGACGGGGAGATCGATATCCTTGGGGTCGAGAAGCCTGAGTTCGCGCGCTGGCGATGGGTCGAGGCGGACGAGGTCCCGGCGCTGATTGTCGAGTTCAAGCGCCCGGTCTATGAGGCCGTCGTCGATACCTTCCGGCCGATTCTGCTTTCCGGCCGTTAGGCCGTTACTGGCTCTTCGTCACGTGCGGTGCGCAGGTTGAGGAACCAGCACGCGGCACGAGCTATCCAGTTGGCCAGCTTGCTGTGCGGCGCGAAGCCGACAGCCTTGAAGATGAGCGTGATCGCCCGCTCGACATGTCGGGTTTCATAGAATCCATAGGCGCGAGACATATAGGCCCGGATACATTTCTTGCGGTTGTAGGGCTCCCCTTCATTGTTAGCCGCGTAATAGGCATAGGCGAGTTCGTCGTCCTCGCTTTCGCCGATGCGTCCGAGCCCGACCCACAGGCGCTTCAGCCGGCCAAGATTCTCGATATCCAGATAGCGCTCCATATGGGTGTAGAACAGCTTGTAGTGACGAATCTCGTCTTGGGCGATGCGCTGACAGATTTCCCGGAGCACGGGCTCGTCGGTCGCCTCGCGAAGGGCTGTGTAGTAGGATGAAGTGGCGACCTCGACCATGCAGCGAGCGACCAGTTCACCGCAACGTGTACCGCGCACTGAACTTACAGATTCTACTGGAAGCTGGATCTTTTCAGAAAAATTGGCGAACCGGCCCTCGAAGTCGAATTCCGGATCCGCGAGGCGGGCCCATTTGGAAAGGGCTTTGCCGTGCTGGACCTCTTCCAGCGCCCAGCGCCGCGCGGCGTCCTGAAATTCCGGATCTTTCCGGAAGACATTGCACAGATAATCCGCGTAGATCCCGCCATTATACTCGACCATAGCGGCTGCCTTGACGATCCTCAGCATGTCGGGATCGACCTTCGCGGCATCGAAGCGATTCCACGGAATGTCGTCGAGTGACCAGTGTCTGCGATAGGTATCTGTCATGGCGTTTTTTTAATCAACGAACAGCCGGCTGATTCGTTGCGTTACCGCCACTAATATAATCCGGACCGGGTTTTCGTCAAAACCCGGTCCGGATGAACCTGACAAAATCTACTGGTAAATCTGACTGTCGAGCGAGGCCAGCTTGGCCCGCGCCGTATCGGCCCGCTGCTCGGCCAATGCACGTTCCACTGCATTGTCCCCTGCATCGGAAATATCTTCCGTGGCCTCCTGGAGGTCTTTCTCGACCTGTGAACGGTCGATGTCCTCCAGCGGGAGGGCTTCTTCGGCCAGCACCGTGCAGCGCTCTGCCGTGACCTCGGCGAATCCGCCGGCCACGAAGATGCGCGACTTCACATTGCCGCCTTCGAAGACGTGGATCACGCCGGGCCGGACGGTCGAGATTACCGGGGTGTGGCCGGGCAGAACGCCGAAGTCGCCTTCAGCGCCCGGCACCACCACCATCTCGACCTCTTCAGAGAGCAGAAGCTTCTCCGGCGAGACCAGTTCGAACTGAACCGCGTTGTCTGCCACGCGATATCTCCCGTCAGGCCGCTTCGGCCGCCATGGACTGGGCCTTCTCGACGGCTTCCTCGATAGTGCCGACCATGTAGAAGGCCGCTTCCGGCAGGTCGTCGTGTTCGCCTTCGACGATCTGCTTGAAGCCCTTGATTGTGTCCTCGATGTTCACGAACTTGCCGGGCGAGCCGGTGAACACCTCGGCGACGTGGAACGGCTGGGACAGGAAGCGCTGCAGCTTGCGCGCACGCGCCACCGTCAGCTTGTCTTCTTCCGACAGCTCGTCCATGCCCAGAATGGCAATGATTTCCTGCAGGTTCTTGTAGCCCTGCAGGGTCTCCTGCACGCGTCGTGCGACGTTGTAGTGCTCCTCGCCGATCACGCTGGCGTCAAGGATTCGACTGGTCGAGTCGAGTGGATCAACGGCCGGGTAGATACCCAGCTCGGCGATCTGGCGCGACAGCACCGTCGTGGCGTCGAGATGCGAGAACGCGGTTGCCGGGGCCGGGTCGGTCAGGTCGTCCGCGGGGACGTAAATGGCCTGCACCGAGGTGATCGAGCCCTTGTTGGTCGAGGTGATGCGTTCCTGCAGGTTGCCCATATCCGTGCCCAGGGTCGGCTGGTATCCCACCGCCGAAGGAATACGGCCCAGAAGCGCCGACACCTCGGAGCCCGCCTGGGTGAAGCGGAAGATGTTGTCCACGAAGAACAGCACGTCCTGGCCTTCCTCGTCGCGGAAGTACTCGGCCATGGTCAGGCCAGTCAGCGCCACACGGGCACGCGCTCCCGGCGGCTCGTTCATCTGGCCGTACACCAGCGCCGCCTTGGATTCGCCGTCGGGCTGGATAACGCCGGATTCCATCATCTCGTGATAGAGGTCGTTGCCTTCGCGGGTGCGCTCGCCGACGCCGGCGAACACGGAGTAGCCGCCATGGCCTTTCGCGATGTTGTTGATCAGCTCCATGATAAGCACGGTCTTGCCCACGCCGGCGCCGCCGAACAGGCCGATCTTGCCGCCCTTGGCGTACGGGGTGAGAAGGTCAACGACCTTGATGCCCGTGACTAGCTGTTCGGTGTCGGTCGCCTGGTCCACGAACGGCGGCGCATCGCGGTGAATGCCCCACTTCTGCGCGGTTTCCAGCGGGCCGCGCTGGTCGATGGTCTCGCCGATCACGTTGATGATGCGGCCTAGGACCTCCGGTCCGACCGGGACACTGATGGCGCCACCTGTATCCACCACTTCCTGGCCGCGGATCAGGCCTTCGGTGGTGTCCATGGCGATGGTGCGCACGGTGTTTTCACCGAGATGCTGGGCGACCTCGAGGACGAGGCGGTTGCCGTGGTTGTCCGTCTCCAGCGCGTTCATGATGGCCGGGAGGTCGCCGTCGAACTGGACGTCCACGACGGCGCCGAGCACCTGGGAGATTTTGCCGACAATGTTCTTTGACATGGTGTGTTCCTCGCCCTTGGGAAAGTCTGCGGGAGCCGAGCGGTCTAGAGCGCTTCCGCGCCTGAGATGATCTCGATGAGTTCGGTGGTGATGGCGGCCTGGCGCGTACGGTTGTACTCGATCGAGAGGCGCTCGATCATGTCACCCGCGTTGCGTGTGGCGTTGTCCATCGCGGTCATGCGTGCGCCCTGTTCGGACGCGAAGGATTCGTTCATGGCCCGGAAAACCTGGATCGACAGGTTGCGCGGCAGGAGATCCGCGAGGATTTCCTGCTCGTCCGGTTCGTAGTCGTATACCGCGCCGGAAGCGAGGGCTGAACCTTTCGCTTCAGTGTCATCGCCTCCGGTTTCGGGAACCGCAAACGGGATGAGCTGGAGCGGCGTGACCTCCTGGGTCAGCGCGGAGACGAACTTGTTATAGACGACCGTGCAGACATCGCACTCGCCCGCCTCGAACATGGCGCGGGCGCGTTGGGCGATTTCGGCCGCCGTCTCGAATTTCGGCATCGGCTTGGCCGTGTCTTCCATCACATCGACGATCAGGTCGGCGAAGTCGCGGCGCAACAGGCCGCGGCCCTTGCGGCCGACGATCAGGATTTTCACCTGCTTGCCTTCGGAGCGCAGATTGTTGATGTGGCGGCGTGTCCATCGGGCGATCGAGCCGTTGAAACCGCCGCAAAGGCCGCGGTCCGTGGTCATCACGACGATCAGGTGCACGTCGTCTTTGCCGCTGCCGGCAAGCAGCGGCGGGGCCGTGCCGGCGGCGGTTGCGCTTTGTGCCAGCGAGCCCAGCATCCGCTCCATGCGTTCGGCATAGGGGCGGGACGCCTCGGCCTCTTCCTGGGCGCGCCTCAGCTTTGCGGCCGCGACCATTTTCATGGCCGAGGTGATCCGCTGGGTCGATTTGACCGAGCTGATGCGGGTGCGGAGATCCTTGAGACTCATCGTCTGATCGCTGTCCCGCTGCGGTTAGGCGAAGGTCTTCGCGTAGGCGGAGACCACGTCTTCCAGCTTCGCCTTCGTGCCGTCGTCCAGCGCGCCGCTCTCACGGATCGTGAGAAGGATGTCGGCGTGGTTGTCGCGGACATGATCGAGAAGCTGCGCCTCGAAGCGGTTCACGGCGCCGACGGGGATACCGTCGAGATGGCCGTTCACACCGGCGTAGATCGACACGACCTGCTCTTCCATCGGAAGCGGCTGGTACTGCGGCTGCTTCAGCAGTTCCGTCAGACGCGCGCCACGGGCCAGCAGGCGCTGGGTCGAAGCGTCGAGGTCTGAGGCGAACTGCGAGAAGGCTTCCATCTCGCGGTACTGGGCCAGTTCCAGCTTGATCGAGCCGGCAACCGACTTCATCGCCTTGGTCTGGGCGGCAGAGCCAACGCGGCTGACCGACAGGCCGACGTTAATCGCCGGACGCACGCCCTTATAGAAGAGGTCGGTTTCCAAGAAGATCTGGCCGTCGGTGATCGAAATCACGTTGGTCGGAATGTAGGCGGACACGTCGTTTGCCTGGGTCTCGATGACCGGCAGGGCGGTCAGCGAGCCGGAGCCCATGTCAGTGTTCATCTTTGCCGCACGCTCCAGAAGGCGCGAATGCAGGTAGAACACGTCGCCCGGATACGCTTCACGTCCCGGCGGACGGCGCAGCAGCAGGGACATCTGGCGATAGGCCGTCGCCTGCTTGGAAAGGTCGTCATAGAAAATGACCGCATGCATGCCGTTGTCGCGGAAGTATTCACCCATCGCACAGCCGGCGTAGGGCGCCAGGAACTGCAGCGGGGCCGGATCGGAGGCCGTGGCGGCCACGACGATGGTGTAGTCTAGCGCGCCGTGGTCGCGCAGGGTCTTGACGACCTGGGCGACCGTGGAGCGCTTCTGGCCCACGGCGACGTAGATGCAAAAGAGCTTTTCGCCGTCGTCGCCGGATTCGTGGGACTTCTTCTGGTTCAGGATCGTATCGACGATGACGGCGGTCTTGCCGGTCTGGCGGTCGCCGATGATCAGCTCACGCTGGCCACGGCCGACGGGAACCAGTGCGTCGAGCGCCTTGAGGCCGGTCTGCACGGGTTCGTGCACCGACTGGCGCGGGATGATGCCCGGCGCCTTCACCTCGATTAGGCTGCGCTCGGTGTCTTCCAGATCGCCGTTGCCGTCAATCGGGTTACCCAGCGCGTCCACGACGCGGCCCAGCAGGCCCTTGCCGACGGGAACATCGACGATGTCGCCGGTCCGCTTGACCGTGTCGCCTTCTTTGATGTCGCGGTCGTCGCCGAAAATCACGACACCGACATTGTCGGTCTCGAGATTCAGCGCCATACCCATCAGGCCACCGGGGAACTCAACCATTTCACCGGCCTGGACATTGTCGAGGCCGTAAACACGAGCGACGCCGTCACCCACCGAAAGGACCTGCCCGACTTCCGAGACATCGGCCTCGGCATCGAAATTGGCGATCTGGTCTTTCAGGATCGCCGAAATTTCCGCGGCACGAATTTCCATCCTTTACGCTCCCTTCATGGCGTACTGCAGGCGCTGAAGCTTGGTCTTCAGCGAAGCATCGATCATCCGCGAGCCGACACGGACAACCAGCCCGCCTATCAGCGAGGGGTCCACATGCGGTTCGACGGAAACTTTTCCCCCCAGCTTGGCGCGCAGGCTTTCGGAAAGCGCCTGCAACTGCTCGTCGTTGAGCGGACGTGCCGAGGTGACCTCGGCGGTGATTTCCCCACGCCGGCGCGACAACTCGGCCAGGTAGGCAGTGATCATTTCGGCAAGCACGAAGAGCCGGTTGTTTTCCGCCACGACACCGACGAAACGGCGGGTCAGCGCGTTCGCGCCGCCCTGTTCGAGGATCGTGGTCATGGCGCGGGCCTTGTCGTCGCGGTCGATGAGCGGCGAACGCAGGAGCTTGTCCAGATCCGCGCTATCCGTGATCAGCGTCTTCAGAGACTCCAGATCACCCGCAACCTGGTCGAGACACTTGGCCTCGTCCGCCAGTTCGTACAACGCCAGGCCGTACCGTTCGGCGATATCGCCGACAACACTTGTTTCCGCCGCCACCTGCGACTGCCCTCCTGGGCCCAAATTCTGCTTGCGCGATTTGTTTTAACCAATTGATTTTGAAGTCAAATCAACGGTTGCCCCGACGCCCGCGTGAAGCTTACGCCGAGGCAGGCGCTTGGTAGCACAGGGTCTTGGGGCTGGCAAGCATACCTGGGGGCAAAAAAGTCCACAAACCCGCTGGTTCTCGGGTGCAGCGCGAAAGCGTCGAATTGCCGCGCGGGAGGCTAGAGGAAGCTGTAGGGGTCCACGTCGATCCGAAGGCGAGCGCCGGACGGCACCTGCAGCTGTGCCAGCCAGTCGCGCAGGACCGGCTGGACCGCGACATCGCGTGCGGCCTTGAGCAGCAGACGGTAGCGGTAGCGGCCGCGCAGCAGGGACAGCGGAGCGGGTGCGGGCCCCAGCATACGCACCTCCGCGCTGTTGGGCGCGCAGCGGGCCAGCGCCCGGGCGAACCTTTCCGCCTCACCGGCGTCGCGGCTGGAGACGATGAGCGCGGCCAGGCGCCCGAAGGGTGGCCAGCCGCCCGCCCTGCGTGCCTCGGTCTCCAGTTCCATGAACCCGTCCTCGTTCCCGGAGACCAGCGCCTCCATCACCGGGTGCTCGGGCTGGAAGGTCTGGATCATCACGCGGCCCGGCCGTTCGGCGCGCCCGGCGCGGCCCGAGACCTGGCGCAGCACCTGATAGGTGCGCTCGCCCGCGCGAAGATCGCCGCCGGCGAGGCCCAGATCGGCATCGACAATGCCCACGAGGGTCAGGTTCGGGAAGTGATGGCCCTTGGCCACCATCTGGGTGCCGATCAGGATATCGACCGCGCCGTCCTCCACCGCGCGGACAAAGGCCTGGGCGGTTTCCGGCCCGCGCATGGTGTCGCTGGTCATGATGGCGGTGCGGGCTTCTGGCAGATGCTGGGCGATCTCCTCGGCGATGCGCTCGACACCGGGGCCACAGGCCACAAGCGTATCTGGCTTGTCGCAGGACGGGCAGGTCCTGGGCGACGGGGTCTCGTAGCCGCAATGGTGGCATTGCAGGCGCTTGCGGAAGCGGTGTTCGGTCAGCCAGGCGCTGCAACTGGGGCATGCAATCCGGTGCCCGCAGGTCCGGCAGAGCGTCAGCGGCGCATAGCCACGGCGATTGAGGAACAGCATCGACTGCTCGCCCGCCTCCAGGTTCGCCGTCAGGGCGGACAGCAGGTCGGGCGAGACGAAGCGATCGGATGTCAGCCCGGTCTCGCGCATATCGACAGCGGTTACATATGGAAGCCGGGCGGCGCCAAAACGTTCAGGCAGGTCGATCAGGTCATAGCGCCCGCGCTCCGCATTGACGCGGGTCTCCAGCGACGGCGTGGCGGAGGCCAGGATGACCGGCGCGTCGGCGATCCGGCCGCGTACGATGGCCATGTCGCGCCCATGATAGGCGACGCCGTCATCCTGCTTGAAGGCGGGTTCGTGTTCCTCGTCCACGATGACTAGCCCGAGTTCGCGGAAGGGCAGGAACAGCGCCGAGCGCGCGCCCACGACGACGCGGGCATTGCCTGAGTCCACCGCGCGCCAGGTGGTGCGGCGGCGGACCTGGCCCAGTTCGGAATGCCAGGCCGCCGGTTCGGCGCCGAAGCGGCCCCGGAAGCGTTCCAGCCATTGCGGGGTCAGAGCGATTTCCGGCACCAGCACCAGCACCTGTTTGCCTAAGGCCAGGGCGGCGGCGACGGCCTCGAAATAGACTTCCGTCTTGCCCGAGCCGGTCACGCCGTGGATCAGGGTCACGGAGAATGTGCCTTCAGAAAGTTTCGCGCGCAGGCGCTCTGCACCGGCCTGCTGGTCATCGGAGAGGTCGGGCCCCGGACGGTGCGGGTCCGGTTCGCGGAAGGGCGGCGGCGGCGGCACCTCTTCACGCGCCAGCGCGCCCGCATCGGCCAGCCCCTTGATGACGCCGGCTGAGACCCCCGCCTCACGGGCCAGGTCGGTGGCGGGCAAGGCAGGGCCTTCGTGCAGCAACTCGATCACGCGTTGGCGCGACGGGGTCATGCGAAAGCCTTCGGGGATTTCTGCGAAGCGGAAGACTGTTACCGGGCGCGGTGGCTCCAGTGTTTCGGTGGAACGCATCGCCATGCGCAGGACCGAGCCGGTGGTGGACAATGTGTAGGCAGCGACCCAGTCTACGAAACGGCGCAGCCCGTCCGGCATGGGTTCCGCGCCCAAACGTTCGATAACTGGGCGAAGTTTGGCCGGATCGACATCGCCGGTCCCGGGCCCCCAGACGACGCCGGTGATCTCTCGCCGGCCCAGCGGCACCTGGACATAGTCGCCCGGTGCCAGCGCCAGGTGATCCGGCACCTTGTAGTCATAGGGGCCTACCACAGGCGTCGGCAGCATCACGCTGACGATCGCCTCCCCTGTGGTTGTGCCGGTTCCGGCCGGTGCTGCTGTGGTTTCGCTAGGGGGCATCGGCTACACTCTATCCAGCGACTCGCGGCCGTCCAACGTATGGTGCAGCTGCTTGCAAAAATAATGTCCCTGGCGACCTGAAACGGCCTCCTGGCGGAGGCGCGCAACAAGGAAATAACGCAGATGAAGTTCTTCGTGGACACTGCCGATCTCGACGAGATTCGCGACCTGGCCGCCACCGGCCTGGTGGATGGCGTCACGACTAACCCGTCCCTGATCGCCAAGTCGGGCAGCAACATGCTCGACGCTATCGCCGAGATTTGCGACGTGGTGCCCGGCCCCGTCAGTGCCGAAGTGACCGCCACCGAGGTTGAGGGCATGCTGGCCGAGGCGGATGTGCTGGCTTCGGTCGCGAAGAATGTCGCGATTAAGGTGCCGCTCACACCGGCCGGGCTGAAGACCTGCCGCGTTCTGCGCGAACGGGACATCATGGTCAATGTCACGCTGTGCTTCTCGGCGGGCCAGGCGATCCTGGCTGCTAAGGCGGGCGCGAGCTTCATCTCTCCCTTCGTGGGCCGTCTCGACGATATCGGGCTGCGTGGCCTCGACCTGATCGAGGAGATTGTCGAGATCTACGACGCCTATCCGAACTTCGATACCGAGGTGCTGGTTGCTTCCATTCGCGGTCCGTCTCATGTGATCGAGGCCGCCCAGGTGGGCGCGCATGTCTCGACCCTGCCGCCCAACGTTCTGCGCCAGCTGTTCCAACATCCGCTGACAGACAAGGGTCTTGCCGCGTTCATGAAGGACTGGGAAGCCACCGGCCAGTCGATCCTGGAACAGGCCGCACAGCGCAAGGACGCGGCCGAGTAGCCGCCCGCGGAGACGGAAACCGTGACCTCAAAGGCCCCCCGGACAAAAACTTCAGAGCCCAGAGAGCTCACGGATGCGCAGGTTGTCCGCTTCCTGCGTGAGAACCCCGATTTTCTCGAACGCTATCCGCAGCTTCTGTCGGTGATCCGCGCACCCGAACGCCAGTTCGAGGATGCGGACGAGGCCGGCGGCGAGGTGGTGGATTTACAGGGCGCAATGCTGTCGCGCATGCGCAGCGAACTGGCTCAGCGTGAAGAACAGAGCAGCGAGCTGATCGACGCATCGCGCGCCAACCTTCAGAGCCAGAACCGGGTTCATGCCGCGGTGATCGCGATCCTGTCGGCGCGCTCACTCGACCACATGATCGAGATCCTGACCATCGATCTGGCTGGGCTCCTGAACGTCGATGCCGTGGCGCTTTGCCTCGAAGGCGGCATGGTCACGCCGACCTCGGCGCAGGGCTTGCGCGTCGTGCCGGTCGGGACCATCGATAAGATCCTGGATGTGTCCCGTACGGTCTCCCTGCGAGAGAACGTGGAAGGCGACCGCCGCATCTATGGCGAGGCGGCCGGGCTCGTGCGCTCCGAAGCGATGCTGCGCCTGTCTGTGCGCGAGGACGCTCCCTGCGCGCTGCTGGCGATGGGCAGCCGTGAACCCGACCGGTTCCATACAGGGCAGGGCTCCGAACTGCTGACCTTCCTCGCCCGCATTCTGGAGCACAGCATCCGGACATGGCTCGACCTGCCACGCTGATCTGCGAACAGCTTGTGCCGCGCGCGGTCGATGCCCGGCTGGCCCGGGCGCTGATGGCGTGGCGCGACAGGCTGGAGAGCGAGCGGCGCGCTTCGGAACACACTGTCGCGGCCTATCTGCGCGACGTGATCGCCTTCCTCGACTTTATGGCGGACCATACCGGCGGCGTCCTTTCGGTATCCGATCTCGACGGCCTCAGGCCCGGCGACTTCCGGGCCTGGCTCGCCAGCCGCGCGCAGGAATATGCGCGCGCGTCCACGGCGCGGGCGCTGTCCGCCGTGCGCATGTTTTTCCGCTATCTAGAGCGCGAGGGGCTGGGACACAACGCGGCCATCGGGGCGGTGCGTGGGCCCCGGCTGCCGCGCTCGGTGCCCAAGGCGCTGAGCGGCCGGGAGACTGAGGAGCTCATGCAGACCGTATTAGAGCCTGCGCAGCCCGGGACGCCGGGTTGGCAGGGTGCACGCGATCTGGCGGTCCTGCTGTTGCTCTATGGCTGCGGCCTGCGCATCTCTGAAGCCCTGCAGATGAACCGGGCCGATGTGCCCGACGGCGATGCACTGACCGTGACCGGCAAGGGCGGCAAGACCCGCATGCTGCCGGTCCTGCCCGTTGTGCGCGAGGCCATCGACGACTACATCGCGCGCTGCCCGCATAACCTGCCTGCGAATGGACCACTGTTCGTCGGCGTGCGAGGGGGCCGTCTGGGGGCACGCGCCGTCCAGCAGCGCATGCAGGACTTGCGGGCGGTGCTCGGCCTGCCGCGCGAGGCTACTCCCCATGCACTGCGCCATTCCTTCGCCACGCATCTGCTGGCGTCAGGCGGGGATCTGCGGGCCATACAGGAACTGCTGGGCCACGCCTCGCTCTCGACCACCCAGCGCTACACGGATGTGGACAGCGCGCGGCTGCTCGACGTGTATGCAAGGGCCCACCCGCGCGCGCGTAAGGGTTAGGCCGAGGGGGCGTCCCGGAAGAACACTGCGTCGTATTCCAGCATCCGTCCGTAGTGGCGGCTCCAGTAGCCCGGCACGATCAGGTGCGGGCGAAAGCCGTGTCCCGCCAGGCGCTCCAGCAGTGCAAGATGGTCGGGTTGTCCCTCGTAGATCGGCTGCAGGGAAAGTTCCAGTTGCAGCCCTGTGATCCGGTCCCAGCGATCCGCGATGCCGTCGAGTACCTCTGACTCATAGCCTTGCGTATCCGACTTAACGAAGACGGCTTCCACGCTGCCCGCATGTTCATCCAGCGCGGCGGCGACGGTCGTGACGGGCACGGTTTCGCGCCGCTTGGTGCGGGTGCTGGCGAGGCGTTCGCGCGCGGTCGCGTCCAGCGGCAGGATCGAGCTCATGTCGGATTCACCCGATACGTTGATCTCGACCTTCCCGGTGAGCGCGCCGACGGCAGTCTGCGGCGCGACGGTCCAGAGCGGATCGCTGACCGCGCGATCGCGCAGGGCCTGCTGGACATCCGTCAGCGGTTCGAAAGAGACAATGCGGCCCTTGTAGCCGTTGGCCCGCACAGCGCGCGCGTACTGGCCCGTATTCGCGCCTATATCGAACAGGCAGTCTATGTCGTACCGGTCGAGGAGGGCGATGATCCGTGTCCAGTGTAGTGCCGTGCCAGGGAAAGGCGCGACATCGAATCCGGCGCGTCGGATGAACCTTCGCAGTGTTCCGACCATGGTATCGCAAGCCGTCCAATTGTGGGGCGCGAGGACCGCGCCAGCTGGAAAGCCAATGCTAACACTTTTTCGCTAATCGTTCCGGATAGGTGTTGGAGATTGCAGGACGCTCCATGCGGCGCTTACGGGTGACCGTAACGACGCTACAGAACTGATAGTGACAGACTTACGATTGCTCAATGGCGACTGTGTCGAATTGATTATCGGTATCAGGGCCCAAGACCTGGACTGTCCCATCATTGTCGCGAACGGACAGGTGCCACATGAAGCTGAAGCCGAAACGCTTGGAGCCGGTTTAGGCGAGTTGTTGCTCAAACCGCTCGACCTACACGAGCTATCAGCAGCGGTCACACGCCCGCTGTCGTTGGAAAAGAACTAGATCTCGTTACCCAGGACCTAAATGTGGATGGTGCGCCCGTCCACAGCCAATGCGGCCTCCTTGACGGCCTCGGACAGTGTGGGGTGTCCGTGGCAGCTGCGCGCGATATCTTCCGCCGATGCCCCAAACTCCATCGCGATGACGATCTCGTGTATCAGCGTGCCGGCATCGGGGCCGATGATGTGTGCACCGAGCACCTGGTCGGTCTTGGTATCAGACAAGATTTTTACAAAACCTTCTGTGTCGTTGGCGGCTCGGGCGCGGCCGTTGGCGGAGAAAGGAAACTTGCCGGCCTTGTAATCGACGCCCGCGTCCTTCAGCGCTTCCTCGGTCTTACCGACCGAGGCGACCTCCGGCCACGTGTACACGATGCCGGGTATCACGCCGTAATTCACGTGACCTGTCTCGCCGGCGATGATCTCGGCTGCCGCGACACCCTCATCCTCGGCCTTGTGGGCCAGCATGGGGCCGGGCACACAGTCGCCGATGGCGAAGATGCCCTCGACATTGGTCTGGAAATGCTCGTCGATCCTAATGAAGCCGCGATCGTCGGTCTCGACGCCCACTGTGTCCAGGCCCAGGTTCTGGGTAAAGGGACGGCGCCCGATAGCGACCAGAACCGTATCGCAGTCGATGGTATCTGCGTCGCCGCCCTTGGCGGGCTCGACAGTCAGCTTGATCTTCGACTTCAGCAATTCCGCGCCGGTCACCCTGGTGCCGAGCCGGAAGGTCATACCCTGCTTCTCCAGCACCTTCTGGAATGCCTTCGTGACCTCGCCGTCCATGCCGGGGGTGATCCGGTCGAGGAACTCGACCACAGTGACCTCGGAGCCCAGCCGGGCCCAGACCGAGCCCATTTCCAGGCCGATATAGCCCGCACCGACCACCACGAGATGCTTGGGCACGCTCTTCAGGGACAGTGCGCCGGTCGAGGTGACGACGCGTTCCTCGTCGATCTCCAGGCCCGGCAGCGGGGCTGATTCCGAACCGGTCGCGATCAGGATCGAACCGGCCGTCAGGGTCTGTGTCTTGCCGTCCTCGCCGGTAACCTCCACCTCGCTGACGTTTTCAATGCGCGCGGTGCCGTGGAACGGAGTCACTTTGTTCTTCTTGAACAGGAAGTCGATGCCCTTGGTGTTGTCGGAGACGACCTTGTCCTTGTGGGCCATCATCGCGTCGAGGTCGATCGTCACCTTGCCGACCTTCACGCCGTGCGCCTCCAGCCCGCGCAACGCATGGGCGTAATGCTCGGAGGACTGCAGCAGCGCCTTAGATGGGATGCAGCCAATGTTCAGGCAAGTGCCGCCGAGGCTCTTGCGCTTGTCGATGCAGGCTACGTTCAGGCCAAGCTGGGCGGCGCGGATCGCCGCGACATAGCCGCCCGGACCGGCGCCGATGACCACCAGGTCGAAGCTGTTCTCGCCAGCCATGCCCTTACACCCCGATCAGCAGGCGCTCGGGATCCTCGATCGCCTGCTTGATGCGCACTAGGAAGTTCACAGCCTCGCGGCCATCGACGATACGGTGATCGTAGCTTAGGGCGACATACATCATCGGACGGATGACGATTTCGTCGTCGATCACCACAGGGCGCTTGACGATGTTGTGCATACCCAGGATGCCGGACTGCGGCGGGTTGAGGATCGGCGTCGAGAGCATCGAGCCGAAGATGCCGCCATTGGTAATGGTGAAGGTGCCGCCGGTCAGCTCCTTCATGGTCAGCTTTCCGTCGCGCGCGCGCATGCCGAAATCGGCGATTTCGCCTTCGATCTCGGCGAAGTTCTTCCTGTCGGCGTCGCGTAGCACCGGGACTACCAGGCCCTGTTCGCCGCCCACTGCGATGCCGATGTCGTAGTAGTTCTTATAGACGATCTCGTCGCCGAAGATTTCGGCGTTCACCGCCGGAAGTTCCTTCAGCGCGTTGACCGCAGCCTTCACGAAGATGCTCATGAAGCCCAGCTTGGTGCCGTGGCGCTTTTCGAAATCGTCTCGGTATCGGGACCGCAGGTCCATGATGGCCTTCATGTCGATCTCGTTGAAGGTCGTCAGCATGGCCGCCGTGTTCTGGGCTTCCTTCAGCCGTGTGGCGACGGTCTGGCGCAGCTTGGACATGCGCACGCGTTCCTCGCCGCGCGGATCCTCAGGGCGCTCCGGCAGGTCGCCGGCGGACTGGAAGACCGGCGCTGCGGGCACGGCGGGAGCCTGAGCGACTGCTGCGACGGTGCGGGGTGCGCTGGAACTCTCGATATGGCGCAGGACATCGCCCTTGGTGATGCGGCCGTCACGTCCCGTTGCCGCGATCGCCGCGGGGTTCAGTCCGTGTTCATCGACCAGCTTACGCACGGCCGGGGCCAGAGGCAGGTCGGTGTCGGCCGCGACGCCCTTGGGCGCTTCGTCCGCCGGCGCGCTTTCCGCAGGCTTGAGCTCGGTCTTGGGGGCCTCGGCGAGCTTCGCGGGGGCGGCGACCGTGGTGAACCGGCCGACGATCTCGCCGACCTGCACGTCCTGACCTTCGTCGGCCACGATCTCGGTCAGCGTGCCAGCGCTGGGGGCCGGGAGTTCGGCGGTGACCTTGTCGGTCTCGATCTCGACGAGGGCCTCGTCGGCAGCGAAGGATTCACCGACCCTCTTCAGCCAGCGTCCGACCGTGCCTTCGATGACGGATTCGCCGAGGTCGGGAACCTTGATGTCGATGCTTTCGCCGCCGGATGCCGGAGCCTCTTTGGGGGCGACAGTAGCCGCCGCCGGGGCGTCGCCGCCCTTGTCGGCCTTGGCCGGAGCCGATGCGGTCGCGGATTCGTCGATGGCGCCGATGACCGCGCCGACCTCGACATCCTGGCCTTCCTCGGCGCTGATCGCCGTCAGCACGCCTGAGGCGGGCGCGGGGACTTCGACCGTGACCTTGTCGGTCTCGATCTCGACCAGCGCCTCGTCCGCCGTTACGGCCTCGCCGACCGCCTTGAACCAGCGTGCGACCGTGCCTTCGGTCACCGATTCGCCCATCTCGGGCACCTTGATATCCGTCGCCATGAACTGCGATCCCTGCTGCTGTCGCCGAACGCCTAGAGCGTCAACGCTTCATCGATGAGTTGTTCCTGTTCCCGGCGGTGGCGCTTGCCGCTGCCCGTGGCTGGGGAGGCGGCCTCCGGGCGGCCGACATAGCGCGGTCGGGTGTGCCTGGCGCCGATTTCCGTCAGAACCTTCTCCAGCCGGCGATCCACGAAGGTCCAGGCGCCACCGTTCTCCGGTTCTTCCTGGCACCAGACGATTTCCGCGTCCTTGAAGCGCGAAAGCTGCTCCGACAGCGCCTTCTGCGGGAACGGATAGAGCTGTTCCATCCGCAGGAAGAAGACGTCCTTGATGTCGCGTTCGGCCCGCGCCTCGTAAAGGTCGTAATAGACTTTGCCTGAGCACAGCACGACGCGCTTGACGTCCTTGTCCTCGCACAGGACTTCGTTGTCGTAGAGGACACGATGGAAGCTCGTGCCAGGCCCGAAATCTTCCAGCTTCGACACGCACAGCTTGTGACGCAGAAGCGACTTCGGCGTCATGATGACCAGCGGCTTGCGGAAGTTCCGGCGAACTTGCCGGCGCAGCGCGTGGAAGTAGTTGGCAGGCGTGGTGATGTTGCACACCTGCATGTTGTCTTCCGCGCAGAGCTGCAGATAGCGCTCCGGGCGTGCCGAGGAATGCTCGGGGCCCTGGCCTTCATAGCCATGGGGCAGCAGCATCACGAGGCCGGACATGCGCAGCCACTTGGATTCACCGGACGCGATGAACTGGTCGATGATGACCTGTGCGCCATTGGCGAAGTCGCCGAACTGGGCTTCCCAGAGCACCAGCGCATGCGGTTCGGCCTGGCTGTAGCCGTATTCGAAGCCCAGCACGCCGAACTCCGACAGCGGGCTGTCGATCACCTCGATCGGGGCCTGGCCGTAGCGGATGTTGGAGAGCGGGATGTACTTGTCCTCGTTCTCCTGGTCCACCAGAACGGCGTGGCGCTGGGAGAAGGTGCCGCGGCCGACATCCTCGCCCGACAGACGGACGGGGGTCGATTCGCACAGTAGCGTGCCGAAGGCGAGCGCTTCGCCGGTCGCCCAGTCGATGCCCTCGCCGCTTTCGATCATTTTGCGCTTGCCCTTGAGCTGGCGCAGCACCTTCGAATTGGCGTTGAAGCCCTGCGGCGGTTCGGAGATGGCGTGGCCAACCTCCTGCAGTAGGTCCATTTCGACCGCCGTGTCGCCGCGACGCGCCTCGATCTGGTTTTCGGCCATGTCGAGGTTTGCCCAGCGGCCTTCCAGCCAGTCGGCCTTGTTCGGCTTGTAGCTCTTGGCCGCCTCGAATTCCTGTTCCAGATAGTTCTGGAACTCCTCGACCATGCGGTCGCCGTCGCCCGGCTTGATGACGCCTTCGTCCTCGAGCTGCTTGGCGTAGAGCGCGCGCGTCGTCGGCATCTCCGAGATCGAATCGTACATCAGCGGCTGCGTGAAGGCGGGCTCGTCGGATTCGTTGTGCCCCGCGCGGCGGTAGCCCCACAGGTCGAACACGACATCGGCCTTGAAGCGGTAGCGATACTCGGTCGCGATGCGCGCCACATGGACCGATGCTTCCGGATCGTCACCGTTCACATGGAAGATCGGCGCCTGGATCATCTTCGCCACGTCCGACGAATATGGCGAGGAGCGCGCCGCAGTCGGATTGGTGGTGAATCCGATCTGGTTGTTGACGATCACATGCATCGTGCCGCCGGTGCGGTAGCCGCGAAGCTGCGACAGGTCGAGCGTTTCCGCCACCAGGCCCTGGCCCGCGAATGCCGCGTCGCCATGCATCAGGATGGCCATCACCTTGTCGCGCTCGGTGTCGCCGCGCAGCTGCTGCTTGGCGCGGACCTTGCCCAGGACGACGGTATTGACCGCCTCCAGATGGCTCGGGTTCGGGGTCAGCGACAGGTGGACGGTGTTGCCGTCGAAGGTACGGTCCGAGGAGGTGCCCAGGTGGTACTTCACGTCGCCGGAGCCCATCACGTCGTCCGGGTTCGGGGAGTTGCCCTCGAACTCCGAGAACATGGCCCGGAAGGGCTTGTCCAGGAAGTTGGCCAGCACGTTCAGCCGGCCGCGATGCGGCATGCCGATCACTAGTTCGCGCAGGCCGAGCTGGCCGCCGCGCTTGACGATCTGTTCCAGCGCCGGGATCAGGGTCTCGCCGCCTTCCAGGCCGAAACGCTTGGCGCCGGTGTATTTCTTGTCGAGGAACTGCTCGAAGATTTCCGCGCGGGTCAGCGCGCCGAGGATGGCTTCCTTGCCGCGCTCGGTGAAGTCCGTGTGGTTGCGCGCACCCTCGATGCGCTCCTGGATCCAGGCCTTTTCGTCGGGCCCCTGGATATGCATGAACTCGACGCCGATCTTGCCGCAATAGGTCTCGCGGACCACGTCGATGATCTGGCGCATCGTCGCCGTTTCGAGGCCGAGCACGTAGTTGATGAAGATCGGACGGTCGAGGTCGGACTCCGTGAACCCATAGGTCTTCGGGTCGAGCTCGGGATGGGCCTCGGGCTTCATCAGGCCCAGCGGGTCGAGCCGGGCTTCCAGATGACCGCGCACGCGGTAGGCGCGGATCAGCATCAGCGCGCGGATGGAATCCAGTGTCGCACGGCGGATTTGGTCCGGCGCGGCTGTCGTCGCAGCTGGGGCGCCGTAGGAAAGCGGCGCGCCCTTCAGCGGGGCGTCGCGCAGGGCAGGGTCGTGGCGCATCACGGCGGCACCGTTGCCGTGCCCGTTTCCATGGCCATTGCCGCTGCCGATGACCCGCGAATCCCGCGGTGCCCAGCTCGCGCCTTTCAAATCCTCGAGCAGCGCGCGCGCGTCGTCATGCAGTGAGCCGAAAAATTCGGACCACTCCGGATCGACGCTCTCGGGGCGTTCGAGGTAGTTGGCGTAAAGTTCGGCAACGAAGGCCGCATTTGCGCCGTTCAGGAACGACGAATGGCCGATGTAGCTACCCATGTGTTCGCCGCGTAGTCTTTGCCGCGGTCCCTATGTTGAATGCGGTGGCGTCCCCCCTTCGCACCCACATACAGGTTTCGTTACGAGCCGTTCATGGCCTCCAGCATCGTCGTTCCCAACGCTGCCGGCGAAGCGGCCACCTTGATGCCGGCGGATTTCATTGCCTCGATCTTGGCGTCCGCCGTGCCCTTGCCGCCGGAGATGATGGCGCCTGCATGCCCCATCCGCTTGCCCGGAGGTGCCGTGACGCCGGCGATGAAACCGGCGATCGGCTTTTTGGTTTTCGATGACTTGATGAAGTCGGCTGCGTCCTCTTCCGCGGAGCCGCCGATCTCACCGATCATGATGATGCCCTCGGTCTCATCGTCGTCCAGGAACAGTTCCAGGCAGTCGATGAAGTTGGTGCCGTTGACCGGGTCGCCGCCGATGCCGATGCAGGTGGTCTGGCCCAGGCCCACCGCAGTGGTCTGGCCGACAGCCTCATAGGTCAGCGTGCCCGAGCGCGACACGATGCCGATCTTGCCGCGCTGGTGGATATGGCCCGGCATGATGCCGATCTTGCATTCGTCCGGCGTGATGATGCCCGGGCAGTTCGGCCCGATCAGGCGGGTGTCGCTGCCGCTCAGTGCACGCTTGGCGCGCACCATGTCGAGCACCGGGATGCCCTCGGTGATGCACACGACCAGCGGGATGCCCGCATCCACCGCTTCCACGATGGCGTCGGCCGCGAAGGGCGGCGGGACATAAATGACGGACGCGTCGGCGCCGGTGGCCTTGACGGCGTCGGAAACGGTGTCGAAGACGGGCAGGTCCAGATGGGTCGTGCCGCCCTTACCTGGGGTCACGCCGCCGACCATGTTGGTGCCGTAGGCGATGGCCTGCTCGGAATGGAAGGTGCCCTGCGCACCCGTGAAGCCCTGGCAGATGACCTTGGTGTTCTTGTTGACGAGTACGGACATGGCTCAGGCCGCTTCCTTCACTGCGTTGACGACCTTTTCGGCCGCATCGCCCAGATCGTCGCCCGCGATGATCGGCAGGCCGGATTCGGCGAGGATCTTCTTGCCGAGTTCGACATTGGTGCCTTCCAGCCGGACGACCAGCGGCACGTGCAGCGAGACCTCGCGCGCCGCGGCGACGATGCCCTCGGCGATGACGTCGCAGCGCATGATGCCGCCAAAGATGTTGACGAGGATGCCCTCGACGTTAGGGTCCGACAGGATGATCTTGAATGCCGTGGTGACGCGCTCCTTGGTGGCGCCGCCGCCGACATCAAGGAAGTTGGCGGGCGAGCCGCCGGCCAGCTTCACGATGTCCATGGTCGCCATGGCCAGTCCCGCGCCGTTCACCATGCAGCCGATCGCGCCGTCGAGCTTGATGTAGTTGAGCTCGTGCTTGGTCGCCTCGAGCTCCATCGGGTCTTCCTCGTCCTCGTCGCGCAGTTCCTCGATATCGGGATGGCGGTAGAGCGCGTTGTCGTCGAAGTTCATCTTCGCATCCAGCGCGATCACATCGCCCGCGCCGGTTACGACCAGTGGGTTTACCTCGACCAGCGAGGCGTCGAGTTCGACGAAAGCCTTGTACATGGCTGTCAGGAAGGTGCCCGCGCTCTTGATCTGGTTGCCTTCCAGCCCCAGGCCGAAGGCGATCTTGCGCGTGTGGAAGGGCATGATGCCCGTTGCCGGGTCGATGGCGACGGTGGCGATCTTCTCCGGGGTTTCCTCGGCCACGGCCTCGATGTCCATGCCGCCCTCGGTGGAGGCCACGATCATGATGCGCGAGGTCTCACGGTCCACCAGCAGGCTGAGGTAGAGTTCACGCGCGATATCGCAGCCTTCCTCGATATAGATCCGTTTGACTTCCTTGCCTTCAGGGCCGGTCTGCTTGGTCACCAGCGTCTTGCCGAGCATCGCTTCGGCATGCGCGCGCACTTCCGTATCGGATTTGGCGAGGCGAACGCCGCCGCCGCCGTCGGGATTGTCGGCGAAATGGCCCGCACCGCGCCCGCCGGCATGGATCTGGGACTTTACGACCCAGATGCTGCCGCCCAGATCGGCTGCGGCCTTGCTGGCCTCGTCAGCGGTATAGGCAACCCCGCCGCGCGGTACGGCGACGCCGAATTTCGCGAGCAGGGACTTGGCCTGATATTCGTGGATGTTCATGAACGCGATGGTCCGTGGAGAGGTTGGCCGTTAGATATGATGCCACCCCGGCGTTACGGGAGGATTAAGTTTATCCACCGCAGCGCCAGGCTGATCTCGCTATTTCTGCCCCGTTACTAGGGTTAACGGGGCAGAAAATCCAGTGTTCGCCACCCCGATCGACGATTCCGGGCGGCCGGTGTACGCAGGGCGTACAGTTACTTCTTCTTCGCGTCGCGCTGCAGCTTCTTGGTCGCGGCGACCAGATCCTCGACCGCCTTGACCGATTTGCGGAAGGCGGCGCGCTCGCCGGCGTCCAGCTTGACCTCGACGATACGCTCGACACCCTTGGCGCCGATCACGACCGGGACACCCACATACATGCCCTTCACGCCGTACTCGCCGTTCAGGTAGGCCGCGCAGGGCAGGACCCGCTTCTTGTCCTTGAGGTAGGATTCGGCCATCGCGATGGCCGAGGAGGCCGGGGCATAGAAGGCCGAACCGTTGCCGAGAAGTTCCACAATCTCGCCGCCGCCCGAACGGGTGCGCTGCACGATCTCGTCGATACGCTTCTGGGTGGTCCACTTCATATTGATCAGGTCGGGAAGCGGGATGCCCGCAACCGTCGAGTAGCGCACCGACGGCACCATCGAGTCGCCATGGCCGCCCAGCACGAAGGCCGTCACGTCCTCGACCGAGACGTTGAACTCCTCGGCCAGGAAGTAGCGGAAGCGCGCGCTGTCCAGCACGCCGGCCATGCCGACGCACATGTTCTTCTTCAGGCCCGCCGCCTCACGCAGCACGCCGACCATCACGTCGAGCGGGTTGGTGATGCAGATCACGAAGGCATCGGGGCAGTACTTCTTGATGCCCGCGCCGACGGCTTCCATGACGCCGGTGTTGATGCCGATCAGGTCGTCGCGGCTCATGCCCGGCTTGCGCGGCACGCCGGCGGTGACGATCACCACATCCGCGCCCTTCAGCGCGGCGTAGCTGGTGGTGCCTTCCATTTTGGAGTCGAAACCCTCGACCGGGGAGGACTCGACCAGGTCGAGCGCCTTGCCCGCGGGCATGCCCTTGACGATGTCGAACAGGACGACGTCGCCCAGTTCCTTGAGCCCCACCAGGTGGGCAAGCGTGCCGCCGATGTTGCCTGCGCCGATCAGCGCGATCTTGTTACGTGACATGTGCCTGTTCTCTCCAACATCTGAAGTGCATAGAAAAACCGCGCCCGGTGCCCTCGGGACGCGTTGAATTTGCGCGACGTTTAACGCGAATGACCGGGGCGTTCAAGGCGCGTCGCGGCAAGGTGATTGTGCCGCCGTCAGGTGATATGGCGGCTGTTCAGATAGTCCTCGGCCTGCATCTCCATCAGGCGCGAGACGGTGCGCTCGAATTCGAAGGCTGTGTCGCCCTGCGTATAGAGGTCGCCGGGTTCCGCGTCGGCGGTCGCGAACAGGTTCACCTTGTGCTCGTAGAGCGAATCCACCAGCACCACGAAGCGCTTGGCGGCATCGCGTTCCTTGGCCTCCAGGCGCGGGATGTCGTCAATCATCACAGTGTGGAAGACGGACGCGATGGCCAGATAGTCGGCCGCACCGCGAGGCTTGCGGCACAGTTCGTCGAAGGTGAAGCGCGCGATGCCGCGCGCCGTGCGCTCGGCCACCAGCTTGCGGCCCTGCAGCTCGATCTCTTCCGGGTGGGGGATAGCGTTGTCGGTCAGGGTCGCGAAGGCCTTGTCCAGTTGCGCGGTCGTCTCCGCGCCCAGCGGCGTGTGCCAGACCGGCTCGCCCTTCAGGCGGTCGAGGCGGAAATCCCGGCCCTCGCCGATGTCCAGCACGTTCAGCTTCTCAAGGATCAGGGCGATGAAGGGCATGAACCGGTCGCGCTGCAGGCCGCCCTTGTAGAGGTCTTCCGGTGCGACGTTCGAGGTTGCCACGATCACCACGCCGTTGTCGAAGAAGGCCTGGAACAACCGGCCCAGGATCATCGCATCGGCGATGTTCACGACGTGGAACTCGTCGAAACACAAAAGCCAGCTCTCATCCGCGATCTCGGCGGCCACGCGCATCAGCGGGTCCTGCTGCTTGTCGCGCTGGCGCAGTTCGGTCAGCCGCTTTTGGACTTCCAGCATGAAGGCGTGGAAATGCACGCGGCGCTTGCGTTCGACCGGCGCGGTCTCGAAGAACAGGTCGGTGAGCATCGATTTGCCGCGTCCGACGGGGCCATGGATGTAGAGCCCCTTCGGCACTCCGGGGGCGCGCCGGCGTAGCCCGAATAGGCTCGCGAGGCCACCGCCGCGCGCGGGCCTGTAGCCGTCGAGCGTGTGGTGCAGGCGCTCAAGTTCATCGACCGCCTGCCTCTGGGCGGGATCGACGAATATCTCCTCGGCGTCGCGCAGCGCGCGATAACGCTCGAGCGGGGTCTTGGCGTCAGAATCCGAAAGTCGGTCAGGCATGGCGGCGGTTAGGTAGTCCACCCGCCGTGCATGCGCAACCTAAAGACCGGTAGACTATTGGGCCGCCTGAGCCGTTGCGACGGAGAACATGGCCTCCATCTCGCGCCGGATGCGCACGGCCTGGGATGTCTCGTCGATCTCCACATCGGCCCAGGTGACGGGGCGGTCCTTCGCCACGGCGTGTTTCAGCCTCACATGGTGGGCGAGACCAATAGGCAGGCCGCCCGCCGCCAGGCTGTCCGCGCCGCGCATCAGCTTGCCATAGACGGTGTAACCGCCTTCGCCGTCCAGTTCCTCTCCCGGCTTCAGGTCGCGCTTGGCCGTGGCGACCGCATCGCCGCGAAAATCGGTCGGCGCGCCGGTCGATTCCCCGCGCAGCGCCACATTGGCGACGGAGATACCCAGTTCCAGCCCGATCAGGTGATAGGGCTTCCACAGCGCCGAGTAGCTGCCGGAGGAATCCGTTACCAGCCCGTATTCGTCGAAGCAGGCGCGCACATAGTCCGTCGGGGCCTCGAACACGACATAGACGCCCCAGCGCAGATCGCCTGTCACATGCCGCCCGTCGCGTTCTTCGGAACTGATGACCTCGACCTGGCCCTTGTGGTGCAGCGAACCGCCGTCTGCGCGCGGGCGCATGACATGGGGTAGGTCGTGGACGCCGCAGGGCGGGAAGGCGAGGCCGTCCTGCGCGGGCGTCAGGCCGCAGGCATTGGCGACGGCGGCCATCTCGATGGCCGATTTGGTGCCGTCGAGGAAGGAATTGAACATCTGCGGGTTCATGCCGCCCGCCTCGGCCTGCTGGGGCGTCAGGCCGTAATGCTCCCAAACATCGTCGGGTGTGACGTAGTGGTAGCCGTCGAGATACTTGGTGCCCTTGCCCGCCGCGATCACCTCCAGCCCGCAGGCGCGCGCCCAGTCCACCTGCTCATGAATCAGAGCCGGCTGGTCGCCATAGGCCAGCGAATAGACGACACCCGCCTGGCGTGCGCGTTCGGCCAGCAGAGGACCCGCCAGTACGTCGGCCTCCACATTGACCATCACGATGTGCTTGCCGTTCTCGCAGCAGGCCAGCGCATGAGCGATACCGGCGGCGGGGCTGCCCGTGGCGTCGATCACTACGTCGATGTCGTCGGCGGCGACAAGCGCCATGGAATCATCCGTCAGGTGCGTGTTGCCCGATTTGCGCGCGTCTTCGAACGTGGCCGCGCTCGGGTCCAGCCCGCCGACACGTGCGCAGGCCGCACGGGCCCGTTCCGGGTCGAGGTCGGCAATGGCCATGATCTGGACGCCCGGTGTGCGCGCCGCCTGGGACAGATACATGGTACCGAACTTGCCGGCGCCGATCAGGCCGACACGGACCGGATTGTTCGCATCGGCGCGGGCGCGAAGCATCGCGTGGAGGTTCATGGACGCGTTTCCCGTTCTTTGGCGTTATCCTGCCCGGACAATAAACCAAACGCCCCTGCAGAGTCCGGGGCTGAAAGTCCGGGGAGGACAACGCCATGGCCGAATACCGCGAAGACGCCCGCACGCCCCATGTCAGCCGCGAGGATTTTCCGGCCGACCGGGTCGCGATCTATGATCACATCATGGAAACGCGGAAGCTGAAGTACATGGCCGAGCTTTTCGCGCGGATGGCGCCCAGCCCTGGCGCACTGCAGGCCGTCGCCTCGGTCGGCGAACATGTGCGCTTCCACAGCGTGCTGGATGAGGTGCTGCGCGAGATGGTGATCTGCACCGTCTCCCAGGAGGTAGGCAACTGGTACGAATGGTGCCACCACATCCACCGGATGCCCGACGACATGCGTGAGGTCTGCGGCACCCCGGCCCAGGAGGACCTGCCCGCGCCGCGCGGGCCCGCGCTGAAGTTCGCGCGGATCGTCGCCACGGGTGGCACGGCGGACGACGCGCTGGTCGAAGCGATCCGTGACTCGCTCGGCGATCAGGGGCTGGTCGATCTCACGGTGATGGTCGGCTACTACCAGCTTGTCGGTACGTTCTGCACGACACTTCATGTGCCGATCGAGGACAACATCGACCGCGTCCCGATGCGGAAGTAGGCCTACTCCGCCGCCGCCGCGCCTTCGCGGGCGAGCTCCAGCAGGCAGTCGTCGTCCAGCGGCTCGATCGGGGTGAAGTCGCGGTGGGCGATCCACTCCTCGCGCTTGAACTGGCGGATGTGGTTGTCCACATGGCACAGGCTCAGATAGACGATGACGCGGCCCCACGGGCTGATGTTGGGGGCCGAGGCGTGCACGATATTCGAATGGAACATCAGCACCGATCCGGGCTTGCCCTTGGGCGCGATCATGCCGCCCTCTTCGGCCAGCCGGGCCACGGTCTCCTTGTCCAGTGTCCACAGCGGGTATGAGGTGGTCAGCGTGTCGTGTCCGGCCTCGATCACGCCCGCCTTGTGGCTGCGCGGGATGAGATAGAGCGGGCCGTTGAACTCGGTCACCTCGTCCAAGAACAGTGCGATGTTCATGGCCCGCGCTTCGGGCATCTGGTCGTCCCGGGCCCAGGTGCCATAGTCCTGATGCCACTGCCACACATCGCCGTCGAAGGCGGCCTTCCCGTTGATCTTGTACTGGTGCATATACACCGGGCCGTCGAGCAGTTGCATGATCGGCCCGATCAGGCGCGGGTGACGGCCCAGCCGGCGGAAGGCTTCGTTGTAGTAGTGGGCGGCGAAGGCCGTGCGGACTGAATCGCTGCCGCTTTCGCGCCAGACCTCGGGGCGGTCCATGGCGAAAATTTTCGGTAACTCGCCGGTCAGGACATCGACCTCGTCCTGACTGAACACATCCGGCAGAAACACCCAGCCTTCTTCGTCAAACTGCTTTAACTGTTCGTCGTTGAGCTTCATCGAGCACTCCCCGTGCAGCTTTAATCGTTGCAACCTAGTATAATCGGGCCTGCCCGTACGGGCGAGATGGAACCGGACGCGCAACTGCGGGAAGGAACAGCATGGTCGAAATTCTGTCGTACACGCTCGACCTGACGGCGAACCCGTTCGCGGCGGCCGGATACATCGCGCTCGGCGTCTATGCGACGAATACTTGGCGTGCGTTCAAGTACGCGGTGCTCTGGGGCCTGACGATCCAGATCTTCGTGGTGGCGCTGGGCAAGACCGACTTCCTCAACCTGCAGGGCCTGGCCATCCAGTCCGCGTTGCGCCTGTTCGGCGCGTTGGTCGTCACCATGGGGGTCTATTACCTCTACCGGACCATGCGGCGCGGCGATGGCGGTTCGGGTTTCGGCGGGGGCGGCAAGCCGGACAAGGCGCCGCGCCGGCCCTCGCATCTGCGCCGGGTGAAATAGCCTGTTAGGGTAGGTGCAGGAGTATCGGCACCATGCCGGATTCCTGGAGCCAGTCGAACCCCTCGTTCAGCGGATAGAGCAGCACGATCCAGCCGACGTCGCGGAGCGTCAGATAGAGGAAGCGTGGCTGTACTTCGATCGTTGAGTGGGTTCCTGCCAGAGGCGCGGGTTGGGTAGCCATCTCGGCACGCGCCGCATGTAGTCGCGGTATGGTTCCCCATATGCCGCCTGGAGTGAGACTTCCTCACGCAGGATTGTGGCGTGGTGATAGGACAGGAATATGACCTGGAACAGGATCGTGACGGTCAGCATGCCTGTAAGCAGTCCGATGCCTGTGACCCCGATCAGGCTGAACACATAGAGCGGGTTGCGAACCACGGAGAACGGCCCGGCGGTGACCAGTTCGTAGTTCTTGCGCCCGCCGATATAGGCCGAGCACCACACGCGTCCCGCGATACAGACGACAAGCAGCACAAGTCCGGCGGATTCGAGGCCCTCGTTGAATGCGTCGCCGACCGGCCAGTGCGACTGGATAAAGGGCAGGGCGGTGAGCATGCCGACGGCGACAAACCGCATGACGCGCATGCGGCCGCGCAGCTGGCCCGAGCGGTCAACAAATGTGCGCTCCGGCGTGGCATCACCCGGAATCAAATTATGCATTGTCGGCCAATGGTTGCGGTGTTGAAAGGCATTGCCTGGCTGGCGGGGCATAACTTGAAGCAGAACCTTACGTCAACCTGACAGATGAGCTTTACCGACAGGCCCTAGACTTTGGGTGCCAGCTTCAGTGCGCATTCCCCGCGGGTGATGCTCTGGAAGGCGAAGCTGCCGCCGGGGTCGGGATGAGCGGCCTCGAACAGATCCGACGGGCGGTCGGGCACCTCGATCTTCGGCAGTCCCGTGCCAGTATCAGAAATCTTCACATAGCGGCGCTCGTTCGCAACAAGATAGGTCTTTGTGTCACCCACGGTGCCGTAGAAAACGAGATTGCCCTCTGACATGCCTTCGAACACAAAATCCTTCTGCGTGACGTTAATTTCACCATCCGCCAGCCCGCATTCGCCCAGCACCGTCATGTCGTAGGTGCCTGCCAGGCTTCGTCCCGTGGGGCTCTTCCGCATCTTTTCCCCGATCTTAATCATGCTTAGGGAATGCACAGCGGCTGCCATCAGCGCTGGAACCCGGATTGAGGTTTTGCCCGGCAATGGCACAACGGTTCGCGCGTTTTGCAGGAGGTTTGTGAAGGAGGCGTTTTTCTGCGCCAATGCTCGAACAAACCCCGCTTGCACGATGACGGCGAAGGTGCCGTCGATGCTGTTGGCCGCGGCGTGAGCGAGTTCATCGGTGCTGCCGGCTGCGACGCCGGCGGCGATGTCGCGCCGCGCAGTCGCGACCGTCAGGGAGTTCTGCTGGTTCTGCGCGGAGACGATGTTCATAGCCGCATGCATGCCCTCGATCTTCGCGAGGTCCGAGGTGTTCTCATAGAACGTGAAAACGGATCCCGGGCGGAACATATTAGCCGGACCGGCAGGAAACCGCTCGGCATCGCCTTGCGGGTTGCCCTGTGCGTTGGCCACCCCCGTAAATGAAACCGCCGCGGCCAGGGCCGCGGCGGTCACGAAACCGGCAATGCGAAGACGCATTAAAGCCGACGCTCGATCATCATCTTCTTGATCTCGGCGATCGCCTTCGCCGGGTTCAGATGTTTCGGGCAGGTCTTGGTGCAGTTCATGATGGTGTGGCAGCGGTACAGCCGGAAGGGGTCTTCCAGCTTGTCGAGCCGGTCGCCCGTCGCCTCGTCGCGGGTATCCGCCAGCCAGCGATAGGCCTGCAGCAGGATGGCAGGGCCGAGGTAACGGTCTTCGTTCCACCAGTAGCTGGGGCATGACGTCGAGCAGCAGGCGCACAACACACATTCCCACAGGCCGTCGATCTTGGCGCGGTCTTCGGGGGTCTGCAGGCGCTCGCGCTCCGGCGCGGGCGTATCGGTCTTCAGCCAAGGCTCGATCTCACGGTACTGGGCGAAGAAATGCGTCTGATCCGGCACTAGGTCCTTGATGACCTGCTGGTGCGGTAGCGGATAGATCTTCACATCGCCCTTGGCGTCCGCGATGTACTTCGTGCAGGCCAGCGTGTTCGTCCCGTCGATGTTCATCGCGCAGGAACCGCAAACGCCCTCGCGGCACGAGCGCCGGAAGGTCAACGTCGAGTCCACCTCGTTCTTGATCTTGATGAGGGCGTCGAGAACCATCGGCCCGCAATCGTCCAGATCGAGATGATAGGTGTCGATGCGCGGATTGCTGTCGTCGTCTGGCGTCCAGCGGTAGATCTTAAATGCCTTCAGGTTCTTCGCGCCTTCGGGCTTCGGCCATTCCTTGCCTTCGACGGGCTTGGAATTCTTCGGCAGTGCAAATTCAGCCATTTCTCAAATTCTCCTTCACCGCGCCTAGTAGGTCCGCGCCTTCGGCGGGAAGCTCTCAACTTCGTCGGTCAGGGTGTTGAGATGGACCGGCCGGTACTCGGTCCGGCAGACACCCTTTTCATCAACCCAAGCCAGCGAATGCTTCATCCAGGTTTCGTCGTCACGTTCGGTGAAATCCTCACGCGCATGGGCGCCGCGGCTTTCCTTACGGCGTGACGCGCAGTTGATCGTGGCGACGGCCTGAACCATCAGGTTGTCGAGCTCCAGCGTCTCGATCAGGTCCGTGTTCCAGATCAGCGAGGTGTCGTTGACGTTGATATCGTCACGCTGGGCCCAAAGGTCATTCAGCTTATCGACGCCTTCCTGCAGGACTTCGCCGGTGCGAAATACCGCGCAGTTGTTCTGCATAACACGCTGCATGTCCAGACGCAGCTTCGCCGTTGGCGTGCCGCCCTTGGCGTGGCGGAACCGGTCGAGGCGGGCTATCGCCTCCTCGCCTGCATTCGCCGGCAGTGGGTCGTGGCTAGCACCCGGGGTGACAGCCTCGGCAGCGTGGTTGGCGGCTGCACGGCCAAACACTACAAGGTCGAGAAGCGAGTTGGAGCCCAGACGGTTGGCTCCGTGGACGGACACGCTGGCGGCCTCGCCGATGGCCATCAGGCCGTGCACCGTCGCCTCGGGATCTTCCGCCGTCCAGGTCCGTGCTTCGCCCTTATAGTTCGTTGGTATGCCGCCCATGTTGTAGTGGCATGTCGGCAGAACGGGGATTGGCTCCTTGGTCACATCGACACCGGCGAAGATGCGCGCCGTCTCGGAGATGCCCGGCAGGCGCGCCGCGATCACATCAGGGTCGAGGTGTTCCAGGTGCAGGTGGATGTGGTCCTTGTGCTCGCCCACGCCGCGGCCTTCACGTATCTCGATGGTCATTGAGCGACTGACCACATCGCGCGAGGCGAGATCCTTGGCCGACGGCGCGTAACGCTCCATGAAGCGCTCGCCCTCGGAGTTGGTCAGGTAGCCGCCTTCGCCGCGCGAACCCTCGGTGATGAGCGCACCCGCGCCGTATATGCCGGTCGGGTGGAACTGCACGAACTCTAAATCTTCGAGCGGCAGGCCTGCGCGCGCGACCATGGCATTGCCATCGCCGGTGCAGGTATGCGCCGAGGTAGCGGAGAAATACACGCGGCCGTAGCCGCCCGTCGCCATCACTGTCTGGTGGCCGCGGAAGCGGTGGATCGTGCCGTCCGCCATATTGAGCGCCATGACGCCACGGCAGCGGCCTTCCTCCATGATGAGGTCGAGCGCGAAATACTCGATGAAGAATTCCGCGTCGTTGCGAAGCGACTGTTGGTATAGCGTGTGCAGGATGGCATGACCGGTGCGGTCGGCCGCTGCGCAGGTGCGCTGGGCGGTGCCTTCACCGTAGTTGGTGGTCATGCCGCCGAACGGGCGCTGGTAGATCTTGCCTTCCTCGGTCCGCGAGAAGGGCACGCCCTGATGCTCCAGCTCGATGATCGCGGGAATAGCCTCACGCACCATATATTCGATGGCGTCCTGGTCGCCCAGCCAGTCCGACCCCTTCACGGTGTCGTACATGTGCCAGCGCCAGTCATCCGGACCCATGTTGCCTAGTGCGGCTGAGATGCCGCCCTGCGCCGCCACGGTGTGGGAGCGGGTGGGAAACACCTTGCTGATGCAGGCCGTCTTCAGGCCCTTCATCGCCATGCCGAAGGTGGCGCGCAGACCCGCGCCGCCAGCGCCGACGACCACAACGTCATAGTCGTGATCGATAATATCGTATCCGCCGATACTCGCCATCGATTAACCTCCGAGTGCGATTGCGATCACGGCGTACACGGATGCAACGCCGAGGAAGATGGCTGCGCCCTTGATCGCCAGGAGCAGGGCGACTTCAAGCCACTTCGTATGAATGTAGTCCTCAATGACGACCGTCAGGCCGAGCTGGCCGTGATGGAATACCGCGATGATCAGCAGCGTCAGCAGGACCGCGTTGATCGGGCTGCCGATGAATGCTAACGCCGCCTCATGATCGGCACCGACATGGGCGATCATGTTGATCACGAACCAGATAATGAGAGGGACGAGGGCCACGGCCGTTAGCCGTTGGGCCCACCAGTGATCGGTGCCAGCCTTGGCCGAACCGAGGCCGCGCGCGCGGCCGAGGGGAGAACGAAGGCTCATGTCTTTTCCTCCCTTAGATTGCATATCCGGCGATCCAGCTGATCACCGTCAGGACGCTTGCCGCTGTCACGACTAGCCAGCCAGATGCATAGGCTGCCGGAAGCTCGAAGCCCCGGCCCGTGTCCCAGACCAGGTGCCGGATGCCGTTGCACAGGTGGTAGAAGAGCGCGAAGGTCCAGCCCAACAGCAGCAGCCGTCCGATGATCGATCCCAGGAAGGATTGCACGTCGTTGAATGCTGTCGGCCCGGTCGCCGCCGCGATCAGCCAGCACACCAGCATCAGCGTGCCCACAGTCAGCGCAATGCCGGTCCCGCGATGCAGGATCGACAGCACGGATGTGAGCTGCGGGCGGTAAACCTGGAGATGCGGGGAAAGCGGTCTGTTTTCGGTCGCCATGAGACCCCTCAATTGTCACAAGCGTCTGGGATCGGAACGGGCGTTCCGGTCCGGAAAATCAATGTCCGGCAAACGGATTTGTTTCCTGATACGCACACGGGAAACGACCGGATGACCGGGGAAGCTGGTTTAGACCCGCTGTCCCGGTTCGTCAATCTCGGGGCCGGGCGCAACACCTTGGATTTCCGGGAATTGGACCCGCCGCAAACGCCGGAGGGAGGACAGCGCCACGCCGAATTTGTGGAAAACCTGTGGAGCGTTTGTGATCAGTGTCACGAGTTTTACACAGAAAACTGCGTCGGCGTCCGGTTTGACGATTGTCCCCCGTGGCCACGCGGCGGAACATGAGGGTGCCAGTAACGGCGTGTCGGCGCGATACCCGCCGCGTCCGGAGACCGCTTCGCGGTGTGCCGGGCAGCCCGGAGCGGGCCCCGAGGGGGCCGGGCCGGGTGGCGGTATCGGAAGCCGGGCCGGGGACGGCGCTGCAAGGCGCGGTCATCGGACCGGGAGAGTCGGCGGACGGACAGGGTTCTTCGGAACCGCTTCCCTCGGTGGAGGTCCGTTTCGGGTTCGGTGGTGAGGCGGGCAACTGCATTCGCGCCGGGCCATGTCGGGGCACAGGATCGGCGGCGGCCGTCTTCGGACGGAGGCCGGCGAGACGGGGTCCCGGCGGGAAAGGTCGCGTCGCCTCTGGCGGCGGCCGTTCCGGGCTCCACAGGCCGCTTGCGGCCGGTGGCGCAGGACAGGGCCGGCTTCGGCGGGCACTGTCCGGGAGCGGAGGTCCCAACCCGTACTCCAGGCACTCGCCGGCCAGGAATTCGGGGTAAGGTCCGCCGGATGTTCCACGGCAGCCTTCGGGCGCCGGGTTCGGAAGGCGGGCTCTGGTGGCCGGACCGGAACCGCATGCCTCGCGCTCCTTCGGGGCACGGCAGCAGCGATGTCACTATCGCGGCAGGCCGGGGGCGGTGCAGGGTGGACACGTATCGGCCAGGGGTGCGTATCACCGGCAGCGCGCAAAGAGGCAGGCGCCGCATGCAGGCAAGGATCTGATGGGTTCAGGGGGCGACCCCGGGGCCGGATGATCAGGAAGGCGTCAGGCGTCACGGGCCCCGCGTCCATGCACCTGGCGCCTTCTTCTTTTCGGGCACCTGAAACCCCCTGAAACCCAACGAAAAACGGCCCGATGGGCTAGCATCGAGCCGTCTGTCGTGCGTCAAAACCGGGCCCCGCATCCAGGCAATCTGACATCAAACGGGTATCAAGGCGTTTTCGCGTCGGTCAACGAAAACTTGTCCAGACGCCGCAAATCACCGCAATTTGCGGGTCATGGCGAAGATACTCTCCATTCAGTCCCACGTCGCGTTCGGCCATGTGGGCAATGCGGCGGTCACCTTTCCCCTGCAGGTTCTGGGGCACGAGGTCTGGCCGGTGCCGACGGCGGTCCTGTCGAACCATGCGGGCTATCCGGATACGGGCGGCGCACGGCTCGACCCAGCCCTGATCGATGACGTGCTGACCGGTCTCGACGCGCGCGGGGCGCCGGCCGCCTGCGACGTGCTGCTGACAGGTTATCTGGGATCGGCGGAGACGGGTGCGGTGGTGGGGCATCATGTGGCGCGGTTGCGCACGGCAAACCCTCGGGTGCTCTATTGCTGCGATCCGGTGATGGGTGACCGGGACAGCGGGTTCTATGTGGAAGACGGCCTCGTCCGGCATTTTAAGGAGAAGGCGACGCCCGCTGCCGACGTGCTGACGCCGAACCTGTTCGAACTGGAGCTCCTTGCCGGTCGGCCGGAATGCGGGCTGCATGGCGCAACTGCGGTTGAGATCGCGACAGCGGCGCGGGAGGTCGCGGCCGGCATGCGTCCCGGCGCACGGGTGATGGTCACTAGCGTCGAGGCATCCGATGTCCCGACCGAACACATGACCATGATGGCTGTTGATGCGGCAGGCGCCTGGCTTGTGCAGACGCCACGGCTTGCCTTCACGAAAAATCCTCATGGCGCTGGCGACCTGGCGAGCGCGCTCTTCGCGGTGGCGCTCGCGGAGGGCCACAGCCCGGAGCAGTCCCTTTCGGACATGGCCTCGCGTCTGTTCGCGGTTCTGAATGTCGCCGCCGAGACGGATTCGCCGGAACTCGATCTCGTCGGTGCGCGTGCGAAGTTGTGCGACCCGCCGCAACGATTTGACGTACACCCGATCGAATAGTGCAGGTGCAATTTTGAAGTTGGACCTAATCTGCTAAGAAAATAATCCTAGCTCTTATCGGGAGAAGAGCTGGTGTGTCCAAAGGCAGGCCAGTAGCAGCGTTCGTGACCGACTATATTCTTATCCAGGGACTTATTTTCGGTTTCTTTCTGGCACTGCCGGTCGGACCTGTCGGCGTGCTCTGTGTTCAGCGCACACTCGCGGAAGGACGAATGCACGGACTGCTGTCGGGGCTAGGTGCGGCGTTGGGCGATGCGATCTACGGGGCGGTTGCCGCCTTCGGCCTGAACGTCGTCGAGGACTGGCTGGAGGCGCATCAGGACGATCTGCGGATCGTTGGCGGGATTGTGCTGCTGGTGCTGGCCCTGCGGACGTTGATGAGCAAGGGTGGTTCGACCCCAAAGAAAGAGCGAGACGACACCAACCGGATCGTCACCCATAGCCTGGTGAAGGATTTCGTCTCCACCTTCATGCTGGCGATTACCAACCCCATCACGCTGATCGCCTTTGCCGGCCTGCTGGCGACCCTGGGCATCACCGAGGCAGGCGCCACGGTGGGCAATGCCTCGATCCTGGTGCTGGGAGTGTTCCTGGGATCGGCGGGCTGGTGGCTCGCGGTGTCCGCGACGGCCGGTGTGTTTCGTCCCTTCGTGGATGGGTCCTACCAGTCCTGGATGGACCGGATCACCGCTCTGGTGCTGCTTGTCTTCGGCGTCTATGCGCTGCTGAGCGGTTTCGGACTGACGCCGCACGTCTTTGAGCTGATCCGCTAGGCGGGTTCTAGTCGCCTTCGGGTTTCCAGCCTTCGGGCGCCAGTTCCCACACATCGAACTGGAATGCCGGGGCCACCGTGCATCCGACAAGCGACCACGTGCCGGTCGGTCGCGCAGTCTGCCAGTCTCCCGGCGGCACGACCCCCTGGGGCCGTTCGCCCGCGGCGAGGTCTGGCCCGAGGCGGATCGTGGTTGCCGGTCCTCCCCCGAAGGGTGCGACCCTGAGTTCCATGGCGTCGCCGCCATGCCAGTGCCAGACCTCCGAGGCGTCGGTGACCCGGTGCCAGGCCGACATCTCGCCTTCGCGCAGCAGGTAGTAGATCGCGGACGACGCCCCGCGGGGACCTGTGACGCCGCCGCCGTCGCGGAACGTCTCCACGTAATGGCCCCCTTCCGGGTGCGGCTGCAGGTCCAGCAGCCGGATCACGTCGTCGGCACTCAGGTCGGTGCGGCTCATGCTTCCGGGTCGGTGTCGGCGATGGATGGGCGCTTCGAGAAGACCTCATACCAGGCCGCCAGTTTCGGGTGATCCGCGCGCCAGTCGATGGCGGCGAAGCGGAAGTCACGATAGCCCAGTGCACAGGCGACCGCGATCTGGCCGATGGTGACCGGGCCTTCCAGATCGGCCGCTTCGGCTTCCAGCTGGTTCAGCGCTTCGGTGACGGACAGTTCCTGGCGATCGATCAGCTTCTGCGAAGCCGCGCCGCCTTCATGGAACATGCCTTCCATCCGCACCAGCACCGAGGCGTCGAGGATACCGTCGGCGGCGGCAAGCTGACGCAGCGCCGTCCAGCGGGCAGGCCCGGCGGCTGGATAGACCTTCGTGCTGCCCATCGCGTCGAGATACTCGCAGACGATGGAGGACTGATAGAGCGGGGGGCCGTCGTCGCGGATCAGGGCAGGAACCTTGCCGACTGGATTGACGTCCCGGTAACCCTCGGGGTCTTCCCAGGGATTGAGCGCCTCCATCTCGATCGTCTCGGCGAGGCCGGTTTCGATGGCCGTGGCGCGGGCCTTGCGGGCGTAGGGTGAAGGGGTGGCGTAGATCAGCTTCATGGGGTCCTCCCGGCCCGGTGGGCCGTCGTCTGTTCGCCCGCAAATATAGGTTCTGCGTGGGTCACGGGCCACCTGTGCTAGCGTGCGGCACATGTCCTATGACGTTGTCGATCTCCGTGATTTCTATGCAACCGGACTGGGTGCGGCCTCGCGCCGACAGGTCCGGAAACGCATCCGCGCGCTGTGGCCGGACATCGGTGGCATGAGCCTGCTGGGCTACGGATATGCGACGCCCTATCTGCGCCCGTTCATGGATGAGGCGATGCGGGTTTGCGCGGTCATGCCCGAGCGCATGGGCGTGCTGTCCTGGCCGCCGCGCGAGACGGGGCTCGGGAACATCGTGACCGTCGCACGCGAGGACGAAATCCCGCTGCCCGATCTGTCGATCAACCGCATCCTCATGGTCCACGGGCTGGAGTATGCGGAGAACACCGCGCAGATGCTGCGGGAGATGTGGCGCGTCCTGTCGGACGGTGGACGGCTGATGGTCGTCGTGCCCAACCGCCGGTCGATCTGGGCGCGTGCCGACCATACGCCGTTCGGGCATGGACGGCCCTATTCGATGGAGCAGCTCAACCGGCAGCTCCGACAGGCGATGTTCACGCCGGTGCACGAGGCGCGTGCCCTGTACTTCCCGCCGTCGCGCCGACGGTTCTGGCTGGCGGCCGCTCCGGCCTGGGAACGGGTCGGAGCGCGCTGGTTCAGCCCGCTGGGCGGGGTGGCGATCGTCGAGGCGACCAAGCAGATCTACAGCGGGGAGATGGCGGGCCAGCGGGTCCGGCGGCGAAGCTACATGCCCGTGCCGGCCACCGCGCCGCAGGCGGCGCGAGAGATAGATCATGCGCCGCGGGCAGTGCCGGCCGCCGGCGGCGGGGAGCTCAGCCCCGCGAAATAAGGAAGACGGCCTGTTCGGTGAGCAGGTTCGACCAGGGGCCGATATGTTCGCGTGTCGCGACATTGCCGGGCCCGTCGATGGTCACGATCTTCTCCGTGGCCAGCCCCATCTCGTCCAGCAGGACCGTGAAATCGGTCAGCGTGAAGAAACGGATGTTCGGAGATTCGTACCAGGCGTAGGGCAGGCGCCGGGACACCGGGCTGCGACCGCCGAAGAACAGGTCGGCGCGCAGGCGCCAGTACGCGAAGTTCGGGAAGCTGACGATGGCGCGGTGGCCAATACGGAGCATCTCGGCCAGCAAACCCTTCACGTCGAAGATGGCCGGCAGCGTCTGCGACAGGATTACGTAGTCGAAGGCGTCGTCGGGATAGTTGACCAGGTCGGTCTGGGCGTCGCCCTGCACCACGGCCAGTCCGCGCGACACGCAGTTGTTCACGCCTTCCTGGCTCAGTTCGATGCCGCGCCCGTCCACCTCGCGTTCATGCACCAGCCGGTCGAGCAGGATGCCGTCGCCGCAGCCGACATCGAGCACACGGCTGCCCGGCACGATCATGTCGGCGATCAGGCGCTGGTCGATACGCAGGCGCGCGGCGATCCCGGATTCAGGCTTGTTCATACCCGCGCGCTCCCCAGGCCATGGATATCCGCCGCGCCCTGCAGGAAGCCCGACAGGATGCGGAAGAATTCAGGTTCTTCGAGCAGGAAGGCGTCATGGCCGGATTCGGTCTCGATCTCGACGAAGCTCACCGGTGCGGCGACGGCGTTGAGCGCGTGCACGATCCGGCGGGATTCGCTGGTCGGGAACAGCCAGTCCGAGGTGAAGCTGATCAGGCAGAACCGGACCGGCGACTTCTCGAAAGCCAGTGCGAGGTTGTCCCCGTGCTCGGCGGCCATGTCGAAATAGTCCATCGCCCGGGTGATGTAGAGGTACGAGTTCGCGTCGAACCGGTCCACGAATGACCGGCCCTGATGGCGCAGGTAGCTCTCGATCTGGAAATCCGCGTCGAAGCCGAAGGTGACGGCCTGCCGGTCCTGCAGGTTGCGGCCGAACTTGGTGTGCAGGGCCGAATCCGACAGGTAGGTGATGTGCGCGGCCATGCGCGCCACCGCCAGCCCGCGTTCGGGCCGGGTGTCGTGGCCGTAGTAGTCACCGCCGGCCCAGTTGGGGTCGGCCATGATGGCCTGGCGGCCAACCTCGTGGAAGGCGATGTTCTGTGCCGAATGGCGTGCTGCGCCGGCGATGGGGATCGCGCAGAACACCATCTCCGGATAGCGCGCGGCCCATTCCAGTGTCTGCATCGCGCCCATGGAGCCGCCGATCACGGCGAACAGCTTCTCGATGCCCAGGTGCTCCACCACCAGCTTCTGGGCGGCGACCATGTCGGTGATGGTGATGAGCGGAAAATCGAGCCCGAAAGGGTGGCCCGTGCGCGGGTCGATATCCTTGGGGCCGGCGGAGCCCATGCATCCGGCCAGAACGTTCACGCAGATTACGAAATAGCGCTCGGTGTCCACCGTCAGACCGGGGCCCACGACGCGCTCCCACCAGCCGGGCCGGCCGGTCACGGGATGTGCCTCTGCGACATACTGGTCGCCGGTCAGCGCGTGGCAGACCAGGATCGCGTTGGACTTGTCGGCGTTCAGTGTGCCGTAGGTCTGGTAGGCGACCGTGAACGGCCCCAGAAGCTGGCCGGAGGCCAGGCGCATGGGCTTGTCCGCACCCAGAACGAGGCGGTGACCCGGCAGGTCAGTGACCGCGGGTTCCACTGCGATGATTTCGCCGGCGTTTGTCACGCCGTCATTGGGACTCGTCGTCATGTTCATGAGCGTGGGTTCAGGGACAAGCCGTCGCGCCTTGTGCGCGTTCGGCAGCGTCATAGCTAGGTGCGCGCCGCGAGAAGTGTCAATGTTTTCTTTGCCAAAGCCGGGTCCGGGCGATACAACCTTGCGCGTTTTCCCGGACGGGCAGAGCGATGAGCAACGCGCCTGACAATCTGGCGTCGCTGCGCCGCGAAATCGATTCCACCGACGAGAAATTGCACGATCTGCTGATGCGTCGTGCTGAAATCGTGGGTGAGGTCGGGCGGCAGAAGGCGAGCGCCGGCGGACCGACCTTCCGCCCTGCACGCGAAGCCCAGCTTCTGCGGCGTCTGCTCGCGCGCCACAGCGGTGCCCTGCCGTCTTCGGTGATCGTGCGCCTGTGGCGTGAGATCGTGGCCGCCTCGACGCGCCTGCAGGGCGATTTCTCCGTGGCCTACAGCCCGAACGAGGATCACGGCGGCGCGCTGCGCCTGGCGCAGTCACAGTTCGGCCTCGACGCGAATGTGAACCGGCTGGCTTCGCCCGATCAGGTGGTGCTTGCGGTCGGGCGTGGCGATGTGACGGTGGGGATGGTGCCGCTGGCCCATGGCAGCGACGGGCCGGACTGGTGGGCCGGTCCCAATCTCCCCGACAGTGTATTCGTGGTCGCGCGCCTGCCGTGGTTCGCTGACGGTGCACAGGCCGAGACCGGCGCGTATGTGCTGGGCGCGACGGCGCCGGAGGAATCCGGTGACGACCGCAGCGTCTTCACTTTCATCAGCGCGAACGATGTGAGCCGGGGCAAGCTGGCCGAAATGGCTGCGGCCAACGGGCTCGAGATCGGCGAACAGGCCGTGTGCGACCGCGACGATGTGGCCGGCCGGGTGCACCTTGTCGATGTCAGCGGCTTCCTGACGGACGCGGACCCGCGCGTGCGCGGCATCGCGAGCCTGCTCGACGGGGCCGAACTGCGCTGGCTGGGCTCTTACGCCGCGCCGTATGCGGGGCAAGCAACTGTGGATACGGAGTAAGGAACGTGGCGCCTCCGAAGGCAAAGCCCGGTGTCCTTGCCATCGCACCCTATGCCGGCAGCGAAGCCGGAAAGGGCGGCGAGGACCGGATCGTCATCAGCTCGAACGAAAGCGCATTCGGTGCGTCCTGGCGCGCCATGGAGGCCTATTCGGCCGCCACGGAAGGCATGCGCCGCTATCCGGAAATCGACGCGCGCTCGCTGCGCAACGCGATTGCTGCGCATCACGGGCTCGAGCCCGGTCGCATCATCTGCGGTTGCGGGTCCGATCAGCTCATCGACCTTTTGACGCTCGCCTTCGCCGGGCCGGGGGACGAGACCCTGTACTGCGAGCATGGGTTCACCATGTATCCCATCGCCACGTTGGGCGTGGGGGCGACACCGGTCGCGGTGCCGGAGACGAACCTGACCGCCGATGTCGATGCGATCCTGGCCTATGTGAACGAGAAGACGCGCATCGTCTTCCTGGCGAACCCGAACAACCCGACGGGCACCTATTTGCCCGAAAGCGAGCTGCGCCGTCTGCATGCGGGCCTGCCCGAAGAGGTCCTGCTCGTGCTCGACGCGGCCTATGCCGAATACGTCGTTCAGGACGACTACAACGCGGGCGAGGCGCTGGTGCGCGAGGCCACGAACGTCGTGATGACGCGCACCTTCTCGAAGATCTATGCCCTGGCGAGCCTGCGTGTGGGCTGGGCTTATGCGCCGGAGGCGATTATCGACGTGCTGGACCGTGTGCGGCCGCCCTTCAACGTTTCGGTGCCCGCCATCGAGGCCGCAAAGGCCGCGATGGAAGACCGCGAGCACACGGAGCGCGCGCGCCGGCACAACGCCGAGACGCTGCCCTGGTTCATTGAGCAGGTCGAAGCGCTGGGGCTCCGGGTCAACCCGTCAGTGGCGAATTTTGTCATCGTGCATATCGATCCGGCGACAGGACGCACGGCAGAGGATGCCTACAAACACCTGTTCGCGCGCGGGATCGTGACCCGGCGCGTGGCGGGGTACGGCCTGCCCGAGTGGGTGCGCATGTCGATCGGCACGCGTGACGAAATGGAAGAAGTGGTCGCGGCGTTGCGCGATTTCGTTGAAGCGACATGAGCCAGCCCGGACATTTCGAACGCGTCGCCATTATCGGCATCGGACTGATCGGCTCTTCGTTGGCGCGCGCGGCGCGGGCGAACGGGCTGGCCCGACATGTTGCCTGCCACGACGCGGACGCGGACACTCGCGCACGCGCTAGGCGTTGGGGATCGTCGACAGTATGCATGACGATATCGCCGGTGCCGTCACGGGCGCCGATCTCGTCATCGTGGCGACGCCGGTCGGCGCGTGCGGGGCTGTGGCGAAGGCAATGGAAGCGCACCTCGCGCCCGGCGCAATCGTGACCGATGTCTGTTCGGTCAAGGGATCTGTCATCACGGCCATGTTGCCGCACATTCCCGAGGGCGTACACCTGGTTCCCGGCCATCCCGTGGCGGGCACCGAGCATTCGGGGCCGGAAGCCGGCTTTGCCGAACTCTTCCAGGATCGGTTCTCGATCCTCACCCCGCCGCGCGACGCCGATCCCGAGGCCGTGGTGCATTTGCGTGCTTTCTGGCAGGCCATTGGCAGCGATGTGGAGGTGATGGATGCCGAGCATCACGACCGGGTGCTGGCGATCACCAGCCACCTGCCGCATCTGATCGCCTACACCATCGTGGCGACCGCGGCGGATCTTGAAAGCGAGCTGGAAGCCAAGAAGGCTGAGGACGACGACATCGTCACCACGCGCGAGGTCATCAAATACTCGGCGGGCGGTTTCCGCGATTTCACCCGCATCGCGGCTTCCGACCCGGTGATGTGGCGCGATATCTTCCTGCTGAACAAGGACGCCGTGCTGGAAATGCTCGGCCGGTTCACGGAAGACCTGACGGCGCTGCAGCGTGCGATCCGTTACGACGATGGCGAGACCCTTTTCGAGATGTTCACACGCACCCGCGATATCCGGCGCGGTGTCATCGCGGCCCGTCAGGCCGGGCGTTTCCAGTACACCGAGAACGGCGAGAAGGACTGACCCGGCGTCAGTTCCAGTCGATGGGGTCGAGAGTCAATAGCGGTACCGGTCCGATCGAGAGCACCCGGTTTTGGACCGTTAAGGGAACCCTGGCTTCTGGCGGCCCTCCATCCGACGGCGTGCGGGTCAGGACAGCCAGCGCGATCCGAGCGATGGCGGCCTGTTGCGGCCGAACGCGGCCACGTGCTTCCAGCACATCGATCAGTTTGTCGAGGCCCGCGATCCGGGCCGTGAATGCGCCTTCGGGCTGAAGGGCCGCGTCGAGCGCAACCGTGCCTTCGCCTGCAATGCGCAGCGTGCCCCAGTGAAGCTGAACCTGCTCGATTTCAATCGTGCCGCCCGCGTCGCGCCACTGCGCCAGCCGCTCGGCGGAGACGAATGTCGGGTCGAGGTCGCCGCGCAACCGGACCTGGGTCGGTAGCGCGTTCGATTCGGGTGCCGAGCGTGTCGCGCACCGCAGGGTCGAGCGGCAGGGGCGACAGGTCGGCGTCGTCGAGGATGATTGCGAAGGTCAGTTCGTCGCCGTCCGGATGCAGGGCATCCGTGTCGGACCGGCCGAGTTCGCGCGTCCAGTCGAACGCGACGCGCGACAGGCGGAATTCGGGTTGGTCCTCGAAGGTTGCGAACAACGGTTCGATCACACCGCGCGCCGCGCCGGCGCGGTTGTCGTCGTCGAAGGCGATATCGCCGTCGAATCGCTCGGAACGCAGGATGAAATTGAAGCTGCCGTTTGGCTCGACGATACGGAAGCGGTGAGTGCCCTTCGCGTCCACCATCAAGAAACCGGGACCGTTCGCGAAAGGACGGACGACCGGGTCGTCCTCCGCGGTCCACATAAGGGTACGCTCGGGCGAGGTCCAGCTTCCGCGCGGACGGACGAAGCGTGTCGAAAACCGAACGGGAAAGCCCGAGATATCGATGCGGTCCCATTCGAGGGTCACGCCTTCGCCTCGTCGCTGCTCCGCCAAGTTAGCGATTTCCGTCTGGATTGAAGACGCAATCCAGAACCAGCCGGCGCACCAGAGAATGGCCAGTGCCGCCAGGCTGCCGAGAAAGATCAGATACTTTCGCTGGAACATCGCCGCCGGTTTGAATTAGAAGCGCTGCATTCAAACTAACTCGGTGGCGCCGCGCGGTCGAGTTGCACGCGCATCCGCAAGCGTTTTCTGCCATGTCCGATCCGATCCGCCAGCCTGACCTGAGCCATCTGACCGATCAATACGAACTGTCGGACGACGAGCTTGACACCACCCTGCGGGCGGTCATGCGCACCCATCCGGCGGATGAAGACCTTTGGGTGTTTGGGTACGGCTCGCTGATGTGGCAGCCGGACTTTCCGTTCAATGAGCGGGCGCTGGCGACGATCCACGGGTTCCACCGCAGCTTCTGCGTGTATTCCCATGTTTGGCGCGGAACGCGTGCCAAGCCAGGGCTCGTGCTGGGGCTGGACAATGGCGGGAGTTGCCGTGGGGTCGCCTACCGGGTCTTGGCCCGGCACGCCGAACAGACTGTTGAAGCGCTGATCAGGCGCGAGATGGTGACCCGGGTCTATATGCCGCGCTGGGTCTCCGCCCGCCTGGGCGGGCGCGTTGTGCGCGCCCATACCTACACGGCCGCCCACAATCACATCCAGTATGCGGGTAAGCTCGATGAGGAGGTCACCCTGTCCCTGATCCGGCAGGGCCACGGCAGGGGCGGCCCTAATATCGAATATTTGCGCAACACCGTCGCGCATCTCGAAGAACTTGGCATCGACGACAGGCCGCTGGCGCGCCTGCTTGACCGGCTTTCGTCCTAGCTGTGACGATGCGGCCTGAAAGTTATCCACATCGTGCCGGAAGGGCATGAATTCCGGTATCCGAACGGTTGTCTCGCTACGCCAGGGAAGTGCTCAGGGAGGCTGACAGGTTCGACCGGCGCCTAAACACGCTCCTTCGACTTGGCTGTAAAGCAACACTGAGCGCTTGTTTTGAAATGTTCACCCGAAGTCTCAAATAAAACGGCAAAACAACTCCCTCACCGGCTGGGGGAAGAACGTAGAGAGTGAGCTTTATTACACCCCTATTACGTAGCCTCTGTGGCACGGGTGGGCGTGGTGTTCATTCCACAATGTTATCCACAGCCGATGCTGGTGAGGGCAGGTCATATTCGAGTACCGCGTCGGTGACCAGACGGTCCGTTGCGCCCTCGATGGCATTCTCGAGTGCGCCGGAAAACGCATGGCGGGGCAGGTCCGGTGGGATCGGCGGCAGGAATTCGACGGTGATTATGCCGGATCGCAGCTTCAGAGAGCGGCGGGGCCAGAACAGCCCGGAATTGAGCGCCACCGGGACAACGGGCACGTCGCCCAACGCCGCATGCAGCGCCGCGACTCCCGCGTGGTATGGCCGTCGGGTGCCCGGCGCGACACGTGTACCCTCGGGGAAAATCACAATAGGGCGGCCCTCGGCGAGGCGGGCGCGGGCTTCCGCCACCATGGCACGCAGCGCGGACATGCCGCCCTCCCGATCGATGGCGATCTGCCGGGCGCGGAGCAGGCACCAACCGAAGACGGGTATCCATGTCAGTTCGCGCTTCAGGACGACCGCCGCGTCGCGGACGATCAGGTTGATTGTCAGCGTATCCCAGGCGGACTGATGCTTGACCGCGAATAGGGCGGGCCCGTTGGGGATATGCTCGCGGCCGCGCACCTCATGGGTGAGCCCGACTGTGACGCGCAGCAACCAAAGGCTCGTGCGAACCCAGAACCGGCTACACGCGAGCAGCAGGCGCGGCGGGCCGATCAGTAGCGGCAGGACCAGAATTCCGAGCAGCGTCGTCCAGCTGTAGAACAGGATTGAGAAGCAAACGGCGCGAGCGAGCATCATGCCCCGTCGATCAGGCGGGTCAGGGCCATCTGGGTGCGGGCCGCGAGGTACTTGGTGTATTCCCCGGCGAGCAGTAGCGCGGTTGCGGGCCGCCGCCACCAGTCATTCAGGCGGATGTTTGATGTGCTGACCGGCTCTGGCTCGATGGTGACACTAGGCAGGCGGCGCTCGAACTCCAGAACGCTGCGCGGCATGTGGAAATCTGCCGTGACCAGCCGGATGCTTGAAATGGGGCGGCTGGCGGCCCAGCCCGCTGTTTCAATGGCGTTCTCATGGGTGTCGCGCGCGGCCCGGCCCAGCGTCACGCAGCAGGACAGAAGGCGGTCGGGCAGGCGTTCGGCGGAGAGCAATTCGCGTGGGCGGACATCGGTTCCCACCCCGGAAATCAGCATCTGGGGTGCCTTGCCCGCGGCCAGCAGTTCCGCGCCTCGGTCGATGCGTCCGGGACCGCCGGTCAGTACAACCAGTGCGTCGGTCGCATCGTCGTTCGGAGCGGTTCTCGGAACCTGGGCGATAAATGCGAACAGCCCGGCCAGCCAAACCAGGCACAGAATGATAATGATGGCGAGTGTTCCGCGCCATCGACGGGGAGTGTATCGCGCCATCAGGGCATCCGCGCCAGCGCGCGCAGCACGGTCAGGCGCGCGGTCAGCATGGCGATGGCTACGGTGATGGCGGGTACCAGAACCAGCAACCCCCATTTGACTGGGGAGAGGCTCAGTTCGGGCAGGAACGCCGCGTCCATCCCGAGCCCGATCCATGCGAAAAGAAGCAACACCAGCGCTGCTGCAACGCCGCCCGCGATCCCGCCGCGCAGCGCAAGCAGCATCGCCTGAATCTGGAACTGGCCTGCGATATAGGTGTCGCGTGCACCCATCTGGTGCAGCAGTTCGATAATCGCGCTGTGCACGGCCAGCCCGCTGCGCGTAGTGAACACCACGGCGATGACGGCGGCCGACGCGATCAGCGCCAGGATTGCGAAAGCCAGACACTCGGCTGCGCGCGCCACGTCGATCAGGGCTGACAGCCAGGCGCGGTGGTCGTCCACGGCCACACCTGCGACCGTCTCGGTCAGACGAGCCTGAAGCAGGATCGGGTCGATGTTCGCGCCAGGGACGGTTTCCACAGCGATCAGCGCGGGCACGGGCAGGCCGGAATCGATCACGCCTTCGCCGAGCCAGGGGACCAGCAATGCGCGGGCCTCATCCTGCGGGATCGGCCGCGCCTTCACCACGCCGGGCGTGGCTGCGATCGCGGCGGCGAGGGTGTCGATATTGTCTCGTGAGTCGGCATGGGCCGGGATCTGCACCGTCATTCGGCCGGTCAGCGTGCTGTCCCAGGCATCTACTGCGCCGGCCACTAGCATCGCCGTGGCGAACATAAGGGTGCCAAGAAAGACCATCAGCGCAACGATCCATGGCAGGAAGCGGGTCGATTGATCGCCCTCGAAGGGGATGTCGGTCCGGCGCATCATATAACGGCACCGTCCCTTCCGGCGCGCCGGCGCTGGATCGACATTTCGCCGTCCTTCAGATGCATCACCGGATGGCCGAATTTCTCGACCAGCGCGTTGTTGTGGGTAGCAATGACTACGGTCGTGCCGGTGCGGTTCAACTCTTCGAACAGGTACATCAGCCGCACGGCGATCCGGTCATCGACATTGCCGGTCGGCTCGTCTGCCAGCAGCAGGGACGGCCGATTGATGATTGCGCGGGCGATCGCCACGCGCTGCTGCTGGCCACCCGAAAGGGTGGAGGGACGAGAATCGAGACGCTCGCCGAGGCCGACCCAGCTCAGCAGTTCACGCACGTGCTCGTCGATCTCCACCCGGTGTGCGCCGGACACCCTCAGCGGCAATGCCACGTTCTCGACCGTGGTGAGATGGTCGATCAACCGAAAATCCTGGAATACGACGCCGATCTTCTGGCGCATCATCGGCAGCTCGGCGCGCGGCGTCATCGAGACATCCTTGCCAAAAACATGGATCAAACCGCGCGTCGGCCGGAGCGCCAGATACATCAGTTTGAGCAGGGTCGTCTTGCCGGCGCCGCTCGATCCGGTCAGGAAATGGAACGACCCGGGCGCGAGGGAGAAGTTCACGTCGTGCAGCACTTCAGTGCCGACGCCATAACGCATGCCGACGTTTTCGAAGCGCAGCAAGTGATCGGACTCCGGTCTCGTGCGAATGGACCGCTTTTGCATCCCGTTTTCTGGAAAGCGAATCGGCACCTCGATCTGGTTCACGTTGGCATGACACCTTGGTTTCGTAAACCCGTGAGCTGAAGCCTGCAATGCCTGGTAATTGTAAAGCTGTTGCTGCTTGCTTCACGGCCCGCCGGACTCCTATAAAGCGTGGTGCGGTGTGTCAGGCCCGATTGGGCTATACTTCGTTTCGACCCCGGTTTCCGTTACCAGTCCTGGTTCGAAAATGATCCTTTCCTGCCCCGATTGCAGTACGCGCTTTGCGGTCGATGCGAGCAAGCTCGGCCCGGACGGGCGGCGTGTGAAGTGCGGCAAGTGCGGGCATATCTGGTTCGAGTCCCCGCCGGAGCCTGACGATGGGGAAGATATTCCCCTCCACGTGACGCCGCTGGAACCAGAAGAGCAAATGCGCGCGCCTGTGCGCAATCTTCCCGCGCTTCACCGTGCGAAGAAGGCCCGCAGTGCGCGGATCGGGTGGATCGTCGCGGCGGTGTTGCTGATCGCGATCGTGGGCGTGCTCTGGCAGGGCCGCGCGCATATCGCCACGGCCATTCCGCAGGTGGAACCGATCTATGAAGCCATCGGTATTCCGGCATTTCTGCCGCCGGGCGAAGGCCTGACCATTGAATTCGATCCTAAGACCGAGAACGGTACGCTCACCCTCAAGGGTGAGATCATCAACACGTCGAGTGGTGTGCGCCATGTTCCAGGGCTTGAGGTGCGGATCACGGACACCAAGAACAACACGTTGAAATCTTGGGAATTTTCGTCCGATGTTAGCCAGATCGGCCCCGGTGAAACGGTGGCGTTCACAACGTCCACCGATTCCGTACCCGACGGCGCGGTGAACGTAAGTATTTTGTTTACCAATCCCGACGAAAATCGTTAACGCAGATCGTTATTCCCTCAGTGAGAGCGGAGTCGGCCCTGGCGGGCTGGCGGAAGGTCTCGGAGCGCGGCAGTTCGCGCGGCCTTGCCAGGCGTTTTGCCTCCGGTAGGGCATGTTAGGAAGCCTTTTGAGCGGAAGGAAGCAGGAATAGCCAGAGTACTCATTGCCGACGACGACCAGGCTGTGCCGGAATTCGACAGCCGCGCGCTCGCGCTGAAGGTGTCCAAGGACTATCCCGAGACCGTGATCCTGATGATGACGAGCTTCGCGGCCGAACTTCAGTGCGCGCACAACCTGGATGAGCTCATCCATGAGGTGATCGCCAAGCCTTTCAGTCGCAAGCAGATTTGTGACGCGGCGGAAGAAGCGCTCTCCTTTCGGGGCCGCAAGCTCCACTAGACCTTTCTAGAAGGTGCGCAGTAGCCGCAGCAGGTAGTCGATCTCGGCTTCCGGGCGGCCCTGGTCGCGCAGCCGTGCGCGCAGTTCGTCGAGGATTTCGAGAGCCCGTTCGGCCTGATCGCCCTCTCCGACGCGGCCCTGTCCGGTCGCGGTGAAACCCTTGGCATCCTCTCCTGGTTCATCTAAGGGGCGGCCCAGGGGATCGAAGCCTTCCTGACCCGGCTGGGCGAGGCCTTCCGCCGGTCCCTGACCGAGGCCCTGCTGGCGCATGAACTGAAGCGCCATCTGCTGGCCACCCTGACGCAGCTCATCGAGCGCGCGCATCTGGGAACTCAGCGCGCCCTCCATGTCTCCGCCTCCCAGCGCACGCTCCGCATCGCTCATCGCATTCTCGGCATTGCCGAGGTTCTCGGGGATCTGGTTGGTCATCTCGCCGAGCTGGCGCATGAGCTCGCCCAGTTGCCGGCGGATTTCATTCTGGGCGTCGTGCGCGGCTTGCGATTCCGACGGCGACATGGACCCGCCGCGCTGCTGGCGTTGGAATGTGTCGTCGTGGAGCCCTTGCTGGCGACGAAGCACATCCTGAAGCTGGCGCATGAACTGCTGAGCGGGCGAGGAGGATTGCTGCTGATGCATCATGTTGGGCGCGTTCTGCAGGGCCTGCATCATCTGCTGCAGGCGCTCCATCATCTGCTGGACGCTTTCCATATCGCCAAGCCGGGCGGCCAGTTCCAGTTCGCGCAGCAGTTCCTGGATGGCATCGCGGTCCAGCAGGTTCGCGTCTGCGCCGGCTTCCGGCAGCGTTGAGAGGTCCATGCCTTCCAGGGCCTGGGAGAGGTTCTCCGCCAGTGCTTCCAGGTAGCGGTCCAGCGCTGCCCGCAGCTGCTCCATGATCCCCTGTACTTCCTCGTCCGACGCGCCGTTCTCGAGCGCTTCGCCCAACTGCTCCTGTAGCCTCGCCACATCGCGCTGCGCGAGCGACAGCGACCCGTCCTCCAGCCGCAGCGCGGTGTCCCAAAGCTGCGACATGACTGGCACGAGGCTTTCGCTCGGTGCGCCGTGGAGCAGATGGGAGCGCGCGGACATCAGGGACAGGAAGACCGCGATGTCGTCGCCGTAGCGGTTCGGCACGGCGCCGATTTTGTGCAGTGAGCGCGCCACATCCCGCCGGTTCTCCGGCTCCAGGGCCAGCACGCGCCGTTGCGCGACGATCTCGCGCGCCACGGGGTGCCTGAACTCGCGCTCGGGCAAGATCACCGAGAGCCGGTCGGTCTTGCCGGTCTGGCCGCGCGCGTCGGTTGCTGTGAGCTGCACATCGACTTCAAGCCCGGCCCAGGGGTGCGCCGTCAGGTCGTGCAGGCTCGAGGCCGCCCCCTCGCGCGGGTTGGGTCGCGGCAGGGGCAGTTCCAGGTCCAGGTTCTCGATCCCGGCTGTCGGTGGGATGCCGGGCCAGGTGATCGCCGCGCGCACTTCCGTGACGCCGTAGTCGTCCTGAGCGTCGTAACCGAGCACCAGCGAATGGCTGTCATTTGGCGAGGGTGGGCTGGAGAAGGTGATATCCGGCGGCGTGTCGGCCACGATCTCGAGAGGCCATTCACCGAGCGAATTGCGCGACTGGTTGATTGCAATAGTCTGCGATCCGACGGTGTCGAACGTGGTCTCGATGCGCCAGGCGGTTCCCGACACCTGCTCCATCTCGGCGGAATTCTCGCCCATCACGAGGACCGGAATCCGCCCGCCACCATTGATCTGGGCCAGCAGCTTGCTGCCGACCGGAACGCGGATCGGCCCGGTGGCCGTATTACTTTTTTCGCCGGGGGCCGGGTCGGCGGTACTTTTGGGATCGGCGCTCGCCAGTAGGCGCGGCGGCTGGTTGGTGTAGTTCGGCGGGGTAATCCACAATTCCAGGCTCGCCGTGTCGGTTTGCCCGAACGAACTCAGATCTGGGGACAAGGCCCGGGCGAGGCGGGTTTCGGCCCGTTCCCCGGCGGCGAACACTGCCACCACCAGCGCGACGGCGAGCAGGATGCGTAGCGCGAACGGGTCACGTGCGGCTAGGTTCGGGTGCGGAAAACGCAAATGCACCTGTCGTGCGGCCGCTGCCGCGCGCGACAGGTGAATCTGCCAGAGGTGTTCTGCCCCCGGGTCGTTCTTACCCAGCGCGGGCCGGTCGTTGATGGCGGTCAGCGGGCGGTGGGCGAGCCCGGAATCGATCTCCAGCCGGCGCGTCGCCTGGCCTGTATTGGGCCAGTGCAGGGTGCGGACCGCGCGCCATGCAGCGCGTGCCAAGGTTGCGAAAAAGATGAGAATGGCCAGCATGTGAAGCCAGCCCGGCAAGTATGCGAAGACGTCGAGAAGCGCGAGGACGAGGAACGCGCCCGCGATACCGATAGGCGGCCACAGCAAGGGCCAGGCCTGTTCCCAGAACAGAGACAGGCGCGCCAGTGACCGCCGTGCCCCGATATTGCCGGGCCGGTGGGGTTTGGAAGCCTCAGAATTGGGCGATCCGCTCACGTCCTACCTTCTGCTTCGCGCCACTCTGCATTACCGGGCTGCCGCTCGGCCGGGCGCAGGCGTCAATCTTGCCAGTCGGCGAGGGTCTCGTAACCCAAAAATATGGCCGGTTCCTGGCGTTCGCGCACCACCGCGAAAGCATCGTCACGCACAAGGACTTCCGCGACCAGAGCCCGGCTATTGTAAACCGAGCTCATGACCGAGCCATAGGCGCCCGCATCGCGGATCACGAGAAGTTCACCGGGATGCAGATGCGGCAGCTGGCATCCGGTCGCGAAGGTGTCCCCGGTCTCGCACACGGGCCCCACGATGTCCCAGTCGAAGAGGCCGTCGCCGGCTCCGGGAATGCGCACGGTCTCGATCCGGTGGACGGCGTCATAGAGCGCCGGGCGTATCAGGTCGTTCATGGCGGCATCGACGATGGCGAACCGCCTCACCCCGGCTTCCTTAGCGTAGATCACCCGCGTTACAAGCACGCCTGCCGGTCCCGCGATATAGCGGCCCGGCTCGAATATCAGTTCGCAGTTCAGCGCCCCGACGGTCTCCGCGACCACCTTCGCGTAGTCCTCGACCGGCGGCGGTGTCGCGGAGCCGTAGTCAATGCCCAGTCCGCCGCCCAGGTCGAGCTTGCGGATGTCGAAGCCCGACTCGAGTAACTCTGCAACCAGCGATGCGACGTGTGTGAAGGCCGCGCGGAAGGGGGCGAGGTCGGTCAGCTGGCTGCCGATATGGACCGCGACGGACGCGGGCACGATGCCTGGCAGGCCGCGTGCGAATTCATAGACCTGGGTGGCGCGAGCGATATCGATGCCGAACTTGTCTTCCTGGCGACCGGTCGAAATCTTGTGGTGTGTATTGGCATCCACATTCGGGTTCACCCGGATCGCAATGTCCACCTCGGCGCCCAAGTCATGGGCGACGTCGGACAGTGCCTCCAGTTCGGGTATGGATTCTACGTTGAACTGGCCGATCCCGGCGCTGATGGCCTGGCGCATCTCGGCGCGGGTCTTGCCGACGCCGGAGAAGACGATGTGTTCCGGCGCGATCCCTACGGCCAGGGCGCGTTCCAGTTCCCCACCCGAGACCACGTCCGCGCCGGCGCCCAGCGTGGCCAGGGTGCGCAGAACGGCGATGTTGGAGTTCGCCTTCATCGCGTAGCACACGCGCGCGTTCAGCCCTTCGGCGGCGAGCGCACCGGCGAAACGGGTGTAGGCGTCGCTCAGCGCAGCCGAGGAATACACATAGACGGGAGTGCCCACCGCGTCCGCGATCTTGGACAGCGCGACACCCTCGGCGTGCAGTTCGCCGTTGCGGTCGTTGAAATAGCTCATCGTCGCCTCGATCCCGCTCAGCGAGTGGGATAGGTCTTGGGGTAGGTGACCGGCTCATCCTTGGGTGGCTGGGGCGGTCCTTCCTTGCCGCAGGCCGCGAGGCCCAGGACGAAGAGAGTGGCGATCATCAGAGTGCGGAACGTCATCTCTTGTCTCCCCTCATGCCTCGTCCAAGAACCGCGCGCGTGCGGCGGTCACGGCTGCACGGACATTGTCCGGGGCGGTCCCGCCGAAGCTGGTCCGGCTGGCCACAGACGCCTCGACACTCAGGACATCGAAGACGCTGTCCGTGATGCGCGTATCGATCGCCTGCATCTCCGCCAGCGGCACATCGGCCAGGTCGAGGCCGAGTTCCTCGGCCCGCTTCACCACCGCGCCGGTGATGCCGTGGGCATCGCGGAACGGCACGCCTGCGGCCCGCACCAGCCAGTCTGCCAGGTCGGTGGCCGTGGAATAGCCGCGCCCCGCCGCCGCGCGCATCCGCTCGGGCACGGGCTGCATGTCCGTAACCATGCCGATGGTCGCGGCCAGCGCGAGCGCCAGGGAATCGGCTGCGTCGAAGACCGGTTCCTTGTCTTCCTGCATGTCCTTGGAATAGGCCAGAGGCAGGCCTTTCATCACCGTCAGCAGGCCCATCAGGTCGCCATAGATGCGCCCGGCCTTGGCCCGTGACAGCTCCGCGGCGTCGGGGTTGCGCTTCTGGGGCATCATGGAACTACCGGTCGTGTAGGCGTCCGACAGCTTCACGAAGCCGAAGCCGTCGCTGCACCAGACAACGATCTCCTCGGCCATGCGCGAGATATGCCCGGCGCAGATTGCCGCCGCGCTCATGAACTCCAGCGCGAAGTCCCGGTCCGAGACTGCGTCGAGCGAGTTGGCCATCGGCCGGTCGAAGCCCAGCGTGTCGGCGACCGCCGCGCGGTCGATGGGGAAGGACGTGCCCGCCAGCGCACCCGCGCCCAGCGGCAGTTCGTTCAGTCGCGCGCGCGCGTCCGCGAACCGTCCCCGGTCCCGGCCGAACATTTCCACATAGGCCAGAAGGTGGTGGCCGAAGGTGACAGGCTGCGCGGTCTGCAAGTGCGTGAAGCCCGGCATGATGGTGCCGGCGTTCGCCTCGGCCGTGTCGAGCAGCGCGGCCTGCAGCGCCTTCAGGGCGGCGTCCACATGGTCGATCTCGTCGCGCACCCACAGACGGAAGTCGGTCGCCACCTGATCGTTGCGCGAGCGCGCCGTGTGCAACCGGCCGGCGGCGTCGCCGATCAGTTCGCGCAGGCGCGACTCGATGTTCATGTGGATGTCCTCCAGCGCCGTGGAGAAGGAAAATTCACCAGTCTCGATCTCTCGCGAAATCGTGTCTAGACCTGCCTCGATGGCCTCACCATCTTCCGCAGACAGGATGCCCTGTGCGATAAGCATGCGCGCATGGGCCCGCGATCCGGCAATGTCCTGTGCGAACAGGCGCCGGTCGAAGCCGATGGATGCGTTGATGCGTTCCATCACCTGGGAGGGGCCGGTGGCAAAGCGGCCGCCCCACTGCACGTTGGCGGGCTTGGATGTGTCGTTCGGGCTCATTAGATTCTGGCTCGCAATCTCGGGAGCGACGTTTAACGCCATGGACCGCAGGATGAAAGGCTTTCTGTTCGCCGGACTCACCGTATTGGCACTGGTCGCGGCTCCGAATCCGGCTGTTCAGGCGCAATCCGGCCCGCCGGTCGAGGGGCAGGTCAGGAACTATGAGCCGTTGGAAGAGCCCGTTCCCGTGCCCGATGTGGCCGTGCTCACGCGTGAGGGTGGCACGACCACGTTCGACCGGTTCGAGGGCCGGTTCGTGGTGCTGAATTTCTGGGCCACCTGGTGTGGCCCCTGCATCCGCGAGCTGCCGTCGCTCGCACGGCTCGACGACGCGCTCGCAGACGAGCGGGCGCAGGTGGTGCTCATCAGCCAGGACCGCGGCGGGTTCAAGCAGACGGACAGGTTCCTCAAGAAGTTCGGCGTGAACATCGCCGACAGCTTCGTCGATGAGCGTCTGAAGTTCTCGCGCGCCATCGGCATCCGTTCCCTGCCAACGACGATCCTCATCGGTCCGGACGGGCTGGAGGCCGGACGCCTGGTAGGGACGGCTGAATGGGATTCGCCGGAAGCGCTGGCGCTGATCGAATGGTATCTCGACCGCGAGGCGGGCGACGGCGGGAGCTGATGCTCCCGAGCTCCGGGCCTGCCGGGTCGGACTACCGAGTCGGAACCGGTTCGTCGCCCGAATAGTCGTAGAAGCCGCGGCCCGTCTTGCGACCCAGCCAGCCGGCCTCGACATACTTCACCAGCAGCGGGCAGGGGCGGTACTTGGAATCCGCCAGGCCTTCGTAGAGCACCTGCATGACGGCCAGGCAGGTGTCGAGGCCGATGAAGTCGGCCAGTTCGAACGGCCCCATCGGGTGGTTCGCGCCCAGCTTCATCGAGGTGTCGATGGAGTCCACGTTGCCGACGCCCTCATACAGCGTATAGACGGCCTCGTTGATCATCGGCAGCAGGATGCGGTTGACGATGAAGGCCGGGAAGTCTTCCGACACCGTGCCCGTCTTGCCGAGGTCCTTCGTCAGGTCCTGAACGGCGGAGAAGGTCTCCTGATCGGTGGCGAGACCGCGGATCAGTTCCACCAGCTTCATCATCGGCACCGGGTTCATGAAGTGCATGCCCATGAACTTGTTCGGCCGGTCGGTCGCGGCGGCGAGGCGCGTGATCGAGATGGACGAGGTGTTGGACGCGACAATGGCGCTGTCCTTCAGGTGCGGACACAGGCCTTCGAAGATCTTGATCTTGATGGACTCGTTCTCGGTCGCGGCCTCGATGACCATGTCGCAATCGCCCAGCCCGGACAGGTCCGTGACGGTGGCGATACGCGCCAGACCGGCGGCCTTGTCGGCCTCGTCGATCAGCGAGCGCTTGACCTGGCGGTCCATGTTCTTGTCGATGCCCGCGAGAGCCTTGTCGAGCGCGCCCTGGTCGATGTCCATGAGCACGACGTCACGCTCGGCGAGCGCGCAGACATGGGCAATACCGCTGCCCATCTGGCCGGCGCCGATGACGCCAATCTTGTTCAACATGTGTTTTTGTCCCTGGAGTTGATGTGCTGCCGTTCTTCGGTCAGCCCTGCTTCTCGAGCTCTTCGTTGAGTTCCGGCAAAGCCTTGAACAGATCGGCGACCAGTCCGTAGTCGGCTACCTGGAAGATCGGCGCTTCCTCATCCTTGTTGATGGCCACGATGACCTTCGAATCCTTCATACCGGCCAGATGCTGGATCGCACCTGAAATGCCGACGGCGATGTAGAGTTCCGGCGCAACGACCTTACCGGTCTGACCGACCTGCCAGTCGTTCGGCACGAAGCCCGCATCGACCGCGGCGCGCGAGGCGCCCATGGCCGCGCCCAACTTGTCGGCAATGGGCTCGATCAGCGCATAGTTCTCGCCCGAGGCCATGCCGCGCCCGCCGGAGATGATGACGCGCGCGGAGGTCAGCTCGGGGCGGTCGCCGCCCGATTCCTTCAGCTCGACGAAGCTCGACATGCCCTTGTCGGCGCTGCCGGAGACTGTCTCGGTCGCGGCGCTTCCACCTTCGGCCGCAGCGGCGCCGAAGGTGGTGGCGCGCACGGTGATGACCTTGGTCGCGTCGGACGACTTCACCGTCGCCATCGCATTGCCCGCATAGATAGGCCGCACGAAGGTGTCGGCATCGACCACGGCGCTGATGTCGGAGACCTGCTGAACGTCCAGCAGGGCCGCGACGCGGGGCATGAAGTTCTTCCCGAAGGTCGTCGCGGGCGCGAGGATGTGGCTGTAGCCGCCTGCGAGGCCTAGGACCAGCGCGGCGATGTTCTCGGCCAGGCCGTTGGCCTGGGAGGCGTCGTCGGCGACGAGGATCTTGGATACGCCGTCGATCTTCGCGGCGGCTTCGGCGGCTGCGGCGCAACCGGCACCGGCCACCAGCACGGTCACGTCGCCCGCGCCGTTCTCGGCGAGCTGCTTCGCGGCGGTAACGGTGTTGAGGGTCGCGGCCTTGAGGGCGGCGTTGTCGTGTTCGGCAATGACGAGGATGGCCATCAGATCACCCTCGCTTCGTTTTTCAGCTTGTCCACCAGTTCGGCGACGGATTCGACCATGACCCCGGCCTGCCGCGTCGGCGGCTCCTCGACCTTCAGGGTCGCAAGGCGCGGCGCGATATCGACGCTCAGATCGGCCGGCGCTATCTCGTCGATGGGCTTCTTCTTGGCCTTCATGATGTTCGGCAGCGAAGCGTAGCGCGGCTCGTTGAGGCGCAGATCGACGGTCACGATCGCCGGGGTCTTCACCTCGATGATCTCCAGCCCGTCATCGACCTCGCGCGTCACCTTGGCCGCGCCGTCGCCCATCTCGATGGCGGAGACAAAAGTCGCCTGCGGCCAGTCAAGCAGCGCGGCCAGCATCTGGCCCGTCTGGTTGGCGTCGTCGTCGATGGCCTGCTTGCCCAGAATGATCAGGTCGGGCGATTCCTTGTCGGCGATCGCCTTGAGCAGCTTAGCGACGGCCAGCGGCTGCAATTCGTCATCGGTCTTGACGTGAATGCCCCGGTCGGCGCCCATCGCCAGCGCCGTTCGGATTGTCTCCTGACATTGCTGGACGCCCAGCGACACCGCCACGATCTCTTCGGCCTTGCCCGCTTCCTTCATCCGCACCGCTTCCTCGACGGCGATTTCGTCGAAGGGGTTCATGGACATTTTCACGTTGGCGGTCTCGACGCCGGTGTTGTCCGATTTCACCCGGACTTTCACGTTGTAGTCGATGACCCGTTTGACAGGGATGAGGAGTTTCATGGGCTTTCCGGGAGGTCTGTTTCGTTCACTTTTTATTGCGGCGCAACATGCCGAAAGGGCGAAATCGAGTCAATCTGGCCGGCGTATAGACTCACTTCCTGTGATGTGCCGGTTCAGTCCCGGTTTTCGCCGGGTTTCCAGAGAATATCGGCCCTGCCGCGGTCGTTAAGGTGCCGTCCGAGCACGAACAGGTGGTCGGATAGGCGGTTGATGTAACGCAGCGCGTCCGCGTTCACCCGTTCGCGCCCGGCCAGTTCGGTCATTAGCCGTTCGGCGCGGCGCGCGACGGTGCGCGCCACGTGCAGATGCGCAGCGGCCGGTGTGCCGCCGGGCAGGATGAAGGACTTCAGCGGTTCCAGCCCTTCGTTGAGCGTGTCGATCTCGCGCTCCAGCCGTTCCACTTGCGCCGGAACGATCCTGAGCGCGCCCTCGGCCTTGCGCGCGGCGCGTGCGTCGCCTTCGGGGGTGCACAGGTCGGCGCCCAGATCGAACAGGTCGTTCTGGATGCGCGACAGCATCGCGTCAGTCTCTGTGTTGTCGCCCGTATGCAAGCGCGCCAGGCCGATGGCCGCGTTGGTCTCGTCCACGGTGCCGTAGGCCGCGACACGCAGATCGTGTTTTGCCACTCGTACGCCGGAGCCGAGCGACGTCTCGCCGCCATCGCCGCCGCGCGTATAGATACGGTTGAGTTCGACCATCCTGGTCAGCCGTTCTGTGAGGCGGCCAGCACGAAGAGGACGACGAGGATGACGGCCAGTGCCTGCAACCCGACACGCAGGCGCATCATCTTGTTGCCGTACTTTTCATTAAACGCGCTGCCGCGCGCCATGCCGATAACGCCGACGATGAGGACCAGCACCACGGCTGCCAGCGCGATGGCAAGGAGGATAGCGATGACATTCATGCCAGCGATAATATCGTCGGACGGAAGTGCTGACGAGGGGGTGGGTTGCGGCCCTTCGTCGCCGCTCTATCCCGGCCGCTTGCGAGCGGTGCGGAGTGCTCCCGGCGAAGACGTGCAAATAGTCATCGAATCATCCGATATGAATGTCGCGCTCGCGCGAGAGTTGTCCGAGGCGGTGTGCAATATCTATGGGATTTCTCAAGTTTCGATATCTAAGAAAGGCATCATCGCGCCTTCATGACCGGCGCTGGTAGAATGTTTCAGGGACTCGATGGCGCTCTACGATCACATCTCCGCGTGCAACACGCATGACCCGGGCGGGCGTAAGGCGTTTGTCGTCGCCGGTAAACGTGTCGGATGGGTGGCTGACGACCTTGCCGATCGCATGACGCGCTGGGAGCGTTATTTCAACGTTACCAGCGATACGCTAATTGTCCATGACTCCCTGGGAGACGTTGAGGCGCGCTCCGCGGCGCTGGCGGAAGTCGGGGCCTCTCTCATGGTCCAGCAGGCACTGCCGCGCAACCGCAAGGAATTGTGCCCGGTCTACGAATCTTTCGGTGCTCCGAACCTTTTGCGGATCGACCGCGCCTGGCTCGAGTCCTTCGGTGTTACATCCTACGGGGTGCACGTGAATGGCTATGTCGAACGCCGCGATGGCCCCGAATTGTGGGTTGGCGTGCGCGCGAAGAACCGGGAGGTGGCGCCCGGTAAGCTTGACAACATGGTGGCCGGTGGTCTGCCGGTCGGCGTGACCCTGGCCGAGAACCTCGTCAAGGAAGCCGCTGAGGAGGCCTCCGTGCCCGAAGGTCTCGCGAAGACTGCAGTTCCTGTCGGCGTGGTGACCTATATGTTCGACACCGACCGCGGCGTGCGCCGGGACCTGCTTTTTGTCTATGACCTGAAGCTGCCTGCCGATTTCATACCCAAGAACACCGACGGCGAGGTCAGCGGCTTCGTGCGCTGGCCCGCGCGGCAGGCGCTGCGGGTGGTCGAGGAAACCGACGAGTTCAAGTTCAACGTCAACCTCGTCATCATCGATTTCGCAATCCGCCACGGCCTGATTGAACCGGATCGGCCCGACTACGCCAAGCTGGTGCGCGGCCTGCGGGCCTGGAGCTAGCTGCGGAACCTGATCTAGAGCCCGTCGGCGGTTGCGGCCGCGCGAGCGATCTGCCGGATCGACATCGCCCAGATTTCCTCAGGATCGACCCCCGCCTCGCGCATGGCGCGCAGGGTGAAGGCCTTGTCGCGTTTGGCGAGCCGTTTGCCGTCATTGTTCGCCAGTAGCGGCGTGTGGTGCCACTCGAGCACGTTTAGGTTCAGCAGTTCCTGGAGCAAGCGGTGGATGTGGGTCGCCGCGAGTAGGTCGCTGCCGCGCGTCACGAGGTTTACGCCCTGCGCGTCGTCATCGACCGTAACGGCCAGGTGATAGCTTGTCGCCACCTCCTTGCGGGCCAGCACAATATCGCCGAACAGATCCGGCCGCGCGATCTGTTCGCCACGTGCGCGGTCGTGCCAGGTCAGGGCCCCGGTGCGCTTACAGGCGGCTTCCATGTCGAGGCGCAGCGCGTGAGGCTCGCCCGCCGCGATCCGCTGCCTGCGTTCTTCCGGGTCGAGGTGTCTGCAGATTCCCGGATAGACGAGGCCGTCCGGTCCGTGGCGGCGCAGGTGCGGTGCCGCGCCCGCGCTGGCGATCTCTGCCGCGATGTCCGAGCGGGCACAGAAGCAGGGGTAGATGAGGCCCGCATCGTCGAGTTGTTCCAGTGCGGTGCGATAGACGTCCATACGTTCCGACTGGCGCAGCACCGGTTCCTCCCATTGCAGGCCGAGCCAGGTCAGGTCCTCGATGATCGCGTCCTCGAATTCCGGCTTGCACCGGCCGGGGTCTATATCCTCGATCCGCAGCATGAACTTTCCGTCCGCCGCGTCGGCAAGACGGAACGCGAACAGAGCGGAATAGGCATGGCCCAGATGCAGGTGACCGCTCGGTGACGGGGCAAACCGGGTCACCAGGCAAGCATCGGGTGGCATGATTGCGTTCATTCGACTTCCTTGGGGCGGCCGCGCTGGCGCACTATCCTGTTCGGGTGCGCCACGTCGGCGCGTCGCAACGGGGCGATGATGCGATGAAAACACGCAAACGGCTAGAGGCGGGACTGACCGAGTTGGGGAAGCTCGACCCGCGCATGGCCGCGCTGTGGAAAGCGGCGGGGACGCCCGGTCCGCGTGTGCGCCCGCCCGGGTTCGCAACGCTGCTGCGCGTCATCGTGGCCCAGCAGCTTTCAACCCACGCCGCCGCGGCAATCTGGAAGCGAATGGAAGACGCCGGTGTGGCTTCGGATCCCGCGGCGTTCGTTGCCATGGACGACGATGCGCTGCGCGCGCTGGGCCTCAGCCGCCAGAAGGTCGCTTATGGGCGCGGGCTGGCCCAGGCGGTCGCGGAGGGCGATCTGAATTTTGCGCGGCTGCGGCGCATGGAAGACGAGGACGCGATCGACCTGCTGGTCGGACTGAAGGGAATCGGGCGGTGGAGCGCGGAGTGTTACTTGCTGTTCGCTCATGGCCGGCCCGATATCATGCCCGCCGACGACCTGGCGCTGGTTGCGTCCGCCGGGCGTCATCTGGGCGATGGGACGCGCTGGACGCCGCGCCAGCTTCGCGAGGAGGCGGAGCGATGGCGGCCCTGGCGCAGCGCCGCGGCACGTCTTCTCTGGCACGCCTATCATATCGAGGCTCTATAAGAAGGAAGTTCCGATGACTGATCCGCAACTGTCCGGCCCGTCCTATGGCCCCGCGTCCGGCGGTGCGCCGAAACGGCTCGTCGTCTTTCTGCACGGGCGTGGTGCGAACGGGCACGACCTGATCGGGCTAGCCCCGTTCATCGCACCGCACCTGCCCGATGCGCTGTTCCTGTCGCCCGACGCGCCCCAGCCCTGCGACATGGCACCGGTCGGCTTGCAGTGGTTCTCGCTGATCGAGCGCACGCCGGAAAATATCGCTGCCGGTGTGCGGTCCGCCGCGCCGCTGGTGGATGCGTTTCTCGATCACCACCTCGCGCGCCACGGACTGACAGACGCGGAGTTGGCGCTCTTCGGGTTTAGCCAGGGCTGCATGATGGCGCTGCATGTCGGGCTGCGCCGCAGTCAGACCCCCGCGGCGGTGCTGGGCTATTCGGGCCTGCTGGCCGCGCCGGACGCCGTCGCCACCGAAGCCACGGTGAAGCCGCATGTCCTGCTGGTGCATGGGGAGGCGGACGAGATCGTGCCGCACGCCGCCCTGCCGGCCGCCGAAGCCGCGCTGAAGGCGGCCGGTGTCCCGGTCGAGGCGGTCTCGCGCCCCGGGCTCGGCCATGGCATCGACGAGGACGGCATCGAACGCGCCGTCGCTATGCTGGCGCGGGTGTTCGCTTGATGACGGTTTTGTTACAACATATTGTGATTGAACGAAAAAACTAGAGTGCGGCTGCGAAAAAACTTTGCCCGGAATCGGGCGGGTTCCTACTATCCGGTTGGCGAGCGTCGCTGAAACAACCCGGGGAGGGGATTCATGGACGTTGCGTTGGACAATTGTCCGGCCCTTGTTCTCAACGCGGACTTTCGTCCGCTGAGCTATTTCCCCTTGTCCATTTGGCCCTGGCAGGAAGCGGTCAAGGCCACGCTCATGGGACGGGTGAACACGGTCGCCGAATACGACCGGGTGATCCGCTCTCCGAGCCTCGAAATCACCCTGCCCAGCGTCGTCTCCCTCAAGGAATACATCCGTCCCGCCGAGCGGCCGGCCTTTACCCGGTTCAACGTGTTCCTGCGTGACAAGTTCACCTGTCAGTATTCCGGCCAGCGCTTGCCTGCCCACGAACTGACCTTCGATCATGTGGTGCCGCGCTCACGCGGCGGCCGCACCTCTTGGGAGAACGTCGTCACGGCGTCGAGCGAATGGAACCTGCGCAAGGCCAACCGCACGCCCAAGGAAGCGGGCATGCACCTGCTCAATGCGCCGCGCCAGCCCACGACCCATGAACTGATCGAGAACGGCCGGGCCTTCCCGCCAAACTTTCTCCACGAAAGCTGGGGGGACTATCTCTACTGGGATACCGAACTGGACTGCTAGTTCGGGCGGCGGTGCCTAGTATCGCGTGGACAGCCAGATGGCGGCACGGGAACCGGCCTTGATGACTTCGGAGAACAGCCGGTAGCCCGGCGTCAGCTCGGCCTCGTGTTCGAGGCCGGTGTCCTTGTGTTCGATTTCCTCGGCACGGAATTCCTCGATCATGCCGCGCAGTTCTGCCTCATCCTCGCCCAACTTCACGGCCTGGTCGGCGTAGTGATCGGCGATCACTTCCTCGACCGCGACGGTGCAGGCCATCGCCGCGCGCTCGCCCATGGCCGCCGTGGCCGCGCCCAGCGCGAACCCGGCGGCGTTCCAGACCGGCGACAGTACGGTCGGGCGCACGCGGCGCTCGGCGATCAGCTTGTCGAAGGCATCCAGGTGCTTCTGCTCCTGCGCGGCCATGTGTCGGATGGTGTCGCCGATGGGACGGCGCCCCAGCACGGCGAGCTGGCCTTCATAGATGCGCGCGGCGCCAAACTCACCGGCGTGATCGACGCGGATCATCCGCTCGACAAGTGTCTTCGGATCAGGGTCGCCCGGCAGCCGGTCTTCACCGGTGATTGCCGGATGCGTGACTTGTTCGGGTTCGTTTTTCATGCCGCTTTACGCCAGAACGCCTGCGCCGCCCACAGCGAAGCTGCCGTGAACACCAGCGAGACGAGGAAATTGTAACCTGCCAGCGAAATGCCGAAGAGGGACCATGGCACGTCGCCGCAGCGCACGACCGGGGTCGCCATTAACTGCGCCTTCAACTCCGCCAGCGAAAGGTTGGAATCGTTCAGGTTGCCGCCGCCACAGGACTCCAGCCCCTTCCACCAGCTCTGTTCGACACCGGTGTGGAACCCGGCGAATCCCGCACCTACGGAGAAGACCAGCGCACAGATCAATGCGAACATGGCCAGGCCGCGCGGGCCGATTTGGCGCGCGGCGACGACGGTGAAGGCGGCGATAATGATGACGATCCAGTAGGGCCAGCGCTGGTAAAGGCACAGCGTGCAGGGTTGCAATCCGCCGATTAGCTGGAAACTCCATGCGCCCGCCAGCATCGCGGCGGCCGCCGCCAGGGTCAGCGCGGGCCAGAGAGGCGGGCTTTCATACAGCCGTCGGGGAAGGTCACGTCCGGTCATGGCCAACCCCATATAGGCGCTCGGGCGCGGCGGCGCCACAACGCGGCGCAGCTACAACAGAAATTTGATCGCCAGAAAGCCGCCGATCAGCAGCACCACGAAGGCCAGCGCGCACCAGCTCAGGTAACGCTCGACGAAGTTGCGGATGGAAGGGCCGAAATAACAGATCAGCGCGGCCACCAGGAAGAAGCGCACGCCGCGCGAGGCCGCAGACGCGATGCCGAACACCAGCGGGTCCAGATGGGTGACGCCGCTGGCAATGGTCACGACCTTGTAGGGGAAGGGGGTGACGCCGAAGATCGCGACGATCCACGCGCCCAGTTCGTTGTACTGGTCGGTGAACCGGGCGAATGCGTCCTCGAAGTGATAGAAGGCGATCACCGGCTGGCCGACGGTCTCGAATAGGGTGTACCCGATCAGGTAGCCGAAATAGCCGCCCGCCACGGAGGAAACCGTGCACACGGCGGCCAGCCGCCAGGCCCGGTTGCGCGCCGCCAGGATCAGCGGGATCAGCAGTACGTCCGGCGGGATCGGGAAGAATGAACTCTCCATGAAGGCGATGGCCGCCAGCGCCCAGACGGCGTGGGGTGACGCACCCAAGCGCATCGTCCAGTCGTACAAAGAACGCAGCATGGCCGGACGGTTCCCGTTTCACCGAAGAGACCTGCCCAGTATCAGCCGGACGCGCGCCGTGTCCACGCTCCGGCTGGTCTGAAACCGGGCTGTTCGAGCTACTGGCAGCGGATATCGCGTACCAAGACCGAGGTGCCGTCGGGCTCCACTTCGAGGGCTCACAGGCCGGTATGGACAAAGGAGCGGTCGTCCACGCTCGCCAGGTGCTGTGCGGCCTGCGGGTGGCCGGACGCATCCACATGACGCCGGTCGCCGGACTAGGGTGACAGGGTCATCAGCGCGATCAGGGTCAGCCAAACGACCAGCAAGGCGGCGAGAATTCGGATCTGGGTGCGCTTCGTTGCGTGCTCCGAGGGCGTGTCGTTGCGCAACACTTAGGACCGAATCCCGGGCTCGGAAGTGACCTGCGTCAAAGGTAGGCAGTTGACCGCGCATGTCCCGGCGAACTAAGAAAAACCGCGCCTCTTGGTGGGCCCCTGTGGCGGAATTGGTAGACGCGGCAGACTCAAAATCTGTTTCTCGTAAGGGAGTGGGAGTTCAAGTCTCCCCGGGGGCACCAACAGGTACTAACCGGGCTCGACCGGTGCGCATGAATACCCGGGACAACCCGTGGGACAGGGACAGGAGCAGTATGCAGCTCAACAACAGTTTTACCGTGCCTGCCGATCCGGTGACGGCGTGGAACATCCTTCTCGACGTGCCGCGGATCGCGCCGTGCATGCCGGGCGCGGAACTCACCGAGGTGGTGGGAGATCGCGCCTACAAAGGCAATGCGAAGCTGCGCGTCGGCCCGGTTAGCCTGACCTTTTCGGGCGAGGCAGAGATCACCGAGATCGACGAGGCGGCCCGCACCGCAAAGGTTCGTGCGCGCGGCAACGACACCAAGGGCCGCGGCGGCGCGGAGGTCGAGGTGGTGTTTAAGCTGTCCGAGGACGGCGACGCGAGCCGGGTCGATATCACCACCGAACTGAACCTTTCGGGTTCGGTCGCCCAGTACGGGCGTGCGTCGGGTCTGATCGATGCAATTGCCGGCCAGATCATTTCCGATTTCGCGAAGAACCTGGAAGCCGAGATCGGCGCGGACGAGGCGCCCGCACCTGCGGCGGATCCGGCCGACACGCCTGCGGCGGAACCTGCAGCTCCGGCGCCCGTGCCGAACGCCGAGGCGCCGAAATCCGATAATTCCATCTCCGGAATTCGCCTGTTTTTCCGGGCGCTCTGGGCAATGATCCGCGGCAAGTAATGGCAGGACATGAGTTAGGGGAAACAAAGGTCATGCATCTTCACCTGAATTGCGCTGCGGGAGGCTGGCGATGAAACCAGCACCGTTCACCTATCACGATCCCGAAACCGTGGATGAGGCCATTGCGCTGCTGGGCCAGCATGAGGACGCCAAGCTGCTGGCCGGCGGCCAGTCGCTGATGCCGATGCTCAACATGCGTTTCGTGGTACCCGATCACGTCGTGGACCTGAACGGGGTCGCCGGCCTGGCCGGAATCACCGATGCGGGCGACGCACTGGAAATCGGCGCGATGACCCGCCAGCGCGACCTGATGCGCGATGCGGCGGTGGGTGCGAAGGCGCCGATCATTCCTGAGGCGCTGGAGTTCGTGGGCCATTTTCAGACCCGCAACCGGGGAACGATAGGTGGGAGCCTGTGCCACCTCGACCCCGCGGCTGAACAGCCCTGCCTGATGGCCGTCTATGACGCGGTGCTGACAGTGCAGGGCCCCGACGGCGCGCGCGAGGTGCCGTTTGCCGAATGGCCACTCGCCTACATGATTCCGAGCATCGGCCCGGATGAACTTCTGACCAGGGTGCGCGTCCCGAGTTGGGCCGTCGGGCATGGCTATGGTTTTGCCGAGTTCGCGCGCCGACACGGCGATTTCGCTATCGTGTCGGCGGCAGCGCTGCTGGAGATCACCGGCGGGTCGATCTCACGCGCGGCGATCGCCATCGGCGGGGCGGATGTCCGCCCGATCCGTCTGGAAGAGGCCGAGACGGCGCTGGTCGGACAGGCCGCGAACGCCGAATCGTTCAAGGCGGCGGGCGAAATGGCGCGCAAGATCGACGCAATCTCGGACGCCTATGTATCGTCGGCCTATCGCCAGCGGCTCGCAGCAACAATGGTGGAACGTGCGCTGGTCAAGGCCGGTAGCCGCGCCGGGGGGAGTGCCTGAGATGGCCGATACCAGAGATATTGAAGTCACGGTCAACGGCGAGAGCCACACGGCGACCGTCGAAACCCGCACCAGCCTGGGCGATTTCCTGCGCCAGGGGCTTGGAAAGACCGGCACACATATGGGTTGTGAGCACGGTGTGTGCGGCGCCTGCACCGTGCTGGTGGACGGCGAGGCTGTGCGCTCCTGCCTGATGCTGGCCGTGCAGGCCAACGGTCATGAGATCACCACCATTGAGGGGCTGGCCGATGCCGACGGCACGCTCAGCCCACTCCAGGAAGCCTTCTGGGAGAACCACGGACTGCAGTGCGGCTTCTGCACGCCGGGCATGCTGACCTCGCTGACGGCATTCCTGAAGGAAAATCCGGACCCGAGCGAGCGCGAAGTGCGCGAAGCGATTTCGGGCAACATCTGCCGGTGCACCGGCTATCAGGGCATCGTGGATGCGGCACTGTCCGCAGCCAAGACGATGCGGGAGGGCTGAGCCATGGGCGTTCGCTATATCGGAGCCGAAGTCCAGCGCATGGAAGATCCCCGGCTGATCACCGGGCACGGGCGCTATGTGGACGACATCACCATGCAGGGCATGCTGCACGCGGCCTTCCTGCGTGCGTCCCAGGCGCATGCGAAAATCCGGTCGATCGATACCTCACGCGCGGCCGAGATGCCCGGCGTGCAACGAGTATTCACGCTGGCCGACTTTGCGCCGGAATATCGGAAGCCGATGAACCAGCTCTATCCGGCGCCGGTGATCGAGCAAAATAAGACCCAGTATCCGCTGGCGAAGGACGAGGTCTGCTACGTGGGCGAGGCGGTGGCGGTGGTCGTCGCCGACAGCCGCGCCATCGCTGAAGACGCGCTGGCGCTTATTGAGGTGGACTACGAAACCCTGCCGGCGGTTGTGAACATCATGACCGCGCTGGAGGACGGGGCGCCGCTGGCACATGCCGATACCTCCTCGAACCTGATGGGCAGGATGCGCTCTAAGTTCGGCGACATCGACGACGCGTTCGCGAAAGCCGACCATGTATTCTCCGCGGACTTCATGCAGCACCGTGGCGGGTGCCATTCCATGGAGACTCGCGGCGTGATCGCCCGTGACGACCCGTGGGGTGAGGGTTTGTCCCTGTGGACTTCGGCGCAGTCGCCCTACCTTATCCGCCGGGCTCTGGCGACCTGGCTCGGCGAGCCGGAAGAACGCGTACGCGTCATCGCCCCGGACGTCGGCGGCGGGTTCGGTCCCAAGGCCGGTTTCTATCCCGAGGAAATCGTCATTCCGCTGGTCGCGCGCGCGCTGGGCCGCCCGGTCAAATGGATCGAGGACCGTCGCGAACATTTCGTGTCAACCACGACCCAGCGTGACCAGCACTGGCACCTTGAAGTCGCGTGCACGAACGAAGGCAAGATGCTTGGGCTGCGCGGCACGGTGACCCATGAGAATGGGGCGTACATCCCTTACGGGATTCTGCTTCCGAACAGCTCGCTGATGCCGCTTCCCGGTGCGTACGCGATCCCGGCAGTCGATGTGGGGGTCGATATCGTCTTCACCAACACGGTTCCCAACTCGCCGGTTCGCGGTGCGGGACGTCCGTGCGGCATCTATGCAGTGGAGCGGATGGTCCAGACCGTCTCGCGCGAACTGGGAATCCCGCCCGAGGAGGTCCGCCGGCGCAACTACGTCCGGCCCGAGCAGATGCCCTACGAGACCGGCGCCACCCTGCGTGGCGGCGCGCCGCTTGTCTATGACAGTGGCGACTACGAGGCCCTGCTCGACAAGGCGCTCGACCTTGCCGACTTCGCCGGGTTCAAGGAACGCCAGGCGGCGGCACGCAAGGAAGGCCGCTACCTGGGAATAGGCATCTCGTCCTGTATCGAGGACACGGGCATGGGCCCTTATGAGGGCACAACCGTGCGCGTGGAATCCTCGGGCAAGGTCGCGGTCCGCACCGGCGCGGCCAGCCAAGGTCAAGGCCATCACACGATGATCGCCATGATTGTTGCGGAAAACCTCGGTGTCGCGCCGGAGGACATCCTGTTCGAATCCGCGGACACAGGAAAATTCCCGCACGGTGTCGGCACAATTGGCTCGCGTGTGGCGGCCAATGTCGGCCCGTCCGCCTTCGATGCGGCAACCAAGGTTCGTGCGAAGGCGCTCCGCCTTGCGGCCGAGGTCCTGGAGGCGTCGGAAGCCGACCTAGATATCGAGGACGGGGTTGTGCGTGTGAACGGCGTGCCCGACCTCTCGATTACGCTGGGCGAACTGGCGGTCAAGCTGTCGCCAGCCTCGGCCCTTCGTGTACCGGCGGGCTTCGATCCGCTGCTGGAGGCCACCTCCTATGACGGCTCCAGCGGTTCACCGATCGCCTGCGGCTCAAACGTGGCGGAGGTCGAGGTTGACCCCGGCACCGGAGAAGTCCGGGTACTGCGTTATTCGGTGGCCCATGATTGCGGGGTGATGATCAACCCGATGATCGTGCACGGCCAGATCGTGGGAGGCGTCATCCACGGCATCGGCAACGCCCTGTTCGAGCGTATGATCTATGATGATCAGGGCCAGCCGCTGACCACCAACTATGGTGAGTACCTGTTGCCGCTGGCCAGCGAGATGCCGCGCGTGGACGTGACCCATATGGAAACGCCGTCGCCGCTGAACTCCCTGGGCGTGAAGGGTGCGGGCGAGGGCGGCACCATACCGGCGGCCCCGGCCGTGGTCGCGGCCATCGAGAACGCTCTCGAGGAGTTCAACGTGGTCATCGACTATTATCCAGTTGACCCGCAATACCTCTGTGAGCTGATCGACAAGGGCGCAGCCCAGGCGGCGGAGTAAGAGACAGAGCAAGCCAGCGTCCCTGTGCCGTCGGCGATCAGCTCGACCTGTTCGACGGGCAGCTACTGCGCCTTGTGGAGAAGCGCGCGGAATTCGCTCAGTGCGTGTTCCCCGAAATCCGATTCGTTCTTTTTTCTCATGTTTTTGGTTTCGTTTCGATTTCGCCATTGCCGGACAACAGGATTGCAATGGGCCGGGTAGGCCTGAAATGGGAAAATACGATCATGGCGATCATGGTCAGTGGCACGGACAGGAACATGCCGGCCAGCCCCCAGATGCTGCCCCACACCGCCAGCGAGATCAGTACCACCAGCGGTGAGATGTTGAGCGAGGTTCCCATCAGCTTCGGCTCGACGATGTTGCCGATGACGAACTGGGTCGCACCGCCGCCGATTAACACCGCCAGAACGGGTGCGGGTGAGGCGAACTGCACGACCGCCAGCAGAGTCGGCAACAGGATGCCGAGTAGCGAGCCGATGGTCGGGATGTAGTTCAGGAGAAAGATCACGAAGGCCCAGAAGGCGGCGAAATCGACCCCTACGATGACTAGGATGGCGTAGCTAATCATCCCGGTCAGCGCGCTGGCCAGGGTCTTGATCGCGACGTAGGACTGGATCTGCTGCTGCATGCGGTGCAGTAGGCCGCGCACCTCCTCGCGCTTTTCGGCATCGGGAAACAGCGCGTTGATCTTCTTCTCAAAACTGCCCTGTTCGATGAGCAGGAACAGCACATAGACCAGCACGATCCCCAGCGAGCCAGCGAAGTTCGCCACGGTCGAGGCCAGGGCGCCGACGAGGGTCCGCACGTTGATCTCCTCCAGCACGCGCGTTAAGTCGGGCGGACTCATGAAGCCAACCAGTTTGGACATTCGTTGGACCAGTTTCTCTAAGTTTTCCTGATAGCCCGGTGCGGCAGCGCGCACCTGGGTGATGTTGTCGCTGATGAGTTCCACCACAAGCGCAATCGCGATCATTACGATCACGACGGCGCCCAGCAGGGTGATCCAGTGGGGAATGCGTTCGCCGATTCGCGGGATGCGGTCGAAGAAATTCGCCAGCGCATTGAGGAGGTACCAGATGACCACGGCGACAGTGATCGGGATCAGGAGCTCGCGGCCTTCCACCAGGAAATAGACCGTCAGCGCCGCGAGAAGCGCTCCCCCCGTTAGCGCGCCGATCCGCGCAGGTGCCGTATCCGCCATGGTTGCGTTGTCCCCTGTGTCCCAAGAGCCCGCGGTATGACCCGCCAGCTCTCTCTGTTCCGGTTACCACAATGTTGCATGATTTGGCCTCGCCGCCGTTTCAGCCGATCCGGCGAGGAGAAGGACGAAAAAAGGCGCAGCCATAGGCTCCGCCCCTGCTATCAATCGCGAGGTTCGCGGTTAGCCGGTTGCTCCCGAGGAGGCCGCGCCGTCGAAGCCTTCACCGTTTACATGCTGTTCTCGAGGGGTACCGGGACGGGATTTCAAGCAGAATCAGAACCGCAACCGGTTGCTGAGCGCCGATTTTGGGCGATCCGGCCCGTTGCGTTGACCGCCTGCGCGCAAAGGTGTTTTGCTGCCGTGGACATCGCGAAAGCGCGTATAAACGCGCTCCGAATAAGTTGTTTGAGGAGGAAATGACCCGTGTCCGACTATCTGGATTCCGCGCGCCTGAAGCGCGTCGAGCGGGAGGATTGTCCCGCCGAATACCTCGCCGACTACGACGAGGTAATGCGCACTCGGAACATGACCGAGATGCCAAACGTGTTTGCGCTGCTGGCCAACAGCCCGGCGGCCATGTCCGTCGTCTGCCCGGTCGGTGCGCATGTGCGCTACGGCACCGACTTCAATGACGTGCTGCGCGAACTGGTCATCATGACCGTCGCCCAGGAACTCCGCTGCGCCTATGAGTGGGCCCACCACTGGGTCGTGGCCGTGCGCGTCGGCGCGGACGAGGCCCTGCTGAAGAAGATCGGCACACCCGCGATCGAGGCCGAGCCCGGCGAGATTGGGCTGACGACGAAATACGCCCGGATGCTGACCCGCAACGAGGAAATCACCGATGACATGGTCGATGCGCTGAAGGAAACCTTCGGCATCGCGGGCTTTGTCGATCTGACGGTGATGATCGGCTACTACGGATTGCTGGCGCGCTTCATCAATACAGTGCGCATTCCGGTCGAGCCCGATCTGGATTATCCGCCATTCAACGTCTGAACTGAGACGGATATGCTATGCAAAGGGCGGTGCCGTCGGGTGCCGCCCGTTTCTGTTCTAGAGGGTATCCATGATGCTGAAATCCACGTTCGCCGCGAATGGCATGGTCGTCGCGCCGCACCACCTCGCCGCCGAATCCGGACTAGCCGTCCTGCGCGAGGGCGGCAACGCCGTTGAGGCGATGATCGCTGCCGCCGCCAGCATCGCGGTGGCCTATCCGCACATGAATTCCATCGGCGGGGACGGCTTCTGGATTATTGCGCCAGCCGAAGGCGAACCGGTGGCTATCGATGCCTGCGGTGCGGCGGGCTCGGATGCCACGATCGAGCGCTACAAGTCCGAAGGGCTGGATACGATCCCCGCGCGCGGTCCGCTGGCGGCGCTGACCGTCGCGGGCACCGTGTCGGGCTGGGGCATGGCGAAGCAGATTGCCGAGCGGCTCGGCGGGAACATGTCCCTCGACCGCTTGCTGGCCGATGCCATCGGCTACGCCCGTGACGGCGTGGCTGTAACCCAGGGTCAGGTCGAGAACACCGAGGCCAAGTTGCCGGAAATGGGCCCTGCCGTCGGCTTTGCGGATGTCTATACGCCGGGTGGCAAGGTGCCGGCGCGTGGCGATATCTTCCGCCAGCCGCGTCTGGCCGCGACGTTGGAGCGTATTGCTCGCGCGGGCACGGAAGATTTCTATCGCGGTGATCTTGCAGCCTCGATTGCCGCCGACTTGGCAACTGCCGGCGCGCCGGTGACGGATGGCGACCTCAACGCCCACCAGGCGCACGAGGTGACGCCGCTTTCGCTGCGTGTGTGCAACGGCACCGTCTACAACATGCGCCCGCCGACCCAGGGGCTGGCCTCGCTGCTCATTCTAGGTGCATTCGCCGAACTAGAATGCGCCGAGGCGGATGGCTTCGACTTCGTGCACCTGCTGGTCGAATCCACTAAGCAGGCGTTTGCGATCCGCGACCGGCACGTCACCGACGAACGGTTCATGGATATGCCGCCAGAATCTTTCCTGAACGCAGAGACGGTGGCCTGCCTCGCGGCGGGCGTCGATCCGAAGAAGGCGGCCGACTGGAAGCGCGGCGGCACCGATGCCGACACCATCTGGATGGGCGTGATGGACAGGTACGGTAACGCCGTCAGCTTTATTCAGTCGATCTACTGGGAGTTTGGTTCTGGTGTTGTCCTACCGGAAACCGGAATCACCTGGCAAAACCGAGGTGCCAGCTTCTCGCTCGATCCGTCCGCGCTCAACCCTCTGGCACCCGGCCGCAAGCCGTTCCATACGCTGAACCCGGCCATGGCGAAATTCGATGACGGCTCTGTGCTTTCCTACGGAACCATGGGCGGCGAAGGCCAGCCCCAGACCCAGGCGGCGGTGTTCAACCGCATCGTGCGCTTCGGCCAGCCTGTTCAGCAGGCGATCACCGCACCGCGCTGGCTGCTGGGCCGGACCTGGGGCAGCGACAGCACCAACCTCAAGATCGAGGACCGGTTCACGGCCGAGGTGATCTCAGCGTTGAGGCAGGCCGGGCAGGACGTGGAGGTCGTTGAATCCTTTAGTGACCTGATGGGGCATGCCGGGGCGCTGCTGCGCCGGCCCAACGGGATGATCGAGGCTGGCTTCGATCCGCGCAGCGATGGCGCGGCCCGCGGGTTCTAGGTTGTCGGACGAGCTTCCCGACTTCGAGCCGGAATACTTTGCCCGGCGCGATGACGCTGACGATGCCGAGTTCTATGTCCCGCCGCGATTGGTTCACCATCTGGACCAGCCGGCGCGCGACGCATTGACGGAATTCTACCGGCGAACCATCCCCGACGGTGCACGGGTGTTCGACCTGATGTCGAGCTGGGTCTCGCACCTGCCAGAAGATGCTGAATATGCCTCGGTCGAGGGGCTGGGCATGAACCGGGAAGAGCTCGATGCCAACCCGCGCCTGACCGACCGCGTGGTCCACAACCTGAACCGCGACCCGCGCCTGCCCTACGGTGACGGCAGCTTCGATGCCTGCCTGATTGCCCTGTCGGTCCAGTACTTGACCGACCCGCTGGCCGTGTTCGCGGAAATTGCGCGGGTGCTCTCGCCGGGCGGCCTGTGCGCGGTGTCGTTTTCCAACCGCTGCTTCCCGACCAAGGCGGTGGCGATCTGGCAGGCGCTGGACGATCCCGGCCATGCGGGGCTCGTTGTCACCTATCTCCGCAGGACGCCGGGGTTCGCGGAGCCAGCCTTCGAGGATTTGTCGCCCAGTCCGCGTACCGATCCGCTGTTCGTCGTATCCGCCAGACACAAGCCCTCTCCCTGATGATCACTGTCATTTCGAGGCCGGAAGGTCGACGCAATCCAGAGCGGATGCGCACGAAACTGGATTGCTTCATGCGAATCTCCTCGCAATAACAATTCAGGTGCGGGCTCAGCGCTTGCCGTTGTTAAACGCCCGCATTACGAAATTTCCGAATCCCCTCAGGGTAAAGGGGCTCTGGCTAGAATAGCTGAAGGGTGTGCCGCGCGAGCCGTTGATGACCTCCGTATCCGACTAAGCGGCCAGCTTTATAGGGCTCGCCTATGACGGTGTGGCAAAGGACAGCGAAACCAGAAGCAAAATTTGATGCACGTGGAACAAGCCATGTTCCCCGTTGGGGAAGCGACGGGAAAGCGCGGCATTGATATAAACGTGATCAAGGCGGCGTCCAGAACGTGCGGGTTCAACTTGTCAGGAGGAATGCAGCTTGGCGCTCGAACTCTATCATTCGGACCATTCTACCTGTAGCCAGAAGGTCCGCATCTGCCTTGCGGAAAAGGGATTAGACTGGGAAAGCCACGTCTTGCACTTCCAGAGCGGCGATCACCTCACGCCGGAATACCTTAAGTTGAACCCCAACGGGGTGGTGCCGACGCTTTTACATGACGGCGAGCCGCTGATCGAATCCTCGGTCATCGTCGAATATCTTGACGAGATGTTCCCCACACCATCTCTGGTCCCGTCAGATCCCATGCAGCGTGGTCGTCTGCGCGCATGGATGCGCTACATGGAGGAAGTGCCGACCCCTGCCGTACGGGTGCCGTCCTTCAACCGAGTGTTCCGGCCCCTGCGTTACGAGAGCGCAACCCAGGATGAGTTCGAGGCGCGCATCGCCAGGATGCCACTGCGCAAGGCCTTCTACCGGCGCATGGGACGGATCGACGGGTTCAGCCAAGATGAGATGGACAACGCCTTGTCGCAGATCCGCCAGACCTGCGAACGCATTGACGCGGCCATTAGGGACAACGTTGGGCCGTGGATCATGGGCGAGCAGTACACCCTGATCGACGTGACACTCACGCCGTTAATCCAGCGCATGGCGGATATGGATTACGGCTATCTATGGCAAGGCGACCTGCCCGACATGGTCGGTTGGTTTGACCGTGTGCGCGCGCGCCCGTCCTTCAGCACCGCGTTCTACGCAAACACCAACCTCTCCGATAAATACGGTGAGTATCTCAAACCGGAGGCCGGACATGACAACGATTGAGCTTTATCAGGCGCCCCAGAGCACCTGCAGCCAGAAGGTCCGCATCACGCTGGCCGAGAAAGGCTTCCCGGAAATGAACAAGGACTGGATCGAGCACGATATCGATCTCAGCAAGTTTCAGCAGCTCGAGCCCGAGTACCTGAAAGTCAACCCGAACGGCGTGGTACCGACCTTCGTGCATGACGGCACGGTGCTGATCGAATCTTCCGCGATCCTCGAATATCTCGACGAGGTGTTCCCCGAGCCACCGCTGCTACCGCCCGACGCGGCGGGCCGCGCCCGGGCACGGGCGTGGATGCGCTACATTGATGAGGTGCCGACCACCGCTGTGCGTGTGCCTACCTTCGCTAATATGTTGGCGCCGATGCGGTTCTCGAAGACAAATGACAACGACTTCGCGGCCCATGCTGACCGCCTGCCACTGCGCAAGCAGTTCTACCAGCGCATGTCCCAGAAGGGCTTCGGAAAGTCAGAACTGGAATATGCCGAGTTCCAGATCCGCCAGACCTGCGAGCGGATCGACGCCGCCATCGCGGACCATGGCGGCCCGTGGATCATGGGCGACCGGTACACGATGGTGGACGCCCAGGTGACGCCGCTGATCGACCGAATGGAAGACCTCGGCTACGCCTTTCTTTGGGAAAATGACCTTCCCAACGCAACGACGTGGCTTAAGGGCGTACAGGCCCGTCCGTCCTATGCAGCGGCATTCTATCCGGGCGCACGGATTTCAGAGCGCTACCCGGATTTCTACCGCACCGCCGCCGACCTCAAGGCCGAACGCGGTTATTAGAGCGTCGGGAAGGGCCCGACGCGCTCCTCATAGGCTTTTGTCGCCGGGTGCTCGATCATTGGTGTGACCTCGACAGTCATCCACGGATGCAGCGGCAGTGAGGCAATGTCGGCGTGGAACTCTTCCAGCGTGTCGGCTTCCCAGATTGAGAAATTCGCGCGCTCGCCGATGATGCGCCAGACCTTGCGCATCTTTCCGGCCTTGATGAGTTCGATGGCGCGGTCCGCCTCCGCATCTCCCAGCGCCTTCACTTTTGCCGGATCCATCTCGCCCGGTAGCTCGACCTTGATGCGCACCATGAACAGCATGGCGTGTCCTCTCTGATTGGTTCGGTTTGCTTGTTGATTTCAGGCGGCGCGTGCGCTCTCAGGGGTACATCCCCAGCATGCGCCCCCAGAAAAACTGCAAGGGTAGTACGAGGATGACCCCCACCACGAAATAGACACTCAGCAGCCGGAAGCCTTCTCGAATGGGCACGCCGCCTAGTGCCATTGTGATGGCGACCGGCGGAGCCTCGTGCGGGAATGGGTAAATCATCCAGCTGGGCACCTGTGCCAGCAGCACGGATTTGAGGGGCCATCCGGTGGCCTGCGCGATAGCGTCCGAGAACGACGTCACGATGGGCGGCGCGGCAGGATGGGTTGTCACCATGCCGACCGCAGCACTGATAGCGTAGATCTCATAGAAGGTGACGATGCCGCCATCTTTCGTCAGTGGCACATGCGCCAGCAGCCACTCACCGATGGCGCCGCCCAGACCTGTGTTGTTGGCTATCGCGCCGACGGCGATCACGCCCGCCACGAACAGCCATGCACCGTAGCTGATTTCTTTGTTCATCGCCGCAGCGGGCACCACGCCGATCGCGGGCGCAACGCAGAGCAGCGCAGCGGCAAGCGCCACCCAGGCCGGCGAGATGCCGTGTAGCGAGTCCGTTACCCAGAAGGCGAGGGCCAGGAGCATGATGAACATCAAACGCCGTTCCGGCGCGGTCCAGATTGTCTGCATCTCCTTCTCGCCCTGGGGTTGCGGTTCTGCACCGAATAGGATGCTGATGAGCGCGATCACGACAGCGATGCCCACGAACCCCAGGACCGGGAGGTTGAGAAGGGTATACTCGAAATAGGTAAAGCCTATGTCGAAGATGCTTTCCGTCGCGCCGACGAACGCCATGTTGACCACGTTGGACGGTAGGATGCCGAACGCCGGAATGGTTGCGCCCCAGCCTGCGGCGAGCACGAGGCCAAACCGCGCGCGGGTGTTCTCGGCAAAGCCTAGCCGGTCAGCCAGCGCCACGGCCAGCGGTGCCATCAACACAGCGCGGCCCGATGCCGACGGCATTATGAAGCTGAGTGCCAGTCCCGCCACCGCAAGACCGCCGGCCATGGCGAGGTAGCGCGGCGGCAGGTGGATCACCAGTGCGCGGACAATCCGCGTTGCCAGGCCGGAACGTTGCGCGGCCAACGAGATCACGAAGCCGCCAAAGACCAGCCAGGTCGCGCTGGCGTGGAAGCCGGAAAAGACGACGTTCGGCGGCGCGATATCAAGCACGACCGCAATAAGGAACAGCAGCAGCGCCGTGATGTACTGAGGCAGCACACCAAGAGCCCAGTGTGCGACGGCGAACAGGACAACGCCCGCCGCTGGCATGATGCCGGGTGTATCGGTCCAAAGCGGAGATGCCAGGAGCGCGACTGAAACGGCCGTCGCGGTAAGGGCGAGGATGTGTGAAAGGCCAATCCTTTGGATGGCGTCATCCGCCATTTTAGTGCTCCAACGAACTTGTCCCGATTACCGCAGCTTTTTTCGGCGCGGCCAGAGAAGATAGCGAGAAAGATTTTAGCAGCGCGGCGCGGGCGGTGCGAGGTGGCGTCCTTACTGGTTTTGCACAGCTGTCATTCCGGATTGGTTTGTTCCGGCAAAGTGGATGTTATAGTCGCGCCCTTAAAATACAGGTCTGTTTTCGGGGAAGGGAATGGCCGTGACGAATGGGAACACCGCCGTCCTTTATCGGCAGGACGGCTCAGTAGGTGTGATTTCCATAAATAACCCGCCAGTCAACGCGCTTGCGAAGCAAGTGCGGCTTAAGATCGCCGAACTGATGGCGCACGCTGAAGACGATGCGTCGGTGAAAGTAATTGTCCTTTGCGGTAAGGGCCGTAACTTCTGCGGTGGCGCCGATATCCGGGAGTTCAACACCCCCGATAGGGCGGTCTATCCAATGACGCGTCACCTCATGAACCTCGTGGAGGCCTGCAAGAAGCCGGTTGTTGCCGCGATCCATGGTCCGACGCTCGGCGGCGGCCTGGAACTGGCGCTTGGCTGCCACTACCGAGTGGTCGATACAAGCGCGCGGCTCGGGCTACCGGAAGTCCATCGCGGCGTGATCCCAGGCGCGGGCGGAACCCAACGCCTGCCGCGCCTGGTCGGTTTCCGCAAGGCGGCGGAGATGATCACCTCGGGCGCGGAAGTCGATGCGCAAACGGCTCTCGAGCTGGGCCTCGTGGACCGGGTCGTGGAAGGGGTCGATGTGTGCAAGGCGGCGATTGCCTATGCGGAAAAGCTGAAACCACGCGGCGATGGCCCGCGGCGGGTCAGCGAGATGCCACTCGATGTTAGCCCCGACCAAGGTGCGCAGATTGTCGAAGAGATACGAGCCGGCCTCGAAAAGTCCGCGCGCGGCATGCAGGCACAGTTCCGCTGCCTCGAAAGCGTGGCCAGCACGCTGACCATGTCCTTCGAGGACGGATGGAACCGCGAGGCGGAGATCAGCGAGGAGGCGGTCGCCTCCAAGGAATCCCGCTCGCTGGTGCACGCCTTCTTTGCTGAGCGTCAGGTCTTAAAGATCCCCGATATTCCCGCCGATATCGTGCGGCGCAAGATCTCAAAGGTCGCGATCCTCGGGGCGGGCACCATGGGCGGTGGTATTGCCATGTCGTTTTCCAACGCCGGTATGCCCGTGACTGTGATCGAGGCTTCTCAGGACAACCTCGAACGGGGCCTCGGTCGTATCGAGGCAAACTACGATGCCACGCGAAAGCGCGGCCGCCTGTCCGATGGCGAGATGGCGGCGCGTATGGGCCGGATCACCGGTCTCACCGACCTCGATGCGGTGGCCGAGGCCGATCTGGTGATCGAGGCCGTTTTCGAGGAGATGGACGTCAAGCAGTCGGTGTTCCGTGAACTCGACGCGCGCGCGAAACCCGGCGCGATCCTTGCCACCAACACCTCGACGCTGGACGTGAACGCCATCGCGACTGTCACAAACCGGCCCGAGGATGTGCTGGGCCTGCACTTTTTCAGTCCGGCCAATGTGATGACCCTGCTGGAGATCGTGCGCGCCGAGAAGACCGCCAAGGATATCATTGCCACGGTCCTCGACCTGTCGAAGAAGATCGGCAAGACCGGCGTCGTTGTTGGTGTCTGCGACGGGTTCGTGGGTAACCGCATGCTCGCGCCGTATTTCCGCCAGTGCGACTTTCTAGTGGAGGAGGGCGCGCTGCCCCATGATGTGGACCGGGTGATCGAGGAATTCGGCTTCCGCATGGGACCGTTCCGCGTGTCCGACCTCGCCGGCCTCGATATCAGCTGGGCCATCGAGAAACGCCGCGCCGCGACCCGCCCGGCGGACGAGCGCTTCTCTCCGCTGCTTGAGCGCATCTGCGAGCAGGGCCGCTACGGGCAGAAGACCGGTAAAGGCTGGTACCGCTACGAGGGGCGCAACGCCGTGCCCGATTCAGAGATCGAGGCGCTCATCCGCGCGCGCTCTGACGAGTTGGGCATCGCGCGCCGGAATATCTCGGAAGAGGAAATCCTCCAGCGCTGCGTCTATTCGCTCATCAACGAGGGCGCGAAGATCCTCGAAGAGGGCCTGGCCATCCGCGCCACGGATGTCGATGTAGTCTGGCTACACGGCTACGGCTTCCCGCGTTGGCGTGGCGGGCCGATGTTCTATGCCGATACGGTCGGGCTGGGGGAGGTGGTCGCCACGCTCGACCGGTTCCACACCGACTGGGGCGACAAGTGGGAACCCGCCACCCTGCTGCGCGAACTCGCCGATGCGGGCTCCACCTTCAAGGAATGGGACGCCGGCCAGGCTTAAACCTGAACCGGCACCTTCAGACCGGCACTGTCGCGCCGCCATCGATGACGATGGTCTGCCCGGTCATCCACTGGCCGGCCTTGGACGCCAGGAACACAGCTGCGCCCGCGATGTCTTCCGGCTCGCCTAGCCGGCGCAGCGGGGTGGCCGCGATGCGGGGTTCAGCGAACTCCGGGTTCTCCCACAGCGCGCGGGCAAAGTCCGTTTTCACCAGCCCGGGGCAGATCGCGTTAACGCGGATGTTGTCTGGTCCCAACTCGATGGCGAGGTTCTTGGCAAGCTGGATGTCGGCTGCCTTGGAGATGTTGTAGGCGCCGATCACGTCGCTGCCGCGCAGCCCGCCGATGGACGAGATTAGGATGATCGCGCCATCCTTTTGGGCCCTCATGTCCGGCGCCACGAGCTGCGCGAGCCAGAGTTGCGCCTGGATGTTGGTGTGCATCACCTTGGTGAAGACATCGTCGGGAATCTCCATTGCCGGGCCGTAATAGGGGTTGATGGCGGCGTTGCAGACCAGGATATCGACCGGGCCGAACGCGTCCACCGTCTTCGCGACCAGGTTCTCTAGTTCCGGCTTCCGGCCCACATTGCACGCGACGCCCAGTACCTCATGCCCGGCGTCCTTGAGTGCGGCTGCGGTTTCCGCGACCCGGCCCTCGTCCCGGCTGGACACGGTGACCCGTGCCCCGGCCTCCGTCAGTGCCACGGCGATGGCCCGGCCGATCCCCTTGGTGGAGCCGGTGACGATGGCGGTTTTTCCCGATAGATCGAACGGTGTTGACATAACGCATCCCCGAATGAGTTGTTTGGCCTATCCTATGCCATGCTTGATTATCGGGCACACCGGCCGAGATCGGGGCCTACAAGGGGGAACTCATGGATTTTGAATTGTCGAAGCGCTGCCAGAAAATGCGCGCGGAACTCCTGTCCTTCATGGACGAGTTCGTTTACCCGAACGAGGAGACCTTCGAGCAACAGCTCAATACCCAGGGAACGCGCTGGCAGACGCCGCAGATCGTTGACGACCTGAAGGCCGAGGCAAAGAAGCGCGGCCTTTGGAACCTGTTCTTGCCCGATGACCATCACGGTGCGGGCCTGACCAATGTCGAATATGCGCCGCTGTGCGAGATCATGGGGCGGGTGGATTGGGCGCCCGAGGTCTTCAATTGCAACGCGCCGGACACCGGCAATATGGAGGTGCTGCACATGTACGGCACCCCCGAGCAGCAGGCCAAATGGTTGGAGCCGCTGCTGAACGGCGATATCCGCTCCGCCTTTGCCATGACCGAGCCGGACGTGGCCTCGTCTGACGCCACCAACATCGAATGCTCGATTGCGCGCGACGGTGACGAGTATGTCATCAACGGGCGCAAGTGGTGGACATCTAACGCTGGAAACCCGCGCTGCAAGATAATGATTGTTATGGGAAAGACTGATCCCAAGGCGGAACGTTACGCCCAGCAGTCACAGATCCTGGTGCCGACGGAGACGCCGGGCGTCACCATCAAGCGCCTGCTGAATGTTATGGGCTACGATGACGCCCCCCACGGTCACGCTGAGGTCGTCTTCGACAATGTGCGTGTACCGGCGTCCAACCTATTGCTGGGCGAGGGACGGGGCTTCGAGATCGCCCAGGGCCGCCTCGGCCCGGGCCGTATCCATCACTGTATGAGGGTGATCGGCGTCGCCGAACGTGCGCTGGAGGCCATGTGCCGGCGCGCCGCCGAGCGTGAGACCTGGGGAAAACTGCTGGCCGAACGGGGCATCACCGAGGAGCGCATAGCGCAATCTCGCATCGAGATCGAGATGTGCCGCCTACTGGTGATGAAGGCCGCATGGATGATGGATACGGTCGGCAACAAAGGCGCGCGCCAAGAAATCGCGATGATCAAGGTCGCCGCGCCGAATATGGCGCTGGGCGTAATCGACCGGGCCCTGCAGCTTCATGGCGGCGGCGGCATGAGCGATGATTTCCCGCTAGCGGCCATGTATGCGCGTACGCGCGCCATGCGCCTGTTCGACGGGCCCGACGAGGTGCACCGCCGCCAGATCGCCCGGCTGGAATTGCGTAACCAGCTCGACGACTGGCCGCACAACCGCCGCGCGCCGGGCACTTCTGACAGAAGGATGCCGGAGAGGAAATAGTCGCTACGTTGCTCGCACGTATGAAAGACACAGACTAGCCAAGCGTGTAGTCGCGGATTGCTTCGGCGCTGAAGGTCATGCCGTGGCCGGGCCGGTCCGGCGGCAGCAGGTGGCCGTCCACGATCTCAACCGGGTCTTCCCACAGGTTTTCCGGCGATCCGGCCAGAACCTCGACCAGCGCCCCGTTCGGGATGGCCGCTAGCACGGACACTGACAGTTCCGGCACAAGGTGCGGGGCAATCTTCACGTCATAGGCCGCGGCCAGGTGGGAGATCCGCATCATCTCAGAAAACCCGCCGCAGCGGTGGATGTCCGGGTTCAGGTATTGCGCCGCGCGCGCATCGATCAGGTCACGGAAGCCGTAGCGGGTGTACTCGTTCTCGCCTGTGGCCACCGGGATCGGGATGGCGGCCGCCACCTCGGCACACTGGTCGATATTGTCGGCCAGCACCGGCTCCTCATACCAGAACAAGTTGCACTCCTCGAGCATGCGCCCGACGCGGATGTTGGTCGCCACGTCCCAACGCTGGTTGGCGTCGACAAGGATTTCCATGCCGTCGCCCAGCGCCGCGCGAACCGTGCGAACGCGCTCGACATTCTCCATCACGTTCTCGCGGCCCAGCTTAAACTTGTAGTGGCGGACACCCTGCTGGCGGAAACCCTCGGCCTCCGCGACAAGCTGGTCGACCGTGTAGGAGAGGAACCCGCCACTACCGTAGACCGGGATCCTGTCCTTGTGGGCACCGAAAAGCTGCCAGACAGGCTTGCCGGCGGACTTGCCGAGGATGTCCCACAGCCCAATGTCGATGGCGCTCATGGCATAGACCGGGATGCCCTTCTTACGAAGGCCCCGGTCGTTCTCGTACATGTCGGCCCAGATCGCGCCGATCTGCAGCGGGTCGCGACCCATGACCAGCGGGATGATGTTGTCTTCCAGATAGGCTCGCACGGCGCTCGCACCCATGCCGCCCATCAGCATGGTGTAGCCCAGCCCCTCGATGCCTGCGTCCGTCTGGATGCGGGCCACCACATAGGAACTGCCGGCGTAGTAGCTGTTGACCGGCGGCCCGTTGGGCACATCCATGGTCGAGGTCACGATGTTGGTGATCTTCATGATGCGTTCCCCGTGTATGTTCTTTTTTGAACGTTACGCTGCCTCTTGCGGAAGCTGGACCGCGGGCAGCGGCGGCTTGCCTAGGATCAGGTCGGAGGCCTTCTCCGCGATCATGATAGTCGCCGCATTGGTGTTGGTGGAGTGCGCCGCCGGAATGACAGAGGCGTCCGCCACCCGCAGCCCCTCGACACCGCGCACGCGCAGCTGGTCGTCGACGACGGCGTTGGCCTCGGTCTCCGGACCCATCCGGCATGTGCCCATCAGGTGGAACACCGTGGTGCCGTAGGTTCGCGCAAAATGGAGCAGTTCGTCGTCGCTCTGGGTATCGTTGCCGGGGGTGGTCTCTTCCACGAAGATGTCGGCCATTTCGGCAGAACGGACCATCTCCCGTCCCAGCCGCAGGCCAGCAATGGTCAAGCGCTGGTCATATTCGTGGTCCAGGTAGTTCGGCTGGATGGCCGGCTTGTCGCGCGTGTCGGCGGATTTCGCCCGCACATAGCCTCGGCTTTGCGGGCGCATCGGCCAGCTAGCAATGGTCATGCCCGGATAGCTCTCCAGCTCGGCGGGACGCCCACCCTTGTAGCTGGCCGGTGTGAAGATGAATTGCAAATCACCCTTGTCGAGTGCTGTGTCGGATTTCCAGAACACGTAGACCAGCGACGGTGAGAGCGCGAGCAGGCCCTTCCGCTGGATCGCGTAGCGGATTACCTCTGACACGAGGGCCAGCCCGCTCGCGCGGCCGTTGAAGGACGGCGCGTTTTTCACACGAGATGCATTGCGGACGAGATAGTGGTCGGCAAGGTTTTCGCCCACCGCCGCCAGTTCATGGACCACCGGCACGCCGATCTCCTGCAGCAACTGGCCCGGGCCGATACCCGAGACCTGCAGTAGCTGCGGTGAGGCGACGGCGCCGCTCGATAGGACGATCTCCCGCCGGGCGCGGATCTCGACCGAGCGGTTGCCCTGCCGATAGCGTACGCCGACGGCGCGCTTGCCCTCGAACAGGATCTTCTCGACCTGGGCGCGTGTACGTACGTCGAGGTTCGGGCGGTTCATGACCGGATGCAGGAATGCCGTCGCCGGGCTCACGCGGCGGCCATTTTTAATTGTGCGCTGGAAGTAACCGACACCCTCATGCTGCGCGCCGTTGTAGTCAGGGTTACGCGGGATACCCATGTTCACGCAGCCCTCGATGAAGGCATCGCAGAGCGGGTGGGTGGCGTCGATGTCGGTGACCGTCAACTCGCCGTGGGTGCCGTGATAGGTGCCGTCGTCGCTACCGCCGATCCGCCGCTCGCTGCGTTTAAAGTAGGGCAGGATGTCGGCATAGCCCCAGCCACGGTTGCCCATCTGGGACCAGCTGTCGAAATCCATGCTCTGGCCACGATTGTAGGCATGGCCGTTGATCGACCCGGAACCACCCAGCGTCTTGCCGCGCGGCGTCGGGATCGAGCGGCCCGCTGTGCCCTCGCTCGGCACCGTCTCATAGAGCCAGTTCACTGCCGGCAGGGTCAGCGTCTTCATGAAGCCGGCCGGGATATGGATGAAGGGGTGCCGGTCCGGCCCCCCGGCTTCCAGAACGCAGACGGTATCGGAGCCAGCGGACAGGCGGTTGGCAAGGACGCAACCGGCCGAGCCGGCGCCAATCACGATGAAGTCGAATTCGTCCGACATTGTTCTTGAGTTCCCCAATCAAGAGCCACGGCTTATGTTGCCGTTTACAGGTTCGGGTTCAGCCACGCTCCTCGGCGAGCCCCCATGCGCGAACGGCAAGCTGGCGGGCGAGGTCGCGCCGCAGCAGGGCTTCGGGGGACGAGGCATTTCCCTGAAGGCCCCGATAGTAGACCCCCTGAATGATGGCGGCGAGCCGGAACAGCGAAAGGACCAGATAGAAGGTCCAGTTCTCGATCTCGCCGCGGCCGGTCAGCCTGCAATAGGTGGCGACGTAGTCTTCCTCCGATGGGATGCCCGGGGTCGAGGGGTCGAGCCCGCGCATGTCGCCAAAGGATTCCTCGGGCCAGTAATAGGGCAGGCAGTTGTAGGCGAGGTCTGACAGCGGATGGCCCAGCGTGGACAGTTCCCAATCCAGCGCGGCGACCACCTCGTTGGACTCCGGTGCAACGATCAGGTTTTCCAGCCGGAAGTCGCCATGGACAATGGTTGTCTCGCTGTCGTCGGGCATATTTTCCGGTAGCCAGACCATTAGCTTGTCCATCGCGGGAAGCTCGTCGGTCTTGCTGGCCTCATACTGCTTCGACCAGCGCGCGACCTGGCGCCCCATATAGCCACCGACGCGCCCGTAATCCTCCAGCCCGACGGCCCGGAAATCCACCTGGTGGAGCGCGGCCAGTGTCTCGATCATCGACTGGTATACCGCCGCACGGTCTCTCGCCTCTAGGTCCGGCAGGGACGGGTCGTGGAACACGCGGCCATTGGCGTGGTCCATCAGGAAAAACTCGGTCCCGATGATGGACGTGTCCTCGCACAGCGCCAGCGTGCGCACGACGGGCACCGACGTGTCGGCCAGTGCCGAGGTGATCTTGTGTTCCCGGTCTACGGCATGAGCTGAGGGCAGCAACTCGCCCGGTGGCTTCTTGCGCAGCACGTAGCGCCGCCCGTTAGCGTCAGTCATCAGGAAGGTCGGGTTCGACATCCCGCCCTGGAACTGTCTAACCTCCAGCGGCGTGGCGAAGCCGTCGATGTTGGCTGTCATCCACGCCACCAGCGGCGTGGTGTCGAAGCGGTGCTGCTCCAGCACATCGACCACCTGATCGGTGCGCGAGAAGGTGCGGTCGGCGGTGCTACTCATGATGTCCCCCTAGCCCTCGGACACCGGATACATCAGACGGACGGATTCGGTGATCGCCGCCGGGCGGTCGCTGCCCTCCAACTCGATCACGCCTTCCAGCACGGTGTGCACGCCACCGTCCGGGCGCTTCTCGGCGGACTTCAGCGTCTGGCGCAGGCGCACCCGCGAGCCGACCGGCACCATCGAGGTGAAGCGGACCTTGTTGAGCCCATAGTTGATAGTGCGTGCTAGGTTGTCGATGTCGAAGAACTCTCGACTCAGGCCCGGCAGCAGCGATAGGACGAGAAACCCGTGAGCGATGGTCTTGCCGTCCGGCATCTCGCGTGCGGCCCGTTCGGTATCGACATGGATCCACTGGTTGTCGTCGGTCACCTTGGCAAAGGCGTCGATGCGGGCCTGGTCTATCTCGAACCAGTCGGACACGCCGAGCTCCTGTCCGACGATGTCGAGGAAGGCGTCAGGATGCGGGTATTTCGCCAAGTTTCTTGCTCCGGATACACATGTTTGACCCACGCGACGGGCCTGCGCATCATGCCGCCCCGCGCGCTAGGCGCAGAGTTAAGCACAGACCGGTATGCGAGTCAGAGGGGGCGGTATGAGCGAAGTTGTGGGCTATAAGGTGGTCGGGCGCGTCGCCGTGCTGACCATCGACAATCCGCCAGTTAACGCGCTAGGCCTCGCAGTTCGTGAGGGGATCATCGCCCGGGTCGATCAGGCCGTTGCCGACAGGGCCGTTGAGGCGATTATATTGATCGGTGCGGGCCGGACCTTCCCGGCGGGCGCGGATATCCGCGAATTCGAGATGCCGACGCGCGAACCGCATCTGCTCTCCGTAGTCGATCACCTCGACGCCATCGAAAAACCCATCGTCGCCGCTATCCACGGCACGGCGCTGGGCGGGGGGCTGGAGCTGGCGCTTGCCTGCCATTTTCGTGTGGCGGTGCCGTCGGCGCGCATGGGTACGCCGGAGGTGAAGCTGGGTATCTTCCCCGGCGCGGCGGGCACCCAGCGCTTGCCGCGCATCGCCGGCCTGGACCACGCGCTGGAAATGGTGGTGATGGGCGAGCCCATCGGCGCGGCCAAGGCGCGGGACTACGGCATTGTCGATGAGATCATCGACGGCGACCTGCAAGAGGGCACCATCGCCTTTGCCGAAAAGGTTCTGGCCGAGGGCCGCTCTCGCCGGATTTCCAGCGAACCCCGCGGCGGCATCGGCGCGCCTGAGGAACACGCGGAGACTATCCAGAAATACCGCGACCTCGCGAACCGTCGCATGCCGGGGCAGGACTCACCACACACCTGCATCGACAGCGTGGTCGATGGGCTGTGCATGCCCTATGACGAAGCTGTCGCCGCCGACCGCAACCGGTTCGAAATATCCAAGAACTCTGACCAGTCCAAGGCGCTGCGTTATGCCTTCTTCGCGGAGCGTGAGGTTTCGAAGATTCCCGATATCGGCCGGGATGTCCCGGCGCGCGAGATAGCCAGCGCCGCCGTGATCGGGGCGGGCACCATGGGCCGCGGCATCGCCGTCAGCCTCGCCGACTCCGGCCTGCCGGTAACGATTGTCGAGGCAAACCAGGAGGCGCTTGCCGCAGGCCTCGCTCAGATCGAAAAGCTCTATGCGGGCATGGTCCAGCGCGGCCGCCTAGACGAGGCAGCTAAGGCCGAGCGGATGGGCCGAATTTCCGGCGCGGTCGATTACGCGGCGCTTGGTAATGCGGACCTCGTCATCGAGGCGGCGTTTGAGGACCTCGACGTGAAGAAGGAGATCTTCGCCAAGCTCGACGGCGTGGCCAAACCGGGCGCGCTGCTCGCCACCAACACGTCGTATATGGATATCGACGCCATCGCGGCGGCCACCTCGCGCCCCTCCGACGTGATTGGGCTGCATTATTTTGTCCCAGCCCACGCCATGAAACTGCTGGAGGTGGTGCGTGGTGCGGCCAGTGCACCTGATGCGGTCGCCACCGGAATGGCGCTGGCCAAGGCCACCGGCAAGGTCGGCGTACTCGCCCAGGTTTGCCATGGCTTCATCGCCAACCGCTCGCGCCTGCCGCTGGTCCGCGAGGCGACCTTCCTGATAGAGGAGGGGGCCTCGCCCGAACAGGTGGACCGCGTCATCACCGAATGGGGTATGCCCATGGGCCCGCTGGCCGTCAGCGACCTGTCGGGCCTCGATGTGAGCTGGCGCATGCGCCTGTCGCTGGCCCATGAGCGCGACCCCGAGGCGCGACACATGCACCTCGCCGACCGGATGTGCGAGTTGGGCCGTTTCGGCCAGAAGGCCTCGAAGGGCTGGTTTACCTATGAGGAGGGCAACCGCCGCCCGATCCCCGATTCGGAGACCGAGGCCATCGCCATCGAGGTCGCGAAGGAGCAGGGCATCACCCGACGTGCCATCTCCGACGACGAGATCCGCGAGCGCTGCCTATACGCCGCCATAAATGAGGGCGCGAAAATTCTCGACGAGGGCATCGCGCTGCGTGCCTCCGACATCGACGTCATGTGGCTCACCGGTTTCGGCTATCCGCGGTGGCGCGGCGGCATCATGTTCTCTGCCGACGAGATCGGGCTCGCCGAAATCCATGACCGCGTGACGGCCTTCCATGCCGAACTCGGCAAGCTCTGGGCGCCGTCGCCGCTGCTCGCGCGGCTGGCCGAAGTGGGCGAGCGCTTCACGGGGTAGGGCACCCGCCACCCATCGCCCCGAAGTCGCAATCGCGCCCGCTTCCCTTTGCCGCAAGGTTATGGTTCGATAACGAAAAATAACGTTTGGGAGGATATTGGGATGCTCAGGAAATTGCTCGGATCGGCTGCAGTGCTGACCCTTCTGGCCGGCCCTGCTGCGGCGGATGGCATCAAGATCGGCTTCGTCACCACGCTCACCACGCCCGCGGCCGTCATCGGCAAGGACATGCGTGATGCGGTGGACCTCGCGGTCGAGACTCTTGGTGGCAAGATGGCCGGCAAAGATTTCGAGATCGTCTATGCCGATGACGAGTTCAACTCGCAGAAGGGCAAGCAGGCGACGGAGCGGATCGTGCTCCGCGAGAATGTCGATATCGTCGCAGGCTATATCTGGTCGAACGTGCTGCTGGCCTCCGCGCCGGTGGTTCTCGGCGCCGATAAGATCCTGATCAGCGCCAATGCCGGCCCGTCGCCGCTGGCCGGCGCCCAGTGCAACAAGAACTTCTTCAACATCGCCTGGCAGAACGACCAGACGCCGATGGCGCTGGGCGAGCTGCTCAACCAGCAGGGCGTGAAGTCGCTCTACCTGATCGCGCCGAACTACGCCGCGGGCCAGAACATGGTCGCGGGCGTCGAGCGCACCTTCAAGGGCGAGATCGTCGGCAAGGATATGACCGTCTGGCCGTCCCAGCGCGACTGGTCCGCGGAACTGACCAAGGTCAAGGCCGCCAAGCCGGAAGGCATCTTCACATTCTACCCGGGCCCGGCTGGTCCGGCCTTTATCAAGCAGTACCAGCAGGCCGGCCTCGAGGGCGAGGTGCCGCTCTACTCGGTTTACACGCTCGACGCGATCAGCCTACCGCTGTTCCAGAAGGCGAATATGGAGACCGTGCTAGGCACCAAGATGACCCAGTTCTGGGTGCAGGACCTCGACTTCCCCGCAAACAAGAAGTTCGTGGCCGATTTCCGCGCCAAGTACGGGCGCTACCCGTCCTTCTACGCAGCGCAGGCTTATGACTCGATCATGTACATCGCCTCGGCGGTCGAGGCCGTGGGCGGCGATATTGCCAACACCAACGGGATGCGCGCGGCGCTGGAGAAGGCGGATTTCGATTCCGTGCGAGGGCCGTTCAAGATGGGCAACAACCACCACCCCATCCAGAACTTCTATGAACGCACGGTCGTGAAGGACGCCGACGGCAACTGGACCACCGCGGTCGGCCGCACCGTCCTGAAGGACCACCAGGATCCCTATGCCAGCCAGTGCAAGATGTAGGCTGGCGGATCCGTCACCTGATCCGCGGCGGGGATGCCAAGGCATCCCCGTTTGCATTTGTAGAGCCCTGTCGCGAATTACCAATGGACCACGTCCTCCTCATCGAGCAGTTACTGAACGGCTTCCAGCTCGGGGTCATCTTGTTCCTTGATGGCCGCCGGGCTGACGCTTGTGTTCGGTATCATGGACCTGGTCAACCTGGCCCATGGCTCGCTGTTCATGATTGGCGCCTTCGTCGGCGGCACGCTGGCGCTACTGACAGGTTCCTTCATCCTCGGCGTGGTCCTGATGATTCCGGCGATGCTGGTGATCGGTATCGCCATCGAGATGACGGCGCTGCGAACGCTCTATGCCCGTGACCACCTTGACCAGGTGCTGGCGACCTTCGGGCTGATCCTGTTTTTCAACGAGGCGACGCGGCTCATCTGGGGGCCGGAAGGCCTCGTCGTGCCGCTGCCGCACATCCTCGACGGTAGTGTCGAGATCGGGCTCGGCATCACCTACCCAGTCTACCGCATCGTCATCATCGCGGTCGGCCTCGCCGTGGCACTGGGACTCTACATCCTCGTCGGGCGAACCCGCATCGGCATGCTGATCCGCGCGGGCGCGTCCAACCGCACCATGGCCGGCGCGCTGGGCGTCAACATCCCCAAGCTGTTCTCCATCGTCTTCGGCATTGGCGCGGTGCTGGCGGGCCTCGCCGGGCTGATCATCACCCCCATTACTCAGGCCCAGATCGGCATGGGCGAGGACGTGCTGATCCTCGCCTTCGTGGTGATCGTCATCGGCGGTATCGGCTCCATCCGCGGCGCCTTCATCGCGGCTATCGTCACGGGCGTGATCGACACCATGGGGCGCTCCTTTCTCGACGTGCTGCTGCTGCTCTTCCTGCCCGCCAACGCGGCCGAGAGCGCGGGCCCGGCACTGTCCTCGATGCTGATCTACATCCTGATGGCGGCGATCCTGTTCTTCAAACCGCAAGGGCTGTTCCCCCTAAAGGTGCGCAATGAGCGCACTCGCCAATTTGAGAAACCCCGCCAACGTGTTCACCGCGCTGGTCCTGCTGGTCTTCGCCACCGGGCCATTGGTGATGCCGCTAATCGGCGAGCCGTTCTACGTGATCGTCTTCGCCCGCATCATGGTCTGGGCTATCGCCGCGGTCAGCCTGAACCTAATCATGGGCTATGGTGGCCTGATCTCTTTCGGCCACGCGGTCTATCTCGGCCTCGGCGGCTACGCGGTCGGCATCCTCGCTTTCCACGGGGTTACCAGCGGCTGGGGCCAGCTTGCCGTCGCGGTTGGCGCCAGCGCGGCGGTCGCGCTTGTGTTCGGCGCCATCAGCCTGCGCACCCGCGGCGTCTATTTCATTATGATCACGCTGGCGCTGGCCCAAATGATCTATTTCCTGGGCGTCAGCGCCGAGCAGTACGGCAGCGATGACGGGCTTAACATCCTGTCCCGCAGCGATTTCGGCCTTACCTTCTACGACCTCAACGATCAGGCGACCCTTTACTACACGGTCTTCTTCGTCCTGCTGGCCAGTGTCGGAGTGAGCGCGCGGCTGGTCGGCTCGCGCTTCGGCGCGGTTCTGCGCGCGGCGAAGTCCAACGACACCCGCGTTGAGGCCGTCGGCGTCGCCACCTACCGCTACCGTCTCACCGCCTTCGTCATCGCGGGTGTCATGTGCGGCATCGCCGGCTTCCTGCAGGCCAACCTCGAAAGCTTCGTCTCTCCCGACATGATGAGCTGGCCGCGTGCTGGCGAGCTTATCTTCATGGTAGTGCTGGGCGGCATGTCTACCCTGTTCGGCCCGGTCACGGGCGCCTTCGTCTTCCTGATGGTCTCCGACATCTTGTCGGAGTGGACCATCCACTGGCACATCATCTTCGGTCCGCTCCTTGTCCTCGTCGTGGTCTTCGCGCGTGGCGGTATCGCCGGGCTGTTGAATAGGAAATCGGCCAATGGCTGAGGCACCTAACATGGCAGGGCTGAAGGCACGCTCCCTCATCAAGGCCTTCGGCGGCCTTATGGCGACCGACAACCTCTCGCTGGAGGTCGCGCCGGGAGAGCTCCACGCCGTCATCGGACCCAACGGCGCGGGCAAGACTACGCTCGTCAACCTGCTCTCAGGCCTGCTGAAGCTCGATGCAGGCGCCATCACCTTTGCCGGCCGCGACATCACGCGGCTCTCGGCCCCGGCCCGTGTCAAGGCGGGCCTCGTGCGCTCCTTCCAGATCACATCCATCTTCCGTGACTTCACGGCGCTGGAAAACGTGATGCTCCCGGTGCAGGCGCAACAGGGCCATTCCTTCCGCTTCTGGACCCCGGTCTCCCGCGATGCCCGGCTGACGGCGCCCGCCCGCGAGCTGCTGGAACGTGTCGGGCTGGGCGACCGCGCTGATGTGCGCGCAGGCAACCTCGCCTACGGCGAGCAGCGCCAGCTCGAGATCGCCATCGCGCTCGCCACCGGCCCGTCCTTCCTACTTCTGGATGAGCCCATGGCCGGCATGGGGCCAGAGGAAAGTCAGGGGCTAGTGGAATTCCTGGGCGCGCTGAAGGGCCGCTACACCATGCTGCTGGTGGAGCACGACATGGACGCCGTCTTCGCGTTGGCCGACCGCATCACCGTACTGGTCTATGGCCGGGTGATCGCCACCGGCACGCCCGACGAGATTCGCAACGACCCGGAGGTCCGCGCGGCCTATCTGGGCGAAGAGGAGGCGGCCTGATGCTGGAGGTGCGCGGGCTGGAGGCGTCCTATGGCGATAGCCAGGTGCTGTTCGGCATGAACCTCGACGTAGGCCCGGGCGAGGTCGCGACCCTCGTTGGCCGGAACGGCATGGGCAAGACCACTACGGTGCGCACCATCCTCGGCATCCTGCGCCCACGTGCCGGGTGCATCATGTTTGACGGCGTGGGCATCCAGGGCTGGCCCTCCTACCGGGTGGCCCAAGCCGGCGTCGGGCTGGTACCCGAGGGGCGGCAGATCTTCCCCAATTTGTCGGTGCGCGAGAACCTCGTCGCCACCGCAAGATCACGCGAAGGCGATGGCGAGAACTGGACCTTCGACAAGGTGATGGACCTGTTCCCGGCACTCGCCGCCCGGCTCGACAGCGCGGGCAACCAGCTCTCCGGCGGGGAGCAGCAGATGCTGGCCGTCGGCCGGGCCCTGATGACCAACCCGAAGCTGCTGATCCTCGACGAGGCGACGGAAGGCCTCGCTCCCCTGATCCGCCAGGAAATCTGGATCTGCCTCGCCGGTCTCAAGGCTGCGAAGCAGTCGATCCTGGTGATCGACAAAAACATCGACGCGCTGACGCGCATCGCCGACCGCCATCACATCGTGGAGAAAGGACGCGTGGTCTGGACGGGGGATTCAGCTGCGCTGCGCGCCGACCCAGCGCTTCAGGAGCGCTATCTGGGGGTGTAAATGTCACACAGAAAAGTAAGGAGGCCCCAGATCGACTAGCAAAGATGTCTTCTTAATTTCAAAATTATATCAATCACTTATGAAATATTGGGTTTTTTGCGTCAGTTGTGGATTTGGGAAGAACAGCCCATTTCAATAATTGGTTCCCGTAGAAATTAATCGAATTCTTTAGTGTTTATGACTGCTCCTCGCAATGATGAAACCTTACGTTTCAAACCCCTCCCTCAGCCCAGCCGCCGCAAACTCCAGCGCCTCGAAGGCGGCATCGACATAGCCGCCCATGCTGGGGAACAGGTGCGGGTAGCCCTCCCAGTTCCGCTGCCGCACCGGCACCCCCGCCGCCTTCAGGCGTTCGGCATAGGCGATGCCCTCGTCGCGCAGCGGGTCGTGGCTGGCGGTGATTACTGTCGCCGGCGGTAGGCCCGACAGGTCCCCGGCCAGCAGGGGTGAGACGCGCGGGTCGTGCCGAAGCGTGTCGTGGCCCGCCTCCTCGTGATTGCCAAGGTAGTTCTCGCGCCAGCGCTCCTGCATACGCCGGGTCAGCACCGGGCCCTCGGCGTTTTCCTCGTAGGACGGTGTGTCGAACAGCAAGCTGGTGATCGGGCAGATCATCACCTGTGCGGCCAGCCTTGGGCCATCGCCGCGCAGCTGCTGGGCCGTTACCGCCGTGAGGTTGCCGCCCGCGCTGTCGCCCGCCACGGCAATACGGGCCGAGTCCGCGCCCAGCTCGCCCGCGTGGTCGTGCACCCAGCGCACGGCCCACTGGCAGTCCTCCACCCCGGCGGGGAACTTGTGCTCAGGCGCTAGCCGGTACTCGACCGAGACGAAGATCGCCCGTGCGGCGTTGGCCATGTAGCGGCACTGGGGCTCCACCGTGTCGTGGCTGCCTATGGTCCAGCCGCCGCCGTGGAAATACACCACCACCGGCAGGCGCTCGCCGCTGTTTTCGGGATCGGGGGCGGAGATCGGCACATAGACGCGCAGCGGCACCGGCCCGGCCGGACCCATGGGGTAGAGGTCCAGCACTCGGCGGAGCGGCGCGGGCGCCTGGTTCAGCAGCGCCACCCGCTCGCGCAGCACGGCACGCGCCTCGCCGGGCTGGCAGGTCGGGAAAGCTGACGCCCGCCATCAGGCTGATGGCTTTCAGCACCTGGGGATGAAGGTCCATAGTTTCCGCGTTCCCCTATTTGTCATTCGTTCAAGCTTAGACGGAAGGGGGAATCCAGTCATTGCGTGTGAAGCCTGCAAACGAAGCCTCTCCCATAGGGAGAGGGTTTTACCCCCGCAGTTTGAACCGCTGGATCTTGCCCGTCGCGGTCTTGGGCAGGTCACCCACAAAGTTCACCCAGCGCGGGTACTTATAGCGGGCGAGGCCGTCCTGGCAGAACGCCTTCAGCTCCTCGGCCAGAGCGTCGGACGGCGCATAGCCGTCCTTCAGGATCACATGGGCCTCGGGCTTGATCAGCTCGTCGGCGTCGGCCCGGCCAACCACCGCGGCTTCCAGCACCGCCTCATGGGCGATCAGGCGCGCCTCGATCTCCACGGGGGAGACCCAGATGCCGCCCACCTTCAGCATGTCGTCGCTGCGCCCGCAGCAGGTGTAGAAGCCGTCGGCATCGCGGAAATAAGAATCGCCGGTACGGATCCAGTTCCCCTCAAAGGCGGCGGCGGTGCGCTCGGGCTGGTTCCAGTAGCGCGAGGTGACCGATCCGCCGCGGATAAGCAAGTTCCCGATCTCCCCGTTGGCCACGTCGCCGCCGTCATCGTCCACGATCCGCGCCTCGTAGCCGGGCACGAGCTGGCCGCTCGTGCCGGGCTTTGCTTCGCCGGGGCGGTTGGAGATGAAGATGTGCAGGATTTCCGTGGTGCCGATGCCGTCGAGGATTTCCAGCCCGGTCTTCGCCTTCCAGCGCTCGAAGATGTTGCCGGGCAGAGGCTCGCCGGCGGACACGCACATGCGCAGGCTCGACAGATCGGGTGACGCCGCCTCCAGCGTCTGGAGCTGCGCCGCGAACAGGGTCGGGACCGCGTAGTAGATGGTCGGGCGGAACCGTTCGACGTGGTCGAACATGATTTCAGGCGTCGGCCGGCCGGCGAACAGCACGGCGGTTCCGCCGGTCCACAGCGGGAAGGTCATGGCGTTGCCCAGCCCGTAGGCGAAGAACAGCTTGGCCGCGGAGAAGTGCACATCGTCCGGCGTGATGCCCAGCGTCTCCACGCCGAAATGCTGGCTGGTCACCACCATGTCCCGGTGGGCGTGGACCGCGCCCTTAGGTGTGCCAGTCGAGCCGGAGGTGTAGAGCCAGAAGGCGTCCGCATCGGCAGTGGCGGGCGCGGGGGCGAGTTCTCCTGAGGCCCCGGCCATGAGCGCGGCGAGCGTCACGCCGTCACCTTCCGTCGGCAGCCGGTGCGCCGGGCCGGGGTCCAGGTCCGCCAGCGCCGGTTCCATCTCGCCCGCGAATTCCGGCGACCAGACAACGCAGGCCGCACCTGAGTCTTTCACTATGAAGGCATAGTCCTTGGCCCGCAGCAACGTGTTTACCGGCACCGGCACGAAGCCTGCTTTGATCGCGCCCCAGAAGGCGAATAGGAACTCCGGCGCATCCTTGACCGCCAGGATCACCCGGTCGCCCGGTGTCAGCCCGAGCCCCGCCAGCGCTTTGCCGGCACGATTCACCCCGTCCAGCAGCGCCGCATAGCTGGTCGTGCCGTCATCGGTGACGATCGCCGCTTTGCCGCCGCGCCCCTCGGCTACATGCCGGTCGATGAACGGCACCGCGACGTTGAAACTGTCGGCGAAGTCCAGCTTCGCTGGGCTGATCGCGTTGTCCATGATGACGTTGTTGGGTGTCATAACACGGTCCTTGCGGACCCGCCCTTCGAGACGCCGCCAGTCGGCGGCTCCTCAAAACGAGGCCTTGTTTCTGAAATCCTCATGCTGGGGAGCCCGGCAGGGCCGGGCGTCTCGAAGCATGCGTGACCCGCCCCCGCATAGGCCTAGTGAAACAGCACATAATCGAAGTCAATGGGCTGGCCGTGGATGCCGCGCTTCGGCGGGGCGACCCAGCTCGCCATCTTGCCCGGCTCGGTCACCGGCTTCATCAGCGAGCGCACGAAGGCGTGGTCCTCGGCGGTCGGCAGCCACTCATGCCTGCGCTTCGCCCATTCCTCGCCGGAAATGATCCGGCCTTCGGGCGTCGCCTCAATCGCCTGGAAGATGCCGATCTTCCGGTTGAAGGTCTCGTCCGGCAGGGTCAGCGTGAAGTTGATGCCGTGGGCGGCGATCATCTTGTTGAAGCGGTTCAGGCCGCGCTGGCTGTCTTTGGTGTAGTCATGGCGCAGCTTCAGATTCATGGTCGTCAGCGCCGCGATGGTCTCATGGTCGATGGTGCTGCCGTCGCCCGCCACCTTTGCGACCTCGACCTGCTCGCCGTCCAGCTTATGGTCATCGTCCAGCTTCGATTCCTGGTAGCGGCCCTTCAGTCCCATGGAGAAATAGTTCGCCGCATTCGTCGAGCGCTCGGAGCCGAACAGGTCGAGGCAAATCGAGTAGTGGAAGTTCATCCACTTCTGGATCGTCACCAGGTCGATGCCGCCATAGGGGCGCACATCGTCGGTGTCGTGCTCGTTCATCAGCTCGCAGGTGCGTTGCAGGACACGCATCACGCCGCTCTCGCCCACGAACATGTGGTGCGCCTCCTCGGTCAGCATGAAGCGGCAGGTTCGCGCCAGCGGGTCGAAGCCGGATTCGGCCAGCGCTGCGAGCTGGAACTTACCGTCCCGGTCCTGGAAGTAGGTGAACATGAAGAACGACAGCCAGTCGTCTGTCTGCTCGTTGAAGGCCTGCAGGATGCGCGGGCGGTCGGGGTCGCCGGCATGGCGCTCCAGCATCTCGTCGGCCTCCTCGCGGCCGTCACGCCCGAAATAGGCGTGCAGCAGGTACACCATCGCCCATAGGTGGCGGCCTTCCTCGACATTCACCTGGTAGAGGTTGCGCAGGTCGTAGAGCGACGGCGCGGTACGTCCCAGCTCGCGCTGCTGCTCGACCGAGGCGGGCTCGGTATCGCCCTGGGTCACGATCAGACGGCGCAACTCCGTGCGGTATTCGCCCGGCACCTCGGTCCAGACCGGCTCGCCCTTGTGAGCGCCGAAGCCGATGCGTCGGTCCTGTTCCGGCGGGTTCAGGAAGATGCCCCAGCGATATTCGGGCATGTGCACATAGTCAAAATGTGCCCAGCCGTCGGTGTCCACGCTGATTGCCGTGCGTAGGTAGACCCGCAGGTCGTCGCTCTCGACCGGGCCCATCTGCTTCCACCAGTCGATATAGGCGGGCTGCCAGCGCTCCAGCGCGCGCAGCAGGCGCCGGTCGTCGCCCAGTTCGACATTGTTGGGGATGGTCTCGTTGTAGTCGATGTTCATGGCTGTCTGTCTCTGTCGCAACTGTGACCCTCTCCCATAGGGAGAGGGTGGCGAACGAAGTGAGCCGGGTGAGGGGTTACGTTCTTATGGAGATTACGCGTCTGCATCTTACCCCCTCACCCCAAATCCCTCTCCCCATGGGCGAGGGGCTCTTGTCGGCATTTTCTCGTCCCGCATTCCTACACCCGCTTGCGGTCGAAATCGGGTTGCCGGCCCGTGCCGAACAGTTCCAGTGCGCCGCCTTCGCCTACGGCATTCGGGCGCTGGAAGATCCAGTTCTGCCACGCGGCTAGGCGGGCGAAGATCTTGCTCTCGATGGTCTCGGGGCCTGGGAAGCGCAGGCTTGCCTCCATGCCTGTCAGCGCGTCCGGGGAAAACGCCGCGCGCGCCTCTATGGCAAGCCGCACCTCATCCTCCCAGTCGATGTCGTCTGGCGTGAAGGTGACGAGGCCGAGTTCCTCGGCGTCTAGCGCCTCGAGGTCATTGCCCGTCTCGTCCGCCACCGCCGCCAGCGCGTCATCGTCGCCCCAGAACCGCGTCTGCAGCCGGGTCAGGCCGGTGCACATTGTAAGCGGGCCGAAGTTCATGCCCGTGGGCCGGATCGCCGCTGGGGCTGCGTTGCTGCCCTCGAAGCTACCGTCGAGCATATAGGAGCGGTCGGCAGTCAGCGCGAGTTCCAGCAGTGTGCCGGTGAAGCAGGAGCCGGGCTCGATCAACGCGATGAGCGAGCGCGAGGATACGTCGATGCGCTTCAGCGTGCGGCGCAGGTAGAGCGTGATCTCGCGCACCAGCCAGTCATCCGCATTTTCCAGCAGCGCGGCATCGGCGGCGGCGACGTTGTCGGTGTCGCCCTCGGTCCGGAAGACCCAGGTGCCGATCTCCGGCTCGTTGAAGCGCAGGTGCAGGATCGCGTCGTCCAGTTCGCGCGCGATCGCGAGCGGCCAGAAGTCGACGCCCTGAGCGTGGATCGCGGCAATGTCCGACGTCGGGGCCTCAGCGGACGCACACACCGTGAAATTCGCGGTGCGCAATTCCCGGTCGATCTTGACGGAGACGTGCGGGTAGGCGAGTGCGTCGTCGTCCAGCTGGCGGTCCAGCGGCGTCAGCGCGATGCCCTTCGCATCGGCCGGGCGGTCACTTTCACCTGCGCGGGCCGCGGCGCGTTCGGCCGCCGCTTCGGCGAATTTCGAGCGCGGGACAAGTCGGTCGATTAGCTTCCACTGCAGGGCGCGCTTGCCGCGCACGCCCTCGCCGGTGGTGCAGAAAAAGTCCGCCAGGTCGCGGCGCACCTTGCGCTTGTCCACCACCCGGGTCAGCCCGCCCGTGCCGGGCAGCACCGCCAGCAGCGGTACCTCGGGCAGGGACACGGCGCTGGAACCGTCATCCACCAGGAGGATCTCGTCGCAGGCCAGCGCCAGTTCGTAGCCGCCGCCCGCCGCTGTACCGTTGACCATGCAGATCCACGTCTGGCCGGAATTTTCAGTCGCGTCCTCGATGGAATTGCGGGTCTCATTGGTGAACTTGCAAAAGTTCACCTTGTGCCCGTGGCTCGAGCTCTTAAGCATGGGGATGTTGGCCCCGGCACAGAACACGCGTTCCATTGCCGAGGTCAGGATCACCGCGCCCACCTCCGGGTGCTCGAAGCGCAGGCGCTGTACCGCGTCGTACAGCTCGACATCGACGCCTAGGTCGTAGGAGTTGAGTTTCAGGGCATAACCCGGCACAAGGCCGCCGTCCTCATCCACGTCGAGGGTCAGCGTGGCCACGCGGCCGTCGATCGACAGCGCCCAGTGACGGTAGCGGTCGGGATGTGTCTCGAAGGCGATCATGGGATCGCGCGGCGCTCCTCTGCCTGGCTGTCTTCGCTGGTTTGTCGTGACGATTCTTGCGGTCGAGGATAGGCAAGCGGGTGCCGGTTTGGAAGTCCTCATCCTGGCATTCCGACCCATAGATCATGTTCAGTAAACGGACGTTCGATGACCCGAGTTACCCCTGAATTCGAGCATGTGGAGATCACCGGCCACTGGCTGGAATACTACTGGACTCGCCCGCGTACGGCCGGAGAGACTGTGATCGTCTTCCTGCATGAGGGGCTGGGCTCTGCCGGGCTGTGGCGTGATTTCCCGATGCTGGTCGCCGAGCGTACGGGGCTGCCAACACTGGTCTATTCGCGTTACGGCTATGGCGGCTCCACGGTACTGGGCGAGGAACGCCCGTTGGAATACATGCACCGCGAGGCTCTGGAAGCCCTGCCTGAACTGCGCGATGTGCTGGGTCTCGACGACGTGATTTTGTTCGGTCATTCCGATGGCGGATCCATCGCGCTGCTCCATGCCGGGGCGGGCCAGTGGCCGGTGCGCGGCCTCATCGTTGAGGCGCCTCATGTCTTCGTCGAGGACGAGACCATCGCCGGGATCGAGGACGCGAAGGTCGCCTACAAAACCACCGACCTGCCTTCGCGGATCGCGCGGCACCACTCCGACGGTGAGGCGACCTTCCGCGGCTGGAACGACATCTGGCTGAAGCCGCCCTTCAGGGACTGGAACATCGAGGACTGTCTGCCCGGCGTCACCGCGCCCGTGCTGGTGATCCAGGGGGAAGGGGACGAGTACGGCACGGCCCGCCAGCTGGACGCCATCGCCGCTAAGGTCTCCGGCACCAGCGAGACGCTGCTGATCCCCGACTGCCGCCATTCGCCCCACCGCGACCAGGCTGACGCAGTGCTGGACGCCACCGCACGCTTCGTGAGCGCGCTGTTAACTTGTACCCCGGAATGATAAGAAACGGCTATGGCTGAAACCTACGATCTGATACTGAGCGGCGGCACCGTCTGGACGACCGGCGGGCCTGCCGAGACCGATGTCGCGGTGCGCGACGGGAAAATCGTCGAAATTGGCACCAACCTTGGCGATGCGGGTGAGGTAATCGACGCCACTGGCCTCACGATCCTGCCCGGCGTCATCGACACTCAGGTGCATTTCCGCGAGCCGGGTAACGAGCACAAGGAAGACCTGGAATCCGGCACGCGTTCGGCCGCGCTGGGCGGCGTGACGGCGGTTTTCGAGATGCCGAACACCAACCCCCTCACGACCACGCCTGAGGCCATGCAGGACAAGCTAGACCGCGCGAAGGGTCGGACTTGGACCGACCATGCCTTCTTCGTCGGCGCGACCCCTGACAATGCCGAAGAATTGCCTGAGCTGGAACGCCTGCCGGGCTGCTGCGGCGTGAAAATGTTCATGGGTAGCTCGACCGGCAACCTTCTGGTTCCCGACGACGATAATGTCCGCCGGGTGCTGGCCCACGGCACGCGCCGGGTCGCCGTCCATTCCGAGGACGAGTATCGGCTGGAGGAGCGCAAGGGTGAGCGCGTCGAGGGTGACCCGTCCTCGCACCCCGTCTGGCGCGACGAGGAGACGGCGCTGCGCTGCACCACCCGCCTGCTGCGCCTCGCGCGCGAGGCCGGGCGGCGTATCCACGTCCTCCATATCACCACCGCAGACGAGGTGCCGCTGCTGGCGCAGCACAAGGATGTCGCGACCTGCGAGGTGACGCCCCAGCACCTGACGCTCGCCGCGCCGGACGCCTATACGCGCCTCGGCACCAAGGCCCAGATGAACCCGCCGATCCGCGACGCCCACCACCGCGACGGGCTCTGGTACGGCGTGGCCCAGGGCATCTTCGACGTGATCGGCTCCGATCACGCGCCCCACACGGACGAGGAAAAGGCCAACGCCTATCCGGCCTCGCCCTCAGGCATGCCGGGCGTGCAGACCACCGTGCCGGTAATGCTCGACCACGTGGCGAAGGGCCGCTTGAGCCTCGCGCGGTTCGTGGACCTGATGTGTTCGGGTCCGCAGCGCATCTTCAACATCGCGGGCAAGGGCCGGATCGCCAAGGGCTATGACGCCGACTTCACGCTGGTGGATCTCAAGGCCACGCGCACGGTGGACGCCGACTGGTTGGGCTATAAATGCGGCTGGTCGCCCTTCGAGGGCATGGCACTCACCGGCTGGCCGGTCGGCACCATCATCCGCGGAAATGTCGTGATGCGTGACGGCGAACTCGCACCGGACGGCCAGGTCGGCACGCCGGTGCGGTTTATGGAGACGCTCTAGAGTTTCGTCGGATTCGGCGCGTCGCCGTACACCTCGACCGGGTCGAAGACCTTCTCAGATTCCTCGTAGTTGAGGTCGACCGGCGCGTCCTCGGACGCGCCCACAGGCACGGAGCGGTAGAAACAGGAGCGGTAGCCGACATGGCAGCTCGCGCCGCCTTGCACATCGACACGCAGCCACACAGCGTCCTGATCGTCGTCGATGCGGATTTCCTTGACCTTCTGTACCAGGCCGGACGTCGCGCCCTTGTGCCACAGCACCTCGCGCGAACGGGACCAGTAATGGGCCTCGCCGGTCTGGATGGTCTTCCTCAGCGCCTCGGCATTCATGTAGCCGTGCATCAGCACCTCACCGGTTCCGGCATCGGTGGTGACGACTGGAAGCAGGCCGTCGGCGTCGAACTTCGGCGCGAGTTCGTGACCCTCCTCGACCTGTTCGATCGAGATTCGCTGCGCGAACATGGAACTGCCGGTATCGTTCATACTTCGTGCTTTCCCTGCGAGGCACACTGATGTGCCCGAATTCGGGCGTGTTATAACGGTTCGCCCGCGCCGGATGTCAAGCGGGTGAAGGGATGGTATGCGAAAATGAGCGATAACCTAAGCGCCGGCACGCCGGGCAGCGTAACCGAGCTGATCCCGGTTTCCCTGCTCACCGGGTTCCTGGGCAGCGGCAAGACGACCGTGCTGAACCATGTGCTGCACCACCCAGCGATGGAGAAATCCGCCGTCATCGTCAACGAATTCGGCGAGATCGGGCTGGACCACGAGCTGACCGTCAGCGGCAACGAGGACATGGTTCTTCTGAATTCCGGCTGTCTGTGTTGCACGGTGCGCGGTGACCTGGTGAACACGCTACGCGACCTGATGATGCTGCGCCTGCGCGAGGATGTGCCTTCCTTCGAGCGGATACTGATCGAGACCACGGGTCTCGCTGATCCCGCGCCCATCCTGCACACTCTGATGTCCGATCAGCTCGTAACCAATTATTTCCGCCTCGACGGCGTGATCACGACGGTCGATGCCGTAAATGGACAAGAAACCCTCGACCGGCAGTTCGAATCTGTCAAACAGGCCGCCGTCGCCGACCGTATTCTCATCACCAAGACCGACATGGTGGAGCCTAGCGTCGTCACGGCGCTGGAAGCGCGGCTGGAGGAGATCAACCGCGCCGCGCCGCGTCAGCATGTCGTCAACGGCGAGGTGGATCCCGAGACGCTGTTCAACGCGGGCCTGTTCAACCCGGCTACCAAGAGCCCGGATGTGGAGCGCTGGCTGCGCGACGAGGCTTATGGGGAAGAGGATGTGCACGGTCACGATCATGACCACGATCACGGCCACGCAGGCCACGGCCATGACCTGAACCGCCATGACGACCACATCCAGGCTTTCTGCGTGACCTATGACGAGCCGCTGCGCCTCGACGCGCTGGAGCAGTGGTTTGACACCATAATGATGCTGAAGGGCCCGGATCTCCTGCGTATCAAGGGTATCGTCAACGTGGCCGAGATGGACAAGCCGGTTGTTATCCACGGCGTCCAGCATGTCTTCCACCCGCCCGCCGTGCTCGACGAATGGCCGTCGGACGACCGGCGCACGCGCATCGTGTTCATCACCCGTGATGTGGAGCGCTCCACTATCGAAGACACACTAAAATGGTTCTCCGACGACCGCCTGCAGGTGCATCCGGCGCCGGGAACGCTGCCAGAGACCGTGAAATGATTTGATGCAGGCCTTTGCCTGTTCTCGCTTGCACGATACGTTCCCAACTGTCCGGTGACATCGCCGGGCCAGAAAACAAGAACAAAGAGAAACGCCATGACCGAGACCATCCTGGTCGAGCGCCGCGACGACATCGCGGTGGTTACCCTCAACCGCCCCGAGAAACGCAACGCGCTGCGCCGCGAGGACTGGATCGCGCTCGGCGATGCGCTGGATGCGCTGGGTGCGGATGACGATACCCGCTGCATCGTGTTGCGTGGTGCGGGTGAGACCGCCTTTAGCGCTGGCGCCGATATCTCGGGCTTCGAGGAGGAGCGCTCTGACCGCGAGAAGGTCAAGGTCTACGAGGCCGCGACCGACCGGGCGTTCTATGGCGCACGCGATTGCAATAAGCCCGTGATCGCGATGATCCACGGGTTCTGTGTCGGTGGAGCCTTCGAACTGGTGCTCGCCTGCGACCTTCGGATCACCGGCGAATCCGGGCGTTTCGGTGTGCCGGCCAAGAATCTCGGGCTGTTTCTCGGCTATCACCTCGTTCAGTACCTGGTCGAGGCGGGCGGCCCGGCCGTTGCCAGCGAGGTGCTGCTCGAGGGGCGCATCTTCGGGGCGGACGAAGCCTACACGAAGAACCTTGTCACTAGGGTCGTGCCTGACGACAAGCTGGAGGACGAGGTGATGGGGGCCGCGCGCCGCATCGCCGACGGCGCACCTCTGGCACACCGCTACCACCGTGCCGCCATCCGCCGGGTGCTCGACCCGCGCCCGCTGTCGAGTGCGGAACTGGAGGGCCAGTTCGATTACGCGGATTCCGAGGACTATATGGCCGGCTATAAAGCCTTCAAGGCGCGCGAGAAGCCGAAGTTCCAGGGCCGCTAGAGCCTGTCGCGAAGGCCTTGCGGAACAAAGCCATGCAACACTCGGCACCCTCGCTGCCCCGCCTATTGGCGGCGGTCTTTCTGCCCTTCGCGTCAGGCTACTTCCTGTCCTACCTCTACCGGACGGTGAATGCGGTCATCGGCGATGAGCTGGTGACCGAGGTCGGCTTGAGCGCGGGCGAACTAGGACTGCTGTCCAGCGCCTATTTCATCACCTTCGCGCTCGCCCAGATTCCAATCGGCGTCTATCTGGACAGCCACGGGCCGCGACGTGTGGAGACCGTCTTGCTGGTGATCGCGGCGGCGGGCGCGGTTGTGTTCTCACTGGGCGAGGGGCTATGGAGCCTTGTGGCAGGTCGGGCGCTGATCGGCCTGGGGGTCGCGGCGTGCCTGATGGGGGCGTTCAAAGCGATGAGCGAGTGGTTCCCGGCCGACCGCCTGCCGCTGATGAACGGCCTCGTTGTTGCCTTCGGCGGTCTGGGAGCGATGGTGGCGACAGCCCCGACCGAGGCACTGGTGGCCGAGGTCGGATGGCGCGGCGGTTTCTGGGGGCTGTCTGTCGCAACGGTGCTGGTTGCGGTGCTGATCTTCTTTGTCGTACCGGAGCGCCAGCGAGCCGGATCCGCGGCGCCCCTGTCTGAGGGCATCGGGGGGCTGCGCGGCGTCTATGCCAGTCGGGCCTTCTGGAAGATCGCGCCGATGGCGGCGTTTTCGCAAGGCAGCTTCCTGGCCGTCCAGACATTGTGGGCTGGTCCCTGGCTGCGTGATGTTGCCGGACTTGATTCGACGACACTCAGCTTTGTTCTTCTGGCCGGGGCGGCGGGGTTCATCGTGGGTAACATCGGCGCTGGGCTCGCCGCCGAACGGCTGGCGCGGCGCGGCGTGGAGCCCATGGTGGTCGCCGCCACAGGCATGTTCGGGTTCATGGTCGTCCAGTTGGCCGTGATTGCCGGATGGGCGAGCGCGCCGGTTGTTCTGTGGTTCGTCTTCGGCGCCTTCGGGACGACGGGCGTGTTGGCTTTTGCCGTGCTGGCGCGGATGTTCTCCCACGAACTCGTCGGGCGGGCCAATACGGCCCAAAACCTGCTGATTTTCGCTATGGCGTTCGTCCTGCAGTGGGGCATGGGTGAGATCATCAACATCTGGCCGGTGGACGCCTATGGCGGATATGCCGTGGCCGGGTACCGCGCAGCATTTGGTTTCGCGCTGGCCCTTCAGGCGCTGGCCTTCGTCTGGATGATGTTTGGCTTTATCGGCAAGAACCGCATGGCCGCCTGAGTTCGGATCAGGGACAAGGCGGCATGAACGCAATTTCTCCACCGATCCCGAAACGCTGTTCCGAGCTATCGACGAGTCCGACTTCGCGGTCTTTTCGGGGCTTCGTAGCGCGCGTGACTGCGCGGATCTGGCTAAGCTCTATGCCGGTGAAGGCGGCTCCGCAGCCGCGTCATCACGGCTCGGCGCTACTCAGCGGGAAATACGGGCTGTGTTTTTCGGAAGGGCTGAAAGAGCTGGCCGCTGAAATTCGTTGGCATCGGCTGACGGATTCCGATGTTCGCTGGCGGGCGGCGCTTCGGCAAGTAGAAGGTCCGAAGCAATACGTCGTAGAGCATTAGGTTCTCGCCGTAGTTCGTGTTGCCCTCTTCCGGGATACGCGAGTGGTGCCAGCGGTGCACGGCGGGCGTGTTGAAGATGTAGTTCAGCACCCCGAAGCGCATCTCAACGTTGCAGTGAGTGAGCATGCCGATGAAGGCGGTGATCGACGTCACCCAGACGAAGATGTCAGACGGCGCACCGGCGAGGAACAGCAGGGGCTGGCTCAGCATGATGCTAGTCACCGTATCGACCAGATGAAACCTGCCCGTGTTAAAGAACCACAGGCGCGGCGCGCTGTGATGGACGGCATGGAAACGCCATAGCAGGGGCCATTCATGGCCCAGCCGGTGGGCCGTGTAGAGCCCCGTTTCGGCGATTAGCAGGGCGAGGACAATCTGGAAGGCCAGCGGCCACTCGCTCGGCCACATATCACCACCCTTAGAGGCTGCGGCTTCGGCGATCCCGACCGCCACGCCGACCACAACGAGGACCTGCACGAAGCCCTTGTTCAGCAGCGTGTGCGCCAAGTCGGCAGGCATCTGGCCGTCATTCTTTAACCAGTCGCGCTCATGGGGCATGACGCGCTCAAGTACGAACAGTGTCAGCGCCAGGCAAGCATAGGTGACATTGAAAAAAATGGCTGCATGGCCGGCCTCGAGGCCGCGCCAGGTTGCATAGATGCAGGTCGCCAGGATAGCAGGCCAGAGAAGATACGAAAGGATGTGGGCAAAAACCCCACGATGGAGCCCGTCGCCAGTAATGGCGTCGCGCGCCACCGATGAAACCATATGCAAACTAGACCTCCGAGAGGGACGCACACTTCTTTACTATCTACCCCAGAGCTTTTTACGACCGTCCTTATGCCATAGCTTGCCGCAAAATGGTAATGGGAACGGTCTCGATTTCCTCTGGTCGCCGAATTACCGCAACGAAGCGAATGTTATGTACGAAGATCTGTTCGTCACGCGCACCATTGTCTTGTCCGCGGGCGAACTCGTGGAGACTTTTGTGCGTGCGTCGAAGCCAGGCGGCCAGAATGTCAACAAGGTCTCGACCGCGGTTGAGCTGCGCTTCGATGCGAAGAACTCGACTGCGATTCCGGGAGATGTCTTCGCGCGCTTGCGGCGGATCGCCGGGAGCCGGGTGACCAAGGACGGGGAAGTGCTGATCCGCGCCGAGCGCTTCCGGAACCAAGAGCGCAACCGCGTTGATGCGCGCGAACGTCTCGCCGAACTGATCCGGCGAGCTGCAACACCGCCGCGTCCGCGCAAGGATACCCTACCGACCCGCGCCTCAAAGGAGCGCCGCCTGACCTCCAAGACTAAGCGCGGCCAGACTAAGGCGCTACGGCGCAACCCGCCGGACGACTGAGCGTCAGCCCGTTGGGGCGGCGAAAATTCGCACTTGCGCCATCGTTGTCAGCACTCTGGCGGTGTCGAAAACTAGGCCCAGCGCCGTGTTTATATAACGGTCGACATTGGTGTCGCGGAACGCCACGATTGTAGTGAACTCGATAATCTCGTTGGCTACGCCGAGACCCATCGCGCCAATGACCGAGAAAACGAACCGGCGTGCTGCCTGCCATCACCGGAAAATGCCTGCGGAGCAGGTGACGGAGCAGCCACGCAGTCACGACTTAGAACGGTTTGATGTTAATGGCGCGCTACTTCCCCGGTTCCACCACCACGGTGCCCAGCTTGCTGCCGCTTTCCACGAACTTGTGGGCCTCGGCCGTCTGCACTAGCGGGAAGGTGGCGGCGACCGTGTGAATCATACCGCCCTCGGCAAGCCAGTCGGTGATGTCGGCTCGCGCACGGTCAATGGCTGCGCGCGGTACGCTGTGCAGCACCATGTAGCGGACCACGGCGTTCTTTAGGGCGAGGCCGAAGAAGGCATTCTTCGGGTCGCTGCTAGAGTAATAGACGGAGATCATGCCGGTGTTCGCCAGCACCTTGTTAGTGAGATCGAGGTTTCCCGACAGATCTACCTCCACCACCCGGTCCACGCCCGCGCCCGCGGTCAGTTCCATGATCTGCATTGCGGCATCGTCGTCGCGGTAGTTCACCGTGTGGTGTGCGCCGCCGGCCTTCGCATGGGTAGCCTTATCGTCGGAACTCACTGTGGCGATGACAGTCGCACCGCCGCGGCGCGCCCACTGCACGGCGTAGTGGCCAACCGCGCCTGCACCGCCGGTCACCAGAATGGTCTTGCCCTCCACCGGCCCGTCGGCGAACACGTTGAAGTGCGCGGTCATGCAAGGAATGCCGAGGCAGGCTCCTTCAGCATAGCTCACGTTATCGGGAAGCGGCGCTACAAGCCAGGAATCTAGTGCGATGTATTCCGCCGCCGTTCCGAAGGCCCGTCCGCCGCGTTGGCCGTTAAACAGCCAGACGCGCTTGCCCAATAGCGATTCGTCCGCTGCGTCGCCCACCTGATCGACGACGCCCGCCCCGTCGCTGTTCGGGACGATGCGCGGGTGTTCCATGCCATAGGTGCCTAGACCGCGGCGCTTTACATCCGCCGGGTTCACGCCGGAAGATTCGAGTTTCACCCGCACTTCGCCCGGGCGAGCCTCGGGCTTATCCATCTCGCCATAGGTCAGCACTTCGTCGGCGGGGCCCAGTTCCTCGTACCAGACGGCCTTCATCGTGTTCACTCCGTTCCCAAATGCGGAACCGATACTGGCGTATTAGCGCACGGATGACACCCCCGCCCGCGCGCTGCAAAATAGGGATATGCGGGCATGGTCCTCGAACAGCCTCGGCGAACCCGTCGTCGAAAGTAACCAATTCCACTCTGAACCGGGGCCGGGGAACTTGCTGGTCGCCGAGGAGGCCGGGGTCCTTTTGTCATGAACCTTCAATTGCCTGCGTCGTGATTTCCTCCGAGTGCGCCGTGACGTAAATTTACCCTATGTCCGCATTTGAACTGCATACCCAGCTTGCCGCTGATACGGCCTTTGTCACCGATGCGCTGCTGTGCCGCATCCTGTTGATGAATGACGCGAATTTCCCCTGGCTGATCTTGGTGCCGCGCCGGGCCGGCCTGCGTGACTATCACAATCTATCGGCGGATGACCTCGCCGTGGTGAACGACGAGATCGTAAAGACCAGCCGCGTGCTGACGGCGCTCTACAAACCCGATAAGATCAACGTAGCCGCGCTGGGGAACATGGTCTCGCAGTTACATATCCATGTGATCGCCCGCTTCACCGACGACGTGGCCTGGCCGAAGCCGGTCTGGGGGGTGGACTCGGCGAAGCCCTATGCGCCGGAGGTACTGGAGGCACGGCTCGTCGAGTTTCGCCGCGCCATCAACGCCGCGTGACTGCGGCACTCCCCCAAATTCTATCCAGTTGGTTCGCCGCGCGCGGCTGGTCGCCGCATGCCCACCAGCTGGCGATGCTGGACGCCGCACGGGCCGGTGACTCGACCCTCCTAATCGCGCCGACCGGTGGCGGCAAGACCCTCGCGGGTTTCCTGCCGAGCCTCGTCGAACTGATCGAGGTCGGGGACGCCGAAAAAGGCCTACACACGCTCTACATCTCGCCGCTGAAGGCGCTTGCGGTCGATATCCAGCGCAACCTCGACACGCCCATTGCCGAGATGGGGCTGACAGTCCGGGCCGAGACCCGCACCGGCGACACGCCCCATGCAAAACGCGCGCGCCAGCGCCGCGATCCACCGCAAATGTTGATGACCACGCCGGAAAGTCTCGCGCTGATGCTGTCCTACGAGGACGCGCCGGAAATCTTCGCGCATCTGCGCTGCGTGATCGTCGATGAGCTGCACGCGATCGAGGACAACAAGCGCGGCGATCTGCTGGCCTTGGGCCTGTCGCGCCTGCAGGCGCTGGTGCCGAAACTTCGCCGTGTCGGCCTGTCCGCGACGGTGGCTGAACCAGATCGTCTACGCCGCTGGATCTCGCCGACCCAGGATGCGAAAGACGTGCGCCTCGTGCTGGGCGAAGCGGGGGTGGAGCCAAAGGTTGATGTCCTGCAATCTGGCGCGCGGATACCCTGGTCGGGACATATGGGCGCCCATTCGGTGCCAGAAATCTATGGCCTGCTGAAGCGTAGCGGAACGACGCTGCTCTTCGTGAACACCCGCGCCCAGGCAGAGATCGTCTTTCAGGAACTCTGGCGGCTGAACGAGGACGGGCTGCGCATCGCGCTCCATCACGGCAGCCTCGCGGTCGAACAGCGCCGCAAGGTAGAGGCCGCGATGGTGCGCGGCGATCTCGATGCTGTCGTCGCCACCTCCTCACTGGACCTCGGCGTAGACTGGGCGGCTGTCGATCTCGTCATTCAGATCGGCGCGCCGAAGGGTTCGACCCGGCTGCTCCAGCGGATCGGCCGTGCCAATCACCGCATCGATAGCCCCAGCAGGGCGGTACTGGTTCCCGCCAACCGCTTCGAGGTGCTGGAATGCCGCGCCGCGCTGGACGCGATCCGCGAACACACGCTGGACGGCATTCCCGCACGTCCGGGAGGGCTCGACGTGTTGGCCCAGCACATTCTCGGCTGCGCCTGCGCCGGCCCGGTGAACCGCGATGCGCTCTACGCGCAGGTGCGCACGGCAGGCCCCTATGCCGACCTGCCCCGTGAGGATTTCGACGGCGTGTTCGAGTTCGTCGCTACGGGCGGCTATGCGCTGGGCGGCTACAAGCGCTTCCAGCGGCTTTTCCGCACCTCCTCTGGCCTCTACGAGATCGCGTCCCAGACGGCGGTGCGCGACTACCGCATGAATGTAGGGACCATCGTGGAAGCGCCGACGCTGAAGGTGCGGCAGGGCCGCGGGCGGGTGCTTGGCGAGGTGGAGGAAGCCTTCGTCAACCATCTCGTCGAGGGCGACACGTTTGTCTTCGCGGGCCGCCTGCTGGAATTCGTGGAGGTGCATGAGACCAGCGTCATCACCCGGCCGGGCCACGGCGATGCCCCGGCGGTGCCGGCCTATGTCGGCGGACGGCTGCCGCTATCGACCCATCTGGCAGATCGGGTGCGCACCATCCTGTCCGACCCCGAGCGCTGGGCCGACTTGCCCGAACAGGTGCGCGAATGGCTCGATGTGCAGCGCTGGCGCTCGCTTCTGCCCTCGCGCGAGGGGCTTCTGGTGGAGACCTTCCCGCGCAACAAGAGGCACTATCTGGTCGCCTACACATTCGAGGGGCGGAACGCCCACCAGACGCTGGGCATGCTGCTTACCCGGCGCATGGAGCGCGCGGGGCTCAACCCGCTGGGCTTCGTCGCCACCGACTATGTGCTGGGCGTGTGGAGCACGCGCTCGGCGGAGGATGCCGACATCGATGCGCTGTTCGACGAGGACATGCTGGGCGACGACCTTGAGGCTTGGATGGCCGATTCATCCCTGCTCAAGCGCACGTTCAGAAACGTTGCTGTGATCGCTGGGTTGATCCAGCGCCGCCATCCCGGCGAGGAGAAGTCCCGCAAGCAGGTCACCTTTAATTCCGACCTGATCTACGACGTGCTGCGTACCCATGAGCCCAACCATGTGCTGCTGCGCGCCACCCGCGCCGATGCCGCGTCTGGCCTGACGGATGTGCGACGCCTCGCCGACATGCTGGCGCGCGTGAAAGGCCGGATCACCCACCGTCACCTCGACCGAGTCTCGCCGCTGGCGGTGCCGGTGCTGCTGGAGATCGGTCGAGAGGCTGTCTATGGTGCGGCGCTGGACGAGCTGCTGGGCGAATCGGCCGACGACCTGGTCCATGAGGCCATGGACAACCCCGGCACCCGCGAGTTCGGCTTCGATGCCGCCTGAAATCTCCAGCGCCCGCGCCACCGTACCCGTCACCCTCGCGGGGCAAACCGTCGTGCTCGACCATTCGGGTGCAGCGTGGTTGCCCACGACGGGCGACCTGCTGGTCTCTGACCTTCATTTGGAGAAGGGCTCGGCCTTTGCCGAGCGCGGGCGCGCGATGCTGCCGCCCTATGACACGGCGGAGACCCTGCGGCAGCTGGAGAAGGTGATCCGCCGGATCACGCCGAGGCGTGTTATCTGCCTTGGTGACACATTCCACGATCTCGCGGGCGAAGCCCGGATGGCCGAGAGCGACCGCAACCGCCTCGCGCGCATGGTGACCGCGACAGGCTGGGTCTGGATCGCGGGCAATCACGATCCCGCGCCGCCGGAACAATACGGCGGGGAGGTCGCGGAAGAACTGCGGGTGGGGGATATCGTTCTGCGCCACGATGTGGTGATCGGCCCCAATGCCGCAATCCCGGCGGGCGAAGTGATTGGCCACTATCATCCCAAGGCAATCGTACGGGTGCGTGGGCGGCGGATCAGCGGCAAGTGTTTCGTAACCGACGGGCGCCTGCTGGTTCTGCCCGCCTTCGGGGCCTTTACCGGCGGGCTTAACGTGCGTGACGACGCCATCAGCGGGCTGCTGCGCGGCGACTTCCAGGCCTTCATGATCGGGCGGAGCGGGCTCTTTGCCTTCCGCCGGGATGCGCTGGTTCCCGATCCGAAACGCGCCGCGTGACGTAGAACTAGCAAGTGTCATAATAAGCTCCCGTTCATGTCAGATACCGCCCCCGCCATCGTATGGTTCCGCCAGGATTTGAGAGTTGCCGATAACCCGGCGCTCGCGGCTGCCGTGCAATCGGGCCGCCCTACTTTGGCGCTGTATATTCTCGATGAAGAAACCCCAGGAATTCGTGCGTTTGGCGGTGCGGCTCGATGGTGGCTCCACCAGAGCCTTGAATCGTTGGCGGACGGCCTGGCCGCTCGCGGTTTGCGGCTGGTGTTGCGAAAAGGCAAAGCCTCCACGGTCCTCGACGAGGTGATCGGGACATCCGGTGCTGATGCTGTTTTCTGGAACCGCTGCTACACACAAGGCGCGGTCGATCGCGACACGGAAATCAAGGACCGGCTGAAGGCGTTCGGGCTAGCCGTCGAGAGCTTCAACGGTTCGCTCTTGCTTGAGCCGTGGAGGATCGAGACGGGACAGGGCGAACCTTACAAGGTCTTCACGCCTTTCTGGCGTCGTTTGCGCGAGCTCTACCGCGCGCCCGACGCACCTGTAATCCCCGAGACGCTGAGTTCCGGTCCGGATATCCCCGGCGATCACCTGTCGGACTGGCATCTCATGCCGATATCCCCCGATTGGGCCGGCGGGATACGGGAGGACTGGTTGGTTGGCGAGGAGGCGGCACGTGGCCGCCTCTCACAGTTCCTCGGCGATGGCGTCGAGGATTACCCGGTAGACCGCGACCGGCCCGACCGGTGCGGCACCTCGCGCCTGTCGCCGCATCTCTTCTGGGGCGAGATCTCCCCGCACCAGGTCTGGCGGGCGGCAGCAAAGCTGGTCGATGAAGGCGGCAGGCGGGGAAGCGGCGCAGAGAGCCTGCTGCGGGAACTGGCGTGGCGCGATTTCAATCACCACCTGCTGTTCCATTTTCCGGAAATTGCGACGCAGAACTGGAAAAGCCAGTTCGATAGTTTCCCGTGGCGCGACAATCCTGACGGTCTCGCCGCATGGCAGAAGGGGCGGACCGGCTATCCCATTGTCGATGCCGGGATGCGCGAGCTCTGGCACACCGGGTGGATGCACAACCGGGTGCGGATGATCGTCGCATCGTTTCTCATCAAGGATCTGCTGGTGGACTGGCGCGCGGGCGAGGCCTGGTTCTGGGACACACTTGTCGATGCCGATCCCGCGAACAATGCTGGGAACTGGCAGTGGGTGGCGGGTTCCGGGGCGGATGCCGCGCCGTTCTTCCGCATCTTCAACCCGGTCTCCCAGGGCGAGAAGTTCGACCCGGACGGGGACTATGTCCGCCGCTGGATCCCGGAGATCGCGGACCTGCCGAAGAAATACATCCAGAAGCCCTGGGAAGCGCCGGGCGTCGTGCTGTCTGATGCCGGTGTGGCGCTGGGTGAGGCTTATCCTGCGCCCATTGTCGATCACGGTGTGGCCCGCATCCGCGCGCTGGAGGCGTACAAGGCGATCCGTAGCGAGGGTTAATCGGATCTGTCCCCAGCTTCGGGAGATCGTCATGCAAATGACACGGCCTCGACACGCCTGTGTCATGCCGCATTTTTAGAAACGGATCTGCCGGTTAACTCCGGTAAAACCGCGAACATCGGGGACCGAAAGGTCCACCCCCAGGCCGCCAGTTCGCCCTCCCACGGATGGCGGCCCTATCATTTTTCTTTGGCCGTTAGTGGGCGCGGGGCTGGCGCATCTCATAGACGAACCAGACGGTGAGCGAGAATACGATCACCGCGCCGGCCTGGTGGGTCGCCCCGAGATGGACCGGCACGACCAGCAGCAGGGTTGTGACACCGAGCGCCACCTGGGCAACCGCCGCAAGACCCAGCAAATTGATCGCGATGCGCGCGCGCGGAACCAGCGCTAGCCAGCGTGAACGCCACCACAGCCACATGGTGGTGGCGAAGGTGACAAGCGCCAGCACGCGGTGGTGGAACTGGATCGTAGCGTGGTCCTCGAAGGGTGCAAGCGGGCTGTCGAAATAGCCCGGCGGCAATATCTGGCCATCCATCAGCGGGAAGGTGTTGAAAATGAAGCCTGCATCTGTCCCGGCGACGAACGCGCCGGACAGCACGGTGAGTGCAACGAGATGGAGTACCGCGACGGCCAGCTTGCGCGTCTTTCGGGAATTCGCGTCCGGCACCGCCAAGCGTTCGGGCACCAGCACGGATAGCGCAGTCCAAACCAGCAGTGCCTGAATTAGGAAGGCGAGCGACAAGTGGGCAGCCAGCCGGTACTGGCTGACCTCGGGGATATCCACCAGCCCGCTCATGACCATATACCAGCCCATGACGCCCTGCGCGCCGCCGAGCAGGAACAGTCCCGCGAGCTTTATTGCCAGCGGCCCGCGCACATACCCACGCAGCAGGAACCAGATGAAGGGCACGAAGAATACCAAGCCGATGACCCGGCCCCAGACGCGGTGAAAGTACTCCCACCAGAAGATCGCTTCGAACTCGGCCAGCGACATGCCCCGGTTTACCTCGAGGTACTGCGGGGTTGTCCGGTACAGGTCGAAGACGCGCTGCCAGGCCTCGTCCGTGAGCGGCGGCAGGAAGCCGAAGACGGGCCGCCATTCCACCATCGAAAGGCCGGAGCCAGTCAGCCGAGTTATGCCGCCGATTACGACCATGGCGAAGACCATGGCGGCGCAGGTGAGCAGCCAGAAGCCGACCGCGCGCGGCGGGCGGCGTTTTCCCGGTTCGGCAGCAGTTGCTATCGAAAAGGCAGTCATCGGTTCCGGCTCTGTTATGGCCGGAATGTGTGCCGCGTCTGCGCGAGTTGCAAGCCCGCGCGCCACTCGGTCGCAGGGCGCGCGGGCGCTTCTCAATCTTGCGGACGTTGCTTATTCAACGGTCCACGTTTGGCCGCGGTGCAGCAGCTTTTTCAGGTCGGCTTCATCGGAGGCCTTGCGGGCCTGCTCGATCTGGGCGTGGACCGCGACCTCATAGGTCGGGGCTTCCTCGCAATAGAGGACACCCAGCGCCACCGGCATGGTCGGCGGGTCCATTTGGGCCAGCATCATAGCCAGCGAACGGTTGGTCTCGTCATGCACGGCGATATCGTCTTCCGTCACGCCGTTCTCGCCGATGACCACCGCTTCTAGGCGCATCTTGTCCTTGTTAATGACCAGGCCCTTCTGGCCATCCTTGCCGTAGCGAAGCGGTTGGCCGTGCTCGACATGGATCTGCATGTCATCCTGCACGGCCTTCTCGGTGAAGTGCTTAAAGGCGCCGTCGTTATAGACGATGCAGTTCTGGAAGATTTCCACGAAGGACGCACCCTTGTGGGCGTAGGCGCGCTTGAGGACTTCCGGCATATGCTTCTGCAGGATGTCCGAGGAGCGGGCGACGAACTTTCCGCCGGCGCCCAGCGCGAACTGCGCAGCCGACACGGGGCTGTCCACGGAACCCAGCGGCGAGGAGGGTGAGCGCGTGCCAACTTTGGAGGTTGGGGAGTACTGCCCCTTGGTTAGGCCGTAGATCTGGTTGTTGAACAGCAGGATCTGCAGATCGACATTGCGCCGGATGGCATGCATCGTGTGGTTGCCGCCGATCGACAACATGTCGCCATCGCCGCCGACCACCCAAACGTCGAGTTCGGGGTTGGATAGCTTCACGCCCGTCGCGAAGGCTGGTGAGCGGCCGTGGATCGTATGGAAGCCGTAGGTTTCCATGTAGTAGGGAAAACGTGCCGCGCAGCCAATGCCCGAGACAAAGACGGTATTTTTCGGATCCGCCTCAAGCTGGGCCAGCGTGTTCTGCACGCCCTTCAGGATAGCGTAGTCACCACAACCGGGGCACCAGCGAACTTCCTGGTCGGTTGCGTAGTCACGCGCGGTCAGTTTTTCCGGGGGGCTTTGGACATTCATTTTAGTTCTCCAACCGAGCGCGAATGGCATCTTCTAGTTCCGCGATCAGGAACGGCTTACCGTTTACCTTGTTGAGGCCTTCTGCGGGCACGAGGTATTCGGCGCGCAGCACCGTTCGCAACTGGCCGTTGTTCATCTCGGCCACGATGACCTGCTCGAAGTTGGAGAGCAGATCCTTGAGGTTGCGCGGCAGTGGCCAGATATGGCGCAGATGGACGTGCGAGACGTCATAGCCTTCGTCACGCATGTTGCTGACCGCGCGGTTGATCGGCCCATAGGTCGAGCCCCAGCCCACGATGGCCAGCTTGCCAGAGGTCTCGCCCGCCGCGACATCCTGTTCGGGAATGTCGTTGGCTATGCCGTCGATCTTGGCGGCGCGCACATCCGTCATCTTCTGATGGTTGGCTGGGTCGTAGGAAATATGGCCCGTTTCGAAAGAGCGCTCGATGCCGCCGATCCGGTGCATCAGTTCCGGTGTGCCAGGCTTCACCCAGCCACGCGCCAGTGTCTTGTCATTGCGTGCGAAAGGATGGAAGCCCTCCGGATCCGTGCGGAACGTCACGTCGAAACGCTCGTAATCATCGGGATCGGGAATACGCCACGGCTCCGATGCGTTGGTGATGTAGCCGTCGGTCAACAGCATGACCGGGGTCATATACTTAGTCGCGATGCGAACCGCCTCGATCGCGACATCGTAGCCGTCGGATGGCGAGGACACGGACAGCACCGGCATCGGCGCATCGGCGTTGCGACCATAGACGGCCTGATAGAGGTCCGACTGCTCGGTCTTGGTCGGCATGCCGGTGGACGGTCCCGCGCGTTGCGCGTTGACGATGACCAGCGGCAGTTCGGTCGCGATGGCCAAGCCGATGGCCTCGCCCTTTAGCGCGACGCCCGGGCCGGAGCTGGACGTTATACCCAACGCGCCCGCATAGGACGAGCCGATCGCTGCGGCAATCGCGGCGATCTCGTCTTCCGCCTGAAAGGTCACCACACCGAATTCTTTCATTCGAGCCAGGTGATGCAGCAGCGAGGAGGCCGGGGTGATCGGATAGGAACAGAACGAGATGTTTAGGCTCGCTAGCTGGGAGCCTGCGAGCAGGCCCAACGCTACCGATTCGGCGCCCGTGATGGTTCGGTACACGCCCGGCTCGATGGCCGCGCGTTCGACTTCGAAGGTGCCCACCTCTGCCGGCATCTCCGCCGTCTCGCCAAAGGCATGGCCGGCGTTCAGCGCTGCGATGTTGGCTTCCGCGATTTCAGGTTTCTTGGCGAACTTGGTGTTCAGCCAGTCGATGGAGGCATCGCGCTTGCGGCCGTACATCCAGTAAATGAGGCCCAGCGCCCACATGTTCTTGGAGCGCAGCGCTTCCTTGTTGGAAAGGCCAAATTCCTTCACCGCTTCCACGGTCAGCCGCGACATATCGATCTTCACGACGCGGTAACCGTCGAGGCTGGTGTTGTCGAGAGGGTTCTCCGCATAGCCGGCCTTGGCCAGGTTACGGTCGTTGAACGCTCCTGTGTCGACGATGACGATGCCGTTCGATTTCAAATCGGCGAGGTTGGTTATCAGCGCCGCCGGGTTCATCGCGACCAGCACGTCAAGCTGGTCGCCCGAGGTCATGATCTTACGAGCGCCGAAATTGATCTGAAAGGCCGACACGCCGAAGGTTGTGCCCGCTGGTGCTCGGATTTCAGCCGGAAAATCCGGGAAGGTCGCGAGGTCATTACCGGAGATCGCGGCGGTCATGGTGAAATGGCTGCCGGTCAGCTGCATACCGTCGCCGGAGTCGCCCGCAAAACGGACGACGGCGGACTCTATTTCCTGCCGGTCTTCTTCGGGCCGATCGATGGCCACTGCTTCAGACATCGGGTGTTTCCTTCCCGTTTAGCATCGTAATCATGAAGTGATGTTCGCGACCGTCACCCACAGTCGTCGCGACAGCGATAACATCTTCTGCTTGCCGGCACGATTCAAGTGCAATCTGAATCCGAGATAGGACGGCGAAGGTGTTTTGACGATTAGTCAAGGACCGCAATCATCTCCTTGACCGTCACGAACTTGCGGCGCGGTGCGCCCGTTTTGGCGCCAGACCGCTCGGCCTCGTCGATGACCTGCCAGTCGGAGTAGTTGATCACGCGCACGTTGCGCTCCGCGAGCAGGGCCTTGAGGGCCTCGCGGCCGGGCTTCGAGCCATCCGGAATATCCTCGAAGATCTGGGTCGCCGCCTGGTCGCCGTCGGGCTTGTTGGAGCCGATCACGCCGGTCGGGCCGCGCTTGATCCAGCCCACAGCGTACACACCTTCACCCACCCGCCCGTCGTCGTGCACAACGATGCCGTTGGCGTCATCAAACGGAACGCCGGGGAACGGCTCGGAGTAGTAGCCGATGGCCGCGACTACGAGACCGCAATCGATGTCGAAGAAGTCGCCTGTGCCCACCGAACGGCCGCCCTCGACCTTGGTGCGCTCCATGCGGATGCCGGTCACCTTGTCGTCGCCGAGGATTTCGACTGGACTGGCATAGAAGGAGAGGTGAACCCGTTTTTCCTTGCCGGCCGGATCAACGTCCGGGAACTCTTTCAGGGTCGCGAGGTTGCGTTCCTTCAGGCGAAGATCACGGTCCGACCACTCCCCGGTCACCTGGTCGGGCAGGATGTCCGGGTCGATAATCGGCACACAGTTGTCCAGCTTGCCCATCTCGCGCAGCTCGACATTGGTGAATTTTGCCTCGATCGGGCCGCGGCGTCCGACCATATAGACGTCCTTGATCGGCGCGGCCTGGATCGCGTCGGCAGCGTGATGGGCGATGTCCGTCTCTGCCATTTCCTCTTCGGTCTTCACCAGAACGCGCGCCACGTCGATGGCGACGTTGCCGTTGCCGATGACCACAACCGTTTCCGTGTTCAGGTCCGGAGCGAGGTCCGTGAAGTCGGGATGGCCGTTATACCAGCCCACGAAATCTGCCGAACCATAGACGCCCGCCTTGTCCTCGCCGGGAATACCCAGCTTGCGGTCGCGCGGCGCGCCCACGGCGAGCACTACGGCGTCATACATCTCTTTCAATTCGTCGATGGATACGTCACGCCCGACCTCGACATTGCCGAAGTAGTCCACGCTGTCTTTCATGGCGGTCTTCTCATAGACACGCGCCACCTTCTTAGTGGTCTGGTGGTCCGGCGCGACGCCGCCACGAATCAGCCCAAACGGGGTCGGCAGGCGTTCAATCAAATCCACCCGCACGTCCTTGTCACCCTTCGTCAGGGCTTCAATCGTGTAGAATCCGCTCGGCCCGGAGCCGATCACAGCGACGTTTATTGTCATGGTTCCTCCCTACAACCGGCGGACTATAGCGAATGGTGCAAGGCCGTTCCAACCCGCGAACGCGCAAAACTCTAGTGCCAGTTGAAAGGAATCGACCTTTGCTCGCGCAGGACCTTATAGTGACCCACGGCAGCGTAATCGACGCCAGATTCCGAGAAGCCGAAGAGTGCGGATTACGCGTCACGAGCATTTTTTACACAGGAGAAACGATCATGCGGCGCATGCATGTTCGCCTACACTTGCCAGCCCTTCTGGGCGCCCTTTTCACCGCCGTCGCCGCGGGGCCAGCGATGGCCAAGGACGGCCCGGTTCGGGTCGGCGAAATCAACAGCTACACCGGGCCGCTAGCGGCCTTCACCGTGCCGTACCGCAACGGCTGGCAACTCGCCGTTGAGGAGGTCAACGCCGGCGGCGGCGTTCTCGGCCGCCCGCTCGAGGTGATTTCGCGCGATGACGGCGGCAAGCCCGCCGATGCCGTGAAATTCGCCGAGGAGCTTGTCCGGCGCGAGAAGGTCGATCTGCTCGCCGGGACCTTTCTGTCGAATATCGGCCTGGCCGTGGCCGATTTCGCCAACCGCAACAAGACGCTGTTCGTTGCGTCCGAGCCGCTGTCGGATGCGGTCGTCTGGTCGAAGGGCAATCCGTACACCTTCCGCCTGCGGCCCTCGACCTACATGCAGGCCGCCATGCTGGCCGAGGAAGCCGCCAAGCTTCCCGCAAAACGCTGGGCCACGGTCGCGCCGAACTACGAGTACGGCCAGTCCGCCGTCGCGGCGTTTAAGGAAGTACTGAAGGCCGAGCGCCCCGACGTGGAGTTCGTTGAGGAGCAGTGGCCGGCCCTGTTCAAGATCGACGCGGGCGCGACCGTTCAGGCGCTGGAAAACGCCAAGCCGGAGGCGGTCTTCAACGTGACCTTCTCTATTGACCTGGCGAAGTTCGTGCGTGAGGGTCAGCTTCGCGGGCTATTCAAGGACCGTGAAGTCGCCAGCCTGCTGACGGGCGAGCCGGAATATCTCGATGCCCTGAAGGACGAGACGCCGGAAGGCTGGATCGTCACCGGCTATCCTTGGTACGCGATCACGGACCCGGCGCACCGGACCTTCGTGGAAGCCTATCAGGCGCGCTTTAACGACTATCCGCGTGCCGGTTCGATTGTCGGGTACAACACCATCCTGACCATCGCGGCGATGCTGAAGAAAGCAGGTTCGACCGATACCGGCGCCATGGTGGCTGCGATGGAAGGCCTGGAGGTCGATACCCCGTTCGGGCCGATCACCTACCGGACCATCGACAACCAGTCGACCATGGGCGCCTATGTGGGCCGGACGGCGAAGGCCGACGGCAAGGGCGTGATGATCGATTTCCGCTATGCGGACGGTGCGGACTACCTGCCGGATGACGAAACGGTTAAGAAGCTTCGTCCCCAGGAGTAATGCCGGGCGGCCCCGCGCCGTAACACGGCGCGGGAGGATGTCGTGAGCTTCATAGTCGCCCAGGCGATCACCGGACTGGCCAGCGCCGCGTCGCTGTTCCTGATCGCGGTGGGCCTGTCCATCGTGTTCGGCGTGACCCGGGTTGTGAACTTCGCCCATGGCTCGTTGTACATGCTGGGGGCGTATATTGCCTTCAGCCTGGTGCAGGTGATGGGTGGAAGCTTCAGCGGCTATCTCGCCGCGCTGCTGATCGCGGCACTGGCGGTCGGGCTCATCGGTGCCATCATCGAAACAGGATTGCTCCGGCGCATCTACCATGCGCCGGAGCTGTTCCAGCTCCTAGCCACCTTCGGCGTGGTGCTCGTCGTCCAAGACCTGACCCGGGCGGTCTGGGGCCCGGACGACCTGTTCGCCCCGCGCATGCCCGGCCTTGACGGCGCGCTCGATGTGCTGGGCCACGCCATCCCGGCCTATGACTTCTTTCTGATCGTGGTTGCGTTCGGCGTTCTCGGCGGTCTCTGGCTTTTGTTCCGCAAGACCCGCTTCGGTGTGCTGATCCGCGCCGCGACGGAGGACCGCCAGATGGTTGCCGCTCTGGGCATCGACCAGCGCTGGTTGTTCACAGCCGCCTTCGTGCTGGGGGCGGCGCTGGCCGGGCTTGGCGGCGCGCTCCAGATCCCTCGGCAGGCGGCGAGCCTGTCCATGGACCTCAACATCATCGTCGATGCCTTCGTTGTCGTGGTGGTCGGCGGCATGGGGTCTATCGCCGGGGCCTTCGTGGCCGCCGTTATTATCAGCGAACTGCACGCCTTCGGGCTGGTGATATTTCCCGAGATCACGCTTGTACTGATCTTTCTGGTGATGGCCGTGACCCTGGTGCTGAAGCCGTCAGGCCTGTTCGGTCGGCCAGAATTCGCCACCGCCGAGGATGCACGAAGTCCCGACCTGCCGCTGCGGCCCGCCGGGTCGGCGGCGCGGAGCGCTTGGCTGGCGCTGCTGGCCGCAGCCATCGCCGCGCCGCTCCTGCTCGGGGAGTTTGCGAGTATCGTGCTCACCGAGATCGCGGTCCTCGCCCTGTTCGCCGCGTCCCTGCATTTCCTGCTGTGGGGTGGGGGCCTCATCACCTTCGGCCATGCGGCCTATTTCGGCCTCGGTGCCTACGGCGCCGGTCTGGCGGTCTATCACCTGTCGGCGGGTATGGCCCCGGCGCTGCTGCTGGCGCCGCTGGCGGGCGCGGCGGGGGCGCTTGTGTTCGGCTGGTTCTGCGTGCGACTGACCGGCATCTACATGGCGATGCTGACGCTGGCCTTTGCCCAGATCGCCTGGTCTGCGGCCTTTCAGTGGATCGGCTTCACCGGCGGAGACAACGGTATCCTCGGCGTCTGGCCCAGCGCCTGGGCATCCGATCCGCTGGTCTTCTATTACGTGACGCTGACCGTCTGCGCCGCCGTTATCTGGGGACTGCACCGCGCCATGTTCAGTCCCTTCGGCTACACGCTGCGCGCCAGCCGGGACTCGGCGCTGCGCACGGCGTCCATCGGCGTCGATGTCATCCGCCACCGCTGGCTGGCCTTCACGCTGGCCGGGGCCGCGGCGGGTGTGGCGGGTGGCTTCTTCGCCTTCGCCAAGGGTAGTGTCTTCCCCGATGTGCTCTATGTCTCGACCTCCGTCGATGGGCTGGTGATGGTGCTGCTGGGCGGCATGCAGTCGCTGGCCGGGCCGATCCTCGGTGCGCTCGCCTTCACCGGGATCGAGACCGAACTAACGCGCATGACCGATCTCTGGCAGCTCGTTCTCGGCCTGTTGATCTTGGCGCTGGTGGTCCTGCTGCCGCGTGGCCTGGCGGGCCTGTCCGCGCTGGCCGCCCGACGGAGGGCTTCATGAACGTGCTGACAGTTGAGAACCTCGCCAAGGCCTACGGTGGCGTGCGCGCCGTGGACGGGGTTTCGTTCGACGTTGCTGGTGGCGAGCGCGTTGCGCTGATCGGGCCCAACGGGGCCGGTAAGACTAGCCTCTTCAACTGCATCAACGGCCAGATCCGACCCGATGCGGGCGGGGTCCGGATTTGCGGACGGGATGTGACCGGCGAGCCGCCGCACCGTATCTGGGCCGCGGGGGTAGGCCGGACGTTCCAGATCACGGCCACCTTCGTCAGCATGAGCGTGCGCGAGAACGTGCAGGTCGCGCTCGCCTCGCGCCATGGACGCGCGGCGGCACTGGGGCCAGTGCTCCGGCGCTGCTTTTGCGGGGAGGGCGACGCGCTGGTGGCCCGGGTCGGCCTGTCCGGGTCAGCGGACCGCGCCGTCTCTGAACTTGCCTATGGCGATCTCAAGCGTTTGGAACTGGCTGTCGCGCTGTCGAACGCGCCCTCGCTGCTTCTCATGGACGAGCCGACGGCGGGCATGGCCAGCGACGGACGCGGCGAGATGATGCAGTTGGTCGATGAACTGGTCGCAACCGAAGGGCTGTCGGTGTTGTTCACGGAGCACGACATGGATGTCGTCTTCGGACACGCCGACCGGGTGCTCGTGCTGGACCGGGGCCGTTTGATTGCCTCGGGCTCACCCGAGGCCGTGCGCGCCGACCCCCATGTTCGTGCGGTCTATCTGGGCGAGGAAGACGGGGCATGATGACCGCCCCAGCGCTTCGGCTCACCGGTCTTGACGCATTCTATGGCGCCGCCCAGGTGCTGTTTGGCCTTGATCTGGATGTGCCCGCCGGATCGGTGACGGTCCTGCTGGGCCGCAACGGCGCGGGCAAATCGACGACGCTGAAGGCGGTGATGGGTCTTGTGGACGTGCGCGGCGGGTACGTCGAACTGCACGGGCGAGAAATTACCGGTCTGCCGCCTTACCGGATCAGCCGAGCGGGTATCGGCTATGTGCCGGAAGAGCGGCGGGTCTTCGCGGGGCTGAGTGTGGCGGAGAACCTCGTGGTCGGCACCCGCGTCTCGGATTCCAAGCCCGTCTGGACCGAGACACGCATCTTCGACCTGTTTCCCAAACTCGCCGAACTGCGCGGCCGGCGAGCCGGCCAGCTGTCGGGCGGTGAGCAGCAGATGCTTACCATCGCGCGCACGCTGATGGGCAATCCGGATATTATTTTGCTGGATGAACCGTCAGAAGGACTGGCCCCGGTGGTGGTGCAGCAGATCGCCCAAACAGTGACGACTCTGGCGCGTGAGGGGCTGACGGTGCTGCTGTCGGAACAGAACGTGCGCTTCGCGCGCAACGTGGCCGACCGAGCGGCCGTGATCGAGCGCGGCCGAATTCTTCTATCGGGCGCGATGGACGAGATTGCGTCTGATGCAGGTGTGCGTGACGCCTATCTCACGCCCTGACGAGCGCCTAGTGTAGTTCGAAGGACGCGGAGACGGGCCGCAACTTTGGGGCCGAGACGATCTCGACATGGCCGACGCGAACGGAGTGGAGCGGCCCTTCGATGTTCTCATGCCAGAAGTCTAGGAACTTGTGCAGTTTCGGGAACTCCGGCGGCATATCCAGCTTCTGCCAGATAAAGCTCTGCAGGATCCCGGGATGGTCGGGCATGTGGTAGAGGATCTCGGCGGTTGTCATCCGCCATCCGTCCAGCTGCAACGCCATGCGCTTGCTCATCGTGACCTCACTCGTTGACAATCATTCCGCCACGAAAAGAATTATTCCGTACCGAATCTATCTCCGGCAATTGAATAATTGTTTAGAAACAAATGATTAGCAACGGTCTGGTGAGAGTGCTGCCAGAACGGGTCCGAAGAGGTGAAAATTTTTTTGGGCAGGTCGGGCAAACGCCGGTTGACGCCGTGACCCCGGATCACTATCTCACTGGCACTCGCTGAGGGGGAGTGCTACCAACCAGTCCTCCAAGCGCTGATAATGCAGATTTAACAGGAGGATAGAGCGATGGGTTTTCGCCCCTTGCATGACCGGGTGGTTGTCCGCCGGGTTGGTTCCGATGAAAAGACCGCTGGTGGCATCATCATTCCGGATACGGCCCAAGAAAAGCCTTCCGAGGGTGAAGTTGTGTCTGTTGGCCCTGGCGCCACGAATGAAGATGGCAAGACCACCCCGCTGGACGTGAAGCCGGGCGACCGCGTGCTGTTCGGTAAGTGGTCGGGCACCGAGGTCACCATCGATGGCGAAGAGCTCCTCATCATGAAGGAGTCCGACATCATGGGTGTCATTGAAGCCACTAAGAAGGCCAAGAAGGCCGCTTAACTCGAGATTCGAGGAAGGAATACGAACATGGCTGCAAAAGAAGTCAAATTCTCCACATCGGCGCGCGACAAGCTCCTCAAGGGCGTCGACACGCTGGCTGATGCCGTTAAGGTGACCCTGGGTCCGAAAGGCCGTAACGTCGTCATCGACAAGGCCTTTGGCGCTCCGCGTATCACCAAGGACGGTGTGACGGTTGCTAAGGAAATCGAGCTTGAGGACAAGTTCGAGAACATGGGCGCCCAGATGGTCAAGGAAGTCGCTTCCAAGACCAACGACCTGGCCGGTGACGGCACCACGACTGCCACGGTTCTGGCTCAGGCGATCGTCCGCGAAGGTTCCAAGGCGGTTGCCGCCGGCATGAACCCGATGGACTTGAAGCGTGGCATCGACCTGGCTGTCGAAGCCGTCGTCGCCGACATCGTCAAGCGCTCCAAGAAGATCCGCGGCTCGGACGAGATCGCCCAGGTGGGCCGCATCTCGGCCAACGGCGACACGGAAGTCGGCAACTACATCGCCGACGCCATGCAGAAGGTCGGAAATGAGGGCGTGATCACGGTCGAGGAGGCCAAGAGCCTGACGACCGAGCTGGAAGTCGTCGAAGGTATGCAGTTCGATCGCGGCTACCTCTCGCCGTACTTCATCACCAACGCCGAGAAGATGATCTGCGAACTCGACAACCCGTATGTCCTGCTGCACGAGAAGAAGCTCTCGAGCCTCCAGGCCATGCTACCGGTTCTCGAAGCCGTAGTTCAGTCGGGCAAGCCGCTGCTGATCATCGCTGAGGACATCGAGGGTGAAGCCCTCGCGACCCTCGTCGTGAACAAGCTGCGTGGTGGCCTGAAGATCGCCGCCGTCAAGGCGCCGGGCTTCGGCGACCGCCGCAAGGCCATGCTGGAAGACATCGCGATCCTGACCAACGGTCAGGTCATCTCCGAAGATCTGGGCATCAAGCTCGAGAACGTCACCCTCGACATGCTCGGCACCTGCAAGCGTGTCTCGATCTCCAAGGAAGAGACCACGATCGTGGACGGCGCCGGCAAGAAGGCCGACATCGAAGGCCGGGTCAACCAGATCCGCGCCCAGATCGAGGAGACCACGTCGGACTACGACCGTGAAAAGCTGCAGGAGCGTCTGGCGAAGCTCGCCGGCGGTGTTGCGGTCATCCGCGTCGGCGGTGCGACCGAGGTCGAGGTGAAGGAGAAGAAGGACCGCGTCGAGGACGCCATGCACGCCACGCGTGCTGCGGTGGAGGAAGGCATCGTCGCCGGTGGCGGCACGGCCCTCCTTTACGCGACGAAGTCCCTGGCCAAGCTGGAAGGTTCGAATGACGACCAGAGTGTCGGTATCAACATCATCCGCAAGGCCATCCAGGGTCCAGTGCGCCAGATCGCTCAGAACGCGGGCTTCGACGGTGCCGTCGTCGCCGGCAAGCTTCTGGAGCAGAAGGACACGGACTTCGGCTTCGATGCGCAGGAAGGCAAGTACACCAACCTGGTGAAGGCCGGCATCATCGACCCGACCAAGGTCGTGCGCACGGCTCTCCAGGACGCTGCGTCGGTTGCGGGCCTGCTGATCACAACCGAAGCGATGGTTGCCGAGAAGCCGGAACCGGCCGGCTCGGGCCCGGCCATGCCCGACATGGGCGGCATGGGCGGAATGGGCGGCATGATGTAAGCCGTCCTTCCCAAGGACAAAGAAGAGGGCCGAACCGGCGACGGTGCGGCCCTTTTTCTTTGCGTTCGCTTGCGAAATGACGGGGCGTTACTCTTCCTCGACAGCACGGATGATCCCGGCCTGGTCGAGGTCCTGCCAGCCGCGATCCATCATCTTCTGCCAGAGCTGCAGGTTGGTGCGGGTCGAGACGAGGTCGAGGCCGACCTGATTGGCCAGCTCCAGCGCCTGCAGGATGTCTTTGTGGTGGACCGAGGCGCGGCCCCCTGGCTCGAAGGCGCGTTCGACCATCCGGCCGCCGTGAAGGTCGAGGACCCGGGATTCGGCGAACCCGCCTAGCAGTGCCGTGCGGACCATGCCTGGATCGACCCCGGCGCGCGCCGCCAGGGTCAGGCCCTCGGCCACGGCGGCGAGTGTCATGCCGACGATGGCCTGGTTCGCGGTCTTGGTGACCTGGCCCGCGCCGATACCGCCGATATGGGTGATGTTCTGCCCCAGCACCTCGAAGACGGGCATGGTGTCCTGTAGTGCCTCGTCATCGGCACCGATCATGATGGTGAGGTTGCCCGCTTCTGCGCCCACCGTGCCGCCGGAGACCGGGGCGTCGATATAGTGCGCGCCCAGCGCCTTGACCTCTTCGGCCCACGCTCGGGTCTCGCGCACTTTGGTGGTGCTCATGTCGACCACAGTCTTGCCCGGCGCGAGCCCGGCCATGACGCCTCTCTCGCCATGTAGAACCTTTTCAACCGCGTTTGTGTCGGTGACCATGATGACGACGATATCGCTGGCCGCTGCGACCTCTCGCGCAGTTTCTACCGCCGTCATGCCTTCTCCCGCCAGATCCTCGGCGGGGCCGGAACTTCGGCTCGTCACCGTCATCTGAGCGCCTGCGGCGTGCAGGTTGCGTGCCATGGGCTTGCCCATCAGGCCTAGCCCGATGAAGCCGATCTTCCTAGCGTCGAGTGCCCCCATGACGTTGCTCAGCCTGTGGTGTAGCGAGCGCGTGCCGAGCGCTCGATGGCAGCGGCGTTCAGCTGGTCGAGATTCAGCGAGTGGCGCAGCATTTCCAGCAGGCGCAGCTCTTGCTGACTCTCCTTGAGTTCGGCTCTGCTCATTTCGCTGTTCGCGGCGGACACCATAAACTGGTGTAGATGAGGGCGGTCTGGGATTCGATCATCTTGCTTTGTCCTCAAGTGGTGTTTGGGTTTGGTTAAAACGGTCGGGCCGCGGGCCGTCAAGCCGCCGGAATGGAGTGGTTTCATGACGAGCGGCCCTATCGACAGGGTCGTGCACGAGACATATAGGTGGAGATCATGTCCGCCGTTGTCGATGTTGCACTTCCCGTTTTCGCGATCATGCTCGCAGGCTTCCTCGCGGGCCGCTCGCGTATCCTCGGCGAGGCGAGCTCCGAGGCACTGAACGCCTTCGTCTATTGGTTTGCGCTGCCGCCGGTGCTGTTCTTGTCCATGGCGACGGTGCCGCTTGCCGATGTGTTTAACTGGCCGTTCATCTGGACCTTCATGATCGGCATGGCGGCGGTGGCCCTGCCGTCGATCCTCGTCGCGAAGTTCCTGTTCCCCAATACATTTGCAGGCCTGACCCTGCACGGTTTGACGGCGATCTTCGCGAATACCGGCTATATGGGTATTCCGTTGTTCATCGCCGCCTTCGGTCCGGAAGGCACCCTGCCGGCCGTGATTGCCACGGCTGTCAACTCAGCCGTCATAATCGGCCTGTCTATCCTGTTCGTGGAAATCGGTGCCGGGTCTGGCCGCACGCCCCATAAGGTCCTTGCCGATGCCATGCTGGCCGTGGTGCGCGGGCCGCTGTTCCTTGCGCCGCTGGCGGGCATCCTGTGGTCCTGGGCCGGGCTCGGCCTGCCGGTCTGGCTGGAGAATTTCGCGGGCCTTATGGGCGCGGCGGCTGGACCGTGTGCGCTGTTCGCCATGGGTCTGTTCATGGTCGGCAAGCCGCTCTCGGCGGGTGCCGCGGAAGTCGGCTGGATGGTCGGGGCCAAGCTGATCGTCCACCCGCTGATCACCTGGTGGCTGGCGGTTTCGGTCTTCGACCTCGAGTTCGAGTTGGTCCGCGGCGTGGTGCTGATGGCGGCCCTGCCGACTGGCGCGCTGTCATTCGTGATCGCCCAGAAGTACGGCATCTTCGTGCAGCGCAGTTCGGCGGCGATCCTCGTGTCCACGGTGCTGTCCGTGTTCACGGTCAGCGCGCTGCTGGCTTGGTTCGGAACCGGGTAGGGCGGTACCGCTATTCCCGACTGGCGTCATGGCCGGACTTGTTCCAGCCATCCACTTCGGTGCGCCGCGTTCGGTTGTCCAGTGGGCCGAAAGACGTGGATGCCCGCAAGAAATGCGGGCATGACATTTGTGTGGGTTTAATCCCGCAAAAACGCTTCCGCTGCTTCGATGGCACCCACCAGCCCCACCCGTTCCGGCGTTACGGTCTCGGGGAAGGCGCTGAGCAGGCGCGTCGGTGTCGCGGAATCCAGGATCACGAACACCCCCTTGTCGTCGCGGCGGCGGATCAGTCTGCCGTAGGCCTGTGACAGGCGCAATCGCGCCAGCATATCGTCGTAGTTGCGCCCGCCGAAGGCATCGCGCCGTGCGCGATGCAGGATGGTCGGGCGCGGCCACGGCACCCGGTCGAAGACTAGAAGACGCAGCGAGCGGCCCGGCACGTCCACCCCGTCACGCACGGCGTCGGTGCCCAGCAGGCAGGACTTGGCCTCGGCCCGGAAGATATCGATCAGGGTGGCGACGTTAAGCTGGTCAACATGCTGGGCGTAGAGCGGCAGCCCGGCGGCATCCAGCGCGTCGGCCATGCGCGCGTGTACCTGGCGTAGCCGTGCGATGGAGGTGAACAGGCCTAGCGCGCCGCCATCCGAGGCCAGGAACAGTTCGCGCATGGCCGCTGCCACCTGATCGGCGTCGTTGCGGCGCACATCGGTGACGATGAATACCTTGGTCTGGGCGGCATAGTCGAAAGGGGACTCGACCCGTGTGCGGATGGCGGGCAGAGGCAGGTGGGATGCGCCAGTGCGTGCCTCCGCCGTCAGCCAGTCGGCCTCGGTATCACCGCTGCGGTCGGTCAGCGTTGCCGAGGTCACGACCATGCCGTGGGCGACGGGCTCCATCACATTGGCGAACGGGATTGTCGGATCTACCCAGTGGCGGAACAGCCCCGCATCGAACTCCCGTCCGTCGATGCGTTCGACCTCCATCCAATCGACGAAGGCGTCGGACGCCGGCGCGTTGATCGCATCCAGCATGTCGATCCACGCACCCAGCAAGACTTCGCCGCGGCGCTGCAATGCGCGCGAGACCGCCTCGATCCGCACGCGCTCGGCGCTTTCCAGTTCGTCGGCGTCTTCGTCCAGCCGCCGGATCAGCCGGGCGCACAGGCGGCGCATCGGGGTCGCCAGTGCCACCAGTGCCGCGCGCAGATCCTCGGCGGCCTCGGGCAGTTTTTCAGCGGGCGGGCGGACATCAGTTTCCAGCGAGTACGGCCCGTGATCGGCCGGCACGCGGGCATAGACCTGCAACCGGCATTCGGCGAGAAAGGCCTCCGACGCGCCCTCCGGCGTGTTGCCGGACAGGCGGTTGATCCAGCCCGGTGCGGGCAGCACCTGCGCGGCCTCTAGCGCGGCGAACAGGGCCTCCGACGCTTCGCTGTCATCTGCCGCGATCAGATCCTCGGCGCGTTCACGCAGGCCACGCACCCGCCCGCCGGTGCGCCGGCGCGCGCCACCCTCGGTGCCGAGGATCCAGCGGCGCAGCTCGGCCATCTCCCGCCCGCTCAGATGGGCCGCGAAGGCGGAATCCGCCGCGTCGAAGACGTGGTGGCCCTCATCGAAGACATAGCGGGTCGGCAGATTGGATTCCTCGCCCGCGCCCATGACGGCCTGGATCATCACCAGCGCGTGGTTGGCGACGACGAGGCGCGCGCGCCGCGCCTTGCGGATCGAGTGCTCGACAAAGCACCGGCTGTAATGGGAGCAGGCCGAATAGATGCATTCGCCCCGCCGGTCGGCGAGGCCCAGCGTCGCGCCGGTCCCGACCAGATCGACCAGCCACGCGGGAAAGTCGCCCCCCAGATCACCGTCGCGCGTGGTCTGCACCCAGCGCGCGGTCAGGCCAACGCCCACGGCGTTGCGCCGTTGGAGCGCCGTGAACCGGCCGGCCACGTCTTCCAAGTTGAGAAGGCACAGATAGTTCTCCCGCCCCTTACGGATAACCACACGCCGCGCCTTGTTGTCGGGGTCGGGATAGAGGCGGCCAAGCTCCTGATCGATCTGCTGCTGCAGGTTGCGGGTGTAGGTGCTGATCCAGACGGGCCCGGCGTTCTTCTCCGACCACACGCTGGCGGGCGCGATATAGCCCAGCGTCTTGCCGGTGCCGGTCCCCGCTTCGGCCAGCACCACATTGGGTGTGTCGGGGGCCGGGGGCGGTTCGAAGGCGGACGCGACCGCGGCGGCGTAGTCACGCTGGCCCGCGCGGATTTCGGAATCGTCGCCAAGCAGTTCGGCCAGACGCTCGCGCGCCTCGTCGGGCGTGACCGGATCGTTGGCGGGCGGCGGCTCGGGTGCTGATTCGGTCCACTCCGGCACATCGCGCCAGACCGCCAGCGCGCCGGTCACGGCGGCGTTGGTGTCTTCGGACAGGGGATGCGTGTTCAGCGCGCCCAGCACGAACGGCCCCCACAGCCAGCCCGCGCGTTGCAGTGCCCTGGCGATGCCTGTCATGTCCGTGTGTTCATCGCGGTTAGCGGCGATGTCGTCCAGCAGGCGCGCCGCGATGCCGGCCAGCAATTCGGTCTGCTCGCCCTCGGCCGGCAGGCCAAGTGTGCGTGCCAGTCCCCGGATGGTCGGCAGGGTGAACTCCGCCGGGCGGGCGAAGGCGAACAGTTCCAGCACGTCGTAGCCACCGACCATCTCGACACCCAGCCGTAGCGCTGTGGCTGGGGCGTGACACAGAAGCGGCGGCGTTGCCTGCGCCAGCCGGGCGGCCTCGTCCGGCCCGACAACCTTGCCCGCGCCGCCGGGCGGGGCCCAGGTGGCGAAGTTCCGTGCGGCCACGAGCGCGGGTAGGTCGCGGGGTGAAGGCGGAGACGCGGACATCCGCGGACCATAGCCGCGCGTCCCCGAATCTTTAAAACTTTCGGGGAATTTCTCGGAAATCCTCAGCGAAATAGGATGACGTTCGGCTCCGGCCATCCAAAATAAGACGGTTAAGGCATCCGGGCGTGCGCGTGCGGTTGCATTCGCGAATCCAGGAAGGGGCGACGGATATGAACATCCAATCCGCCAGTCAGGTATCGACCCTCGTTCCGGATTCGGCCTTCCGGGCCGGCGAGATCGCGCTCGTGGAGCTAGTTCCGGGCGCGGTGAACGCCAATCAGGCGTCCGCCGAACCTACTGGTACGCCGGTCGCGGAAGCCGCCACGGCTCCGCAGACCCAGAAGCCGGCCGCGCCGAAGCCGCTACCAACCCTGTCGGACGACAGGCCGGCCGAAGGGCCGCGCTCGGGCGAGAGGCTGGACATCCGTGTTTAGGCGCGGGACCTGCGTGATCCGGGCGGTTGACCCCCAACCGGCTCGGGCATAGGTTCCGCCCGATTTCCACACCGGATCGAGCGGACGTCCATGTCGAGTGAACGCGAACTGGCCGCGCAGGCGAATGCGTGGCCGTTTCAGGAAGCACGCAGTGTTGTCGAACGTGTCGGCGGCGCGGACAGCGCGCATACGCCTGAGAAGGGGTATGTGCTGTTCGAGACCGGCTACGGCCCTTCCGGTCTGCCGCATATCGGCACCTTCGGCGAGGTCGCGCGCACGACGATGGTCCGCCACGCCTTCGCCTCGCTGTCGGACATCCCGACGCGCCTGATCGCGTTCTCCGACGACATGGACGGGCTACGCAAAGTGCCCGACAACGTGCCCCAGAAGGAAATGCTAGCCGGGCATCTCGGCAAGCCGCTGACCCAGGTGCCGGATCCCTTCGGCACCCATGACAGCTTCGGCGCCCACAACAACGCGCGCCTGAAGGCGTTTCTGGACACCTTCGGTTTCGAATACGAGTTCCGCAGCTCGACCGCCTGCTACAAGGCCGGTGAGTTCGATGCGACCCTGCTGAAGATGCTTGCCCACTTCGACGAGATCATGGCCGTCATCCTGCCGACGCTGGGTGAGGAACGCCGGGCGACCTACAGCCCATTCCTGCCCATCTGCCCGCGCACCGGCGTGGTACTGCAGGTGCCGATGGAGAAGATCGACCCGGATGCGGGTACGGTCGTCTATCGCGATCCCGATACGGGTGAAGCGGTTGAGATACCGGTCACCGGCGGGGCCTGCAAGCTCCAGTGGAAGGCCGACTGGGCCATGCGCTGGGTGGCGCTGGAAGTCGATTATGAGATGTCAGGCAAGGACCTGATCGATTCGGTGAACCTGTCGGGACGCATCGCGCGCATCCTTGGCGCGCGTCCACCCGAGGGGCTGACCTATGAGCTGTTCCTCGACGACAACGGCGAGAAGATTTCCAAGTCGCGCGGCAACGGCCTGACCATCGAGGAATGGCTTACCTATGGCCCGCCGGAAAGCCTGTCCCAGTTCATGTTCGCCAAGCCGAAGACCGCAAAGCGGCTCTTCTTCGACGTGATCCCCAAGTCGGTGGACGAGTACCTGTCCCACGTTCGCGCCTATCCGGAGCAGGAACCCGCCAAGCAGATCGAAAACCCGGCCTGGCACATCCATGCCGGTGACGTACCGCCGGCGGGCGCGGACCTGTCGTTCGGTCTGCTGCTCAACCTGGCCGCGGCCTGCAACTCGGAGGACCCGGCGGTGTTGTGGGGTTTCATTGCGCGCTATGCCGAAGGCGCAACGCCCGAAAACAGCCCGATGCTCGACCGCCTCATCGGCCACGCCATCACCTACTACCGGGACTTCGTGAAGCCCAGCAAGGCCTACCGCCCGCCGACCGAAAAGGAATGCGCCGCGATGAACGACCTTGTGGCTCGCTTCAATGCGCTGCCTGCCGATGCGGATGCCACGGCGCTGCAGGACGAGGTCTATGCTGTCGGCAAGGACCACGAATTCGAGCCGCTGCGCGACTGGTTCAAGGCACTCTATGAGGTGCTGTTCGGCCAGAGCCAGGGCCCGCGCTTCGGCTCCTTCGCAGCGCTTTATGGCCGCGACGAGACGGTGGCGCTGATGCGCCGTGCGCTGGACGGGGAAGACCTCAGCGCGGCGTGAGCTGCCTCATCGCGAGTGCGCGAAGTCCCAGTAGAGTTCGCGGGCGCGGCGATAGACGGGTCCAGGCTGCAGCGTGCGATCCTCGAACTTCGTGACCGGCTGTAACTTGCCGTAATTGCCCGAGTTGAAGATCTCGTCGGCAGAGCGCACGTCGTCCACAGTGACCGTGCGCTCCTGCACCTCGATTCCGTCCGCGCGCATCAAGCCAATCAGGCGCTGGCGGGTGATCCCATTTAGGAACGATCCGTTGTCCACTGGGGTGATGGCAACGCCGTCCCTGGCGATCCAGATGTTCGAGGTGGCGAACTCGGCCACATGGCCGAGACTATCGCACATCACAGGGTTCTGGAAGCCGCGGTTGCGCGCGTCGATGATAGCGCGTGAGGAATTTGGATAATGGCATGACGCCTTTGCATTGGTCGGCGCGGTCTCGGAGCTCGGGCGGCGGTAAGGGCTGATGCAGGCGCTGAACCCGTCGCCGGTGGGCATCGGCGCATCGAAAACCGTCAGCACGAAACGCGTGCTTTCCGGGTCGGGCGCGAGCAGGCCGAGGCCCGAATCGGCATAGAGCATCGGGCGGATATAGACCTCGGCGTTGGGGCCGAAGCGGCGCACGCCGTCCAGCCCAATCTCCATAATCTCGCCCGGTGTCAACGGCGATTCCAGATGCAGCGCACGGGCGGAGTTCACGACGCGCTGGCAGTGCCAATCTAGATCCGGTGTCACGCCCTCAAAGGCGCGCGCGCCGTCGAATGCGATGGAACCCAGCCAGATGGCGTGGGACGTCGCGCCGATGACCGGTACATTGCCGTCATACCAGTCGCCGTCGATATAGGTGATCGCCGCCACGTTTCGCTCCCGAGAAAACCCTGGAACGAAGCATAGCGTCATCCCGTCACGCCCCGCGAGCCCTTTACCTATAAGGCGGCGACGCACATATTCCGGCCATGGCGATACTCAAGATTGCCCGTATGGGCCACCCGATCCTGCGGCAGCACGCCGCCGAAGTTCCTGACCCGACCGCCCCCGAAGTGGCCCGGCTCGTCGATGCGATGGTGGAGACCATGCACGACGCTGACGGCACCGGGCTGGCCGCGCCCCAGGTGCATATGCCGTGGCGGATCGTGGTCTATTTCGTGGACGGGGGTCGCGCGTCCGAAGAGGACGGCGATGATAACGCCTCGGGCGGCGTGCCGCTGACCGTGATGGTTAATCCCGTCGTCGAACTGGTGAGCGAGGGGACCAACGTCGGGTTCGAAGCCTGCCTGTCGGTCCCCGGCATGGCCGGCCCGGTCCGCCGCCACAATCAGGTGCGTGTGACCTACCGGACCCTGAAGAACGAGGAGGTCGTGCTTGAGGCCGAGGGCTTCCACGCCCGCGTCATCCAGCACGAATGCGACCATCTCGACGGCATCCTCTATCCCTCCCGGATCGACGACATGTCCCAGTTCGGGTTCGTGGAGGAACTCGGCAAGGCCCAGCAGCATGCCGAAGACGACGAGGCCGCTGATGACTGAGGCGCCGCTGGACCATTTGGCGGCTGAGCGCGCGAAGATACTGGACGCCGCGCTGCCCCATGTGCCGTTTGAGGGCTGGGCCGCACGGACGCTGCGTCTCGCGGCGGAAGACGCGGGCCTCGACCCGTCGGTCGCCGAACTCGCCTTTCCTGGCGGCCCGGTGGACGCGATTGAATACTGGAGCACGGTGGCCGACGTGGCGATGCGTATCGCCTATGAGCAGGCCGACACGGACGCCATGCGCCTGCGGGAGAAAATCACATTCCTGGTGCACGCCCGGATCGAGGCCGTGGCCGATCATCGCGAGGCCGTGCGTCGCGCGATCACCCATATGTCGCGTCCGCCCTATGCACGGCGCGGCGCGCGGGCGCTGTACCGCACGGTGGACGACATGTGGTACGCGGCGGGCGACCGTTCGACGGATTTCAGCTTCTACACCAAGCGTGCGACGCTGGCCGGGGTGCTTTCCTCGACGGTGCTGTTCTGGCTCGACGACCGCTCGAAGGCACCGCTGAAACCTGGGCCTTCCTCGACCGGCGTATCGCCAATGTGATGCAGATTCCCAAGTGCCGCGCCGCGGTGCGCGATCTCGGCAACAATTTGCCGGACCCGCGCCGCTTTGCGCGGCTGGTGGCCGAACGTCTGCGCGAGGGCGCGGCGCGCTAGCGGCAGGCGCTAGTCGGTGACGGGTTTTCCCAGAAAATTGACGTGGCCCATCTTGCGGCCGGGCCGGGTCTCGGCCTTGCCGTACAGGTGCAGCTTCGCGCGCGGGTCGGCGGCGTATGTCGGCCAGCCGTCCACCTCGTCGCCGATCAGGTTCTTCATCACGGCGTCGCAGCGTCGCGACGGATCGCCTAGCGGCAGGCCGCAGACAGCGCGCACGAGTTGTTCGAACTGGCCCGTGTGGCAGGCATCTATGGTCCAGTGGCCGGAGTTGTGCGGGCGCGGCGCGATCTCGTTCACCAGGATCGCCCCGTCGCCGGTCACGAACATCTCGACGGCCAACAGTCCGATCACGTCGAGGCCCGCAGCCAGCTTCAGCGCTGCGTCCATGGCGGCCTGGGCCGTGTTCTCGGAAATGCCCGCCGGCGCGATGGTCTCGTCGAGGATGTGATTGCGGTGGCGGTTCTCGACCGGCTCGAAGGCCGAGATATCGCCGTTTGCGCCGCGCGCGACGATGACGGAAATCTCGCAGTCGAATTCGACGAAGCCTTCCAGGATGCCGCCTTCGGTGTCCGGTCCCGCGCCGCTCTCAGCCCAGGCGGTCTCGCGGTCCGTGTCCGGGCGGATGGCGACCTGGCCCTTGCCGTCATAGCCGAAGCGGACGGTTTTCAGCACGGACGGCGCGCCGATCTCCGCGACGGCGGCGCGCAGTTCGTCCGCTGAGGTGACCGCCCGGAAGGGCGCGGTCGCGATGCCGCTCTCGTTGGCGAAGGTCTTTTCCAGCAGCCGGTTCTGGGCGACGGCCAGAACAGCGGGCGAGGGATGCACGGGCGTCTTGTTCGCGACACGGTCCAGTGTTGCGATGGGCACGTTCTCGAATTCCAGCGTCACCACATCCACGGCGTCCGCGAAGGCATCCAGCGCGGCCATGTCCTCGAACGGGGCCACTGTCACCGCGGCGGCCACCTGCGCGGCGGGCTCGTCGGCATTCTGGCAGAAGATGTGGCAACGGTAGCCGAGATTGGCGGCCGCTAGCGCGGTCATCCGGCCGAGCTGCCCGCCGCCGAGGATGCCGATGGTCGCGCCGGGCGCGAGCGGTGCGTCGGAGGGCATCGGGTCAGAAGGCATTGCGTCAGGAATTGTCGTTGGGTGCGTCGGCTACCGCGTCGGTCTGCTTCTGGCGCCAGGCGTCGAGCGCGTCGGCCACGGCCTTGTCTTCCAGGGCGACGACCGCGGCGGCGAGCAGGGCCGCGTTCACCGCGCCCGCGCGGCCGATGGCCAGCGTGCCCACGGGAATGCCCGCGGGCATCTGGGCAATCGACAGCAGGCTGTCCATGCCGGACAGGGCCTTGCTCTCGACCGGCACGCCGAAAACGGGCAGGGGCGTCATGGCGGCTGTCATGCCGGGCAGGTGGGCCGCACCGCCTGCACCGGCCACAATCACCATCAGTCCGCGTTCGCGCGCCGTATGGGCGTATTCACGCATACGTTCGGGCGTGCGGTGGGCGGAGACGATCCGGACCTCATGGGAAACCCCCAGCGCCTCCAGCGTTTCGGCGGCATGGCGCATGGTCTCCCAGTCGGACTGGCTGCCCATGATTATCCCGACGCGAGGATTTTCGGCCATGGCGTGCTCCTTGGCGCTGTTTGGCCCGGAAAAGCGGGGTTTTATAGGACCGGGGCGCCGTGTGGCAAGCACAGTCGCCAAATCCCGGCACGCGGCGCCTGCGAAATCCTTTGTTAACCATTGGCGCGGTATGGTTTTGGTACGTATTTTGACCTCAACCCACGGTTCGCGCACTGTTTTCGCCTTCACGGACCAGAACATGAAGATTGACCGTACTCGTCCGCAAAGCACCAGCTCGGTTGCCTCTGCGCGCGCGGCCGAGCCCTTGCAGCAGGCCGATCAGGCGACGTACGAGCAGAAGCAGCGCCGCGCGGGCAACTGAAGCGTTCGCCGCTCAGGCGATGATGTCCGGCAGCAGCCGGCTTTCCAGTTTCAGAATTTCGTCCTTCAGGCCCAGCTTTCGCTTTTTCAGGCGCTGGATCTGCAACTGGTCGAACGGTGTGTCGGAACTGATTCGCGCGATGACGTCGTCGAGGTCGCGGTGTTCGCTGCGCATATGTGCCAGCTTTTCCCGCAGAATGTCCTGATTTTCGTTGGTCACCGCTCACGCTCCGCCGGCGGATTCCTCCGAGCATATCACCCGATAGTCGGGTATCGCATGCGACTTAAGCTTCGCTTTGCATCGGTTATGGATTCGTCATACGCTTTTCCCGTGAATGAGGTGACGCCCCAGACAAGGAGAAGTTTCTCGTGACAACACAGCCCAGGATCGACGAGCTAAAACGCAGACACGCAACCCTGGAACAAGCTATCGACGGCGAAAGCCACCGACCATCGCCCGATGAAGCCGTGCTCACGGAAATGAAGAAACAAAAGCTTGCCCTGAAGGACGAGATCACCGCCCTCCAGGAGCACGCCTGACCGGCGCTTCGAGGACGGCGGAAACGAAAAAGAAAAGGCGGCTCATTCAAGCCGCCTTTCTTGTCTCCACCGTTCGGCGAAAAATGCTGGCTACTGCGCGGCGTTCGCCAGTTCGACGGCCTGGTCACGCAGCTTGAACTTCTGGATCTTGCCCGTGGAGGTCTTGGGCAGAGGGCCGAAGACGACATGGCGCGGGCATTTGAAATGCGCCAGGTTGTCCCGGCAGTGCTGGATGATGTCCTCTTCCGTCACCGTCGCCCCGTCGCGCAGTTCCACGAAGGCGCAGGGCGTCTCGCCCCATTTCTCGTCCGGCCAGGCCACCACGCCCGCCGCGGATACATCTGGATGCTTGTAGAGCGCGTCTTCCACCTCGATGGAGGAGATGTTCTCGCCGCCGGAGATGATGATGTCCTTCGAGCGGTCCTTCAGTTCGATGTAGTTGTCCGGGTGCCAGACACCCAGATCGCCCGTGTGGAACCAGCCGCCGGCGAAGGCCTCGTCGGTGGCCGTCGGGTTCTTGAGATAGCCCTTCATGGTCACGTTGCCGCGGGTGAACACCTCGCCCATGGTCACGCCGTCCCTGGGGATGGGCTGCATGGTTTCCGGGTCTGCAACCATCAGGTCTTCCAGCACTTCATAGGGCACGCCCTGGCGTGACTGCAGTTTGGCCTGCTCGTCGGGGGGCAGGGCGTCCCATTCGTCCTGCCAGGAGCAGATGATCGCCGGACCATAGATTTCCGTCAGGCCATAGACGTGGGTCACGCGGATGCCCTGCTTGGCCATGCTTGCCAGCACGGCGGCGGGCGGCGGCGCGGCGGCGGTCATGAACTCGACATCCTGTTCGAATTCGCGGCGATCCTCGTCGGACGCATTGACCACCATCTGCATGACGATCGGTGCACCGCACAGATGGGTGATGCCCTGTGTCGCCAGCGCCTCGTAGATGGTGGCGCTGGAGACCTGGCGCAGGCAGACATTGGTGCCGCCGACGGCGGTCACGCCCCAGGTGAAGCACCAGCCGTTGCAGTGGAACATCGGCAGGGTCCACAGATAAACCGGCCCGCCGGTCGCACCCCACGTGAACACGTTACCCACGGCATTCAGATAGGCGCCGCGATGGTGCCCCACCACGCCCTTGGGGTTGCCGGTCGTGCCCGAGGTGTAGTTGAGCGCGATGGCGTCCCACTCGTCGCCGGGCAGCGACCACTCGAATTCGGGGTCGCCCTGGGCGATGAAGTCTTCATACTCGATCTTGCCGAGGCGATCGCCGCCCGGGCCTTCGGGGTCGTCGATGTCGATGACCAGCGGCTCGACCTCGCACAACTCCAGCGCCTCCCTGATCACCGGCGCGAACTCCGTGTCCGTCAGCAGGACCTTGGCCTCGCCGTGATCAAGGATGAAGGCGATGGCCTTGGCGTCCAGGCGATAGTTCAGCGCGTTGATCACACCGCCCGTCATGGGGATGCCGAAATGCGCTTCCAGCATGGCCGGGGTGTTCGGTGACATCACGGCCACGCAGTCACCGGTCGCGATGCCGTTGTTAGACAGCACGGAGGCAAGTCGGCGGCACCGCGCGTAGAATTCCGCGTAGTTGTAGCTGCGCGCGCCGTGCACCACGGCGGTCCGGTTCGGATAGACCGACGCCGATCGGCGGATGAAGCTCAGCGGTGACAGCGGAACATAGTTTGCCGCGTTCTTGTCGAGATGCTGGTCGAAATGGTTGACCATGGTTCCTCCTGGCGCGCGTTGCTCGCTCGTTAGTTCTTGAACAGGGCGTCAGCGTTGTTGCGCAACGCGTCCCGGTTCCGGATTTCCTCTTCCGCGCGCGCGATCTCAGCCTGTGCGTGCGCGATATACTCCCTGAGTTCCTCTATGGACAGGGCCTCCACGTTCATCTGCTCGAAGCCGTCCGCATGACCCCGGAACGTCGGCTCCAGATCGTCGTCGATGCTCATAAGCGTTCCTCCTGCCACTCTTCGCCGCCAGAAGGTTGCCAGGGCGGCTTGTCGTTGTGCGCGGAGTTTGGCGCGCATAGATTGCGCCCGCAACTATTCCAAAGTCTGAAACCACGGCCAATCCTGCCGGAGGACGCTCATGTCACTGCCCGATACCATGCAGGCCATCGAAATCACTGAACCCGGCGAGGCGAATGTCCTCGTGCCCAGTACCCGTCCCCTGTCGCAGCCCGCGGCGGGGGAAGTGCTGGTGCGCGTGGCAGCGGCCGGGGTGAACCGGCCGGATGTGGCCCAGCGTAAGGGCGTCTATCCGCCGCCGCCGGGGGCTTCGGATATCCCCGGGCTGGAAATCTCGGGCGAGGTCGTGGCGCTGGGTGACGGCGTTACGGAATTCGCGCTCGGCGACAGTGTGTGTGCGCTGGTCGCGGGCGGTGGTTATGCCGAATACTGCGCCGCTCCGGTTCCCCAAACCCTGCCGGTGCCGACGGGCATGGACATGGTGGCCGCCGCGGGGCTGCCGGAGACCTTTTTCACCGTCTGGAGCAACATCTTCGACCGCGCCCGTTTTGCGCCGGGCGAGGCTGTGCTGATCCATGGCGGGTCCAGCGGCATCGGCACCACCGCGATCCAGCTCTGCAAGGCCTTCGGCGCTTCTGCGGTCTATACGACCGTGGGCAATGCCGAGAAGGCGGCTTTCTGCGAGGAGCTCGGAGCGACCAGGGCCATCGACTACAAGCAGCAGGACTTCGTCGAGGAAATCCGCGCGATGACGGACAAGGCCGGGGTTGATGTGATCCTCGATATGATTGGTGGAGAGTACTTGAACCGCAACGTCTCCTGCATGAAGCCGGATGGGCGATTGGTCCAGATCGCGCTGATGGGCGGAGCCAAGGGCGAACTCAACCTCGGGCGCGTGATGATGAACCGCCTGACCGTGACCGGCTCGACGTTGCGGGCGCGCTCCGTCGCGTTCAAGGGCGACATCGCCGCCGCCCTGCGGGAGAAGGTCTGGCCGCTGCTGGAAGCGGGCGATATCGCGCCGGTGATCCACCGCACCTTCCCGCTGGCCGAGGCGGCGGCGGCCCATGCGCTGATGGAAGAGAGCAGCCATATCGGCAAGATCATTCTCGAAATCGCGTGAATGTGTGCTTTCAATTCCCCCCAACGCCGCATATATAAAGGCCAATTCCCACAGGAATGACGGTTAATCCCGGTCCGGCGGCGAGGTTTTTCGCGGGCGGATCGGCGGAAGGAGAACTCATGGCACCTCCCCTTATGCCCAAGGCGACGGCGGTCTGGCTCGTCGAGAACACCGCGCTGACCTTCGCGCAGATCGCGGCCTTCACCGGCCTCCACGCACTGGAAGTACAGGGCATCGCCGATGGCGAAGTCGGCGTCGGCATGCGCGGTCTCGACCCCGTGGCCAACGGCCAGCTCAGCTGGGACGAGATCGAGAAGGCCCAGAACGATCCGGCCTACCGGATGAAGCTCAAGGAATCCGACAACCCGGCTCCGGTGAAGCGCACCAAGGGTCCGCGCTATGTCCCGGTGTCGAAGCGTCAGGACAAGCCCGACGGCATCGCTTATCTGGTCCGCTACTATCCGGAACTGAGCGACGCGCAGATCGGCAAGCTAATCGGTACCACCAAGCCGACGATCACCGCGATCCGCGACCGGACCCACTGGAACTCCTCGCAGATCCAGCCGCGCGATCCGGTCACCATCGGTTTGTGCCGCCAGGTCGATCTGGACGAGGCGGTGGAGAAGGCGCGCAAGGCCGGTCGTCAGCCCGCCAGCGACGACCGCCGCCCGATCAGCGCCGACCTGATCCCCGAGGAAGAGCCCGCGCAGAGCCGTATTCCGGACTGGATGGCAGATGTTCGCATCGGCGGTGGAAATCAGGGCGACAACTAACCGCCTGAAACCGCAGGAATTTCAAGTAAACGGGGTCCGGTTTCGGGCCCCGTTAACTTTTTCTGCTGTTTCGTTAACCATTTTTTAGTGTTTACGGCCGAAATTGGAAGATGACTCCACCCAATGAAACATCTTTGATCTGCATCAGATCCTTTTGATGTCTCCCTGTTTTGACTTCCACCGCTTCGGTAGCCCCCCTGCCGGAGCGGTTTTCTTTTGCTCGGAAGGTCTCGCGCCGGTTCAAGCCGGCGGCCGGTTGCGATAAGTTCGCCCGTCTCCCCGACGGTCCGGACCGGCACCATGATCGACGCAAAACATCTGAAGTTCCCGACCCTGAGCCTGCATGCGGGCCAGCAACCCGACCCGGTGACAGGCGCGCGCGCCGCGCCGATCTACCAGACAACGTCCTATGTGTTCCCCGACGTGGACCATGCGGCGAGCCTGTTCAACCTGGAGCGCGCGGGCCACATCTATTCGCGGATATCCAATCCGACGGTGGCCGTGTTCGAGGAACGCATGGCGGCGCTGGAGGGCGGCGTAGGCGCCATTGCGACAGCTAGCGGGCAGGCGGCCATGTCGCTGGCGGTGATGACCCTGATGGATGCGGGCGGGCACATCGTCGCCTCGCGCAACATCTATGGCGGCACCCACAACCTGTTCCACCACACCCTGCCGCGCTTCGGGATCACCACGACGTTTGTCGATCCGCGCGACCCGGCGGCTTTCGCGGATGCCATCCGCGACGAGACGAGGCTGGTCTTCTCGGAAACCATCGGCAATCCGGGGCTGGAAATTCTCGATATCCCGGCGGTGGCGGAGTTGGCCCATGCCGCCGGTCTACCGCTGCTGATCGATGCGACCTTTTCTACACCTGCCCTGCTGCGCCCGTTCGAACATGGGGCGGACCTCATCATGCATTCGGCGACCAAGTGGATCGGCGGACATGGCGTTGCCATTGGTGGCGTGCTGGTAGACGGCGGCCGCTTCGACTGGGAAGCCTCGGGCAAGTTCCCGGCCATGACCGAGCCCTACGCGGGCTATCACGGCCTCGACTTCGCGGAGGAATACGGGCCCGCGGCTTTCATCATGCGCGCTCGCGCCGAAGGTTTGCGCGATTTCGGCGCCTGCATGGCCCCGCAGACGGCGTTTTATCTGCTGCAGGGGCTGGAAACACTGCCGATCCGCATGGCGCGCCATGTGGAGAATGCAGCTGCCGTCGCGGAATATCTGGAGGTCGCGGACGAGGTATCCTGGGTCCGCTACCCGGGCCTCGCCAGCCATCCTGACCATGATCTTGCCTCCCGGCTGTTTCCGGACGGCGCGGGGGCCATCGTGACCTTCGGCGTGAAGCCGGGCACGGAAGGTCCGCGCAAGGCGGGCGCGAAGTTCATCGAGGCACTGGAGCTGTTCTCGCACCTGGCCAATGTGGGCGATGCGAAGTCGCTGGTGATTCACCCAGCCAGCACGACTCATCAGCAGATGGGGGCGGACGACCTCAAGGCCTCAGGCGTCGGCGAGGAGATGGTTCGCCTCGCAGTGGGGCTGGAAGATCCGGGTGACATCATCGCAGACCTACGTCAGGCGCTGCGCGCCTCGCAGAAATAGGCACTGCGATCATGGAGCTTCTCGTTAAAGACCGCCGCGTCTATGCCCACACGGGCGGGCAGGATGTCACGCCGGACAAGCCGGTGCTGGTGTTTCTCCACGGTGCGGGCAACGACCACACCTATTGGGGTCTACAGACGCGCTTTTTTGCCCATCACGGGTTTTCGGTGCTGGTGCCCGACCTGCCGGGCCATGGCCGGTCCGACGGGCCGGTGCCGGAGACTATCGACGACTATGCCGACTGGCTTTTGCGCTTTCTAGATGGCGCGGGCGCGCGGACTGCCGCGCTGGCCGGGCACTCCATGGGCTCGCTGATCGCATTGGCCGCGGCTGCGCGCGCGCCCGAGCGTGTCTCCGCGCTGGTGCTGGCCGGACCGGCGGACCATATGCAGGTCCATCCCGACCTGCTGGCGGCCACGGCGTCGAACGACCCGGCGGCGTGGGACCTGATCACCGACTGGGGCTTTGGCAAGCCCGCTCACAAGGGCGGCCACCAGGCGCCGGGGCTCTGGTTCGTGGGCGGCGGACGCGCGCTGCTGGCGTCCGGCCCAGCCGGGACGCTCTGGGCCGGTATGGCGGCCTGCAACGCCTGGGAGGGCGCGCCTGAGGCGGCCGGTAAGGTGGCCTGCCCGACTCTGTTCCTGCTGGGCGAGGCCGACCGGATGACGCCGCCGCGTGCCTCGAAGGGACTCCAGGCGGCGATTTCGGGTGCGAAGGTCGAGATTCTGCCGGGCGCAGGGCATATGATGACGGTGGAACAGCCGAACCGGTCCATCGACGTGATTTACGAGTTTTTGAGCGGGGCAGTATGACCACACAGGACCACAAGAAGCGCGAGCGCGACGAGGTTCGTGCGAACTATCCGCATATCCTCCGGGTGCCGACGCGCTGGATGGACAACGATGTGTATGGCCACGTGAACAACGTGACCTATTATTCCTATTTCGACACGGCGGTGAACGAGTTCCTGATGCGCTTCACCGGGCTGGACTACCGCAGCAAGGACCCGGTCGGTATGGTCGTGGAAACCGGCTGCCGGTTCCATTCGGAGATCGCGTTTCCCGATGTCCTCGATGTGGGTGTGCGGGTTCGCAAGCTGGGCAACTCGTCCGTGACCTACGAAATCGGCATCTTCAAGCAGGGCCGCGAGGCGGTCTCCGCCACGGGGCATTTTGTGCACGTCTATGTGCGCCAGGGCGAAATGAAGCCGGTGTCGATCCCCGACCATGTCCGGTCGGAACTGGAGAAAATCCTCGCCGCCGAATAGGCGTCAGCGCAGGAACATGGGCATGCCGTCTAACTTCGCGAAAAGCGGCTATCCCCACAACCGCTTGGTGGCGATCTCCGCACCCTGGGCCAGCGATTTGAACTTCTCGACGGCTATATCCGGGTCCACCTTGCCGATGCCGGCGAAGGTCGCGAAGCCGCAATCGGCGCCCGCGACCACCCGTTCGCGGCCCACAACATTGGCATAGGAGCAAATGCGGTCGGCGACCACCTCCGGGTGTTCGATATAGTTGGTCACGCTGTCGATCACGCCCGGCATGATGATTTTGTCGTCGGGCAGCTTCCTGGTCTCGAACACCCGCCACTCATGGGAATGGCGCGGGTTGGAGGATTCAACCAGAAGCCCCTGCGGCTTGGCCTTCATCAGCACATCGAAAATCGTCTCGAACGGAATATCGAGATGATGCGGGCCCTCATAGTTGCCCCAGCAGATGTGCATGCGTACGCGGTCGGCGGGCACATTCTCCAGCGCGGCGTTCATGGCCTCGATCTGCATCTCTGCATGCTTCAGGAAGTCCGCGTCCGATAGCTCGCGGAACTCGGTGTGGCGGCCCATGGCGAGGTCCGGGCAGTCGATCTGCAGGACGAACCCGGCATCGGCGATGGCCTCGTACTCCTCCTTCATCACCCTCGACAGGGCGTCCAGATAGGCGTCGTCGTCGGGATAGTATTCGTTGTGCTGGAACACGGTGATGACGCCCGGGGATGCGGCGTTCATGAAGAACTCCGTCGCATCGCTGCCCGCGGCGGCGGCCTTGAGGTTCTCCAGATCCTTGCGCAGCGGTTCGCGGTCGCGGATCGTCACTTCAGACGTGCAACACGGCCGGTTCAGGCGGCGTGTGTCGGCCATGCGAGCCAGCATCTTGCGGTAGCCCGGGAAGCCTGACAGGTCGTCGAAGCGCACCGAGGGGCTGTCGCCCGAGAACCCGTCCAGGCGCTGCTGGATATAGGTGGCGTAGCCCGTCTTGCTCATCTCGCCATCGTTGATGACGTCCAGACCCCATTCGCGCTGCTTGCCCACCACCTCGGCCACGGCCTCGGTAACGGCCGCGTCGAACTCGTCGGCATTGTAGGGCTCGGAGAACTCGACCTTGTAGAGAAGCCCCTCGAGCTTTTCGGGACGCGGCAGGCTGCCGACATGGGTCGTCAGGATGCGGTCGGTGCTGGTCTTCATCGGGCCTCCCAGGGCGAAATGCATTTTTGTTGCGCGGCATTTAAACATTCGCGCGTGAAACGAAAAAGGCCCGCCGTTTCCGGCGGGCCTACTTTCGGCGGATGGATTGGTTGCGGTCAGGCGGCCTGTTTCTCGTGATCGAGGGTTCTTGGCTGCGCCGCCGGCGCCGATTGCGATCTTGCGCGGCTTCAGTTCCTCGGGAACCTCGCGCTTGAGTTCGATCACGAGCAGGCCGTTCTCAAGGCCCGCATTGGTCACGTTCACATGATCAGCCAGTTCGAACTGCCGCTGGAACGCGCGCGTCGCGATGCCGCGATGAAGGTACTTCGGGTCGACCTCGTCCTTCTCCTGATCACCGGTCACGATGAGCGTGTTGTTGTTCTGGGTAATGTCCAAGTCGGTTTGGTTAAACCCGGCAACCGCCATGGTGATGCGGTACTGGTCGTTGGCGATCTTCTCGATGTTGTAGGGCGGGTAGGACGGCGCTTCGCTATTGAAGGCGGTGTCCAGAAGCCGGCCCATCCGGTCGAAACCGACGGTCGAGCGGAAGAGGGGGGTCAGATCAAGATTGTAGGTGCGCATTTCACTTGTTCTCCGTGTTTGAGCAACTGTGACATCGGCGCGTCCCGCCACGTCGGGCCGGGATTTGCCGGGCGCCGCGATCCAGGACCCTTTCAAAGGCGTTCCTCGCGACAATCATGAGATAAGAATTGCTTGCAGCGGTTCAAGGGGTTGTATAGCGGCGGATATTAGGATTCGGCATGGTATGAACGGGGTGCCATGCGACAAACGAAAACGGGCGCTGCTGGATGCAACGCCCGTTCTAAAATTTAAACAATATCAAAGTGCTTATAAGCCCAGACCCTCGTAGCGCTTGTTGAACTTGGCCACCTGACCGCCGGTATCGACGAGGCGATGCTGCCCGGTCCATGCGGGGTGGGTCTTCGGGTCGATGTCGAGGCGCAGCGTGTCACCCGGCTCGCCGTAGGTCGAGCGGGTCTTGTACTCGCTACCGTCCGTCATCAACACGGTGATTTCGTGATAGTCGGGATGAATATCTTTCTTCAACTTCAATACTCCCGCTTAGGAAGGCGGCGTTATAGCGGCAGAGGCGCTTGATCGCAAGGCGTTTCCGCCCCGTCTTTTCGGGCTCGGTTGGCGGCGCTGCGCGGGCCTGCTACACCGTTTATCCGCCTGTGCTATGGATTTCGACGTGGCCCGAAAGAACACCTCCACCATTCCCGAAGACGACGACGGCAGCCCGCCGAAGCGCGAGCTGGGCGAACTGCGCCGTCTGGGACGGTTTCTCCGGCCCTACCGGCTGGCACTCGCTGGTGCGCTGATGGCTCTCACAGTCGCCGCGGGAACCGTGCTGGCCATCGGGCAGGGGGTGCGCCGGCTGGTCGATGACGGCTTCGCGGCGGGCGATATCTCGCTGCTGAATCACGCGCTGGTGGCCCTGCTGGTTGTGGTGATGGTGCTGGCCGGCGCGACCTATGCGCGTTTCTTCCTGGTTTCCTGGCTGGGCGAACGGGTGATGGCCGACATGCGCAAGGCGGTGTTCGACCACACGCTGCGCCTCGACCCGGCCTTCTACGAGACCATGAAGATCGGCGAGGTCATGTCACGTCTGACCGCCGACACCACCCTGATCCAGACCGTGGTCGGCACCTCGGCGTCGATGGCGCTGCGCAATGTGCTGCTGGTACTGGGTGGCACGGTGATGCTGGCGGTCACCAGTTGGCAGTTGTCTCTGCTGGTGCTGCTGGTGGTGCCGGTTGTCCTCGTTCCGATCCTTGTCTTCGGCCGCCGCGTGCGCAAGCTCAGCCGTGAGAGCCAGGACCGGCTGGCCGATGTTGGCTCCTATGTCGATGAATCCATCGCCAACATTCGCACCGTCCAGGCCTTCTGCCACGAGGACACCGACCGCGAGCGCTTCTCGGGCCGGGTGGAAGACACCTTCTCCACTTCCGTTCGGCGCATCCGGGCGCGTGCAACGCTCACGGCCACGGTGATCCTGCTCGTGTTCGGGGCGATCGGCGTCATCCTGTGGATGGGCGGGCGCGAGGTGATCTCGGGCGGGATCACGGCGGGCGACCTTTCCGCCTTCATCTTCTATGCGGTCGTGGTCGCCAGTTCGGTCGGCGCGATTTCCGAGGTGATCGGAGACCTGCAACGCGCCGCGGGTGCCACGGAGCGGCTCTTCGAATTGCTCGACATGCAGCCCAATATTTCCCCGCCCGCCGAGCCGCAGGCCTTTCCGGCCAACCCCGAAGGCCGCGTGACCTTCGAGGGCGTGACCTTCCATTACCCGTCGCGGCCCGATCATGCCGCGCTGAGTAATTTTTCCCTCGACGTAAGGCCGGGTGAGACGGTCGCTCTGGTGGGCCCGTCGGGCGCTGGCAAATCGACCGTCTTCCAGATGCTGCTGCGCTTCTACGATCCCGAATCCGGCGGGATCCGGCTCGATGGGCTCGACCTGCGCGAAATCGACCCCGCCGATGTGCGTGCCCAGACTGGGCTGGTGCCGCAGGAGCCAGTTGTCTTCTCTGCCGACGCCTGGGAGAACATCCGCTACGGACGCCCCGGCGCCAGCGACGCGGAGGTGCGCGCGGCGGCCGAGGCGGCGTCCGCCGCCAAGTTCCTCGATGCGCTGCCGGAAGGCTTCGACACCTTCCTGGGCGAGAAGGGTGTGCGCCTGTCCGGAGGTCAGCGCCAGCGGGTTGCGATCGCGCGCGCCATCCTGCGCGATCCGCGCGTGCTGCTGCTGGACGAGGCGACCAGCGCTCTGGATGCCGAATCCGAACGCGCGGTCCAGACCGCGCTGGAAGGTCTCATGGAAGGCCGCACCACGCTCATCATTGCGCATCGCCTCGCCACCGTGATGGCAGCGGATCGCATTGTCGTACTGGATGAAGGCGCGGTCGTGGCCGAGGGCGCACACAACGAACTGGCGGCCCAGGGCGGGCTCTATGCCCGGCTGGCGGAACTCCAGTTCGATGTGGGCCGCGCGGGCGAAGGCCGCGCAGTAACACCGTCTATCGCTGGTCGAGCTTGAACTCGATGCGCCGGTTGCGGCGGAACGCGACCTCGTCGCGCCCGTCGTCGATGGGCTGGAACTCGCCGAAGCCGGCAGCGACGAGGTTTTCCGCCGGGATGCCCTGCCTGACTAGGAACTTTACGACCGCGATGGCACGCGCCGCCGACAGTTCCCAATTCGACGCGAACTGCAGATTGTTAATGGGCCGGATATCGGTGTGGCCATCGACGCGCAGGGTCCAGTCGATGTCGGGCGGGATCTCGCCGGCGATCTCTTTCAGCGTTCCCGCCAGCCGCGCCAGCTGTTTCTCACCCTGTGGGTTCAGCACCGCCTCTGCGGATTCGAACAGCACCTCGGACTGGAACACGAAACGGTCGCCGTTGATGCGGATATCGGCGCGCTTGCCCAGAACCTCACGCAGGCGGCCGAAAAACTCGGACCGGTAGCGGGCTAGCTCCTGAACCTTGGTCGCCAGCGCCTCGTTCAGCCGCTGGCCGAGATTGACGATCTGGATATCCTTCTCGGCATTTTTGGCTTCGGATGCGTCGAGGGCCTCGGACAGCGCTGCGATCTGCTTGCGCAGTTCGGCAAGCTGCTGGTTGAGCAGTGCCACCTGTGCCTGCGCCTCTTTGGAGAACTTGCGTTCCTCGGCAAACGAGGTCTCGGCGACTTCGGCGCGCTGGAGAAGCTCGCTCAGCCGGATATCGCGCTCCGCGATCTCCTCCTGGGCCAGCGCCGTGCGCTCTTCCTCGGCGGCGAGTCTGGCTTCCAGCTCTTTGCTGAGGTCGCGCTCCTGGCCCAGTTCGCCGGTCACTTGCGCGATCTTGGCTTCCAGCGTCTCGCGGACTTTGCGCAGCGCGGCGATATCGCGTTCCAGCCGGGCCAGGTCGCGCAGCTGAAGCTCAAGGGTTTCCTTGTCGGTGGTCACCTGCTGACGCAGGCGCTCGAGCTCCTCGGCGTTGGCTGTGCGCACCTGCAGCAGAGCATCCTCGATGTCGGCAAGCCGCGCGATCAGCGCATCCCGTTCTGAGATCGAGCTTTGCAACTGGGCGGAGAGCTGCGAAACCGAGAGGCGCAAATCCGTATTGGCCGAACGTTCCAGATCGAGTATCCGGGCCAGTTCGCTGATCTGACGGTTGAGCTTGGTTAGCGCCTCGTCGCGGCCCGACAGTGCATCCGACAGGAAGAACTGGGCCAGCGCGAAAACCATGACCAGGAACACGACGACGACCAGCAGCGCGGCCAGCGCATCGACAAAGCCGGGCCAGTAGTTGATGCCGGCCTGGCGCCGTCGTGATGATGAGGAACCGGACACCTGCCGCGCCCGCTAGCGGGAGTCTTCTTCTGCCAGCGCGGCGATGGTGCGCGCCAGCAGACGGATTTCCGCGCGAAGTTCCTGCACGATCTCGTTGCGCCCGTGTGCCGTTTCCTCGATCAGCCGTGCCATGTGGTTGTCGAGGTTGCGGATGTGCCCACGCGTTGCTTCGTCGATGGCACCCGCCGATCGGCTCTCGGCCAGGCGCTGGAGTACCGAGCGCAACTCCGCCTGGTTCTCGGCAAGCCGGACCATCAGGTCCTGCTCCGTGCGCATCTGGTCGGTGAGCGTGATCATGTGGTCGGTTAGGGTGCTGAGACCCTGGTCGCTCTGGGCGCGGGCGGCTTCGGCGCGCACGACCGTGCGTTGCAGGTTGTCGAGCGAGTCTGCCGTGGTTTCCAGCAGCGCCTGGATGTAGGCGGGGACCGACTGGTCGCCCTCGCCGACGGACAGGGCGCCCCCGCCCGACACGCGTGTGGCGGTGCTGAGCCAGTCCTCGAGGTCGTTGTAGAATCGGTTCTGGGCCGCGCCTGCCTGCAGTTCAAGAAAGCCCAGCAGCAGCGAGCCCGCCAGGCCGAACAGGGAGGAGCTGAACGCCGTGCCCATGCCGGACAGCGGCGCTTCCAGCCCGGTCTTCAGGTCGTTGAAGATCGTCACGGCATCGCCGCCGCCCACCTGCAGGCCCGCAATGACGTTGGCGACGGAGCTCACCGTCTGCAGGAGGCCCCAGAAGGTGCCGAGCAGGCCGAGGAAGATAAGCAGGCCGATCAGGTAGCGCGAGATATCGCGGGATTCGTCCAGCCGTGCGCTGATGCCGTCGAGAATCGAGCGCATTGAGGTGGTGTTGAGGCGAAGCTGGCCCTGCCGGTCGCCAATCATAGCGGCCATCGGTGCGAGAAGCTTCGGCGGTGAGGTCAAGGATATGCCGGGGGCTTGGCTGCGGTAGACCTCGATCCAGTTGACCTCGGTGCGCAGCATCAGCACCTGCCGGAAGACGAACAGGATGCCCAGCAACATGACGAAGAGGATGATGCCGTTGATCGCCGGGTTGGCCGCAAAGGCTTCGATGAGCTGCCTGTGGAGGACGCCCGCGCCGATGATCGCAAGCACCAGGAAGACCCCCATCCGGGTCATATAGACATTCGTGTTGGTCATTGCAGTGCGGCCCGTTTCGCGTTGTTGGCGGTCCCGCGGAGAGCCGCCCGAAGATCACCGCGAAAGTGTCAGAATTATGTGACGACTTTAGGGCGCGGAAGTTGGGTCCCTATCGTCTCACGATCACGGCATCCACCCGGTCCGCCGGACCGTCGCCGGACTTGATGCCGAGTGCGCGCACATCCATGCGCGTGTTGCGGATGTTCCGCTCGACCAGATGGCCACGCACATTTAACGCCCGCTTCAACGACAGACGGCGCGCTTCCGGCGCGGTCTCGTCATTGCCTGACGCGAAGGCCTGCAACCGGACGCGCAGGTTCTCGTTGGCGCTCAAACGCTCGGCAAGCGCGTCCAGCGTGGCCTTGGCGGCATCGTTGAGTTCGGCCGAGCCGATATCGAACAGCATCCGGGTCTCGTCGCCTGCGGCATCGCCGCTCTGCACGGCGGCCGTCTGGGTCGGAGGAGGCGGAGCGGGCGCGGTGGCCGCCGGCAGTGTCTCGGCCGGTGAAGGCTGCGGCGGTGGTGATGAAACGGCCGGCGGTTCCGGAGTTGTGGCCGGTTCGGGCGGCGGCGGTCTGGGCCGGTGCGGGCGGCAGCGCGGGTGTCGCGGCAGAAGCCGGTGCAGATGCCGGTTTTGCCGAGACGGGAGGCGTCAGTGCGGCCGCGGTCACGCGCGACAGCGGTGCGCTGGCAGGTGAAGCGGCGCGCATGGGCTCGCGCGGGGCCGGGGCGAGTGTCTGACCGGACAGCGGGCCTTCGAGGCGTGAGACAGGGCTGTTGTTTGGTGGGAACAGCAGCAGGCCGTTACCGGCGACGTTGGCCGGGCCGGTGGCGCCATAGCGTGAAGGGCTGTAGCCGCCACCGCCATCCAGTACGCTCAGATCGACAACGACGCTCTGCGCCTGCGCCGGCAGGGCCGTCGCGAATGCCCATAGCGCCGCTAACGCGGCGAAACATGCGGGCCTGAAGCCCGGAATCCCGCTAATTGCTCGCCGTTTCATATCGCCCAACCCCTCTTCATGCAACGCGGTTGCCGCCAGGTCACGACCGCAATTGCGACCATACCGTAAGGGGGTCTGGGCCCACAACCGCCTAACAGACAGGCGCTTAAGCGGTCTTTTCGCGCGGGGTGGGGCCGGGGTCGGAATCCTTGATGCAACGCAGCAACTTTTCGTGGACGCGGTCGTTGCCCGCCACCACGTCACCGGACTGCAGCGCGAGATCGCGACCCTTGGGGTCAGAGACGAAGCCCCCCGCCTCGCGGACGATCAGGGCGCCCGCCGCGATATCCCAGATGCTCAGGCCGAACTCCCAGAACCCGTCGCAGCGCCCGGCGGCTACATAGGCGAGGTCCAGTGCGGCGGAGCCGAGCCGGCGGATACCCGCGACCTGGGGCATCACGGTCTGTAGCGTCTTGATGTAACGCACCGGGTCGCCATGGCCCAGGAATGGCATGCCCGTCGCGATCAGCGCCTCGTTGAGGTTCTGGCGGGCGGAAACCCGAAGGCGCCGGTCGTTAAGCCAGGCCCCACCGTTGCGCTCGGCCCAGAAGAACTCGTCGTTCAGCGGCTCGTACACCACCCCCGCGATGATCTGGCCCCGCTCTTCCAGCGCGATGGAGATGGCAAATTGCGGCAGGCCGTGCAGGAAGTTGGTGGTGCCGTCCAACGAATCGACGATCCAGCGGTGTACGCCGTCGCCTTCCTCCTTGGTGCCGCCTTCCTCGCCCAGGAATCCGAAATCGGGCCGCGCCTTCATCAGCTCGTAATGCAGGGTCTGCTCGGCCTTGCGCTCGGCGGCGGACACGAAGTCCGCCGCGCCCTTGCGCGAGACCTGGAGCTGCTCGACCTCACCGAAATCGCGGGCGAGATCGCGGCCGGCGCGGCGCGCGGCCTTGTCCATGACGTTGATGATGGCTGGACGCATGTTCTTCCGTTTCGCCGGCCCCCGGTTTTATACGTGGGGCCGGTCGGGGTTTTGGTTAGTCGCGCGCTCGCTCGACGTATGTGGCGTCGGCGGTGTTCACCACCACCGCGGTGCCGGCCTCGATATGCGGCGGCACCTGGATGCGCACGCCGTTGTCGAGCATCGCGGGCTTGTAGGACGACGTCGCCGTCTGGCCCTTCACTACTGGGTCGGCCTCTACCACCTGCAGCGTGACACGCTCGGGAAGGGACACGCCCAGCGGCTCGTCTTCATAGGATTCGATCTGGACCATCATGCCGTCCTGCAGGAAGCGGGCCTGATCGTCGTCGAGCACATTGGCGCCCAGCGTGATCTGCTCGAAGGTGTCCTGATCCATGAAGGTGTGCATGTCGCCGTCGGAATACAGGTACTGGTATTCCTTCTGCTCAAGGCGCACACGCTCTACCGTCTCCGCCGAGCGGAAGCGCTCGTTCAGCTTGGTGCCGTCGCGGATGTCCTTCAGTTCCACCTGCAGGAACGCGCCGCCCTTGCCCGGCTTGACGTGCTGGGTCTTCACCGCGCGCCACAACCGGCCCTGATGCTCGATGACATTGCCCGGCCGAATTTCGTTGCCGTCGATCTTCATTTTTTGGTCACCTTTGAGGAAGCCGATATTTCGGCGCGGTCTCTAGCAGGTAGGCGCGGGGTTTTCTAGCCCGGCTCGTTCGTCACCGCATTAAACGCCTTCACCGCCGCCGCCGGTCCCTCCGGGTGGTTCCACACGCCCGCCGAGACGGCGAGGAAGTCCGCGCCCGCCGCAACCAGTGGGGCGGCGTTGTCTGCCGTGATGCCGCCGATGGCGACGCAGGGCACTTCCATCACCTCCGACCACCACTGCAGCAGGTCCGGGCGCGTCCGGAACTTCGGCGTCTTGGTCTCGGTCGGGTAGAACGCGCCGAAGGCCACATAATCCGCGCCGCCCTCGGCGGCTTCCATCGCCAAATGGCGGGAATCGTGGCAGGTCACGCCGACGATGCGGTCGTCGCCCAGCAGGCGGCGCGCCTCCTTATGGGGCGTGTCCTCCTGGCCTACATGCACGCCGTCGCAGTCGAGTTCGACGGCGAGGTCCGCCCGGTCGTTCATCAGGAATGCCACGTCATGGGCCCGGGTGATGGGCAGCAGGCGTTCGGCCGCGCGGCGGATGGCGTCGTCCGGGGCGTGGGTCTCGACATCGTCTATCACCGGCCCCTTGAGGCGCAACTGTAGGCAGGCGACATCGCCCGCGCCGAGCGCGGCCTCAAGTGCACCGGCGAATGTATCGAGGCGCTCGCCGTCGAGGTTGGACGGGGTGATCAGGTAGAGCCGGCAGCTTGTCGTATCACCGCTGCCGCCGGTCTCGTTATTCCCGGTAATCAGAACTTGCCCTGATAGATCTTGATGACGTTGGAGAGCAGCTCGAGCGCGTCCTCGCGGGACCGCTGGAAGGAGTTCCGGCCGATGATCGAGCCGTTGGCGCCACCGTCGCGGAGTGCACGGATCTCTTGGTAGACCGCGTCGGTCCCCTTGGCCGCGCCGCCGGAGAAGACTACCAGCCGCTTGCCGGCGAAGGAGGATTCCATCACATGGGCGATGCGCGCGGGCAGCGACGAGATGTCGATCTTCTGCGCGTCATAGACCTTCCTGGCGTCCTTGCTCTCGATGAAGTCCGTCGGCGGCTTCACCTTGATGATGTTGGCGCCGAGCTGGGCGGCCATATGGGCGGCGTAGGCCGTCACGTCGATGGCTGTCTCGCCGTCCTTCGACAGGTCGCCGCCGCGCGGGTAGGACCACAGCACCACGGCGAGGCCGACCGACTTGGCCTCCTCGGTGATCTCGCGGATTTCCTCGATCATCTCGAAGGCCTGGTCGGAGCCCGGATAGATTGTGAAGCCCACCGCCGTGCAGCCGAGGCGCAGCGCGTCGCTGATCGACGCGGTGATCGCCTGGTCCTTGGTCGTCGCGTGGGAATTCGACGAGTTCATCTTCAGGATCAGCGGGATGGAGCCGGCATAACTGTCCGCTGCTGCCTCGATCTGGCCGAGCGGGGCGGCATAGGCGTTCATCCCGGCATCAACGGCCAGCTGCGGGAAATAGTGGGGATCGTAGGCTGGCGGGTTCGCCGCGAAGGAGCGCGCGGGACCGTGTTCCCAGCCCTGATCGACGGGAAGGATGACCATCTTACCGGTGCCAGCCAGCTTGCCGGTCATCAAGATGCGGGCGAGGTTGGTCTTGGTGCCCGGGTTGTCGCTTTCGTACCACGACAGGATTTTGCGGACGCGCTGCGTGACTTTCATGATCGTGTTCCCGTGTTCGGAGCCCGTATATGGAGCCGGTTATCGCGCCGCGGGGCCAGGTCGCGGACGGGTGAATGTATGCCATCTGAATTAGCCGAGGGCGCGGGGTTTTGCAACGCCGGGGGCCCGGATTTCCAATAGTTTCTTGCAGTCCGCGACTGGGTTTTCAGAGCATGCGAGGTCGAGATCGGCCCGAGCCGGTGCGCGCAGCGCTACGCCGGATTGCCGGGCGATGTCTCCCACGCGGCGCAGCGTGTCCAAATTGCCGGTGAGGGTAACGGCCTCTACGCCTTCACGGATGGCGGCCAGCGCCATGCCCGGCTCGTCCGCACAGTCGAGCAGGCTTCGTGCATCGGCGTCCGGCACCTGCGCGCGGGCCTGGGCGATCAGTTCACGCCACCAGCCCGCACCGCCCGTGCGCACGGCGCCCGGCGCGCTGACCAGCGTCACCGGCGAGCGATGCCACTGCGCGGCCTCCAGCGCGGCCACCGCGTGAGCCAGCTCGTGAATCATAATGGCTGGGCGAATTCTCATCTGCCCACAATACGCGTTTATGTCGGGCGATATGCGAATTTTGGGCATGGCAATGCTAATTCTCGTGTTAATAGTTCATCATAGATAATCCATATCTTTGTGCCGAAATGGAAAAAGCGAGGGATACATGGATACGCTTACCTCGATGGAGTTGTTCGTCAGCGCCGTCGAATCCGGCAGTTTCTCGGCCACCGCGCGATCCATGAACCTGACCCCATCGGCCGTCAGCAAACAGATTTCCCGTCTTGAAGACCGGCTCGGCGTTCGGCTGTTCAACCGCACCACCCGCCAGCTCGCTCCCACCGAGGAGGGCCGCGCCTATTATGATCGATGCCAGCGCATCCTCGCCGATGTGGCCGAGGCGGAGGCGGCGGTGACCGAACTCAACGCCGACCCGCGCGGCGTGTTGCGGGTGAACATGCCGGTGGTGTTCGGTCGAAGACATATCGTGCCGCTGATCGGCGGCTTCCTGGAGCGCTTCCCCGCAGTCTCCATGGACCTGTCCATGTCGGACCAGTTCGTCGATCCCATTGCGGAAGGCGTGGACATGCTGATCCGCGTAGGAGAATTGAAGGATTCCAGCCTGATCGCCCGCAAGCTGGCCGAGGCGCGCCGCGTTGTTGCCGCCACGCCGGGCTACTGGGATAAGCGCGGGCGACCGGAAAAACCCGAAGACCTTAAGACCCATAACTGTCTGGCCTATTCCTACCTGTCGAGCGGCAACACCTGGCGGATGACGGATAGGTCCGGCAAGGAGCATGTGGTGATGGCGAGTGGCAACCTCGCGTCGAACAACGGCGAAGCGCTTCTCGAAAGCGCGCTCGAGGGGCTCGGTGTCGTGAACCTGCCCACCTGGATGGTCGGGCCAGATCTGGAATCGGGCCGGCTGGAAGAGGTGCTTTCGGACTACGCCCAGCCGGAGCCGTCGGTCCATGCGATCTACCCGCCGGGCCGCCACCTGTCGGCCAAGGTGCGGGCCTTCGTCGATTATCTCGCGGGCCACTTCAAGGAACGCCCGCTCGGCAAGGCGGCCTGACGCGAACACAAAAAAGCCCTGGACGGATCCCGGGCTTTCTTTCTTGTGATTTTTGAACTTCTGCTCAGTAGCAAAAGGCCTTTCGGATCGCTTCCGCCGAGCGCGTGAAGAAGCGGGCGGTTGCCTTGCCCTGCAGTGCGCGGGCTTGCGCCTCGATCTAATGCTGTTCGGACAGGAAGTGCTTGAAACGGTGGTCGATAGGTTAATGAATCATTGTTTTTTTCATTCAGAACGGGTGCGGCCGGTGTCGCATTGAGAATGAAATAGGACGTGCGCTGTTAAGAAAAAATGGAACGTAAAAACAACTCATTTATTCCAATGATATACATCCAGCCGCATAAAAAAGGGCCGGCACACCGGCGCCGACCCCATTTTAACTATCCAGAACCGTGGGTTAGCCGATCTTGGCCATCTGCACGGCGGTGTCGCTCATCCGGTTGGAGAAGCCCCACTCGTTGTCGTACCAGCTGAGCACGCGGACGAGGCGGCCGTCGGTGACCTGCGTCTGGGTGGCGTCGAACGCGGAGCTGGCCGGGTCGTGGTTGAAGTCGATGGAGACCAGCGCGGCCTCGTTGTAGGTCAGGATGCCCTTGAGCGCGCCGCTCGAGGCCGCCTTCTTCATGGCCGCGTTGACCTCCTCGACCGAAGTGTTCTTCCTAGCCTCGAATACGAGGTCGATCATGGAGACGTTTGGCGTCGGCACGCGGACGGAGGTGCCGTCCAGCTTGCCGGCCAGCTCCGGCAGCACCAGGCCGACGGCGCGCGCCGCGCCGGTCGAGGTCGGGATGATCGAGCAGGCCGCTGCGCGGGCCCGGCGCAGGTCCTTGTGGAGCGTGTCCACCGAGGGCTGGTCGCCGGTGTAGCTGTGCACCGTGGTCATGAAGCCGTGCTTGATACCGACAGCCTTGTTGAGGACTGCGGCCACCGGGGCTAGGCAGTTGGTCGTGCACGACGCGTTGGAGACGATCTTGTGCGACTTGCGCAGCTTGCCGTCGTTGACGCCCTGTACCACCGTGATGTCGGCGCCCGTTGCCGGAGCGGAGATCAGCACCTTCTTGGCGCCCGCTTCCATGTGCTTCCCAGCGGCTTCCTTAGAGGTGAAGATGCCGGTGCATTCCAGCACCACATCGATGCCCAGATCTCCCCAGGGCAGGGCTGCCGGATCGCGCTCGGACAGGACCTTGATAGAGCGGCCGATGGTCGATTTCGCACCGAGGTTGATCGACGACTTCGATGACGTGACCTTGGCCGGGAAGCGGCCATGCACCGTGTCGTAGCTCAGCATGTGCGCGTTCGCTTCCACGGAGCCCAGGTCGTTGATGGCGACGAACTCGATGTCCTTGCGGCCCGATTCATAGGCCGCGCGCATCACCAGCCGGCCAATTCGTCCAAATCCGTTGATCGCAACGCGAACAGCCATGGTTATCTCCTCGTTCCTTATTGCGTGTCGTGAGGCCGGCTATGCGGTGGCCGCCTTCACACGTTCGACCACGGCGTCGGCCGTGATCCCGAAATGTTCATACAACTCTTCCGCCGGCGCTGATGCACCGAAGCCCGGCATGCCGATCATGTTCTTCTCTTCGACGCCGAAGCGTGACCAGCCGAACGTAACTCCGGCCTCGATCGAGACGCGCGGGGCGCTCCCGAGCGTGGCCGCCTTGTAACCTTCGTCCTGAGCATGGAACAACTCCCAGCACGGCATGGAGACGACGGCCACGGAGATACCATCCGCCACCAGCTTCTCCTGCGCCGCGATCGCGATCTCGATTTCCGAGCCGGTGGCGAGGATCGTCGCCGCGCGCGGACCGTCGGCCTCGCGCAGGACATAGGCGCCCTTGGCGCAGAGGTTCTCGTCGGTGTGTTCGATACGCACCGTTGGTACACCCTGTCGGGTCAACGCCAGGATCGACGGCGTCGCATTGGTGCGCAGCGCCATCTCCCAGCACTCCGCCGTCTCCACCGCGTCCGCGGGGCGATAGACATTAACGTTGGGCATCGCGCGCAGGCTGGCGACATGTTCGACCGGCTGATGGGTCGGTCCGTCCTCACCCAGGCCGATGGAATCGTGGGTCATCACATAAATGACGCGCAGGCCCATCAGCGCCGACAGCCGGATCGACGGGCGGCAGTAATCGGTGAAGGTCAGGAAGGTGCCCGAATAGGGAATGAACCCACCATGCAGCGCCATGCCGTTCATGGCCGCTGCCATGCCATGCTCGCGCACGCCGTAATAGATGTAGCGCCCCGCGTAGTCGCCCGGCTTCACCGGGTCCATACAGGCGGCCTTGGTGTTGTTGGAGCCGGTCAGGTCCGCCGAGCCGCCGATCATGGTCTCGACCACGGGCGTGATGACCTCCAGCGCTTCCTGGCTGGACTTGCGGGTCGCCCATTTCGGCTTGTCGGCGCTGAGCGCCTTCTTGTGGGCGTTGACCGTGTCGGCCAGCGCGGCGGGAAGCTCACCCGCCACGGCGGCGTTGAAGGTGTCGCGGGTCGCCGCGTCCAGTCCGGCCAGGCGTCCGGCCCAGGCCTCACGCGCGGCAGCGCCGCGCGAGCCGGCCGCGCGCCAGGCGCCCAGAACGTCGTCGGGAATCTCAAACGGGGCGGAGGTCCAGCCCAGCGTCTCGCGGGTGGCGGTGATCTCGTCGTCGCCCAGCGGCGAACCGTGGGTGGCCGAGGTGCCCTGCTTGTTGGGCGAGCCGTAGCCGATCACCGTGCGGCAGGCGATGAGCGACGGCGTGTCGGTTTTCTTGGCTGCCGCGATGGCCGCGTCGATGGCATCTGCGTCATGGCCGTCCACACGGGTCACGTCCCAGTTGCTGGCAGCGAAGCGCGCAAGCTGGTCATCGGACACGGAAAGGTCCGTGCCGCCGTCGATGGAAATGTCGTTGTCGTCAAACAGGACAATCAACCGGCTCAGCTTCAGATGACCGGCCAGCGAGATCGCCTCATGGCTGATGCCTTCCATCAGGCAGCCGTCGCCCGCGAAGACATAGGTGAGATGGTCCACCACGTCGTCGCCGTAGCGCGCGTTCATCATGCGCTCCGACAGCGCCATGCCGACGGCGGTCGCGATACCCTGGCCCAGAGGGCCGGTCGTGGTCTCGACGCCCATAGCATGGCCGTATTCCGGATGGCCCGGCGTACGGCTTCCGAGTTGACGGAAGTTTTTCACCTCTTCAAGCGTCATATCCGGAGAGCCGCACAGGTAGAGCAGCGAATACATCAGCATCGACGCGTGACCGTTCGACAGGACGAAGCGGTCGCGGTCCGGCCAGTCGGGATTGGCCGCATCGAATTTGAGGTGTCGGGTGAACAACACGGTTGCCATGTCCGCCATGCCCATCGGCGCGCCGGGATGTCCGGAATTGGCCTTCTGGACCGCGTCCATCGAGAGGGCGCGGATGGCGTTCGCCATCCGGTTGTGGTCGGCTTTGGGGGCGGGTGCGTTCATCGGGCGTGCGATGCCTTTCGGCGGGACGATTGTGTGGCGGGGCGAGAAATCGCGCGGGTGGTCACGCGGCGGCAACATGCCGTCCGCTCCGCAGGGCGTCAATGTCTGTTTCGGCAGGTTTTCCACCGCAGAAACCCGGGCGTTGCGGCCCGCCATCCGGTTGACCCGACGACTCGCGCCCGCGTACGATGCGTGTCGTGCGGAGGCTTTTCTTATGACCAAACTCAGCGACGCGAACACGCGGCTCGATGCCGCGATGGAACGCCTCGGCGCGGCAGTCGCCGATCACCGCGCGCGCGCCGGACAGGCGAACGGCTCCGCGGAAGAAAACGAAGCGCTTCGCGCCCAGCTCGACAAGCTGAAATCCGATTTCGACACGCTGCGCGAGACCTCGGGCACGGTGTCCAGCCGCCTCGATGTGGCGATCGGCCGCCTGCGCAACATGCTGGACGAATAGCGCCATGGCCCAGGTCGAGATCAAGATCAACGGACGCGACTATCGCATCGCCTGCGAGGACGGCCAGGAATCCCACCTGTCGAACCTCGCCAAGTACCTCGACGGCAAGGTCGGCGAACTGGTCGATGAGGTCGGCCAGATCGGCGACACCAGCCTGATGGTGATGGCCGGGCTGCTGGTCACGGACGAGTTGTCCGACATCCGCGACGAGCTGGAGGCGACCCGCAACCAGGCCGCCCGCGACACCCAGTCGGCCATCGACGACACCGAGGACAAGATCGCCTCGCAGATCGAGGCGCTGGCCGCGCGTATCGAACAATTGGCGGAAGCGCTTGCCGCGGACACGCCGGCTACCTAGTTTGAGGGCGGACGGTTTGCTGGGCGCCGCGTCAGGCGGCAACTAGTCCTGGAGACCTTACTAATCCACTAGGGAGCTGTCCCTGTCGGGATCGAGGTTTCGGCACTACGGCGCCCACCTGCTTTTAGCAGGTCTCGGTGGACTTCCCGCTCGCCGACCTTCGCTTGGCGCCGTCCACCTTTTTTATCCGCTCATGCGCAAGGTCGAGCCCGGCGTGTCCGCTTCCGATATCGATGCTGAGAAGGCGAAGCTGCGGGCCGATGCGCGCGCGAACCGCGATGCGTTGTCTTCCGGTCTCGGCGCGGCCGCGGCGGCCGGGGTCGCCGCCCGGTTCATGTCCGAACCGGCGCTCGCAGAGCGCACGGGCATCGGCACGGTGATCTCGGGCTACATGGCCATCGGCAGTGAACTCGACCCGGCCACGCTGATGCAGCGGCTCGCCGCGCGCGGCTCGCGCCTGTGCCTGCCGGTGGTCGCCGCACCCGGGACACCGCTGTTGTTTCGCCGCTGGGCCGAGGGCGACCAGCTGGAGGCCGGGGTGTTCGCCGTTCCGGTGCCCGCCGAAGACGCCGAGGAACTGGTGCCCGATATTCTGCTGGTCCCGCTGCTGGCGTTCGACCGGCAGGGGCGGCGGCTCGGCTATGGGGGCGGGTACTACGACCGCACCATCGCGGCGTTGCGTGCGGGGAAAGAAATTCTCGCCGTGGGGCTTGCGTTTTCGGGCCAGCTTCGCGACGACATGCCAGTCGGTCCCCACGATGCGCCGCTCGACTGGATCGTCACGGAATCGGCGGCGCTGCGGGTCACGACGGGACGCGATTGATGAAGATTTTGTTTTGCGGAGACCTTGTTGGCCGTGCGGGCCGGGACGTGGTGCTGGAGCACCTGCCGGGCCTGCGCGACGAACTCTCGCTCGATTTCGTCGTGGTGAACGCGGAGAACGCGGCGCACGGCTTCGGGCTGACCGGCAAGATCTGCGACGAACTGTTCGCCGCCGGGGCGGACGCCATCACCACCGGCAACCATGTCTGGGACCAGAAGGAAATCGTCTCGTACATCGATGCCGATCCCCGGGTGCTGCGGCCAATCAACTACACGCCGGGAACGCCGGGCAGCGGCGCCTCGATCATCCGCGCGCAAGACGGGCGCAAGGTTCTGGTGGTCAATGTGATGTGCCGGCTGTTCATGGAACTGCTCGACGATCCGTTCACGGCGCTCGACAGGACGCTGCAGGCCAACCCCATGGGGGCGGCGGTCGATGCGGTGCTGATCGATGTTCACGGGGAGGCGACGTCGGAAAAGATGGCGCTGGCCCATGTCTGTGACGGGCGCGTGAGCCTTGTTGTGGGCACCCACACCCATGTGCCCACGGCAGATACCCAGGTGCTGGAGGGCGGTACGGCCTACCAGTCGGATGCCGGGATGTGCGGTGACTATGACTCCGTCATCGGTATGAAGAAGGATACCGCCATCGCGCGGTTCCGCAGCAAGCTCGTCTCCGAACGGCTGTCGCCCGCGACCGGCCCGGCGAGCCTGTGCGGGGTCTATGTGGAGACGGACGACAAGACCGGACTGGCCCTGCGCGCCGCGCCTATTGTGATCGGCGGGCGGTTGCGCCCGGCCTGGCCGGACTTCCTGCCGCCGCGCGCGGAGGCGGCGAAGTAGAATTCGCCATCCGGCCGGGAACTCCTGACCAAATCGGGGGTTCTCGACGCGGGCGGGAATCCGCTAAACGATTGCGGTTGGACATTTTGCGTGCTGCGCCGGGTTCGGCGTGGACGCGGTTTGCGCGCGAATGGCGCGTGTCACCTGTGTTTGCAACGAATTCGGAGTACCCGGGACATGGCTGGCCATTCCCAATTCAAGAACATCATGCACCGCAAGGGTGCGCAGGACGCCAAGCGGGCAAAAGTGTTCGCCAAGCTGGCGCGTGAGATCGAGGTTGCCGCCCGTTCCAGCCCGGACGCGGCTCAGAACCCGCGCCTGCGCACGGCGATCGCTGCCGCGCGCGGCCAGAACATGCCGAACGACCGCATCAAGCGTGCGATAGACAAGGCGTCCGGCGGCGGCGAGGCCGACAACTATGAGGAAGTCCGCTACGAGGGATACGGTCCCGGCGGCGTGGCGGTGATCGTGGAAGCGCTGACCGACAACCGGAACCGCACCGCCTCGGAAGTGCGTGCGGCGTTCTCCAAGCATGGCGGCAATCTGGGGGAGACCAACTCCGTCTCCTTCATGTTCGACCAGGTGGGCGAAGTGGTCTATCCCGCCGACAAGGCTAGCGCCGACGACGTATTCGAAGCGGCGCTGGAAGCCGGTGCGTCGGATGTGGCCAGCAGCAGTGAGGCCCATGAGATCATCTGCGCGCCGGAGGATTTCGGCCAGGTCGTCGAGACACTGACCGAAAAATTCGGACAGCCGGAATCCGCCGGCCTGACCTGGAAGCCCCAGACGACGGTCGATCTCAACGCGGATTCCGCGCGCACCGTGCTCAAGCTCATCGACGTGCTCGACGAAAGCGACGATGTGCAGCGCGTCGCGACCAATTTCGAGGTCAGCGACGAGGTCATGGCGGAGCTGACAGGCTGACCATGCGGCTTCTTGGCGTCGATCCGGGCCTGCGCTTTACGGGGTGGGGCATCGTCGATGCCGAGAACAACCGGCTGCGGCATGTGGCCAACGGGGTCGTCAAATCCGGCGCCGGGGAACTGTCCGGGCGGCTGTGCCGTCTGCATGACGGGCTGCGCGACGTGATCGCGGCCTTCGAGCCCGACGGCGCGGCGGTTGAGGAGACCTTCGTCAACCGCGACGGCCAATCGACCCTGAAGCTGGGCCAGGCGCGCGGGGTCGCGCTGCTGGTGCCCGCGCTGGCGGGTATTCCCGTTGCCGAATACGCGGCCAACACCGTCAAGAAGTCGATCGTCGGTTACGGCCATGCCGACAAGACCCAGATGATGCACATGATCGGCGTGCTGCTGCCCGGCGCGCCGGTGGAATCGCCCGACGCGGCGGACGCGCTCGCCATCGCCATCTGCCACGCGCATCACATTTCCGCCCGCCAGCTTGTGGAGGCGGCCCAGTGATCGCGCGCCTGAAAGGCATTCTGGAGGAAGTGGGCGAGGACTGGATCGTGATCGACGTCTCCGGCGTCGGCTATCTCGTCTTCTGTCCGGGCCGAGTGATCTCGAACCTGCCGGCTGTGGGCGCCCCGCTGTCGCTGCACATCGAGACGCATGTGCGCGAGGACCACATTCACCTTTACGGCTTCGCCACCGCCAAGGAGCGCGCCGCCTTCCGCATGCTGACGACGGTCCAGGGCGTGGGGGCGAAGGTCGGCCTCGCGATCCTCGGCACGCTGTCGGTCGATGAGCTGACCACCGCGATCATCGCCCAGGACAAGGCGATGCTGTCGCGCCCCGACGGGGTCGGCCCGCGCCTCGCCGCGCGGCTGATGACCGAGCTGAAGGACAAGATTGTCTCGCTGGGCGGCGCGTTCTCGCCGGCTGCGCGGCCGGCGCCCGCCGGTGACGTGTCCACCGAGGCGGCCGCGGCCGACAACGATGACGGCGTGGCGGGCGATGCCGTCTCGGCGCTGGTCAATCTGGGCTATGGCCGTGCCGAAGCCTTCACGGCCGTCACCCGCGCCATGCAGAACGGCGGCGGCGAGGCCGGGCTGGGCGCGCTGATTCCAGCCGCGCTGAAGGAACTCTCGCAATGAGCGGTGTGCGATGAGCGATATGGCCGCCGGAGACCGCCTCGTCGATCCCGCCGATCACGGCGACGACCGGGTCGATGTGGCGCTGCGCCCCGTCGCGCTGGACGCCTTCATTGGCCAGCCTTCGGTGCGGGAGAATCTGGCCGTGTTCATCGCGGCCGCGCGTGCGCGCGGCGAGGCCATCGACCATGTGCTGTTCCACGGGCCGCCGGGTCTCGGCAAGACGACGTTGGCGCGTATCGTGGCGCAGGAACTGGGTGTCGGCTTCCGCGCGACCTCCGGCCCGGTCATCACCAAAGCCGGCGATCTTGCCGCTGTGCTTACCAACCTGCAGCCGCGCGATGTCCTGTTCATCGACGAGATTCACCGGCTCAATCCGGCGGTCGAGGAGGTCCTCTACCCGGCGATGGAGGACGGCGAACTCGATCTCATCATCGGCGAAGGGCCGGCGGCGCGCTCGGTGCGCATCGAGTTGCCGCCATTCACACTGGTCGGCGCGACCACGCGCCTAGGTCTGCTGACGATGCCGCTCCGTGAACGCTTCGGGATCAACCTGCGCCTCGAATTCTACGGGCCCGACGACCTGGCGACCATTGTGACTCGGGGCGCGGGACTGCTCGATCTGGCCATGACCGACGAAGGCGCGGTGGAGATCGCCCGGCGCGCGCGTGGGACACCGCGCATCGCCGGACGTCTGCTGCGCCGGGTGCGCGACTTCGCGCTGGTCGAGGACACCCTGCCGGTCGATCGCGCGATTGCCGACCGGGCGCTGTCGCGTCTCGATGTCGATGACAGGGGCCTCGATTCGATGGACCGGCGCTACCTGCGCCATATCGCCGACGTGCACCTTGGCGGCCCGGTCGGGATCGAGACGCTGGCCGCGGCCCTGTCGGAGGAGCGCGACACGCTGGAAGACGTGGTCGAGCCGTTCCTGATCCAGCAGGGACTCATCCAGCGCACCCCGCGCGGGCGAATGCTTACCCAGGGTGCGTACGGGCATCTGGGCCTGGATGCGCCACCGCGAAACGAGGCCGACGGCGACTCACAGGGCGACCTGCTCGGCGGCCATACGGTTGCCACAAATGGCACCGATGATTCGAACCCGGAAGACGATCATGGGCGCTGACGGCGGGGTGCGGGGCACCAGTCCTTCGGGGTGGTTCGACGGCGGCGCGCACGTCTTTCCGATACGGGTCTATTACGAGGATACCGATGCGGCAGGCATCGTCTATTACGCCAACTACCTGCGTTTCGCGGAACGCGCGCGCACGGAGCTGATGCGTTGCCTGGGAACGGAACACGGGCCCCTGCTGGAGGAGGCGGGAATTGCCTTCGCGGTGCGGAGCTGCAACGCGGATTACCTGCTGCCGGCGCGTCTCGACGATGCGCTGGTGGTGCGCACGCAGATTCGCGAAGTGCGCGGGGCGAGCATGAGCGCGGACCAGACGGTCGCGCGATGCGAGCCGGCGGGCGGCGAGACGGAATTGGTGCGCATGCAGATACGTCTGGCATGCATGGACGGAAATCTCAGGCCAGCACGGCTTCCCGGCGACGTCCGGGACGCGCTGGAGGACCTGATCGCAAGGGCTTAATGCGACGCTTATGTTCTGGCATGTGACTTGCCTCCGGGGAGGCGACGTCGTCAACGAAAACGAGAGGCTGTTTTTTCTATGGAATCGAACATCGTCGAAACAGTTGCGGTGACCGGCGGGGTGGGGATCTCCGATTTTTCGGTGTGGGGGCTGTTCCTGCGGTCCGACCTGGTCATCAAGGTTGTTATGCTCATTCTGTTCGTCGCGTCCTTTTGGTCGTGGACGATCATCATCGACAAATGGCTGAAGCTGCGCCGGCTGTCTGCCGATGCGACCCGCTTCGAGGAAAATTTCTGGTCGGGGGGATCGCTCGATGAGCTTTATCAGCGCCTCGGCTCCCGCCCCGGCGACCCCATGGCGGCGGTGTTCTCCGCGGCCATGTCAGAATGGCAGAGAAGTAATGCACGCGGGCTGGCTTCCACGGATTCGCTCCGGGCGAACTTGCACGACCGCATCGAACGGGTCATGGAGGTCTCGCTCACGCGCGAGATGGAGCGGATTGAACGCTACATGGTCTTCCTGGCCTCGGCCGGTGCGACCGGCCCGTTCATCGGCCTGTTCGGCACGGTGTGGGGCATCATGAACTCGTTCCAGGCCATCGCCATTGCGAAGGACACCAATCTGGCGGTTGTCGCGCCCGGACTGGCCGAGGCGCTGTTCACGACGGCCATGGGCCTGATCGTCGCGATCCCGGCCGTGGCCGCCTACAACAAGTTCAGCAACGACATGACCCGGTATTCCCAGCGGCTTGAAGGGTTCGCGGCCGAATTCAGCGCGATCCTGTCCCGCCAGCTTGAGGAGACGAAATAGGGCATGGGGCTTTCATCCGACAACATGCGGATGCGGCGCCGGTTCCGGCGAGGTCCGATGACAGAAATCAACGTCGCCCCCTTCGTGGACGTAATGCTGGTACTGGTCGTGATCTTCATGATTGCGGCACCGCTCCTGACCGTCGGTGTTCCGGTCGATCTGCCCAAGGCGGCGGTCGATCCAATAAACGAGGAAAAGGAGCCGCTCATCATCACCGTAGATGCGGAAGGGCGGGTCTATCTTCAGGAATCCGAAATCGAGCAGGAGGCCCTGATTCCGCGGTTGATCGCTGTGTCAGAGGCGAACTCGGATCTGCGGGTGTTCGTGCGCGGCGACCGGCAGATCAACTACGGGCGTGTCATGGAAGTCATGGGCATGGTCTCCGAAGCCGGCTTCTCCAAGGTTGCGCTGATTGCCGAAGTGCCGATCCCCGGCGCCCAGCAGTCGCAGCAATAGCGGAAGCGCCGTTCCGGGAGCATGCGTGTCGCGTGGGCAAATCTGAGAACGTCGAGCGGGCTGGTGTCTGCGGGAGGGCATGCCGCTGTCATCCTGTTCGCCCAGTTCGGCCTGCACCTCTTTTTCACGCCTCCGCCGGTGACCGCGACCATCATTCCGGTCGATGTGGTGCGCCTGGACGACGTCACCCGGCCGCCTGAAGCGGCCACGCCGGAGCCCGAGCCCAAGCCAGAGACGACGCGCACCGCGACACCCCAGCCGCCGCCGCGTCCCCCGCAGCCGTTACCTGAACCGCCGCACCCGCCTGAAACCCGGAAGGTGGCCAAGGCCAATACGGTCCCGCCGCCGCCTGTCGTCGTGCCGCCTGAACCGAAAAACAAGGCGCTCGAGCCACAACCTGATCCGAAGCCGGAGCCGGAACCCGATCCGGCCCCGCAGACCGCCAAGGTGACGCCGAAAGCGAAGCCCAAGCCGCCGGCGCCGCGCCGCGATTTCGGTTCGGTTCTGAAGGATCTTGCCGCCCGTGAAACGAAACAGAAGACACCCCAGCGCTCGAAAAAGCCGGAGACCGTGACCAAGAAGGGTGACGAAGCCCCGCAGCAGTCGCAGGTGGCCCAGCGGGCCTCCATCCGGGAGGTCGACCGCCTTGGCCTGATGATCCGTCAGCAGATCAGCCCATGCTGGAGCCCGCCCCCGGGCGCGCGAGATGCCGACACTTTGCTGGTCTCGCTGCAGATTGCCGTGGACCAGCAAGGTAACGTTTCGCGAGTGGATGTCGTCGACAGTACGCGCATGGCCCTCGACAACTATTTCCGTTCGGCCGCCGAGGCCGCGCGCCGGGCAGTCCTGAAATGTGCGCCCCTCCAGTTGCCGGCTGAGCAGTACGACATCTGGAAAGACATTAAATTCAACTTCGATCCGAGCAAGATGCTGAGCTAGACATGAACACCCTCCTCCCCCGCCTGCGCGCGCTAAATGTCTTTATTGCCCTTGTTGCGCTATCGCTTCTGGTCCATGGGCCGGCGCGCGCCGAGATCACCGTCGATATTACGCAAGGCAATGTCGAACCCCTGCCCATCGCGGTGCCCGATTTTCTGTCGGACAACGTGGCGGCCCGTCGGTTCGCCGTCGATATCGCCGGGGTTGTGGCAGCCGATCTGGAGCGTTCGGGGCTTTTCCGGCCGATCGATAAGAGGGCCTTCATCGGCCAGCCCCAGGGGCTCGATGTGACGCCAAGGTTCAACAACTGGAAGCCGCTTAACGCCCAGGCGCTGGTCATCGGTGAGGTCGGGATCGATGCCAACGGAGCGCTGAGCGCATCGTTCCGTCTCTGGGATGTTTTCGCGGAGGACCAGATGACCGGCCTTAGCCTAACCACTACGCAGGCCAACTGGCGCCGGGTCGCGCACATCATTGCCGACAAGATCTATGAGCGCGTGACCGGCGAGGTAGGCTATTTCGACACCCGCATCGTCTACATTGCCGAGAGCGGGCCGGCCGAAAAGCGTGTGAAGCGGCTCTCGATCATGGATCAGGACGGCGCGAACCATCGTTTTCTGACCGACGGACAGACCTTGGTGCTCACGCCGCGTTTCTCGCCCGCGCAGCAGGAGATCACCTATCTGGCTTATGTCAACGACCAGCCGCGCGTATATCTGTTCAACATCGATACCGGTGAGCAGGAACTGCTGGGTGATTTCCCGGGCATGACCTTCGCGCCGCGCTTCTCACCCGACGGCAACAGCGTGGTGATGAGCTATGCCGAGAACGGGAATTCGAATATCTACTCGATGGATGTGCGAACGCGCCGTGTCTCGCAGCTCACCCGCAGTGCGTCGATCGACACAGGGCCCTCCTTTGCGCCCGACGGGCATCAGGTTGTCTTCGAATCGGACCGCGGCGGCAGCCAGCAGCTCTATGTGATGAATTCGGACGGCAGCAACCAGCGCCGAATTAGCTTCGGCGAGGGGCGCTATGCGACCCCGGTCTGGTCCCCGCGCGGCGATCTGATTGCCTTCACGAAAATCTTCCGGGGTACCTTCCATATCGGCGTCATGCGACCCGACGGCTCGGGGGAACGTCTGCTGACCCGCGGGTTCTTGGTCGAGGGGCCTACCTGGGCGCCAAATGGCCGGGTTCTGATGTATTTCCGTCAGGAACCCAGCGATGTACGCGGGCGAGGCGGTGACCCGCGTCTGTTTTCCATAGATCTGACCGGTTTCAACGAGCGTGAAGTCACCACGCCAGTCGGCGGTTCGGATCCGGCATGGTCGCCTGGGGCGTTCACGCAATAGGTTCGAATCACCAAAAGTGCCTGTAAATACTTGTCAAATCGCCGTCAAAGAGGTGGGCGAATGCTTGATTTCCAATTCAACGATAAGTATATTTGTGAACGTCGGCGGTCGGGGACTTCGGAACCTAGCTGAAGGTTTCACCGTGAATCGGCGCCGGTCGGCGCATTAACCGGGGGAAAGGTAATACTTAGTCCTCCGGAAAATTTTGCGGATTTTCCAAGTCCGTGAAAAAAAGACGTAAGGAGTCCACTATGCGAATCAATATCACCGGCCTTGTCCTGGCGGCGTTCTTACTGGCCGCCTGCTCGACCAGCGGCGATAACAGCGGCAGCACCGCAGCACCGGCAGCACCGGCGCTTCCTCAGGCAGCGGCGAAGTCGCAACCTCGCCCGCCGGCCCCAAGCCCGGCTCTCAGCTCGACCTCGAGATCAACGTCGGTGACCGCGTGTTCTACTCGTTCGACAGCTCGGCGCTGTCCGCGGAGTCCCGCACGGCCATCGAGCGCTGGGCGGCCTGGCTCAAGACTTATCCCGCCAATCGCGTGATCGTCGAAGGTCACGCCGACGAGCGCGGCACGCGTGAGTACAACCTGGCTCTGGGTGAGCGCCGTGCGGATGCCGCGCGCGACTACTTGGTCTCGCTGGGCATCGATTCCAACCGCGTGAAGATCGTGAGCTTCGGTAAGGAGCGGCCGGCTGTTCCGGGTTCGAACGAACGCGCCTGGGCCCAGAATCGGCGTGCGGTGATGGTCATCGACCAGTAAACGCGAAACGTCATTCGCGAATGAAGGCGCCCCGGACACGTCCGGGGCGTTTTCGTATCCGGCCGGACCTGCCATAGTTTCGCCAGAAATCACGCCGAACGTCGGGATCGGTATCCGGCGGCGAAGGCTGGGTAGAGGAATACCGTCGCTGGGACGATCACGATGAAGACAATAAAGCGCTCCTCTGGGCAAAACTCCTCGGTGCATGTATTTTCAGCGCTGGCCCTTTCAGCTTTGCTAATGGCGGGTATCGCTTGGCCGTCCGTTTCGGCGGCTCAGTCACGCGACGTGCAGAACCTGTCATATAATGTCGAGCGCCTTGAGCGCCAGCTCCAGACGCTGGAGCGTATCCTCTATCGCGGTGATACGCCCACTGCCCGCTCGGCCTCCATTGGGACGACACCGCCGCCGTCGGCCCTTTCGGATCTGCAGATCACCCAGGATACGCTGGAGGAACAGACCCGGCGGCTGACCGGTCAGATCGAGCAGCTCGAGTTTCAGATCCGCCAGCTTAACGACCGCATGGACCGGCTGGTGGCCGATGTGGACTTCCGCCTGCGTGAACTCGAAGGCAATGGTGTCTCCGGTCAGGCTTCGCGTGGTGGTGGCGCGCCTGTCGCGGCGCAACGTGCGGGTTCGGTCAAGGTCCAGGGTGAGGGCGGCGACGCGCAGCAGCTCATCGGAACCCTGACGGAAAGCCAGCTTCGCGCGGCTAACGTCCCCGCGAGCGGCGGGGACCAGACCGCGAGTGCGCAGGCCGCAACGACGGCCGCAGCGGCTAGTACAGGCGTTGCACTGCCCAAGGGCAGCGTGCAGGACCGCTACAACTACGCGCGCCAGTTCCTGCTGCGCCGTGATTTTGCGAGCGCCGAGCAGGCATTTTCTGAGTTCGTAGCCGTCCACGGCGACGACCCGCTCGCGGGCAATGCCCAGTACTGGCTGGGCGAGACTTATTATGTGCGTGGCGACTACCCGACAGCGGCGCGCACCTTCGCGGAAGGATTCCAACGCTATCCCGAAAGCGGCAAGGCACCGGACAACCTTCTGAAACTCGGTATGTCGCTGGCCCAGTTGAACCAGCGCGACGACGCCTGCATCACGCTCAAGAAGCTTCGTTTTGAATATCCGGATGCGCCCACCAGCGTGGTTCAGCGCGCGGATCGGGAGATAGGCCGTCTTCAGTGCGGCTAGCCGCGGCCGATTCCGCCGAGCCTAATGGTGGTGCGCCCGACGGGGTGCCCGTCTCCGCGCCGGAATTTTCTCGTTTGATGGACCGGCTCGGTCCGTTCGAGGCGCGTCCGCGCGTCGCCGTCGGTGTGTCGGGCGGGCGTGACAGCGTGGCGCTTGTTCTGCTGGCCGCGGACTGGGCGCGCGCGCAGGACGGCGAACTTCTTGCGCTGACCGTCGATCACGGGCTGCGTGACGAATCCTTCGATGAGGCTCGGCAGGTCGCCCGGTGGATGATGGCGCATTCTATTCCTCATCGTGTTCTCAGCCTGACCGGGCTGGACCGCACCCGTGCCGTCGAGGCGGCGGCGCGTGCGGCGCGCTACGAAGTGCTGGAACAAGCGTGTCGCGAGGCCGGTATCCTGCATCTGCTGGTCGGCCACCACCTGTCCGATCAGGTCGAGACCCGCATCATGCGCCGCGCGCGCGGCAGTCGAGTTGCGGGGCAAGCGGGCATGGCAGATCTGCGTGAGAGTGGCGGGGTGCGTATCCTGCGTCCCCTGCTGTCTGTATCCCGCGCGCGCCTTTCGGCCAGCCTGGCCGAGTACGGCCAGTCCTGGATCGAGGATCCGAGTAACCTCGACCCCCGTTTCGAGCGAGCGCGGCTTCGCGCAGGTGCTACGATTTCAAAACCGGCAGATAGCCCGTCGTTGCTCGCTGCGCGGATTTCCCATGAGCGCGCTTTGGCTGCGCTAGCGGGGGCTATCGCGCGGATCGATCCCGCCGGCTTTGCGGTTCTGGATAGCGAAAAGTTACGCAGCGCCGCCCCCGACACAGCGCGGGGTCTTATCGGCAGGGCGGTTACTACCGTAAGCGGGGCAGCCTATCCGCCGCGCGGAGCGCGTCTTGATGCGCTGGTGGCGCAGTATGTGCACAATACCGGTAACTGGCGGCGAACGCTCGGCGGGTGCGTGATTGCACACGGTGCGAACGGTCTGTTGCAGGTCTTTCGCGAACCAGCGGCGCTTCCGCGACCCTATGCCGCCGGGAACCACCAGTTTACATGGGATAATCGCTTCACGGTCCTGGCCAGCTCCGCCGGTGCGGGCCTGACTGTCGATGCGCTGGGACGGGCCTCGCGGCGTGACCTGGCGCGTGTCGTATCAGCGCGGGTTCTGGCGCTGCCCCTCGAGGCGCGGAGGGTCTTGCCGGGCCTTTATGACGGCGACCGACTGGCCTCAGGCCCTGATTTTGACGGGCAGGGGGGACTGTTTGTGCGGTTTTCGCCGAAAAACCCGATTGCGGGCGCAACTTTTGGCGGTTTTTAGGCGTTTTCACGGTTATTTGACTGTGACGAATTTGCCGTTGCCCTGGCGCGTTCGGAGTCCCATGTTAGACGGGCGTTTTAGCGGCTGGGTGATGACGCCTTCATCAAGGTCGGCGCCCGCGCGGTCGAGTGGAGAGATCATTTGAATAATTTCGGCAGAAACTTAGCGCTGTGGGTGATTATCGCCCTGCTGATTGTTGCGCTATTCAACTTGTTCCAGACGTCGGGCCAGCAGGGAAGCAATCAAAGGATAGCCTTCTCCGACTTCGTGAACCAGGTAGAGAACGATCAGGTCGAGGATGTGACTATCCAGGGCCAGGATATTTCCGGCACGCTTCGCAACGGCGTGAAGTTCACCACCTATGCGCCGAATGACCCGAATCTGGTCCAGCGTCTTAGTGACCACAGCGTGCGGATTTCCGCTGCGCCGAAGGAAGAGGTGCATCCGCTCCTCGGCATGCTGCTGTCCTGGCTGCCCTTTATCATCATTGTCGCCGTGTGGATCTTCTTCATGCGGCAGATGCAGGGTGGCGGCGGCCGGGCCATGGGTTTTGGTAAGTCTCGCGCAAAGCTGCTGACGGAAAAGTCGGGCCGCGTAACCTTTGAGGATGTGGCCGGCGTCGAGGAGGCCAAGCAGGAGGTCGAGGAGATAGTCGAGTTTCTGCGGGACCCGCAGAAGTTCCAGCGCCTCGGCGGCCAGATCCCCAAGGGCGTCTTGCTGGTGGGCCCTCCGGGCACCGGTAAGACGCTTCTCGCCCGCGCCATTGCGGGCGAGGCGAACGTTCCCTTCTTCACAATTTCCGGTTCCGACTTCGTCGAGATGTTCGTCGGTGTCGGTGCATCGCGCGTGCGTGACATGTTTGAGCAGGGCAAGAAGAACGCGCCTTGCATCATCTTCATCGACGAGCTCGATGCGGTGGGTCGCCATCGTGGCGCCGGCCTCGGCGGTGGTAACGACGAGCGCGAACAGACCCTCAACCAGATGCTGGTCGAGATGGACGGCTTCGAAACCAATGAAGGTGTTATCCTCATTGCGGCCACCAACCGCCCGGACGTGCTGGACCCGGCGCTGCTGCGCCCAGGCCGTTTCGATCGTCAAGTTGTGGTGCCGAATCCCGATATCGTGGGGCGTGAGCAGATCCTCAAGGTCCACATGCGCAAGGTACCGCTGGCGCCGGACGTGGACGCGAAAATCATTGCGCGCGGGACACCCGGTTTCTCTGGCGCGGATCTTGCCAACCTCGTGAACGAGGCGGCGCTGATTGCCGCGCGTAAGAGCCGGCGCATGGTCACCATGGCCGAGTTCGAGGATGCAAAGGACAAGGTTCTGATGGGTGCCGAGCGCCGCTCGATGGTGATGACGGAGGAGGAAAAGCGCCTCACCGCATATCACGAGGCCGGCCACGCACTGGTCGGGCTGGCCAAGGATGGCTGCGACCCTCTGCACAAGGTCACCATCATCCCGCGCGGCCGCGCGCTGGGTGTGACCATGTCGCTGCCCGAGCGTGACCGCTACACCTACTCTATCTACGAGCTGAAGGCGAAGCTGTCGATGATGTTCGGCGGCCGCGTCGCCGAGGAACTGATCTTCGGCAAGGAGCGGGTGACGACCGGTGCCGGCAACGACATCAAGGAAGCCACCAACCTCGCGCGCCGGATGATCACCGAATACGGCTTCAGCGAGAAGCTGGGCCCGCTGCGTTACGAGGACAATCAGGAAGAGGTCTTCCTTGGTCACTCCGTGTCCCAGCACAAGAACGTCTCCGACGCGACCGCCAAGGTCATCGACGACGAGATTCGCCTGCTGATCGACACGGCCGAGGCCGATGCGCGCCGTATCCTGACCGAGAGGATGGAAGACCTACACACGCTCGCCAACGGGCTGCTCGAATACGAGACCCTTGCCGCTGATGAGGTCGATCATCTGCTCAAGGGTGAATCCATCGACCGGTCCGACAACGATGAATCCGGTTCGACCGATCGCCCGCGTTCCTCGGTACCCACCAGCGGCAGCGCGAAAAAAAAGGACCGGCCGTCGGGCGGCATGGAGCCGGAACCGCAGCCCCAGGGCTGACGCAGCGGACGGTCTCGACGATGAACCAGCGACAGGGGGCTTCCGCCGATACGCGGGAGCCCTTTTTCGATGCGGAGACGGCAACCAATGTGATGCCGGTACCCGAGGGACTGGTGTCCGGCCCGGCGGCGCTGCGCCTGTGCGGCGAGGGCGCGGCCTTCGCGCTGGCGGGCGGCCCGCTCGCCTTTACCCATGCCCGGCTGGGCGGGGATATCCTGTCGGCGGCACAACTGCGCCAGGCGGCCGGAGACGCCCTCGCGGAGGACGATGGCGCGCTGGCGGACACCCTGGAACGCCTGAGCGCGCCGCGCGCGGATTTCGCCGGTCTGGCCCTGTCCGGGGCCGGAGCGCGCCCGCGCATCATGGGGGTGTGCAATGTCACGCCCGACAGCTTTTCCGACGGCGGCGACCATGCCGACCCCGACGCGGCTATCGCCTTCGCACGCGCGCTGGTGGCGGCGGGCGCGGATATCGTCGATGTCGGCGGGGAGTCCACACGGCCCGGCGCGGACCCGGTCTCCGTGGATGTGGAATGCGCGCGGGTCCTGCCGGTGGTCTCGGCGTTGGCCGAGGAGGGTGTCTTGGTCTCCATCGACACCCGCAAGACGGCGGTCATGCAGGCCGCGGTCGAGGCCGGGGCGCGCATCGTCAACGATGTCGGCGCACTGGCCGATGACGGCGCGGTCGAGGCGATCGCACGATCAAACGCATCCGTTGTCCTGATGCATATGCAGGGCACGCCGGAGACCATGCAGGACGACCCCAGCTATGGCGATGTCGTGGGCGATGTTTACGCGATGCTGGCCAGGCGGGTGGCTATGTGCCGGGCCGCGGGCATCCCGGCGGGGCGGATCGCCGTCGATCCCGGTTTCGGCTTCGGTAAGACCGTCGCCCAAAATGAAGCGCTGCTGCGCGACCTCGCGGTGTTTCATGGACTGGGTTGCGCGCTGGCGGTCGGTCTGTCGCGCAAGAGTTTCATCGGCGTGTGGACAGGGGAGACCGATCCGAAGGCGCGGGTGACGGGTTCCGTCGCCGCCGCACTGGCCGCTGTGGCGCGCGGGGCGCAGATCGTGCGCGTCCACGACGTGGACGAGACCCGCCGGGCGCTGGATGTGTGGCGTCACGCATCCGGCTGGGCCGTATGACGGCCTTGTGAACGCTCACGAACCCGGTGCTATAAGGCGGTAACCCACCGGGATTTGAACCGGAACAACGTAAGGCCTGTTCATGGCACGCAAGCTGTTTGGCACCGATGGCATTCGCGGCAAGGCCAATGTGGAGCCGATGACCGCCGAGACGGCGTTGCGCGTGGCGATGGCCGCGGGCCACCGTTTCACGCGCGGCGATCACCGCCATGTGGTCGTGATCGGCAAGGACACGCGCCTGTCCAACTACATGATCGAACCTGCCATGCAGGCCGGTTTCACGGCCATGGGTATGGACGTGGTGCTGGTCGGCCCAATGCCGACACCTGCCGTCGCGATGTTGACCCGCTCGTTGCGTGCCGATCTCGGCGTGATGATCTCAGCCTCCCACAACCCGTTCGAGGACAACGGCATCAAGCTGTTCGGCCCTGACGGCTACAAGCTCTCGGACGAGGTCGAGGAAGACATCGAGGCTATGATCGAGAACGGGCTTCTCGACCACCTCGCGCCGTCCGACCGGCTGGGCCGCGCCTGGCGGTTAGAGGATGCGCCGGGCCGCTATATCGAGTTCGTAAAGTACAGCTTTCCCCGGCATCTTCGCCTTGACGGGCTGAAGCTGGTCGTTGATTGCGCCAACGGTGCCGCCTACAAGGTGGCGCCGCGGGTCTTCCACGAGCTTGGTGCCGACGTGGTGCCCATCGGGATCGCGCCCAACGGCACCAACATCAACAAGGATTGCGGCGCGACGACGACGGAAACCTTGCAGGAACAGGTTGTCGCGCACGGCGCTGATCTCGGCATTGCGCTGGACGGCGACGCGGACCGGGTGATCCTGTGCGACGAGTACGGGACGAAGATTGATGGCGACCAGGTCATGGCGATGATCGCGCGCGCCTGGCAGGCGGAAGGCCAGCTTTTAGGGGGCGGCGTGGTTGCGACGGTGATGTCGAACCTTGGCCTGGAGAAATACCTCGAGACCATCGACCTGGGGCTGGAGCGTGCCAAGGTCGGCGACCGCTATGTGCTGGAGCAGATGCGCGCGGGCGGCTTTAACCTGGGCGGCGAGCAATCCGGCCATGTAATCCTGAGCGACTATTCCACCACCGGGGACGGGCTGATTGCGGCCCTGCAGGTGCTGGCGGGCAAGGTCACCAACGATGCGCCGATGAGCGCATTCTCCAAGGTGTTCGATCCCTATCCGCAGATCCTGAAGAATGTGCGCATTTCCGGCGGCACGCCGATGGATGCGCCGGGGGTCAAATCCGCGATCAGCGAGGGCGAGAGCCGGCTGGCCGGGGAGGGCCGTGTGCTGATCCGTCCTTCGGGCACAGAGCCGGTCATCCGCGTGATGGCCGAGGGCCGGGACGAGGCCGCCGTGAACGCGGTCGTGGACGACATCGCCAGCGCCATCGCCGCTGCTGCCGCGGCCTGAGCGGATTTCCGGCATGAAGGGACGGGTGCTGATCGTAGCCGGTTCGGATTCGGGCGGGGGTGCCGGAATCCAGGCGGATATCAAGGCCGTCACGGCGCTTGGCGGGTTCGCCATGACGGCGATCACCGCGCTCACGGCCCAGAACACGCAAGGCGTGCACGGCGTTTTCGCGGTCGATACGGATTTCGTGGCGCAGCAGATGCGCGTTGTTCTCGACGATCTCGGGGCTGATGCGATCAAGACGGGGATGCTTCACAGCGTCGAGGTGATCGAGACCGTCGCGCGGAAACTGACGGATCATGCGCCTGACGTGCCGCTGGTGGCTGACCCGGTGATGGTGGCCAAGGGTGGTGCGCGGTTGCTCGACACCGGCGCGCATGACGCGCTGGCGGCGCTGATCCTGCCCCGTGCCACCGTGCTGACACCGAATGCGCCGGAGGCAGAGGCCCTGACGGGGATCGCAGTGGCCGATGAAGCCGGTCAGCAGCGCGCGGGCGAACGGTTGCTGGAGATGGGTGCGTCGGCGGTGCTGGTGAAGGGGGGGCATGTGCCGGGCGGCGAGGTGGTCGATCTGCTCGTCACGCCCGATGGGACGGTCCGGTTCGCCGATGCGCGGATCGACAGCACCCACACACACGGCACCGGTTGTACGCTGGCATCGTCGATTGCCGCCGGAATAGCCCAGGGCATGGCGCTCGCCGATGCCGTGGCGCGGTCCCGGCGCTATGTGCGCGCGGCGATCCTGTCGGCCCCCGGCTACGGCCATGGCCATGGCCCGCTCGATCATGGTGTGACGGTGGATCCGGGACGTCTCGAATCCTGATCCCATGAACAAGCCCTCAAATTCTCCCCCGAAGCCGTCGGGTTTTTCTCGCTCGCCACCGCCGGAGCCGTGTTAACGGTCCTCGTTTGGGGCGGCACGCCAATCATCACCAAGTTTGGCGCAATGTCCGTCGATGTCCTTTCGCTGGCCTTGCTGCGAACGGTCGCGGCATTGCCGCTCGCAGTCCTGATTCTTGCGGTCGTGCGTTGTCCGCTACCGTGGTACGGACGAGACAAGTGGCTGATTTTGGCACTTGGGGTGACCGGACTCATCGGGTTTCCGGTTCTGTTTACACTGGGCGTCGGGTTGACGTCGGCGGGGCACGCGGCCGTTGTCGCGGCGGCGACCCCCGTTTTCGCCGGACTTCTCGATGCGCTGGTCAACCGGCGGTTCCCGCCGGCGCGCTGGTGGTTAGGGGTCTCAGTGGCATTTGTGGGTGTGGTGATCCTGATTGCCGAGGCGATCGGGCTCGATTCCGTCGATGCATCCTGGCAGGGTGACCTGCTCTGCGCCTCCGGTGGCCTTTCGGCAGCCATGAGTTTTGTGGTCGGCGCCCGGCTGACCCCTCGTTACGGGTCGATCGGTGTCACGATGTGGAGCGTTGTGGTCGGGGCGGCGATCCAGCTACCGTTTGTCATCCTGCGCATGGATGCCGCGGCCTGGGCCGCGATCGAACCGCTCGGCTGGACCGCGATTATCTACCTCTCTGCAGGTTCCACGGTGGTGGCGTACATCACCTGGATTTTTGCGCTGACGCGCGGCGGCATCGGCCGCATGTCTGTGTGGCAGTTTGGCCTGCCGGTCGTAGGGGTCGCAGGGGCTGCGGTGTTTCTCGCGGAGCCGTTGACGCCGATGCTTGTCGCCGCCACCGTGGTCATCCTGTTCGGTGTGGCGCTGGTCCAGCGCCGCTGACCGGGATCACTTCCGGGTCGGGGGCCAGATGTCGGAAACCAATGCCGTACGGCTCTACACGCTTGCGCTGATCGCCGTCCTGATCTACGGCGCGACCGCTGCCTTCACCAAGGTCGCGACCGGATCTGCGGACGGGGTCACCGTTGGGGCCATGCGTGCGGTCGTTGCCGCGCCGCTGGCCGCGCTGGTAATCCTGATAGGCAGGCACCGGATACCCGTGAATGCGCGTGGGTGTTTCCTGATCTTCGTATCGGGAACGGGCGGTTTGGTGCTGTTTCCGGTCCTGTTCAGTTGGGGGGTACAACACACCACGGCGGGACATGCCGCAGCGGGCACCGCTTTCGGCGCCGTCATGGCAGGTGTGCTAGCGGCGATCATCGACCGGCGGATGCCCGGCTGGCGCTGGTGGGTCGGCATCGTCACCGGCACGGCCGGCGCGCTGCTGCTGATCTGGGAGGCCATCGGCATTGAGGTCGCGGGTGTGAGCTGGCAGGGCGATGTGCTGGTGTTCATCGGCATGTTCATGGGGGTCGTCGGCTATATCGCAGGGGCGCGGCTGACCAAGGAGATCGGTTCAACGACCGTCACCATGTGGTCGGTGGTCGTGGCCGCGGCGCTGCTGATTCCGCTGGTGGCGGTTCATTCCGGCATGGAGACGCTGCGTGGCATCGATACCCATGGATGGATGGCGATCCTGGCGCTCGGCTGGGGCTCCACCATCCTGGCCTATCTGTTGTGGAATCGCGCGCTGGCCGATGGCGGCGTCGCGAAGATCGGCGCGTTGCAGCTCTTGCAGCCGGTGATCGGGATCGGCCTCGCGCCGCTGCTGCTGGGTGAGCCGCTGACGCCGCTTCTGGTCGTGGCGACCGGCGTCATCCTGTCGGGGGTCGTGCTGGTCCAACGCGAGCGCAACTAGCAAGGCATTTGCGCAAGTTCCGGGTGGGGCGCGCCCGGGCGGTGCCATAGGTTCCCCAAAGCTACCGCCGGATTCCGGAATCGCTCCCCCGGCGGCGGACGTTGTACAAGGAACCCGGAAGATGACCGTGACCGATATGCTTGAATATCCCGGTGCAACCGATACCCGCGTAGCCGGTAAAGACGACTGCGGCTTCGCCGTGGTCGGCTGGCTGCTCACCTGGCTGGCGGACAACTACCGTGACCAGCCGTCGCTGGAGGACATCGCACGTGAGGTTGGGCTGAGCCCGTTCCACCTGCAGCGCCTGTTCACCCGCCATGTCGGGGTCAGTCCCAAGAAGTACGTCCAGTATCTCACTCTCGATCACGCCAAGCAGGCGCTGGCCGAGTCCAGCAGCGTGCTGGACGCGGCCTTCGATGCGGGCCTGTCCGGGCCCCGGCGGCTGCACGATCTGTTCGTCAGCCACGAGGCGATGACCCCCGGCGAGTGGAAGGCCGGCGGCGCGGGGCTGGAGGTGCGCTACGGCTGGCACGACAGCCCGTTCGGCGATTGCCTGATCGCGGCGACCGAACGCGGTGTCTGCGGCCTGGCCTTCGACGGCGCGGGCGACCGGGTGGAAACGCTGGCCGATCTGGCGACAAGTTTCGGTGCGGCCGACCTTGTCGAGGACGATGCGGCCACGCGCGCCCATGCCGAGGCGGCATTCGGCGGCGGCGATCTGCACCTGGTGCTGCGCGGCACGCCCTTCCAGCTCAAGGTCTGGGAGGCGCTGCTGCGCATCCCGCAGGGAAAAGTGGTGACCTATTCCGACTTGGCGCGCCGGATCGGCCGTCCGGGCGCCGCGCGCGCGGTGGCCGGGGCCGTGGGCCGCAATCCCGTCTCCTGGGTGGTGCCGTGCCACCGCGTGATCCGCGACGGCGGGTTTATCTCCGGCTACCGCTGGGAGCCGCGGACCAAGCGCGCGATCCTGGCCTGGGAAGCCGCGCAGGACGAGGCGCGCCGCGCTACTGCCTCCTGACGCGGCTTTATTCCGGACCCGCAAACGGCTAGGTTCCGCGCCGGTTTTGACGGAGCGGAATTGATGGCGGCACGCTATCTGGAAGAGTTCTCGCCCGGTGACACGTTCGCGACTGAACCCGTCACCCTGGACGAGGCATCCATCATCGAGTTCGGCAAGCGGTACGACCCGCAGGTGTTCCACATCGACCCGGAAGGGGCGAAGTCGAGCGCCTATGGGGGCCTGATCGCCAGCGGCCACCAGACCATCGGGACAGCGTTCGCGCAGTTTATCCGCCTGGGCCTGTTCGCGGAAAACTCCCTCGGCGGTCCTGCCATGGACGAGGTGCGCTGGTTCGCGCCCGTGCGGCCCGGGGATACGCTGAACACGCAGGTCGAGGTGCTGGAGACCCGCGAATCGAGCTCACGGCCCGATCGCGGCATTATCCGACTAGAGTTCCGTATCTCGGTGGGGAACACGCTGGTGTCGAGTTTCCGGACGACGACCTTCCTGCGCCGGCGCCCGTCGGAGGACGCGGCATGACCGGCTGGTATCTGGAAGACTATACCGTCGGGCGGACCATCGAGACCGAGCCGGTTCGCCTCGATGAGGACGAGATCACCTGGTTCGCCAACCAGTACGATCCCCAGCCCTTCCACACCGATGCGGAACTGGCGAAATCGACCGTGTTCGACGGCCTGATCGCCAGCGGGTTCCAGACGGTCGCGATCGCGACCGGCCAGTTCATCCGGACTGGCGCTGTTGATGGGACCGGTCTCGGCGGGCCGGGCATGGACAACATCCGCTGGGTGGCGCCGGTGCGCCCGGGCGACACACTCTCGACCGAGGTCACGGTGATCGAAGCGCGGGCGACGAAGTCCGACCCCGCGCGCGGGGTGGTCCGGCTCGGCTTTTCGGTCAGTACCGAAGCCGGTATGGTCGCGACCTTCGAGGCCGTCGTCTTCGTGAAGGCCCGGGCCGGTTCCGGCTCGTGACCGGCCGCGTCGTGATAGACTGCGCCTCGCACGCAACTGACTGAGCAGACACGCGCATGAGTGGTTTGGCTGCCGGGCTCGATCCGGCCGCGCTGGGAATGTGGGTGACCTTTGCCGTCATCCTTGCCGCGCTTGTTCTCTATACGACCGAGCGTGTGTCCCTCGAACTGACGTCGCTGGGCGTGATCTGCGCGCTGCTGGTGTTCTTCAATTTCGCGCCGGTGCCCGATGCGGCGGGTACCAATATCCTCGACCCCACCACGTTGCTCGCAGGCTTCGCCAACCCGGCATTGCTGACGGTGGTCGCGCTGCTGGTGATGGGTGAGGGGCTGGCGCGCACCGGCATCCTGGAAGCAGGCGCGCAGATGTTCTTCCGCTACGGGCGCGGGCATGCGGCGCTGGCGACCGGGCTCGCCTTCGTCGCGGTGCTGGTGGTCAGCGGGTTCATGAACAACACGCCCGTCGTGGTCATTTTCATCCCGATTATGCAGGCGCTGGCGTCCCGCCTCAGCCAGTCCCCGACGAAGCTGATGATGCCGCTGTCCTTCGCCTCGATCCTGGGCGGCATGGTCACGCTGATCGGCTCCAGCACGAACCTGCTGGTTGCCGGCATGCTGATCGAACTGGGTGAGGAGGGGTTCTCCTTCTTCCAGTTCGCCATCCCCGGCATGGCGCTGGCCCTGGTGGGAGTGGTCTATGTGATCTTTGCCTGTCCGCGTCTGTTGCCGGAACGCGTGAATCTCACCAGCGCCATCGCGGGCGGCGGCCGGCAGTTCATGGCCGAAATCGCTGTACACGAGGGATCCAGGTTCAACAGCATGTCGCCGCGTGGCGGATTCTTCCCTGAACTGAAGGACATGACCGTCCGCGCGGTAATACAGAACAAGGAATCCTTCTTTCCGCCGTTCGAGGACGAGTTCACCCTGGGTGACGGGGACACCATCATCGTCGCCGCCACGCGCTCGGCGCTGACCGAAGCGCTGAAAGGCGAGCCGGAACAGCTCCACCCTGGGCGATGACTGGGAACGCTTCGAGACCGAGGAGGGCCATCACCGCTGGCAGGTGGGAAACCAGATCCTCGCCGAGGCCATGGTCACCCCTGCCTCGCGCCATGTCGGACAGACGCTCGTGCAGGTGGGCTTCCGGTACAAATATCATTGCGTCGTGCTGGGCATTCAGCGGCGCTCCCAGATGATCCGGGCGCGGTTCACCGACATTCCGCTGGAGCCGGGCGACGTGCTGCTGGTGCAGGGGCGTGAGGTGGATATCCAGTCCCTGCGCGGCGACCCGGATATCCTGCTGCTGGAATGGACGGCGGCGGAGATGCCTGCCGTGCACCACGCGGCCAGTACGCTGGCCATCTTCTTGGGGGTCATCGGCGTCTCGGCGCTGGGTATCCTGCCGATCTCGATCGCGACGCTCGTCGGGGCGGGGCTGATGCTGATGACCGGGGTGCTCAATGTCCGCCAGGCGACGCGCGCCATCGACCGGACCATCGTGATGATGATCGCGGCCGCGCTGGCGCTGGGCAGCGCGCTGCAGGCCACGGGCGGGGCGGAGTTCCTGTCCGGTCTGATGTTGTCCGCCGTCGGCGACGAGTCACCGGCGGTTGTCCTGTCCGCCTTCTTCCTGCTGGTGGCGGTGCTGGCCAATGTCATCAGCACCAAGGCAACGGCGGTGCTGTTCACCCCCATCGCGGTGGGGATTGCCACCGGCCTGTCGCTGCCGGTTGAGCCCTTCGCCGTCGCTGTGGTGTTCGCGGCGAACTGTTCCTTCGCCTCGCCCATCGGCTACCAGACCAATCTGCTGATCATGGCACCCGGCAACTATCGATTCGCGGATTTCCTGCGCGTCGGCACGCCGCTGCTGGTCATCGTCTGGCTGGTCTTCAGCTTCGTCGCGCCCTGGTATTACGGCCTTTCCTGACGGTGCGGCGCGGTTGCGGCCGAGAATATTTGCACCTGCGACATTCCGGCTATTGACGTTCCACGCGATTGATCTAGTTTCCGCGATGGGCCACGCCTCCCCAACGGGGCGCGGCGTTCTGTGAGGGACGCGTAACATGACAGACACTACCCGCCAGCCGGACACCCGTCCGGCCAATCCACTGTTTTCTTCCGGCCCCTGCGCCAAGCGACCCGGTTGGTCCCTTGATGCGCTCGCGTCGGCCAGCATCGGCCGCTCGCACCGGGCGAAGGAACCCAAAGCAAAACTCAAGCGTGTCATCGAGGACAGCCGGGCGATTCTCGGCATCCCCGCGGACTATTACATCGGCATCGTGCCGGCGTCGGACACCGGCGCCTTCGAGATGGCGATGTGGTCGATGCTCGGCGCGCGCGGCATTGATCTCCTGGCCTGGGAAAGTTTCGGCCAGGGCTGGGTCAATGACGTGGTGAAGCAACTCAAGCTGGACGACATCCGCCAGCTCGATGCCCCCTATGGCGCGCTGCCGGATCTCGGGGCTGTCGATTTTGGCCGCGACGTGGTGTTCACCTGGAACGGCACGACCTCGGGCGTGCGCGTGCCTGACGGCGACTGGATCGCCGCCGACCGGGCGGGCCTGACCCTGTGTGATGCGACGTCCGCCGCCTTTGCGATGGACCTGCCCTGGGACAAGCTCGACGTTGTCACCTGGTCCTGGCAGAAGGTCCTCGGCGGTGAGGCGCAGCATGGCATGCTGGTACTCAGCCCGCGCGCCGCGGAGCGCCTGGAAAGCTATACGCCCCCCTGGCCGATGCCAAAGATTTTCCGCCTTACCAAGGGCGGCAAGTTGGACAAGAGCATCTTTGAAGGTAGCACCATCAACACGCCGTCCATGCTGTGCGTCGAGGATCATCTCGACGCACTGGACTGGTCGCGTGAGATCGGCGGCCTGTCGGCCCTGATTGCGCGTTCAGATGCAAACTTCAACGTGATCGGCGACTGGATCGCCGCATCGGACTGGGCCGCGTTCCTGGCCGATGAACCGGCAACGCGCTCGACCACGAGCGTCTGCCTGAAGATCGTCGATCCCTGGTTCGAGGCCATGTCCGGCGGCGACCAGGCGGCGGTGTCGAAGGCGGTGGCGAGCCTCCTCGAAAAAGAGGGCGTGGCCTATGACATCGGCGCCTATCGCGATGCACCGCCGGGGCTGCGCATCTGGGCCGGTGCCACCGTCGAGGCCGGTGATCTGACTGCGCTGATGCCGTGGCTCGACTGGGCCTACCAGTCCGTCAAGAACGAGCGGGTTGCGGCCGCCGCCTGACGGCGCGGCCCACCTGCATTCCCCGAACAATCAACATAACCGCAAACCTAGCGGAGGGATTCCCAATGCCCAAGGTTCTGATTTCCGACAAGATGAGCGATCGCGCACGCGAGATTTTCGATGCGCGCGGTATCGAAGTAGATGTGAAGCCCGGCATGTCCGAGGACGAACTGATCGCCTGCATCGGCGAATATGACGGCCTGGCGGTGCGCTCGGCCACCAAGGCGACCGAGAAGGTCATCGCCGCCGCATCCAACCTGAAGGTCATCGGCCGCGCCGGTATCGGTGTCGATAATGTCGATATCGCGGCCGCGACGGCGAACGGCGTGGTGGTTATGAACACGCCCTTCGGCAACGCGATCACGACCGCAGAGCATGCGATCGCGATGATGATGGCGCTGGCCCGTGAAATTCCCCAGGCCGACGCCTCCACCCAGGCCGGCAAGTGGGAGAAGTCCCGCTTCATGGGCGTGGAACTGACGGGCAAGACGCTGGGCATCATCGGCTGCGGCAACATTGGCTCCATCGTCGCGGACCGTGCGCTGGGCCTGAAAATGAAGGTCGTGGCCTTCGATCCGTTCCTCAGCGACGAGCGCGCGCGCGACATTGGCGTGGAAAAGGCCGATCTGGAGACCCTGCTCAAGCGGGCGGACTTCATCAGCCTGCACACGCCGCTGACCGACCAGACCCGCGGTATCCTCGATGCCGGGGCGCTGGCGAAGACCAAGCCGGGGGTGCGTATCGTCAACTGCGCACGCGGCGGACTGGTCGTAGAGGCCGACCTCAAGGCCGCGATGGAATCCGGTCATGTGGCGGCGGCGGCGCTCGACGTGTTCGAGCAGGAGCCGGCCACGGAAAACGCGCTGTTCGGCATGGAAAACCTAGTCTGTACCCCGCATCTGGGCGCCAGCACTGAAGAGGCTCAGGTCAACGTCGCGATCCAGGTGGCCGAGCAGATGTCCGATTACCTGCTGACTGGCGCAGTTGTTAACGCTCTCAACATGCCGTCGGTCTCGGCGGAAGAAGCGCCCCGGCTGATGCCGTACATGAAGCTCGCCGAACTGCTGGGCAGTTTCGCGGGCCAGCTTACCGAATCCGGTCTCAAAAGTGTGACCATCGAATATGAGGGGCATGCAGCCGAATTGAACTGCAAGCCGCTGACCGCAGCGGCGTTGAAGGGGCTCCTCTCGCCGCTGCTTAACAGCGTCAACATGGTGAACGCCCCTGTGATGGCGAGTGAGCGGGGCATCGGAGTGTCAGAAGTGCGGACGGATCGCGAAGGCGACTACCAGACGCTCATCCGCCTGACGGTGGTGACCGAGAACCAGTCGCGCAGTGTCGCGGGGACGCTGTTCGGCGGCGACCGGGTGCGCATCGTTGATGTGAAGGGCGTGCCGATGGAAGCCGGTCTCGGCGCACACATGCTTTATGTGACAAACGAGGACAAGCCGGGCCTGATCGGCCGCCTCGGCACGGTGCTGGGCGACGCAGGTTTGAATATTGCGACATTCCAGCTCGGCCGCACCGCGACCGGGGGCGATGCGATCGCGCTGGTCGAGGTGGACCAGGAGGTCCCCGCCGAAGTGCTGAAGGCGGTCACCGCGCTACCGAACGTCGTTCAGGCCAAGGCCCTCAATTTCTGATGCGAAAGCTGCACAGTCTCGCTCTGCTGGCTGCCCTAGCATTCGCGTAGGAGGTAGCGCAGGCGCAGACAGTGTTCGAGATGAGTGCCCCGGAGCGCGGTGCAAGCCTTGTCCGGCTCGATGGGTCTTAACACCGTCGAGGACAAGGTCACACAGGCTAACCGGCACTAGAACGGTAGCATGAGCTTATTGCCTCTCTGCCCTGCTTGTTGCAGTGGCTAGGGATTTATCCCTAGATCGTTGCCCAAGCGTCCTAAACCCGCTAAACCGCGCGCGATCATGAGCAAACATCCTGAAAATTCGGCCCTGCTGCCGACCGGCCTACATGATGTCCTACCGCCGCATGCAGCCCACGAATCCGCTGTTATTGGTGCGATCATGGACGTCTTCACGTCCTACGGCTTCGAGCAGGTGAAGCCGCCGCTGGTCGAGTTCGAGGCGACGCTGGCGGGCAATGGCCCCAATGGCGGTGGCAGCCTCGCCGGGCAGATGTTCCGCCTGATGGATCCCGTTAGCCAGTGCATGATGGGCGTGCGCGCCGATATCACGCTGCAGGTCGCGCGGATCGCCGGAACGCGCCTCAGCGACATGGCGCGCCCGCTGCGTCTGTCCTATGCGGGCCAGGTTTTGCGTGTGCGCGGCAACCAGCTTCGTCCGGAGCGCCAGTTCGCCCAGGCGGGTGTGGAACTCATCGGCGCCGACGAGGTTGCGGCGGATGTCGAGGTTATCGTTCTGGCTGCTGAAACCCTGAAGACGGCGGGCATCGCGGAGCCCACCATCGATATCAATTCCCCCGCACTGGTCGCCCATGTGCTGGCCGAGCTCGACTTGTCCTCCGGTGCGGTGGTCGACCTACGGGAATCCCTCGACCGCAAGGATATTGGGGAGACAGAACATATCCTGCGCCGGGAAGGTGCCATCTTCACCGGCGGGGCCAAGGCCCTGTGCGCCATGATCGCGTCCGTCGGCCCGGCCGAGGAGGTCGTTGGCGAATTGCAGGCTATCAAGCTCCCAGCCGCGGCGCGCGACGAGGTCGCGCGGCTGGCGGCCGTGATCAAAGATGTGCGCGCGGCCTTGCCCGAACTATCTCTGACCCTCGATCCGGTCGAGTACCGGGGATTCGAATATCAGACGGGCGTCAGCTTTACCCTCTTCGCCGAGGGCGTGCGCGGCGAACTGGGCCGCGGCGGACGGTACGTCACCGAGGCGGGAGAGCCGGCGACGGGCGTTTCGCTTTATCTGGATACGATCATGCGGGCCGTGCCCGAGGCGAAGCGTGCGCCGCGGGTCTATCTGCCGGGCGACACACCTCACGCCGCCGGCCGTGCGCTGCGGAACGAGGGCTGGATCACCGTCAACGGCTTCGAAGACGTCGCTGACGTGGCGTCTGAGGCGCGCCGTCTGGCTTGCACCCACTACCTGGCCGACGGGCAGCCCGTCGCGCTTCCGGTTGAGGCCGGCTGAGGAGATTTCGATGGCGAATGTTGCGGTTGTCGGCTCGCAATGGGGCGACGAGGGCAAGGGCAAGATTGTCGATTGGCTGTCGGAGCGTGCCGATGTAGTCGTGCGTTTCCAGGGCGGCCACAACGCCGGCCACACACTGGTCATCGACGGCACGACCTACAAGCTTTCCCTGCTGCCGTCGGGAGTGGTGCGTCCTGGCAAGGTCGGTGTGATCGGCAATGGTTTGGTGGTCGATCCGTGGGCTCTGATGGCGGAGATCGATCGGATCGCCGAGCAGGGTGTTGAGGTCACACCGGACTCCCTGAAGATTGCAGACAACGCCAGCCTGATCCTGCCGCTGCACCCCTATCTGGACGGTGCGATCGAACAGGCGCGCGGTGCCGATAAGATCGGCACCACCGGGCGCGGCATCGGCCCGGCCTATGAGGACAAAGTCGCTCGCCGCGCGATCCGCGTTTGCGATCTGGCGGACCGGGACATCCTGTCCCAGCGCGTCGATCACCTACTGTTCCACCACAACGCGCTGCTGCGTGGTCTGGGCGCCGATGAGGTGAACAAGGCCGAACTGATGGACAAGCTGGGTGAGATCACCGAGCGCCTGCTATCCTTCTCTGTGCCGGTCTGGCACTGGCTCGACGAGGCACGCCGCGCCGGCAAGCGCATCCTGTTCGAAGGTGCGCAGGGCACCATGCTCGATGTCGACCATGGCACCTATCCCTATGTAACCTCATCAAACACGGTGGCCGGGCAGGCGGCGGCGGGTTGCGGCGTGGCCCCCGGCTCGATCGGCTATGTGTTGGGAATCACCAAAGCCTACACCACGCGCGTCGGCAGCGGCCCGTTCCCCACGGAGCAGGCTAACGAGATCGGTGCGCGACTTGGTGAGCGGGGCCGTGAGTTTGGCACGGTGACGGGCCGCCAGCGCCGCTGCGGCTGGTTCGATGCGGTGATGGTCCGCCAGGCCATCCGGGTCAGCGGCATCAACGGCATCGCGCTGACGAAGCTCGACATTCTCGACGGACTGGACGAGATCAAGGTCTGCACGCGCTACCGCCTGCGGGGTAAGGAGATTTCGATCTTTCCGGCTGGCATTCGCGACCAGGCCGAGGTGGAGCCGGTCTATGAATCGCTCGAAGGCTGGCAGGATAGCACGGCGGGTGCGCGAAGCTGGGCCGAGCTGCCGGCCACGGCGGTAAAGTATGTGCGCCGGGTGGAGGAGTTGATCGACGCGCCGGTGGCGCTGCTTTCGACCAGTCCCGAGCGTCTGGACACGGTTCTGGTCCGCGATCCCTTCGCAGACTGACATTTTCCGCCATTAATCATCCGTTACCGCCTGCCACCTAGTCTGGTGGGGTGCGGTGCCATCGCAGGATGTGCCCGGCGAAACGGAGGATGAATGTCGGATTAACGAAACAAGCCTTGAAGAGCACCTTATCGGGACTTTTGATGACCTTCCCGCGAATGAAGGGGCGGGTCCGGCTGAGGCTACGCGTAATGAGTTGGCGTTGACCGGGCGGCCGGAAGAAGGCCGGTTCCGACGCTGTGAAGCCTGCCTGATTATTGCCGAAAACAGGCGTCAGCCGGCGGCGACCTGCTGGTCGATGGCCAGGTTCTTCATGGCTTTCTGAAGCTTTTCGAAAGCGCGCACCTCGATCTGCCGCACTCGTTCGCGACTGATGTCATACTCCTGCGACAGGTCTTCCAGCGTGACCGGATTCTCACGCAGGCGGCGCTCGGTCAGGATATGACGCTCGCGTTCATTCAGCGAGCCCATCGCCCGGCTGAGCAGTTCACGGCGCTTTTCCAGCTCGTCCTGCTCGACCAGTTCCATTTCTTGAGATTCGGATTCATCGACTAGCCAATCCATCCACTCGCTGTCGCTCTCGCCGTCTTTTCGCAGCGGCGCGTTGAGTGAGCCGTCGGGTCCGGCCAGACGCCGATTCATCTGAACCACGTCGTTCTCCGAGACCTTCAGTTCCCGGGCGATGTACTCGACCTGCTCGGGCGGGAGGTCGCCGTCATCCAGCGCCTTAAGCTGGCCCTTCATGCGCCGCAGGTTGAAAAATAGCTTCTTCTGCGCGGCAGTGGTGCCCATCTTCACGAGGCTCCAAGAATGCAGGATATATTCCTGGATCGAGGCGCGGATCCACCACATGGCATAGGTGGCCAGGCGGAACCCTTTGTCCGGGTCGAATTTCTTTACGGCCTGCATGAGGCCGACATTGCCTTCGGAAATCAGCTCGGCCACTGGCAGGCCGTAGCCGCGATAGCCCATGGCGATCTTGGCGACGAGACGCAGGTGGCTGGTGACCATCTGGTGCGCGGCGTCCACGTCCTCGTGTTCCTGCCAGCGCTTGGCCAGCATGAACTCCTGCTCGGGCTCCAGCATGGGGAATTTGCGGATTTCCTGCAGGTAACGCGAGAGGTTACCTTCGGGCGTCAGCGAGGGAAGCTGTGGTGTGGTCATAGCACTCTGCCTGGAACCGGCCCGGACGGACAGATTCCGGTGCGTTTTTCGAGGATAATTACCGTACCCGCCACATATGGTACTTTTGTGCCGATCTTCAATATCCTAGATAGATTCTAAAAATCTGATTAATTTGTCGATGTCGTTCGATATTTCTGTTTCAAAATCAATATGTTGACCCGAAACCGGATGGGTGAACCCCAGACGGAATGCGTGAAGGGCCTGGCGTGGGAACTCCGTTAGGACCCGCGCGGAGTCCTCACCGAGCAATTTTACGGCGCTGCGCCGCCCTGCTGCGCGGCCATAGACCGGGTCGCCGACAAGCGGGTGACCGGCATGGGTCAGGTGTACGCGGATCTGGTGGGTTCGCCCAGTTTCCAGCTTGCACTCGATCAGCGCGGCCACGCCACCGCCATAGACGGCAAAAGTACGGTAGCCGGTACGCGCCGGTTTGCCGCCGCGCGTGACCACTGCCATTTTTTTGCGGTTTTTCGGGTGGCGACCGATATCGCCTTCGACCGTGCCGGCCGGCGGCATCGGCAGGCCCCAGACGACGGCGCGGTAGGCCCGAACGACACTGCGCTCGGCGAATTGCGCGACCAGACCGGCATGGGCCTCCGCCGTCTTGGCCACGACCATCACGCCGCTGGTGTCCTTGTCCAGCCGGTGCACGATACCGGGCCGCTTCACCCCGCCGATCCCAGTGAAGTCCGGGCCGCAATGGGCGATCAGCGCATTGACCAGAGTGCTGTCGAGGTTGCCCGGCGCGGGATGGACCACCAGCCCCGCTGGCTTATCGAGGGCGATCAGGTGTTCGTCCTCGAACAGGATATCGAGCGCAATGTTCTGGCCGAGCGGCTCGGGATCTTCGGCAGCGGGGATCGTGACGGCCAACTCGTCACCGCTCGTAACCTTGGCGGAGGGCTGGGTGCACACCGCGCCGTTGCGCGTGACGTGGCCGCCCTCGATCAGGGCCTTGATGCGTGAGCGCGACAGGGCGGCGTCCGCGCCGGACAGCATCGCTACCAAAAACCGGTCGAGCCGTTCGCCCGCGTGTAATGGATCGACCACGATCCGTGCCATCCCCGGATTGTCTTTTTGCGCCACGACCCTAGACTGTCCGTCGTTTTGAGGGGGAGGGCATGAGCGTCAACGCGCTGCGCAGAATAGTCATTGGTCTCGGGGTCCTCATCGTGATCGCCTTGATCGCCGTCATCTGGGGTATTGTCGACGCCTCGCGCCGTGCGGGCAATGGCGAGGATGCGCCTGTGGCAGCTGATTCGGATGCCGATACCCGAGAGGCAACGCGTGATCTGGACCTCGATCTGCCGCCTGAATGCGACATCGTCTCCGCCCAGGCCGACGGGTCGCGGCTAGTGGTCGTGACAGGCGGCGCGCCCACTAGCCGTGAGGGCTGTGCGCGGACCTTCGTCATCGATACAAGGCGTGGCACGGTGCAGCTGACGGTGCGCCCGTGAGCGTAAGGCGCAACGCGCCGGCCAACTTCGCCAGCGACAATGTGGCCGGCGCGCTGCCGGAAGTGATCGCGGCGGTCAGCGAGGCCGCCTCGGTGAGCGCGATGCCCTATGGTGACGACCCGTGGACCGAGCGCGTGTCTCAGAAGCTGAGCGATATCTTCGAGACGGAGTTGTGGGCATTCCCGGTGGCGACGGGCACGGCGGCTAACGCGCTGGCGCTGTCGACTGTCTGCCCGCCTTTCGGCACGGTGTTCTGTCACCCGCTGAGCCACATCAACACCGATGAGTGCGGCGCGCCGGAGTTCTATACCGGCGGCGCGAAACTGACCCTAGTGGAGGGCCCTGACGCGAAGCTCGACCCCGGCGCGCTCGACGCGGCAATTTCGGCGGCCCGGCCCCACGGCGTGCACAACATGCTGCCCTCCGCAGTCTCCATCACCCAGGAGACCGAGGCGGGCGCGGTCTATGCCCATGGTGAGGTCGATGCGATTACGGAGGTTGCGCGGCGCTATGGTCTGGCGATCCACATGGACGGCGCGCGGTTCTCCTGTGCGCTGGCGGCGCTGGGCTGTTCCGCTGCTGAGGCGACATGGACACGTGGCGTCGATGTGTTGTCCTTCGGCGCGACCAAGGGTGGGGCGATGGCGGCGGAGGCCGTGATCTTCTTCCGCGAAGAGTTCGCGGCGGCCTTCGGGGAACGGCGAAAGCGCGGCGGGCATCTGTTGTCGAAGATGCGCTTCGTCTCGGCCCAGCTCGACGGCTACCTGAGCGACGATGCATGGCTGCGGGCCGCGCGCCATGCCAATGGGGGCGCGGCGCGTCTCGGCGCCGGTCTCGCGGCGCTGGACGGTGCCGAACTGGTGCGCCCGGCCGAGGGCAATATGGTGTTTGCCCGCCTGCCTCTGGCCGCGCTCAATCGGTTGGAAGCGGATGGCCACCGCTTCTACCGGGTGGGGAACGACGGCACGATCCGCCTTGTTGTCTCGTGGAGCACACCCGAAGTCGAGATCGACGGCTTCCTTGCGGCGGTGGCCGATGCTGTCTCACACGTCGGGAGCGGTGCAGGCGCTGCTTGAATTCGTGCGCCGGGTTCGCTATATCGCGGGCTCTGTTCTGCAGCGCCACGACGTCCCCTTCGTCTAGTGGCCTAGGACGCTGGCCTCTCACGCCGGAAACCAGCCCACCAGGTCGCCTCCGGTAAAATACGCAGGAAGACGACGTAGGCCAACACGCAGACCGCGAGGGGAACTAGCACCGCAACAAGCACACCGCGACGTGTCTTCTCCAGCGTCAGGTAGAGCGATGTCGCCGTGAGCATCAGGAAACTGGCAAGCCAGAAACCAAGCCCGTACAGCAGTAGGATATAGACTAGCACGATGGCGCTGAAGACCAGGATGTCGATCAACACGATCCGGTGATCGGAGAGCCTGTCGATCAGGTCCGGCGCCGTGTTCGTTGCCACCGAGAACACGACCTTGGCCATCAGCAGTGCGGCAATGCCGAGTGCCAGGTAGGCCGCCAGCAGCGGAAATATCCAGTCCTTCACGTCGTCGCCGGAATTTGACCAGAAGACGAAGCCCAGTATGAGCAGGATCACCGAAGTCAGGAGGTCCTTGTCTCTCAAGCGATCCATGAGGCGTTCTCTTGTTTAGTGATCGTGTTCATTGCTGTTCCGCGTACGCTGAACCGTTGTTCTGCGCCAGCCGCTCGCGACGACGCGTCCAGATGACGAAGCCGATCGACAGCGCACTCAGCGCGATCAGAATGATGTTAACAGTCCCGGTGAAGAACACCTTGCCAACACCCAGCGCGTCAGAAATGTAAAGGGCCTGGACCAGCGACGGCTCGATGATCGGGCCGAGGATCAAGCCCAGGCCGATCGGGCCCGGATGAAAGCCGAGCCGCCGCACCAGGAACACGAACACCCCCAGTCCGAGCATGATGTACACGTCGAAGATATTGTTGCGGATCGCGTAGGCGCCGATGACAGCCAGCAGCATGATGATCGGCGCCAGTAGCCGCAGCGGAATGCGGATGATGTGTACCAGCATCGGTGCGAACAGGCTGCCGAGGATGAAGGTGATGATGCCGGCGATCAGCAGCGACCAGCCGAACGAGAAGATCAGCGTGCCGTCGCTCTGGAACAGTTCTGGGCCGGGGTTGAGGCCGCGCAGCATGAGGGCGCCCGCAATCACCGCGGCGGGTGCCGAGCCAGGCACGCCGAGGGTCACCAGCGGGATCATTGCTGCCGGTGCGGCCGCATTGTTGGCGATTTCCGAAGCGGTCACGCCGCGAAGGTCGCCCTTACCGAACTTGCTCTTGTCCTTCGCCCAGCGCACTGCCTCGTTATAGGAAACCAGCGCAGCAATCGGGCTGCCCGCGCCGGGCAGGATACCGATGAAGGAACCGATCACGGCCGAGCGGAGGACGTGTATCGGATGGGCCATCACCTTGGCGATGGTTGACAGTGTCTTGCCGCGCTCGGGCTTATATTCCGCGATGACGTCGCGATTACGCAGCTCGGCGACCATCGACAGCACCTGCGGGATTGCGAACACACCGATCAGGGCGGCAACCAGCGACACGCCACCGCGCAGTTCGGGTACGCCGAACGTATAGCGTGAAAGTTCATTGCCGTGGCTAATGCCGACAGCGCTGATCATCAGGCCGATTGCGCCGCCAGCAAGCCCCTTGAGGATCGAATCGCCAGCTAAGCTGCCGATAATGGTGAGCGCAAACACGCCCAGCCAGAAGAATTCCGCCGGTCCGAATTTTAGCGCGATCTCGATCATCGGCCAGGCGAGTAAAAGATAGCAGCCTGCGCCGAACAGCGTCCCGATAGCAGAACTGAAACAGGCCGCAACAATCGCTTCCTGTCCACGTCCCTGCTTGACCATCGGATGCCCGTCGAACCCGGTCGCCATCGCTGCCGGCGTTCCCGGTGTGTTGACCAGGCAAGCCGGGATAGCGTCGGAGAACATCGCGCACACATAGAGCCCGCCGAGCATGGCGACACCCGCGCCGGGCGGCAGTGCGAATGTAAAGGGCACGAGCAAAGCTGTGCCCATGGTCGCGGTCAGTCCGGGCAAGGTGCCGACAATCATGCCGATCAGAACGCCGATCGTGCACCACATGAGGTATGAGGGCTGAATCGCCTCGAAGAGACCTTCAATCATTGTGAAAGCCCTGAAATTGCAAGGAGGTCTGGCAACAGTTCGGTAACGGGTGAGTTTAGATCACCTACATTGGCCAAACCTGCAGAACCGGGACGATTGATTAAATCCATGGCTCAGCGCGCGGGGCCGAAAAGCGAACAGGCTGCCCCGGCATCATAATGCCTGAGCCGGGGCAACCGATATTCGCAGGTCGTTTTACTTCTTCGTAAAACGCTTCATCGCGCCTTCAACGACCGCCTTGGCTTCCTCCGGCGACTGGCGAATCTGCACCAGGCCGTTATTCACCACCATTTCCTTGAGCTTCGGATCGGCTGTCGTCTCCAGCAGGGCCTTGCTGAGGATGTCGATGCGATCCTTCGGCGTGCCCGGAGGCGCCATGATGCCCCAGGTGGTGACATACTCCCAGCGCGACTCGTTCGGCACACCCGGCAGGGCAGAAGTGGTTTCGGCGCCAGCAATCACCAGCGTGTCCACTGTCGCCTTGTGCTTCACAGCGTGCGAGGACGCTGTCATGCCGGCATCAACATGGTTGCCCTGTAGCATTGGCATCATCTTGCCGACACCGCCGGAAACCGGGATATAGGTCGTCTCGATGCCGAGCACATTGGCGAGGTTTGCCCAGTTCGCTGCGCCGGTGCCGCCGACGCCGGCGACGGTCAGCTTGCCAGGGTTGGCCTTTGCGGCTGCGACAAAGTCGTTGAGTGTCTTGTACTTGCTACCCTTTGGCACCATCAGTGCGCCGACGGCGCTTGCGGTCATGCCGATGTACTCGAACTCGCCAGGCTTGAAACCGACGTCATCGCCCTGCGACGAGATGACGATGTTCGGAACGACGACGTTGCTGATTGTGTAACCGTCCGCCTTCGAACGCCACAATTCGTTGAAGCCGACCGCGCCGCCGCCACCGGTCTTGTAAACGATGCGCACTTCAACGCCGAGTGCCTTCTCCAGTCCCGGCTGCAGCCGGCGCGCCTGCTGATCGGAACCACCGCCTGGCGAATACGGTACGATGAATGTGATCGGCTTCTCGGGGAATTTTTCTGCCGCAAATGCTGCGCCACCGGCGACGGCCACATATGTGGCGGCAATAGCGCCAATCGCGGCCTTTTTGAGGATTTTGTCGTAACTCATTCTGTGTTTCCCTTTTGGTAATTTTTTGTCTGCATTGGCAAGAAGTTAGCTCAACGAACAAGACTATATTACGAGTGCATAGCCCTATATTTAAGAGCCTAGTTTGCATTACGCGCCCGTCGTAGTTTTACGAGATCCGTTAATAGGCACAACTACAAATAATAGGGGTAGAAAAAGTGGAGGCACAATTCGTATCTTTCAGCCCATAGATCCTCGGGATGTTTCCGTCATCCCCAAAATCCACGGGGTGTTATTTCGGGTAATGCAATTCAGCGAGTTATCATGAACTAGCGGGGTAATTGGACTATTCGTGAGATGATCTCGGCTGAAGACGGAGAGGTGCAGGCGCTTGAGCTCATCAGCGAATACTGCTGGTGTGTGCGAGATGTTTTCCCCGAAATCTGTTAGGGCATGACCCCAAAAACATCGAGATCCGTTCATAGTGTGGGCATGATCGCGAGTGGTTGCTGCATGAAGATTGCCGACGCGTTGCATGGTGCGAGCAACCGAGCCTCGTTCGTAGCATGCTTGGATTGTATCAAGCGTAATGCAACTTGGACTTTAGGTTATTAGAATTTTCCATCGGACTATGGTCCATGGAAGAAAAGCCAAAGCACGCCCCCCGGTATTCGACCACGAAGCGACTTTCTCGCTCGGATTGTTCGCGGTTAAGGCGAGACAAAAATCTGATGAAGACGAAATTCGTGAATCTTAGACCATCCTCCCCATAAATTAGAAAGCTTCGCCGGTGAACGATAGCGCTCTCGTACTATTCTCGGGTGGGCAAGACAGTGCGACTTGCCTCGCCTGGGCCCTAGATCGTTTTGAGAAAGTCGAAACCATTGGCTTCAACTACCAACAACGCCACAGCATTGAGCTTGAATGTCGCAAGAGTTTCATTGAGTACCTGAGAGGAGATTTCCCGGACTGGTCCGATAAGTTGGGTGAGGATCATGTCTTAGATATTTCAGTCCTTGGCAACATCAGCGACACCGCGATGACCAGCGAGGTCGAAATTGAAATGCAGGAGAACGGTCTTCCATCAACGTTCGTGCCTGGACGCAACTTACTGTTCCTAACGTTTGCCGGAGCTTTAGCTTATAGAAGAGGCCTCAAACATTTGATCGGGGGGATGTGTGAAACCGATTACTCAGGCTATCCCGACTGCCGAGACGACACACTTAAGGCTCTACAAGTCGCTCTAACACTCGGGATGGACAATCGCTTCGTCATCCACACACCCCTTATGTGGATCGATAAGGCAAAGACATGGGAACTGGCTTTGAATCTTGGAGGCCACTCGTTCGTCGGTCTGATCTTGGAAGAAACTCACACCTGCTACCTCGGGGATCGCACCTCGCGTCACGAATGGGGGTATGGCTGCGGTTCTTGCCCAGCATGTGAGTTGCGGCGTCAAGGATGGGAGCGTTTTCAAGAACAGCGAAACGCCACCAACTGTTAGGCCTGTTGGTTTAAACCGAAACTCAATCGCCATAGCGCCCATAGGATGAAATGATGTCTCCTAAGCAAGAAGGTTATCTGTACTTGATTGCGTTTGGCGCATGTATTCCGGCAGCAAACTGGCTGATAGGCAACGTCGGCACTGAATGCGTACCAAATGGCCCGTGCCTGCTACCTGTAGCACCGGGGATTTTCGCCCCGAGCGGTGTCCTTATGATAGGCCTCGCTTTGGTGCTGAGAGACTTAGTGCAAAGACGCCTTGGCGTACGTTTGGCGGTGGTAGCGATTCTGGTTGGAGCTGCGCTTTCTGGTTTTGTTGCTTCCCCGGAACTCGTAGTGGCATCCGCAGCAGCATTCCTCATATCTGAAATGGCTGACCTCGCCGTTTACACGCCGCTGCAGCGGCGGGGATTGGTACTAGCTGTATTCGCGAGTAGCGTGGTTGGCCTTTTTGTGGACAGCGTTATCTTTCTCTACTTAGCGTTTGGCAGCTTAGATTTCCTTCTCGGCCAAGTGATCGGTAAGGCCTGGATGGTTCTGCTGGCACTCCCGGTCATCGCTCTCATCAGAAAAATGGATGTTCGCCGGGGTATTGCTCTCTAAGACGAGCAAAATTGATCCACTCCCCGCTCCCTGCGCAGCCGATCGGAACCGCTCAACATGAACATCATGGACTATTTGCCGCTGGCTAATGTCCTCATGGGGAATGGGTTAATCGCGGGCGTTATGGTCTGGGCAAATGGGGAGCCGTGCGAGCGAGCGGTATGCTGGTAACCTGTCTTGTGCTTTCAGGCTAAGACTAGGCCGGTGCTATGACGGTGTGGAGTGAACAAACACTGACGACTTGGGGCCGGGCCCGGTTTGCCCGTGCGGCGACCTGCGCGCCATCGGATGAGATGTCGCTCCGCGCGGCAATCTCGGATCGCGGCGCGCGCGGCGTCATCGCCTATGGCGGCGGGCGGTGCTATGGGGATGCGTCTCTGGACGACGCGGGCCAGATCATCCTGACCCGCAACCTCGATCGCATCCTGTCATTCGATGCGGCCAGCCGCGAGGTCGTGTGCGAGGCGGGCGTGGATTTCGCAGCCCTGCTCGAACGCTTCGCGCCCGAGGGATACTGCTTTCCCGTGTCCGCGGCCACGGCCAGCGTGACCGTCGGCGGCGCCTTCGCCAACGACATTCATTCCAAGAACCATCACGCGGTAGGCAGTTTCGGGAACCATGTCGTCTGGATCGACCTTATGCTGGCGAACGGCGAGGTGGTGCGGGCCTCGCGCGATGTGAATGAAGATATCTTCCGCGCCAGCCTGGGCGGGATCGGCCTGACGGGCACGATCCTGCGCGTGTGTTTCCGCCTGATGCCTGTGGCGTCCGGTGCGGTCGATGCGCGCTACCGGCGCATGGCGAGTGTGGACGACATGATCGCTGCGATCGAGGAAGCGCGCGCGACCACGACGTTCCTGTTCGGCTGGGTCGATGCGATGGCGCGCGGGCGTGATCTGGGCCGTGGCATCCTGGAGTGCGGCGATTTCGCCCCAGACGAGACAGGCATGGCCCCGCCGCTGGTACCGCGCCCGATCCGCATCCAGCTGCCCTCGGCGTTGCTGCATCCGGCGCTGTTGCGATGGTACACGGATCGCCGCTACCACAAGCTGCCGCCCGAAGGCCGTGATGTGCGCCTCGGCCTGGGGCCGTTCTTCTTTCCGCTCGACAGCATGCCGGGGTTCAACCGGGTCTATGGGAGGCGCGGGTTCTATTCGATCCACACCGGTTTCCCGCACGAGAGCCAGGGCGCGGGTATCCGCGCGGTGATGGAAGCGGTTTCCAGGGCTGGTGCGGGATCGTTCGCCGCCGTGATGAAGCCGATGGGCGGTCCCGGCGAGGGATATCTGTCTTTCCCCATGCACGGCATGGCCTATGCGATCGATCTCCCGCGCCGGGCGGGGATCGAGGATCTGCACCGCGAGATCGAGCGGATCGTGCTGGATCACGGCGGGCGACTCTACGTTGCCAAGGATGCCCTGATGACGGCGCAGTCCTTCGCTCGAATGTTTCCGAAGCTCGACCGTTTCCGAGAGATCCTGGCGCGCATCGACCCGGACGCGCGCTTCCAGTCCGACATGTCTCGGCGGCTGGCCATCCACGGCTGAGCGCTTGCGAAGGGACCGGGACGGGCTATGCTCGCGCCATGTCAGAGACCACGCCTGAAAGCCTGCCGAATATCGCCTCGCCGCTGGCCCTCCATCGTGAGCGCGTGCAGGACGGTTGGATCGATTACAACGGCCATATGAACCTGGCCTATTACATGCTGGCCTTCGACCACGCGACCGACGCCTTCTTCGACTACGTCGGGCTGGGCGAGAAATACATGACGGCGAACAACGCCTCGACCTTCACGCTGGAAGCCCACATCACCTATGACCGCGAGATGATGGTGGGCGCCGAGATGCGGTTCGAAACCCAGCTTCTGGAACACGACTCCAAGCGGCTGCACTACATGCATTTCATGTATCACTCGGAGGAAGGCTATCTGGCCTCGACTAACGAACTCATCAGCCTGCATGTCAGCATGGACACTCGCAGGTCCGCGCCGATGCCGAAAGATGTGCTTGTTCGGCTGGACCAGATTGCCGCCGCTCATGGTAAACTGGCTCGGCCGAAACAGGCAGGAAGGGTGATTTCCATTGTCCGTTGAATCGCTTGCCAGTGGACACCGCCGCATCGGCACCGTCCGCGAGATCGCGGAACGCTGGGGCCTGTCTGGGCGTCTGTCACGGGCGGCGAAGTTCGACCTGGCGTTTCGCGAAATGCTCGATTGCGCCGTGGTCGTCAGCCGGCGTGCGCGCACCCTGGCGGGGGCAGCCTACACTGCCGAACGCCGGATCGTCCTGAATGCCATCCTGCTGGAGCAGGGTTGCGAGAAGGACCGGGATGCTACCTTCATCCACGAATGCGCCCATGTGCTGGCCGACCTGGCCCACAACCGTTCCTGCCGGCACGGCGCGCGCTGGCGCGAAATGATGCGTTTGATGGGCGAGGTGCCGAATGTGCGCCATCGCATTCCTTACCTGTCTCGGGAAGCCCATGCGAAGATCATCTGGCGTTGTGCCGGATGTGAACGCGCCTATCCCTATGTCCGCCGGCCGCGGCGGAAAATCGTTGATTGCTACTGCGCCGATTGCGGCCCGAAACACGGCCGCCTGCGCGAGGAAATACCTGAATGAACGACGCCTCCGCGGGCGGACGGTCCGGCGGTACGGAACTGCGGCTTGTTGTCTGGCAGTTCGTGCGGATCATGGTCCAGCTCGAAAACGTGTCCCGTGTCCGTGGCGACAAGCGCGGCCCGTCCATCTACCGCGAGTGGCGCACGGCCTGGGTCGAGGTTGACCGAACGCTCGACCGCCTCGGGAAGACCGATGCCGATGCGTTCTCCGATCTGATGATGAATCAGGAAGTGGTACTCCGGTGCCACGACCGGACCCAGATCAACGAGGTGACGCGCACGGCGGAAAACGTCGTGGCCCAGCTCGACGAGCTGCTACGCGATGCGCGCGGCGACGGGCAGCGCGAGGAAGATCTTAAATACGAGCGGCGTGAGATGAAGGCGCTGGTCCGCCAGTTGCGCAATCTCGGCCGGCCTTCCGGCGGTGCCCATCGCGCCCAGGGGAAAGGCAAGCCCGGAGGTAAGGGTAAACTGGCCGGCAAGGGCAAGCCGGCGGCGAAGGGAAAACCGGATGGCAGGAAACCGGCGCGCCTGGCACGGTCCGCCGGTTCCTCGGGTCCGCCTAGTCGGCCGCGTCGCGCGCGCAAGCCGAAAGCGTAGCAGCGAAGGCCTCGACGGCCTCGTCCAGCTTGCGGGACCGGTCCGCGGTTTCGCGGGTTTCGGCGGCCAGCGTGGATTGCGCGAGCAGGCGGAACATATCCGCCGCGCCTTCATGCATGCGGGGTGTCAGGTTTGCGCCCTCGAAGGTCTTCGCGATTTCTTCCATCTCGCCCACCCAGCGGGCAGAATCGGCGGCGAGCCAAGGCACGCTGCGCTGCATGCGTTCCAGCGGCCCGGCCTGGCTTTCCGACAACTCGACCAGCAGCGGTTCCGACAGGCCGAGCGCCTGCGCGCCCAGGAGCACCAGTGTGTCGAGGGTCATGGTCCCCTTGGTGAGCGCCGCGTAGCACATCTTGATCCCCGAGGCGGCGCCGATCTCCGGGCCAAGGTTGCGGATCAGCAGGTCCGGGCGGGCCAGCGTCTCGATGGCCGCCGCCTGTTCGCCGCTGACATAAAGCCGGGTGGGCGCGCGACGGCCCGGCGGCGAACCGATGATGCCTCCATCGACGAAGGACGCACCTGCATCGGTCACGATTGTACCGATCTCCCGGCTGGTGTCGGGCGCAATGGCGTTGCAATCGACAAAGACCGGCCGGGTTCTGGCCGCGCCGATTTCGCGCGCCGCATCGCGGGCGAAGGAGGTTGAGGCAGCGGGCGGCATGATCGACAGGATGATCTCACTGCGCGCGACCAGTGACGCGAGACTTCCTGCATCGGCGATTCCGGCCTGCTGCGCCAGTGCGCGGGTCCGTTCGCTGCGTCCGTCCAATGCGGTGGCGACATCGTGTCCGCCCGCATGCAGGGTCCGAGCGACGGCGTGGCCCATATCGCCCATGCTGACGATCCCGATGCTGCCTTTATCCGTCACAAAACTCTCCACGGTCGCGTGGTCGCATTGATTTTCGTGGTCCAGCACGCTTTGATTCGGAATCAAGTCTAGCATCGAAATGTAGAACGGGTGGGGTGATCGTGTCCGACAGACTGGTGGAGCCACCCTGGCTGGTAGAACATCTCGACGATCCGAACGTCGTGATCCTCGAATTCAACTGGACCGGCACCGAGTCCTACGACAAGTGGCACATCCCGGGTGCCCACGGCTTCTTCTGGAAGGATTTCCTGTGGGACGACACCATCCGTGACTTTCCATCGCCAGAACTCTTCGCGAAGCGGTGCGGGGAACTGGGCATTTCCAACCATACGACCGTCGTCTGCTACGGCGATCCGGTGCAGTTCGGGACCTATGGCTGGTGGGTGTTCACCTATCTGGGCCACAGGGACGTACGCCTGCTCAGCGGCGCGCGCGTGCTGTGGGAGAAAGAGGGCCGTCCGAAAAGCACCGAGGTGCCGGCGAAACCGGTGCCTGTCACCTACATGCCGCCGACCGGACGCAACGATGCGATGCGGGTACGCTTCACCGAAATCGTGGACCGATTGGATGAGCTGAAGGCGGGCGAGGCGTCTGTCCTTCTGGATCACCGTTCGCCGGAAGAATATCGCGGCGAACGGGTGAACATGACCGGCGCGCCGGATGTGGGTGCGGAGCGCGTGGGTCGGATTCCCGGCTCCCGTCACCTCTATTTCGATGAGTTCTTGAACGACGACATGACGTTCCGCGCCCCCGACGAATTGCGCGCGTTGCTTGAGGCGCGTGGCGCGACGCCTGACAAGGACGTGATCTCGTACTGCCGCCTCAGCCATCGCGCCACGCTGGCCTATTTCACCATGACCGAGCTGCTTGGCTATGACAGCGTGCGCAGCTATGACGGGTCATGGACCGAATGGGGCAGTCTCGTGGGCGTCCCCATCGAAAAATAAGGACCGGGCGTCTCCGTCCGGAAGTTAGGGAGATTTTCTGAATGTCATTGAGTGGACCCGGGATCGAAACTTACCCCAACCTGTTCTCGCCGAAGAAGATCGGGGACGTGGAACTGGCCAATCGCGCGGTCGTGTCGCCTCTGACGCGCGCCAGCGCGACCGAGGACGGCATCGTCACCGACCAGATGCGCGATTACTACGCATCCTATGCGCGCGGCGGCTGGGGGCTGATCATATCGGAGGCCGTCTATATCGACCTCAAATACAGCCAAGGCTATGCGTACCAGCCGGGCATCGCCAATGACGAACAGCGCGATTCCTGGGCGAAGGTTGTCGAGGCGGTGCATGCCGAGGGCGTGCCGATCTTCATGCAGATCTTTCATTGTGGCGCGATCAATCAGGGCAACCACTGGGTCAAGGGCTCCATCGCGCCGTCGGTGGTGACACCTATCGGCGAGCAGATTCCGCGCTATCGTGGCAGCGGCACCGTTTTCCAGACCCCGCGCGAGATCACCCGTGAAGAGATGGCCGAAGCCGTCGAGAGCTATGCCGCCGCGGCGCGGCGCGCGATCGAGGTCGGTTTCGACGGTATCGAGCTGCACGGCGCCAACGGCTACCTGCCGGACGAGTTCCTGACCGCCTACACCAACCTGCGCGATGATGAGTATGGCGGACCCGTCGAGAACCGGGTGCGCTACCACTGCGAGGTCCTGCAGGCGATCCGAGCGGCAGTTCCGGACGCCCCGGTCGGGGTGCGTATCTCCCAGACCAAGGTCAATGACTTCGACTATGTCTGGCCCGGAGGCGACGACGACGCGAAGGTCGTCTTTCCGCGCCTCGCCGAGACCGGGATCGACTTCCTAGACTGCAGCGCTCATCTGGGTGTCTCACCCGTGTTCGGGACGGACAAGAGCCTGTCCGGTCTGGCTCGGCGCTACACCGGCCTGCCGGTCATGGCGAACGGCAAGCTCCACGATCCGGATGTGGCTGAGAAGGCGCTATCCGACGAAGAAGGCGATTTCTGCGCCATCGGCAAGGGTGCACTCGCCGATCACGCCTGGCCGCGCAAGATCGCGGAAGGCGTCGAGCCCTATCCGTTCGACCCGGGCATGATCATGCCCTATGCGACCCATGATTGTTACGACGCGTTCTGGAAGGAAAATCCGGACGGCAAGTCGAAGGAACAGGTGCAGGCGCGCGACGTTGCGGAGGGCGCCTAGCGCACCTCGATCGACAGCAGACGTGCCGGTTCATCGCCCGGGTTGGCGAGCCGGCATGACGCACCGTCCGGCAGGGTCGCCATGTCCCAGGGCGATAGCATCTCCTCGGTCCCGTCGCGGGTGGCGATGATCCGTCCGGTGAGTGCCATCAGGTTGCGCTTGCCGTTGATGCCCGCCAGCTTCGACGAGGTGCCCGGCGCGATTTCCAGAATATTGGCGTAGAGGCCGGGGTCGCCCGCAACGGCGGCCCCCACGCCTTCGGGCGCCATCATGGCGTAGGTGGCGAGGCCGTTCATGTCCTTCGCAGCCAGCCGGGCGAACCGGGCGACCTGCGCTTCCATGTCGGCGCGGCTGACCTGCGCGGTGGGGGCATCGACGCTCGCGTCAAAGCGCCAGCCGATCTCCTTGATCTTGTCCACCGTGCCGTCCCCGAAGGTCTGCAGCAGGTCGTCGGCCGCCGCCGGGGTCATCGCCACGTCGGAGAATTCCTCCGGCGTGTTGCCGCGGATGAAGGCCAGAATGTGTGCCGGTTTGTCGGATGCGTTGGCGAAGGCGCGGACCACCCCGCGCGGCACTGAGACCATGTCCAGCGGCTCGATGATCGTCTCGTGTTCGCCCGTATCGCCCCAGAAAATCCGGAACGGCCCGTCGAGTGCGACGAAATTCTCCAGCGTGTTGTAGTGTGCGTGCAGGTAGGGGCCCTGACCGGGTGAGCACTTCACGATGGCCGCGACCAGTCCCTGGGCATCCGAAATGCCGGGATCGGTCGCGAACGGGCCACCGAGCTCCGGCGAGGACAGGATCAGGAAAAACTCTTCCGCCGTCATCTTCTGGTAGGCCGCGAGGGGCAAATCCAGTTCGGCGGCGAAGCGCGGACCCTGGGACTTGATCTCCGAGAACCGGGCAATCTGGACGTCTGGCATCTCACATCTTCGCAGCTGGGAAAACAGGGCGGCAACCTACACCAGCGTGACCCGGATTGAGAACCGGATGCCCGCGCGTAGCGCATTCCTGATGTTCGCACTCCGCGCGGCGGCCTATGTGCCTTTCGCGCGCTGTGCGATAGTTTGTTCCCTTGAAACCGGGCCGGAACGGCGTCCGGATTATGTGGGGAGGATGACTGGATGCGCGCATTTGCCTACGAGGCGCTGCCCGGACGGGTGGTGTTCGGGGTCGGCAGTCTCGACCGTCTGGCCGAGGAGGTCGAGCGGCTGGGCGTCGCCAAGGCGCTCGTTCTTTCCACGCCCCAGCAGCGCGAACAGGCAGAGGATGTGGCCGCACGCCTGGGTGCATGTTCGGCGGGCGTGTTCGACAAGGCGGAAATGCATGTGCCCATTGAGGTGGCGCGCGCGGCGCGCGACGAGGCCAAACGTCTGGGTGCGGATGCCTGCGTGGCCGTCGGCGGCGGCTCGACCACCGGGCTGGGCAAGGCCATCGCGCTGGAATTCGGCCTACCGATCATCGCCGTGCCCACCACCTATGCCGGCTCGGAGATGACGCCGATCTGGGGTCTGACCGAGGACGGAATCAAGAAGACCGGACGCGACCCCAAGGTGCTGCCGACGACCGTGGTCTATGACCCGAACCTGACCCTGACCCTGCCCGACTTCATCGCCGGGCCCAGCGGCATGAACGCGATTGCTCATTGTGTTGAGGCCATCTACTCGGAGACCGCGAACCCCATCGTCTCCCTGATGGCGGAAGAGGGCGTGCGGGCGCTGGCGCGCGCGCTGCCGGTCGTGGTCAAGGAGCCGGGCAACATCGAGGCGCGCAGCGACGCGCTCTTCGGCGCCTATCTTTCGGGCGCGTCGTTGGGCGCGGTCGGCATGGCGCTCCACCACAAGCTCTGTCACACGCTGGGCGGCAGCTTCAACTTGGCCCATGCGGAGACCCACACGGCGGTCATTCCGCACGTGACGGCCTACAACGCGGCGGCCGCGCCGGAGATGGTCGAGCGCATGTCCCGCGCGCTCTGCACCGACGACCCGGCGGGCGCCGTGTTCGATCTGGCCAAATCCCTGGGCGCGAAGATGGCGCTGTCCGAGATCGGCATGAAGGAAGAAGACCTCGACCGGGCCGCCGATATCGCTACCCAGAATCCCTACTTCAATCCCCGCCCGGTGACACGTGACGGTATTCGCGCGCTGCTGGACGACGCCTTCCACGGACGACGGCCGGCCGCCGCCTGAGCGCGCGCCGGTCCATGACACAGGAGAGAACTAACATGGCTGAAGCCTTCATTTGCGATGCGGTCCGCACGCCTTTCGGACGTTACGGCGGCTCCCTGTCGTCGGTCCGCACCGACGATCTGGGCGCCATCCCCATGCGTGCACTGATGGCGCGCAACCCTGATGTCGCCTGGGATAAAGTGGACGAGGTCTATTACGGCAACGTCAATCAGGCCGGCGAGGACAACCGCAATGTCGCGCGCATGGCGCTGCTGCTGGCGGGTCTGCCGTCCGATGTGCCGGGTGCGACCGTGAACCGGCTTTGCGGTTCGGGCCTGGAAGCGCTCACCGCCGGTGCGCGCGCCATCAAGACGGGTGAAGCCGAACTCGTGGTTGCGGGCGGTGTCGAGGGCATGTCCCGCGCGCCGTTCGTGGTTCCCAAGGCGACCTCTCCGTTTTCCCGTTCCTCACAGATCGAGGACACCACCATCGGCTGGCGTTTCATCAATCCGAAGATGAAGAAGGAATACGGCGTCGATTCCATGCCCGAGACGGCGGAGAACGTGGCCGAGGAGTTCCAGATTTCCCGCGCCGACCAGGACGCCTTCGCGTTCCGGTCCCAGGCGCGAACCAAGATAGCGCTGGAAAACGGCCGTCTGGCCAAGGAAATCGTGCCCGTAGAGGTGAAGCAGCGCCGTGGTGATCCGCTGATCGTCGATATGGACGAACATCCGCGCCCCGACACCGATCTCGACACGCTGGCGAAGCTGCCGGCTCCGTTCCGCGAAGGCGGCACCGTGACGGCGGGCAATGCGTCGGGTGTCAATGACGGGGCCTGCGCCATGCTGATCGCCTCCGAGGCGGCGGTCGAGAAATACGGCCTGACACCGATGGCCCGTGTCGTCGGCACGGCGACGGCGGGTGTGCCGCCGCGCATCATGGGCTTCGGCCCCGCGCCGGCGACCCACAAGCTGCTGGAGCGTCTCGGCCTGAAGATCACCGATATGGACGTGATCGAGCTGAATGAGGCCTTTGCCGCGCAGGCGCTGGCGGTGACGCGCGACCTCGGCATCGCCGACGACGCCGAGAACGTCAACCCGAATGGCGGCGCCATCGCGCTGGGCCATCCGCTGGGCGCCAGCGGCGCGCGGTTGGCCACGACGGCGGCTTACGAGCTGATCGAGCGTGATGGCCGTTACGCGCTATGCACCATGTGCATCGGCGTGGGCCAAGGGATCGCGACGGTCATCGAGCGCGTCTGATTTAGCGTTCCCCGTCCGGGGGTTTGCGGTCGGGTATCACGAGATCCGGAAGGTTTAAGTTGAGCAGCGCGGAGACGTGCTGTTCGGCGTCGCCCAGGAATAGGCTGCGCGCCAGTGCGCGCGTCAGCCGGGGCACGGCATGCCGGATCGATGACGCGGACCCGCCGGTCAGGCCGATGCTCGGCTTTGTGCCTAGCGAGAAGCAGCGGATGTGCCGCAGCCAGGGCGCAGCGCCCGGCTCGCGCTCGGTGAAGCAGAAGTCCTCGTCGATCCACGGATAGGTGCCCATGGTCTCCCAGGAAGTCTCCGGCGGCGGCGTGTAGCGGTCACGCCAGAGCGCTGCGGCATCCGCGAAGGCCGAGGTCTCCGTGCGCAACGACAGATCGCAGACAAAACCTGTGGCTGCGACGACCAGATCGGCCGTGATCCGCCGCCCGCCCGGTATCTCGATAACCACCTCGTCGCCGTCCATGCGCACCGCGCGCATGGTCGCATCCTCGTGCATGTGGAAGCCGGGCAGGTTCCACGCCCGCTCGAAGCTGTCCTGGGGCGGTGGCTGGTTGTTGCGCATGACGTGCGATGCGATCCGCCAGCGCGTTTCGGCGTCGAGCGCTGCGTAGTTCAGGTGCCACGCATTGCTGTCGAGCGGGCGGTGGGCATTGATTTTGGGAATCTCTGGCCGGCGCACCAGCAGATCGACCCGCGCGGCTCCCGTCTCCAGGGCCACGGCGGCAATGTCGAAGCCGCTGGCGTTTGCGCCGATCACGGCGATGCGTTTGCCGCGCAGCCGCTCCACGTCGAATTCCGTGTTGGCCTGCATGTAGCGGTCGTGAGGCAGATTGTCGGCGATGATGTCCGGCACGACCCAGGCCCCGCAACCCTCGATGCCGTTGGCGAGCACCACTTCGCGCGCATAGACCAGGCCGTCCTTGCCGCCGTCGCGTGTGGCGCGCAGGGGCACGCGGATCAGGCTGTCCGGGGCGCCGGGTGTCTCCGGCTCCAGTGGCCCGACCTCCGTGTCATTCATGACCGGCAGGTCCAGCACCTCCCGATACCAGTCGAGGTAGTCCTGCCATTCGGTGCGGGGAATGCGCACCAACTTGTCCCAGGCTGTCGCGCCATGTCTGGCGGTGTACCAGGCGCGCGGGGTCAGCGATGGGAAGCCCAGCGCCGGGCCGGTGACGTCCTTGTTTGTGCGCAGCTGCGCCATCCGTGCGAAGGTCATCCACGGGCCTTCGCGGCCACGCGGGTTCCGGTCGAAGGCGACGATGTTGTGGATGTTCTCGCGGATCAGGGAAAACAGGATCGACAGTCCGGCCTGTCCGGCCCCGATAACCACCACATCGTGCACCTTGGCACCGGACGGATGGGTGCGCGGCGGCACCCAGTCGGTCTTGGGGTGGTCCATCAGTTCGAGTTCGCGCGCCACTCGGGCTTCGAGCGATTCGAGGGAGGCTTCGGTAGGATCGGGGGGCATGAAACCGGCTGCAGGATGTGTCCGGACCAGTCTAGAAGGGATGGTGGAGAAAAATCGATGGGCGAAAAGGAAAAGATTCTGTTTGCCAACGAGGCGTTCTATGCCGCGTTCGCCGGGGCGGATATGGATGCCATGTCCGCGATCTGGGCCGGTGATGCGCCGGTCAGCGTGATTCACCCCGGCGGTGATCTCGTGTCGGGGCGCGGTCCGGTATTGGAGAGCTGGCAGGCCATCCTGTCTGGCGAGGAGGCCTTCGATATCGAGATGCGCGGCGCCTCGGCGCGCTGCCTCAACGATGTCGGGATTGTCGTCTGTTACGAGCGGGTCGGTGGCCACAACCTGATCGCGACGAACCTGTTCGCCCGCTCCGGCGATACCTGGCACATCATGCACCACCAGTCCGGGCCTTCACCGGTCCTGCCGCCGCGCGCGGACGGGCCCGGAACTTCTGTAAACTGAGTGCGGCGCTGGCGCGCCCGGTCCGGCCCGTGCCAGACTGGTAGAGCTGCGGGTTTGGCGAGCGGGGGGAACGCTTCAATGAGCAAATTGCGTTACGTGTGGGCGGCCGGGAACGGCGCCGTCAATGGCTGGCTGGGGCTGCCCGGCTCCCAACTGGCCGAGGTGATGGCCCATCAGGGCTGGGACAGCCTGACCATCGATCTTCAGCATTCCTCCATCGACGCGGCCACGGCGATCCCCATGCTTCAGGCCATGGCGGCCAGCGATGTCACGCCCATCGTGCGCGTGCCTTGGAACGAGCCTTCGGTGATTATGCGGGTCCTCGACGCCGGGGCTTGCGGGATCATCTGCCCCATGGTGAACAGCCGTGAGGACGCCGAGCGCTTCGTGTCGTCCTGCCGTTATCCGCCGGAGGGTATCCGCTCCAACGGGGCCTATCGTGGGGGCTTCGTGGGTGGGCCGGACTATCTGAAAACCGCGAATGACGAGATCGTCACGTTTGCGATGATCGAGACGCTTGAAGGCATGGCGAACCTGAAGGAAATCGCGGAGACGCCGGGCCTCACAGGGCTTTATATCGGCCCGACCGACCTGGCCTTCTCCCACGGCCACCCGCCGAAACACGACAATTTCGATGGGCCGGTGGCGGAGCTGATCGCGCAAATACTGGCGGCGGCCCATGCGGCCGGCATTCGGGCGGGGGTCCATGCGACACGCACCGACTACGCGGCGAAAATGCTGGCGGACGGGTTCGACCTCGTGACCCCGACGTCGGACATCCGGATGATCCAGGATACCGCGCCGCAGGTGCTCGCCGGCCTGCGTTAGGCCGGTAAGCCGGCGTGCTACTGGCGGGCGACGGTCGCGCTACCGGAAATAATCGTGTCGCTGCCTGCGTCCTGAATCGTCATCTCGACCCGGCCGCTTTGGGCGATTTCGTTGGCATCGACATCGTTGAGGACCGCTGCGCGAATCCGCACGGACGACCCGTCCGTCGGCATGGTCGTGAACTTGCCGGGATTGGCGGTCGTCGTTCAGGTCTCGGCCACATTGCCGGTGTCGTTGTCGAAGTTCCCGTCGTTGCCGCGCGGGTTGTCCTCGAGGACGAACAACCTGTTGGTGCCCGCGTTGTAGAAATAGGTCACATCTGAGATCATCAAATCGATGGTGCACGCGCCAAAATCGATGGTCACGCCCTGCTTGTGGAGCACCCAGCGCGCGCTTCTCGAGCGACCTTCGCGACGGTTCGTAGAGCGGCTCGAGGAATTTGATGCTTTCGAGACTGTGGCCGGGACCATTCGCAACTTCGCAATCGTAATGCGATGTGCCGTGACATGTGTGGCACGATTGCGCCACATGGACCGCTGCCTATGCCGCAGCCGCCTTCGCAGTATCACGCCAGCCAACGGTGATTGACATCATCGGCGGGACAACGGCGAGCGTCAGCACTGCGGACAGCGACAGGCCGCCCAGCACCACCGAGCCGAGGCCCCGGTAAAGCTCCGAGCCTGCGCCCGGGAACAGCACCAGCGGCAGCATGCCGAACACGGACGTCAGGGTGGACATGAAGATCGGACGGACGCGGTTCTGGGTCGCGTGCATGATCGCGTCGTCGGCGGACATGCTGTCCTCACGAATGTGATAGAGCGTCTGGTGGACCAGCAGGATGGCGTTGTTGACCACGATGCCGGTCAGGATGATGAAGCCCAGCATCGTCAGCATGTCGAGCGGCTGGTTCACCCAGATGTTGAGCACAGCCAGCCCCGCGATGCCGCCCGCCGCGGCGATCGGCACTGTCAGCAGGATGATGAGCGGATAGATGAAACTCTCGAACAGCACCGCCATCACCAGATAGACAATGATGATGGCGAGTGCGAGATCGATCACCATCTCGTCCCAGGTCTCGATCAGCTTGTCGGCCGTTCCCGTGAGGTTTACGGAGACGCCGCTGGGCAGACCCGCTTCCTGCATGGGCTTCACGACCTCGTTTTCGAGCTTCTCCAGCGCCTCCTGAAGGGGCGTCTGCGCGTTCGGGGTGACCTGCAGTGTCACCGTGCGCACTCGGTCGTTGCGCCGGATCTCCGTCGGCCCCGACGTGATTCGAACATTCGCCAGCCCGTCTACCGGAACGATCCGACCCTCGCTGGTGACGACGGGCAGTGATCCGATCCCCTGGGTCTGATCTACCATGTCCTGCGGGCCCATTAGGGTAAGGTCGATGCGCTTGCCTTCGACGGTCACCTCGGCGACGCGCACACCATCATTGAAGGCGTCCACGGCCTGGCCGAGCGCGCGCGCGGACAAGCCGTTGTCGGCTAGGCGCACACGATCTGGCTCTACACGCACTTCCGGCGCGGATAGGGTGAGGCCGGGGATCGGACGCACCTGATGTCCGTTTGCGAAAGAGAACATCGGGAAGACCCGGAACGCCACCTGCTGCGCCACGGCATAGACAGTGGCTAGGTCAGGGCCGCGGATATCCACATCAATGGAGCGTCCGCCACCGATGGACCGGCCAAATAGTGATGGCTGGAAGGAGAAGACCCGCACATCGGGAATACCCTGAGATGCGTTCTGGATGACCTGGACGAGCTCCGCCGCGCGAGCCGGATCGGCGGACGCGCCGCCGATGAGGGCCCGGTTGGAGAACGGCACACGGAAGAAGCGCTCGAACTTCGGCGGTTGGCCCGGCTCGGCCTCGGGTCCGGTCTCGCTCGCCCACAGTGGCCGCGTGCGTTCGCCGATTTGCTCGGCAATGCCCGCCACGGTGTCGAGGTTGTAGCCGGGTGGCACGTTGACGATGCCCAGCACGAAGTTTCGATTGCCAGTCGGCAGATAGTCGAGCTTCGGTGCGAAGGCAACCGTGAACGCCGCCGCGACGACGGTGATGGCGGCCACGACAACAAGCGCGCGCAGCTTCGAGCGGACCACCATCTCGGTGAATTTCTGCCAGAAGGTAACGAACCCATGCGCGAAATCGTCAATCACCGGCAGGCTGATTATCTTCCCACCCTCCGCCACGCTGCCTACGAGCAGCCGGTTCGACAGCGCCGGAATGACCGTGACGGAGACAAGCAGCGACAGCAGGACCGAGACCGAGATCGCGACCGCGATGTCCCGGAAGAGCTGACCGGCCTCAAGCTCCATGACCAGGATAGGGATGAACACCATGACCGTGGTGAGTGAGGAAACGAGTACGGCGGGCCAGACCTGGGAGGCCCCTAGGTAGGCAGCCTCGGCGCGCGACTTGCCCTCCTGGCGCAGCCGGAAAATGTTTTCCAGCACCACGATGGCGGCATCGACGACCATGCCTACGGCGAACGCGATGCCGGCCAGGCTGATTACATTGAGGGACCGGCCGAGCGCCGCCATCGCCACAAAGGAACCAACTACCGAGACGGGAATGGCGAGGGTTACGACGAGTGTCGGCCGCCAAGACCGCATGAACAGCATCAGGATCAGGGCCGCAAGCACACCGCCGAGCACGATATTCTGTTGCACCAGGGAAATGGCCGAATTCACATAGAGCGTCTCGTCATAAACGTTCTGGACCAGCAGGCCGACCTCGCGCAGCGCCCCGTCCGCCAGGTTCGCGATTTCGGTCTTTACGGCGTCCATCACCGCCAGCACGTTTGCGCCCTGCTCGCGCGTCATGTTGAAGGCCATGGCGCGTTCATCGAAATTATACGGTCGGGCGACCGCCTTGCGGTAGGTCAGCGTCACGTCGGCGATATCGCGCACCGTGATCCGGCCGATCCGGCCATCGCCGAGATCCGCGTCGGAGCGCAGCACGACATCGAGTACTTCTTCGGTGCGGTTGAAGTCGCCCTCTGTCCGAACAACGTAGCGGCGCTTGCCTTCCTCGACATCGCCGCCAGAAATCGAGGCGTTTTCCGCTCGCAGGCGATTGACCACGTCTTCCACGGTCAGGTGGAAACGGGCCATCTGCTCAGGGTCGATGACCACGCGCATCTCGCGTTCGGTGGCACCGAAGATGTTGACGCCAGAAATGCCGGGGATGCGCTCGATGCGTTCCTGGACGACATCCTCCAGGAAGTCGCCATAGGTCACCATCTCGCGGTCGTTCCCGTCGGCGCGGGTCAGGATGAACCAGGCAATGGCGTTGTCGTCTGTGCCCGAGGTGTTCAGCGTCGGTTCATCAACCTCTTCCGGATAACCGCTGACACGGTCCAGCCGGTTGGCCACCAGCAGCAGTGCCCGGTCCATATTCTGGCTGGGGCTGAATTCCAGAGTGATTTCGGACTGACCGGTGCGCGCCGTGCTCTCGATCTTGCGCACCCCTTCCAACCCCTTTAGGACCTCTTCTTGGCGGTTCACGATCTCGCGCTCGACTTCCAGCGGCGACGCGCCGAACCACGACGTCTTCACGATGATGACGGGCTGGCGCACATCGGGCGCTAGCTGGATTGGGATGCGCTGCAGCGCAACCCAGCCGAAAAGAATGACCATGATCACTACCGCGATGACCGCGATGGGACGGTGGATCGAACCGGAAATCAGGTTCACGGTGATCAGCCTCCGCGCGGGGATTGCACGGGGCTGATGATGTTCAGCCGCTGACCCGGCCGCAGGCCTTCATTGCCGCGAATGACCACCTTGTCGCCGGCCGAAAGGCCGCTCGTTACGACGAAGCGGTCGCCGACACCCTCGCCCACAGTGACGGGAACCGGCGCGGCCGCGCCGTTGCGCACAACGAAGACCGACATGCTGCCGTTGCGTTCGATCACCGCGTCCTTGGATACCGTGACCGCCGTGCGAGCGTTGCCCACGGGGAGCAGGACCGTGATGCTCTGATTGTCAGCATAGGCGCCGTCGCCCAGTTCGGGCGTGAACCGCACCGGACGCGTGCGGGTGCGGGGATTCTCGCTAGGCACGATGGCTCGCACGGTCGCTCGGATTTGCGCTTCGTTATCCAGGCGTATGGATACAATGGTGCCTGGCTTGATGCCCTTGAGGCGGCCGGACGGCACATCCGCCTCGATATCCAGCGCGTTGTCGTTGATGATCGTGACGACGGGGCTGCCGATGGAGAGATAGGAGCCTACCGCGGTGTGGGTTTCGCTGATGACGCCGGGGAAGGGCGCCCGGATTTCCGCGTCGGAAACATCACGCTCGGCCCGTTTGAGCTGGGTTTCGGCCTGCACGAGCTGGGCGCGGGTCTCCGCGACCTGACCCGTCTGCGAGGCCACGTCCTGCAGGATGTCGTCATAGCGCGCCTGGGAGAACGCGGCGGACTTGCGGATGCCTTCCAGACGCTTGAGCGCGTTGCGCCGCTTCTCGAGATCGGCCTGCGCTGCGGTCAGGTTGGCGCGCTGCTGGGTCACGATAGCTTCGATGCGGTCACGCTCCAGCGCGAGGCGGTCCCTGTCGAGCACGGCGATCAGTGCACCCTCGGTGACCCGATCGCCGACCGACGCATCCATCTCGATGACCGATCCGCCGATCTTGGCCGCGACTGGACCGGACTGGTGGACTACAAAACGCCCGACCACTGGTGTCGTCTGCCCGACTACCTGTTCGACTACGTCGTCAACAATCACGGACGCGGGCGGCGGGCCGCCTGCACTGCCGCTGAAGAAGGCGCCGATTTCCGCGCCATCGAGCGCGCCGCTGGAATCCTTGTCGATGGTGTCGAAATTGGCGGCGAGCGGACCGCGCGCCTCGTCCTTCTCGATGGTGCCATTGCCGTTAGCGTCGAGCGCTTTGGCACGGCCGGACAACTCCTTCGACTGGGCATACGCCATGCCTGCCGCCGTCACGAGAACTAAGCATCCGAACAATGTGGCTCGTACGCCGCGAAACGACTGGAACACGGAACAACTCTCCTGCGTGAACGGCCGCGCACACCGCGGCCCGAGCGGTCGAGACAACACGCCCGTTTTGATTTTTTGTCAACGTTCATACGCTGTTCTGCGAGCAACGGACCGGTGCGTGAGTTATATTGCCCGGCGTCCGTATCGTATGGGTTCGCGGAGAGAGAGCAAGATGACCACGCGCTACTATTTCCATCCAGTCTGTATCGAGCACGAACCGGGTCCCCAGCATCCAGAATCACCGGACCGGTTGCGGATGATCGACCGGGTTCTCGAGGGCGAGGCCTTCGCGGCGCTGGACCGCCGTGCGCCGGAACTGGCGGAACGGAGCCAGGTCGCGCGCGCGCATCCGAAAGACTATGTCAATCGGGTGTTGGCGAATATTCCCGCCGAGGGATATGCCCGCGTCGATGCCGACACCATCGTTTCGCCGAAGTCCGGAGAGGCCGCGCTGCGCGCGGCGGGCGCGCTGATCGGAGCCGTCGATGCCGTGATGACCGGCGAGGCCGACAACGCCTTCTGCGCCATCCGCCCGCCCGGTCACCACGCCGAGCCGGAGCAGGGCATGGGGTTCTGTCTGTTCAATAATGTGGCGGTCGGCGCGGAACATGCGCGCGCGGTGCACGGGGCAGAGCGCGTGGCGGTTATGGATTTCGACGTCCACCACGGCAACGGCACCCAGGCTATGTTCTGGAACGATCCGGATATGTTCTACGCTTCGACCCACCAGTGGCCGCTCTATCCGGGCACAGGTGACAAGTCGGAGCGCGGCGCACATGACAACATCGTCAACGCGCCGCTCTGGCCGGGTGCCGATTCGGACGCCTTTCGCGAGGCGATGGAGAGCATCGTGCTGCCGCGCATGGCCGCATTCTCGCCGGACCTCGTGATGATCTCCGCCGGGTTCGACGCTCACCGGCGCGATCCGCTGGCGCAGCTGGCGCTGGAGACGGAAGATTTTATCTGGGCGACGGAAGAAATTCGCAAGATTGCCGAGAATTCTTGCGCCGGACGCCTCATTTCAACCCTCGAAGGCGGCTACGATCTTCAGGCGCTCGGGGAATGTACCGCTGCCCATGTGCGGGTGATGATGGATTGACGGCGGGTTGTCCCGAAGCGGCGTTTGACGCTTCCGGGCCTCGTCGATAGACAGGGCGTTCCAGGTTGCGCCGACAGGAAAGGAACGAACATGGCTGACGACGAGAACGCGGGCCACATCCCGTCCGATATCGCCAAGCTGTCCTTCGAGGATGCGCTTGCGCAGCTTGAGGACATCGTGCGCAATCTCGAGGGCGGCGATAGCGCACTTGACGATGCGATCGCGGCCTATGAGCGCGGCGCGGCGTTGAAGCGCCACTGCGAGACCAAGCTGCGCCAGGCCCAGGCACGGGTGGAGAAGATTTCGCTCGGCCCCGACGGCAAACCGGAAACTGTGCCTGCCGACGTAGGCTAGCCTTTCCCCGCGCATTCGCCGGTTCAGACCATGAGTGATGCCCGCTTCGCAAACGAGTTTACGAATGCGCTGACTGCCGCGGCCGCAGAGTTAGAGCGTGTGCTCGATGCGGTGCTCGCGGGCGGGCCGGACCGTGTGCCGCGCCTGTGGGATGCCATGCGGTATGCCGCGCTGGGTGGCGGCAAGCGCCTGCGTCCTTTTCTTGTGGTATCGGCATCGAATGTTTGCGGAGGTGTGCGGGGGCAGGCGCTGCGTGTCGCGGCGGCCATTGAGATGATGCACGCCTACTCCCTGGTGCATGACGACCTGCCGGCCATGGATGACGATGATCTGCGCCGGGGGCAGCCCACGCTGCACCGGCGCTACGATGAGTCGACGGCCATCCTCGCGGGCGACGCTTTGTTGACGCTAGCCTTTGAGGTTCTGGCCGATCCTGCCACCCATCCGGACGGCAATGTGCGCGCGGAACTCGCGCTCGGGCTTGCCCGCGCGGGCGGGCCGGGTGGCATGGCGGGTGGACAGATGCTCGATCTTGAGGCTGAAAGCCGGACGGATGCCGACGAGGCGTCGGTCTATCGGCTGGAATCCATGAAGACCGGTGCCCTGTTTGCCTGGTCTTGTGAGGCGGGTGCGCTTTTAGCTGGGGCAGGCGCCGAGGCTCGTGCGCGCCTGCGCGCATTCGGGGCGGAATATGGTTTGGCGTACCAGATCACCGACGACATCCTTGATGAGACAGGTGACGCTGACGAGGCCGGCAAGGCCGTTGGCAAGGATACTGCTCGAGGCAAGGCGACGCTGGTGTCCCTCAAGGGGCTGGACGGCGCCCGGGATACGGCCAAGCACCACGTCCGCCGCGCCGTGGAAAACCTTGATTTGTTTGGGGAAAAGGCTGATTTATTGCGCGCCGCCGCCGAACAGCTGATAGACCGGCGGGTATGATTGTGTTTTCGGGCCGTTGCGCAACCGGCCCCCGATAGGTGTGAACTTGAGCGACGACAGCAAGACACCGCTTCTCGACACTGTCCGCGTGCCCGCGGATATCCGCGATTTCACGTCCGCACAGCTCAAGCAGCTTGCCGAGGAGTTGCGTGAGGAGACAATTTCCGCCGTCTCGATCACGGGTGGTCACCTGGGCGCGGGCCTGGGGGTCGTCGAACTCACGGTGGCGCTCCACCACATCTTCGACACGCCGCGAGACCGCCTGATCTGGGACGTCAGCCACCAGTCCTATCCGCACAAGATCCTGACCGGCCGGCGCGACCGCATCCGCACCCTGCGCCAGGGTGGCGGCCTGTCGGGTTTTACCCGCCGGGTCGAGAGCAAGTACGATCCCTTCGGGGCCGCGCACAGTTCCACGTCAATTTCCGCCGGGCTCGGCATGGCCGTGGCACGTGACCTGTCGGGCGGCGACAACAATGTGATCGCGGTGATCGGCGACGGCTCCATGAGCGCGGGCATGGCCTATGAGGCGATGAACAACGCCGGCTCCATGAATTCGCGCCTCGTTGTCATCCTCAATGACAACGACATGTCCATCGCCCCCGCCGTGGGGGCGATGAGCGCCTATCTGTCGCGCCTAATTTCGTCGAAAAGCTACCGCTCGCTGCGCCAGGTCGCCAAGGACATGGCGCATATATTCCCGAAGAGCTTCGAGGACGCGGCACGCCGCGCGGAAGAGCACGCACGCGGTTATGTGACCGGTGGCACCCTGTTCGAGGAGATGGGCTTCTACTACATCGGCCCGATCGACGGTCACAACATCGACCACCTCCTGCCGGTGCTGCGCAATGTGCGCGACGGCAGGCAGAACGCCCCGGTGCTGATCCATGTGGTCACCCAGAAGGGCAAGGGCTTCGAATCCGACAAGGGCGGCCACGAGAAGTACCACGCCGTCTCGAAGTTCGATGTGGTGACCGGCGCGCAGTTGAAGGCCAAGACCAACGCGCCTAGCTACACCAAGGTCTTCGCGGACGCGCTGGTGAAGGAAGCGGAAAAGGACGATAAGGTCGTCGCGATCACGGCGGCCATGCCGTCGGGGACGGGACTGGATATTTTCGGGGAAGCCTACCCCGACCGTTGCTTCGATGTTGGCATCGCCGAACAGCACGGCGTGACCTTCGCGGCGGGTCTGGCGGCGGAGGGATACAAGCCGTTTACGGCGATCTATTCGACCTTCCTACAGCGCGCCTATGACCAGGTGGTTCACGACGTAGCAATCCAGAAGCTGCCCGTGCGCTTTGCCATTGACCGTGCCGGGCTCGTGGGCGCCGACGGGGCGACCCATCACGGCTCCTTCGATGTCGCCTATCTCGGCTGCCTGCCGGATTTCGTCATCATGGGTGCGGCGGATGAGGCGGAGCTGGTCCATATGGTCGCGACGGCGGCACAGATCGATGACCGGCCCTCGGCCTTCCGCTATCCGCGCGGTGAAGGTGTGGGCGTCGATATGCCGTTCGAAGGAATTCCGCTAGAAATTGGCAAGGGCCGTATCCTGCGCGAAGGCTCCACAGTGGCGCTACTGTCCTTTGGCGGACGTCTGCAGGAATGCCTGCGCGCGGCCGAGGATCTGGCGGCGCACGGCCTGAGCACGACCGTGGCCGATGCCCGTTTCGCCAAGCCACTCGATACCGATCTCTTGCACCGTCTGGCCCGCGAGCACGAAGTGCTCGTGACGGTCGAGGAAGGCTCCATCGGCGGGTTCGCCACCCAGGTTATGACCGACCTGGCCCATGCTGGGCTACTCGATGGCGGGCTTAGGTTCCGCCCGATGACCCTACCGGATATCTTCATCGATCATGACAGCTCGGCGAAACAGTATGAGCAGGCGGGCCTGACCGCCCCGAACATCGCGGCGACAGTGCTATGCGCGCTGGGTCGCGAGGAAGAGGCAACAGGCCAGCGCGCCTGACAGGGGCAACCGTATTGGGGTTGGCGCTGCCGCCGGCGGGACTGGCCGGCGCGCGTGTGGAGGAGTTGGTCGGAGTGGAAACAGAGTAGGCTTGGGTTTCCCAAATCTGACGCTCTTACCAGCCGCGCGTTCCCGGTGCGCCCTTGAACGGGCCGACCACCCTCGACGTTATCCAGCCGCCGTAGAAGTCACCCTCCTGGGCCTGCACCTGTTCGTTTCCGACATAGCAGGCGTCCATCTGTGACGCATAGACAGCGACGAAATCGCGCATCGGCGCGAAGCCCGGTGCTGGGTCCGGATAGCTCCAGGCCGCGCGTACTGCGCGTTTGTCGCCTGAAGTCACGTCCCAGTAGGCGGCGATGCCCTTGAATTCACAGAAACTCTGTCCAGCTACCGGCTCAAGCGCGTGCGCGGTAAAGTCATCCGGCGGCAGGTAGTAAACCGGTGGATGGCTGGTCTCCAGCACCCGCAACCCTCCGTTGTGCTCGCGATCGTCTCGCCGCAGAAAACAATACGCAAGCATTCGCGCACTGCTTCCAGGCGCGGCGGTCGAGGATAGTCCCAGACCGATTCCTGCCCCGGTTCCGGCGTGATGGGCTCGACGCGCCTGAACATCTCAGGCGCGGCCGGCGTTGCGGTTCCGGCGGCAACGATCGGAGCAGTGCTTCACCTCGCTCCAACACTGCGCCCATTTGCGCCGCCATGCGAATGGCCGCCCGCAGGTTGCGCAGGTCTTGTGGACTAGGCGGGATTTTGCGTGTGTCATGCAGCGTCTACGGACGGACGGGCGAGGAAGATCAGTTGGAAGTTCGCCCGCGTTATCGTGCCCGTGACAGCAGGCGTCTGCGGATCGCGCCGATTTAGAGAGGGTACTGGTCGGGTGTGACCACGTGGTCGCGGGTGATCTGGTCGATGCTGGTCAGGCCCATCACGCCCATGGTGCGGCGCATCTCGGCTTGCAGGATGTCGAGCGCGCGCGAGGCGCCGGCTTCCCCGCCCGCGGACACGCCGTAAAGCGTTGCCCGGCCGACAATCACCGCGTCCGCGCCCAGTGCCAGACCTTTAAGGATATCGGACCCCCGCCGAAAACCGGAATCGACGATGACGGAGGCCTTGCCGCCGACCTCGCGGAGGATTTCTGGTAGGACGTCTATCGGCGCGAGTGCCGCGTCGCTGGCGATACCGCCATGGTTCGACACGATCACGCAGTCGGCGCCGAGTTGGACACATTTCGCCGCATCCTCGGGGTGAAGGATGCCCTTCACCACCAGCTTGCGCGGCCACATGTCCCTAATGCGCTTCAAAAACTCCCAATCCAAAGTGTCGTTCTTGAACAGGAAATCACGCACGCCCTTCGCCGAGAGCTCTTTCGGCATATCGATATTGTGATAGCGCGGCAGGTGGCCGTCGGCCATGACGTAGCGCCCCACCGTGCCGAACAGCCAGCGCGGGTGCATCACGATGTCGGCGATGTTTCGGGGCGTCAGGCGCACGGGCATAGTGACCCCGTTGCGCACGTCGAACTCGCGATTGTATGGCACGGTGGAATCGACCGTCAGCACCAGCGCCTCGAAGCCGGTGTCGCGCGCGCGTGGCACGGCCTTGAGCGAGGCCTCCATGTCCCGCCAGACATAGAGGTGATACCAGAGCCGCCCGCCGCCGCCATTCTCGAAGATCTGCTCCATCGGCGTGTTGGATGTGCTGGCTACAGTGAAGGGAATGCCCGCGTTCGAGGCGGCGCGCGCTAGCGCCGTTTCGCCCCGGTACCAGACGAAGCCTGCAGGGCCGGTCGGGCCGATCACCACCGGCATGTCTACGGGCGCCCCCATTAGGGTCGACCGGGTGTGGCGGGCCGACGTGTTGTTCAGCACACGCGAGCGCAGCTTGATGCGCTCCAGCACCTCGCGATTGTGGCGCAGCGCCACGTCGTCCTCTGATCCGCGGTCGCAGAACTCGAACAGGCCCTTGGTGAGCCTACGTTTCGCCATACGGCGCAAATCCTCGATGTTTAGGGCAGTGTCGATTGCAGCCATGGGTTTGGCTCGGCTTCTTTCTTGTTTTGGGTTCGGAAACAGAAGGAACTACTGCTTACCGAATAAAACGTCGTCGATGCCTTCGCGTTCCTCCAGCCCGGCCATGCCGCGCATTATTTCGTAGAAGGCGACCGTGTCCTTCTCGCCGTAGCCCTTCTCATAGGCGGCCTGCATTATCTGAGAATAGACTTGGATCATCATGGTCGGCGCGCCCAGTTTCTGGCCCATATCCATCATCAGGCGGGAATCTTTCAGGCTGATCTTCACCTGGCCCTGCTTAGAATAGTCGGCGTCGATCATCTTCGGGCCCTTGTCGGTCATGGTCTTGGAGGCGCAGGCGCCATCCTTTAGGACTTCGAGCAGATTGTTGGCCTCCAGCCCGGCCTTTTCGCCCAGCACGAGACCCTCGGCCATGGCGAGGCGGTTACCCGCCAGGATCAGGTTGATGATGAGCTTGGTGCGCGCGCCCGATCCCGCCGGGCCCATATGGTAAGCGGCGCGCGAGAAACCCGCGAAATAATGGCGGCAGGCCTCGAAATCCGCGGCCTCGCCCCCCGCAATCACCACAAGGTCGCCCGCCTGGGCCATGGTGGAGGTGCCGCTGACGGCGGAATCCATGTAGTGGATGCCGCGTTCTTTCAGTTCTGCGAACGTTTTCTCGGAATCCTCCGGCCGCGCGGTGGTGGTGTCGAGAATGTACATGCCCTGCTTCGCGCCCTCGACCATGCCGCCTTCGCCGAAGATCACCTGACGAGCGATGTCGCTGGTGGGCAGGGATACGATCACGCAGTCAACGTCGCGCGCCGCGTCGGCGGGGGTGTCCACCGGGGTACCGCCCATCTCGGCGAGCTGGTCCATCCGCGCGTGGTCCACGTCGAAGCCCTGGATGCGGAACTGGCTGGCGCGCAGGTGCTTGATGAAGGCCTGGCCCATCAGGCCCATGCCGACGATACCGATTTTTTCGGACATTGATGTCTCCCCCAAATGTTTACGTTTGTTGCGGCGGAGTTTAGCGCCAACGATTGAGGCCGTAACCCTCTACCCTAGGGAGAGGGTAGCGACTGAAGCGAGCCGGGCGAGGCTGGACGCCAAACCGCGGCGCTGGTGGTGCCGCGTATCTCCGGTTCCCCTGTGAAACAAGAGAGAGGGGCTTCTTCCGTGCTATCTCCGGCCTGTGACACAAGACGATCCAAAGAAGACCCGTGCCGACTTGGCGCTGGTGGAGCGCGGCCTCGCCGAGAGCCGCACGCGTGCGCAGGCGCTGATCCTTGCGGGCGTCGTATTTACCGGTGAGCAGCGGGTTGCCAAGGCGGGTGACACGGTGCGCGAGGACGCGCCGCTGGAGGTACGTGGGCAGGACCACCCTTGGGTCAGCCGGGGCGGGCTGAAGCTCGATCATGCGCTTATAGAATTCGGGATCGACGCAAAAGGCGCGGTCGCCATCGATGTGGGGGCATCGACTGGAGGCTTTACCGATGTGCTGCTGTCGCGCGGCGCGGCGCGGGTCTATGCGGTAGATGTGGGCCACGGCCAGTTCGCCTGGAAGCTGCGCAGCGACGACCGCGTCGTGGTGCTGGAGAAAACCAACGCCCGCCATCTGACGGCGGAAAAAATCCCCGAGCCGGTGAACATGATCGTCTGTGACGCCAGCTTCATCGGGCTGGAGGCGATACTGCCGATGCCCATGAGCTTCGCTATGCCGGGTTCGCACCTGGTGGCGCTGATAAAGCCGCAGTTCGAGGTGGGGCGAGAGCAGGTCGGCAAGAAGGGCGTGGTCCGCGACCCGGCGCTGCATGAGGCGGTCTGCGAACGTATCCGGGCCTGGCTCTGCGGCCTGCCGGGCTGGCGGGCACTCGGCATCGCCGAAAGCCCAATTACTGGGCCGGAGGGTAACAAGGAATTCCTGATCGCGGGCGTATTTGATGGCTGAATCCATAACAGTCACCATCGATCGGCTCGGCCCGCTGGGCGACGGCATTGCGCATGGTGAACGCGGGCCTGTCTATGTTTCCGGCGCGCTACCGGGCGAGACGGTGCGCGTGGTGCCGGGCGCTAAACGCGGCGACGGTGTTGCCGCGAAGCTGGAAGAAATCGTCACCCCGTCACTCGACCGGTTGACGCCGCCTTGTCCGCACTTCGAGCTGTGCGGCGGCTGCCGGGTGCAGCATATGGCGGATGAAGCCTATGCGGTGTGGAAGAGGGGGCTCATTGTTTCCGCGCTCGAACGCGCCGGTCTCGAGGGGGGCGTCGTCGCTCCGTTGGTCCGCACCGCACCGAACGGACGGCGTCGGGCCGATTTTGCGGCTTTCCGGCCCCGCGCGAAGGGCGCGCCGACCTATTTTGGCTTCCACGCACGGGCCAGCAACCACATCGTCGATATCGCGGACTGTCGCATTCTGCGCCCGGAGCTGCTGGCTCTGGTTCCCAGGTTGCGTGACGCGGTGGCGGGTATCGTGCCGCCGGGCACGCGCTGGGATGTACATGTCACCCTGGCCGACAACGGCTTCGACATCGCCATCGGTGCGGGCCATGCGCCCGGCCCGGATGCGTCCATGGACCTCGCCAAGTTCGCTGAGCGGGAAGATATCGCCCGCGTGTCGTGGCATACGCAAGACAGTACCGAGCCAGTCGCCATGCGCCGTGCGCCGGTACTGGCGGTCTCTGGCATTCTCGTGGAGCCACCGGCCGGGGTCTTCTTGCAGGCCAGCGCCGAGGCGGAGGCCGTGCTGGCTGGACTGGTGCATGAGGCAATCTCAGGATCGCGGGTCGCCGACCTTTATTGCGGACTAGGAACCTTCACCCTGCCGCTGGCGGCTGGCGGCGCGGTCGTCCACGGCATCGACGGGGCGGGGGACGCGGTGGCGGCGCTGTCCCGCGCGGCGGGCAAGGCCGGTTTTGGCGGGCAGGTGACGACGGATGTACGCGATCTGGCCAAACGTCCGCTTTTGGCGGCGGAACTGAAAAACTTAGACACGGTGGTGTTCGACCCGCCGCGCGCCGGGGCATCTGACCAGTCAGAACAGCTCGAAATCATCTTGCGTCGTCGGTTCCTGCAGCGCGCGTCGTCGCGACGCCGTGTCCTGGTGGCCGGTGGCTACACACTGGAGCGTGCCACGCCTGTACCTTCGCCCCATGTGGAACGATCGCCGTTTTCGGGGAGCTTGTGGCGGGCGGCTACAAGCTGGAGCGCGTCACGCCGGTGGACCAGTTCTTCTGGACCGGCCATGTGGAACTAGTCGGCGTATTTGCGCGGGTTTGAACTAGTCTGCAGCGTCTTTTTGCAGGCCGGGGTCGGGAAGGCGGTTCATGCCGAAATACTCGACATTCGGGAGCATACCGAGGCCGTGGGTCATCCGGTTGGTGTAGTTGAAATATGCCGTGGTGTCGGTCACCTCGAAGATCTGCTCATGGGTCAGGCCCGCGTCGTAGAGCTTCTGGCGGTCCGCATCGCCGACCTCTGCCGGGTTCGAGGTCAGCTTGAAGGCGTAGTCGAGGATCGCGCGCTGGCGCTCGGTCAGGGCCGCCTCGCGGTAGTTGATCATTATGATGTCGCCTAGCACCGGGTCGTCTGACAGTTCGCGCACCGCCTGGCTGTGGGATGTGATGCAATAGACGCAGTGGTTGTGGGACGACACGACGACGGCGATCATCTCTCGCTCGAGGCGCGTCAGCGTTGCGTGTTCGCCCAGCATAAGCTCGTTGTACTTAGCGATGAAGGTGCGCAGTTTCTCTGGTCGCAGCGCGAAGGCGCGGATCACGTTGGGGACGAGCCCCAGCTTCTCCTCGCAGATGCGCATGTACTTCTGCAGGTCTTCATCGACGCTCTCGACGTCGGGCACCGGAAGCTTGGAAATATGCTGGAGCTGATCGGGCGTTTCGCGTTTGTCGGCCATGCGGGCTCTCCCCCTTGATGTGTTTGCGGGGAGTATAAGCGGGTCAAAAAGTCATGCATGCCAAAACCCGGCGAGGGTGATAGACCGGGTGAATCGTTGCGCTCTGGCTGTTTTCCGGACCCCGCGAAGATACGCCCGGTTCCCTCATCTCCTCCCCGGGAGGAGAAGGCTTTTGTCATGAAACCTTATTTTGCCGACTTGGCCTGCCTCTCGCAAAAAGGGTTCTGGGAGCCGAAGGCGCCGATCTGGGCGCGGTGGCGCAGCAGATGGTCGGCGATCACGGTCGCCATCATGGCCTCGCCCACGGGCACGGCGCGGATGCCCACGCACGGGTCGTGGCGGCCCCTGGTGGACACATCGGTGTCCGTGCCGTCGCGGCTGACGGTGGCGCGCGGGGCGAGGATCGAACTGGTCGGCTTCACGGCGAAGCGCACCACGAGGTCCTGCCCGGTGGTGATGCCGCCCAGCACGCCGCCGGCATTGTTGGACCCGAAGGTGACGTCGCCGCCATTGCTGCCGGTGTTCATCCGCATCTCGTCGGCGTTCTGCTCGCCGGTCAGGGCGGCCGCGCCCATGCCCGCGCCGATCTCCACGCCCTTGACCGCGTTGATGGTCATCATGGCGGCGGCCAGGTCGGAATCGATCTTGCCGTAGATCGGCTCGCCCAGCCCGACGGGCACGCCCGAGGCGACGATCTCGATCACCGCGCCGACCGAGGAGCCGGCCTTGCGGACCTCATCCAGATAGGTCTCCCACTGGGGCGTCATGTTCGGGTCCGGGCACCACAACGCGTTCTCGCCGGCATGGGCCCAGTCGCGGGCGTCACCGGTGACCGCCATCTCACCGATCTGCACCAGCGCGCCACGAATTTCAACCGCACCGCCGGTGAGCGCGTCGATCACCTTGCGGGCCAGCGCTCCGGCGGCGACCCGGCTCGCGGTCTCACGCGCCGACGACCGCCCGCCGCCACGATAATCGCGGATGCCGTACTTGGCGTCATAGGTGTAGTCGGCGTGGCCGGGCCGGTACCTGGCCGCGATCTTGGAATAGTCCTTCGAGCGCTGGTCCACGTTCTCGAGCATCATCGCCACCGGGGTGCCGGTGGTCACGCCCTCGAACACGCCGGACATGATCTTCACTGCGTCCGGTTCCTGGCGCTGGGTGGTGAAGCGCGACTGGCCGGGGCGGCGGCGGTCCAGATGGACCTGCGCATCGGCCTCGGTGAACGGCACGTGCGGCGGTACGCCATCGACGACGACGCCGATGGCCGGCCCGTGGCTCTCACCCCATGTGGTGAAGCGGAAAATCTGGCCGAAGCTGTTGCCGGCCATGGCGGTGCTCCTGTTGCTTAGTCGCCGTTGTCTAGTCTTTAGACCCGATAGCAGGTTGGCGACTTCGGCCGCAGCGTCCACCGCGACCATCCCCACTACGTTATACCCGCTGTCAACATGGTGGATCTCGCCGGACACGCCCGAGCCCAGATCGGAGAGCAGGTAAAGGCCCGCGCCGCCCACGTCATCCGTCGTGACATTGCGCTTCAGCGGGGCATTCAACTCGTTCCATTTCAGGATGTAGCGGAAGTCGCCGATGCCGCTGGCCGCCAGCGTCTTGATGGGGCCGGCGGAGATAGCGTTTACCCGGATGCCCTGTCCTCCCAGATCGACGGCCATGTAGCGCACGCTGGCTTCCAGTGCCGCCTTGGCCACGCCCATAACGTTGTAGTGGGGCATCACGCGCTCGGCGCCGTAATAGGTCAGCGTAAGCAGGCTGCCACCCTCGGGCATGATGGTCGAGGCGCGCGCGCAGACATCGGTGAAGGAGAAACAGGAGATATCTAGTGATCGCAGGAAGTTTTCCCGCGAGGTGTCGACATAACGGCCCTTGAGTTCTTCCTTGTCGGAATAGGCGATAGCGTGGACAACGAAGTCGAGGCTACCCCATTTGTTCTTCAGCGTATCGAACAGTGCATCCATGCTCGCCGCGTCGGTGACGTCGCAGGGCAGGATCAGGTTCGCGCCGACCGATTCCGCCAGCGGCCGGACCCGCTTCTCCAGCGCTTCGCCCTGAAAGGTGAAGGCCACTTCGCCGCCCTGGTCCGCGACGGCCTTGGCAATGCCCCAGGCGATCGAGCGGTCGTTGGCGACACCCATGATGAGGCCGCGCTTTCCGGCCATCAGTTGCGATCCAGCACTCATGTGATCCCCACCGTTCCGAGAGTTTTCTCGACGTGGCAGGTATCCTACACCAACCCCTTGCCCCGGCAAGGCCGCGCCCTGCTGAACCGGCTAGCACGTTTTCGCATTTATTATGATAGACTTAGAGCTTAACAACATAACCAGGACATGACCGACATCCGACTCGATAGGCTCCGCGACGAATTCGCCTTCGCACGCGCTGAGTCAGATGCACCTGTCGTTATCCGCGATCTGAAAGTGTTCACCGCTTCCGACCTGTATTCTGTGCTGGGTCATAGACTCGGTAAGCCCTATCGCGAACATAACGAGGAGTCGCACTCGTCCAACCCGGTGAGCGAATTGGTCGCCCTGCCTGCGCGCGACGAGATCCTGTGCGCGCCGGTCAAGCAGATAATTGCCCGGGCGCGTGCCGCCGAGGCGATGCCCTGGGTTGTGAGCGGCGAGTCGTGAGCGCATCGGCTGACGACTGGGCTGTTCGTGAACACTACGAACGTCCCTCTGCTGTCGAGGCCGTGCTTGTAGAGATCGCTTCGAATGATTGCCAGATTGACCCGGCGCTTGATCATTTCCATGTGGGTGGCGCGGCCGCCACGCAGCGTCTCGCTGAAAAGGCTGGCCTCGCGCCGGGCGCACGGGTGCTGGATGTCGGCTCGGGACTGGGCGGGCCGGCGCGCCAGCTCGCCGACGCGCAAGGCTGGGACGTCACCGGGATCGACCTGACACCGGGTTTTTGCCGGGTCGCGCAGGCGCTGTCGCGTCGAAATGGGCTTGGTGGGAGCACGCGGTTCTGCGCGGCGGATGCGATGCGGCTGCCCTTTGCCGACGATGCCTTTGATGGCGTTTGGACCGAGCACGTGGCAATGAACATCTCCGCGCGTGATGCACTCTACGCCGAATTGTTGCGGATTGTGCGGCCGGGTGGACGGCTGGCTCTCTTCGACGTGGTAGCGGGTGAGAATAATGCAGCGCCGCTCGACTATCCGGTTCCCTGGTCACGCGATAGGACCAACAGCCACCTCGTGACCGCCGACGGCCTTAAGCAAGTTCTCGCCGATGCCGGATGGGGCGTCTGTGTGTGGGATGACGAAACGGAGTTCGCCCGCGACTGGCTCGAGAGTGCAAAGCCGCCGCGCGGGGGCGGCGGGCCGAGCCTCAGGAGCCTCATAGGCGACGAATTTCCAAAGATGGTCGGGAACCTGCGTGCCAATTTTTCGGACGGACGTCTCGGCGCAATTCAGGCGGTCCTTGAAAGGACGGCCTGAGACAGGTGTTGCGAAAATTCGGTTCGATCAGGAATTGACGATCTTCCAGCTACCGTCCGTCTGCTGGCAGGCGGTGCCGTAGGCTTCCTCCTGACGGCCGCCGACGGTAACGGTCGTCTGGTACTCGCGGCAATAGGCGCCGGTTTGGGTGTTGCGACCGTCACGCACTGGTGTGACGGTGCCGGAGTTGCCCGAATCCGGGTTGTTCCACGCGATGGTCTGGCCGACGGGCGCGGTGTGCGCCTGCTGTTCGGCGTTCGCCATGGCGGCCTGGTCTGCCTTGTCGAGCGACTTGCCGATCTCACTGCCGAGCATGGTACCGGCCAGTGTGCCGATGGCTACCGCGATGATTTGACCCGAGCCACTACCGATCTGGGAGCCGAGGATGGCACCGCCGACGCCACCAAGAATGGTTCCGGCAGTCTGTTTCTGTCCGGAGCCGTCGCAAGCCCCGAGAGCGAGTGTTGCGGCGACAATCGGCACGATTGCTTTCTTAACCATGGTTTAGTCCCTCGAATTGCCTCTAACGATTCTCGAGCCCCTCGCGGAGCCGGTGTCGGAAGTCTATTTTCCTACGTAGGGAGCGAGAGCCCGTTCGGCTATAATCTGCATTACACTCATTCAATTTTTGTTTGAAGGCGAAATTAAGGCATGTCCCCGCTCGACCCTTTTTCCCAGTTCGGTGCCTGGCTTCGCGATGCAGAAGCGTCAGAGCCGAACAATCCCAACGCGATGGCGCTGGCGACCGTCTCGGCAGACGGCAGGCCATCCACGCGCATGGTCTTGCTCAAGGGATGCGACGGCCGGGGCTTTGTTTTCTATACGAATTACACCAGTCAAAAGGGGCGCGAACTGCTAGGCAATCCGAATGCCTCCTTGTGTTTCTACTGGAAATCACTGGGCCGCCAGGTCCGGGTCGATGGGCGGGCCGAACCTGTGAGCGATGCCGAAGCCGATGCCTATTTCGCCTCACGCCAACGCGGCAGCCAGATCGGGGCCTGGGCATCCGAACAGTCGAGGCCGGTGGATTCGCGCGAGACCTTGGAAGAACGGGTGCGTGCGGTGACAGCTGAATACGACGGTGCCGACGTGCCGCGGCCGCCGCACTGGTCGGGTTTCCGTGTGGTGCCTGACCGGATCGAGTTCTGGACCGACCGCCCGAACCGGCTGCACGACCGTCAGGTCTTCGACCGCGCGGTGGGCGGTTGGCGCGAGCAGCGGCTGCAACCCTGAGTTCCTGTGCCGGGCGGCCGCTGGTTTGATCTATCCCACCGCGGGCTGCAACCGTTCGATCATACTGTTTTGCTGAATGCTGTTGAGCAGAATAACGATGCCGACGCGAGAAGACTGTCTCGCGCTGTGCGAACTGAGCGGGGATGAGGTTGCGGCGATTGCCGAGCACGACCCTGTGCCCGAGCTGGCCGCGATGGAGATGGGACAGTATCTGTGCCCCACGCCAGACGGCGAGGCGCGGCTTGAGCGCATGATCATCGACGATATCGAGACGGCGCGGCAGCACGGCAACCATAAGCACATCGCCAAGCTGGTTGCGGTGCTGCAGCATTTCATTAAAAACCACACGCATCACTGACTTTCCTACTCGTCTCAAGTGGGCTACCTGTGGAGTATGAGCACACTCCGGCGATCTGTGATCCTGACCGGCGCGAGCCGAGGTATCGGCCACGCGACGGTGAAGCGGTTCTCCGACGAGGGCTGGCAGATCATCACCTGCTCGCGTGACCCCGTACCTGAACACTGCAAGCGTGATCCGAACTGGACATCGCACATTCCGACAGACCTCGCAGATCCGGCGGATGTGGAACGGTTCATCGCGGAAGCGTCCGAGATCCTAGGTGCCACACCGCTCAACGCGCTGGTCAACAACGCCGCCGTATCCCCCAAGGCGGAGTTTCAGGAGCGCCTCGGCTGCCTGAACGGGCCGATCGACGACTGGCGCGAGGTCTTTCAGCTCAATTTATTTGCGCCGCTGGCGCTCGGCCGCGGCTTCGCGGCGGCGCTGGCGAAAGCGGGCAAGGCAGATGAGATTGAACCCGATGCGGGCGGCGGCGCGGCCATCGTCAACATCACCTCGATCGCCGGGCACGCCATTCATCCCTTCGCCGGGTCGGCCTATTCGACATCGAAGGCCGCTCTATCCGCGTTAACACGAGAAATGGCAGTGGAGTTCGCGGAGTTGAATGTCCGCGTGAATGCTGTCGCGCCGGGCGAGATCGAGACCGAGATGATCGGTGATGAGTACGAACCGCTGGTCAACCGCATCCCGATGCGGCGCATGGGCTCGGCGGAGGAGGTGGCGGCAACAGTCTATCAGCTTTGCTGCCCGGACTTCGGCTATGTCACAGGGACCGAGATTTTCGTCACCGGCGGCCAGCACCTGTACTGACCGGAGTTCATGGCTGGCGTGCAATCCGGTGATTTTGGCTGGATGCCGATCGCGCTATCCTGTTCCCAACAAACAATTGAGGAGAAGCGCCATGCCAATTGATGTCTTCCGTCCGAGAAAGGACGAGGTTTTGAAATGCGTTGCGCGGTTCAGGGATCTGGCATCCACGGATGGTGGCCTGCCGGACCAGAAGGTTGACGGGTTCTACCGCACGTTCCGGAATGTGATCGGGTTCCAGCAGCCGGAAGGCTCGGAGACCTACTCGCCCATCGGCGATGAGGCCAAGCCCTTTATCTCCCACCTGAAACCGGGTTTCGGCATGGGGTATGTCTCCGCGAAGCCGGGCCAGGGCGTAATGATGCACACCCATGACACCAACGAGACCTTCGTGGTGATGCAGGGCACCTGGATGTTCGAATGGGAAGGCGATGACGGTGACGACCATGTCATCCTGGAAGAGAGCGACGTCGTGTCCTTTCCGCCGGGTATCCAGCGTCGGTTCGAGTGCAGGGCGGCCCGTCCCGGTGATGAAAAGGGCATGATTCTCGGCGTCATCGGCGGCGATACGCCGGGCGCGGAATTCTCACCGGAATCGGTGGAGCGTCTGAAAGCGGCAGGCGCCTGGCCGGAGGCGGCCGAATAACGGCGAGGCTCAGCCCAACCGTTCTAGCCATTCGAGCCTATCCTCGACCTGGGTCAGTTCCAGGTCGAGCCAGGCATCGAAACGGCCGGGTTCGTCTCCGTAGCGGGCCTTGAGATCCAGCAGGCGCGCACGTTCGGTTTCGCTGATTTCCCGCATCCGCACGATCTGGTCGTGGGCGTCCTCGTTCGGGAGCAGGTGCAGGAAGCGCAGCTTCAGCGCGAAGATCAGCTGTGAGACCCCATCTACGGGGCTGCGTACGTTGGAGATCAGCAATTCGCGCAGCTCCGCGCGGCCTTCATCCGTAAGTTCCAGCGTCTCGTTCGCGGGGTCCGGTTTGTCCGCGACCGGGCGGACCAGACCTTCGGCGTGCAGTAACTCAATGGATGAGCCCATCATGTCCAGCGACGGGCCGGCGATGCGGCTGGTGAACGCGCGCACTTCCCGGGCCAGTTCGGCGTAGGTGAAGGGCTGGAGCGCCAGCGATCCTAACATGCACAGCCTGATGGCCTCGCTGGGGATCAATGTCTTGTCGCGATACATGGTGCAGGAATTCTATCTGCGAACGATTCTCAACTCAATCGGATTTGTCGCCGGTTGAAGCCGCCTCCGCTCGAAATCAGGCTGCGGAGCGCAGGTTCAGACGGGTCCAGACGTCCTCGAAGGCGGCGACGAGGTCATCCATCATCGCGTCGTCATGCAGCGGCGTCGGCGCGATGCGCAGACGCTCTGTGCCGCGCGGCACGGTCGGGTAGTTGATCGGCTGCACGTAGATGCCGTGGCTTTCCAGCAGTTCGTCGCTGGCGATCTTGCACAGGCGTGCATCGCCCACGAAGACCGGCACGATATGGCTGACCGACGGCATGACTTCCATGCCGGCGGCGGTCAGGCGCGCCTTCAGAATCGCCGCGCGTTCCTGGTGGCGTTCGCGGATGGCGTTATCGGCTTTCAGCAACCGGATTGCCGTGCGTGCGCCCGCTGCCACATGGGGCGGCAGCGAGGTCGAGAAGATGAAGCCTGCACCATTGGAACGTACGAAATCCACCAGTTTTTCGGTCGAGGCGATATAGCCGCCGATATTGCCGAAGGCCTTCCCCAGAGTGCCCTGGATGATGTCGATACGGTGCATCAGGCCGTCGCGCTCGGCGACCCCTGCGCCGCGCTCGCCATACATGCCGACAGCGTGCACCTCATCCAGATAGGTCAACGCGTTATGCTTTTCGGAGACCTCGACGATCTCCCTGATCGGCGCGATATCGCCGTCCATCGAATAGACAGATTCGAACGCAACCAGCTTGGGGCGGTCGGGATTGACCTTCGATAGGATCTGGTCGAGGTGCTCGGGGTCGTTGTGGCGGAAGATCATTTTCTCCGAGCGGCCGTGGCGGATGCCCTCGATCATCGAGTTGTGATTCAACGCGTCGGAGAGGACCAGGCATTCGGGCAGCATCGACGCTAGCGTCGAGAGCGCCGTCCAGTTGGCGACATAGCCCGAGGTGAATAGCAGCGCGGCTTCCTTGCGGTGCAGATCCGCGAGCTCTTCTTCCAAGAGGACGTGATAGTGGTTGGTGCCGGAGATGTTGCGGGTGCCACCGGCCCCGGCGCCACACTTGTCCAGCGCCTCATGCATGGCCGCTAGCACTTCGGGGTGTTGTCCCATGCCCAGATAATCGTTGGCGCACCAGACGACGATATTCTGGGTGCCGCCACCCTCGACATGCCTTTTCGCACGCGGGAAATCGCCAGAGATACGCTCCAGATCCGCGAACTCGCGGTAGTTCCCGACGGCACGCATGCCGTTCAGGTTCACGGCAAAAAACTTCTCGTAATCCATCAGCCGAATTCCGGTCGCCATTCCGGACGGCGGGGCAAGCCACCGACATGTTGCATTTTCTGATTATATATCAGGATAGTTAATTTTTTCTATCGCGGCGGCTCGCCGCAGGCCCTTTACCATGCCTTCAGGCGGGCATTCCCGGCGGTGGGTCGCAGGGCTCGGTTTCCATCTTCGCCGGGATCGAGATCTCTATCAGGTTGAACATGTCCGACGTGCCGGTCTCGTTGTGAGGCGTGCCGCCCGGGATGAAGATGGAATCACCTTCTTCTAGCCGCACGGTACCGTCGGCGAAGGACAGGTCGAGATAACCGTCCAGCATATAGACGAACTGGCCCTCACATTTGTGGATGTGCCAGCCGGTCGGCTCCACCAGCCCCTGCTTGGCGCGGGTGATCTGGACCCGGATTTTGCCGTCGCTGGCCTCCTGGGTGCCCAGGTCTACGTAGTCGAAGAAATTCCGGCGGCCTTTCACGAACTGCGGGTCGTCCTTGCGGCGGACCTCGTAACCCGGTGCGGCCGCGCCGTCATATGCAACTGCTTCGCTCATAGTGTTTTCTCCCGTTTATTTTAAAGAAGGTTAGCTCGGATCGGTGAAGCGCGGTAGGGGCACGAATAACCCCTCTCCCGTGGGGAGAGGGGTTTGGGGTTAGGAGTTAAACACTCTCCGTAATATAGCTGTGAGAGCGTGATCCCTCACCCGGCTCGCTGGTACCCGCCACCCTTTCCATCAGGGAGAGGTTTGGTTCGACTAGACCAGCCCCTCGTCCTGGACCCATTTCCAGATGTCGTCCAGTGTCTTGCCGGCGCGGCGGATCATCTCCTCGATCTCGCCTTCGGTGATGATCAGCGGCGGGCAGAGCGCAATCGTGTCCGACGGCAGGGCGCGCATGATGAGGCCGTTGGCCTGGGCCATGGACGCCATCTGGAAGGCGACGCGCCTCGCCGGGTCGAAGGTTCCCTTGCTTTCCTTATCCGGGGTCAGTTCCCAGCCCGCGAACAGGCCGACGCCGCGTACCTCGCCCACCAGCGGGTGGTCGGCAAAGGCGTGCATCTGCTCCTGGAAGCCGCCCATCACGGAGCGCACATGGCCCAGCAGGTCGCGCTCCTCGTAGATGCGCAGCGTCTCCAGCGCCACGGCGGCACAGACCGGGTGGCCGGAATAGGTATAGCCGGTGTTCCACATGCCGTACTTGTCGCCACCCTCGCGCAGGACCGCGTAAACATCGTTGGTCATCATGACCGCGCCGATGGGCAGGTAGGCCGAGGACAGCGCCTTGGCGATGGACATAAGGTCCGGCTTGATGTCGTAGGTTTCGCTGCCGAACATGTTGCCGGTGCGCATGAAGCCGGTGATGACCTCGTCGGCGATCATCAGCACGTCGTGCTTCTTCAGGACCGCCTGGATCTTCGAGAAATAGCCAGCCGGTGGCGGGATCAGCCCGCCTGCGCCCATTACGGGCTCGGCGATGAACGCGCCCACCGTGTCTGGGCCTTCAGCCTGGATCAGATCGTCCAGTTCCTGCGCCAGGCGGGTGGAGAACTCGTCCTCGCTCTCCCCGTCCTGGCCCTCACGCCAGTAATGCGGCGTGGTGACGTGCAGGAAACGGTCGAGCGGCACGTCGAAGCCCTTCTGAGCGTAATCGACGCCGGTCAGGCTGGACGATGCCACCGTGATGCCGTGATAGGCCTTCTTGCGGCCGATGATTTTCTTCTTGTCCGGTTTGCCGCGGGCATTGTTGTAGTACCAGACGATCTTCACCTGGGTGTCGTTCGCTTCTGAGCCGGAGTTGGTGAAGAACACTTTGCCCATGTTGTTGGGCGCCATCGAGATTAGCTTCTCGGCCAGGTCGATCGCCACCTCGTTGGAGCGGTGAGTGAAGCCCTGCATGTAAGGCAAGCGAAGCATCTGCTCATAGGCGGCCTTGGCCAGCCGCTCTTCGCCGAAACCCAGCGCCGTGCACCACAGGCCCGCCATGCCCTCGATGAGCTCGTTACCCTGATCGTCATAGACATAGATGCCCTTGCCCTCGTTGACGATGAGGGGGCCGTTCTTCTCGTGCGCCTTCAGGTTGGTGAAGGGGTGCAGGTAGTACTCGATATCCCGCGCTGCGGGAGAATTCGGCGCGAAGCCGGTGCGGTCTGACGGAGCCATAATGTGTTTCCGTTAGTAGAGGTGTTGCGTTGCGACGAAAGTTAGGCGTCCATGCAGGCGGTAGCAAGGCCCTCCCCGGGCCAGATTCAAGTGACAGGCTCAGTCGTCCTGCAGGCGCTTGTACTCGTCCTTGCCCGCATTCGCTCCGGCCTGCACCTCGATCGGGGACAGTTCGCGTTTGTCCACTATGGCCCGCGTGTAGGCGGCGGCTGTCAGGGCGGGCGCTGTGTTGCGGCCCACCGGCTCCAGCAAAATGCCTTACGGCGGCTGCTCCTGGCGGCGGAGCTGCTCGGCTACCAACAAGCGGTGTTCATCTTTTCAAACCACCAGCGGCGGCGCGAACAGGCTCGGCACGCCGATGCGCAGTGCAGTATCGAGCAGCATCGTCTTGTCGCCCATCAGCGGCAGGAACTGTTTCGGGACGTCGCGCCGGCTCATCGGCCAAAGGCGCGTGCCCGAACCGCCGGACAAGATGACGGGGGCGATCAGATCAATCGCCAAAATCAAGCCTCCGTATTCAGCACACTTGCTAGCGGGTTTTACCGAGAAGTCATAGGATGTTCGTCATGAAAATCAGTGCCATACAGATGAACACCCGTTCCGATAAGGCGGTGAACCTTGCCGAGGCGCGGCTGTTGGCTGCCCGGGCGGTCGAGCGCGACCGGCCCGACATGTTGGTGTTTCCGGAGGTGTTTGCCTTCATGGGGTCGTCGGTTACCGACAAGCGCGCGGCCGCTGAGGAGTTGCCCGAAGCAGGCGACGACGGCGGCGCGGCCTATGAGACGTTGCGCGGAATCGCGCGCGCGCACGGTGTCTTCGTACACGGTGGCAGCTTTATCGAGAAGGATAGAGACAGCTATTTCAACACCACCATCGCCTTGGACCGGGAGGGAGCGGAGTTGGCGCGCTACCGGAAGATCCACTTGTTCGACGTCACCACGCCCGACGGGCGCAGCTACAGGGAATCCGACACCTTCGGCGCGGGCCGTGAGGTGGTTACCTATAAGGCAGGCGAAGTCACCATCGGGTGCAGCATCTGTTACGACTTGCGCTTCGCCGAGCTTTACCGAGCGCTCGCGGAAGCCGGAGCCGACGTTATAATGGTCCCCGCGGCGTTCACGCTCCAGACCGGCAAAGATCACTGGGAGGTGCTATTGCGCGCTCGCGCCATCGAGACGGAGACCTATGTGGTAGCCGCCGCGCAGACCGGCGCCTATTTCGAAGGTAATGACGAGCGGGCAAGCTGGGGCCACACGATGATCGTTAACCCGTGGGGTCATATCCTTGCCCAGGCAGGCGAGGGGGCGGGCCATGCTAGCGCCGATATCGATCTGGGCTATCTCAATCAGGTCCGTGCGCGCATCCCGGTGGCGAACCACCGGGTGTTGTAAGCCGGATAGGAAGTAGAACGGGATGAACATCCGCGAAGAGATCAAACGCGACCATGCGCTGCTGACGGAATGGCGGCGCGATTTGCATGCCCATCCGGAACTTGCCTTTGAGGAGGAACGTACAGCGGCGCTGGTCGCGGAACGGCTGCAGAGCTTCGGCATAGAGGTCGAGACGGGTATTGCGAAAACGGGTGTGGTCGGCAAACTCAAGGCAGGGACCGGCAACCGGGCCATCGCGCTGCGCGCGGATATGGACGCGCTGCCGATGCAAGAGGGCAATGACTTCGCCCACGCCTCCTCGGTACCAGGAAAAATGCATGGCTGCGGCCATGATGGTCACACCACCATGCTGCTCGGCGCGGCGAAATACCTGGCTGAAACAAAGGACTTTGACGGCACGGTCTATTTTATCTTCCAGCCGGCCGAGGAGGGTGCGGGCGGCGCCGAGGTGATGGTGAGGGAAGGCCTGTTCGACCGATTCCCCGTGGAGGCCGTGTACGGCATGCACAACTGGCCCGGCATGCCCGTCGGAAGGGTTGGCGCGTCGGCCGGTCCGATGATGGCGGCCTTTGACACCTTCGACCTTTATATCCGTGGCAAGGGCGGGCATGGCGCGATGCCGCACCAGGCCGTTGATAGCGTTCTGGTCGCATGTGAGCTGGTCGGCGCGCTGCAATCCATCGCCAGCCGCAACACCGATCCTGTCGATGCGCTCGTGGTGACAGTCACGCAAATTCACGGCGGGGATGCCTACAACGTCATCCCCGGCGAGGTGCATCTGGCCGGCACGGTGCGCTCGTTCCGCGAAGAGGTGCGCGACAGCGTGGCGCCGGCCATGAAACGCATTGCCGACGGAATCTGTGCCGCGTATGGAGCCACGGCGGAACTGCGTTACGAAAAGCTGTATCCGGCGACCGTCAACTCCGTCGAGGAGACCGAGCAGGCCGTTGCTGCGGCGGCGGCCGTGGTCGGCGCCGACGCGATCGATCGGAGTCCGGTGCCCAGCATGGGGGCGGAGGACTTCGCCTACATGCTGTGCGAAAAGCCGGGCTCCTATATCTGGGTGGGCAACGGCGACGTGGAGGGTGGCTGCATGCTTCATAATCCCGGCTACGACTTTAACGACGAGATCATTCCTATCGGCGTGTCCTACTGGGCGGAGCTGGTTGAGCTGGCCCTGCCGGCTGAGCGTTAGGCCGACAATCGTGGCCGGTTAATTTCCACCGCGATTTCGTTAACCATATCGCAAGGCTTGGGCAGCAAAAGTCCTCTCAGCCATGCCTTTGCTTGTTCACGCAATTTTTGTTGCGTTCTACTTCGTCCTCGCTTCGGCGATCGCGAGCGCCGAATGAATGAGGAACTGATCCTTATGCGCCGGCGGACTCGGGAAATCGCGGATGACTTGCTCAACACCCAGACCCAGGCTTTGCAGATGCGTGAGTCGCTGGAAAAGGTCGGCAAGGCCGGTGAGCAGCGGGTTTTGCAGATGGTGTCGGAGGTGAAGGTCCTGCAGGGCCTGTCCGCAAAGAACTTTCGTTTCGTTAAGGTCGATGCGCAGTTCTTCCGTTTGGATTAGGAATCGCTGAGTGCTGGCGTCCGGGCGTCTGGCATCAAGGATGGCTGGACCGCGACGGACTCGACTCGATCGTTAAGAAGATCGAGGACGAGCGCCAACTGGTCGATTTGCTCGATTACGGGATCAATTTGCGCCAAGGCTACCTTTTCGGTGAGCCCCGCATCAGCTGATCCGACTAAGTGACGGCGTACCCACTGATAAATCTGGCTTTCTTCGGCGCGGCGGGCGTGGCATACGCCCGGGGAAACCGTCACAGCTCCGCCATCCCCATGTCAGTCGAATTTCTGCCCAATCTCTCCCCGCTCGTAGACCGTTTCGATCACTTGATCGTCGATCTTTGGGGTACACTCCACAACGGGATCGCGCCGCTGCCGGGCGCGGTCGAATGCCTGGCCGAATTCAAGGCGGCGGGCGCGGGGATCGTTCTGCTGTCCAACGCACCGTTCCGCGTTTCGGGTGTGCGCACGGTGCTGGAGCAGATCGGCATCCCCGATGATATCTATGACAATATCTTCTGTTCCGGTGAGGTCGCCTGGCACGCCATCCGTGACCGGCGGGACGATTGGCATGCGCGCCTGGGCCCAAAGGCGGCCTTTATCGGCCCGGAGCGCCACCGCCCCATGCTCGACAACCCCTCCATCGAAGCCGAGGCTTTGATCGAGGACGCCGATTTTGTGATCTGCACCGGGCCGCGCGAAGCGGGCGATACCCTGAACGACTATTTGCCTGAGTTGGAGCGCGCGGCGGCGCGGAGCCTGCCGATGGTTTGTACCAATCCCGACCGTGAGGTTCTACGCGGCGACCGGCGCGAAATTTGCGCGGGCGCCATGGCTGAAGCCTATGAGACTCGGTTCGGTGGCGACGTCGCATGGCACGGCAAGCCCTACCGTCCGGTCTTCGACGCCGTGCTGGATTCCATCGGTTCACCGGATCGTGATGGGGTGCTGATGATCGGCGACGGGCTGGGTACGGATATCGTCGGTGCGACGGGCGCCGGGCTGGCGTCGGCCTTCGTGGTGAGCGGGATTGCGGGCGAGCGCCTAGGTGTCGCCTATGGTGACTTGCCGGATGCGAAAGCCCTGTCGGAACTGCTCGCGGACGTGCCTGCGATGCCGACCTATGCGATCCCCGGCCTGATTTGGTAGGCATCCCTCGGATGATTCTGTTTGCTAGCGTGCGGCGCTCTGCAGAAGAGGTCCGCATGGCTGTTCACAGCCGCCAATGGATCTGGGCATTCGATCTCCCGCCCGAGGCGTTGTAGCCGCAGTGAACGGACACAGTACGCTTCAACGAGGCAGCGGGACTGCCCAAGCACGATATGGATTTTCGCAGAATTTTGCAGACGATCCTGCGGTCACGGAGATGCTGGCCGGGCTCGCGGTATTGCGCGGATTCTGGGAGCCGGCACCGTTCCTGCGCTTAACGTCTGGTTAAAGGGCGTTCGATAGACCCGTCCTCTCCCACCGACTATACTTTTCAACAAACGCACACCAGTACATGAGCCGGTAAATGGCTGAATTTCCGAAGAATACCCTCGAGGAATGGCGCGCGCGCGCCGACAAGGAACTGCGCGACCGCTCGCCAGACGATCTCGTCTGGCGCACGCCAGAAGGGATCGACATCCGTCCCGTCTACACGGCGGCGGACCTGGAGGACATTTCCTGGCGTGAGAGCCTGCCGGGGTTTGCGCCGTTCATCGGCGGCCCCAAGGCCACCATGTACGCGGGCCGGCCTTGGACGATCCGTCAGTATGCGGGCTTCTCCACCGCTGAGGAGTCTAACGCTTTTTACCGCAAGGCGCTGGAAGGCGGGCAGCGTGGCCTGTCGGTTGCCTTCGATCTGGCGACCCATCGCGGCTATGACAGCGATCACCCGCGCGTCGTCGGCGATGTGGGCAAGGCCGGTGTCGCCATCGACAGCGTGGAAGACGCGAAGATCCTGTTCGATGGCATCCCGCTCGACGAGATGAGCGTGTCTATGACCATGAACGGCGCCGTGCTGCCGGTGATGGCGAACTACATCGTTGCGGCCGAGGAGCAGGGAGTGTCGCAGGACAGACTGTCCGGGACCATCCAGAACGACATCCTGAAAGAGTTCATGGTACGCAACACCTATATTTACCCGCCTGAACCTTCGATGCGGATTGTCGCGGACATCATCGGCTTCACCGCCGAGCATATGCCTCGGTTCAACTCGATCTCGATTTCGGGCTACCACATGCAGGAAGCAGGCGCGACGGCAGTGCAGGAGCTCGCCTTCACGCTGGCCGACGGCGTGGAATATGTGCGCGCGGCCCGCTCGACAGGGCTGGACGTGGACAAGTTCGCGCCGCGCCTGTCCTTCTTCTTCGGCATCGGCATGAACTTCTTCATGGAGATCGCCAAGCTGCGCGCCGCGCGCTTCCTGTGGGCTCATCTGCTGCAAGATGAATTCGATGCGCAGGATGAGCGTTCCCTGATGCTACGCACCCACTGTCAAACATCCGGCGTGTCTCTGACCGAGCAGGATCCGTATAACAACGTGGTGCGCACTACGATCGAGGCTCTGGCCGCGACGCTAGGCGGCACCCAGTCGCTGCACACCAACTCCTTCGATGAAGCGGTGGCGCTGCCGACGCCGTTCTCAGCCCGGATCGCGCGAAATACCCAGCTCATACTCCAGCACGAGACCGGGATCACTAATGTCGTCGATCCGATGGCCGGGTCCTATTACCTGGAAAGCCTGACCAATAGCCTCGTCGTCCAGGCCCGCAAACTGATCGCGGAGGTCGAAGAGCTGGGCGGCATGACCAAAGCTGTTGAATCCGGTATGCCCAAGCTGCGCATCGAGGAGGCCGCCGCGCGCCGACAGGCCCGGATCGACAGGGGAGAGGACGTGATCGTCGGTGTGAACCGCTTTCAGCCCAGCGAGGTCGAGGAAATCGACGTGCTGGATATCGACAATACCAAGGTGCGCGAGGCTCAGATCGCGCGGTTAGAACGTATCCGCGCCGAACGCGACGGTGTCGCCTGCACCGCCGCGCTGGACGAGCTCACGAAGATCGCGGAGACTGGTCAAGGCAACCTGCTGGCGGCCTGTGTGGATGCGGCACGCGCGCGGGCCACGGTCGGGGAGATGTCGGACGCCATGGAAAAGGTTTTCGGGCGCCATAAGGCGACGATCAAATCCATCTCGGGCATCTATGCGTCAGCCTATGAGGACGACGAGGGCTTCGCCAAGGTCGTCTCCGATATCGAGGCTTTCGCAGAGGAAGAGGGTCGACGCCCGCGAATGCTTGTAGTCAAGCTTGGCCAGGACGGGCATGACCGGGGTGCGAAAGTGATCGCGACGGCGTTCGCAGATCTGGGCTTCGACGTAGATATCGGTCCGCTCTTCGCGACGCCGGAGGAAGCCGCGCGCCAGGCGGTGGAAAACGATGTGCATGTGATCGGTGTGTCCACCCAGGCGGCCGGTCACAAGACGCTTGTTCCGCAGCTCATAGAGGCGCTGAAAGCGGAGCGGGCCGACGACATCATCGTCATCTGCGGCGGCGTGATCCCGGCCAAGGACTATGATTTCCTGAAAACTGCCGGTGTGTCTGCGGTTTACGGTCCAGGCACGAACATTCCGGCAGCGGCGGGCGAGGTGGTCGAGATGATTCGCCAGAACCGGCGCGCGGCTGCCTGATCCCATGTCCGAGAACTAGGGGGCGTGGCCGGACGAGGGTGATGACCAGCCAGCCCTAAATTCCTACGATCAGGCTGGCGGACGCTGACGATTCGCTACCTTCGGGAGTTCGAGCGCCTGCTGACTGCCGATGTCGGCAAAGCCTGCCTGCTGCTGTCGTGCATGGTAGATCGTCTCAAATAGCTGGTTTCCCAGCCTGTTTCGATGTTTATGACGTTTGTAAGGCCTAGGTTCTATCGGCCTTCCGATCGTGACGTTTTGATAAAAAAATTAACAAAAAAGAATAATAATTATGTTTTTATCAATCATATGGTATGTATATAAAGGTTATTTGATGCGTTTGACCTACCACGAGGAACATGGCCTTACCAAATGGAAGTTTCGCTCGATCCGGCAGACCGGAATCTGCTCAATGTCGTCCAGGATGACGCGCGGTTATCCTTCCGTGAAATTGCACGGCGGGTTGGCATGTCCACGCCGGCGGTAGCCGAGCGCATCCGCAAGCTGGAGGCTGCGGGCGTCATCACCGGATATACGGCACGGGTCGCGCGTCCCGCAGTTGGACGGGGTATCGAAGCCTTCCTGCGGCTGACGGTGTCGGACCAGGACTTCCGCCGCGTGACCAGCCTTTCGGAAAGTCTCGACTCGGTCATCGAGTGTCATCACGTGATCGGTGAAGACAGCTTTCTGATCCGGGTCGCGGTCGGGTCGGTGGCTGATCTAGAGGATGTTGTCTCGCGGTTCCGCAAGATCGGGCCGGTGCGCAGTTCGCTGGTGCTGTCGTCGCCTGTGGACGGAAAGCCGGTGCGCGCACCGTTCCTAACAAAACGTACCAATACGCGCTAGGTTGCGCGCATAAAACCGGGACGAGGCGATGGCGTTGGGCATCAGCGATATGGAGGAACTGGCCGAAAAGGTACGGAGCGGCGACCGGCTTGCTCTGGCGCGCGCGATCACCTTGATCGAGTCCACCCGAGAGGATCACCGCACTCATGCGGAGCGGTTGCTAGAAACCCTGCTGCCAGATACGGGCAAAAGCATCCGTGTCGGCATCTCGGGGGTACCAGGTGTTGGCAAGTCCACCTTCATAGAGACTTTCGGCCAGCACGTCATTGCGGCGGGTCATAAGGTCGCCGTGCTGGCCGTCGATCCGTCCTCGCGGCGCACCGGCGGATCTATCCTCGGGGACAAGACCCGCATGGAACAGCTTTCGCGCAATCCGGATGCCTTCATCCGTCCGTCACCGACGGCGGGCACACTGGGCGGTGTCGCACGGCGCACGCGCGAGGTGTTGCTGGCCTGCGAGGCTGCTGGCTTCGAAGTGGTGCTGGTCGAGACCGTCGGCGTCGGCCAGTCGGAAACGGCGGTGTCGGATCTGGTCGATATGTTCCTATTGCTGTTACTGCCGGGCGGCGGAGACGAGCTGCAGGGCATCAAGAAGGGCATCATGGAACTGGCCAACATGGTGGTGGTGAACAAGGCCGATGGCGACCTGGCTGATGTGGCCGGGCGGTCGGCCGCCGAATACGCCAACGCGTTGCGTCTCCTGCATCCGACGACGTCGGACTGGATTCCGCCCGTCCTGACCTGTTCATCGCTGAAAGGCACGGGAATTAGCGAGGTCTGGCACCGGATCGGCGAGTTCGCGGCCCTCATGCGCACATCCGGGGCGTTCGAGGCGCGCCGCGCCGAACAGGCCCGGCGCTGGATGTGGGGGGAGGTGGATGAGAACCTGCTATCCGCCTTCCGGCGGCATCCCGATGTGCGCAAATTGCTCGCCGAACTAGAAAATCGGGTGTCCGAGACGGAAATGACCCCGTCGACGGCCGCGCAGATACTTCTGGAGTCGTTTCGCGACGGCCGAAACCCCGTAAAAACGTCATGACGTTTGGCTTGACCCCACCGGGCGCTTCGCCTAGAACCTGCCGTCAACGTGCCTTTCGGGGCGCGCAACTCATTCATGGAGCGAGATAATGTCGCGCCGCTGTGCCATTACGGGCAAGGGTGTGATGACAGGCAACAACGTCAGTCATGCACACAACAAGACCCGCCGCCGGTTCCTTCCAAACCTGCAATCAACCATGCTTTACAGCGAGACCCTGTCGCGCGGTGTGCGTGTGAGCTTGACTGCGAGGGCCATCCGCACCATTGAGCACAAGGGTGGCGTCGATGCCTTCCTTCGCGATACGGCATCAAGCAAGCTTCCGCGCGAATTGCGCCGCCTGAAGCGTGATCTGGAAAGCGCGGTTGCCGCGAACTGAACCGGCATTTCCTCCGCTTAGAGAAAGCCCGCGTTTCGCGGGCTTTTTTGCTGTGCGCCCGTGTATAAGCTGAGGCCCGGGGACCATGAGCGATTACTCAGGCTTTTCGTTTGAGGTGACGAAGACCGTCACTGCTGACACCAGTTGGCCGAACGCGGCACGCCGGGGCGTGCTGACGACCCCGCATGGCGTGATCCAGACACCGGCTTTCATATTCTGTGCGACGCGCGGTGCGATCCGCGCCGTCTGGCCGTCTCAGGCGAAGGCCGAGGGTACGCAAATCGTGCTGGGGAACACCTACCACCTGATGCTCCAGCCGGGAGCCGAGCGCATCGCGGAGATGGGCGGGCTGCACAAGATGATGGGATGGGACGGGCCGATGCTGACCGATTCCGGCGGCTTCCAGATTTTTTCGCTGGGCCAGGGCAGCGGCTCAAAGGAAATCAAGGGTAACCGCAACAGCACGCGTGATCCCTCGCTGCTGGGGATTGAGGAGCACGGCGCGACTTTCCGATCCTATATCGACGGCGCGAATATCACCCTGACACCGGAAGATTCTATCCGCATCCAGCGCGGCATCGGGGCAGACATCATCCTCGTACTGGACGAGTGCACGCCCTACCACGTGGACCGCGACTACACGGCCAACTCCATGGCGCTGACACACCGCTGGGCAAAACGTTCCATCGCGGAGTTCGGACGTGCATCGGAAGGTTCGGCGGGCCTGCAGGCGCTTTACGGCATCACCCAGGGCGGGGTCTATGAGGACCTGCGGCGCGAGAGCGCGGAGTTCACGGCCGCCCAGCCCTATTTCGGCTACGCGGTCGGCGGCTGCCTCGGCGGTGACGCGGCGGAGATGGACGCGGTCGTCGCCATGGCGATGGCGCCCCTGAATGCGGCGACGCCCGTATCGCGGCCGATCCATCTATTAGGTGTCGGCAGCGTGCGCGATGTGTGGAACGGCGCGGCTAAAGGCATCGATACCTTCGACTGTGTGAACCCGACTCGTCTGGCCCGCCACGGCAGCGCCTATATCCGGCCGGGCCTTGGCGAGACGGAGGACGGGCGCGAGTTCATCAACCTGAAGAACGCGCGGTTCCGCACCGATGATGGGCCGGTCGATCCCGAATGCGATTGCGCCACCTGCACCACAGTTTCGCGCGCCTATGTGCATCACCTCGTTAAGGCGGGCGAGCCCAATGCCGGGCAATTTCTGGCAGTCCACAACATCCGTTTCATGAACCGGCTGATGAGTGCCGTGCGCGGTGCGATCGAGGCGGACGACTACGCCGCCGTGTGGAAGCACTGGGTGGAAGGCTGAGCTAGAATAGTAGCTCCAAGGCTAGCAGCACGGTTGGGCGCGAGGATGAAAACTCGTTGTCGCCGGCAATGAAGATCAGCGTCTTGCCCTGCAGGCCCGAGATCGTGGCGAGCGCCTGCGCTGCGCTGCCGCCAACCGGGGCGGAAAGGGTCAGAACGAGTGCGAGGACCGGAAGGGTGAGCGAATTGCGCATACGCCCTGATATCGCGTTTCGGACGGCTAGGCGACGCGGCGGGGTTGTGTACTGCCGCGGCTTGCGCCGTCTTCCTCATCGAACAGCTCGGCGAGCTGGTCCATGACCGTGCCGCCCAGCTGCTCGGCATCGACGATCGTCACGGCGCGCCGGTAGTACCGGGTCACGTCGTGGCCGATGCCGATGGCCAGAAGCTCGACTGGCGAGACCGTCTCGATCCACTCGATGATTTGGCGCAGATGGCGTTCAAGAAAATTGCCCGCGTTCACGGACAATGTGGAATCGTCAACTGGTGCGCCGTCGGAAACGATCATAAGGATACGGCGCTGTTCCGGACGCGCCAGCAGCCGGTTGTGTGCCCAGAGCAGGGCCTCGCCGTCGATGTTTTCCTTCAGCAGGCCCTCGCGCAGCATCAGGCCGAGGTTCTTGCGGGCCCGGCGCCACGGCGCATCGGCGGACTTATAGATGATATGCCGCAGGTCGTTCAGGCGACCCGGATTTGCGGGCTTGCCGGCCGACAGCCAATGCTCACGGGCCTGGCCGCCTTTCCATGCGCGTGTGGTGAAACCGAGGATCTCGACCTTAACGCCGCAGCGCTCCAGTGTGCGCGCCAGGATGTCTGCGCTCATCGCCGCGACCGAGATAGGTCGGCCGCGCATCGAGCCGGAATTGTCGATCAGGAGCGTGACCACAGTGTCGCGGAAGTTCATGTCCTTTTCGATCTTGTAGCTCAGCGGATGCGACGGGCTGGTCACCACGCGCGTCAGTCGGGCCGTGTCGAGCAGGCCTTCCTCAAGGTCGAACTCCCAGGTCCGCGTCTGCTTGGCCATCAGGCGGCGCTGCAGACGGTTGGCGAGACGCGAAATAACACTCTGCAGGTGGCCGAGCTGCTGATCTAGCTGCTGGCGCAGGCGCGTCAGCTCGTCCGGGTCGCAAAGTTCCTCGGCATCGACGATCTCGTCGTATTCGGTTGTGAAGGCGCCATAGACAAACTGTTCGCCCTGGTTATGGCCGTATTCCGGCGGCCGCCACGGCTTGCCCGGGCGTCGGGGTCTTCGTCGCCTTCGCCCGGCTCCATGTCGCCGTCGCCGTCTTCATAAGGCATCTCGACTTCCTCGGCTTCGGCCCCGGTGTCGTCGTCCTCACCCGCTCCGTCCATGGAGCGCGCTTCGCCTTCGGCCTCACCCTCGCCGGTAGATTCGCCTTCGGCCTCTTCCTGGTCCTCGCCGGATTCCTCGTCGGTGTCCGGTTCGGCGGCCAGTTCCTCATCGGCCAGGCCCAGGTCGGAAATCATCTGTCGGACGACGTCCTGGAACGCTTCCTGGTTGTCGAGTTCGTCGTCGAGGCCTTCAAGGGTCTTGCCGATCTTGGATTCGATGAATGGACGCCACAAATCGACCATCATGCGCGCTGACGGCGGCGGTTCGACGCCGGTCAGCGCCTCGCGGACCATCAGGGCGACTGCATCGGCCATAGGAGCCTGATCGCGCTCAGTGACCCGAGCGAAGCCCTTGTCGCGGCAGCGTGCTTCCAGAGCTGCGCCCAGATTGTCAGCCATGCCGGACATCCGCCGTGCGCCAATGGCCTCCACGCGTGCCTGCTCCACGGCGTCATAAAGTGCGCGCGCGGAGGGTGCGGTGGGTACCGTGGCCGTGTGCAGTGCATCGTCGTGATAGCGCTTGCGCAGCGCCATGGAGTCGGCCTCGCCGCGAACAATGCTGACATCGCCCGCCGGCAGGTCACGCGCCGGCAGCGGCAGGCGGGCCTCGCCCCCCTGCATGCTGGGCTGGTCAGGTGTAAAGGACGCCGTCAGTTCCGGCTCACGCGAGACGGCACGCATCGCCGCCGCGGTGATGCGGAGGAATTCCTCCATCGGTCCGTCGGTGCTGTTTCTGCCTCCGGCCATCGGGCTTTCCCGCCTCGCCGTTACTGGGCAGCGGTTGCCTGGATGACCGAGTCTTCCAGATCGGTGCCGAAGCAGCGCTGGTAGTATTCGGCCACGGTCGGCCGTTCGACCTCATCGCACTTGTTCAGGAAGGTGACCCGGAACGCCTGCGGGATCGAATCGAAAATCCGCGAGTTCTCGGCCCAGGTGATGACCGTGCGCGGCGACATGACGGTGGAAATGTCGCCCGCCACGAACCCGGCGCGGGTCAGGTCGGCGGTCGCGACCATCGCGGAAATCTTATCGCGGCCCTCAGGGGAATCGTATTCCGGGCACTTCGCGGCGACGATATCGACTTCTTGCTCATGCGGCAGGTAGTTCAGTGTGGTCACGATGTTCCAGCGGTCCATCTGCGCCTGGTTGATTTGCTGGGTGCCATGATAGAGGCCCGTCGTGTCACCGAGGCCAACCGTGTTGGCGGTCGCGAACAGGCGGAAGCTCGGATGCGGGCGGATCACCTTGTTCTGGTCAAGCAAGGTCAGCTTGCTGTCCGCTTCCAGAACGCGCTGGATCACGAACATTACGTCGGGGCGGCCCGCGTCGTATTCGTCGAACACAAGCGCGCAGGGGTGCTGCAGCGTCCAGGGCAGCAGGCCTTCGCGGAACTCGGTCACCTGCGCGCCGTTGCGCAGCACGATCGCGTCCTTGCCGATGAGGTCGATACGGCTGATGTGGCTGTCCAGGTTGATGCGGATGCAGGGCCAGTTGAGCCGGGCGGCGACCTGTTCCACATGGGTCGATTTGCCGGTGCCGTGATAGCCCTGGATCATCACGCGCCGGTTGTGGGTGAAGCCCGCCAGGATCGCCAGCGTCGTCGCCTCGTCGAACCGGTAGGTCTCGTCCAGGGTCGGGACATGCACGGTGTTTTCCGAGAAGGCCGGAACCTGCATGTCGGTATCGATGCCGAAGACCTCACGCACCGAGACGGTGGTGTCCGGCACGGGGCTGGACGGCATATCAGATGAGGCAAGCGATTCAGTAGATTCCATAACGCGTTCCGTGTCGGTCAAAAGTTCTTCCAGCGTCCGGACCCGTATTCTAGGGGCCGGCCGATTCCATCAATGTGGCGTAGGCTTGATTGATTGTCTTGAGTCGTTCTTCAGCCTGCTTGTCGCCCCCGTTCGTGTCGGGGTGGTGTTGCTTGACGAGTTCCTTGTAACGCCGCTTGAGGGCGTCCATCGTGACCGGCGGCGACATCCCCATTATAGCAAGAGCTTGCGCATATTCAGAGTCCGGAAGTTCCGATTTTCGCCGCTCTTTTTCTTCAGCGTCGGATTCGAAAAATCCGAAATGGTCGCGCATGCCGGAAAAGGGGCGGCGGCCGTTGATCGGCCAGGTCGGGCGGTTCCAGTAGGCCGTGCCGCGCCGGTCGGCCTCAATCGCGCCCTCGTCCTTGTCGGCGTAGTAGTTCCACTGGATATTATAGGCGCGCACATGGTCCAGGCAGAACCATAGATAGTCGCGTAGCGCGTCAGGCGATCGCGGCGCGCGGAATTCGCCGGGCAGTTCGCAGCCTGGATGTTCGCACATCTGCTCGCGCGCACTGATGCCGGGCCCTTCGGCCAGCAGGTCGTCGAGGTCGATTTTCTTGCGCCGACGTGTCATGCCGGGAATATGTCCGCCGGGCCGCTGTGACGCAAGGAATGTGGCCTTATCAGAATGGAGAGTCCGTCATGAACCGAGCCGAGCGTATTCGCGCCGCCATCGTCGCCGCCCTGCAGCCGCACGCCCTTGAGATCGAGGATGAATCGCACCTGCATGCCGGTCATGCCGGTGCGCGGGAGGGGGGTGAAACCCATTACAAGGTGACTGTTGTAAGTCCGGCATTCGCCGGTCAGTCGCGCGTGACCCGTCAGCGGACCGTGTATAGCCTTCTGAATATAGAGTTCGAGGGCGGTCTACACGCGTTATCGCTTCGCGCGCTGACGCCGGAGGAAGCGGCCGCCGGCTGCTTTTGAAACAATATCATTGTATGCGTTGCAATACGTGGTAGGCGGGCCTAACCTAACTTTCTCAAAGACCTGGAGACACTCTCTGGGGAGGAGAAAAGCACACCATGCTTGTCAATCGGAACATCACCGTGGGCAGCTTGCGTACCAGTATGCGCCTCGAACCTGAATTCTGGACTGCGCTGACCGAAATCTCCGCGCGTGAGAAGCTCGACATCGATCAGCTTTGCACGATGATCGACGGCCATCTCGACGAACTAGGGCGCACCGCAGGTATCCGCGTGTTCATCGCCAGTTATTACGCCGCGGATTTCGGATGCGCGCCGTAACGCGCGTATCGCGCAAGAGATCTGCGCCCGGAATTTCTTCACGCGGTCCTCGCGGCCCTATGCCGCCGCGACCGGGCGCGCGTTCGCTTAGCTTCGCGCGCCTAGTTGCCCGAACCTGATGCCGGACCGCCCTTCGGGGCGGGGCCGTCATAGTGTTCCGGCCATAACTCCAGAACCTTTGCGCCATCACTGCGAAATGCGTGGCAAGTGTTGAGCAGGCGTGGCGGACGGCCTTTCGCCGCGGGCCCTTCCGGATTCTCGCGCGCTTTCAGGGGGAAAATTGTCTGGAACGCCGTCGTGGCGACCGGGCCTAGCAATTCCACAATATGGGTGCAGCCTTCTACACCGCCGACACGCTCGCGCACGGCACGGCGCCAGCCGGCACCGATGGACAAGCCAATCAGTCGCTTGAAGTTGTCGGTGATCCCCTTGCAGGTCATGAAGGGGCTGAAGTCCGTCACCGTTTCTACGTCGTGCACGGTCAGGTCGTCATCGACGGTCAGCCGGAGCCACATTTCATGGACGGGTTCGCCCGGTGGCACATCGCCGCGCTCGCGGTTCGAGAACGTGTAGGTCTTCACATCCGTCAGGTGGCCTTCGATATCCCATAGCCCGTCGGCGCGCCGGTAGCCGGTGCATTCGACGGTGCGGGTGTGAATGTGCTCGCGCTCGGCCGGTGGCGGCAATGGCATAACGGAAATCCTCTGGCTTGCGTTCGTGCGCACCCGGGCGCGCGGATCATTCGGGTCTCGGCAGCTGGCAGGACGCGGGGAGTGATGCGCAGTTGGCGCAACTGGTTGCCCGCCCGGCGCAGCACGTCGATCTTCAGATCGGCGACGGCGAAGCTTTGGCCCTCATCGGGGATGAACCGGGCCTCATGGAGCACGAGGCCCGCGATAGTGGAGGCTTCCTCGTCGGACAGGCTCCAGTTGAATTCGCGGTTGAGGTCGCGGATCGTGACGCGTCCGTCGATGATGAACGATCCGTCAGCCTGGCGGCGCACTCCCGGCACGGGGATATCGTGCTCGTCGTCGATCTCGCCGACGATTTCCTCGATGATGTCTTCCAGGGTCACAACGCCCTGCAGGTCGCCGTATTCGTCCACTACCAGTGCGAAGTGCTCGCGCCGAGCGCGGAACTCGTGAAGCTGGCTCAGGCAGTCGGTGGATTCTGGAATGAACCACGGCTCGGCGGCGACGGCGGCGATGTCCATCTCGTCGATATGCCCATCGTGGTTCTGCACTTCGCGCAGCAGCGCCTTTGCGTGCAGGACGCCGATGATGTTGTCGGGGTTGCCACTGCAGAGCGGTATGCGCGTGTGCGGGCAGTCGAGGACCTTGCTTACGATCTCGCCCGGGGGCAGCTCGGCATCGACCATGTTCACATCCATGCGATGGGTCATGATCTCGCCGACCTCCACATCGTCCAGGTCCATGACACCGCCGAGCATCAGCCCCTCATGTGCTGCGACGACATTGGTGTCGGAGTGCAGGCGGATCGCGCCGCGCAGTTCTTCCTCTCGCGCCTGGTCTTCGGCTGAAGTTATCTTTTCGCCAAGCAGACGCAGCAGCATCGAGACGATGACCTCGATGGTCTTGGACAGCGGGGTCAGCAAGAGGATGATCAGGCGGACGACCGGGCCGACGGTCAACGCCACATCGTCGGCATGGCGGATGGCATAGGTCTTGGGTAGCACCTCGGAGAAGATGACTACCAGCACCGTCATCGCGACGGTGGCATAGGCCACCCCTGCATCGCCGAAAAGCTGGATCATCACGCTGGTCGCCAGTGCCGAGGCTAGAATGTTGACGATGTTGTTACCGATCAGGATGCCACCGATCAGGCGTTCCTGCTGGGCATGCAGAAGGCTGACGGTACGTGCACGCTTGTTGCCGTCGCTGGCAAGCTGGTGCATGCGCGGCCGTGAGGCTGCAGTCAGCGCCGTCTCGGAGCCAGAAAAGAAGCCCGAGCACGCGAGCAGGAAAAAGATCGCGACGATGGTGAAGGTGATGGGGTCCATGGATCCGAGGTGAGTTGCGGCCGCTTAGGCTGCGGCGGCCATGTCGTCGAGCAGGCCCGCGACATCGGCGGGCTCGATCTCGTTGGTCAGGAAGGCGTCGCCGATCCCGCGCACGAGGACGAAGGTCGTCTTGCCGGCCTGCACCTTCTTGTCGCGCCGCATATGGGTGAGCAGGGTCTCGGCGTTCCAGCCGCCGCCCGGATGGTCCGGGAAGCCGGTGGGCAGGCCGACGGCCTCGAAATGTGCGCGCACGCGCGCGGTGTCGTCCGCCGGGCACAGGCCAAGGCGGGTGGACAGTTCGAACGCCGCTATCATGCCGATGGACACGGCCTCGCCGTGCAGCAAGCGGTTGCCGAAGCCGGTCTCCGCTTCCAGCGCATGGGCGAAGGTGTGACCGAGATTGAGCAGCGCGCGCCGTCCGGTCTCGCGTTCGTCCTGATTGACGATTTCAGCCTTCATCTTGCAAGCGCGCACGATGGCGCGGGTCTGCGCCGCCGCATCGCCCGACATCACGGCCGCGCCGTTCGTCTCTAGCCAGTCGAAGAAGGCCCGGTCACCCAGCAGACCGTATTTGACGGTCTCGGCGTAACCCGCGCCCAACTCGCGCGGTGGCAGGGTTTGTAGCGTGGACGTATCCGCGATCACGAGGCGCGGCTGGTAAAAAGTGCCGATCAGGTTCTTGCCGTGGGGCGAGTTGATGGCCGTCTTTCCGCCGACGGAGCTGTCCACTTGGGCCAGCAGGCTCGTAGGAATCTGCACGAACGCGACCCCGCGCAGCGCGACGCTGGCCGTGAAGCCGGTCAGATCGCCGATCACGCCGCCGCCCAGTGCGATTAGCACGGTGCCGCGCTCGAGGCCTTCGGCTAGCAGGTCGTTCAGCAGGCTTTCCAGATAGGTGAAGGATTTCGACTGTTCACCCGCGTCGATCTGGATGGTGCGCCCGCCATGGCCGGCTGCGCCAAGGCTTTCCTCCAGGCGCTCGGCGTAGTGCGGCCCGACATTGGAATCGGTGATGATGACTACCTGCTTTTCACCCAGCCGCGCGGCCAGTAATTCGCCGGCCCGGTCGAGCAAATCCGGGCCGATCACGATGTCATAGGACCGCTCGTCCAGATTCACCCGGACCGTCTCGTTAGGATTCGTCATCTCATTCATGGCTTTGCGCCCTTCGCGCCGTGTTCGCCGAAGGCCGTCAGGGCGGCGCACACGCGTTCGACCGTATCTTCCGGAGGTCCGTCGTTGCTGTCTACGACGATATCCGAAAGCTCATAGATCGGGTGGCGCACCTTCATCAAGTCTTTGAGGATTTTCGCCGGATTGTCCCTCTTCAGCAGCGGGCGGTTACTGCGCTTAGACGTGCGCTGCACCAGCGTATCCAGATGGGCCCGCAGCCAGACCGAGATACCCATCTCGGCGATCAGGTCGCGGGTGGTCTCGTCCATATACGCGCCGCCGCCCGTTGCCAGAACGACCGGCGGGCCGGACAGAATGCGCGCGATCACGCGGCGTTCGCCGTCACGGAAATGGGCTTCCCCGAGGGTTTCGAAGATTTCCTCGATGGTGCAGCCCGCAGCGGCCTCGATCTCGTTGTCGGCATCGAGGAACGGCATATCCAGCTTTGTGGCTAGCCGCCGTCCGATTGCGGACTTGCCCGCACCCATAAGGCCCACCATGACGATGGACTTCCCACCGAACACCGTGGCGGGGTTCTTGCCCGCACTCGAGTTTTCCCCCGGGGGGCGGGGTTTGACTTGCTCGGAATCGACCATCTGCTGCTATCTTACTCATGTATCGGCGAAAAGGCCGATGTGTCATGGAATCGCCATTTTTGGCACTGCATTCTAGGGCCTTGGCATGCGCCCCGCGAGTGTTGAGACCGTTCTTTTGAAAGTCCGGTTCGGACCGTGAGCGCCGCGTAGGATGTAATGCGGAGGTTGAATGTTCAAGTTCGTGGCAATCGTGCTCGTGATCGCCGTAGTCGCTGGGGGTGCGTTCCTCTCGACTTGGGAAATCCCCCCTCCGAGCCAACAGGTAGAGAAGACGATCCCCAACGATCGTTTTCCGCGCTGACAGAAATGGCGCGTGTTTGGCCGTATATCGCGGTTTTGGCTGCTGCTGCGGTCACGCCGGCTTTAGCCCAGCAGGGTGGCGGGCCGATGCGGCTCTCGCCGCTTTCGCCCTTTACCGAGACGCCGGACCAGCCGGCCTCGCAATCTGAAGGCCCGACACGCGGGAACATCGCGCCCGGCAGTATCTGGGTGCAGGGGCTCGACGCCGTACAAGACGATTCCATCGGTATCATTAGCGATGAAGCAGGTGGTCTGGGCGGTGACATGTGGTCAGGCACACGCCATGTCGATGCCGTACGTCTGTTGCGCAGCCTGCCCGATGCCTATCCCTATCGTGCCGCCCATGACCTTGCCCGGCGACTTCTATCCACCGCAGCGCTTGCGCCTACCGCGAAGCCTGAGGGCTTAGGTGGTGCGGAGCAGGGTCTGCTTGGCCATCGCATTGACAAGCTGGCGGCGATGGGTAACGCCGCTGAAGCTGTGCAACTCGCGCGCGCGACCGGTGGAACCTCGGTCCCTGACCGCATTGCCGCGCCAGCGGTGCGTGCGTATTTCGCGCAGGGCGACATTGCCTCAGGCTGTGGCGTGGCCGACGGATATCGTGGCTCCTATAGCAACGCGTTCTGGCAGCAGGCGCTGATTGTCTGCCAGGTAGCTGCGGGGAACAGCGATCATGCCGCGCTGGGGCTCGACCTGATGCGGGAGCAGGGTATTTCCGCTGATCCGTTATTCGCCCGTCTGGCGCTGACGCTGTCGGACAGCGGTAAGATCGAGCTCGAACCCGATGAGGAATACACCCCGGACGCGCTGACCCTTGCGCTAATGGTGGCATCGGGGACAAGGCTGCCCAATTGGCTGGTGGCCGAAGCTCCGCCGGGACAACTGCCGGCGATCCTGTCCATTGCAGGTCTCGATCCCGACATTCGCCTGCAGGCCGCACACCGAGCGCTTCGCCACGGCGTGCTTGGCGCCGCACAGGTGCAGGATATCTATGCCGGACTCGGGGCCAGCGAAGGCGATATCGCTGCCGCGCTGGTCGAACCGGCAAAGACTGGGCCCGACCGTCTACTGGCTTATCTGTACCTTGCCGCCGAGGCGCAGGGCGAACCTACCCCGCGATCGGAAGCGTTGACAGAAGCGTGGTCGCGCGCCCGCGAAATTGGTTTGTTCGATGTGGCTGCGCTGGTTACGGCGGATTTGCTCGAGACCATTCCCGTTGCGCCGGAATATGGCTGGCTGTCCGCTGTAGCGGCGGAAGTTGCTTTGGGGGCGGGCCGCAAGGACAAGGCACTGGAATGGTACCGGCTGGTGACCCGCCAGGCCCCAATTGTTTCGGGGCTTGCAGAGGCGACCGTCAACCTGTGGCCTGCCATGCGCACTGTCGGACGCGCTGAGCCCGGGGTCATTGCGCTCACGGCGGACACCGGCGTCGCGGCGGCCGTGTCTGACCAGTCGACGGTGGTGTCCCTGCCGCGTGGGCCCGTGCCTTGGAGCGCCGAGAGGCTGGAGCGCTGGATCGAGCAGACTCGCATTGAGCAGATAGGCGGCGAGGCAGAAGATGCGCCGGATCAGGCTAAGGTTCTTGCCATTTTGTCCAGCCTAGACGATCCCGTGGATGATAACCATTGGCGTCTTGTGCCGGCGGGTGCGCCCCGGGTTGTCGTGATGCCCCCACCGGGAGTTCTGGAAGGCCTCGCCCGCTCGGCTGCGGCGGGTCTACGGGGCCAAGCGGCGCTATACGCGCTTCATGCGTTGGGCGCTTCAACGGAACCGCCCCATGGAAGCTTGGCGGGCGCCGTTGTCGCGGCGCTCGATGCGGCGGGGCTCCACACCGTCTCGGGAGCCATCGCACGCGAGGTCGTGGCCGGGGAAATACCGGCCCGCACCGATCCGTGAAGCGCCGCCGTGCGCCGGTTCCGGCCGAGCGGGTGAGCCGCTATCTCGAAGCCTACCTAGAACTGTTGATCGCCGAGCGTGGGGTCTCTCCTAACACGCTGGCGGCCTATCGTCGGGACCTGGAAGACACGGCGGATTTTCTGGCGGACCGGGACACGTCAGCCCGCGCGGTGCTCGATACGGCGACCTCCGAGGATTTGTTCCGTTACCTCCGCCATCTCGACAAGCAGGGGATGACCGCGCGCACGGCGTCGCGGCGGCTGTCGGCGTTACGACAATTCTACCGGTTCCTGTATTCGGACGGCCTGCGTGCTGACGATCCGACGTCGATCCTCGAAAGCCCGCGCCAGGGCCGCTCGCTGCCGAAAATCCTGTCCGAGGACGACGTGGGCAGACTACTGGACACCGCAGAGGGGCATGACGGCGTCGAAGGCGCGCGGCTGCGCGCGCTGGTCGAGCTCTGCTACGCCACGGGGATGCGTGTGTCAGAGCTGGTCAGCCTGCCTTTGGCGACGGTCCAGCGCGATCTGGAAGTGCTGATCGTGCGCGGAAAGGGCAACAAGGAACGCATGGTGCCGCTGAGCATGCCCGCCCGCGCGGCGGTGCGGGCCTATCTCGACGTGCGCGATGCTTTCCTGCCCGAAGGCATCAGCAGCCCGCACCTATTTCCGGGGCGTGGCGGTGGGCACCTGACGCGCCAGCGCTTCTTCCAATTGCTCAAGCAGCTTGCGCGCGACGCCGGTCTCGACCCGCGCAAGGTCAGCCCCCATGTCCTGCGCCACGCCTTTGCGACTCACCTGCTGCACCACGATGCCGATCTACGCAGCGTTCAGCAGATGCTGGGCCATGCCGACATCTCGACGACCCAGATCTATACCCACGTCCTCGATGAACGCATGCGGCGCCTGGTGACCGAGCATCATCCGCTGGCGCGCCGCGCGACGGGTTGAGCTTCATCGCGACCCCGAAACCCTGTAGGAGTCGGTCATGCCATATTTTTTGGATTTCGAAAAATCGATCGCGGACCTCGAAGGCAAGATCGAGGAGTTGCGACACCTGTCGGATGGCCAGATCAACATCGCCGATGAGGTCGGCAAGCTGGAGGAGAAGGTGGAGCGCCAGCTTCGCCAGGCCTATGGCCGCCTCAGCGCCTGGCAGAAGGTGCAGGTGGCACGGCACCCGGGCCGCCCTAAATGCGGCGACTACGTCTCGGGACTGATCGAGGATTTCGTGCCGCTGGCCGGTGACCGCCTTTATGCCGAGGATGCGGCGCTGGTGGCCGGGCTGGGTCGTTTCCGCGGTCGGTCGGTCGCCGTTCTGGGACATGAGAAGGGCAAGGACACGGACAGCCGGATTGCCCACAACTTCGGCATGGCCCGGCCCGAGGGTTACCGCAAGGCACAGCGGGTGATGGACCTCGCCAACCGCTTCAACCTTCCTGTCCTTTCTTTCGTGGATACTTCGGGCGCCTATCCCGGCGTTGGGGCGGAGGAACGCGGCCAGTCGGAAGCCATCGCGCGCTCGATCCAGACCTGCCTCGGCCTGTCGGTTCCGTTTGTCGCTGTCATCATTGGCGAGGGTGGCTCGGGCGGGGCGATTGCGATCGCCACTGCCAACACGGTCCTCATGCTCGAACACGCCGTCTATTCGGTGATCTCACCGGAAGGCTGTGCCTCGATCCTGTGGCGCGATGGCGCGCGGGCGAAGGATGCCGCTGAGGCTTTGCGGATCACTGCACAGGACCTGATGCGCCTGAAACTGATCGACGGCGTGATCGACGAGCCGCTGGGCGGGGCCCAGCGTGAGCCGGGTGTCGCTGTTGCGGCAGTCGGTAACTACGTCGCCGAGGCCCTGTCGACCCTCGACGGCATGGACGGCCCGGCGCTGAAGGCGCACCGGCGCGACAAGTTCGCGAAACTGGGAACGGTCGGGCTGGCTTAGGCTGTCTTTGGCTTAAGCTGTTCGGGCGGTGTCCATAAATGCCAGTATTTTTAGAAGTACGTCATGGCCAGACTGGTTTCGGCCATCCACGTCAGTGTGCCAAGCCCAGGATTTTCTGGCGCCGAAGGACATGGATGCCCATGCAAAGCGCAGGCATGACGGTGCCTCTAAGCAGAAGTGGATGCGATTTCGTTCAGGCCACTCGGCCGTGACAGTGCTTGTACTTTTTGCCTGAACCGCACGGGCAGGCGGCGTTGCGCGGGACCTTGCCCCATGTGGCCGGGTCGTTCGGATCGATCTCCGCCACCGCCTGACCACGCGCCTGCGCCGGTGAGGGTGCTTCGTCCCGCAATGAATCGGCCTCGGCGTGCCGGACTTCCATCCGGCGGGGCGATTCCGGTTCCGGGACCGGATTGGGCACGTCCGCCTGGATTTCCAGATGGCTCAGCATCATCGTCACGCCTTCGCGCAGCCGCGAAAGCATGTCCTGGAACATATCGAAGGCTTCGCGCTTGTATTCGTTCAGCGGGTTTTTCTGGCCGAAGGCGCGCAGGCCGATGCCCTGGCGCAAGTGGTCCAGCCGGAGCAGGTGGTCCTTCCAGTACTGGTCGAGGATCTGCAGCAGCAGGTTCTTCTCGGCCATGCGCATCAGCTCGGCGCCGTAATTGGCGGCCTTGGCCGCCATCTTCGCCTCGATCATCTTCTGCATGCGGTCGCGGATTTCCTCATCCGCGATGCCTTCCTCGCGCGCCCAGTCCTCGGCGGGAATGTCGAGGCCGAAGACGCGCAGCGCCTCCTCATTCAGCAGGCTCGTATCCCACTGCTCCGCGAAGGCCTTTTCCGGGATGGTCCGGGCGATCACGTTGCCGAGGACCTCCTCGCGCATCGCCTCCACCGTCTCAGACACGTCGTCGGTGCGCATCAAATCCTTGCGCTGCTCGTAGATGACCTTGCGCTGGTCGTTCATCACGTCGTCGTACTGGAGCAGCTGCTTGCGGATTTCGAAGTTCCGCGCCTCGACCTTCTGCTGCGCCTTTTCCAGCGCCTTGTTGATCCATGGATGGACGATCGCCTCGCCTTCCTCGATGCCGAGCTTCTGGAGCATGCCGTCCATGCGCTCGGAGCCGAAGATGCGCATCAGGTCGTCTTCCAGCGATAGGAAGAAGCGCGATGTACCCGGATCGCCCTGGCGACCGGAGCGGCCGCGCAACTGGTTGTCGATGCGCCGGCTTTCATGGCGTTCGGTGCCTATGACCATCAGGCCGCCGGCGGCGATCACTTCGTCATGCAGCCTGGCGATCTCGGCGCGAATCTCAGCCTCCTTGGCCGCGCGTGCCTCCTCGTCCTCGATGCCGTCGAGTTCGGCCGCGAGGCGCATCTCGATATTGCCGCCGAGCTGTATATCCGTACCGCGGCCGGCCATGTTGGTGGCGATGGTCACGGCGCCCGGTACGCCGGCCTGGGAGATGATGTATGCCTCGCGCTCATGGTGCCGCGCGTTTAGCACCTCATGCGCGATCTTGCGGCGCTTGAGCTCCTCGGAGATTTGCTCGGACTTCTCGATGGAGACAGTGCCGACGAGGACCGGCTGGCCGCGCTTCACCGCATCCTCGATCAGCTCGATGATTGCGTTGTATTTCTCACCGAGAGTCCGATAGACCTCGTCGTTCTGGTCGTCGCGGACCATCGGGTTGTTGGTTGGGATGTCCACGACCTCGAGCGAATAGATTTCCGCGAACTCGGCCGATTCCGTCATCGCCGTGCCCGTCATGCCCGAGAGTTTTGGGTAGAGGCGGAAGTAGTTCTGGAAGGTGATCGAGGCGAGGGTCTGGTTCTCGTTCTGGATTAACGCGCCTTCCTTGGCCTCCAGCGCCTGATGCAGGCCGTCGGAGTAGCGACGGCCTTCCATCATGCGGCCCGTGAACTCGTCGATGATGACGACCCGGTTGTCCTTCACGATGTAGTCGCGGTCGCGCTGGAACAGCTTGTGGGCGCGCAGCGCCTGATTGATGTGGTGCAGGATGGAGACGCTGGTGATGTCGTAGAGACTGCCGCCTTCTTCCAGCAGACCGGCGGCGGTCAGGAGCTGTTCGGCGTGCTCCACGCCTTCCTCGGTCAGGGTGACGGCGCGCGCCTTCTCGTCCAGCTCGAAATCCTCTTCGGTGAGCTGCGGAATTATCGAGTTGGCGGCGACATAGTTCTCGGACGAATCCTCGACAGCGCCCGAGATGATCAGCGGCGTGCGCGCCTCATCAATCAGGATCGAGTCCACCTCATCGACGATGGCGAAGTTGAAGTCGCGCTGCACCATCTCGTCGAGATGGAATTTCATGTTGTCGCGCAGGTAGTCGAAACCGAATTCGTTGTTGGTGCCGTACGTCACGTCGGCCGCATAGGCCGCGCGGCGTTCCTCGTCCGACAGGCCGTTCACGATGCAGCCGGTGGTCAGACCCAGAAATTCATAAACCTCTCCCATCCAGCCGGAGTCGCGCTGGGCCAGGTAGTCATTGACCGTTACGACATGAACGCCCTTGCCCTCAAGCGCGTTCAGATAGACCGGCAAGGTGGCCACGAGGGTCTTACCTTCACCTGTCTTCATCTCGGAGATCATGCCGTTGTGCAGGATCATGGCACCGAGGAGCTGTACATCGAAGTGACGCTGTCCGAGGGTACGCTTGGCCGCCTCGCGGACTGTGGCGAACGCCTCGACCAGCAGGTCGTCCAGCGTCTCGCCGTCCGCCAAGCGCTTTCGGAAAGCATCGGTGCGCGCGCGCAGGGCGTCGTCGTCAAGGGCCTCGAGCTCGGGCTCGAGCGCGTTGATCTCATCGACCTTTTTGCCGAGGCGCTTCAGGTACCGGTCGTTGGCGGTGCCGAAGGCCTTGGTGATCAGACTGAGGACCATGGAGTCTCCTCGAAGCGGGCAGTGCCACGCGGGGCGCGCCGGGCTCCGGCGCAAAACTTCCCTCAAGTGGGGCGTTTTCGCGCTTTGTCTAGGGGGCGTGCCGGAATGTGTCAACGCTGGGCCGCGTTCGTGAAAAAATTACCTGCTTCCTGCCGCACTTGCCCTTCAAAACCGCGTGTGACCGATGGCCGTGCGTTGCTGTCCGGGTTGTGCGTCCTTTGCGAACGGGGCAGTGTGCACCCGCCCGGCAAATATCTGAGCTCCAGGCTCATTCTCTGCCGTGTGATTTCACAGGAGTTTTTCATGATCCGCATCTTCCTTGCCGCCGGCGCGCTGGCGCTTCTCGCGATCGCACCGACCGGTGCCTATGCCCAGAAATCCGCAGGCGCGCTGGAAGCCGCGGCGGCGGAGGAGCAGGATTCCGTGGTTGCGCGGGTGGGTGGTCGGGTCTTGCGCCAGTCGGATGTGGTGCGCGCCTATTCGCGCCTGCCGGCTCAGTTACAGCAGGTACCGATCAGTGTGCTCTACACCCAGATCCTCCAGCAGCTGGTCGATGGCGAATTGCTGGCCGAGGCGGGCCGGGACGAAAAGCTGCAGGACAGCGAAGATGTTAAGCAGCAGGTCGCCGAGTTCGAGAAGGTCGCCGTGCAGCGGGCCTATATGGACCAGATCGTGGATAAGGAACTGAACGACGAGAAAATTCGTGAGAGCTATAACAATACCATCGCCAAGACTGAAGGACCGCTGCAGGTGCGCGCTAGCCACATCCTCGTAGAGAGCGAGGAAGAGGCGAAGGAAATCCTAAAGGCGCTGGAGAAAGATGGGGACTTCGCGAAACTAGCGCGTGAGCGATCCACGGGCCCCAGCGGGCCGCGCGGCGGCGATCTGGGTTACTTCGTACGCAGCCAGATGGTTGAGCCGTTTTCCGACGCCGCCTTCGCGCTGGAACCAGGGACCGTCGGCCCCGATCCCGTGAAGACGGAGTTCGGCTGGCACGTCATCAAGGTTGTGGACAAGCGCCGCCAGCCGCCGCCGTCCTTCGAGGAATCGCGTGCGGGCATCGAAGAGCAGTTGACGCGCGATATCATCGCCGCGCATATGACGAAATTGCGGGCCGACGCGAAAATCGAGATGTTCAACATTGACGGCTCGCCGATCGAGGGCGCACCGAAGAAGTAACACGGGCCCATCGCCCGTCTGGCGCGCCCAGTCGTTCAGCTTCTTTGGGGGGCATCATGGCCGGTACGTCTGCATCCAGAAAAGCCGCGAGCAGCAACACCGGCGCACCGCCGAAGAAGAAGCTCGCCCGCTCGCCGCTGGCGCCAAAGCGTTTCGTCACGCTCGAACCTGTTGCGGGCGTGCGTCTGGCCGGGCGCGCGGTGGGTTTGAAGAAGCACAAGGGCGTCAAGGACCTGATGGTGGCCGAGCTGGCGCCGGGCACAACCGTGGCCGGGTGTGCTGACTCGCTCAAAATGCCCGTCGGCGCCGGTCGATTGGTGCCGGGCGATCCTGCCGCGCGGCAGCGCGCGGGTGCTCGTCGTCAATTCGGGCAATGCTAACGCTTTCACCGGCAAAGCCGGTGACCTGCAGGTGGCGCAGACGGCAGGCGAGGCGGCCAGCCTGTTCGGCTGCCGCGCGCAGGATGTCTATATCGCCTCGACCGGCGTGATCGGCGAGCCGCGCGCGCCGGACTACATCGCCAGCAAGCTGGCGAAGATGAAGAAGTTGCTGTCGGAGAAAGGCTGGCGCACGGCGGCCGAAGCCATCATGACCACCGACACCTTCCCAAAAATGGCCAGCCGCAAGGTGATGATCGGCAAGGCCGAGGTTACGCTGTCGGGCTTTGCCAAGGGATCGGGCATGATCGCCCCGGACATGGCGACGATGCTTAGTTTCGTGTTCACGGACGCGAAGATCCCAGCCAAGGTTCTCCAGAGCCTGATCCGGTCGGCGAATGAGGATTCCTTTAACGCCATCACGGTGGACAGCGACACCTCGACGTCCGATACGGCGCTCCTGTTCGCGACGGGGCAGGCCAAGGGCCAGCCGCGCATCACGAGTGCGGGCGACAAGGTGCTGACGGAATTCAAGGCGGCGCTGAAGGACATCTTCGTCGATCTCGCCCAGCAGATCGTGCGTGACGGCGAAGGTGCGCAGAAGTTCGTGACCATCAATGTGCGTGGCGCCGAATCCAAGCGCGCGGCGCGCACGGTGGGCCTCGCCATCGCCAATTCCCCGCTGGTCAAGACGGCCATCGCGGGGGAGGACGCCAACTGGGGCCGCATCGTCATGGCGGTCGGCAAGTCAGGCGAGAAGGCCGACCGCGACAAGCTGTCGGTCGGCGTCGGCGGGGTGGAAATCACCCGTAACGGCCAGCTGGTCTCCGGCTACAACGAGGCGCCGGTGGCTGCGCATATGAAGGGGCAGGAGATCGTCATCGATGTCGATCTCGGCATAGGGCGTGGACGCGGAACCGTATGGACCTGCGACCTGACCCACGGCTACATCACGATCAACGCCGACTACCGGAGCTAGGCCCGTTGGCCGAAGCCGTCTCCGGGAAGCCCATCGTGCTGGTCAGCGCCGTCGCGCTGATCGATGCCGACAGCCGGGTGCTGCTGGCGCGCCGCCCCGAAGGCAAGGCGATGGCCGGGCTGTGGGAGTTTCCCGGCGGCAAGGTCGATGCCGGTGAGACGCCGGAGGCTGCACTGATCCGCGAGCTGCACGAGGAACTGGGCATCGACACCCATGAAAGTTGCCTCGCGCCGATCGGTTTCGCCAGCCACGGCTATGACGACTTCCACCTGCTGATGCCGCTGTTCGTGTGCCGCAAATGGCACGGCGACCCGGTGCCGCGTGAGGGCCAGGAACTGGCCTGGGTGCGCCCCAACCGGATGCGCGAGTACGCCATGCCGCCGGCCGACGTGCCGCTGGTCGCCCAGCTTCAGGATCTGCTCTAGGCGGACGCTGACTCGTTTGACGGCACGTTGTCCCGCAGGCGGCGGTACATGATCGACAGCATCGACATGCCGATGGCGACACCCAGGAAATAGACGGCGTTGCTGATCAGGTTGATGATCAGACTGAACGAGAAGGACTGGCGCACGCCTTCGAGTGATTCCGGCTCCATCGTCGAGAGCCCGCTGCCGATCAGGCCGATCAGCAGCACCTGCACGATGAGGACGGGGATGAAGACGCCGAGAATATAGACACCGACCATGCGCCAGCGGTTGCCGCGCGCCAGTTTCCATCCGGCCCGGATTCCCAGCTCCGTATCATCGATGGCAGTGGCGGGAAAAGCCAGCATGGGCCCGGCCATGATCGCAAATGCGGCCAGTGCCGCGGCAATCCAGGTGAGTGCGGCCAGGGCAACCAGGTTTGCCGGATTTCCTCCCTGCGCCGACAGGACACCCGCTACGATTTCGAGAGGGATGGATACCAGGAACCCGATCACGATCCCGACCATGATCGACAGCAGGAGAATCAGGATGCACTGGCCCGCATATGTCCAGTGCCGCCGTTGCCAAGAAAACAGTTCACGCGCGGACGTGTGGTCAGGCCCCAGCAGGACCCGGCGATGCCAGGCTACGGCAAAGGACACATAGACGCCGATCATTAGGAACCAGATCAGGAATATCATTCCCAGAAGGGATCCGCCGGATCGCTCGATATCGGGAAGTCCCGTCGGCCCAAGAGGTATCTGGAAGGTGCCAAGGAAGATCCACATCAGCAGGAGCGGAATGACGCTAACGGCGAAAACGGGTCCCAGCACATAATCGAACCATGCGCGGCGTTCGGCCCAGATGAACCGGTAGCAGTCACCGACTGTCTCCCATACGGGCAGAATGTATATCATCGGCTTTTCCCTCATCCGTGCGCGTGGAATCTAAACGATAGCATGCGTACCGGTCGTGCCGAACCTGCAGGTGTGGGCGCTTTCAGGAAGCGGCTCAGAGTTTCGAGAACGGATCGGGTTTCTCGGGAAGCGAACGCTCATCCGCGTCCAGCGCGTCGGCGAGGCGCACGGATGCGCTGCCCGGGCGCAGCGGCTTTGGCTGGGTCTCGGCGGGCGCCCAGCCGGTCAGGAAGAAAATCTGGAACGTTGCGGGAATGCGTCCGTCCGGCCCGGCGAACTGCTCGGAATAGATTTCCGCCGCCCGAAGCAGTGTCGCGCGCCGGGTCGGGGTGCGGCGGCGGTCGTGCCGGATGTTCGCCTCGCCCATGCCGCGCAGTTCGGCCATCAACGCGAAGGCGTTCTCGTAGGTCACGTTGATGGTGTCCATGTCCGCGACGGGCAGGGCGAACCCGGCGCGCTGTAGCAGTCCTGCCGCATCAGCCAGTTCGGCGAAGGGCGCGACCCGGGGGCTGGCACCGTCCTCGATCTCGGCTTCGGCGGCGATCAGGGCGTGCCGCAGCTCGTTCAGCGTGTCTCCGCCCAGCAGCGCACCCAGGAACAGCCCGTCGGGCCTGAGCACCCGGCGCAACTGGACCAGCGCGCCCGGCACGTCGTTCACAGCGTGCAGCACGCCACAGCTTATCGCCAGATCGAAGCTCGCCTCGGCGAAAGGCAGGAACTCGTCGTCGGTGACCAGCGCCGGCACACCGGTGCAGGACCGGGCCTGTGCGGCGAACTCCGGTGACAGGTCGCACTGGATGAGGTGCGCGATCTTGCCCGGGATCTTCACGGCGGCTTGCTGGGCGAACAGCCCTGTCCGGCATCCGGCATCGAGCGCCAGGTCGAAATCGCGCCGCACATCGCCCGCGCGCTCCGCCAGGCGGTTGGCGATCTCCCAGAACAGGAAATCATGCGCACCGAACCGGTCCGCGATGCGCGCTCGGCGGCGGCGCAGCAGGGTCCGGTCGAAGATGGGCTCGGGGCTGTTCATGGGCGGTTTATGGCATGGGGCGCGGGGTGCGAACAGGTATTCGCCCGATTGGCTCCCCGGCTTCGTGGCGGGCCAGATGCGCTTATGATCGTTATCAAGACGGTCTCCGCATCCCTGACCCACGCCGCGCGCGGCGTGCTCGATATGGTGCTGCCACCGCAATGCCTGGCCTGCGAAGCGCTGGTCTCGGAACCGGGTGCGCTCTGGGCATCCCGCTGGGACGGTGCGTCTTTCAATGCCGCGCCGTTCTGCAAGGCCTGCTGCCTGCCGTTTAAATTCGATCAGGGACCGGAGGCCCTGTGTGGGGCCTATATCCGCGAGCGGCCGGCCTTCGAGTGGGCCCGCGCGGTCTTCGCCTATAACGATGTAAGCCGCGATCTAGTGACCGGGCTGAAATACCGCGACCGGCTGCACGGCGCCCCCGCTTTCGGGCGCTGGCTGGCGCGCGAAGCTGGCAAGCCCTGCATTGTGATTCCGGACCTGCTACGTCGGACCCGCGTCACGCCCACCCAGGGCGGGCTGAGCGCCTCCCAGCGGCGGCGCAACGTGCGCGGTGCGTTCGCTGTGAACCCGCGCTATGCCGACAGGATCGCGGGTGTACGGTTGCTGTTGGTCGATGATGTCTATTCGACCGGTGCGACCCTGGAAGACTGCGCCCGGGTTCTTTTGCGGGCGCGCGCGAGTGCCGCCGACGCGTTGGTGTTGGTGCGGGTGGACCGTCCGGCCTCCCCGGGCAACTGACGCGGTTTTGATGTTGCCTGCGCGTGGACCACTGGCGAAAAGCGTCCGGCGAGACTAGATAGAGCGGAAACCAGCAAGGGGATCGTCCGACATGGCGAAGGTCGAAATCTATACCGGTATGCTCTGCGGCTTCTGTTCCGCGGCCAAGCGCCTGCTCAAGCAGAAGGGCGTCGATTTCGAGGAAACCGACGTCACCATGAATTCCGGCAAGCGCAAGGAAATGATGCAGCGCGCGAACGGCGGTCACACGGTCCCGCAGATCTTCATCGACGGCGAACACATCGGCGGGTGTGACGATCTCTACGCGCTCGATGCCGCCGGGCAGCTCGACGCCAAGCTGGGCCTCAGCGCCTAGGTCAGCGCAACCGGAGCTTCGCTCCGTACCGCGCAAATCCGCTGGACGACCGCCGGGGACGGTGTCTCGCCATGCTCATACGCCACCACCTGTAACTGGCCGCTGACGGCATCCAGCAGTTCGCCGGGCCGCAGAAGGAAATCCGAGTTCGACGGCTTGCCGTATTTCCCGTTGCCGACGGCGAAGGTCTCGTAGAGCAGCACCCCGCCCGGCGCGAGAGCCGAAACTAGCGCGGGTATGAGCGGGCGCCACAGATAGTTGGCCACCACCACCGTGCCCCATACGCCCGGATCGGGACGCCACGGAGCGGGCTCCGTTTCCAGATCGGTCTCTAGCGCCGCAATGTTGGCATGGTCGCGAAGATCGCCCAGGCGGGAAAGGTCCCGGTCCACGGCTGTCACCTGAAACCCGCGCCCCGCGAACAGGGCGGCATGGCGGCCCGCGCCGCACGCCACATCCAGAACCGGCCCTTGCGCAAGGCTGGAAAACCGGGATATCCAGGGTGACGGTGCCTGATTTGTGATGTTGTGTCCGCCCATCCGTGATCGGGTTCCGCTTGTAATTTTTCTGAAATAGCACCAATTCTTCGCAACCATGACAATTGTCGCACGCGGATCTACGGGATGATCAGTTTCAACCTCATCTGCAAGAACGAGCACGAGTTCGAGGGCTGGTTCCAAAACTCTGCTGATTTCGAGAAGCAGGCGAAAAAGCAGCTCATCGAATGTCCGGTGTGCGGTGATACGGGCGTCGAAAAGTCCCTAATGGCGCCGGCCGTGGGGGCGAAGACGGCTGTGCTCGCCCAGCGCGTGGAAAAGGCCGAGGCCGAGAAGAAGCTGCGCAAGATGCTGGGAGAGATGCGCGACTACGTCGAGACCAACTTCGATGATGTCGGCGATAACTTCCCCGATGAGGCCCGCAAGATCTACTACGGCGAGTCCGAGGAGCGCGGCATTTACGGCAATGCGAGCG
>JAYPPL010000001.1:0-117569 GCA_038131445.1 Alphaproteobacteria bacterium | reverse complement strand
TTTCACAATTTTCTCCCTACATCCGGCGTCGGCTCCTTCTCGAGGCCGATGCTGTCGCGACGGCGATAGCCGCGCACGGCCCGGAGGCGGCCGAGAAATTCATTCATGAGGTTGTCTGGCGCGGCTATTTCAAGGGATGGCTTGAGCGTCGCCCCAGCATCTGGGCCAGCTACCGCAATAGCCTAGCGCAGGATCTTGCGACCATCGAAGTAGATAGCAACCTAGCCCAAGCGGTGCATCAAGCCGAGGCGGGCAAAACCGGGCTCGCGTGCTTTGACGCTTGGGCGCGGGAACTTGTTGATACGGGCTACCTGCACAACCACGCGCGCATGTGGTTCGCCTCAATATGGATCTTTACGCTGGAACTGCCTTGGCGGGTCGGCGCGGATTTTTTCTACCGACACCTCCTGGACGGCGACCCTGCCTCGAATACGTTGGGCTGGCGCTGGGTGGCGGGGCTGCACACTCGCGGCAAGACCTACCAGGCACAGTCCTGGAACATTGCGAAGTTCTCGGCTGGGAGGTTTATCCCCAGCGACACCGACCTTGCCGCCACCGCCCCTTCGCTAGACCACACCGAGCCCGAAGGCTTGCCACCCGCCGCGCCGCTTCGCACGCCCAAGACCTTCGACCCGGCCCTGCCAGCCGCCCTACTGATCACTGAAGAGGACTGCCGCCCCGAGGACTTTTCTCTCGCCACACTCGACATCCGCGCCGCCGCCACGCTATCAGCCAGCCACTTGCGCTCGCCCCGCCAAGTGGCGCCAATGGTGAACGAGTTCGAAGCTGCGGCGCTGGCCGATGCAGCCAGCCGTTCGAGGCTGGATTGTGAGAAAATGCACGCCGGCGCCGATTGCGACCTTGCCGCCTGGGCAGAGCGGGCCGGGATTAAACAGATCGTCACCCCCTACATCCCTGAAGGCCCACTTCGCGACTGGCTGCGCTTGGTCGAACCAAAGCTAGCCATGCAAGGAATTGCGTTTTGCGAATGGCGCCGCGACTGGGATGCGGCGATCTGGCCCCATTCCACCGCCGGCTTTTTCAAGGTCAAGGAACGCATCCCCCGCATCCTCCAGGATCTGCGGATGACATGAGCGACCGGATCATTGTCATTGGTGCTGGGATGGCCGGACTGGCCTGTGCGCGCGCTCTGAAGAGTGCGGGTCGTGAGGTGCTGGTTCTAGATAAGGGCCGCGGGATCGGGGGGCGGATGGCCACGCGGCGGATTGAACTGAACGCAGGCGCTATGCGCTTCGACCACGGGGCTCAATACTTCACTGTCAGGACGCCAGAATTTTCCAGCTTTCTTGCGGCACTGCCGCAGGCAGTGAGCCAATGGCAGGACGGCGCCGCGCGCGCGCATTTCGTCGGCCTACCGGGCATGTCGGGCCTGCCCCGCGCCATGGCGCAGGGCCTAGAGGTTCGGCAGAGCTTCGAGGTCACGGCGCTGAACCCTTTGTCAGGCGGCTGGCAAGTTGTGAGCGAGAGCGAAACCTTCGAGGCAGCGCGTCTAGTCCTGACCGTGCCCGCTCCCCAGGCGCTTCGGTTATTAGGGGATCACCCACTTGCTGAACCTCTAGCCAGGATCAGGATGGCCCCATGCCTGACCCTCATGGCCGCCTTTCCGTCAGATACCCCGCGCCCCTTCGTCAACCGCCGCGCGCCCGACCAACCGCTTGCCTGGATCGCACAGGACAGTAACAAGCCTGGCCGCGCCGGTCCCTTCACCACCTGGGTGGCGCAGGCCGGACCGGACTGGAGCGCAAAGTATCTGGAGCTTGAACGCGACGCTATCGCAACACTCATGCTGCCCCTGATTTGTGCCGAAATCGGCGCCAACCCAGAACAGGCAATCCACAGCACCGCCCACCGTTGGCGCTACGCGCAGGTCACCGACCCGCTCGGTCAGCCCTTCTTGCGCAGCGACTGCGGGCGGCTTCACTTGGGCGGGGATTGGTGCCTTGGCGCTCGGGTCGAGGCCGCATGGCTGAGCGGCCGGGCAATCGCAGCGAACATGCTCGCCTGACATAGTTTCGAATTACTCGCTGCGGCCGCAATCGCCGTTTCATGGGCTTTGTTGCATCGCCCGGGTGAAAATCGATTTTAATTGTGCGGTATAGACTTTGCCCTGGTCCGCGGGTCTTTCGAGCATGATTTTAATGAGATTAGTGACTAGTTCTGTTGTCATGTGATACGTGCCAACGCTGGTTTTGAGTGGTCCAAAACACCTCTGTCGACCCCCCGCTGGCAGTGTAATAAGAGGTCTCCCCTTGGTTTGGTTATGAGAGTACTTACGACACTAAAGAATTATGCAAGCCGCCCCTTGAAACTGCTCCGCAAAGAACGACCGCGATGATTTATCGTTTTGCTCGCCTGAGCTTAGCCTTCTTCGTTCTCTCTATTTCGATTTCTCTGCTTATGTCTCGGGCGGGCGCAGACCCAACGCCGGCGGCAGCCGCTCTCGCCGACACTGTTCCGATTGCGGACGTGCATATGCATTTCTATGGCAACAATAATCTGACTGTGGCCGAACAGATCGCACAGATGGATCGTAACAACGTCCGCTGGGGAGGTGGGGTCGGTTCCTACAATACCGAGTTGAGCCAAGCCCTCGGGAATCGGTATTTTGGCACCATCGGTGACCGTGTGTTTACTAAGGTGTTATTTCGTGATGGAGAAAAAGGACTTCTGAACGACAAGCACCCCTTATTCGTCGAATTTTTCTTGCGGGCAGAAAAGATGCTCACCGCCGGAACGGTAAAGGGGTTCGGCGAGATCCATGTCGACAATACGAGTAGAGGATCGAACAACTCTAGGTTCCAAAGAAAAATCCCGCTCGACAGTCCAGTAATCCGTCGAATGTATGCATTAGCAGACCGACATAAAGGTTTTGTGCAGATCCATATCAACAAGTCAGACGACGCGCTTTTAGATCTCCGCAAACTGAGCCTTGAATTTCCAAACGCCACAACGATCCTGGCGCACTGCATGCCGCGCAGCAGGCCCGAGGATCTGGCTGCAATTTTCGATGAAGCGCCTAATGTATTTTGTGAATTGAGCGGTTCTGGCGTCATACACGGCATCAGACGCACGTCCACCGAGGACGGCCTTCGCCCCAATTGGGTGAACCTGATTGAACAGTATCCCGACAGGGTAATGGTCGGGTCCGACCCCTGCTGCGGACTTCACCAAAAATACGATGAAATTATTAAGGAACTACGCACGCGCGTCCTTGTGCATATTCCTCCGGAAATAATGGAGAAAGTAGCTTACCAAAATGCCATCCGCGTCTTCGGCCTCAAGCACTAAAACCATCTCCATCGCCCAATTTGGAACCGCATACACTAGGGCCAGTGACCAAACCGCCTAACAGGTGAGAAACCGACTTTAAGGTTAAGTCAGGCCAGAAATCTATTACCGCTATTATTTAAACAAAATTTATAAAAATATTTTTTATCTAATTTGGAAATAAACGAGCAATTTTTCGTTTTCAAATTTTTTACGAACCTCCCCCTTTAACCTCAAAAAACCTCATTCTTATAGAGTTTTTTATGATATTCCCGTCTGTATTTTTAAAATCATCAATCACCGGAGAAAATCTGACAGCCGACTCGACACTTTTACTAAATTCAAATTTATCAAAATCAAAACTATCGAAATTGAATTTATCTAAATCACGGCTTAATACCTCGAAAAGATCCACTATAAATTCAGTTTTTTCGAATTCAAAATATTTTTTTCTTGTATTTTCAAATATCTGAAAACAAATTTTTTTATGAAAATTATCAGATTTATATTCTACATCTTTTGATATATGAAAAGTTGAAAATACTATTAAATCATGCAGGCAAGAACAAAAGAGGCGAAGGCTCGCTTTGCGAATTTCTTTTCCAAAAACTTCATCTTCGAAATGCCTTCGAAAGTCAGTGCCCATCCGAGCCTTTAAATACGTATAAAGGGTCACCTGGGAAACGTGAGACGATCTCTTAATCAGAAAATCCGCCAGCTCATCAGCATCACTAACTGGACTTGAGAGGATCCTGAATGACAAGAACCCAAGACACTCCCTAATCATATTGATAATTTTTTTATTTATTATCATTACCTTACACGACTAACTCGCATGCGCTCAACAGATCCAACTAAAGTTTGACAGCTTTATTGAGTGACAGCGAATCAATTTTTGTGGTTACGTTCTCGTATCGTTATTCAAATTGGGGGAGGTTATCTCATTATGTCTTCCGAAAATGCGTCTCGGAGGGCAATCCACTGGGAAAAGACTAAACGCGCAACATGGGTCGTTTTGGCGATTTGGTTCCTTTTCGCGTTGGTCTTTCCGTGGTTTGCTCGCGAGCTTAACTCATTAAGCTTTCTTGGCTTTGAGTTAGGCTATTACCTTATCGTTCAAGGAGCCTTAATCGTTTTTGTTCTTCTGATAGTTGGGCACAACTTCGTTCAGGACAAAATTGACGATGAATTCGGCTCCGGTGATTCGTGAGGCTAGAAAATGTCTGATACAAATCAATCCAGTTCGAATAGTTTTACCGACAACTTAGCCAAAGTTTACGGGCTTTATACGCTAGGTTTCTTGGTATTTTTTGCGCTGATGGCCGTGATTGAACAGATGGGGGCTGGCGCCAAAACTATTGGCTTACTCTTCCTTCTGTTTACTTTGGTTATCTATGCAGGGATCGGCTACCTGTCACGCACTATGCAAGTTTCAGCATATTATGTGGCCGGGCGCGAAGTTCCCGCCCTTTATAATGGCATGGCAACAGCCGCCGATTGGATGTCCGGCGCCTCATTTGTCGCGCTTGCTGGCGGAATTTACTTCGGAGGATATCCCTATTTAGGCTTCATTGTTGGTTGGACAGGCGGTTACGTCTTGGTCAACTCGCTGATGGCGCCCTATTTGCGGAAATTTGGCTGCTACACGGTACCAGATTTCATTGGTACCCGTTACGGCGGTAATGTAGCGCGTCTTTGTGCCGTTATCGTTTTGGCAGTTGCGTCCTTTACGTATGTTACAGCGCAAATTAATGCCACAGGGACTATCGCCTCACGGGCGCTTGGTCTCCCGTTTGAGTTCGCTGTTTGGCTTGGTTTACTTGGAATTCTTCTCTGCTCAATGCTGGGAGGAATGCGCGGTGTAACGTGGACACAGGTTGCTCAATATATCGTGTTGATAATTGCGTACCTGGTTCCTGTTATTTGGATGTCCAATGCTCAAGGCTTTGGCATCATTCCTCACTTCTCCTATGGAGACGCCGCTCAACGCATTGCAGAACTTGAATCGCAAATCGGGCTCAAATCTGCTCAGGAGGCAATTGCGGGGCTGAAGGTTCTCACAACTCCGCACTTCGAGCCTCAAGGCGGTTTTGAATCTTGGAAGTTTGTCACCCTTGCGATTTGCATGATGGCTGGAACAGCTTCTCTTCCTCACATCCTAATGAGGTACTTTACAACCCCTAGTGTTCGCTCCGCGCGGAAATCGGTGGGGTATTCGCTGTTTTTCATCTTCTTGCTCTACTTCACAGCTCCGGCGCTAGCCACCCTTACGAAACTTCAGCTGCTTGATCCAACCCTTCCAACGGCAATTATCGGCCAAGCCATAAATGATGTGGCTAATTTGGAATGGATCAAAAACTGGAGCTCAGTGGGAATGCTGGCGATCGCAGACCAAAATGGCGACGGCATCCTTCAGCTGAATGAATTTTTCATGCGTCCGGATATCGTTGTATTGGCAACTCCTGAGATAGCTGGCTTGCCTTATGTGATCTCTGGACTTGTCGCTGCAGGTGGTCTGGCGGCCGCAATGTCAACAGCTGACGGCCTGCTCTTAGCCATTGCTAACGCTCTGAGCCACGATCTCTACTACAAGATCATCGATCCCAAAGCAGATACGAAGGTACGCTTGATTGTAGCTCGAGTATTGCTTTTGGCTATCGGTGCCGCTGCAGCCCTTATCGCTTCGCTCCAGCTAACAGGCATATTAGGTGCGGTTGCCTGGGCCTTCTGTTTTGCTTGTTCAGGGCTTTTCTTCCCCCTTGTTTTAGGAATTTGGTGGAAGCGAGCAAATAAAGAAGGCGCTATCGCAGGCATGATTGCAGGGTTCGTCTCAGGGTCCCTCTATCTATACCTGATATACACTGGCACCATGGATCCATGGTGGGGCATTGACCACTTACGCTTCGGTATAATTGGTATGCCGATTAGCTTAGTCACAATGATCGTTGTGAGCCTTTTGACAGAGGCACCTGACGAACAAATGCAGGCTCTAGTGGATGAAATAAGAGACCCCACTGGCCCCACTATTCTTGCCGAGGACCATTAGCGGTTCTGACGTTCACCTAAAAACATACGGGGGCTGGCTTTCAGCCCCCGTATTTTTTGAAAATTTAGACGGGAGATCAGTTAACCAATGGAAATTTTTCCAATTTGGATAATAGTATTAGACTATTGCCTAGGGGTCGTGATGTGGACCCTAATAGGTCGGTCTGCGATGGGACTATTTCTTCCGCAGAATTCTGATTTCTTCTTTATGCGTTTTTTTGTTAATTTCACAAATCCTATAATTCGTATTTTTAGAATAGTTACTCCATCGTTCTTAATAGAGGGGTTGATCCCAATATATGTAGCATGGTTCTTTTTTCTATTCCGTTTTTATATTATGCCAGCAGCTCTAGGATACTCTGTAATGGGAATGCTTTCATTCCCCTTAGAGAGTGATATAACTGCTTTAATTTATGAAATTATTAGATAAAACCTTCTAAATCCCTAGACTGTAAAGCTGCGTGCGATTTTTCGACCTTATCGAAAAATCTTTATCAACAGAGGATCTAGCCTCACGTTCGTTGTTTGGCGCTTGAAAGCGGCATACTCGGGGTATGGTCGAGAAGGTTTATATCCTTCTCCCGCAACCGATATCTGCCGCGGCTAGCTCTCCCATGCCTAGCGTTCCTGCGATCCCTACCTTACTGTCATTTCACTCAGCCACTGCGGCACCAAATACCTAATCAGTTTTTCTCTGTTAGTGGACGGATTTAAGCCACCTGCATGAACAAACTAATCACAGTCAGCGTCACTGCTCTGCTGTTCTATGCTCAAGCGGAGGCGTCTGCGGATATGCAGACTATCGATGGCTTTGAAATCGACCTAACCGAGGTATCGGTGGGTCAGTATCGAGAGTTCGTTGAATCTAAGGGATATACGACAGCAGCCGAGCGTGATGGCGGCGGCATGGTCTACGAGGCCGGGTGGCAGAAAAAACGAGGCTGGACCTGGAAGGCTCCATTTGGGACGCCTGCAAATGACGATGAGCCAGCCGTTCATGTCACGTTTGATGATGCGGTAGCTTATTGCGAATGGGCGGGGAAGCGCCTTCCCTCAGATCATGAGTGGTCGAGGGCTGCTTATACTGAGTATCGAGCGTCACCGCCTGCGCCGTTTGAAACAGGCACAGAATACGCATACCCCACGGGGAACGAGCCCACCGGCGCAAACTGCTTTGGTGATTGTGGCGCCAGTCCAGCCATTGATTACTCAGACAGGCTTAACCGCGGCATCGGCCATGCGCCTGTTGGCTCGACAGTTGCTGGTGTGAACGGACTTTATGACATGGGCGCAAACGTCTGGGAGTGGACCGAGAACGGTGCAGAGACGGCTAAAGGCACCCGTGGCGGCTCATGGTGGTATGGGGCCTTTCGTATGCGCTCTGATGACTACGCGACGAAGCCTCGTGATACAGCGGCTGTCTATATTGGATTTCGATGCGTCAGGGATGCACAGTGAGTTCGCTAGAACTCCATCCGGCCTGGGAATTCTTCGCCGACACTGTAATGGGGGGAGTGTCCACCGGGCGAGTGTCTCAAGAGAGCATAGCTGGCCGATCCGCGACCCGGCTTACTGGCGAAGTCTCGTTGGAAAACAATGGCGGCTTCGTTCAGATGGCGTTCGACATCAATGCCGATGGATCGGATTTTGATGGCTCTGCTTATCACGGCATCCAGATTGACGTTCTCGGCAACGACGATGTCTACGACCTTCGACTGCGAACGTCTGATTTGACGCGACCGTGGCAGTCGTACCGCGCCTCGTTTAAAGCGGCATCTGATTGGTCGACCGTAAAATTGGCATTCACAGACTTCGCCCCACACAAGACTGATGTCCCATTTGATGCGCGGCACTTGAGACGCATTGGAGTACTAGGAATTGGACGGGTGTTTGATGCAGACGTCGCAATATCCTCCGTCCGGTTTCTAGCCACAGGCGACTGGTGACATGATGATAAAAAATATTAGAAGCCTAATAGTTTTCTTGGCCCTTTGTCTCAGTGTGTCCTTAATTGGAGGTTGGATTACTCAAACATCGGTGAACGATTGGTACCAAACACTCGTCAAGCCACCTTTTAATCCACCGGATTGGGTATTCGCCCCTACATGGATCACCCTGTACGTGATGATGGCCTTATCAGCTTGGCGTATTTGGTTGCGCTCTGCTGGCCGAATACGGCAACTGGCAATGCTCATCTTTGCCATTCAGTTGGCACTCAACCTAGCGTGGTCTTTTATATTTTTTGGAGCAAAGTCACCTAGCTTCGCCTCAATTGAGATAGTCGCCCTCTGGATTGCCATCTTTACTACGCTGCTGACGTTTTCGCGAATAGACCGTGTCGCTACCTGGTTGATGTGCCCTTACCTTTTGTGGGTTTCTTTCGCTATTTATCTGAACGTCTCGATATACTTAATGAATTAGGTATAGACGAGTATCGGGGCGAAAAACTTTGTTTCACCCGCAAAGAGTGCCGGCGTCAGCGCGCGTCACGCATGCGGATATCGTCCACCGCGCGTAAAATCGCTTCCGGGGTGGCTGGAGCGTCCAGATTAACGAAATGGCGGTGCCCGCCGATGCGGGAGACCGCATCGCGTAACGCCAGCCAGACGGAGATCGCCAACATCAACGGCGGTTCACCCACCGCCTTTGAGCGGAACACTGTCGGCATTCGGTTCGGCGCATCCTCCAGGATGTGCACGTTGAACACCGGCGGCACATCGCGACTACCAGGAATCTTGTACGTGGACGGACCATGGGTCATCAGCTGGCCCTTGGCGTTCCAGACCAGTTCCTCGGAGGTCAGCCACCCCTGTCCCTGCACGAAGGCGCCCTCGATCTGGCCGAGGTCAATCGCCGGGTTCAGAGACGAACCCACATCCTGCAATAGGTCGGCGCGCAGCACCCGGCTTTCGCCGGTCAGGGTGTCGATCGCGACCTCCGACGCCGCTACACCATAGGTGTAGTAGTAGAACGGATTGCCGGTGAGCTTCGTCGTATCCCAGTGCAAGCCCGGTGTTGCGTAATAGCCCGCCGCCGATAAGGATTCCCGCGCCTCATAGGTCATGTTCGCCAATTCGGCAAAGGAAACGCTCTCATTGCCCGAATAGATCCGGTTAGCCCGGAACTCGATCTTGTCCGGGCTGGTGTCGAAATGGGCTGCCGCCACGCCTGCCATCCGACCTTTGATGATCTCCGCCGCGTTCAGCGCTGCCATACCGTTCAGGTCGGAGCCCGCGGACGCGGCCGTCGCGGACGTATTCGGCACCTTGTCGGTGCGCGTCGCAGAAATCTTGATGTTGTCGAGATCGACCTGGAAGGTCGAGGCGACGACCTGGGCAACCTTGGTGAACAGGCCCTGCCCCATCTCCGTGCCGCCGTGGTTCAGGTGCACGCTGCCATCGGTATAGACATGCACCAGTGCGCCGGCCTGGTTGAGCGTGGGCAGGTTGAACGAGATGCCGAACTTCACCGGCATCATGGCGAGCCCCTTCTTCAGAGTCTCGTGCGTGGCATTAAACTCATCGACGGCGTGCGACATGCCCTCATAGTCGATCTCCTTGCACAGCTGGTCGGCCAGCTCGACGATAATGTTGTCCTCCACCGTCTGCTTGTAGGGCGTGACGTTGCGGCCCTCGGTTCCGTACCAGTTCACGGCCCGGATCTCAGCGACCGAGTTTCCGAGCGCACGGGCGATATGCTCGATGATCGCCTCGATGACTAACATACCCTGCGGCGCGCCGAAGCCGCGGAACGCTGTGTTGGAAACGGTATTCGTCTTGCACGGGTAGCCGCGGAAGATCGCGTTGGGCAGGTAGTAGCAGTTGTCCGCGTGGCAGAGCGCACGGGCGAGAACGCCGGGGCTCAAATCCGCGACATTGCCCGAACGCATACCCATCAGGATATCGACACCCTCGATCCGGCCGTCGCTGTCAAACCCAGCGGTGTAGCGGAACAGAAAATCGTGACGCTTGCCAGAGACGATCATGTCGTCGTCCCGGCGTAGGCGTAGGCGGGCGGGTCGGTTCGTTGCGTTGGCGGCGAGCGCCGCAATCGACGCGTAGATGGCCGGCTGGCTCTCCTTGCCACCGAAACCGCCGCCCATCCGGCGAACCTCGACCGTCACGGCATTGGTGGGCTTGCCAAGCGTATGGGCAACACCGTGCTGGACCTCGCTGGGGTGCTGCGTGGAACTATAGACATCCATATCACCGTCATCGCGCGGAACGGCCAACGCGATATTGGTCTCGAGATAGAAGTGGTCCTGCCCGCCGCAGCGCACCTCACCCTCGACCCGATGGGCGGCGTTTGCGATCGCCGTCTCCGGATCGCCCGAGGTCATCACCTGTGGCGGGTAGGTGTACTGTTCGCGCTCCAGCGCCTCCTCGATGGTGAGGACGGCTTGGAGTTCCTCGTACTTGACCTTCACCAGCTTCGATGCCGCGCGCGCCAGGTCATAGGTCTCGGCCGCGACAAGGGCAACGGGCGCACCAGCATAGTCGGCGATCTCCGCCACCAGCACAGCCTCGTTATCGAATATCGGCCCGATATCGTTGTGCCCGGGAATATCCGCCGCCGTCAAAACCGCATGCACACCCTCGGCTGCCTTTGCGGCCGCCGTGTCGATCGCCAGGACACGTGCATGGGCGTGCGGGCTGGTGATCAGCAACACCTCAAGCGTACCCGGCAGGTCGGGCATGTCGTCGATGTAGCGCGCACTGCCGGTGACATGACCCCGCGCGCTGTCATGTCGAACCCTCGTATGGACGGCGCCGACAATATCTTCCGCGACACTCATAGCCCGACCACTTGTGTTTCGTCCTGGCCATCCAGTTCGCGGTACAGCCGCACGAACAGGTTCGCCGCCACTCGCAGCCGGTAGTCCGCGCTGGCCCGGTGGTCGTCGATGGGCGCGAAATCCTCCCCAGCCTTTGACCCTGCCGCGCGCGCCGCCTCTTCCGTCCAGGGCTGCCCGATCAACGCCACCTCGCAGGCTTTTGCGCGTTTGGGCGTCGCCGCCATGCCGCCGAACGCAATGCGCGCATCGGTGACCGTGCCATCAGCGATGGTCAGCCGGAACGCGCTGATCACCGCGGAGATGTCCTGGTCATAACGCTTGGAGACCTTGTAGGTCCGGAACACCTGCCCGTCCGTGAGCTTCGGGATGCGGATGCTCTCAATCACCTCATCCGCGCCAAGGTCGGTCTTGCGGTAGTCGAGGAAGAAGTCCTCCATCGCGATTTCCCGCATCCCGCCGGGCCCGTACAGCCGAAGCCCGGCATCCAGTGCGATCAGGCAGGGGGGCGTGTCACCGATGGGCGAGGCGTTACCGATATTGCCGCCAAGGGTGCCGACATTGCGGATCTGGCGGGAGCCTATGCGGCGGACCAGCGTTGCAAAGGACGGCCAGTGCGCGTCGATATGGGGCACCGCCTCGGTGTAGGTCGCCGCCGCGCCCAGCACCAATGCGTCGTCGCCCTCCTCGATCCGCCGAAGTTCTGCGACGTTGCGGGTGAAGATCGTGGCGGGAAATACCTTGCGATGCTTGCTGAAGGACAGGCCGAGATCGGTCCCGCCGCATAACAGGGGGGCATCAGGATGCGCCGTGCGCGCTGCTACCAGGTCGTCCAGCGTGCGCGGCGCCAGAAACAGTTGCCCCGCCATGTCGTGTACCTCTGCCGAACCTTCAGTCGGCAGGTTCATCTCATACAGGCCGGGCTGCGCACAGGCCTGGCGCGCGGCTTCGACGATGGGCCGGTACCCGGTGCAGCGGCACAGGTTACCAGCCAGCGCGTCGTGGATGATGTGGTCGTCCACGGCCTCGCCGGAATGGCGCAGCGCATGCAGCGACATAACGAACCCGGGGGTACAGAAGCCGCACTGGGTGCCATCGGTCTCAACGATGGCCTGTTGGACCGCCTCCAGTTCGCCGCTGTCCGCAGCCAGCCCCTCCACGGTCAGCACCTCCGTTCCATCGAGTTGTCCGATAGTTACCAGGCAGGAATTCACCGCGAGCTTCTGCCCTGTGTCCGGGCGCGTCACGATGATGGTGCAGGCCCCGCAGTCGCCCTCGGCGCAGCCTTCCTTGGTGCCGGTCAGGTTCGCATTCTCACGCAGATATTCGAGTGCAGTCCTGGTCGGCGAGACATTCGCCTCGCTGCGCGTTTTGCCATTGAGCGTGAAGTTGATCGCCAATGCTCGACCCACCGTTCTAAATAGACCCAAAGCGTATAATGATAGATGCAGTCTTGGCGAGACTTTGTTTGCACTGCACAATGAATGATGAGCACCGGCCCGGCCGGACCCAAATGCGGAGGCACCCCCCTTGGACAACAAGGGCTTCATGCGCGCGGCCATCGCGCTGGCCGAGGAAAACGTCGCCAGCGGCAATGGCGGCCCTTTCGGCGCGGTGATCGTGCGCGACGGCGAGATCGTCGGGCGCGGCACCAACAACGTGACCTCGCACAACGATCCCACGGCCCATGCCGAGGTCGTCGCCATCCGTGATGCCTGTGCGACGCTCGGCACATTCAGCCTACAGGGCTGCACGGTCTATACGAGCTGCGAGCCCTGCCCCATGTGCCTGAGTGCGATCTACTGGGCGCGGATAGACCGCATCTACTTCGGCAACACAAAGGACGACGCCGCCGAAATCGATTTCGACGACGCCTTCCTCTACATCGAGATTCCAAAGGATATCAAGGACCGCGCAATCCCAACCGAGCAGATGCTGCACGAGGAATCGATCAAGGCCTTCCGCGACTGGGCGGCGTCAGAGGACAAGATACCTTACTGATCGGCGTCCTATCGGAATGTTCGTGGGGCTTTTCTATCTCAGGTCTCTGCCCGTTCAGCCCAACCGGCGAAGATCCGTTCCAGAACCACAACAACGTAGTAGAGCAGGATGCCGAGGATAGCGAGAGCGATCAAAACCGCGAACATCAGCGGATAGTCGGCGCTGATCTTACCGCTGTCGAACAGGTGGCCGAGGCCGCGTCCGTGGGGTTCGACGATCTCCATCAGGTTCGTTCCGATAAAGGCAAGCGTGACCGCAACCTTCAGCGCGCCAAAGAACTCTGGCAGGGTTTTCGGCAAGGCAATCTTCCAAAATACCGTGAACCGGCTCGCACCGAGTGCACGAAGGATATCTCGGTATTCCGGCTCCAGGGTCGACAGGCCGATTGAGATCGACACGGCGATGGGGAAAAAGAGATCATGAACGCGATTAGGATCGTGTTCATGTCGTGGGCGCCGACGAACAGCAGCGCGATTACCGGGACGACGGTCGCCTTCGGTATCGCGTTGAAGCCGACCAACAGCGGGTAGAGCCCATCGCGCACGGTCTTGGAGAAGCCCATGACCATGCCGATCAGCGCGCCAACGAATACCGCTAGCACGAGGCCGACCACGGTACGCCACAGCGTGTCCCAGCCGAACTGAATGAACAGGTCGCGGAATTTCCAGAAGGCGGGCCAAATGTCCGACGGCGAGGCCATCTTGTAGTTCGGCCAGCCGTTCACCCAGACCAGTAACTCCCAGAGGATGAGAAAGATCACCATTGCCGCAAGCGGTACGAGGAACTTGTTGAGGCCCGAGGCGCTCATTGGGCAGCCTCCGCCGGTTCGCGCCCCTGAGCGATCTCGATCTGGTGGCGAAGGATCGCGAGCATGTCGACAGATTCCTTGGTGTAGAGGTCGTCGATGGTCCGATTGTCGCCGAGGTCCACGTTCATCAGGTGCTGTACCGTTGCTGGGCGGCCGGACAGGACCACCACCTGGTCGGCGAGGAACACCGATTCACGTAGATCGTGAGTGATGAGCAGGCAGGTGAATTCCTCTTCCTTACGCAGGTCGAGCATGATTCCCCAGAGGTCCTCGCGGGTGAACGCATCGAGCGCGCCGAATGGCTCGTCGAGGATCAACACCTCGGGCCTGTGAACCAACGCCCGACAGAGTGAGGCGCGCTGGCGCATGCCGCCGGACAGTTCTGACGGGCGTTTGTCCTCAAAGCCTTCCAGCCCGACCAGCGCGAGCAGTTCGCGCGCCCGGTCGGCGCGCTGAGCCTTTGAGAGCTTATTGGAAACGATTTCGAGCGGCAGCATCACGTTGTCGAGGATGGAGCGCCACTCGAGTAGGACCGGGTTTTGGTAGGCCATGCCGACGGTCGCACGCGGTCCGTTGACCGGCTCATCGTGCAGGCGTACCTCGCCCACGTCCGGGATCATGAGCCCGGCAATCAGGCGCGTCAAAGTGGACTTGCCGCAGCCCGACGGACCTACAACGGCGGTAAATGTATTCTTCGCACACTTGATGGAGAGATCGTTGAGAACCGGCAACGGGCCGGTATCAGTTTTGTAGGCGTGCGTGACCCCACGCAATTCGATTTGGGGGGCGTCGGACATAGTATCTCCGAGGGGAAGGTGCCGCCGGCGGCAGGCCCACCGGCGGCATGTGCCCTACTTCAGCATCAGGCTGCCGTCTTTCGGCAAATATGCGTCGGTGAAGTATAGCGAGGCGTCAGGCTTGCCCTTGAACTTGTAGTTCTCGGCGAGCTGGGAGAGCGCCTTCTCGAAACGTGCCGCGTCGATGCCACCCATACCGTTGACCTTGGTGTAGTCGGTCACGACATTGGCGTCGATTGCGAGCTGAAGGCGGCGCTGTTCCAGCGCCACGTCGGCGGCCGGGTTGCGCTTGCCGACCATCGCCGAACCGGCAGCCGGGTCGGCAATCACGTCTTTCCATCCCTTCGCGACGGAACGTAGGAAGCCGGTAACGACCTTCGGGTTCGCCTTGGCGAAGTCGGTGTTCACGATGATAGCGTTGCCGTATAGGCTCAGCCCGTTGTCAGCCATGAGGATGACCTTGATGTCGTCCTCGGGGACCCCGAGACGCACCAGGTTGAGGTAGCTGGAGAAGGAGAAGCCCGTAATGGCGTCCACTTTGCCCCTCAGCCAGCATCGGCTCGCGGGTTGGGAAGCCGACCGGCTCCACCTTTACCTTGGATACATCAATGCCGTTCGCGGTCGCGAAAGCCGGGAACTGAGCCCAGGCACCGTCTGGAGGCGGAGCGCCAAGCACCTTGCCTTCCAAGTCCTTTGGTCCGCTAATGCCCTTGGATGCTCGACCTACAACCGCGAAGGGCGGCTTGTCATAGATCATCATGACGGCGGTAACGGGTGCTCCAGGGTTCTGATCGAGAAACTTGATCAGGCTATTGATGTCGGCGAAGCCGAGCGGGAAAGCGCCAGTGGCGACTTTCGGGATCGCGTCGAGCGAGCCCTTGCCAGCCGATACCTCGACGTCGAGGCCCTCGGCCTTGAAGTGGCCATTGTCGATGGCGGCGAAGTATGCAGCGCTCGGGCCCTCGAACTTCCAGTCCAGTGCGAACGACACCTTGGTTTGCGCGGTGGCGCCGGTAACGGCGGCCGCGGTGACGACAGTGGCGAGCCCGATGGACTTTACCCACGTGGTCATATCTCTTCTGAAACTCATCTTTTCACCTCGTTTGCAAGTTTGATGTTGCGCGCAGTCCGCCCCGAGACCGCCCTCGTCGAGCGTAGCAACTTCGGTGCCATCGGAATGGCTACGCGATTTTCCCATTTAAACCTAAATACTTACCTCTGGCCGGCGCGTTCCAGCACGCTTCTGTGGGTCGAAATACTGCCAAAAAATACAACGGTTGCCGCTTTTTTGAGCACTCGTAACTTGGGACAACTTCAGGGTATTCCGCCGCTGTTACAGTCGTCAGGGGTTATCAATCGTGTACGGCTCCTTGAACCAGTGCTCCTCCAGATTGCTGCCGTCACCGATACGATCAACTACGGCAAAGAGACCGGGATCTTGGAGCGGCGTGAGCACGCCGTGCCATGTCCCCCGGTGGTAGTTCACACCCTGACCCAGGCTTGTCACAAAGGCCCTGGGCGTTCCTGGCGCTCCGCCTTCATCGGGCGCGACGATGATCAGGAACGGGTCAGCGGTCATCGGCAGGAAGGCCTGGCTGCCCTGGGGATGCCGCTCCATCATGTCTAGTTCGTAGGGTAGCTTGCGGGGCACGGCCTTGAACAGGTTGATCCCGGCGCGCGCACCCTCGCCGGTGAAGCTCAGCGTGGCCAGGTCGTGGTAGCGCCCGCACATGCCCCTGTTGATAATCTGGTCCGGGTCGCCCGCCGCCTCGATCACATCCCCGAACGGCGCGAAGGCATCGACCTCCAGCGGAGCAGTGAAGATCGTTACGCTCATGCCAGCCTGCCGAAGAGCCGCAATCGGCTGACCCCGCCATCGGGGAAGATGTTCAGCCGGATATGGGTCACCGGGCCACGATCGGCGACCACGTCAGGATCGAACTCGTGAACCGCGTCGGCGGAGAGTTTCTGCTGCTCCATCAGCATGTCCCAGTTGGCCGAGGCGGCCTCGACGGCCTCACGGGTCTCTTCGGCGAATCCCGGCATGTCGGCCACCTGGATCGAGCAGCTGTCTGGGTAGTTCCCCTTGAAGTGGGCGGTATCAACCACCACGCGCTCGATGGTGCCACGCCCGCCCAGCGCTACGACGATCCAGTCATGGCCGGGTCCGCGCCGGCGCTTGGTTTCCCAGCCATCGCCCATGTTGAGACCGCGCCCCGGCGCCAGCATCCGGGCGAAGGAGCCGTAATGAGCGTCGGAAAACGCGACGATACGCCCACCGTTAAGTGCCGCGACGAGGTCCAGCTCGGTGCCTGGCGGGGCGTCGATCTCGGGCGTGCCGTAAACCCGCAGCCGGGCAATGCCCCCATCCGGGTAAATGTGGATGCGCAGATGGGTCCACAGGTTGTGGTCCGCGCAAGCCAGGAAATTATGGCTGTCGGGATTGAGCTCGTGGACGGGCAGGATTTCCGACCATTCCGTCGCCTCATCAGGGGCGCCGGTGCCCCGCCAGCCCTCGATCCGGCAAGCGGGCGCGTTGTTGCCGGTGAAGTGCGAGGTATCGACGTTGAAACCATCGATCCGACACGGCGCGGCCAGAGCGATGGTCGCGTGGTCGTGGCCCCCGCCGCGCCGCCGCCGGGTCTCCCAGCCGTCCATCCACTTGCCGTTGTCGTCATAGAGGTCGGGGTAGAAGATCGCCGGGCCGTCGGCGAGCATGCGTTCCAGCGGTGCGAAGAATTCATCGGTGGCCGACAGCCCGCACGCGCCAAGCCCGGCTGAGGCGAGATTAATGGCGTTGCGGGCGAAGCGAGGAACCTCCTCAGGTTCACAGGCGACGATGCGGTCAGTCATCGAGCATGTCCTCAAGTCGAAGTCGCGCGATCCGCTCCACCTGGTGGCAGGCTTCGGCGAACTCGGTGACGCGGTCGTGGCCGATCCGGAGACGGAACGCATCCAGGACCAGGTCCTTGTTCAGCCCCTTCACGGCGATGATGAAGGGAAAGCCGAACTTGTCCGTGTACTCGGTGTTCAATCGGGTGAATTCCGCGCGCTCGTCATCGGTCAGCGTGTCCAGCCCGGCAGAGGCCTGCTCGGCCGTAGATTCCGGCGTCAGACGTTTGGCCTGGGCGATCTTGCCTGCCAGGTCCGGATGCGCTTTCAGCACCGTCAGGCGTTCTTCGTCCGAGGCGGCGCGGAAAGCGCGGGCGAGCGCATTGTGCACCCCTGCCGAGGTGTCGTGGGCGGGGCCGAGTTCTAGCGCATAGGCACGCTCGGCGATCCACGGGGAGAGTTCGAAAACACCGCCGAAACGGTTCACGAAGTCTTCCTTCGACATCGTAGAGGCACGCGAGGACGCTTCGGACGGCGGGAAAGTGGCTCGCCAGTGGTTGGCGATATCGACCCGTCGCGCGAACCAGACCTTCTCATGGGACTGGACGTATTCGATGAAGCGCTTAAGCGCCTGGATGCGCCCCGGCCGTCCGGCGAGGCGGCAGTGGAGACCGACCGACAGCATCTTGGGCGATCCGGCCGCGCCTTCCTCATAAAGCGCGTCGAAGCTGTCCTTGAGGTAGGTGAAAAACTGGTCACCCGAATTGAAGCCCTGTTGGGTGGCAAAGCGCATGTCGTTGGCATCCAACGTGTAAGGCACGACCAGCAGCGGTTCGTGCTCGGACAGATACCAGTAGGGAAGATCGTCGGCGTAGCTGTCAGCGGTGTAGGCGAAACCACCGATCTCGGCGATCAAGTCCATGGAATTCTCGGTGCACCGGCCGGTGTACCAGCCCAGCGGGCGTGCCCCTGTTGCCTCCGTGTGAATCCGGATCGACTCCTCGATCAGCGCACGTTCCTCGCCTCGCTCAAAGTCCTTCCACTCGATCCATTTGTGGCCATGGGACGCGACCTCCCAGCCTGCGTCCTGCATGGCGCGGGTCTGGCCAGGTGAGCGTTCCAGCGCGGTGCCGATGGCATAGACCGTGACCGGGATATTCGTGCCGGTGAACACTCGGTGCAGCCGCCAGAACCCGGCACGCGCGCCGTATTCGTATACCGATTCCATGTTCCAGTGACGCTGGCCCGGCCAGGGCTGCGCACCGACGATTTCGGACAGGAAGGCTTCGGAGGCCGCATCGCCGTGAAGGATGGAGTTCTCTCCACCCTCCTCGTAGTTAATTACAAACTGGACAGCGATCCGGGCACCGTCCGGCCATTTCGGGTCGGGCGGGTTCTTCCCGTACCCATGAAGATCACGCGGATAACGAATCAAACCGGCTCCCTCGATGCACTCGATTTGATCTATAATGCAAATTATTGGCGCCGATTATCAAAAAAGAGAAGAAAGACATATTGCAATTTCGGCGTTTCTTTCTTCTGGGCCGGCGCGATGATGATCCGGACTTGAAACAATCGGTGCGAGACAACAATGAGTAACTCGGGCGGATTCCTGACCACCCATGTACTTGATACAGCGCGAGGTTGCCCGGCCAGCGGTCTGGCTGTTGACCTGTTTCGGCTGACGGGCAATTCACGTGAGTTGGTTGCCACGGCGACTACGAACGCGGACGGTCGAACCGACTCGCCGATCTTGGGCATCGAGGATTTCAGAGTCGGGATCTATGAACTGGTTTTCCACGCCGGGGACTATATGCGCTCGCAATCCGACATGAAGGATGAAGAGTTGTTTCTAGATGAGGTGCCGATCCGCTTCACGATGAACAAGGCGGATGCGCACTATCATGTGCCGCTCTTGCTGTCGCCCTTTGGCTACGCGACTTACCGAGGCAGTTGATAAGTCCCCTCGATTTTCTTGAGCTGCTCGCGGCAGCGGGCGACCATGAATTCAATAAATAGCGTTAGTTTGGGATCCTGATACCTCTTGTGCGGGTACAGGCACGCAAGTGTAGCGGGTATGGGCGGTGTGCTACCGGCTACGGGGACAAGTGCCCCTGACTGCAGGTGCTCCGCGATCTCGAAGACAGGCTTATTCGCGATCCCCCGCCCCGCGAGCGCCCAATCAGTCAGGACATCTCCGTCGTCACTTTCGAACGGACCTGTTACGTTATACTTACGTGGCGTCCCGTCCGTCTGAAGCGTCCATGCAAACTCTGGCGCGCCCGGAAAACGCAGCAACAGGCATTTATGACCGTCATCAAGGAGAGCCTGTCCGTCGGCGGGTACCCCGTGACGGGCTACATAGTCCGGTGAAGCGCACAGCACACGCGGGCAATTCGCGATCTTCTGCATCCGAAGTGCGGAGTCGGGCGTATTGCCCAGATGAAACGCGATGTCGATACCCTCTTTGGTGATATCGATATTCCGGTCCGACATTCGCAGGCGAACATTGATATCTGGGTAGGCATCCTTGAATGCGGGAACGTGTGGGGCAATAAAGCGTCTGCCGACCCCTAGGGGCGCTGCCACGAAAATCGAGCCGCGCGGATTCCGGGCCAGGACAGCAACCGAGGCTTCCGCCTCCTCAATCGCCAGCAGAATTTTGGTTGCCCCGTCGTAATAGGCTTGCCCGTGTTCGGTCGGATGGATACGCCGCGTAGTCCGGTTGAACAGGCGAACTCCCAGATGTTTCTCAAGTCTGGAGATCCGGCTCGAAGCCACTGCCGGCGAAACGCGCTGGTCTCTTGCCGCCTCGGACATGCTGCCAAGTTCATAGACGCGAACAAACATCCTGATATTTTCGATCTGGGCCATGACGTTCGATTATCAAAAACGATTTGAAAGTCCTAGCCTGTAATATGGCTTTTCGCGAAGGATGTGATTGTTCAAATTGCGTCTGACGCACATGGGAGCGCCGCATGGATACTGCAATTTTCATCGACTGGATGTCTTTCGCGGCGCGCTGGCTGCATGTGGTCACCGGCATCGCGTGGATCGGCACGTCGTTTTATTTCATCGCGCTCGATCTGGGCCTGCGCAAGCCGTCCACCCTTCCCGACGGCGTGTACGGCGAGGAGTGGCAGGTCCATGGCGGCGGATTCTATCATGTTCGCAAGTTCCTCGTGGCGCCGCCGGAAATGCCCGAACACCTGATCTGGTTCAAGTGGGAGGCCTATTCGTCCTGGCTGTCGGGCTTCGTCCTGATGTGCATCGTCTATTACATGGGCGCCGACCTGTTCCTGGTCGATCCGGAGGTGATGGACCTGCCAGTCGGGGCCGCGATCGCGATCTCCGTGGGCTCGATCGTATTCGGGTGGATCGCCTACGACCTGATCTGCAAGAGCAAACTCGGCGACAACAACACCCGGCTGATGATCTTCCTGTACATCCTGCTCGTGGCCATGGCCTGGGGGTACACGCAAGTTTTCTCCGGCCGGGCCGCGCTGCTGCATCTGGGAGCTTTCACGGCGACGATCATGACGGCCAATGTGTTCTTCGCGATCATTCCCAACCAGCGGATCGTTGTGGCCGACCTCAAAGCAGGCCGGGTGCCGGATCCGAAACACGGAGCTATCGGCAAGCAGCGTTCAGTACACAACAATTACCTGACGCTTCCCGTCTTGTTCCTGATGCTGTCGAACCACTATCCGCTGGCCTTCGCGAGCGAATACAACTGGATCATCGCCAGCCTCGTCTTCCTGATCCTGACGAGCTACCGGGCTGCTCCACCCCGCGGTTGTCACGCTGCGCCAAACAGAAAGGGGGCGCGAAACGGTGTCGTTCCTTCCTGTCAGAGTGCCTGTCCTGAAAGGAACCATCGTTGAATAGGTTGCTTGTATTCTGGATGCGAAAAGCACATGCGCTTGGAAGACCTGGCAACGACCTACTCTCCCGCGCCTTAAGACGAAGTACCATCGGCGCTAAGGGTCTTCACGGCCGAGTTCGGGATGGGATCGGGTGTGGCCCCCTCGCTATAGCCACCAGGTCGTCCAAACGCATGTGCGCCTCAGGGGCACACATCCGCCGCATAAATCCTGACATTCACCCCGAAATAGTCATGTGTATATCGGGGCGCATGATCCAAAAAACCGAGAACGTCGGGCGAGAACGCCAACGAACCTTGCCGCTGTACGCGGCAGCATGATGACCATTTGCTCTGATCCCGAAGGATCCGCACGCAAACGGTCCGCAATCAAGCCTATCGAGCAATTAGTACTGGTCAGCTTCACGTGTTGCCACGCTTCCACACCCAGCCTATCAACGTGGTGGTCTTCCACGGCTCTCGAGCGAAACCTCGTATTAAGGGGGGCTTCCCGCTTAGATGCTTTCAGCGGTTATCCCTTCCGCACTTAGCTACCCGGCGGTGCCGCTGGCGCGACAACCGGTACACCAGAGGTGCGTCCATCCCGGTCCTCTCGTACTAGGGACAGCTCCTCGCAAGTTTCGTCCTGACACGGCAGATAGGGACCGAACTGTCTCACGACGTTCTAAACCCAGCTCACGTACCACTTTAATCGGCGAACAGCCGAACCCTTGGGACCTGCTCCAGCCCCAGGATGTGATGAGCCGACATCGAGGTGCCAAACACTTCCGTCGATGTGGACTCTTGGGAAGTATCAGCCTGTTATCCCCGGCGTACCTTTTATCCGTTGAGCGATGGCCCTTCCACGCGGGACCACCGGATCACTATGACCGACTTTCGTCTCTGCTCGACTTGTCAGTCTCGCAGTCAGGCAGGCTTATGCCATTGCACTCAAAAGCTGATTTCCGACCAGCCTGAGCCTACCATCGCGCGCCTCCGTTACTCTTTGGGAGGCGACCGCCCCAGTCAAACTACCCACCACGCAGGGTCCCGAACCCGGGTTCACGGGTCTCGGTTAGATATCAGCGAACAGAAGGGTGGTATTTCAAGGTTGGCTCCACCGCAGCTGGCGCCACGGCTTCAAAGCCTCCCACCTATCCTACACATCCATCCTCTAATACCACTGCGAAGTTGTAGTAAAGGTGCACGGGGTCTTTCCGTCTGACCGCGCCTACTCCGCATCTTCACGGAGAATTCAATTTCGCTGAGTCGATGTTGGAGACAGTGGGGAAGTCGTTACGCCATTCGTGCAGGTCGGAACTTACCCGACAAGGAATTTCGCTACCTTAGGACCGTTATAGTTACGGCCGCCGTTTACCGGGGCTTCAGTTCAAGGCTCTCACCTCTCTCTTTAACCTTCCGGCACCGGGCAGGCGTCAGACCCTATACGTCGTCTTGCGACTTCGCAGAGTCCTGTGTTTTTAATAAACAGTCGCTACCCCCTGGTCTGTGCCACCCTCCAATGGTTGCCCAAAGAAGGGTCCCTCTTCTTCCGAAGGTACGAGGGCATTTTGCCGAGTTCCTTCAACATCGTTCTCTCAAGCGCCTTGGTATACTCTACCAGTCCACCTGTGTCGGTTTAGGGTACGGTCTATACGTTGGAGCTATTTCCTGGAACGCCTTCACGGCCAAACCAATCCAATAAGGACTGACCGCTTACAGCATTCGTCACTTCCAACAGGCCCTGGAATATTAACCAGGTTCCCATCGCCTACGCCTTTCGGCCTCGGCTTAGGGGCCGGCTCACCCTGCGCGGATTAGCCTTGCGCAGGAACCCTTGGACTTTCGGCGAGAGTGTTTCTCACACTCTTTGTCGCTACTCATGTCAGCATTCGCACTTCCGATACCTCCAGAGCCTCTCACGAGACACCTTCGCAGGCTTACGGAACGCTCCGCTACCGCGCATGAAATCCGAAGAAATCATACACCCGCAGCTTCGGTGGATAGTTTGAGCCCCGGTACATCTTCGGCGCAGGACGGCTTATTTAGACCAGTGAGCTGTTACGCTTTCTTTAAAGGATGGCTGCTTCTAAGCCAACCTCCTGGCTGTCTTGGCCTTCCCACATCCTTTCCCACTTAACTATCACTTCGGGACCTTAGCTGGCGGTCTGGGCTGTTTCCCTTTCGACCACGGAGCTTAGCCCCCGTAGTCTGTCTGCCATGATTGCACTCACCGGTATTCGGAGTTTGGTTAGGTTTGGTAAGCCTCGCGGCCCCCTAGCCCATCCAGTGCTCTACCCCCGGCGGTAAAACATGACGCTCTACCTAAATAGATTTCGCGGAGAACCAGCTATTTCGAGGTTTGATTGGCCTTTCACCCCTAACCACAAGTCATCCCCGTCTTTTTCAACAGACGTGGGTTCGGTCCTCCAGTGGGTATTACCCCACCTTCAACCTGCTCATGGCTAGATCACCTCGCTTCGGGTCTAATCCGTACAACTAAATCGCCCTATTAAGACTCGCTTTCGCTACGCCTACACCTACCGGCTTAAGCTTGCTGTACAGACTAAGTCGCTGACCCATTATACAAAAGGTACGCAGTCACCCCACAAGGAGGCTCCTACTGCTTGTAGGCATCCGGTTTCAGGAACTGTTTCACTCCCCTTATCGGGGTGCTTTTCACCTTTCCCTCACGGTACTTGTTCACTATCGGTCACTGAGGAGTACTTAGGCTTGGAGGGTGGTCCCCCCACGTTCAAACAGGATTTCACGTGTCCCGCCTTACTCAAGGACCTGTGTGCTTTCTACCGATACGGGGCTATCACCCACTATGGCCCGACTTTCCAGACGGTTCTCGTTCTTACACACAGGCCACTGGCCTGGTCCCCGTTCGCTCGCCGCTACTAAGGGAGTCTCGGTTGATGTCCTTTCCTCCGGCTACTTAGATGTTTCAGTTCGCCGGGTTCGCTTCCCTTACCTATGTATTCAGTAAGGGATGACCCAATGGGCCGGGTTTCCCCATTCGGAAATTCGCGGATCAACGCCTACTCACGGCTCCCCACGACTTATCGCAGTGTGTCACGTCCTTCATCGCCTCTCAGTGCCAAGGCATCCACCAGATGCCCTTTTGCGCTTGATTGCGAAGCCGTCGCGTACAGGGACAAGTCCCGCTAACGCTCTTGCTCCGACTTTTTCTCAGCTTTTTGGCTCCGTACGGCACACACAAACGAATGCGTGCCCCGTACGGGGTCAGGATTATGCAACCTATTCACGATGTCCAACAACGACGCCCGGCAAGAGGCCGAACGAATACCTGATTTCTGTCATTCTGATCCGGAAACAAACCGGAAACCCGCTTCGTTGAATAATTGGTGGAGCTGGACGGGATCGAACCGACGACCTCCTGCTTGCAAAGCAGGCGCTCTCCCAACTGAGCTACAGCCCCAAACCGAAAAGCTTGGTGGGCCTGGGAAGACTTGAACTTCCGACCTCACGCTTATCAAGCGCGCGCTCTAACCAACTGAGCTACAGGCCCGGAAAGCCCGGTCTTCCTGCTCATCGAACGGATGACAGAAGGGATGCGCCGGCGGCGGCACGCGATTTGTTGTCCAAGTCGATCGCGAATGGCAAGCCATTCATGATCTTCCTTAGAAAGGAGGTGATCCAGCCGCAGGTTCCCCTACGGCTACCTTGTTACGACTTCACCCCAGTCGCTGACCTTACCGTGGACGGCTGCCTCCTTGCGGTTAGCGCACCGGCTTCGGGTAAAACCAACTCCCATGGTGTGACGGGCGGTGTGTACAAGGCCCGAGAACGTATTCACCGCGGCATGCTGATCCGCGATTACTAGCGATTCCAACTTCATGCACTCGAGTTGCAGAGTACAATCCGAACTGAGACAGCTTTTTGGGATTAGCTCCACCTCGCGGTCTTGCTTCCCATTGTCACTGCCATTGTAGCACGTGTGTAGCCCAGCCCATAAGGGCCATGAGGACTTGACGTCATCCTCGCCTTCCTCCGGCTTGTCACCGGCAGTTTCCTTAGAGTGCCCGGCCGAACCGCTGGCAACTAAGGATGAGGGTTGCGCTCGTTGCGGGACTTAACCCAACATCTCACGACACGAGCTGACGACAGCCATGCAGCACCTGTCACCGGTCCAGCCGAACTGAAGGAATCCATCTCTGGAAACCGCGACCGGGATGTCAAGGGCTGGTAAGGTTCTGCGCGTTGCATCGAATTAAACCACATGCTCCACCGCTTGTGCGGGCCCCGTCAATTCCTTTGAGTTTTAATCTTGCGACCGTACTCCCCAGGCGGTGCGCTTAATGCGTTAGCTGCGACACCGAACAGCAAGCTGCCCGACATCTAGCGCACATCGTTTACGGCGTGGACTACCAGGGTATCTAATCCTGTTTGCTCCCCACGCTTTCGCACCTCAGCGTCAGTACCGAGCCAGGTGGCCGCCTTCGCCACTGGTGTTCTTCCCAATATCTACGAATTTCACCTCTACACTGGGAATTCCACCACCCTCTCTCGGACTCAAGACAATCAGTATCAAGCGCAGTTCCCGGGTTGAGCCCGGGGCTTTCACGCCTGACTTGACTATCCGCCTACGTGCTCTTTACGCCCAGTAATTCCGAGCAACGCTAGCCCCCTCCGTATTACCGCGGCTGCTGGCACGGAGTTAGCCGGGGCTTCTTCTGCAGGTACCGTCATCATCTTCCCTGCTGAAAGAGCTTTACAACCCTAGGGCCTTCTTCACTCACGCGGCATGGCTGGATCAGGGTTGCCCCCATTGTCCAATATTCCCCACTGCTGCCTCCCGTAGGAGTCTGGGCCGTGTCTCAGTCCCAGTGTGGCTGACCATCCTCTCAGACCAGCTACCGATCGTCGCCTTGGTGAGCCGTTACCTCACCAACAAGCTAATCGGACGCAGGTTGCTCTATGAGCGCCGGAGCTTTCCCCCTTGGGGCGTATACGGTATTAGCTATCGTTTCCAATAGTTATTCCGTACTCATAGGCACATCCCTACGCGTTACTCACCCGTCCGCCAGTTTCCGCAGGACCGAAGTCCTGCTTCACCTTCGACTTGCATGTGTTAAGCCTGCCGCCAGCGTTCGCTCTGAGCCAGGATCAAACTCTCAAGTTGACCTCCCCGATCTTCAGGACCGAAGTCCCTCGAACGGGTCGACTAGAAGCGTCTACTTAGCACAAGCGAGGCACATCAAATGTACCTCGTTACATTCCAAGAATGCGCAATGCTAAGCGGACGTGTTTGATACACGCACCGCCGCCTGCGCATCCCTTCTTCAGGTATTCACAATGTCCAACAGCGCAACCGACCTTCCTCGCTCCTTCGAAGGGAGCGAACTAATTCGGCATTTTGCAGAGCCGCCCCAAGGGACCGAAGGCCCGTCTGGGCGGCGGAGGCGGGTTGTACGACCACGAGCCGGTCAAGTCAAACGCTTTTTCGACTTATCGGCAAAGTTTTTTTGCACTTCCCTAACCCGATGCATCTGCGGTTGTTTGAAGACAAATCCACGTCTGCGACCGCATCGATCGGGCACAGGCGGAGCTGGGTGCGAGTCAACGGTCGATCTCGCTTTGCACCAATTTTTTTGCGCCCGCGAAACCTCACGGCCGCAAGCTTGCGAAGAAAGCGCGCGACATGCAACGTCTTGTCTAAGAGTTCAACCGGGCGGCATAGGTATCCCGATGAAACGACTGCTCCTGATGCGGCACGGAAAAGCCGACTGGGATGAGGAAAAACTCGCCGATTTCGATCGGCCACTGAACCCTGCTCGGTCGGCGCGCTAGCAAGACGGTCGCACAACGGCTGATCGCCAACGACCTGGTACCCGACACGGTGCTGGTGTCATCCGCGAAGCGCACCTCGCAAACCTGGGATATTGTCCACGAGATACTGCCGGCGGGTCTGAAGGCAGATGTCCTCCAGGACCTCTACCTCGCCTCCCCCGGAACCCTTCTCGCGCATATCGAACGCATCGCGCCTAGGACCACGATTGCGCTGGTGATCGCTCACAACCCAGGTCTGGAAACACTATGCCGTTTGATGTCAGGCCCTGGTTCGATGAAGGCCGCCCTGGCGGATCTGCAACTCGGCTTTCCAACAGCAGGACTTGCCGTGATCGAACTGAACGGAGAAACCTGGCGCACCATGTCTGCGGAAGGCGGAAAGCTAAAGGACTTTATCCGTCCGGACGAATTCAACGACGACTAGACCGGCCGCCAGGTCCCGGCACAACGCGGAAAACCAAATCATGCGCGCGATCCGAATCCACGAAACTGGTGGCCCCGGCGTACTTCGGCTGGATGAGATTCCGGCTCCCGAGGCTGGCCCGGGCCAAGTACTGGTCAAGGCGCACTCCATCGGGATTGGTATTGCCGACCAGCTGGTGCGCACAGGGCGTTATCCGTGGATGCCGTCGCTGCCGGCCATTCCCGGCATTGAGATGAGCGGAACTGTTGCTGCCACCGGCGCCGGTGTCACGGCGTTGCGGGAGGGTGATGCAGTGGTCGTCTCGGCCGTGCCGGAACGAAACTGTTACGCGGAATATCTCGCCATCGATGCCCGGTGGGCGTTCCCCTGCCCGACCGGCTTCAATCTTAGCATCGCCGGCTGCCTGATGAACTACAGGGTGGCGTACCGGATCCTGCATGCAGCTGCACGGGTGTGCGCCGGCGACACGATAGCGATCGTCGGCGCAGCCGGAGGCGTCGGCAGCGCCCTCCTCCAGCTTGCGAACGCGGCCGACATGGTAACCGTCGCGCTGGTGCGCAGCAGCGCAAAAGCCGCATTTGCATCAGACCAGGGCGCTGACCATGTTATCGACACCAGCCGGGAAGATTCGCATGCGCGCATCCAGGAGATCACAGGCGGACGGGGGGTCGATCTCGTCGTCGATCCGGTCGGCGGAGACGGCTTCGCCGATCATCTCGACCTGCTGGCGCCGGTCGGCATGCTGGTGCTGTACGGCATGATCGACGGGCTGCCCGGGATCGATGTCTTCGAGGCACAGGCCAGCCGCTGGGCCCGCAGCCCGGCAGTCCGCCTCTTCTCGATCCACGCCTATGACGCGTATCCAGACATTACCGGCGCGGACATGGCGCTGCTGATGGATATGGTTGCTCAGGGCCACATCGACCCTATCATCCATGCCGAACTGCCGCTGGAGATGGCGCGCGAAGCACATGAGATGCTCGACGCCAACGCGATCATCGGCAAGGTCCTGCTGCAACCTCACCGCAACGAGCCGCACTACACGCGCTGAGCCTCAGTTGAAGTAGATGCCGCCGTTCATGTGGACGGTCTGACCCGTCATGTAGGCGTTGGTTGCCAGCAGCAGCACCGCGCCCGCAACCTCATCGACATGGCCCGCACGCCCGATCGGCGGCGGCGGCCCGAGTTCGTCCGCGCTCACCGTCGCGATCATGTCGGTCTCGATCCGGATCGGTGCGACGCAATTGGCGGTGACCCCCTCCGCCATCAGGCGGCGCGCATAGGCGCGTGCGAGCCCTTCCATGCCGCCCTTGGCCGCCGAGTAGTGCAGCCCCACCCGGCCGCCGTTATAGGCCGCACCGGAACTCACATAGATCAGCCGCCCCCATTTGCGCGCACGCATTCCGGGCACGACCGCCTGCGAACACAGAAATGCTGATGTTAGGTTGTTGTGCAGGAGACCTGTGAAATCCTCTTCGGTCGTCTCCTCGATCTCCAGGGCCTCCCCGACCCCGGCGTTCGCGACAAGAATATCGATGGGGCCAAAATACTCGCTCACCGCCCCGGTAACGAGCGCCACCGCATCCTTGTCGGAGACATCGCCGCGCACCGGGATGGCCTTACCGCCCTTCTCCTCGATGGCGGCCACCGTCCTGAGCGCGGCTTCCTCGTTGGAGACGAAATTCACCCCCACGGCAGCACCGTGTTCAGCCAGAGTCAGGGCGATCGCGGAGCCGATCCCCCGGCTGCCGCCGGTGACCAGCGCAACGCGCCCTGTCAGATCAAACATTTCCATGAATCACACACCGGCCGGCTACATCACCGCGCCGACCTGCCAGGGAATGAACTCGTTATCGCCAAAACCCAGCTCCTCGGACTTCGACTTCTTGCCGCTCGCCACTTCGAGCATGTAGTCGAAAATTTCCGAGCCCACATCCTGAATGGTGGCATCGCCGTCGGCGATCTTGCCGGCGTTGATGTCCATGTCCTCGGACATCTTCTCGTACATCGGCGTGTTGGTCGCCAGCTTGATCGAGGGCGCGGGCTTGCAGCCATAGACCGAGCCGCGGCCCGTGGTGAAGCAGACCAGGTTCGCGCCCGAGGCCACTTCGCCGGTAATGGAGGCCGGATCAAAGCCCGGCGAATCCATGAACACAAAGCCTTTCGTATCGACCGGTTCGGCATATTTGTACACGCCAGTAAGGTTGGTTGTCCCGCCCTTGGCCGCCGCGCCCAGCGACTTCTCAAGGATGGTGGTCAGGCCGCCCGCCTTGTTGCCGGGCGAGGGATTATTATCCATCGAACCGTGGTTGCGGGCTGTGTAGTCTTCCCACCACTTGATACGATCCACCAATTTCTGGCCGACCTCGGCATTGATCGCCCTGCGCGTTAGAAGATGCTCGGCGCCGTAGATCTCCGGTGTCTCTGCCAGGATACCGGTGCCGCCATTCGCCACGAGGCGGTCCACCGCGTTGCCTAGCGCCGGGTTGGCCGTGATCCCGGAATAGGCGTCGGAACCGCCGCACTGGAGCGCGACGGTCAGCTCACTCGCCGGCACCGTCGAACGTCTCGCGGCGTTGGCCGGCTCCAGCATGCCCGAGATGCGCTCGATGGCCTCATCGACCGTTTTGCGGGTGCCTCCAGATTCCTGGATCGTCATGGTCTGGAAGGTGTCGTTGAGTTCCAGACCATAGGCGTCCAGCAGGAACGGGATCTGGTTCACTTCGCAGCCCAGCCCGACAATCAGCACACCCGCGAAGTTCGGGTGGCGCGCATAGCCCCACAAGGTGCGCTGCAGGTTCGCGTAGCCGTCACCGGAATCGGCCATGCCGCAACCCGTCGCATGAACAAAGGCCGATACGCCATCGATGTTAGGATAGTCGGATAGCTTGCCTGTGCTGTTGAAGGAATCCGCGATGTACTTGGCGACAGTCGCCGAACAGTTCACCGAGGTCAGTATGCCAATGTAGTTGCGCGTACCGACCGATCCGTTCTTGCGGACATAGCCTTCAAAGGTCCGGCACTCAGCTTCCGGCACCATCTTCGTCTCCCGCAGGTCGGTCGCGAACTGGTAGTCGCGATCGACCATCCGGAATTCACAATTATGCGTGTGGATATGATCGCCCGGCGCGATGTCTTCCATTGCAAAGCCGATGATCTGGTCGTATTTGGTGACCGTCTCTCCCTTCGGAATCGCGCGGGTCGCGATCTTGTGGCCGCGCGGAATGGCACCAGTGGTCTGGACATTTTCACCCGGAATGGAGGTGCCGGGTAGAAGCTCTGCTCGCGCGACAACAACGTTGTCGTTCTCGTTCAGGCGAATGGAAAGCGTGGCGTTGTCGGACATGGACGTCCCTCGTGTTTGGGATTGCGCAAATTGATTACCAGAATTGTCGACGCGTTGGCGGTCGAATCTCAAGCCCGGTCGGGATCAAAACTTAAGCGCATCTTTCATGCAATCTCACGGACTGTAAAAGCGGACCCCGTCACGCACCGACAGCTGCGCCGCCTGAATCTTAAGTCAGAGTTCCGACTGCCCTTCCTTCGGGGAAAAGGCGTGAGTCACGTCGACGTCGGTTCAGGCGAAGTCACTTTCCTGCAGCGTGTATTCCTGACCAACTAGGTCGATATTGAACCCGCAACCCAGATCGAAGCTCGCCTTCTCGAAAAGATGGTCGTGACGGTTGCAGACGCCTCCACCGGGGGCCCACAACGAGCATGCTGAACTGCATCACGCCAAGGGCTGGGTCGATCAGTGTGCGTACCGCAGCCCTTCCCCACCTTTCCGCGCTGATCGCAGAATGACGCCGGAAACACAAAACCCGCCTTTCGGCAGGGTTGCGGGCGATTGGTAGCGGAGGAGGGATTTGAACCCCCGACACGAGGATTATGATTCCCCTGCTCTAACCAACTGAGCTACTCCGCCCCGTGTCGCGGTCGGGGGTATAGGGGCACCCCTCCCCACCTGTCAAGCTGAAGTCCGCCCGGGCGGGATCAGCCGCGCGTCGGCGACGATTCCGCACCTGGCGTGACGGGCGCAGGGCCCTGCGGCGCGGCCGGCGGCGTCTTCACGCGACGCCCTCGCCCAAGCAGCAGCACCCCTGCAACGACCAGCGCAAAGGCCACCAGGTGGAAGGGCTCCAGCGTCTCGCCCAGGATCAGGATCGCGAGAGCAGCCGTGATGAGCGCGCGTATATAGTTGCCGATAGTGGCCTTGTTGGCGCCCAGCGCCAGCACCGAGGTGTTGGTGAAGCCGACCGCGAAGATCGCCACAACAATGCCGACCCAGGCCATGACACCCACCGATTCCCAGGTTACCGGCATGGGCAGATAGAAGATGGTCTCCAGCACATAGATCGGGAACATAACCACGATCGCGAAGAGCTGGATCGACAGCAAGATTTCCGCCGTCGTGAACTCCTTCGGGATCTTGCGCAGCAGGGAGTTGTGCACCGCGAATCCGATCATCGCACCCAGCATGATGAGATCCCCAATATTGGGTTCCAGCGAGAGCAGCATGGCCAGATCGCCTCGCAACACAATGACCAGCACGCCCATGGTCGCGAGGACGATACCTAGCGTCTGCAGTCTCGTGATCGATTCCCGGAACAACAGGAAGGTAATCAGAACCGTCGCCACCGGCTGCGCGGTGGAGACCACGCCGCCGTTGATCGCCGTGGTGAAGTGGTAGGCGACATAGACCGAGGCATTGCCGAACGGGCCCAGCGCGATGGCCAGCACCAGAAACAGTTTCCACCGCTCACGCAGCACCGACCGTTTTTCCCAGAGCGAACGCCCCACGAAAGGCAGCAGCACAACGGTCGCAATGAATAAACGCCAGAAGCCGATCCCCATGGGCGGCATCTGGCCCTCGATCCAGCGTCCGATGATGTGGTTGGACGCCAGGATGAAGGCCGCCATCAGAATAAAGACATACGGCCACGCACCCTGACGGAACCGGCTTGGCGCCACATCAGTCATTCATGTCTCCGACCGCGCGACGCCGAGGCACGGCGAGGCCTGGCTATTCCGGCTTCGCGGCGATGGTCTCCATCTCGACCACCCATTGCGGGTTGGCGAGCTGGCTGATGACGACCCAGGTCGAGGCCGGAACATGGCCGGGCGCGAGGTACTTCTCGCGATGTGCCTTCAGGAACTGAAGCCCCGTCGGATCGGTTGAATAGACGTTCAGCCGCACGATGTGCTCCGGACCGAACCCGGCATCCTCAAGAATCGCCAGCGTATTCTGCCAGATCTGGTCGTGCTGCGCCTCGAACCCATCGGGGATAGTGCCGTCGGGACGGACGCCAACCTGACCAGCCGTCACAAGCCATCGGGCGTTCGGCGGCACCTCGACGGAGTGGCTGTACATGGCAGCCGGAGGAGCAATGGTGGACGGGTTACGGGTTTTCAGCATGTTCATTTCTCCTCGGTGGCGGCGCGAAGGCGGTTCCCCCCGGCCGCACCTTGCGGGTGATGTCAGTTCGCCAGTTCAAGCAGGTGCCGGGACAGTTCTTCCGGCGCCGAAAAGAAAGGCGAGTGATCGGTATCGATGGTGAAGACCTTATCGCAGGGCTGCGCCGCGATCATCGAACGCTGCATGGCAATCGGGATCGCCCGGTCGCGCAGGCATTCGATGTAGGCGCGCTTTACCGAGCCGAAACGCTCCGGCGTGGTCTCGGCCTTGCGCTGGAAGGGCTCAACCGCCTGCGGCACCAGCAGTTCGAACGCGCGCTCGACATCTTCGGGCGGGCACTCGGCATAGAACGTCGGCGGGATGTTCTCGCGCGACATTGTGACGGAAAGTCCGTCGTCCGAGAGGATGCGCATGGCCGCCATATCCTCGGGGCCCTCATGCTCGGCAAGGTCGGTCCGGTTCTGGCCGTTCTTCGGCATCATCGCCGTCAGATAGACCACCCAGTCGATCTTCTCCGGCAGGCGCTCGGTCACCTGCGTCACCGTCATGCCGCCAAGGCTGTGGCCGAGCAGGATCACCGGCTCGTCCTTCGCCTCGACGACGGAACACACATGGTCGATATAGTTGGCCAACGTCACCTTTTCCATCGGAACCCGGTTGTTGCCGTGGCCCGGCAGATCGACGGCGATCACCTTGTGTCCTTCCGCCTCCAGAAGTGGGACGACTTTGTCGAAACACCAGCCGCCGTGATAGGCCCCGTGGACCAGAACATACGAACTCATGCGGCTTCTCTCCCGTTTTCCTGCCGGACGATCCATCCGCCGCCCAGTACCTTGCTGTCATCATAGAACACGGCGGCCTGTCCCGGCGACACGCCGAATTCAGGGACCGCCAGTTCGATTTCGGTACGCCCCTCACCCCGTCCGAACACACGGCCCGGCACCGGCTCCATGGTCGAGCGGATGCGCACGCTGACATCGCGCCCATCCGCCGGCGGCGCATCGCCCCCGCCGAGCCAGTTGACGCCGGTCAGCGAGACCGTGCGCGTCGCGAGCGCCTCGCGCGGGCCGACAATCACGCGGCGCGCATCCGGGTCGAGCCGCACCACATAAAGCGCGTCCTCGCCCTCCGGCGCATCCTTGCGGCCGCCGATCCCGAGGCCGCGGCGCTGGCCGATGGTGTAGTTCACGATGCCCTTGTGGGCGCCCAGGACGGTTCCATCGAGATGCACGATCTCCCCCGGCTCACCGGCCTCGGGACGCAGGCGCTCGACCACGGATGCGTACTTGCCGTCGGGCACGAAACAGATGTCCTGGCTGTCCGGCTTGTCGGCGATGTCGAGGCCCAGACGGCGGGCGTGTTCACGTACCTCGTCCTTGGGCATGTCGCCCAGCGGGAAGCGCAGGAACTCGAGCTGCTCTGGTGTGGTGGCGAACAGAAAATAGCTCTGGTCGCGCGCGGCATCGACGGCGCGGTGCAGTTCCGCCCCCGCCACACCCTCGACCCGGCGGATGTAGTGCCCTGTCGCCAGCGCATCGGCGCCGAGATCGCGCGCCGTGGCTACGAGGTCGCGAAACTTCACGGTCTGGTTGCAGGTCACACAGGGGATCGGCGTTTCACCGCGCACATAGGCGTCGGCGAAATTCTCGATCACGTCCTCCCGAAACCGGGATTCGTAGTCGAGCACGTAGTGCGGAAAACCGATGGCGTCGGCGACGCGATGCGCATCGTAGATGTCCTGACCCGCACAGCAGGTCTTGCCGCGTGCCGTCGCCGCGCCGTGGTCGTAGAGCTGCAGCGTGATGCCCACGACGTCATAGCCCTGCTCGTGCAGCAGCGCGGCCGTGACGGAGCTGTCCACGCCGCCCGACATCGCGACCACCACCTTCGTCTGCGAAGGCGGAAGCGCCAAGCCCAGGCTGTTCTTCGTCTCATTCATGGCGCGCAATATAGGCGGCACACTACGCAGGGCAAAGCGAGCGCTTGAGCTTTCGAACGCCCGTTCAAAACACCGTCACCGGGTTGATCGAGGGGCCCCGAGCCCCCATCCTTTGTATATGACCCTGCGCACCGCCATCCTCGTCCTGCCGCTGGCCGCCCTGCCCCTTTCAGAAGGTGCCGCACATGCCGATGCGCGGGACGAAGTCGCGCGCTGTGCCGCCATCCTGGACGACACCCAGCGCCTGGCCTGCTTCGACGCGGCCGCTGTCAGCCTGCAGGCCGAACGCAATGCGGCCGCCGAAGAGGCCACCGCCGCGCTCAAGCGCGAATTTCGCTTCGATCGCAATGCCATGACAGGCCCGCTTTCGTTCCGCATCCTGGTCAGTGGAAACCTTGTCCTCAGCCGGGAAACAGCGGCGGCCCGGGAGGTTGAGAACACCGCACGCCGGATCACCAAGGTCCTGGGGGAGATCGAGGGCTGGAAACTGTCGATCACCGTGCATGGCGGACAGGTGTCCCTGAGCCGAGGTCACCCCTATTCCGGCGCAGAACTGCTTGAACAGTCGAAAACCGGCATGGCGAATTCCGGACTGCCAGAAGATCGCTACAAAATCACGCAGGGACCGGATGCCGAACCGGATTTATGGGACGACGGACGCGTGCGCAGCGCCAACGAACATATCGATATCGAAATCGTCGGCCTGGGAACGGCGGCCACCCGCTAGGCGCGGCCGTCAGGTCGCATCAAGCCCCATCTGCCAAAAATCCGCTTCCAAGCGGGTCGCCTGCTCGAAGGTACGCGCCAGGCTCTCCAGGCGCGCGCCTCCCGCGCGGGACGTCCAGAGCCTGTCCAGGGCCGCTCCGTGGGCACGTGCGACCTCCTGGTACTCCTCACCCGCGTACATCTCGATCCAGCTTGCATAGGGATTGCTGTCCCGCTTCGTCGCCGGATCGGCGGCAAGCCGCGCACCGATCTCCCCATAGCCGATGACACAGGGCGCCAGCGCCACATAAAGGTCCAGCAGGTCGCCCTGCCCGCCCTTTTCCAGCACATAACGTGTGTAGGCCATGGTCGCGGAGGCTTCCGGCAGGGCTTCCATCGCGGCCTCGTCGAGCCCCCACGCAGTGCAATATTCGACGTGGAGCGCCATCTCGGTATCGACAATGGCGCTCATGCCGGCTGACGCGTCGCGTATCTCGGCCAGCGTGTCGGCCTTGTAGGCCGCCAGTGCATAGGCCCGCGCGAAATGGATCAGAAACAGGTAGTCCTGCCCCAGATAGTGCCGGAACGACGTCTCGGGCAGCGAGCCATCCGCCAGCCCCGCCACGAAGGGATGCGCCACATACGCGCTCCAGGCGTCTCCCGCCGCGTTCCGCAGGCGCGGAAACAGGTCCAGATCGTCCAGATAGGCCATCAGGCCAGCATCAGGTTTCGGGTGGAACCCGGCAGGTGCACCACCAGCCCGTCGAGCGCCTCGGTGATGATGATCTGGCAGCCCAGCCGGGATGTCGGCTTCAGGCCCGGCGCGAGGTCGAGCATGTCTTCCTCGTCCTCGGTGGGCTCTTCCAGCCGGTCGTACCAGTTCGGATCGACGATCACATGGCAGGTCGAGCACGCCATGGCACCTTCGCAGGCACCCTCGATGTCGATGCCGTTGTCCCACGCGATCTGCAACAGGGAATGGCCGACCGGCGCGTTGACCTCATGGGCCGACCCGTCGGGGTCGATGAACGTCATCCGCGGCATGTCCGGGGGTGTTCCTGCGTCCTAGACGTGGAAGGATTCGCCGCAGCCGCAGGTGCCCTTGGCGTTGGGATTGTCGAACACGAAACCGGATTCGAATTTGCCTTCGCGGTAGTCCATCGTCGCGCCGATCAGGAACATGGTCGCGGCGGGGTCGATGAAGACCTTCACGCCCTTGTCCTCGATCACTTCCTCGAACTGCCTGGCTTCCTCGGCATACTCGACGACGTAGGACAGGCCGGAGCAGCCGCGCGTCGAGAGTCCGACACGCAGGCCCGCCACGCCCTCGTCCGCCCCTTCCATGAGCTTGCGCACACGCTCGGCGGCGGCATCGGTCAGCTTGATGATCGGATCAGGCATACTGCGCTCCTCGACGATCCATATAGGTCAATCGAAGCCAAGGGCCAGCTTGGCGTCGTCGGACATGCGATCGGGCGACCATGGCGGATCCCAGACCAGATTGACCTCGACTTCGCCCACGCCCTCGACATCGGCTACCGCGTTGGCGACCCAGAACGGAATTTCGCCCGCCACCGGGCAGGCCGGCGCCGTCAGGGACATGTCCACGCGCACGGAGCCGGTCGAATGGATCTCCGTCTCGTAGATCAGGCCCAGATCATAGATATTCACCGGGATTTCGGGGTCATAGACCGTGCGCAGCGCCTCGATCACCTGTTCCCGGGTGGCGACCGCCGTGCCTTCCGGCAGGGGCGCACCGGCCCGCGCGGTGATCTCCTCGCCTGCGGGAACCGGGGCATACATCCCGTTGGGCATTCCCATTCCGTGTTCAAACGACATAACTTCCCGCCTTCCTATTCGGTCGAGATTTCGTCTTGCCCTTCCAGCGCGGCCACCATTGTGTGCCACGGAAGGGTCGCGCACTTCACGCGCGTGGGAAATTCGCGCACGCCGGAGAGCACCCGCAGCTTCTCGGCTTCCTCGCCGAGGTCCACGTCCTCTTCCTCGCCCGTGCACATCTTGTGGAACGCATCGAACATCGCCTGCGCTTCCTCGGCGGTCCGGCCCTTGAGCAGGTCCGTCATCATGGAGGCCGACGCCATCGAAATCGCGCAGCCTTTGCCGACGAAGGACACGTCCGCGATCTTCCCGTCCTCGCCCATCTTCACATAGATCACGAGCTGGTCGCCGCACAGCGGGTTGTTGCCGCGCGCCTCGTTGGTCGCGTCCTCGCAGGCATGGAAGTTCCGCGGGTGTTTCCCGTGGTCCAGGATGACCTCCTGGTAGAGTTCGCGCAGATCGTCGCTCATCAGCCGAAAAACTCCTGTACGTCGCCGAGCGCGCCCACCAGCGCGTCGATATCGGCCTTGTTCGTGTAAAGCCCGATGGAGGCCCGCACCGTCGCGGGCACGTCCATGCGGTCCATCAGCGGCTGGGCGCAGTGATGCCCCGCCCGCACGGCCACACCGGCACGATCGATGATCGTCGCAATGTCGTGGGGATGGGCGTAGTCCAGCACGAAGGACACGACACTGGCCTTGTTCGGCGCGGTGCCGACGATACGCAGCCCGTCGAAGCTCGAAAGCTGCTGGGTCGCGTAGTTCAGCATGTCGGCCTCGTGCTGGCCGATGGCCGCCAGACCCAACCCGTTCACATAGTCGATGGCCGCGCCGAGTCCGATGGCCTGGGCGATGGCCGGCGTGCCCGCCTCGAACTTGTGGGGAAGGCGCGCCCAGGTCGATTTCTCGAAGGTCACGGACGAAATCATGTCCCCGCCGCCCATGAAGGGCGGCATGGCGTCCAGCAGCTCCTCGCGCCCGTACAGCACGCCGATGCCGCTGGGGCCATACAGCTTGTGGCCGGAGAAGACGAAAAAATCGCAGCCCAGCGCCTGCACGTCGATGGGGATATGGGTCACCGACTGGCAGCCGTCGATCAACACCTTGGCACCGACCGCATGGGCGCGACGGATGATGTCCTCAACCGGCAAAATGGTGCCCATCACGTTCGACATATGCGCCACCGCCACCAGTTTGGTGCGCGGACCCAGCAGATCCTCGAAGGCGGACATGATGAGTTCGCCGTCATCGGTGATCGGCGCGACCTTGAGCACGATGCCCTTCTCGTCACGCAGCATCTGCCACGGCACGATGTTGGCGTGGTGCTCCAGTTCGGTGATGACGACCTCGTCGCCTTCCTCCAGGAAGTTCCGCCCGAAGCTGTGGGCCACCAGGTTCACCGATTCCGTCGCGTTGCGGGTGAACACGATTTCCTTCGTGCTCGCCGCGCCGATGAAATCGCGGATTGTCTCGCGGGTGCCCTCGTAGCGGTCGGTCACCGCCTCGCTGATCTCGTAGAGACCGCGATGGACGTTGGCGTACTCACGCTCATACACATCGCGCACCGTGTCGATCACCGCGCGCGGCTTCTGGGCCGATGCGGCGCTGTCCAGAAACGCCAGCGGCTTGCCGTGCATGGTGCGCGACAGGATCGGAAAGTCGGCGCGGACCGCCTCAACGTCGTAGGCAAGGGACGAATGCATTTCGGTATCGGCCATGCTCAGCGCCCCTCCCCGGCCGCATCAATGTGACGTTCCAGCCAGTCGTGGACATGGGCGGTGAAGTCTTCCGCCACCTCCGCCACGGGAATTTCTGCGATCGCTTCTGAAAGGAACGCCCCGATCAGCATCTGTCGGGCTTGCGGGCGCGGGATACCCCGGCTCAGCAGATAGAACAGCCAGTCCTCGTCCAGTTCACCCGCCGTGGCGCCATGAGAACACTTCACGTCATCCGCATAGATTTCCAGTTCGGGCCGCGCGTCGATCTCGGCACCCGGCGACAGCAGCAGCGCCCGGCTCAACTGATGGCCATCGGTCTTCTGGGCGTCGCGCACCACATGCACCTTGCCCTGGAAGACACCGCGCGACTGGCCATCCAGCACGCCCTTATAGACCTGCCGTGACACGCATTCGGGCGCGGCGTGCTCCACAAAGGTGGTGTTGTCGAGGACCTGCCGGTCCGTGCCCATATAGACGCCGTCCAGCTTGCAGTCGGCGCCGGGCCCGTTGAGGTAGGCGCGGATCTCGTTGCGCCCAATCAGCCCGCCCGATTGCAGCACGAAACTGTCATAGGACGCGCGTTCCGCGATCTCCACGGCCGCACCGGACAGGTGAACCCGCGCCATGGATTCATTCTGGAAGACGAAATGATCGAGCCGCGCGCCTTCGCCGAGGAACACCTCGGACACGATGTTGTTGAAGCCGCCCTCATCGGACAGGCCGATATGGGTTTCGATCAGTTTCACCGATGCCCCGGCGCCCAGCACCACCAGATGGCGCGGCTGGACCATGCCGCCGCCCGCCGTGGTCAGCGAGACCAGATGGATCGGCGCGTTGAGCAGGATGCCGTCCTCGACAGTGATAACCACGCCGTCGCGCAGGAAGGCTGTGTTGAGCGCAGCCATCGGCATATCGGCAAGCCGCACCGCACGCCCGAGCCACGGCTCCAGACGGTCCGGCGCGCCTGTCAGCACGGCGTCCAGGCTTTCCACGTCCACGCCGTCCGGCAGATCGCCCAGATCACTCAAGTCGGGCCGCATGCGCCCATCGACGACGACGATGCGTGCGCCCGCGAGCGTATCGGCGCCCGCCAGCGGCAATTCCGGCAGGGCCACATCAGCCACATCACCCGCAAGGGTAAAAGCGCCCTCGGCCAGTGCGTTCAAGTTGGTATAGCGCCAGTATTCGTCGCGCCGGCGCGGCAGGCCATGGGCCGCATAGGCGTCCGCGCCCGCCTTGCGGAGCGCGTCCACCCATCCGGTGCCTGCGCCCGCGAAGGACGACGCACCCGCCAGCGCCTGTTCGAGGAACGGCTGCAACTGTCCGGAACCGTCGGGCATCAGGCCGCGTCCTCCAGGAACTCGGCGTAGCCGCGCTCTTCCAGTTCGAGCGCCAGATCCTTGCCGCCTGACTTCACGATCCGGCCCTTGGCCAGCACATGGACATGGTCCGGGACGATGTAGTCCAGCAGGCGCTGGTAATGGGTGATGACCAGCATGCCCATCTTGCCGTCGCGCATGGCGTTCACGCCGTCGGAGACGACCTTCAGCGCGTCGATGTCGAGGCCGGAATCCGTCTCGTCGAGGATGGCGAATTTGGGCTCCAGCGCCGCCATCTGCAGGATTTCCATGCGCTTCTTCTCGCCGCCGGAAAACCCGGTGTTCACCGCACGCTTGAGCATGTCGTCGGAGATGTTGAGGCCGATCGCCTTCTCGCGGACATACTTCACGAAATCCATCGCGTCGAAGGGTGGCAGGCCGCGCTCGGCGCGCACCGCGTTCACCGCCGTGCGCAGGAAGGTCACGCCCGTCACGCCGGGAATCTCGACCGGGTACTGGAAGGCGAGGAACAGCCCCGCGCGGGCGCGCTCGTCGGCCTCCATCTCCAGCAGGGACTGGCCATCGAACAGCACATCGCCCTGGGTCACCTCGTAGCCGTCACGGCCCGAGAGCACATAGGACAGCGTGCTCTTGCCCGAGCCGTTCGGGCCCATGATCGCGTGCACCTCGCCGGCGCGGACCGAGAGGTTCAAACCGTTGATGATCGGTTTGCCCTCGACCTCGGCGTGCAGATTCCTGATTTCAAGCAATGCCATGTTCTTGTTCTCCGTTATCCGACGCTGCCTTCGAGGCTGATGCCGACCAGCTTCTGGGCCTCGACCGCGAACTCCATCGGCAGGGTCTGGAGGACCTCGCGGCAGAAGCCGTTCACGATCAGGGCGACGGCCTCCTCCTCATCCATGCCACGCTGCTGGCAGTAGAAGAGCTGGTCCTCGCCAATGCGGCTGGTGGTCGCCTCATGCTCGACCTGCGCGGATGCATTCTGGCTTTCGATATAGGGAATGGTGTGGGCGCCGCAGCGGTCGCCGATCAGCAGGCTGTCGCACTGGGTGTAGTTGCGCGCACCGCTGGCTCCGCGCTGGACACGCACGAGCCCGCGATAGGTCTGGTCCGCCTTGCCCGCCGAGATACCCTTGGAAATGATCCGCGAGCGGGTGTTCTTCCCGATATGGATCATCTTGGTGCCGGTATCGGCCAGCTGGGCGTTGTTTGTGATGGCGACCGAGTAGAACTCGCCCACCGAGTTGTCTCCCTGCAAAATGCAGCTCGGGTACTTCCAGGTGATCGCGGAGCCGGTCTCGACCTGGGTCCAAGACACCTTCGAGTTCCGGCCGCGGCAGGCGGCGCGCTTGGTCACGAAGTTGTAGATGCCGCCCTTGCCGGTCTCGTCGCCGGGGTACCAGTTCTGGACCGTCGAGTACTTGATCTCGGCGTCGTCCATCGCCACCAGTTCGACGACGGCCGCGTGCAGCTGATTCTCGTCACGCTGGGGAGCGGTGCAGCCTTCAAGGTAGCTGACGTAAGCGCCCTCGTCGGCAACGATCAGGGTTCGTTCGAACTGGCCGGTGTTTTCCTGGTTGATCCGGAAATAGGTGGACAACTCCATCGGGCAGCGCGTGCCCTTGGGGATATAGACAAACGACCCGTCGGTGAAGACCGCCGAGTTCAGAGTCGCGAAGTAGTTGTCCGAGTACGGCACGACGGAGCCGAGATACTTCTTCACCAGTTCCGGGTGGTCGTGCACAGCCTCCGAGATCGAGCAGAAGATGATGCCTGCCTCTTGAAGCTTTTTCTTGTAGGTGGTCGCGACCGACACGCTGTCGAAGACAGCATCGACGGCCACCGCCGGCGCGCCCTCGACGCCCGCGAGCACTTCCTGCTCGCGCAGCGGGATGCCCAGCTTCTCGTATGTCTCCAGCAGCTTGGGATCAACCTCGTCCAGGGACTTCGGCTTATCCTTCGTTTTCGGCGCGGCGTAGTAGTACGAATCCTGATAGTCGATCGCCGGGTACTTTGGCTTCTGCCAGGTTGGCTCCTCCATGGTGAGCCAGTGGCGATACGCCTTCAGCCGCCATTCGAGCAGCCATTCCGGCTCCTCTTTCTTGGCGGAAATCAGCCGCACGATGTCTTCGTTCAGGCCCTTCGGGGCAAGGTCCATGTCGATATCGGTGACGAAGCCGTACTTGTACTGCTCCCCGATCGACCGGACCTGTTCAACGGCGTCTGCGTTTGCTGCCATAACGTCCTTCCGGCTACCTGCTATTCCGCGGCACGGGCCGATCCGCCCGCGCGCTGTTCCTGAACCGCGCGGACAATCATCTCCGCCGCGACATCCACTTCATTTTCCGTCGTGAACCGCCCGAACCCGATGCGCACCGACGCACCCGCATCCGCGTCGCTCATCCCCAGCGCTTTCAGCACATAGGACGGCTCAACCGAGGCCGAGGTGCAGGCCGATCCCGTCGAAATCGCGAGTTCCGGCAAATCGGCCATCAGCGTCTCGGCGTTCACGCCGTTGAACCCGACATTCAGGTTGCCGGGCACGCGGTGTTCCATGCTGCCGTTCACGAACACTCCGTCGAGGCTGTCCTGCAAACGGTTGAGCATCCGGGCGCGCAGAGCGGCGAGCTTTTCGCCTTCGCGCGCAAGGCCCTCACCGGCCACGTCAGCGGCCTCGCCCAGCGCCACAACGAGCGGCACCGGCAGCGTGCCCGAGCGCATGCCACGCTCCTGGCCGCCGCCGCTGATTTCCGCCAGCAGACGGGCCCGGGGACGGCGGCGCACATAGAGCGCGCCAATCCCCTTCGGGGCATAGACCTTGTGGCCGGAGATGCTCAGGAGATCGATTTTCATCGCATCGACATCGAGGGCGATCTTGCCGGTCGCCTGGGCCGCATCCGTGTGGAACAGTACGCCGCGTTCCCAGCAGAGCGCGCCGACTTCAGTCAGCGGCTGCACAACGCCGATCTCGTTGTTCACAGCCATCACCGTCACCAGCACCGTGTCGTCACGGATAGCCTCGGAAATTGCCTGAACATCGGCCAGCCCGTCCACGCCGACCGACAGGACCGTGACCTCGGCGCCCTCGTCTTCCATCGCCGAACAGGCTTCCAGTACACATTTGTGTTCGCTGGCGAGCGTCACGATGTGCCGTCCGCGCCCGTGGCGCAGTGCGAACCGTGTTGCCCCCTTGATAGCGAGGTTGTTGGATTCTGTAGCACCGGAGGTAAAGACGATCTCGCGTGCTTCCGCACCGATCAGCCGCGCGACCTGCTCACGCGCCATATCCACGGCATCCGCCGCCTGGCGGCCCCAGACATGCTGCTCGGAATGCGCGTTGCCGAATGTCTCGCTGAACCATGGCAACATTGCGTCGAGCACGCGCGGATCGACCGGCGTGGTCGCCTGGTGATCGAGATAGATGGCTGTTGGTGCGCCGGTCATGCCACCGACCTCCGGATGTCCGCGCCCGTGTCGCGGCGTTGCGCCATGTCGGACCAGACTTCGACAAAACGGTCGATATGCTCGGCCTTCGTGTCTGCACCCAGCGACACCCGCACGGCGCTACGAGCCGCGTCATCGTCCAGCCCCATGGCGGAGAGCACATGGCTGGGTGTCACCTTCCCGCTGGAGCAGGCCGACCCGGCGCTCACCGCGACACCGGCAAGGTCGAGGGTCATGACCTGGATTTCCCCGCTGACGCCGGGAAGTCCGATGCAGCTAGTGTTGGCGAGGCGCTCAACTCCCGCACCGTGAATCGTGGCATCGGGGGCGGCGGCCAGCAGGCGGCGTTCCATGTCATCACGGAGGCCGGCCAGCATGACCGAATAATCGATTACCGCTTCTGTGCATGCTGCGCGGCCACGCCGAACCCGACGATACCTGGCACGTTCTCCGTGCCCGCGCGGCGGCGGCGTTCCTGTCCCCCGCCCCGGATCAGGGGTTCCGGGTCCAGACCGTCGCGCACGACCAGCGCTCCAATGCCTTGCGGGCCACCCAGCTTGTGAGCGGACACGCTCATCAGGTCCGCGCCGAGCTCGCAAAGGTTCACCGGGCGCTTGCCCACCGCCTGGATGGCGTCGCAGTGGAACAGCGCACCCGCCGCATGAGCAATCTCGGCGATCTGCGCCACCGGCTGAATCACGCCCGTCTCATTATTAGCGAGCATCACCGACACGACCACCGTTCCGTCCAGACCGGCGAGAATTTCCCTGACGGCCGGGAGGTCAACGACACCATTGCCATCGACCGGAATGATATAGACATCCGGCACCGCATCCAGAACCGATGCATGTTCGACCGCGGAAACAAACGCCCGTTCCGCGAAACCCCGAATCGCGAGATTGTTCGCCTCGCTACCGCCGGACGTGAACACCACATTCGCCGCCGAAACCCCGGCAAGCGCGGCCACCGCCTCCCGCGCCTCATCGACCGAACGGCGCACAAGTCGGCCGAACCGGTGCACGGAGGACGGGTTGCCCGTCCGCGCAAGCGCGTCCGCCATGGCAGCTGCCACCTGCGGCAGCACCGGTGTCGTCGCATTATGGTCGAGGTAGATGTCCACGGTGTCCGGCTATATCTCTACTGCAACGAGACCCGATCTTCGGGCGTGCTGACCGGGCGCAAGGGACCCGCATAGACACGGCCCGCGCACACATCGGCCAGGCTGATGGAGCTCAGATAGCCGTGGATCTGGTGGCCCAGTTCTTCCCAAAGGTCATGGGTCAGACAGCGAGTGGACTTGTTGATACAGCCCAGCGCCGTGCCCGGCTTGCAGCCTGTGGTGCGGATGGGTTCGTCCACCGCCACGATCACTTCGGAGATACGCACGTCATTGGCCGGCTCACACAAGCGGTAGCCGCCGCCCGGCCCGCGCACGCTTTCCACAAGACTGGCGCGGCGCAGCTTCGCAAAGAGCTGTTCCAGATAAGACAGGGAAATCGACTGGCGCTCGGCAATATCGGCCAGCGCCACGGGGCTTTCCGCGCCGTTCTGCGCCAGATCGACCATCGCCATCACCGCGTAGCGGCCACGGGTGCTAAGTTTCATGGCTGTCTCCGCTTGTCAGGCCGGCGCGGCGCGGTTGATATCGTCCGCATCGTCCGGTCGAGGGCCGGGCCGATACCCGCATGTTCTTCCACCTCGCGCTCTAGTTCCTGCACTCGCACCCGCAGGGCGCTGATCTCATTGAGCATAGCCTCGATGGATTTCTTTCCCGGATCGGGAATGTCCTCGGTCGGCGTGCCATAGGCCGAGAAGGATTCGGCCGAGCAGGCCGAGGACGGCACCGGCTGGGCCGGAATGCCGACGACGGTGCAACCCTCGGGCACATCCTTCACCACCACGGCATTGGCGCCGATACGTGCGTTGCGACCGACCGTCACGGGTCCAAGCACCTGGGCGCCTGAACCGATGATCGCGCCTTCCAGCACCGTAGGGTGCCGCTTGACGTTGACCTGCGCTTCGCTTTCGACAGCCGGGGCGATGCCGCCTAGGGTGACATTGTGATAGAGCGTGACGTTGTCCGCGATTTCCGCCGTTTCACCGATCACCACGCCGACAGCGTGGTCGATCACCAGCCGGTTGCCAATGGTCGCACCGGGGTGAATATCGACGCCTGTCAGGAACCGCCCGATGTTGCTGATGAACCGCGCCAGTACGAACAGACGGTTGGACCAGAGCCAACTTGCCATGCGAAACCAGACAACAGCATGGAACCCCGGATAAGCGATCGCGACCATGAATCGCGAACTGGCAGCGGGGTCCCGCTCCATGTAAGCGTCCAGATCGTCGAAGAGATGCTTGAAGACCATGTTAACCTTTATGATATAGAGCGCATCACAACGCCCGTCTCGCCGATCAAAACCCACCCTGTGGCGCGGATTTGCGCGGGATATAAGATGCCCGACTAAATCGGTCAAGTATTAGCAGCGCCGTTCGGCGGAATGGAAAGAGCAATATGCCCGAAGTGATCATCAACGGCCCGGAAGGGCGGCTCGAAGGCCGCTACTACCCGGCCAGACGCCCGCATTCACCGATTGCCCTGCTGCTGCATCCGCATCCGCAGCATGGCGGCACCATGAACAACAAGGTGGTTTACCAGCTCTACCAGATGTTCGTGCGGCGCGGCTTCGCAACACTCCGGTTCAACTTCCGGGGTGTCGGCCGCAGCCAGGGCAGTTTCGACCGGGGTGAAGGTGAACTTTCGGATGCCGCATCCGCGCTAGACTGGCTGCAGAGCCAGAACCAGGACGCACCGATGTGCTGGATCGCCGGCTTCTCCTTCGGTGCCTGGATCGGTATGCAGCTTCTGATGCGCCGGCCCGAGATCACAGGCTTCGTCTCGGTCTCTCCCCCGGCCAACATGTACGACTTCTCGTTCCTCGCACCCTGCCCTGCCTCGGGTCTCATCACCCATGGTGACCAGGACGACATCGTCCCGCAGGAATCGGTCACTGAGCTGATCGCCAAGCTGGCGAAACAGAAGGACGTCATCATCGACTTCCAAGTGCTGAAGGGCGCGACGCACTTCTATAACGAGCATCTCGACGAGCTCGAGCAAACCGTCTCCGGCTATCTCGACCGACGCATCGCTGAAATTCAGGCGGCGATTGCCGCTGAAGCCGCCGCTGCCGCGGCGGAGGATGGCGGCGACGACGAAGACGACGACGAGGACGACGACTAGACCGCACGCGCGCGGGCAATCTGTCCGCCAGTCTGAGGGGCCGGTACGCCTGTGGTGTTCGGGCCGCTGAACGGCCAGCCACGCAAACAGCGTACCGCCAGATACGCGAAGGCCTGCGCCTCCAGGGCATCGCCGTCGATCCCCTCGGCCTCGGTTGGCACCACGGGTGCGTCGAGTACTGCCGAAAGTTCGACAAGCAGATGGGCGTTCTTGCGCCCTCCACCCGTCACCAGCCAGCGCACCGGCGGCGCGGGCAGGAACCGCGCCGCGCGCGCGATGCTCTGCACCGTGAATCCGGATAGGGTCGCGGCGCCGTTAGCATCCGACAAATCCCCGACGGCTTTCGCATCGAAATCATTCCGGTCGAGGGACTTCGGCGGCGCAACCACGAAATAAGGATGCGCCAAGAGTTCGGCCAGCGCGTCCCAGTCCACCCGGCCCGATGCGGCCAGCTTGCCGTCCCAGTCGCAGACCGCGCCCGTGCGCGCCTGCACGAAATCGTCGATCAGCGCATTGCCGGGCCCGGTGTCGAAGGCCAGTAAATGATCGAACACGTCCGGCCGGGACGGATCGGCGTCTGCGCCGACCCAGGTCAAGTTCGCGACACCGCCGATATTCAGGAAACAGACCGGCCGAGCATCCGGCGCCAGTGCGGCGTGATAGATAGGCGTGAGCGGCGCGCCCTCGCCACCTACGGCTACATCCGCTGAGCGGAAATCGTAAACCACGTCCACGCCCAGCAGGCCCGACAGCAAAACGCCATCGCCGATCTGCAATGTGCGGTGTTTAGCCGGATCGTGGAGGATCGTATGGCCGTGAAAGCCGGCCACGTCGACATCGTCCGCTGAAATACCGGCTTCCGACAACAGCGCGATGACGGCTTCGGCATGCCGCTGGGTCAGTTCCTCGGCTAGTGCTGGGTTAGGCGCAGATTGCCCTAGAGCTGCACGCAGTTTGCGTCGAAACACATCGTCATAAGGCTTCGACCGGGCGGCGAGTGGCTCGACAAATCCACCGCCATCCGTACGTATGAGAGCGACGTCGATCCCGTCCATTGACGTGCCGCTCATCAAGCCGACAGCCAGTTTCACATCGCCTGAAGCCATGTCCCACCTTTCACAATCGGTGCCACCAAGATATACACGCGGCCGTTGGGGTTGTGCTAGGCAGCGCCCAATCCGAAACCCGCCTTTCCGAACCGCATGCTATGACCAGCTACAAATCAGAATTCATAGAGACACTCGTTTCGCGTGGTTTCCTGCATCAGTGCACGGACCTCGACGCCCTCGACGCGCGCGCCGCCGATGGGACGATCACGGCCTATGTGGGTTACGACGCGACGGCGGACAGCCTACATATTGGCCATCTGGTCTCGATCATGATGCTGCACTGGCTCCAGAAATGCGGCCACCGTCCCATCGTGCTGATGGGCGGCGGGACAACCAAGGTGGGAGACCCGTCCGGCAAAGACGAGACCCGCAAGCTGCTTACCAACGAGCAGATCGACGAGAATATCGCCTCCATTCGCAAGGCCTTCGTCAACTTCCTGAATTTCGGGGACGGTGTATCCGACGCGCTAATGGTCAACAACGCCGAATGGCTCGACAAGCTGGAGTACATCCCCTTCCTGCGCGATGTGGGTCGGCACTTCACCATAAACCGAATGCTGACATTCGATTCCGTGAGGATGCGCCTCGACCGCGAACAGCCGCTGACCTTCCTGGAATTCAACTACATGATCCTCCAGGCTTACGACTTCGTGGAACTAGCACGGCGGTATGATTGCGTGTTGCAGATGGGTGGGTCCGACCAATGGGGAAACATCGTCAACGGCATCGACCTGGGCCGCCGCATTGCTGAGCGCGAACTCTACGGGCTTACGACGCCACTCATCACCACCGCGTCGGGCGCAAAGATGGGCAAGACGGCCGACGGTGCCGTGTGGCTAAGTGCCGATCGTTTCTCGCCCTACGACTACTGGCAGTTCTGGCGGAACACCGAAGACGCTGACGTGGGTCGCTTCCTCAAGCTGTTCACCGACCTGCCGCTGGACGAGATCACCCGGCTCGAAGCACTCGAGGGCGCGGAGCTCAACGAGGCGAAGAAACTCCTCGCCAATGCGGCCACGCGTATGCTGCACGGCGCGGACGCGGCAGACGATGCCGCGAAGACAGCCGAACAGACATTCGAGGCGGGCACCACCGCCGCAGGCCTGCCGACGACGGAAGTGCCGCGCACAGAACTTGAAAGGGGCATCGCGTTGTTTGCTCTGCTCGCCCGTGCCGGACTGGCCGGCTCCAACAGCGAGGCCCGCCGCCTCATCAAGGGTGGCGGTGCACGCGTGAACGACGTTGCCGTGCAGGAAGAAACCGTCGAGATCGATGGCAGCGCCATCAATGACGACGGCGTCGTCAAGCTGTCCGCCGGCAAGAAGCGGCACGCCCTGATACGGCCGGTCTGATCGCGCCTACTGCGCTTCGATCGGCTGTTCGGGCCCGGGCACCGGCTCGCCCCCGTTATTCTCTCCGCCGAACCCGAACAAAATCCGGCGGATGATGCCCGGCGTGAGAACGGACAGCGGATTCACCGCAACGTCCGGATCGTCGAGAGAACCGCTGACCTCAAAGGTCGCCGCGAAAATGCCTTCGGACCCGCCCGACAGCACCTGTCCGATCAACGGAATATTCGCCAGTAGGGAATTCAGCGTATAGGCCGGTGCAACTTCTCCGGCGAGGCTGATCGTGTCGGCCTGCCGGTCGATCTTTCCGCTGGTGATGACGCCGATTTCCGCGCCGCGTGCCTTGGCGTCGGTGATAGTGATTTCATTCTCGGTGAGCCGGAATGGCACCTCAGCTCGGCGGAAGGTGATGCCCTGTCCGCTAAGCACGTCGGCAATTCCCGAGAACGACGCCAGCGCCAGAAGCTTTGCCGCGAAGGGTTCCTCAGTCAGCACAAAACCCTGCATGTCGGCCTGACCGGTCAGCACCTCGTCATCGCCGGTGCCTTGGAAGGTGCCCTGCACGCGCAGTTCACCGGCACGGATCGTGTTCACCCAGTCGAGGGCCCTCAGCAATCCGCCCGCGTCGTCGCTTTCGATCAACAACTGCCGCAGCCCCCCCTCCGGGGTGATCCGAACCAGCAAACGTCCCGCGTTCGACAAGGATCCCCGTAACGACACATCCGACCAGTCGGTGCCGTCGTTGATAAGCCACCCATGCGCATCCAAAAGCTGCGTCTCTTCACCGAGACGCACCGCTCCGATCGGCATCGTATCACTCACTCGGATGCGCATGGCCGGCGTGTCGCCGTCCTCATCGCCCTCTTCGTCATCCGCCGTCATCTCGGCAACAATGGCGCGCAGATCGATGACGTTTCCTGCCAGTTCGATGTCCGGCACACCGCCGTCCAGCATCGTGACCACCGCCACGGCATTCGTCTCTCCGAACCGCAAACGGGACAGGCGAAGTTGGCGAAGATCGAACGCACCATCCGCCGTGCTGAAGTTCGCCGCGCCCTCCGCGTCCAGATCCGCTGCCTGGATACGAATTTCCGGGATCGAGAGCAGATCATCGCCCTCCGTGAGGAAACGCACAAACGCCTTACCCTCCGTGCCCGGCGCCTTGCGCCAGTCGAACGGATCGAGTGATAGCGCGACCTCCGTCAGATCAAATTGCGCCGCGCCGGCGGACCGGCCGTCCCAGCCGACGGAATAGGTCAACCCGATCCCCAGCGGGCCCTCGAGATAGGGTAACGTGTCGATCCCCAGACGAACACGCGCCGCGTCGTCCAGCGCCGTGCGCACCTCGTATTTGGTGCGTACCTCACCGCGTTCCTCGAATTGCTCACCCCAGGTCAGCCCGACAGGAATGCCGTCAATCTCCGCCGTGCCGCGTACCTCCATCAATTCCCGGTTCACGTTGAGGATCAGATCGCCCTTCGATACCGGCAGGTCGAACGCCGCCTTCGCCGCCTCGAAGTTCGTCAGCCGGGAGGTGGTGGCAACCGCGATCTCGTCCACCTTCACTTCGGCGAGGAGCGGAAAAGCAAAGACCGCAGTTGTTCGCTGCGATCCTCCGGTCTGAGCTGGGTCGATCCCGAAATCGGAAATGAAACCGAGCGGTTCACTGTCGAGAATTTCCAGTGCATCGCGCACCGGCCCGGCAACCGTCGCCTCGATCTTAATGGTCTCGCTGCGTGGCGGGCCACTGAGACCGTTGATGGTTACCGTGCCGCTTTCGGCCACAATGCCGCGAAGTCTGGCCTGCGCCACATCGATGACAAGCTGCTGTGCATCGAACCGCGCGACGCCGGCACTACCCACAAAGGGTTCCATCGGCCGCAGGTAGTGAACGGTAGCATTGTGAAAGCGAATTTCACCGCCCAGAGAGTCCACCCAGAAGTCACCGGGTGAAGCTTCCGGCACTTCCGTCAGGAAACCGATCTTCAGGGAATCGATTTGTCCATCCTGGATATTTTCTGTGAGCCAGCTCCGGGTATTGTCCTGGAAACCCGGGGGCCAATAGCGAGCGATGTCATCCACGGGCAGGTCTCCGATCTCGCCATCGACCGCCGCTTTCCATATGCCGTCCGCGCAGTTTGCCTCCACCGCAACATCGACGACGGTCTCACCCAGATCGATTTCGAAGGTATCGATATTCACGCGGCCGCAGACTTCTGAGGCATTGGCCCGGAATGTTGCGGATTCGAACCGGATCGGCTCCGACAGCGACGGCGAGACATCGATCGCCCCGGCGGAAGCACTGATATCCACATTGGCGACCTGCGGCATAAAATTTCCGTCGAGCGCGAGGGTAATTGTCCCGTCGAGCATTGTATCGATACGGCCAAGCATCTTCAGCGCCGGCTCGAACTCGACAAGTGTCGCCGGGACCAGATCACTGAAGACGAGCCTCATGTCGGTCACGCCTGTGGATGAATGGTGAACCCCAGACAGGTCCAGTCGGATTGTGGCTTCGCCTTCGCCCACCACGACCGAACCGTCCACCCGCACACCTTCATCGTTACGGACGAAAGTGACATTGGCGCGCGACGCCACGATGCGCCGGTCCATTAAGCGGTCATCCACTTCGATGAGTGCGCTGCGGATTGAAATTGCTGTCAGATACCCGCTCGCCAGATTGGGATCGGGTGCCCGCAGAAGCTCACCGACCAGTTTGGCCGCCGCATCGACCTCCGCCACATCGCCAGCGCTTTGAGCCTCTTCCAGCCCGACACTGATAAGATTGTCGGCACTGCGGACTACCTTCAACCGAGGACCGAACAGTTCGAGCCGGGTCGGCGCGATCAGTCCGCGCATCAGCGCGCGCGCGCTGAACTTCACAGACATTTCCGGGATCGTTGCCTGCGCATTTCCTTCGGAATCGATGACCTGCAGACCGGTGGCGCGGATATCGAGCTGGCTCGCCTCGCTTTCCCACGTCAGTACCGTGTCGTGCAGGGCGATCGACGTCCCATTGAGGGTGGAGTTGAGTGCCTGTTCGATAAACGGGGTGAGGAAGCTCAGGCTGATCGGCCCGCGGCTGAGCTGGAAAAAAAGCGCGCCCAGCATCAGCGCCAGCCCGACCAGCGCCGCGGCGAAAAAAAGCAACAGGGCGCGTGAACTACGGACGAACAACGATCGAGGCTTTCCCGCAGCAGTTCCCGGTCGAGGGCCAAACTTGACCGGCCCCTCGGCTTACATCAGTGTGCACGAAACTCCAATCATCTCCCCGATGCAACTCGCAATCGACCCTGCCTCGCCCTACCAGCCGCGTTCTACCGACCTCGAACGGATAGAGCGTGGGATCGAAAAACTGCGCGATTCGGCGGAAAAGGCGAAGGACGACGCCGTCGAGCGGCTGGTCCGCGACATTCTCGACGACCCGGCCACCCGACCGCTTCTGAACGGTGTATTTGGCAACAGCCCTTTCTGACCCAGTGCCTCGCCCGCGACGTTGCGTTCTTACCGTTACTGTTTCGCGAGGGCCCCGAAGCGGCGTTTCAGGCTGTGATCACGGACCTGTCCGCCATTGATCCAGCCGGGAACGGAGAGCAGGTGGGTATTGCGCTGCGCCGTGCCAAGCGCCGCGTGGCCCTTCTCACGGCCCTGGCCGACCTATCGAGTGCTTGGTCCCTAGAAGACGTGACGGGTCGGCTCGCCGCCTTCTGCGAGGCTGCGCTGTCCTGTGCATCATCCCAACTGCTCCGAGGCCTGCACGAACGCGGCATCCTCTCACTGCCCGACCCCGACGCGCCGGAAAACGGCTCGGGTTACGTCGTCCTTGGTATGGGCAAACTAGGAGCCAACGAGCTCAATTACTCGAGCGATATCGACCTGATCGTGCTGTTCGACGGAGAGACCGCTCCCGCCGGGGACAAAAGCGAACTGCAGCAACACTTCGTCCGCATGACCCGCGCGCTGGTCAAAAGCATGGATGAGCGCACCGGTGAGGGCTACGTCTTCCGCACTGACCTGCGCCTGCGGCCCGATCCAGGCGCCACACCTGTCGCGATCTCGACGATCACCGCCGAGACCTATTACGAAAGCATGGGCCAGAACTGGGAACGCGCGGCGATGATTAAGGCGCGCCCTGTTGCCGGAGACCGCGCGGCCGGTACGTCCTTCCTCGACACGTTGCACCCCTTCATCTGGCGGCGGCATCTCGATTTCGCCGCCATCGAAGACATCCAGTCGATCAAGCGGCAGATCCACGCCCACAAGGGCGGCAGCACGGTGGCCGTGGGCGGGCACAACATCAAGCTCGGACGCGGCGGTATCCGCGAGGTCGAGTTCTTCGCGCAGACCCAGCAGCTTATCTGGGGCGGACGCGACCCGATGCTGCGCACGCCGCGCACCGTCGAGGCCATCGACGCCCTTGTGAAAGCCGAACGCGTGCGTGCGGAAACGGCAAAGGACATGATCGCAGGCTACCGTTTCCTGCGGACCCTCGAGCATCGCCTGCAAATGGTGGACGACCGGCAAACCCACTCACTTCCGAATTCGGATGAGGGGCTCGCCGCTATCTCCGAGTTCATGGGCTATGCGGATCGCGACAGCTTAGAGCGCGAACTACTGCACCATCTGCGGACCATCGAGAGCCACTACGCAGACCTGTTCGAGGAATCAGCCCCACTAGGCGGCTCCGGTGTTCTGGTTTTCACCGGCGGGGAGGACCACCCTGACACCATCCGCACATTGACCGGCATGGGCTTCAAGGATTCCGAGGGCGTATCCGCCACGGTGCGAAGCTGGCACCACGGCCGCTATCGCGCCACGCGCAGCACCCGCGCGCGCGAAATACTGACCGAGATCATGCCCGCGCTGCTCGAGGCGCTTTCTCAAACGACGAACCCCGACGTCGCGCTGCGCCGGTTTGACGACTTCCTGGCGGGGCTCCCAGCCGGCGTCCAGTTGTTCTCCCTGTTCCAGGCGAACCCCATGCTGCTCAAGCTGGTGGCGGAGATCATGGGCGGCGCACCGCGCCTGGCGGAATGGCTGGGCCGCAACCCGCTTCTGCTCGATGGCGTATTGGAGCCCGGCTTCTTCGACGAACTGCCCGACGCGGACGAGATGCGCGCCGCGCTCGACGAACGCTTCGTAGAGGCGCGCGACATGCAGGACATCCTAGATATCGCGCGGCGCTGGGCCAACGACGCCAAGTTCCAGGTCGGCGTGCAGATTCTGCGCGCTAGTTGCGACATCGACCGCGCCGATCTCGCCTTCTCCGACATTGCCGACACGGTGATCCGGGGCATGCTGCCGCATATCGAGAGCGAGTTCCGGGCACAACACGGAACCTGCCCCGGCGATGGCTTTGCCGTGCTGGCTCTGGGAAAGCTCGGCGGGCGAGAACTGTCAGCCACATCCGACCTTGACCTGGTGTTCCTGCACGACGCTCCAGCGGCAGGCGACGACAAACCGATCTCATCGGACGGAGCCAAGCCCCTCTCGATTGCCCACTACTACCAGCGGCTCGGCCAACGGCTGATCAATGCGCTGACCTCGCTCACCGGTGAAGGCCGTCTTTACGAGGTGGACATGCGTTTGCGGCCTTCGGGCAACGCCGGGCCGCTGTCCGTAAGCCTCGAAAGTTTCTCGAACTACCAGCGTGAAAGCGCCTGGACCTGGGAGCACCTCGCCCTGACCCGCGCGCGCGTCGTCGCCGGTGCGACGGAGTTCGCGGCGCGGATCGACGACGCCATCCGTGATGCTCTCACGACGGAACGCCCCGCGGACGAGTTGTCCATCTCGGTCTCGGAGATGCGTGAGCGAATCGCGCGCGAGCACGGCACCGACAATCACTGGAGCGTGAAGCATGTGCGCGGCGGTCTGGTCGATTGCGAGTTCATGGCCCAGTACCTGCAACTACGCCACGCCCACGAACACCCGAAAATCCTCAACACCGGCACCGTCAGCGCCTACCGCAACCTTGCCGAAGCGGGCCTGCTCGACGCCGGCGCCGCGCAAACGCTGGTGGATGCCACCCGCCTTTGGCGACGCCTGCAGGGCCTGCTCCGGCTGACCCTCGAAGGCGCAGCCAACCCGGACGACTTCCCCGTTCCCTTAAAGCGCCTGCTTGCCGAAGCGGCGCATATGGAAGATTTTACGGATCTCGACGCGGCCCTGGCGCAAACCGCCAGAGCGGTAAAACACCTTTACGACGAGATCGTAGAAGTCCCGGCAGACGCCGCGCGCGCCACCCACAAGGACGACGAGAGCAAGGACACAGTGAAATGAGCGTGAACGAAGGTGACAAGGCCCCCGCATTCTCCATGCCGACCGACGGCGGCGGCACCGTATCCCTGAAGGACCTGAAGGGACGGCCGGTCGTGCTGTATTTCTATCCGAAGGATTCGACGCCCGGCTGCACCACAGAAGCCTGCGCATTCCGCGACCTGATGCCGGACTTCTCGAAGATCGACGCCGAGATCATCGGCGTGTCCAAGGACAGCGTGAAGCGTCACGAAAACTTCAAGGCCAAGAACGAACTACCATTCACCCTGGCCAGCGATGAGGATGGCGACGTCTGCGAGACCTATGGCGTGTGGGTGGAAAAATCCATGTACGGACGCAAGTTCATGGGCATCGAGCGGGCCACCTTCCTGATCGACGGCAAGGGCAGGGTGCGCAAGGTCTGGCGCAAGGTGAAGGTCTCCGGCCATGCCGAGGAGGTCCTCGACGCGACCAGGACGCTTTGAGCGATACCCCGTCCTGCCTCGCGGCGGCCGCACGCGATGTGCTGCTCACCGCCGATCCGGCTGAAAAATGCGTACGCACGCGCGACGTCGCCTTCAAATGGTGCGCAGGGGCATATTCCGGCCCCGGACTGATCGACGCGCCGGAGCGCCCCGCCCGGCCGGCACGACCCGAATTGCTCTCTCCCTCGGATGTGCCACGCCGCCGGATCAATCGGGGCGAGGCCGGGCGTATCGCACTGCTGCACGCGCTCGCCCATATCGAACTCAACGCCGTCGATCTGGCGTGGGATATCGTCGCGCGGTTCTCCGGTGAGGATCTCCCCCGGGACTTCTTCGACGACTGGGTCGCGGTGGCCAATGACGAGGCGCGGCACTTCTCGATGCTGGCGGAACGCCTCACGGCGTTCGGTGCCGCCTATGGCGACCTTCCGGCTCATGACGGTCTATGGGATGCGGCGATCCAGACGCGCCACGACCTGGCCGCGCGACTCGCCATCGTTCCCCTGGTACTGGAGGCGCGCGGGCTCGATGTCACTCCAGTGATGATCGAAAAGTTGCGCGCTGCCGAAGACCACACTTCTGCCGATATCCTTGAAGTCATCTACCGGGAAGAGATCGGCCATGTCCGTGCCGGGCGGCGCTGGTTCGAATACGTCTGTGCGCAACGCGGCCATGAGCCGGAAACCGCCTGGCAGTCGCTCGTCACAACTCACTTCCGAGGTGATCTCAAGCCCCCCTTCAACGCCGATGCCCGCACCGCCGCCGGTATGCCGCAGCACTGGTACGAGGGTTTGCCCCCGGCATGACGGAAAGCCTGCCTCCGGACAGTTCCCGGCAGCAGGCGCGCGAGAGCGCGGCGTCGCGATTGCCCTGCTGTTCGTGATGTCCATACTGTTCGGCAACAACATCATCGCGGCGCGCTAGGTCAGCGACGACATCCCGCCCTTCGCGCTGGCATTCTGGCACTGGACACTGGCGTTCGTGCCGTTCCTGGCCGCCATCGGACCGGACCTCGCCCGCCACTGGCGGGTCATGTGTCCGAATGGCGCGACCTGCTGGTCCAGGACATTCTCGGCAAGGGGATTTACGGCGCCTTCGTCAATGTCCGCGCGTAGACGACCACGGCGACAAATGTCGGGCTGCTCTTCGCCATTGCGCCCGTCCTCATCGCCGCTGCGGCCACGCTGATCTATCGCGAGCCGCTAGGGCGCACCAAGGCGGCGGGGATCGGCATTTCCCCTGGTCGGTGTGCTGGTAATCGTCTTCCGCGGCAAGATAGATGCTCTGCGCAGCCTGGCGCTATGCTCGGCGACCTGTGGATCGGCACAGCTGCCGTCGCCTCGGGCCATCTATTCGCTCATGCTGCGCTACCGACCGTCATAACTGCCGGCGCGCGTGCGGTGCGCTGGCCCTACTGCCATTCCATATCGCGAAAGAAGTCGGCGGAAATGAGCTCATCCTCAACGCTGACACCATCGCGGTCTTCGCATCGTGGCCGTATCCGGCGCGTTCTCGGGGACAGCCCGACGGCGCTGATTCTGTATCTGGTGCCGGTTTATACTATGACCAAGGCGTGGCTGCTCGTGTAGGAGACGCTTCGCGCCTATCACTTCGCGGGCGCGGCGCCGATTCTGCTGGGGATCTTACTTTCGACCCGACGCTAGGCGGTCTCGTTCTCTGGCTCGCCGCTACTGCCCAGCTTGGACGCAAGCGACGCTTCGAGGAATGGATCGAGATCGCCGTCGAGCACACCCTGGGCGTTGCCGGTCTCGACCTCGGTCCGCAGGTCCTTCACCATCTGATACGGGTGCAGCACATAGGACCGGATCTGGTGGCCCCAGCCGATATCCGTCTTGGCATCCTGCTCCGCCTGGCTTTCCGCCTCACGCTTCTGGAGCTCGTGCTCGTAGAGGCGCGCGCGCAACATCGCCATGGCCTGCGCACGGTTGCGGTGCTGGGAGCGGTCGTTCTGACACTGCACGACGATGCCGGTCGGAATATGCGTCAGGCGCACGGCGCTGTCTGTCTTGTTGACGTGCTGGCCGCCCGCACCGGAAGCCCGATAGGTATCGACACGCAGGTCCTTGTCTTCAATCTCAATCTCGATCTCGTCGTCGATCACAGGATAGACCCAGACCGACGCAAAGCTCGTGTGGCGCCGTGACTGGCTGTCGAAAGGTGAAATTCGCACCAGGCGGTGTACACCGGCTTCAGTCTTCAGCCAGCCATAGGCGTTTGTGCCGATCACCTTGAACGCGGCCGACTTAAGGCCCGCCTCTTCGCCTGCGCTTTCTTCCATCCATTCCAGTTTGTAGTCGTGTGCCTCGGCCCAGCGCAGGTACATGCGCACGAGCATCTCCGCCCAGTCCTGGGATTCGGTACCCCCCGCCCCGGCATTGACCTCAACATAACAGTCGTTGCCGTCGGCCTCGCCGGATAGAAGACTTTCCAGTTCCAGCTTCTCGGCCCGGCGCTGGAGCGAGGCGATCGCGCTCTCACCCTCCGTGACGACATCGTTGTCGTCTTCAGCCTCGCCCAGTTCGACGAGCGTGCTCGCATCCTCGAGCTCCTGCTCAAGGCCACGAACCTCCTGGATGGACTTTTCGAGGCGGGTACGGTCGCGAAGAATCTTCTGCGCGCGCTCCTGATCGTCCCAAAGGGACGGATCCTCAGCTAGCGCATTCAGTTCCTCAAGGCGTTTGACCGCAACCGGCCAGTCAAAGATGCCTCCGGATCAGATCCAGGGAGGACTCGATGGCGTCTATCTGCTGATTGACTTCCGCACGCATGACGTGGACCGGTGACTTCACTGTGACATTTGAATAGTAGCGAAACCTAGCGTGCCAAGCGCACGGGTCAATACCGTAGTGACGGATGTGTGGTTAATAGATTCCCCGCCGAGGACCGCTGGCGCTGCCCGCGCCGGGCTCCGGCTCACCGCCGCCGATGATCGGCAGAAGCTGGCCTGCTGTTGAGGTGGGCGGTCCTGTACCCGGCTTGAACGCCTCCAGGATCGTCGAGCTTTCGCCCGGCAGCGCCGCAAACCCCGTCTCCGGGTTCACGCGGATCAACTGGATATCCGGCGGCACACGAAACGGCACAACCGACTGCCCCTCCAGCGCCTGCGCCATAAATTCCTTGAAGATCGGCGCGGGAACCGACGAACCCGTCTCACGCAGACCAAGTGTCTTGGGCTCGTCGAAGCCCACAAAGACGCCGACAGCAAGGTCGGGCGCGAAACCTATGAACCAGGTGTCGAGTGAATCGTTCGTCGTCCCGGTCTTGCCGCCCAGCGGCAGGCCAAGCTGTCCGATCCGAACGCCCGTGCCGCGCTGGACCACGCCCTGCAGCATCGAGACCATCTGGTATGCCGTGCCTGCGTCAATCACACGGTCCCGCTCATCCAGCAGCACCGGCGCACCCTGCCCTTCCCATGCGACGGACTGACAGCCCGGACATTCCCGGTTGTCGTGCCGGAACACCGTCGCGCCACTGCGGTCCTGTATGCGGTCGATCAGGGTGGGCGTGATTTCCTTACCACCGTTCACGATCATAGCGTAGGCAGACGTAATCCGCATGAGCGTCGTCTCGCCGGCGCCGACGGACATACTAAGGTAGCGCGGCAGGTGATCCATAACACCAAGGCGCTCGGCCTGCTGGGCCACAGCCTCCATACCGATGGTCTGTGCCAGCCGCACGGTCATCAGGTTGCGCGATTTCTCGATACCGAGGCGCATCGGGCTCGGGCCGTAGAATTTCTTGGTGTAGTTCGCCGGCTTCCACTTGCCCTGCCCCGCGCCCTGATCGATCACGAAGGGGGCGTCGAGGATGCGGGTCGAAGGCGTGAAACCGTTATCCAGCCCGGCCATATAAACGATCGGCTTGAAGGCCGAACCCGGCTGCCGCCACGCCTGCGTCGCACGGTTGAACTGGCTCGCCTCGAACGCAAGTCCGCCGGTCATGGCGAGTACGCGTCCGGTGTGCGGGTCGATCGCTACTATGGCACCGTTGATGTCGGGTATCTGCTCCAGCCGGTAGGAGCCGTTAGGATAGGACTTGTCGTCTCCGTACTCCTCGGCCCGCGACACAAGCACGACATCCCCGCGTTCGAGCACATCAGACGGAGATTTCACTGCACCGCCGCGCTTCTGACCCTCAATCCAGGCGCGCGCCCATTTCATCATGCCGAGCGGGATGGTTCCCATGCTACCGTCACCAAAGCCGATATCCGCCGCCGACGCACCTACCTCCAGCACAGCGGCGAGCCGCCAGTCGCCGCCTCCCGCAGGCATCTCGATCTTGTTCAGTTCCTCGCGCCAGGGCCTGATGTGGCGATTTTCGTCACAGGACCACGCCAGCCATGGCGGCGATCATATTCGATAAGTCCGTCGCGCAAGGTCCTCTGAGCGATCCGCTGAAGGCGAGGATCGAGCGTGGTGCGCACCGACAATCCGCCCTTGTAGAGCCCGTCCTCGCCGACAAGTTCTACCAGTTCGCGGCGGACCTCCTCGGCAAAGAAAGGGGCGTCGATCGTCGCGGCAAGATTGTCGCCAACGACTTCAATGGGCTGCGCGCTCAAAGTATTGGCGTCCGCCTGGCTGATGACGCCGTCCTCGGCCATGCGGCCCAGCACATAGTTGCGGCGCGCGACCGCAGCGTCCTGCCTGGTAATCGGATTGTAGTTATTGGGCGCCTTAGGTAACGCCGCCAAAAAGGCAGCCTCACCGGCGGTCAGCTGGTCCAGGGACTTGCCAAAATAGTTCAGACTGGCGGACGCCACGCCATAGGCGCCGAACCCGAGATAAATCTCGTTCAGGTAGAGTTCGAGGATTTCGTCCTTGGTGAAGGCACGCTCGATGCGAAATGCCAGGATGGCCTCACGAATCTTGCGTTCGATCGAAACATCCTTCGTCAGCAGGAAATTCTGCGCCACCTGCTGAGTGATGGTGGACGCGCCTTCCGGCCGGCGGCCTGTGCCGAGGTTCTTTAGATTTGTGACGATCGCGCGCGCGATACCCGCCGGATCGACACCGGGATGCCAGTAAAAATTCTGGTCTTCCGCCGCGAGGAAAGCATCCCGTACGATTTCAGGAATGGCCTCAATGGGTACAAAGACGCGCCGCTGGACCGCATATTCGGTCAGCAGACTGCCGTCACCTGCATGCACACGTGTTGTGATGGGCGGTTCGTAGTTCTTAAGCTGGGTGTAATCGGGCAGGTCCTGACCGAACGTCCAGAAAACCCAGATCACCGCGCACCCGGCGAAAAGGCCGCAGAGCACGAAAAAACCCATCAGGTATCCAAGAATACGCAGCATATCGTCAGAGCTCGCCTCTCTTCGCGGCACGCAGCATAGCGAAGCTGCACCGTCCGTGTAGTCTCATTATGTAACGATTGTGGCAACGAGATGTTGCCGGGTGCGGCGCAGCGTCAGAGTGCTGCGTTCTCCGTGGTCCGGAAATAGGTGTCCACCGACTTCGCAATAGCGTCCGTAAGGCGATCCCGGTGCTTCTTCGAAACCAGAAGCCGCTCCTCCTCGGGGTTCGAGATATACCCGAGCTCCAACAGGACCGAAGGCACATCGGGAGCCTTGAGAACCGCGAACCCCGCAGAACGCCAAGGTCGGCCCAGAAGTCTTGCTTCGCGCTTGATTTCGCCCAGCATGACGTCGCGGGCAAATCGCACGGACAGTTCGTTGGTCTTAGCCTGGGCGAAGTCGATCAGGATATTCTGGACGTCGTCGCTGTACTCGCCGAGATCAACGCCGCCGATCACATCGGCCTTATTTTCCAGCGCGGCGAGTGCGGCGGCCTCCTTGTCCGAAGCCTTGTTCGACAGCGTGTAAACGGAAAAGCCTTTTGTTGCGCGCCTGGGATGGGTGTTTGCGTGAAGCGATATGAACAGGTCGGCGCCCACGCTATGCGCGATACGAACCCGTTCACGCAGCGGCAGAAATATATCCCGGTCACGCGTCATCACCACCTTGTACTGACCCGATTTACGCAGCTTTGCGGCGAGATACTTTGCATAATCGAGCGCAATCTTTTTCTCATAAACTCCCGACGCCCCGATCGCCCCTGGATCGACGCCGCCATGACCAGCATCAATCACCACCACCGGGATGGGATTCGGCTCGCGCGGCCTGTCCACTGGCGACGTTGTTGCGACCGATGGAGCAGAATCCCGTCTCGGTCGCATGGTCACCAGAAACTCGTCACGGGTGGTCGCTTCCAGGTCCACGACCAGACGCCAGGGTTTCTCGCCATCCGGCTTGAGCACAAACTGCCGAGCAATTCTCGACGGCTCCTTGAGATCAAGCACAAACCGGGTGGTTCTTGGCCCGAACAGGCCGTAGCGCAACTGATCGATCAGCCCTGCACCGGTGCCGATCCGCTCATTCTTCAGTGTAAAATTGACCTCGGGGAGGTCGATCACCATCCGGTAGGGGTCCGCTAGCCCAAAAATGTGGGGCTCCACCTTGTCGCTGAGTTCGACGACAAAACGCGTGGACCCGTCGTGCTGGCCAATCCGGATGTCGCGCACCTCAAGGCCGGCCGCCTGTGTGACCGTTCCTGCGCAAATGAGCATCAACGTGGCCACGACCACGCCAACCACCCTTACGGACAAGAACCGTTTCAAAATCAATGGCATTGCCAGATTCTATATCGTCCCAATCCGATCCGCTGCAACTCCCAATCGACTTAAGCCCCTTAAAATCAATTCATTGTCGAACCGTTCGGCTATAGCTATGTTTGATGGTGCGAGCGCCCGCGATCCAAAATCTAACGCGCGTTGTTCGCGACCCGCTTGCGCGGCACGGCCGATACTTCTCTCAGGCCTCTCTGCGCAGTCGGTCGGTGCAAACGTGCACAATCCGGATCGCGGTTTGTCCAACTTCGCGTCCGCCGCCTCCGACGTTCGGGGCCGGGCATACGGATAGAAACCTGCCGTCCTGGTGCGCAATCGCCCGTTCGACGGTGCAGGCTCCGATGCAGGGTGCGACCAATGCGGGACCACCCGTGCCTCCGTTCGCAGGGCATGGTGCCTGGATTTCCGCAGGGAAAATGTCATGCCCAAGCGCATGCTCATCGACGCGACTCACCCGGAAGAAACTCGGGTCATTGTGGCGGACGGTAAAGACCTACTCGAATACGACTACGAAACTTCCACCAAGCGTCAGATCAAGAGCAATATCTATCTGGCCAAGGTGACCCGCGTGGAGCCGTCGCTGCAAGCGGCGTTCGTCGATTTCGGCGGTAACCGGCACGGTTTCCTCGCCTTCAACGAAATCCATCCGGACTATTACCAAATCCCTGTCGAGGACCGCGAAAAGCTACTGGCAGAGACCGAGGTCGCTGAATCAGAGGACGAAGACGACGACGATCTGATAGAAGCCTCTGACGCGGCCGATGAGGACGCTGAAGACGAAGCTATAGCCGAATACGCCGACGGAGACGAAGCCGTCAGAAACCGATGTCGAAGCCGACGCGGAGCGGGACGGAGAAGAAGACGGTGAAGACGGCGTCATTGACGACGACGGGGACGAAAATACGCCTACGTCTCCGGATCTTTCTGCCGCGCAGGACAGTAAAGGCGTCGAGACTGTTGCGGATGCCAACGACGAAGACATACAGGAAATGGACGACGCCCGCCGGCGCCGCTTGCGCAAGCTGACGCGCAGCTACAAAATTCAGGAAGTCATCAAGCGCCGCCAGATCCTGCTGGTGCAGGTCGTCAAGGAAGAGCGCGGCAACAAGGGTGCAGCGCTCACCACCTACCTCTCTCTCCCCGGCCGCTATTGCGTGCTGATGCCCAATACCTCGCGTGGCGGTGGCATCAGCCGGAAGATCACCGACCCGAAACATCGCAAGGCGATGAAGAAGACCCTGTCGGAGATGGAAGTGCCAGACGGCATGGCCGTCATCATGCGCACCGCCGGGGTAGAGCGCACCAAGGCCGAAATCAAGCGCGACTACGAATACCTGCGGCGGGTCTGGGACGAAATCCGCGCACTGACGATGAACTCGACCGCCCCCTCGCTCATCTATGAGGAAGGCGACGTCATCAAGCGCGCGCTGCGCGACATCTACGACCGTGACATCGAGGAGGTGCTTGTCGAGGGCGAAGAGGCCTACAAGCACGCCAAAACACTGATGCGCACGATGATCCCGTCCCATGCAAAGCGGGTTCAGAAATACGACGATACGACAATCCCGCTCTTCAACAGGTATCAGGTAGATCAGCAACTGGATGAGATTCACGACCCGGTCGTGCAGCTCAAGTCCGGCGGCTACCTCGTCATCAATCCGACGGAAGCCCTCGTCGCCATCGACGTGAACTCCGGCCGCGCCACGCGCGAGCGCAACGTGGAACAGACCGCGCTGCGCACCAATTTGGAAGCCGCTGAGGAAGTCGCACGGCAACTCAAGCTGCGTGATCTCGCGGGCCTGATCGTCATCGACTTCATCGACATGGATGTCTCGCGGAACAACCACGCGGTCGAGCGCAAGCTCAAGGAATCGATGAAGACCGACCGCGCGCGCATCCAGATCGGACGCATCTCGCCGTTCGGACTTCTGGAACTGTCGCGCCAGCGCCTGCGGCCCAGCATCCATGAAGCGCACACACAGACCTGTCCAGTCTGCAAAGGCGCTGGCTTCGTGAGATCCACGGCCTCCACGACCATGTCTATCCTGCGTGAGCTTGAGGAAGAAGGCCTTCGCAATCGTGCCAAGGACGTGACCGTCACGGCGCATCCGGATATCGCGCTGTACCTGCTGAACCAAAAACGGGACGCCCTGCGTGAGATCGAGGAACGTCACGACATGCGCGTGATAGTCATTGCGGATCCCAACATGACGCCGTCCGAATATGCTACCGACTTTACCCGCTCGAAGCCCGATGGCGATCAGGGCGACAAGGCCAAGCGCGTCAAGCGCGGTCAGGAAACGCGCGATGAGGATGGCGGCTCGCGCCGTCGCCGGCGGCGCGGACGCAAACGTCAGGAAGAGGATTCCGACGACGCTGAGGAACCGGAGACCGAGGACGAAGTCGAGGCCGAAGGCGAAGACGACGACGAGACCGAGGATGGTGAAGGCCGCCGGCGCGGTGGACGCCGTCGCGGCCGCCGGGGCGGACGCCGCCGACGCCGCTCGGGTACGGCCCGCGAGAACGAAGAGTTGGGGGAAGATTCTACCGAAGCCTCCGAAGACGAGACTGAGTCTTCAAACGCAGACGATGCGGACGACGAGGGAAACGGCGAGCGCGAAGATGGTGAAGGCAGCGGCACCCGCCGCCGCCGGCGACGTGGACGGCGTGGCCGTGGTCGGGCTGCTTCGGACAAGAATGCGGAGAGCTCGGACGACTACAGCGATGCCGTTGCCCGGGCCGAGACTATCGAGGATTTCGACGACGATGAAGTCGATAGGGAGATCGATATCCCCGAACCGCGCAGCGCGTCCGAACGCGACGAAACGGACGATGCTGACCCCGACAACTCGGAAGACGATATCGCCGAAGCCGCTGAAGCGGAAGATGTTGATGCAGATGGCTCCGACGAGGCAGAACCTGATGCGGATGACGAAAACGACAATAACGGGGCCGACGAAAGGGTAGCGGCGGAAGAAGAGGACGACAGTCGTCCACGCCGCTCTGGCTGGTGGAACCGCGCGGCCTCCTGACGCCCGCGCGGGACGCCGCCTAGCGGCCGCCGTTCCAGTCTGCCAGGCGTTCGATAGCCCGCGTCATGTCGCTCTGCGTGCCTGCAAAAGAAAACCGAACGAAGCCGTTGCCGCGATAGGGGTCGAAGTCGAGCCCTGGGGTCGCGGCAATCTTCGCCTCGATCAGCATGCGGCGGCAGAATTCCGGGCTGTCATTGGTCAGTTCACCGATATCGGCATAGATATAGAATGCACCATCCGCGGGCGCGAGCCGGTCAAAGCCGACCTTGGGTAACTCGCGCAGCAGGATCTCCCGGTTGACCGCGTAGTTCGCCACGTTGACCTGCAATTCATCGTGGCTGTTAAAGGCCGCGCATGCCGCGAACTGCGACAGCGCCGGCGGTGAGATGAACAGGTTTTGTGCCAGGCACTCCACCGAGCGCGCGAGATCTGGCGGTATCACCAGCCAGCCCAGCCGCCAGCCCGTCATCGAGAAGTACTTCGAGAAGCTGTTGATGACGATGGCGTCCTCGTCATGCGCCAGCGCGCAGACGGATTCATGGCCGTAAGTGATACCGTGATATATCTCGTCCGAGATGAAGCGTATCCCCCGCTCCCGGCAGTAGCCGGTCAGCGCCGCCATATCGGCGTTGTCGATCATCGTACCCGTCGGGTTAGACGGACTGGCAACAATCAAGCCATCCAGATCGCCCTCGACACGGCTCAGCACCTCGGGGGTTGGCTGAAAACGGTCTTCGAGCTGGGTTTCAACCACCACCGACTCCACGCCCAACGCCGATAGAATGTTCCGGTAGGCCGGATAACCCGGCGCGGCCAGAGCCACGCGGTCACCCGCATCGAAGGCCGACAGGAACGCGAGAAGGAACGCACCGGAAGACCCGGTGGTCACTACGACCTGTGCCGGGCTCGACACTTACGCCGTAGAAGCCCGCATAGTGCGCAGCAATCGCTTGGCGCAGAGTCGGAATTCCTAGCGCATCAGTGTAGCCGAGGCGATTGGATTCAAGCGCGGCCACCGCCACGTCGCGCACTTTTTTCGGAGCGGGCGTGCCGGGTTGCCCGACTTCGAGATGCACCACATCACCACCCGCCGCATCGAGGGCATTGGCCTCGCGCATGACATCCATGACGATGAACGGGTCGATACGCCCGCGCTTAGAAATTTTCATGTCAGCACAATTCTCAGGAGGGGTCGGAAGTAACCGCGAGGCCGAACGTGCGTGGATCCTTCACAAACTGGCAGGTCTGCACCCGCGGCAGGCCGCGCGGGCAATAGAACCCGTTCACCCGCCCGAACTTCCGCAGCGATTGCATCTGGTGACCTAGCGAGCGTAGTCCTTCGAGTTCATCCGTGGCAATCCCGTCCTCGAAACGCACCACGTCCGGGTCGCCGGTCGTATGCAAGCGCGGTGCGCCGACGGCACCAACCATGTTGGGTACAGAATCAGTCAGCGTGCTTCGAGAGACAACGGTTTCCGCCGCGATGCGGGCTACCGTACCGGACACTGGCCCCGACCCTGCGATCGCAAAATAAGTCAGGCCGACATTCTCGTTGCCGATGATGGCAAGGCTCGGCACGGATGCGCGGGGGCCCCCCGGCGCATTGGCCAGCAGGATTCCCGTGCCCGGCGCAATCACGCCGGACCCGAACGGCCCGTTCATGGTGAAGGCGCACGCGACGGTCCGGCCTTGGTTATCGACCGCAACAATACTGGCGCCGTCATGGCCGTTATCTTCGGTGATTGCCACGGAAGGTGTTACCGCGCGGTGCGCCGAGGGAGAATAATCGGCCATCAACGCTTCGGCCTCTGCCATCGTACCTTGGCCCTTGGCAGCGTCCTGATACATACGCGCGGCTGCTTCGAGTATTAGGTGGCGCCGCCCGACGGAATCCGCATCGGCGAAACCATCATCGGCCTGTGCCGCCTCCCAGATGCGCGCGGCGATCTGGCCACCGCCACCCGGCGGGAAGAAAATGAAGTCATTGCCGAGTTCAACACGCACCGGCTCCACGAGCTGCGGCTTGTAGTCCTGCAGATCGGAGATTGTGATGTTGCCGCCGACCGCATTGAAGGCTGCCACGAACTGATGACCGAGCGATCCGTCGTAGAACCCTCCCGGACCGCGGGAACGTAGGTTCGACAGGATCGCACCCAGTTCCACCTGCCGCAGGACCTGGCCTTCCTGGAGGTTCCCCACACCGAAGATTTCGCGCGCTTCTGGGTCGCTGCGCAGCGCCGCGCCGTCGGCCTGGAAATCGCGGACAAAGGCCCGCGAGACAGCGTGACCGCCGCGCGCGAACTGTTCGGAGGGCTGCAGCAGGTTCGACCATTCCAGTTCGCCGTAGCGCGCATGCAACACGAACATGCCCCGGATATTGCCCGGTACGGCAAAGCGCCCGGCACCGGCGCCGGGCAGGAAGGCGATCACATCAGCCTTGATCTTGAGTGCGTCATGGACGAGGCACATGCCGCCACCGCCGAGGCTCGCCGCCCCCGGATGGGTCACCGCCAATGTGAAATAGGCCGCCACCGCCGCATCGGCCGCCGTGCCACCCGCCGACAGGACGTCACGCCCGACGATCGCCGCTCGGGGCTCGTCGACTATCAGTCCACCAAAAAACCCTTCGACGAACCCGATATCGCCCTGCTTTGACCCTCCGCCAGTGCAGGCTGCAAGAAGAAGAACCGTTGCGACGAGGAGGCCCCGTCCAGATTGACGCCACATTTTCATATACCTAGTTTGGATTACTGCTTTGGAGACAGTCACTTGCGCTTGTTCGCACGGTTCGTAGTCCTTTTTTCCGCCCTGTTTTTCGGGACGGTGCAGATTGCGTTGGGCCAAGACAGGGGCCCCGACCTGATCCGCGATGCGGAGATTGAAAATATCATCCGCGACTACGCCTCGCCAATTTTCAATGCGGCGGGGCTGGATGCCTCCGCCGTCGAGATCAATCTAGTCAACGATCCGCGCCTGAATGCGTTCGTCGCGGGTGGCCAACGGATGTTCATCAACACCGGCCTCCTTATGCGTGCAACAAAGCCGGAGGAAGTGATAGGCGTCATTGCACACGAAACGGGCCATATTGCTAGCGGTCACCTAGCGCGCCTGCAGGAAGAACTGCGCAACGCCGAAACCAAGTCGATCATCGCGATGGTTCTGGGCACCGCCGCGGGCCTCGCTACCGGTGACGGGCGCGTGGCGGCAGGTGTCATCGGCGGGGGTACACAAGCCGCGTTCGCAGACCTTCTGAAGTACAGCCGCATCCCAGGAATCCTCGGCAGACGCAGCCGCACTCAAATATCTTGACCAGACGGGCACCAGTTCGAAGGGTCTTCTCGATTTCTTCAAAATACTGCAGCGAGAGGCACGGGTCACAGGCAGGGCGCGAACATCCCTATATGAGCTCTCATCCGCTCACCAATGACCGTATTGCATCCGTTCAGGCACACATCGCACTCTCACGCTTCGCAAATGCCCCCACCCCACCAGACCTTGCACGCAAGCATGATTACATGCGTGCAAAGCTCATCGGCTTTCTAGAGCCGATCGACAATGTCCTGAAGGTCTATCCGCCTTCGAACACATCCGGTCCGGCTCGGTATGCGCGATCCATCGCCTACTACCAGCGCGCCGATCTGGAAAAGGCCCTACCGCTGGTGGACGGTCTGATCGCCGAGCAGCCGGACAACCCGTATTTCTATGAACTCAAGGGCCAGATGCTCTTGGAAAACGGCCGTGTCCAGGATTCGCTCGTGCCCTATCAGCGCATGGCCGAACTGGAACCCAGTGAACCCCTCCTTCGCATGGCATTCGCCAAGGCGCAGGTGGAGACGGGCGACCCCCAGTATCTCGAAAGCGCTCTGTCAAACCTGCTAGCCGCCTCACGTTCGGACCCGAGCCTGCTCGAGGCATGGCGCCTGCTCACCATCGTCCACAGCCGTCTCGGCAATAACGGCGAACTTGCATTGAGCCAGGCCGAGTTCCATCTACGCACCGGCGACACCAAGGCCGCCGCTGCAGTGGCCAAGCGCGCCACCGATCTTCTGCCCACTGGTTCTCCGGGCTGGCTTCGCGCCCAGGATATCACCGGCGAAGCCGAGCGCCGACTAAAAGACAAGTAGCGTTCGCACCCGGGATCACCTTTGCGCGACACATCGGCCTCGCGGTTGAACCCGGCGCGGTGGTTGCCCATCATCGCATCGGCGTCATTCGCTATTCGCGTATTAAAGGAGAAAAGCTGTGTCAGATTTCCGTGGCGCTGTTCTGGTTGCCATTCTCATGGCTGCGGTTGTGGCTCTGGCTATCGTGTTCCCGAACCTCGGCGAGCGATCCGGCCCTATTGTTGTCGAGGAAAACATTCGGAGCCGGCGAGGAGCGCGATGAAATCCGCGACACTGTACGCGAATACCTTCTGGAACACCCCGAGGTGATCGTCGAGGCGCTGGAGGCCCTGCAGAACCGCCGCCATCAGGCCGATAAGGCCCGCAAGCGCGGCGCACTTGCAGCCAGCCGGGACGCGCTGGTCAACGACAGCCGCGACCCGTTTATCGGCAATCCCGGCGCCGGCATCACCCTTGTCGAGTTCTTCGACTACCAGTGCCCGTACTGTAAACGCATGGCACAGGTGCTAGCGGCCATCGCCGATGAGGACTCGGACCTGCGCATCGTCTTCAAGGAGCTCCCAGTCTTCGGCGAACCGTCCGCACTGGCGCCGCACTGGCCGCCAACAAGCAGGGCAAGTACCTGGAGTTTCACATGGCGCTGATGGAACTGCCCGGCGCGCCATCGGAAAGCACGATCGCCCGTCTCGCAGAGCGGACCGGGCTGAACCTCGAGTATCTTCGCGCCGATATGGAATCGGAAGAGATCACGTCGATGCTGGCGGAGACCAATCGTCTCGCCCAGCGGATCGGCGTGCCGGGTACACCGGCCTTTATCGTGCGGAACGAGCTCATCCCCGGCGCCATGAGCCCGGAGAACCTGCGCGAGTTCATCGCGCGCATGCGCAGTGATTCCTGATCCGCGCGGCTATTCCGCGTCGGGCTGGTTCTCCGGCACCGCGTCGCGGAACGCATCGATCTGCAGGCAGTAGTCGTTGACCCGCAGCACCGTCGGGAATGCGGACAGATCGCACCCGAAGCGGAGCGCGTTATAGACCTGCGGAACAAGACAGATATCCGCCATGGTCGGGGAATCGCCATGGGCGCAGTTTCCCGCACCGCCATCGGCCAGGAGACCTTCCAGCCCGCGCATGCCCTCCGCAATCCAGTGCTTGTACCAGCGCTCGTTGCGGTCCTCTTCCTCGATACCGAATTCGGCCCCAAGGTGGCGCAGTACACGCAGATTGTTGAGCGGGTGGATTTCGCAGGCGATGGACTGTGAAATCGCGCGCACCCGCGCCCTGCCCTTCGCGTCGCCTGGCATCAGCCGCGCACCCTCGGGATGAGTCTCATCGAGATACTCGATCATCGCCATCGACTGCGTGAGGACCGTTCCGTCGTCATCGACCAGCGCGGGCACGAGCCCCTGCGGATTGACCGCCAGATAGGCTTCCGAGATCTGGTCCTTGCGCCGCAGGTGTATGAACTCCCGTTCGAACTCTAGTCCCTTGAGGTTAAGCGCGATCCGCATGCGGAACGCCGCCGAGGAACGCCAGTAATCAAAGAGTTTCATCGAGTCCTCTCCGCTTCGAGATTGCGGATTTCGATGTCCGGCAGGTCATCGGCCGGTTCGAACCCCAGAACACGCCCGTAGAACGCCAGTTCGGCCTCCAGCGCGCGGCGCACATTGGCACCGCTGCGGAAGCCATGCCCCTCGCCCTCGAACAGGATATACGCAACGGGGATGTTCTTCGTGTCCAGCGCCTCCACCATCGCCTCGGCCTGGTTGGGCGGGACCACCTTGTCTTCGCTGCCCTGCAGGAAGATCACAGGGCAATCCAGCGCATCGACATGGTTGACGGGTGACCGGTCCCTGTAGAGATCCTCCGTCTCCGGCAGGGTGCCGATCAGCAGATCGAGATACCGACTTTCGAACTTGTGGGTGTCACGCGCTAGCGTCATCAAATCGCCGATACCGTAGAGGCTCGCACCGGCCGAGAACGTATCCCGGAATGCCAGCGCGGCCAGCGTCGTGTAGCCGCCCGCGCTGCCGCCCCGGATCAGGAGCCGGTCGGGATCGGCCAGACCGCGCGCGACCAGATAACTCGCGCCGGTCACCATGTCATCGACATCCAGAACGCCCCATTGCCCGTAAAGCGCTTCCCGGTAAGCGCGGCCGAAACCCGTGCTGCCGCGATAGATGACGTCGAGGACGGCAAAGCCGCGTGTGGTCCAGTACTGGATCGCCAGGCTGAGTGACGGCGACGACGAGCCCGTCGGGCCGCCATGACCGCGCACGATCAGCGGCGGGGTCTCGCTATTCGGCGCGTGGTAAAAGGCGTTGCGTGGAGAATAGTACAACCCGTGCGCAACCGCACCGCCGGTGGTGGGAAACATCACGGCTTCCGGGGCCGACAGCATCTCCGGCCCAAGTGCAATATCCGACGAACGCCGGATCACTTCGCAGTTTCCGGTTCGCGGATCGCACCGGACAAGACTCTGTCCCTCATGGGCCGAGGCGCCGATGAATACGACGGCCTCACCCTGCGCCCGCATGCCCGAAATATCCGTGTAGGGAATATCGATCTTTTGCAGACCCTCATCCGACACAAGCGCGAGTTGCCATCGCCCCCCGGTGAAGTATGCGCAGACAATCTCGCCGGACGGCAGGATGTCATAGGTGCGCATGCCGAAGACCCATTGAGGCAGGCCGAATTCGGCATCCATTGGCGCCAGCGGCGTCACCTTGTGTCCGTCCCAGGATTGGAGATTCCACCAGCCGTCGGGGTCCGAAACAAAGATTAGGCGGCCATCGGGATGCCATTCCGGCTGGAACACCGACTGTCCGTCGCCGCCCGCAACCCGCCGGGAGCCTTGTAGCCCGCCCCGCGCATCGAAGGCCGCCACATTCACAGCGGCTGCGTCCCAGGGCATAGCCGGCAGGTCCCAACTCACCCAGGACAGCGACCCTCCATCCGGCGAGATTCGAGGGTTGGAGACGAAGTCATGCGCCCCGTCGAGGACCGAGACCTCGCCGCCATTCAGGGAAACCGCCACCAGCGTATTCTCGACTGCCTTGCCCACATGCCGCTCGCGCACGGCGATCAGACGGTCACGCGGCGCATCCATGATGAGGTCCGCGTAGCGGTCTCCTTCGCCTCCGACGAGACGTTTGGGCAATTCACCCGGCGCCTGGGTGTAGATGAACTGATCCTTCAGGTTGACGAAACAGGCCGTCCTGCCCGCAACCAGCGCGGCCAGACCGCCATATTCATGCACCCTTGAACGGATCGAATAATCCCGCGGGCTGACTTCCCGCCCGTCCGCGCCATCGTCCTGCATCAGGACGACACGCCCATCCTCTCTCGGCCGGCTTTCTAGCCAGTAGAGGTCGCCGCCATCGACCAGCACGCTCGTGATCGTAATCGTCGTATCCGCGATCATCCCGGCAGAGATGGGGGACGGCCAGGTGCCGTAAGGCGCGGACTTGGACCCGCCGCTCAAAGCAGCACCAGCGCAGCCAGGCCGAGGAACGCCAGGAACCCGACCACGTCGGTCACGGTCGTGAGCACCACGGCCGAGGCGACTGCCGGATCGACCTTCATCCGCTGAAGCACGATGGGGATGGCCACCCCGGCGAATCCCGCGACAAGCAGGTTCACGATCATCGCCGCGCCGATCACGAGACCCATCGTCGTGTCACCGAACCAGCCCCAGGCGATGCCGCCCATGAGCAGTGCAAAAAGCAGCCCGTTGATCCCGCCGACGATGACCTCCTTGCCGACGATACGCGCAGCATTGGTCGCCGTAAGTTCCTTCATCGCCAGCGCACGCACGGCCACCGTCAGCGTCTGGGTACCCGCATTGCCGCCCATGGACGCAACGATGGGCATCAGCACCGCGAGCGCCACCACCTTCTCGATCGCCGCGTCGAACAGGCCGATCACCAGCGACGCCACGATTGCGGTACAGAGGTTCACCAGAAGCCATGAAAAGCGTGCACGCGTGGTCTCCAGCACGGCTTCGTAGAAGTCGTCCTCGCGCACGCCGCCAAGGCGCATGATGTCTTCTTCGGCCTCTTCGTGAATCACGTGCACGACGTCATCGGCGGTAATCACACCGACAATCTGCCCGCCCTCGTTCACCACAGGGGCCGAGACCAGCGCGTACTGGCTGAACATCAGCGCGACATCTTCCTGGTCCATCTCGACCTGGGCCGAGCGAACATCCGTCAGCATGATGTCGTCGATGCGCACGTCGCGCTGGTTGCGCATCAGCCGCGACAGCGGGATGGTGCCGACCGGCTTGCGGTCGTCATCCACCACATAGATTTCATAGAAATCACGCGGCAGCCGGGCGGCGCGTTCGCGCAGATAGTCGATGGTGTTGCCGACCGACCAGTCCTTGGGCACGGTTACCAGCTCGCGCTGCATCAGGCGGCCGGCGCTTTCCTCCGGATAGGTCAGCGCCTGTTCAAGCAGCGCCCTGTCAGACGGCGAAAGCTGTTCGAGAACCTGGGCCTGGTCTTCAGCCGGAATGTCCTCGAACACGTCCAGCGCGTCGTCCGTGTCGAGTTCGGTGATCGCGGCGGCGACTTCCTCGGCCGGAAGCGCCTCGAGCACGTCTTCACGAACGACATAGTCGAGATGGGCGAGCAGTTCCGGATCGAGCCGGCCACGCAAATATTCAAGAAGCTTGAGGCGGTTCTCCCCGGCCAGCTCCTCGATCACATCCGCCATATCCGACGCATGCAGATCGGACAGCATCGCATCGAGTTCCTCGATCCGATCCTCCGCGAGAGCCCGGTCGCAGGCGCGCACGAACGCCTCGTCAACGCCAAAACTGCGTTCCGGGTCCGTGGCGGCTGCTATCGATTCAATCTGCGCGTTGTCGCTCATGGGCGTTAGATGCTTGATCGGGTGACGGGTTACAACTGGAAAACGGGAAAATACTCTTCGAAAGGCCTATATTGCCTTCCGGTGACATGATTACGACGACAAAAACAGCCCCGGTACGCAAAGATCCCCTTGATGCCGTCGAATGGCGGACCCAGCCGGGCCTGCTGGCCTATCCTGATGCCGTCGCGGGCATGGAGGCGCGCGTGGCGCAGATCCGCGACGGCCAGGCGGGCGAACTGGTATGGCTGGTGGAACACCCGCCGCTCTACACAGCCGGGACCAGTGCCCAGCTCGAGGACCTTCTGGAACCGGACCGTTTTCCTGTCTTCGAGACCGGGCGCGGCGGCCAGTACACCTATCACGGCCCGGGACAGCGTGTGGCCTACACCTTGCTCGACCTGCGCAACCGGGGGCAGGACTTGCGCGCCTATGTGCGGAATCTCGAAGCCTGGGTGATTGACGCCCTACAGGAGTTCGGTGTGACGGGCGAACGCCGCGAAGGCCGCGTGGGCATCTGGGTCACTCGCGGTGACGGACGCGAAGACAAGATCGCAGCCATCGGGGTGCGCATCCGGAGCTGGATCACCTATCACGGCATTTCCATTAACGTTGCGCCCGACCTCAGCCATTTCTCGGGCATCGTGCCCTGCGGAATCGGAGAGGACATGCTGGGGGTCACCAGCCTGTCGGGCCTCGGCTGCGCTGTATCGATGGACGATGTGGATGCCGCGCTGAAACGCAGTTTCGCCCGGGTGTTCGGCTAGAGCGTCGGCAGCTGGCGGAAACCGCCCTCACCGGCTTCGGATTCTTCGGCCGGTTCGCGTATCTCCTCATCAACAGCCGCCAGCAGCGGGCCGTCATGGCACGCCGCGATCATGCTTTAGACCTGATCTTCAGGCCCCGAGAACATCGCCTCGACCGATCCGTCGGCCCGGTTGCGGACCCAACGGTCGAGGCCGAGACCTTGCGCCTATTCAACGGTCCATGCCTACAACCAGACGCCCTGCACCCGCCCGCGAATGCGAACGTGTACACAGGCGCGGGCTTCGCTCATTCGAACTCGACGATGGCCTGATCGACGCTCAGGCTGTCACCCGGCGCGGCGTGGAGGGTTTTCACGATGCCGTCCGCCCCGGCACGCAGGACGTTTTCCATCTTCATGGCCTCAACGACGGCCACTTCCTCGCCCGCGCGCACCTGCGCACCCTCTTCCACCGCCAGTGAGACCAGCAGGCCCGGCATCGGCGACAGCACGAATTTGCTGAGGTCCGGCGGCTCTTTCTCGGGCATCAGGCCGGCCAGTTCCGAGGTGCGGATTGTCAGCACGCGGATATCCGCCTCGACGCCGCGATGGGTGATCCGGTAAGCGGTGCCGATCCGGTCTACCTGGAACGTCGCATCGCCATTATTGAAAGAGGCATGCACGACGGGATCGCCGAGTGTCCATTCGGACCGGAAGGCCAGATTGCGGCCGCCGATATCGACCGCCGCGCCATCGTCACTGTAGGTGACGGCCGCAGGTACCATGTCGGACCCCACCTGGACCCGCCATTCGCGCACCTCAACCGGCAGTTCGGGCTCGCCATGCAGGCCGCTCTGGCGCGCCCGTGCCGAATAGCGCCCGTGGACATAGGCGGCCACGGCGCAGAAACGGTCGCGAAGATCGCCCTTGGGCGCTTCGGGAGCATAACCATCGGGATATTCATCGGCGATAAAATTGGTAGTCAGCCGGCCCTCGGCGAAACGCGGATGGGCCAGAATCGAGGCCAGGAAGGCCGTGTTGTGGCCCGTCCCGCGGATGTAATAGGCGTCCAGCGCGTCCTGCATCCGGGCAATCGCCATGTCACGGTCATCCCCATGGGTCGCAAGCTTCGCGATCATCGGGTCGTAGAACATCGAAATTTCCGAGCCCTCGCCCACGCCCGTATCGATGCGCACGGTGTGGCCGTCTTCGACCGGCGCGCGATAGCGTGACAGACGGCCGATGGCCGGCAGGAAGTTGCGGGCCGGATCCTCGGCATACACACGCGCCTCGATCGCCCAGCCGTTCAGACGGACATCGTCCTGACCGAATGTCAGTGCCTCGCCATCTGCGACGCGGATCATCTGCTCGACCAGATCGAGGCCGGTGATCATCTCCGTGACCGGATGTTCCACCTGCAGGCGGGTGTTCATTTCCAGAAAGTAGAAGTTCCGGTCCTTATCGACGATGAACTCCACCGTCCCCGCCGAGCGGTAACCCACGGCGCGCGCAAGCGCGCAGGACTGTTCGCCCATCGCCTTGCGGGTCGCCTCGTCCAGGAAGGGCGACGGCGCTTCCTCGATCACCTTCTGATGGCGGCGCTGAATCGAACATTCGCGCTCGCCCAGATAGACGACATTGCCGTGGCCGTCCGCGAGAATCTGGATTTCGATATGGCGCGGCTCTTCGACGAACTTCTCGATGAACACCCGGTCGTCACCGAAGCTGGAGCGTGCCTCGTTCCTGGCCGATCGGAAGCCTTCACGCACCTCGCCCTCGTCAAAGGCAATGCGCATACCTTTGCCGCCGCCGCCCGCCGACGCCTTGATCATGACCGGGAAGCCGATCTCGGCGGCGATTTTTACCGCCTCGTCGTCGTCTTCGATTATGCCCATATGACCGGGCACCGTATTTACACCGGCCTCGTTCGCCAGCTTCTTGGACTCGATCTTGTCGCCCATGGCGGCGATTGCATTCGGCGGCGGGCCAATGAAGGCGATGCCTTCCTTGTCCAGCCGGCGCGCGAATTCCGCGTTCTCCGACAGGAAACCGTAGCCGGGATGTACGGCCTGCGCGCCCGTCGCTCGGATCGCGTCAAGGATCTTGTCGGCCAAAAGATAGCTTTCCGCCGCTGCCGAAGGGCCGATATGCACGGCCTCATCGGCCATGCGTACGGGCAGCGAGCCCGCATCGGCATCCGAATACACGGCCACGGTCAAGATGCCCATCTGGCGGGCGGTGCGGATCACGCGGCAGGCGATCTCTCCGCGGTTTGCGACGAGAATCTTTGAAAACATGTACGCGAAACTACGCAACGCGCGGGCCGCGCGCAATCCGCCATTGTGCAGGCATATGGACGCCAGGAACCCGGCGCAATAGCCTGCGGCTCATGGTGCCAGGCAGCAGAAAAGAACGAGGCCGGTCTCGCCACGAACCGGATGTTGCTGGAACGGGTCACGCCGCTTGGCAACAAGCGATAGTACCCGCCCCCGATATGGACGGGATATCCTGACGCTCTAGTTCCCCCGCTAGAGCGGAATATTATCGTGCTTCTTCCAGGGGTTCTCGAGCTGCTTGTCCGCCAGCATCCGCAGCGCACGGCAGATACGCCGGCGCGTGCTGTGCGGATAGATCACATCGTCGATGAACCCCTTCTGGGCCGCCACGAACGGATTGGCGAAGCGCTGGCGGTATTCCTCCGTGCGCGCCTCGATCTTTTCCGGGTCGCTGCGGTCCTCGCGATAAATGATCTCCACCGCACCCTTAGGACCCATCACCGCGATCTCGGCCGTCGGCCAGGCGTAGTTCAGATCGCCACGGATATGTTTTGATGACATGACGTCATAGGCGCCGCCATAGGCCTTGCGGGTGATGACCGTGACCTTCGGCACCGTCGCCTCGGCGAAGGCAAACAGTAGCTTCGCGCCGTGCTTGATGATGCCACCGTATTCTTGGGACGTCCCCGGCAAGAAGCCCGGTACATCGACAAAGGTGACGATTGGAATGTTGAAGCAGTCGCAGAAACGCACAAACCGCGCAGCCTTCTTGGACGAATCGATATCGAGGCAGCCCGCCAGCACCATCGGCTGGTTGGCTACAAACCCCACCGTGCTGCCATCCATGCGCCCGAATCCGATGATGATGTTGGCTGCATGATCGGGCTGGATTTCGAAGAAATCGCCCTCATCAACGACCTTCTCGATCAGCTCTTTCATGTCGTAGGGCTTCTGCGGATCGGGCGGGATGAGTGTGTCGAGTGACGGTTCCTCGCGGTCGTGCGGATCGCTGGTCGGCCATACCGGTGGATCCTCACGGTTGTTCGCCGGCATAAAGTCGAAGAAGCGACGCAGCTCCAGCAGCGTGTCCACGTCGTTCTCGAACGCCTTATCAGCCACGCTCGACTTGGTGGTGTGAGTGGTCGCACCTCCGAGCTGTTCCTGGGTTACTTCCTCATGCGTCACGGTCTTAACCACATCGGGACCTGTGACAAACATGTAGGAGGTATCGCGGACCATAAAGATGAAGTCGGTCATAGCCGGCGAATACACAGCACCGCCCGCGCAGGGCCCCATGATCGCGGAAATCTGTGGGATCACGCCCGAGGCATTGACGTTGCGCTGAAACACATCGGCGTAGCCGGCCAGCGAGCCCACACCTTCCTGAATGCGCGCGCCGCCGGAATCGTTCAGACCGATCAGGGGCGCACCCACCTTCATGGCCATGTCCATGACCTTGCAGATCTTTTCCGCATGGGCCTCGGATAGGGAGCCGCCGAAGACCGTGAAATCCTGGGAGAAGACGAATACCTTGCGCCCATTGATGAGGCCCCAGCCGGTCACGACGCCGTCACCGGGGATCGGCTCGATATCGGCCGTCAACTCGTTGGGAGGCTGTTCGACGAACATGTCGAACTCTTCAAAGGTGTTCTCGTCGAGCAGCAGTTCCAGGCGCTCGCGCGCGGTTAGCTTACCCTTGGCGTGCTGGGCCTCGATCCGCCGCTCACCGCCGCCAAGGCGTGCACGCACGCGCCGCGCTTCCAACTGATCCAGAATGTCCTGCATGGCACCCCTCAAACTTGGCCCGATTCTCCGTTCGCGCGGCCTGAATACCAGTTTTGAGGGGTGTGAGGCCAGTTGTGCGCCGCAGTATCAGCCGGCGCGCAACAACTCCAGAAACGCAGCGCTCGTCTCGAGGTCCGCCTTCAGAATCTCACGTTTGCGCTCAGCTTCCGGGTCCATTCCCCAGAGCTCGCTCTGAAAGGTTTCGTCGAGCTGGCTCACCTCGAAGGCCTGCCCCGCGTCGATATGGGCATGGGCGAGCGCCAGCGCGACCACGAGCGAACCGCTCGCCGATGTGGCGACCCCGAGCACCGCCAGCTCGAACGGGTCGTGGGAGGCCACGACGTCACGCAAGCGCGCGAGGGTTTCCGGTTCCTGATCGAGCGGCGTCACACCTTCTGTCGCCGCCAGGCGGACGCCGAACGTCCGGTGTGCCCAGTCGAGTAGAGGTTCCCAGGCCGTGGATTGGCGCAGCACCAGTTCGGATGGCGACGGCGCGCGGTAACAGACAAGGTCGGTTTCCGCATACGCGGCCACCTGACCCACATATCCGTCGGGGTCTTCCCCCACCCGATCTAAGGCGGTGGCCGCAATGCGCGTCAACGGCATGGAATCCAGTTCGATAGTCTCGCCCTGGGCGTTCCATTCGCCGGCCACGGCATCCGCCAGTCGTGCGCCCGGAACATGGAGCGGCTTGCGCAGCGGCGTACGTACGGGCCGCCCATCGAGTTCAATCGCGAACCCGTCCGGTTGCCGGTCGGCCACCGCCACTTCCGTGTAAAACCGCTTCATGCCAGGCGTCGCGCCTACTTTCCGAGAATACCGTTCAGCACCTTGCCGGGAGCTCCAAGTACGCTGCCATCCGTGCCCTTTTCCAGCGGCGCAGACGGTGTCGCGTCGGTGTTCTCCCCGCTCTGCTTGGCATACTGCACACAAGGATGATCGTCACCCCCCAATTCGGTCAGACCGATCAGTGCTGCCGGCGGAAACACGATGGCGCCAAAAATACTGCCGAGCTTTGCCAGCGAACCGATGGCATCCGGGCTGAAACCGGGATCGGCCAGCGGGCCGGTAATGTTCACCGGAACGGCAAGGCTAATATCCAGCCCGCGCGGCGACGGCGTAACCTTCAGGTCGTAGCGTTCCTGCGTGAGGTCGATTTTGCCGCCGACAGTCAGCGAGACGACTTCGGTGTTCAGGACACCGACCTTGCTGTTCGCAACACCGTTGCTGAGCTCGAAGTCGTTGGCGAGGCAATCGACGACCACCCACTCCTTTTTGCCGAGCACCTCACCGATGCTGGAAAAGACGCCACTGACATATCCGAGGCCTTCATTGCGCATGCGGCCCTCTCCCATCAGCACACGCGCATGACCCGTGGCAGAGCCCATGATATCAGCAACCGAATTTCCGGAGCCCGACAGCGCGACGTTCAGTGCGCCGTTGCCCTGCAGGACATCAAGATTTGCAAAATCCTGGAGAACCTGCCCCACGGCAACGCTGGGCGAACTGAGCGATGCGGAGACGAGCGGCGTGCCGGCGCGTGCGTCGATGCTCACCGACCCGCTTACCTGCCCACCGGCGTATTCTGCCATTAGCGGAAGGACATCCAGTGCATTGTCGCCCATCACAACCCGGACATCGACGTTTCTGTAGGTGCCGTAGGGCGTGATGAACTCCCCGGACTTCAGAGAGATGTCCGCCTTCGCGCTCGAAAGCATGTCGAACGGCAACGGATCGGCGGGAAAGACCTTCTCGCTGCTTGCCGTCCGGGCATCGCGCGCGGCCTCTTCCCGTGACATCTGCTGCGGCTTATGAACCTGGGTCGTGTCCGAGAAGAACCGGGTCAGATCGAACTTCGGCGCGTTCAGCTTGGCCAGCACATCCGGCACATCGCCTGTCAGGTCCACACGTCCATCACCCGTAAGCTCGGAATCCTCGAACTTCAGACTCAGTCCCTCGAAACTCGCCTGCTTCTCATCGCCCTTCAGCGAAACCTGAAGATCGACCGGCCCGTGGCCCGACAGATCGGCCCCTGCGAGGGCACTGAACAACCCGAGCGACTGTTGTACCGCGACGATCGAGACGTCGTAGACCGCCCTCACGTCATCCGAGGTGCGGTCGATATCCGCGTTACCCGTGATCTTCGTATTGTCGATGCGCACGCCTTCCAGCGTGACCTTCGCCTTGTCCAGAGATCCGATGGCCTTGATCGCTCCCTCGACCGTGCCGAGATCTGCAATATCTCCACCCACGTAGGGACGGAAAATTTCCAGGGGCTGCGCATCCGCCTCGATGTTGATGTCGTATTCGACAACAGGCGATGCATCCAGGCCCTTTAGCGTGATCCGCCCGGCCAGCTTGCTTTTGTCTGCAGAAACATCGGTGATTTCCACACGGGCGGACCTTTGGTCGCCCGCGGCTCGGATGGAGCCGTTGATGGGACCGAGATCCAGCAATTCCGCACCGACAATCGGTTCCACAATGTCCAGCGTCTGCCCGTCCGCAGTCAGGGTCAGGTCGTACTCTAACTGAGGTGGTTTCCGGCGAAGGTCCGCGGTGACGGAACCCGTCAGGCGGCTGCGGTCCGCCGTGACGGCGTTCGGCTCCAGGCGCAGGCGGTTGAGGTCGCCCACGATGTTGATCTTCCCGCTGAGGGGGCCGAGTTGTTCGAGCGGCATTCCCACATAGGGAGAGACGAGTCCGAGGTCCTGGCCTTCGAGATTCATGACGAGGTCGTAATCGACATTGCCGTCATTCGCGTCGATCTCGGCCTTCCCCGTGATGCGGGTCTTTGCTGCCGTCACAAGGATATTCTCGATCACCGGATAATCCGGGTTGCCGGTGACATAGGCCCCCAGTGTCACAGGACCGACTTTCGGCAGGGATTCGCGGATAAAGGGCTGGATCGTCGCCAGACCGTCGCCGGCGATGTGAATCTGGACATCGAAGCCGCCAGGGTTCTGCGGCTGGCGCACGCCGCCTTCGACCGTCACGTCGTAGCCCACCAACTCGCCCTTAAGGTTGATCGGTACCGGCTCCCTGCCAGACAGAATGGCCTCTGACGAGCCGACCTGACCATCCAGCGCGATATTCGCTTCGTGGCGATCCAGCGTGACCTTTCCCTTCACATCGATGTCCAGGGGCGCCCCCGGACTCGCCGGCACCGCAATGGCCCGCTCAAGCGCAGCCACAAGCGTCCGCCCCTCCACTCCGTCGATAAAAGTGATTTTTAAATTTTCGATCCGGAGTTGGCCGATGCCGAGCCCGAGCGAGCTCCCGTCGTCACCATCCTCGTCGCGCGCACTCTCTTCACCGCCGAAATCGAGATTGCTGCGCCCCTGCGCGTCGGTCTCCACGAGGACATCCGCGTCGCGCAGCACCACCCGCTCAATGTCGAGATTGCCGCTTAACAACGGGAGAAGCCGGACCTCGACCTCCATCAGGCCGACGTTCGCGAGTTGCGCGCGGCTACCCCATCCGACATTCGAGAACGACACATCGCGCACGACAAGGCGCGTGGTCATGCCGATATCGAGATCCATAGGTCCGCCAAAGACAATGTCGCGTCCCGTCTCTTCCTTGACCATCTCTGCAATGCGGTCTTTGTGGTCATTGGGATCGAGGTTGAGCGCAAATGCGACAGCCGCGACGACAAGCGCTATCAGCAGGACACCGGCGATTTTCAGGATGGTACGCAACCGCATGGATAAACCTTCGCGTTCTGGACGGGCCGTTCATCTGAACGACGTACGAGCTACAAGTAGGCTCCCAAGTAACGCTCGCCAGCCATCTTATGGGGAATCAGCGCTTCAGACCCCGATTTTTGAAAAACTTCACAAAACGGCCTTAATTCATCCAGTTTCGAGATGAAATCCAACCTTCTGCCAGCTTTTCGCGAGTTCGCCGTCCAGTGGCGCGGTCAATTCCAGGCGCGCGCCGTTTTCCGGATGGGTCAGGGTAAGTGCGTGGGCATGCAGGTGCAGCCGCTTCGCCATTCCGGGAAGAAAACTTTCCCGGCCGCCATATTTCCCGTCCCCCAGGATGGGATTGCCCATGGCCGCACAATGGGCGCGTAACTGATGGGTGCGGCCGGTGCGCGGCATCAGCTCCAGCCACGAAACGCGCCGGGCCGCATGATCCAGAACCCGGTAATCCGTCTCCGCGTGCTGTCCTTCCTCATCATGGGTCATGCGCTCACCACCCTGAGGGCCGCGCTTGGCCAGCGGCGCGTCAATGGTCCCGGCGCTCACATCGGGAACGCCCAGCACGAGGGCCCAATAGACCTTGTCCATGGTCCTACCCTGGAATTCCGCACTCAGCGCGCGCGCTGCCGGGCGGGTTCGCGCCAGGATCAGGAGCCCGCTGGTGTCCTTGTCGAGACGGTGGACGAGGCGCGGGCGCTCTTCCGCACCGAACCGCAACGCATCGAGCATCCCATCGAGATGGCGCGTGGTGCCGGTCCCGCCCTGCACCGCTAGGCCCGCGGGCTTGTTGAGCGCAATCAGATGGTCATCCCGGTAGATCACACTTGCGCGCAGATCTGACGCGTCGGCTTCGGAGACGGGACGCGGTGTACCCGCCTGCGCCGCAGCAGGCGCAACATTGGTCACAGGCGGCACCCGGACCTGCTGCCCTGCGGATAGGCGTCCGCCCGGCTTCGCCCGGCCGCCATCGACGCGGACCTGACCGGTGCGCAGCCATTTGGCGAGTTGTCCATAGGGCACGTCGGGGAAGTGACGTTTAAACCAGCGGTCCACCCGCACACCGTCATCGTCATCCGCGACCGCGATGTGGCGAACGCCGGACTCGCCTGGTTCGTTCATGCCACCACCCGGGCGAGCCGCAGACCGATGAACAGCGCCCCTATCGATGCCAAGACGGAGACGGCGATATAGATACCAGTGAGCAGAAGATCATCACGCTCGTACATCGTCACTACGTCCAGCGAGAAGGTCGAGAAGGTGGTGAACGCTCCCAGCACTCCGACGGTCAGCAGCGCGCGCATTTCCGGAGAGACGTTCCACGACACGGCCAGCATGTGGATCAGGACGCCCATCAGGAACGAGCCCACGATGTTCACGGTCACCGTCCCCCAGGGGAATCCGGTACCCAGCAGCGATCCCATCGCGACATTGACGAAGTGACGCCCCAGCGCGCCCACCGCACCGCCGACAGCAATGGCGACGAGCATGTTCATGATGCGTCCCCCCGGCCCCGCCGTTCCGCGCGCAGGCGGCTCCAGTATTCGAGCCGCTTGGAAATTTCGCGCTCGAAGCCCCGCTCCACAGGGCGATAGAAGGTCTGGCGGCCGACCTCATCGGGAAAATAGTCCTGCCCAGAAAATCCGTCGTCCGCGTCGTGATCGTAGGCATATCCCGCGCCGTATCCGAGGTCCTTCATCAGGTTCGTCGGCGCATTGAGGATATGCTTGGGCGGCATCAGTGAGCCGGTTTCCTTGGCGCTGCGCATGGCCGCACCATATGCCTTGTAGGATGCGTTCGATTTGGGTGCGCTCGCCAGGTAGATCGTGCACTGGGCCAGCGCCAATTCGCCCTCGGGCGAACCGATCCGCTCATAGGCCTCCCAGGCCGACAGCGCATGGGTCAGGGCCTGCGGGTCGGCAAGACCTATATCTTCTACCGCCGCGCGCGCCAGCCGCCGCGCAATGAAACGCGGGTCCTCGCCGCCCGCCAGCATCCGCGCCAGCCAGTAGAGCGATGCATCCACATCCGAGCCTCGTAGCGACTTGTGGAGCGCACTGATCAGGTTGTAGTGGCCTTCCTGGCTCTTGTCATACAGCGGTGCGCGTTTCTGCACCGTCTCCGTCAGGGACGCAGTGTCCAGGGGTGCGTCCGGGTTGAGGGCGAAGAGCTCCTCGGCGAGGTTAAGGAGATAGCGCCCATCACCATCAGCCATCGCCTTCAGGGCCAGGCGCGCATCCGGTGCTACCGGCAGCGTGCGGCCCTCGATCGCCTCGGCGCGACTGAGCAATTCTTCCAGAGCCAGCCCATCGAGCCGGTTCAGCACGAATACCTGCGTGCGCGAAAGCAGAGCCGCGTTGATCTCGAAGGAGGGATTCTCTGTCGTCGCCCCGATCAGCGTGACCGTGCCGTCCTCCACATAAGGCAGGAAGCCGTCCTGCTGGGCCCGGTTGAAACGGTGGATTTCGTCGATGAAAAGAAGCGTACCCTTGCCGCCCGCCCGGCGCGCCGTCGCACGCTCAAAGACCTTGCGCAGATCGGCTACGCCCGAAAACACGGCGGAAAGAGGTTCGAACTCCAGGTCGGTTTCATGGGCCAGCAGGCGCGCGATCGTGGTCTTACCGCACCCCGGCGGTCCCCAGAGAACCATGCTGGCCAGTCGGCCACTGGCGATCATGCGGCCGATAGGTCCTTCCGGCTCCAACAAATGGCCCTGCCCGACCACCTCGGCCACGGATTCCGGCCGCAACCTGTCCGCAAGCGGTCGAGGCGCCTGGCCGGCGAACATTTCCGATTGCCGGGCCACGGCGTCTATCCCGTGACCGAAAGGCTCAGGCGGCGGCCATTCCGCCGAACCGAGATATCCCAGCGCGACTGCCGTTCGGCCACCGCATCGCGAAGTTCCCCGACCTTCGTGATCGCTCGCCCGTTCACTTCAACCACCACGTCGCCGGACCGGAACTGCAGGCGGTGCGCTGGACTCCGCGACGCGATATCGCGGATCACGACACCGGTGTCGAAATAATCGCGCCCCATTTCCTCCGCCAGTGCGGGAGACAGGTTGGCGATGGTCGCACCGGCCAGAGGATGCGGGCCTTGCAGTTGCACCTCGTTGCGTGGCGGGTTCTCGGGGGGTTGTTCCAGCAGCAGGTCCACATCGAACATCCTGTCTGGCCGGCGCACTGTCAGCCGCGTCGTCTCCCCCACCTGCCCCGTGGCAATGCGGAAGCGTAGCGCCTCATCGTCGAAGACCGGCTGCCCGCCTACAGCGACGATGATGTCCCCGGATTTGAGGCCTGCCCGCTTCGCCGGGCCGTCCGGGTGGACATCGGCCAGGATCACCCCGTTCGGGCGCTCAAGGCCAACGGCCTCGGCGATATCCGGGGTGACGGTATTAGACTTCGCACCGAGCCATGCGCGCCGGAAAGCCACGCCCGACGATGCGCCCGCGATGACGGTGCGAACCATGTTGGACGGCACTGCAAAACCGATCCCCTGGCTGCCGCCACTACGCGAGAAGATCGCCGTGTTGATACCGGCAAGTGTGCCGTCCATGCGCAACAGCGCGCCGCCGGAATTGCCCGGATTGATGGCTGCGTCGGTCTGGATGAAGAAGTTGAAATCGGAAATTCCGACTTTCGTACGTGCCAGGCCGGAGACGATGCCGCTGGTCACCGTCTGCCCCACGCCGAAAGGGTTACCAATGGCCAGAACCAGATCGCCGACTTCCAGTTCGTCGCTGTCTCCTAGTTCGATGAACGGCAGTTCCTCACCGTCGCTGTCGATCCTGAGGATCGCCAGGTCGGTACGATCGTCGGCCAGCAGGATATCGGCGTCGAACTCTCGCCGGTCCGACAGCACCACGCGAATGCTGTCGGCCTCGTTGATAACGTGGTTGTTCGTCACGATCAGGCCATCCGGACGCACAATCACACCGGAGCCGAGCGAGTTTTCCTGGCGCTGGCGGGGCTGGCGATTGTCAAAGGCGTCGCCGAAGAACCGGCGGAAGAACGGGTCGTTGAACAGCGGCGACGGGCGGTTGGGCTGCTCGACCGATTTGTGTGTGAAGATATTGACGACAGCCGGGGCCGCTTCGCGCACCAACGGCGCAAAGGACAGCATGATCTCTTCGCGCGCGGCCGGTGTCTCGCGCTGCTGTGCCGACGCCCCAGAGGGCGACACAATCGTCAGGGCGGCGACGAGCGCCACCCCGAGGCCGAACTTCATCCTGTAAACCATGACACGATCTTAAACCCCATCGGGCTTCGATTCACCGACACGATGTGCCGCACGGACGAAAAAGGCCGCCCCGGAAGGCGGCCTCTCTAACTTCGCTCTGGAAACCCGTGGTTACGCCGCCGCTTCCGCGTAGTCCTCTTCATCGACCTGAACCGGGCCGGAATCCTGTCCCTTGGCATCCTCATCGCGATCGACGAGTTCGATGATCGCCATCGGCGCGGAGTCGCCGTAGCGGAACCCGGCCTTCAGTACACGGGTGTAACCACCTGGGCGCTCGGCGTAACGCTCGGCGAGTATCGAGAACAGTTTCGCGACCAGATCACGATCCTTGATAACGCTCAGTGCCTGACGGCGCGCGTGGAGGTCTCCGCGCTTGCCCAGCGTGACCAGCTTGTCGACAACGCTACGTAACTCCTTCGCCTTTGGCAAAGTCGTAACGATCTGCTCATGCTTGATAAGAGCGGAAGCCATGTTGGCCAACATCGCCTTGCGGTGGCTACTTGTCCGGTTGAGTTTGCGCGGTCCCTTGCGGTGACGCATCGTACCTACTCCTCTGCTTCGATACCGCTAGAATGGCTCTTCGAGGCGATTTGCCAGATCTTCGATATTTTCCGGCGGCCAGGCCGGGATTTCCATGCCGAGATGCAGGCCCATCTGCGAGAGGACCTCCTTGATCTCGTTCAGCGACTTGCGGCCGAAATTCGGAGTGCGAAGCATTTCCGCCTCGGTCTTCTGCACCAGGTCACCGATATAGACGATGTTGTCGTTCTTCAGGCAGTTTGCCGAACGCACCGACAGTTCAAGCTCATCGACCTTACGCAGCAAGTTGCGGTTGAACTCCAGTTCGTCGTCGATTGCCTCGACCGGATGGGCCGCCTTCGGCTCGTCGAAGTTGACGAAAAGCTGAAGCTGGTCCTGCAGAATGCGCGCGGCGAGCGCGACAGAATCTTCAGGCGTCAGCGCGCCATTGGTCTCGATGTCGAGTGTCAGCTTATCTAGGTCGGTTCGCTCGCCCACGCGCGCGTTGCCTACATGGTAGGAGATCTTCTTGACCGGCGAGAACAGCGCATCGACCGGGATCAGGCCAATCGGCGCGTCCTCGGCGCGGTTCTGGGCCGCCGGAACATAGCCCTTGCCGGATTCAACCATGAGTTCCATGACCACGCGCGCGCCCTGGTCGAGCGTCATCAGAACATGGTCGGGGTCCATGATCTCGATGTCCGGCCCCGTTTCGATCTGACTGGCCGTCACTTCGCCCGGACCAGTCGCGGTCAGGGTCATACGCTTCGGGCCTTCGCTGTGCATGCGCAGCGCCATCGACTTTACGTTGAGGACGATGTCGGTGACGTCTTCACGCGCACCCGGGATCGAGGAGAATTCGTGCAGCACACCCTCAATCTGGATCGACGTAACTGCGGCGCCCTGCAGCGATGACAGCAGGATCCGGCGCAGCGCGTTGCCCAGCGTCAGACCGAAGCCGCGCTCCAGCGGCTCGGCCACAACCGTCGCCTGTCGCGCCGGGTTGTTGCCGCCGGCGATGTCGAGCTTGTTCGGCTTGATCAGATCGGTCCAGTTTTTCTGCAGCATATTGCTTTCCTTAAAACTTTGGCGGCGCTCCGTGATCGGTCACACGGGCACCCAGTCCCAAATAATGAGCTGCGCACCCGGGGTGCGCCGGGTAATTCAGACGCGCCGGCGCTTTCGCGGGCGGCAGCCGTTGTGCGGGATCGGCGTCACGTCGCGAATGGCCGTGATCTCGAAGCCGACGGCCTGAAGCGCACGTAGCGCGGATTCACGTCCCGAACCCGGGCCCTTCACCTCGACGGCCAGCGTTTTCATGCCGTGCTCCTGCGCCTTGCGGCCCGCATCCTCAGCCGCCATCTGCGCGGCGTAGGGGGTCGATTTGCGAGAGCCCTTGAAGCCCTGCGAACCGGCGGACGACCAGGCAATCGCATTGCCCTGCGCGTCGGCGATGGTGATGTGCGTGTTGTTAAACGACGCGTTCACATGAGCAATGCCCGAGGTGATGTTCTTGCGTTCGCGCCGACGGACGCGGGTAGATGTGGCTTTAGCCATAACTTTTCTATCCTGCCTTGGGGTCTCTTAGACCTTCTTCTTTCCGGCGATCGGCCGGGCCTTGCCCTTGCGGGTGCGAGCGTTCGTGTGGGTGCGCTGGCCGTGAACCGGCAGTCCCTTGCGGTGCCGAACGCCACGATAGGAGCCGAGATCCATGTAACGCTTGATGTTCATCGCGACTTCGCGGCGCAGATCGCCCTCGACCTGGTAGTTCTGGTCGATCATCTCCCGCACACGCATGACCTCGTCATCGGAGAGATCATGCACTCGGCGCTCAAGCGCTATGCCACAACGCTCGCAGATTTCCTCTGCCGTCGTCGGACCAATCCCATGAATATAGGTCAGCGCGATAGGCAGACGCTTCTGCGTCGGAATGTTGATACCTGCAATACGTGCCACGCTCCGAACTCCTTGGTGGTTGCGGTGCGGTCAAAACGGCTAAATTTCCCGGTGCCCTACGACGCGGAGTTATAGGATTTTCCGCCTCCGGTCAACAGCTTAGCCCACCGTAATGATCGCCCCGATTTGCTTCGATACCTGTTCGATGGATTTCATCCCATCGACTTTCTTCAACATGCCCCGACCCTCATAATACGGGAGGATCGGAGCGGTTTGCTCGTGATAGACCTCAAGGCGGTGCTTGAGGGTTTCCGCATTATCGTCATCGCGGCGTTCCGCCTCCGGCGTTTGCGCCACACGCGCATTGATCCGGTCGATCAAGATCGCATCATCGACGGAGATCTCTATGACGTGATCAAGGGGGAGTTCCTTTTCTTCCAACATCTTATCGAGCGCTTCTGCCTGCGCGGTTGTGCGCGGGAAACCGTCCAAGATGAAACCGCTCGCGCAATCCTGCTCGGAAATCCGGTCGGAAATGATCTGCACCATGATCTCGTCGGGCATCAGCTTACCCGCGTCCATGACGGCCTTGGCTTCCTGGCCGAGCTCGCTGTCCGACGCCACGGCCGCGCGCAGCATGTCACCGGTCGAAAGCTGGACGAGCCCGCGCTCTTCAACCAGAACCTGGGCCTGAGTGCCCTTGCCGGCCCCCGGCGGTCCAAGAAGGATGATATTCATTGTTCTCTCGCCCCCGAACGCCTAGCCGCGCCGGCCCTTTAGCTTGGCCTTGCGGATAAGACCTTCGTACTGATGAGCGAGCAGATGGCTCTGAATCTGAGCAACTGTATCGAGCGACACCACCACGACGATCAACAGGCTCGTGCCGCCGAAGAAGAACGGCACGGCAAAGCGCGTGATCAGGATTTCTGGCAGCAGCGCAACCGCCACCAAGTATATCGTCCCGACAAAAGTCAGGCGCGTCAGAACATAATCGAAGAATTCGGCCGTGTTTTTGCCCGGACGGATACCCGGGACAAAGCCACCATTCTTCTTCAGATTATCCGCGGTTTCCTGCGGATTGAACACGATGGCCGTATAGAAAAACGAGAAGAAGATAATCAGTGCGGCGAAGAGCACGAAGAAAAGCGGCTGCCCGCGCCCGATCCAGGCCATGATCAGGCCGATAGTACCGTCCGCGCCACCGCCAGAGAACCCGGCGAGCGAGACTGGCGTCAGCAGGATCGACGTCGCGAAGATGATCGGGATCACGCCCGACGTGTTGAGCTTCAGAGGAATATGGGAAGATTCGCCCCCGAACATCCGGTTGCCCACCTGGCGCTTCGGATACTGGACGATGATCCGGCGCTGGGCGCGCTCGAAGAAGACGATGAACGCAACGACCGCGATCGCGAAGACCAGGAAACCGATGATGAACAGCGCCGAAAGCGCGCCCGTACGTCCCAGTTCGAGGGTCTGGGCGAACGCCGTCGGCAGGTTAGCAACAATACCTGCGAATATGATCAGCGAGATACCGTTACCCACGCCGCGTGCAGTGATCTGCTCACCCAGCCACATTAAAAACATGGTGCCGCCGACGATGGTAATCACCGTGCTGGCACGGAAGAACATGCCTGGATCGTGAACCGCAGGGCCCTGCGATGTTGAAATACCCTCGAGACCCACGGACAGGCCGTAAGCCTGGATCATGGCCAGGAACACCGTCAGATAACGGGTGTACTGGTTAATCTTCTTACGGCCGGACTCGCCTTCTTTCTTCAACTGCTCTATCGACGGCGAAACCGCTGTCATGAGCTGCATGATGATGGCAGCAGAGATATAAGGGATGACGTTGAGCGCAAAAATGCTCATACGCGACAGCGCACCGCCCGCAAACGCATCGAACACCCCAAGAATCCCGCCCGACTGCTGGGTGAATATGTCCGAAATGATGATCGTGTCGATGCCCGGGATCGGAATGAACGTGCCGAGCCGATATACGATCAAAGCGCCCAGTGTGAACCACAGGCGCTTTTTAAGTTCGGTGGCTTTGGAGAACGCGCCGAAATTCAGGTTCGACGCGATCTGTTCAGCAGAGCTGGCCATCTATTGTTCCGTTCGAAGCATTCCGGCTACGATCCATTTGGGTGCGACCGGCGTCCGGTCAAGACAAAACCCGCTTACTCGTCGTCCCCGCCCGACGCCGCCTCGGCAGCGAAGCTCGTGGCCCTATCGTTGCGCGGGGTCTTTTCCTTCGGGCCTACTGCAACGCTGATGCTGCCACCCGCGCCTTCAACAGCTGCAACCGCGCCTCTGGTCGCACTGGTGATGTCCAGCGTCACTTTGGACGTGAGTGTGCCCGAGTTCAGCAGACGCACACCGTCATGCTTGCGGCGCACCACACCCGCAGCGACCAGCGCGTCGTCGGTGATGGTCGCACCAGCGTCCAGCTTGCCGGAATCGATCGCAGCCTGGATGCGGCCCAAAGTCACTTCCTGCAGGTTCACGCGGTTCGGCTTGTTGAAACCGCGCTTCGGCAGACGCCGATAAAGCGGCATCTGGCCGCCTTCGAAGCCCTTCACCGCCACGCCCGAGCGTGACTTCTGGCCCTTCACACCACGGCCGGCCGTCTTGCCGAGGCCTGAACTGTGACCACGACCAACTCGCTTACGCGTCTTGCGAGCTCCACGATTGTCTGACAACTGATTGATATTCATTACGAAATTCCGTTATTCGGCTTTTTCGACCTGAACGAGATGCTTAACCTTCTCGATCATGCCGCGTACGGCCGGCGTATCTTCAAGTTCACGCGTACGATGACGCTTGTTGAGGCCCAGCCCGATCAGCGTCTCACGCTGATCGCGACGGCGGCCGATGGGGCTGCCAGTCTGGGTCACACGAACACGCTTGGTTGCCTCAGCCATTAGCTTCCTCCACCACCCCGGTTTCTTCCGCCGCGGCATCGTCACCGGCGGCTGAGTCCTGAACAGCGCGGCGGCCAACGATATCAGCCACCTTCAGGCCACGGCGATTGGCAACCCCACGCGGCGACATCATGTTTTCAAGCGCCTCAAAGGCGGCCTTGATCATGTTGTGCGGGTTCGACGTGCCGATCGACTTCGCGACCACGTCTTGGACACCAAGACATTCGAACACCGCGCGCAGCGGACCGCCCGCGATGATGCCCGTACCCGGAGGCGCCGCACGCAGGACAACCCGGCCCGCGCCGAAATGGCCCTTCACGTCATGGTGCAGGGTCCGGCCCTCACGCAGCGGAATGCGCACCATCTGGCGCTTCGCCTGCTCGGTCGCCTTGCGGATCGCCTCGGGAACCTCACGCGCCTTGCCGGAGCCGTGACCCACACGGCCTTTCTGATCGCCGACAACCACGATGGCAGCAAAACCGAAGCGGCGTCCGCCCTTCACGACCTTCGCGACGCGGTTGATGCTGACGAGACGTTCGACGAATTCGCTATCCTCGCGATCGTCGCCGCGGCGTCCGCCCTCACGCTGATTTCGTGCTGGTGCCTGTGCCATAAGCCAGATTCCCTAGAAGTTCAGGCCGCCTTCGCGCGCGGCCTCCGCCAGGGCTTTGACCCGGCCATGAAAAAGATAGGCGCCACGGTCGAACACGACGTCGGAGACGCCGGCTGCCTTCGCACGCTCGGCAATCAGCTTGCCGACGGCGCTCGCACCCTCGATGTTCCAGCCCTTGCCGTCCTTGAATTCCTTGTCGGCCGAGGACGCAGCCGCCAGCGTGCGGCCTCCCACATCGTCGATGACCTGGGCGTAGATATGCTTGCCGGAGCGGAACACGCTCAGGCGCGGGCGCACCGACTTTGCCACCCGGCGCAGCTTCGTGCGCACACGGTTGCGCCGGCGTACCGCAAGATTGCGCGGATTCGACGTCATTTCTTCTTACCTTCCTTACGCAGAATCTGCTCGTCCCGATAACGCACGCCCTTGCCCTTGTACGGCTCGGGCTTACGGAAACCACGGATCTCCGCGGCGACCTGTCCCACCACCTGCTTGTCCGAGCCGGACACGACAACAGTGGTCTGGCCTTCGCAGTTGATCGAGATGCCTTCAGGGATCGGATAGTTCACGTCGTGCGAGTAACCAAGCTGCAGGTTCAGGGTGTTGCCCTGCACGGCAGCGCGGTAACCGACGCCCGTGATCTCAAGGGTCTTGGTGAACCCCTCGCTCACGCCCGTGACAAGGTTATTGACCAGGGCCCGCGACGTGCCCCAGGCCATGCGCGCGCGCTTGCTGTTGGTGCGCGGCTTGACGACGATGGAGCCGTCTTCCTGCATGACCTCGATATCCGCAGAGATTTCGACCGTCATCTGGCCCAGCTTGCCCTTCGCCGAAACGGTTTGCCCCGAAATCTGGACATCCGTGCCGTCGGGGACACTCACCGGGCTGCTGCCTACTCGTGACATATCAATGTCTCCTCAAACCGTACCGACGCCTAGAAGACGTGGCACAGAACCTCGCCGCCGACATTTTCCGCGCGCGCGGAGTTGTCAGACAGAACGCCCTTCGGGGTCGAAAGGATCGCGATACCCAGGCCGCCATAGACCTGGCGAAGATCGCGGATCTTCGAATACACCCGGCGCCCCGGACGCGACACGCGCTGAATCTCGCGGATCACCGGCGTGCCTTCCTGATACTTGAGCTCGATGGTGATCTCCGAGATGCCGGACCGCAGTTCAGTCACGCTGTAACCGCGAATGAAACCTTCCTGCTGCAAAACATCGAGAACCCGCTCACGCAGCTTCGAAGCCGGCGACGTCACCGTCGTCAGTCCCGCCTGCTGGCCGTTACGGATGCGCGTCAGCATATCTCCGAGAGGATCGGTCATAGACATGAATGCGCCCTCCTACCAGCTGGACTTTACGAGGCCCGGAATCAGGCCATTGGAACCAAGTTCGCGCAGCGCGAGGCGCGACATGCGGAACTTCCGGTAGTAACCGCGCGGACGCCCGGTCACCTCACAACGATTGCGAAGCCGGATCTTGGAAGAATTGCGCGGCAGCTTCGCGAGCTTCATGCGCGCCGCGAACCGCTCTTCCGGCTGGCGTGAGGTGTCGCGCGCAATCGCTTTCAACTCGGCACGCTTGGCAGCGTACCGGTTGACCAGCTTCTGCCGGGTCTTGTTCTTCTCAATCGCACTCTTCTTAGCCATGTGCTCTTGTCTCCTGCCGGCGCTATTCGTTGAACGGAAAGTCGAAGCCGCGCAGCAACTCGCGCGCCTCGTCGTCCGTTTCCGCCGTCGTGCAAATGATCACATCCATGCCGCGGATGTCGTCCACTTCGTCGTAGTTGATCTCGGGGAAGATGATCTGCTCGCGCAGGCCCATCGCGTAGTTACCCCGTCCATCGAAGCTTGTCGGACGCAGACCACGGAAGTCACGCACGCGCGGCAGCGCGATGGTAACCAGGCGGTCCAGGAATTCGTACATGCGCTCACGACGCAAGGTCACCTTGCAACCGATCGGCATGCCTTCGCGCAGCTTGAAATTCGCGATAGAGTTCTTGGCGCGGGTCACCTGCGGCTGCTGACCTGAGATCATCGCCATTTCATTGACCGCGGAATCGATCTTCTTCGAATCCGATGCAGCCTCGCCAAGTCCCATGTTCAGAACGATCTTCTCGATCCGCGGGATTGCAAGGTCATTCGCGTAGCCGAACTGCGCCTTGAGCTTCGGCTTCACCGTGGTTTCGTAATGTTCGCCAAATCGCGTAGCCATCTTACACCTCTTAATCGATGACTTCGCCGGACCGCTTGGCAAAGCGGACCTTGCGGCCGTCGTCGAGGGTCTTGTATCCGACACGGGTCGGCTTCTTGGTATCCGGGTCCACGAGCGCGACGTTGGATGCGTGCAGCATCGCTTCGAACTCGTTGATGCCGCCGGGCGAGGTCTGGGTCGGGCGCTGGTGGCGCTTGACCATGTTCACGCCCTGGACGAGCACGCGGTTGCGCGCACGATCGACGCGCAGAACCTCACCGGTCTTACCCTTCTCGCGTCCCGTCAGCACGACAACCTGGTCGCCCTGGCGGATACGCATCTTGGTCTTCTCAGTCGTCGTCGCCATCATAGAACCTCCGGCGCCAGCGAGATGATCTTCATGTAGCGGCGCGCGCGCAGCTCACGGGTCACCGGACCGAAGATACGGGTCCCGATCGGCTCGCCGGAGTTGTTGATCAGCACGGCGGCGTTGCTGTCGAAGCGGATCGTGCTGCCATCCGGACGGTTGATGTCCTTCTTGGTGCGCACGATCACGGCGCGGTGGATTTCGCCCTTTTTGACGCGGCCGCGCGGAATTGCTTCCTTCACGGACACGACGATGACGTCGCCCACACCGGCGGTCATCCGCTTGGAGCCGCCCAGCACCTTGATGCACTGCACCTGGCGTGCACCGCTGTTGTCAGCGACATCCAGGTTGGTCTGCATCTGAATCATTGTCTTATGCCCTTCAAATACCCGGCGCGCGTGCGCGTCAGGCCTCGACCTTTTCGATCACTTCGAAACGCTTGCTCTTGGAAATTGGGCGGCATTCGCGGATGCGCACCATGTCGCCGATTTCCAGGGCATTGGTTTCGTCATGCGCCGCAATCTTCTTCGACTGCGTCATGAACTTCTTGTAGATGGGGTGAGCGACGCGCCGATCGACCCGAACGGTCACCGACTTGTCCATCTTGTTGCTCACCACCGTGCCGATAAGTACGCGTCGCGGCATACTGATAACTCCCGTTACTGCGCCTGACGGCGTTCGTTGAGGACCGTCTGGACCCGCGCGATATCGCGACGTACGTCACGCACACGCGCGGTGTTCTCGAGCTGGCCGCTGGCCCGCTGGAAACGCAGGTTGAACGCTTCCTTCTTCAGGTCGCGCAGCTCGTCACGCAGCTGGTCTTCGCTCTTGGCGCGAATGTCTTCCGGTTTCATGACCCTTACCCCAAGTCGCGCGCAACAACGCGCGTCTGCATCGGAAGCTTTGCCGCTGCCAGTTCGAAAGCCTCACGCGCCACGTTTTCCGGCACGCCGTCGATCTCAAACATCACGCGGCCCGGCTTCACACGGACCATCCAGTATTCCGGCGTGCCCTTACCCTTACCCATGCGGACTTCCGCGGGCTTCCGGCTGACGGGAACATCGGGGAATATGCGAATCCACACGCGGCCGGCACGACGCATATGACGCGTCATCGCGCGACGGGCTGCCTCGATCTGACGGGCCGTCACTCGGGCCGGCGTTACAGCCTTCAGGCCGTAGGAGCCGAAATTCAGCGACGTGCCCGCCTGGGCGACGCCGTGCAGCCGACCCTTGTGTTGCTTGCGGTATTTTGTACGTTTCGGACTTAGCATGACCTTACCTCCGGGCGCTTAGCGAGCCGGCATCCCGCCCGATTGCTGCTCTTCGATCCGGCGGTCCTGCGCCATTGGATCGTGTTCCATGATGTCACCGCGATAGATCCACACCTTCACTCCGCAGGCGCCGTAGGTGGTCTGCGCGGTGGCCGTTCCGTACTGGACGTCTGCGCGCAGGGTGTGAAGCGGCACACTACCTTCGTGATACTGCTCGGTCCGCGCGATTTCCGCGCCACCCAGGCGGCCGGCACACATCACGCGCACACCCAGAGCACCCAGGCGCATGGCGTTCTGCACGGCCCGCTTCATAGCACGGCGGAAGCCGACGCGACGTTCGAGCTGCTGCGCGATGTTCTCCGCAACCAGGTTCGCATCGATTTCCGGCTTGCGGACCTCAACGATGTTCAGGCTAACGTCGGAACCGGTCATCTTGGCCACGTCGGAACGCAGCTTTTCGATGTCCGCACCCTTCTTGCCGATCACCACGCCCGGACGTGCCGAGTGGATGGTGATGCGGGCCTTCTTGGCCGGTCGCTCGATGATGATACGGCTGACGCCAGCACCCGCGAGGCGATTCTCAAGTTCCTTGCGAAGGCCCAAATCTTCCAGCAGCAGCTTGCCGTAGTCGCCGCCGCCGGCGAACCAGCGAGAATCCCAAGTTCGGTTGATGCCGAGACGAAGCCCGATCGGATTGATTTTCTGACCCATGCTTATGCCTCTTCCTGCTCGCGGACGACCAGTGTGATCTGGCTGAACGGCTTGTGGATGCGGGCCACGCGGCCACGCGCGCGTGCGCGCCAGCGTTTCATTACAAAGGCCTTGCCCACGGTGGCCTCGGCGACGACCAGGCGGTCCACGTCGAGCTGGTGGTTGTTTTCAGCGTTCGCGATCGCGCTTTCGAGCCCCGCCTTCACGGCGTTGGAAATGCGGCGGCGCGAGAACTCAAGGTCCATCAGAGCGCGCTGAACCGGCTTGCCGCGGATCTGCTCCGCAACCAGGTTGAGCTTCTGCGGGCTGATGCGGAGGTTACGCACAATCGCGCGCGCTTCCGTATCGGCCAGGCTCCGCTGTGCAGATTTCTTGCCCATAATCAGCCCCGCTTCGACTTGCGGTCAGCGGCGTGGCCGTAATACGTCCGCGTCGGCGAGAACTCGCCGAACTTCTGCCCGACCATATTCTCGGTCACCAGGACCGGAACGAACTTCTGGCCGTTATAGACGCCGAACGTCAGTCCGACGAACTGCGGCAGAATGGTCGAACGCCGCGACCACGTCTTGATCACATCATTGCGTCCCGATGCGCGCGCAGCTTCCGCCTTCTTCAGGAGGTAGCTATCGACAAAGGGACCTTTCCAAACAGAACGCGCCACTGCCGTTCTCCCTTACTTCGTGCGCCGGCGAATGATCAGCGAATCGGTCTTCTTGTTAGACCGGGTCCGCTTACCCTTCGTCGGCTTGCCCCACGGGGTGACCGGATGACGACCGCCCGAGGTACGGCCTTCACCACCACCATGCGGGTGATCGATCGGGTTCATGGCGACACCGCGCACTGCCGGACGCTTGCCCAGCCAGCGCTTGCGGCCCGCCTTACCGAGTTTGATGTTGCTCTGATCGGGGTTCGAGACCGCACCGATCGTCGCCATGCATTCCTGGCGGACCATACGGACTTCGCCCGAAGCGAGCTTCAGCAGGCCGTAACCGCGGTCGCGGCCGACGAGCTGCACATAGGTGCCCGCCGCGCGTGCCATCTTGCCGCCGGCGCCCGGCTTCAGCTCGACGTTGTGCACGATCGTGCCGATCGGGATCGAGCGCAGCGGCATGGCATTGCCCGGCTTCACGTCGGCGCGCTCGGCGGCGATGACGACATCGCCGACATTCAGGCGCTGCGGCGCAAGGATGTAGCTCTTTTCACCGTCTTCATAGGCGATCAGCGCGATGAACGCGGTACGGTTAGGATCGTATTCGATCCGCTCGACCGTCGCGGGGACATCATACTTCTGACGCTTGAAATCGACCTGGCGATAAAGGCGCTTGTGACCGCCGCCACGACGGCGCGCGGTGATGCGGCCGGTGTTGTTACGGCCACCCTTCTTCGTCAGGCCCTCGGTGAGCGACTTTTCAGGGCCGCCCTTCCACAGTTCGGACCGGTCCACGAGGACCAGGCCGCGCTGACCCGGGGTGATCGACTTGTACTGCTTAAGTGCCATTACGAACCCCTACACGCCGGTCGTGATGTCGATGGAATCGCCGTCGGCGAGACGAACCACGGCCTTCTTCACGTCGTTGCGACGGCCCGGACGGCCCTTCCAACGCTTGGTCTTGCCCTTCTGCAGGATCGTGTTCACGCCAACGACCTTGACGTTGAACAGACCTTCAACGGCAGCGCGGATCTCCGGCTTGGTCGCATCGACCGGAACCCGGAACACAACCTGGTTGTACTCGGAGACCATCGTCGCCTTTTCGGTGATCACCGGCGAGCGGACGATGTCGTACATCCGCTCCGCGGACACCGTGATACGGCCGCGCGGTTTGCTGTTGCTGCTCATCGCAGACGCTCCTGAAGCTGCTCGACGGCCCGCTTCGTCAGTACCAGGGTATCGCGGCGCAGAATGTCGAAGACATTGGCGCCCTGCTGCGGCAGGACGTCGATCCCGGCAATGTTGCGCGCGGCGAGTTGGAAATTGCGGTCGATCTCGGTGCCGTCCACGATCAGCGCGGAGGACAGGCCCATCGCCTTAAGCTGAGCCGCCACGGCCTTGGTCTTCGGCTCGGACGCCGACGCCGCATCGAGAACCACGAGCTTGCCGTCGGCCTGCTTCGCGGACAGCGCGGTCTTCAGCGCCAGCTTGCGAACCTGCTTGGGCAGCTCGGTCGAATGATCGCGCGGCAGCGGGCCGAAGGTGGTCTGACCGCCCCGCCAGTGCCCGGCCTTGCGGTCACCGGAACGTGCGCGGCCGGTGCCCTTCTGGCGCCACGGCTTTGCGGACGAGCCGCTGATCTCTCCGCGGGTCTTGGTCTTGTGCGTGCCCTGACGGCGTTTGGCGAGCTGATAGTTCACCATCCGCGCGAGCAGGTCTTTGCGGAGCGGCGCACCGAAGACGGCATCGTCGAGATCGATCTCGCCGGCGTCCTTGTTGTCCAGATTGACGACTTTGCACTTCATCGGATCAGTCCTTCGACTCTTCGTCGCCAGCCGCGTCTTCCGCCGGGGCTTCATCCACAGGAGCCTCGTCCGCAACAGCCTCTTCAGCCGGTGCGTCCTCGGCGGCCGCCTCTTCGACAACCTCTTCCTCGGCCGGAGCTTCGGATTCAGCCTGCACGGTCGGGTACGGCGCCTCCTCGGGAAGCACCTTCTTCACCGCATCGCGCACCAGGACGTAGCCGCCCTTGGAGCCCGGCACCGCGCCTTCGACCAGGATGAGGCCTTCCTCACCGTCGATGGTCACGACACGCAGGTTCTGCGTTGTCACGCGCTCGGCGCCCATATGGCCGGCCATCTTCTTGCCCTTGAACACCTTTCCCGGGAACTGGCACTGGCCAGTCGAACCGTGGCTACGATGGGAAATGGACACACCGTGAGAAGCGCGCAGACCGCCGAAGTTGTGTCGCTTCATGGCGCCGGCAAAACCCTTACCGATCGAAGTGCCCGTCACATCGACGAACTGGCCAGAGACAAAATGGTCGACGGAAAGGCGCGTGCCCACATCGACGAGCGCGTCGTCGGCCACGCGGAACTCAACGAGCTTGCGGCGCGGCTCCACCTTCGCCTTGGCAAAGTGCCCGCGCATAGACTTGCTCACGCGCTTGGTCTTGGCCGCGCCGGCGCCGATCTGCAGCGCGGTGTAACCGTCACGATCCACGGTCCGCTGATCAACCACGTCGCAGCCGTCGAGTTTAAGCACCGTAACCGGTACATGATTACCCGTGTCGTCGAAGACGCGGGTCATACCCAGCTTTTGTGCAATGACGCCAGTACGCATTTCGGCCCCTTACAGCTTGATTTCCACATCGACACCGGCCGCGAGGTCGAGCTTCATAAGCGCGTCCACCGTCTGCGGCGTGGGATCGATGATGTCGAGCAAACGCTTGTGCGTGCGAACCTCGAACTGTTCCCGCGACTTCTTGTCGACATGCGGCGAGCGCAGCACCGTGAACTTCTCTATACGCGTGGGCAGCGGGATAGGCCCGCGCACTTCCGCGCCGGTTCGCTTGGCCGTTCCCACGATCTCGCTCGCCGACTGGTCGAGAACACGATGATCGAAGGCTTTCAGCCGGATCCGGATGTGTTGACTGTCCATTGCGGTATCCCGTCAAGATGATCAGCGGCCCATGAAAAGCCGCCGAAAGCATATCTACCTTACTCGATGATGGAGGTGACGACGCCGGCGCCGACGGTGCGGCCGCCTTCGCGGATGGCGAAGCGCAGGCCTTCATCCATCGCGATCGGCGCAATCAGGTTCACTTCCATCGTGATGTTATCGCCCGGCATAACCATCTCAGTGCCGGACGGAAGCTCAACCGTCCCCGTCACATCCGTCGTGCGGAAGTAGAACTGCGGACGATAGTTCGTGAAGAACGGCGTATGACGCCCGCCCTCTTCTTTCGTCAGGATGTACGCCTCGCAGTTGAACTTCGTGTGCGGCGTGATCGAACCCGGCGCCGCCAGAACCTGGCCGCGCTCAACTTCCTCTCGCTTCGTGCCGCGAAGCAGAACACCAACGTTGTCGCCCGCCTCGCCCTGATCCAGCAGCTTGCGGAACATCTCAACGCCCGTGCACGTCGTCTTCTGCGTGTCCTTGATGCCGACGATCTCAATCTCGTCGCCAACATTCACGATACCGCGCTCAATACGACCCGTCACAACCGTGCCACGACCCGAGATCGAGAACACGTCCTCAATCGGCATCAGGAACGGCTGGTCCTTCGGACGCTCCGGCTGCGGAACGTAATCGTCAACCGCCGCCATCAGCTCCATGATCGAGTTCTTCCCGATCTCGTCGTCACGGCCCTCAAGCGCTGCAAGCGCAGAGCCCTTCACGATCGGAATGTCGTCGCCCGGGAAGTCATAGCTCGACAGAAGCTCGCGAACCTCCATCTCAACCAGCTCCAGAAGCTCCTCGTCATCAACCTGATCAACCTTGTTCAGGTAAACAACAAGCGCCGGAACACCAACCTGGCGCGCCAACAGAATGTGCTCGCGCGTCTGCGGCATCGGCCCGTCCGCCGCGTTTACAACCAAAATGGCACCGTCCATCTGCGCCGCGCCCGTGATCATGTTTTTCACGTAGTCCGCGTGACCAGGGCAGTCCACATGCGCGTAGTGACGGTTGTCCGTCTCATACTCAACATGCGCCGTCGCAATCGTAATCCCGCGCTCACGCTCCTCAGGGGCCTTGTCAATCTGGTCGAACGCTACGCCCGTGCCGCCGCTCGCCTCAGCCATCACCTTCGTGATCGCCGCCGTCAGCGTCGTCTTCCCATGATCAACGTGACCAATCGTGCCAACGTTCACATGCGGCTTTGTCCGCTCAAACTTCTCTTTCGACATGACCTGTTCTCCGTCTGGTGCCGGCTTCCAACCAATTGCCGCCGGCAGGTAGTTCCTGGTTCGTTGCGGCGCGCGTTACGCCATCTTCGAGACGACTTCGTCGGCGACCGCCTGCGGGACCTGCTCGTAATGGTCGAAGACCATCGTGAAGGTCGCGCGGCCCTGGCTCATGGAGCGCAGGGTGTTGACGTAACCGAACATGTTGGCGAGCGGGACCATGGCGTTGACGACGCGAGCGTTGCCTCGCGCATCCATGGAACCGACCTGACCGCGGCGGCTGTTGAGGTCGCCGATGATGTCACCCATGTACTCTTCCGGCGTCACCACTTCGACCTTCATCACCGGCTCCAGCAGGCGCGGCGAGCCCTTCTCAAGGGCCTCGCGGAACGCCGCACGGGCCGCGATTTCGAAGGCCATGACCGAGGAGTCGACGTCATGCGACGCGCCGTCGACCAGGGTGGCCTTGAAGTCGATCACCGGGAAGCCGGCGATGCTGCCCGCGTCACGCGCGGAGTCGATGCCCTTCTCGACGCCCGGGATGTATTCCTTCGGAACCGAGCCGCCGAAGATGGCGCTCTCGAACTCGAAACCGGCACCCGCCTCAAGCGGCTCGAAATCGATCTTCACGCGCGCGAACTGGCCCGAGCCACCCGTCTGCTTCTTGTGGGTGTAGTCGATCGTGATCGGCTTGGTCATCGCTTCGCGATAGGCCACCTGCGGTGCACCGACATTTGCCTCGACCTTGAACTCACGCTTCATGCGATCGACGAGGATTTCGAGGTGAAGTTCGCCCATGCCCTTGAGAATGGTCTGGCCGCTTTCCTCATCGCTGGACACCCGGAACGACGGGTCTTCCTGCGCGAGGCGCTGCAGCGCCTGGCCCATCTTCTCCTGGTCCGCCTTGGTCTTCGGCTCGACCGCGATCTCGATGACCGGATCGGGGAACTCCATACGCTCCAGAACGACCGGCTTGTTCGGGTCGCACAGCGTGTCGCCCGTCGTGGTGTTCTTCATGCCCGCCAGCGCGACGATGTCGCCCGCGTGCGCAACCTTAAGATCTTCGCGGTCGTTCGCATGCATCAGCAGCATGCGGCCGACACGCTCGCGGTTGTCCTTGACCGAGTTGAGAACGGAAGACCCCGTCTCGACCGAGCCCGAATAGATACGGGCGAAGGTCAGCGAGCCCACGAACGGGTCGGTCATGATCTTGAACGCCAGCGCGGCAAACGGCTCGTCGTCCGAGCTGCGGCGCTCGACCGGCTCGTCGGTGCCCGGAAGCACGCCCTTGATCGCCGGCACGTCGGTCGGCGCCGGCAAGTAAGTCGACAACGGCATCGAGCAGCGGCTGAACGCCCTTGTTCTTGAACGCCGAGCCGCAAAGCACGGGGACGAAACCGCCCTCGAGCGCGCAGGGTCGCCCTTGCGGATGCAGGCCTTCAGCGTCGCCTCGTCTGGCTCATTGCCTTCGAGATAAGCCTCCATGGCGTCGTCGTCATGCTCGACGGCGGCCTCGATCAGCTTCTCGCGCCATTCGGCGGCGTCATCGGCCATGTCGGCCGGAATATCCACATACTCGAACTCGGCGCCCAGGCTTTCATCCTTCCAGACGATGCCCTGCATCTTCACCAGATCGACGACGCCACGAAGCTCGGCTTCCTTGCCGATCGGCAGCTGCAGAACGATCGGCGTCGCACCGAGGCGGTCGATGATCATCTGTACGCAGTTGTCGAAGTCCGCGCCGATGCGGTCCATCTTGTTCACGAAGCAGATACGCGGAACGCGATACTTGTCGGCCTGGCGCCAGACCGTCTCGGACTGGGGCTCGACGCCGGCGACCGAGTCGAACACAGCAACGGCACCGTCGAGCACACGCAGCGCACGCTCGACCTCAATCGTGAAGTCGACGTGGCCGGGGGTGTCGATGATGTTGATCCGATGTTCCTTCCAGAACGCAGTGGTCGCGGCGGACGTGATCGTGATGCCGCGCTCCTGCTCTTGCTCCATCCAGTCCATGGTGGCCGCGCCGTCATGGACCTCGCCGATCTTGTAGGAACGGCCGGTGTAATAGAGCACACGCTCGGTGGTCGTGGTCTTGCCTGCATCGATATGGGCCATAATGCCGATATTGCGGTACTTCTCGATCGGTGTTTCGCGATTGGCCATGACTGGAAATCTCTCGTTCGAAACTGCGCTAGCTGACTACCACCGGTAATGGGAGAAGGCCTTGTTGGCCTCCGCCATGCGGTGGGTGTCTTCGCGCTTCTTGACTGCGTTGCCGCGGTTCTCAGAAGCATCCATGGAGTTCGCGCGACAGGCGCTCTTCCATGGTGTTCTCGGGACGCGTGCGCGCCGCCTGGATCAGCCAGCGGAACGCCAGCGCCTGGGCGCGCTCAGATCGGACCTCGACGGGGACCTGATAGGTCGCACCGCCGACGCGGCGCGAACGGACTTCGAGCTGCGGCTTGATATTGTCCAGCGCCTCGTGGAACACGCGGACCGGATCACCGCCACGCTTCGCCGCGATGTCGTCCAGTGCGGCATAGACAATGCGTTCGGCCACAGACTTCTTGCCATCGAGCATCACGGAGTTCGTGAACTTGCTGACGACCAGATCGCCGAACTTGGGATCGGGAAGAACTTCTCGTTTTTCTGCGCGCCGACGCCGGGCCATCTCTCGATCGCTCCGCTTATTTGGGCCGCTTGGCGCCGTATTTCGAACGGCGCTGGCGCCGTTCGGACACGCCCTGCGTGTCGAGGGTGCCGCGGATGATGTGATAGCGAACACCCGGCAGGTCCTTCACGCGGCCGCCGCGGATCATGACCACCGAATGTTCCTGGAGATTGTGACCTTCGCCAGGGATGTAGCTCGTGACCTCGAAGCCGTTCGTGAGGCGCACGCGCGCGACCTTTCGAAGCGCGGAGTTCGGCTTCTTCGGGGTCGTCGTATAGACGCGAGTGCAGACGCCACGCTTTTGCGGGCAAGCCTCGAGCGCCGGTACCTTGTTCCGCTTGATCGGCGCCTTGCGAGGCTTGCGGATCAGCTGGTTGATCGTCGGCATATGGTTTCCCTGACCTTCCGTCGTTCAATGTCGAACCATTTACGCAAAGCAAACTCGGGACAGACGACAGTCATGTCCCCACAGGCCCTTTTCGCCGGCCGGTAAAGCGTTCGCGCAATATGGTTCGTGGTGCCAGAAACCGTGTTTAGGCTGCGCAGGCCTACGACCGGTCTCGATTAAGCGCGGCGGATATAACGTAGGATTGCTACGGGCGTCAACCGCGAAATCCTGTAAAAAATCGGGCAGTTGCGGTGCACCGTGGCGGGCGCCGTTATGGAAAGATTAACCGCATTCACCCGCGCTTCAGCGCAATATTTTTACAAAATTTTAACGGGCCATCCCACCTGCAACGCGCCGCCTCCGGTTTCGGAGGCGGCGCGCAACGTTCGGTGGGAACCGAAAGCCGCTACTCGGCGGCGCCCGCCTCCTCGACCTCGGCCTGTGCCGCAGCCTCTTCCGCCGCGATCTGCTTGGCGATCTCCTCGGCCAGCTCGGCGTCGCGTTCGGCGGCGATCGAGCGAACGGCATTCATCACCGCGCCCGTACCCGCCGGGATCAGACGACCGACGATCACGTTCTCCTTGAGACCGTAGAGGCCATCGACCTTGCCGTTGACGGCGGCCTCGGTCAGAACCCGGGTCGTTTCCTGGAAAGACGCGGCGGAAATGAACGAGCTCGTCTGCAGGCTTGCCTTGGTGATGCCCTGGAGGATCGGCGAACAGGTGGCAGGCTTCAGTCCCTCTTCCGCAGCCTTGGCATTGACCGCATCGAACTCGACCTTGTCGACCGTCTCGCCGACGAGGAACGTCGTCTCGCCCGGATCGACGATCTCCACCTTCTGGAGCATCTGGCGAACCACCACCTCGATATGCTTGTCGTTGATGGTGACGCCCTGGAGCCGGTACACGTCCTGGATCTCCTTCACCAGGTAACGGGCCAGTTCCTCAATGCCCAGCACGCGCAGGATGTCGTGCGGCACCGGATTGCCATCGAGCAGCAGGTCGCCCTTGACGACGTAGTCGCCCTCCTGGACCGAAATGTGCTTGCCCTTAGGGGATCAGGTACTCGACCGGCTCCTGCCCGTCGGCCTGGGCCTCGTCGCTGGGCACCACCACGATACGGCGCTTCATCTTGTAGTCACGGCCGAACTCGACCCGGCCGTCGATGTCCGCGATGATCGCATGATCCTTTGGACGGCGCGCCTCGAACAGCTCCGCCACGCGCGGCAGACCGCCCGTGATGTCGCGGGTCTTCGAGCTCTCACGCGGGATACGCGCAAGAATGTCGCCGGCCTGTACGTGCTGGCCGGGCTCGACGTTCAGGATTGCATCGACCGACATGAAGTAGCGCGCATCGAGACCGTTCGCGAGCTTTACGACCTCGCCCTGCTTGGACGACTTCTTCGGTCGCAGCGAGACGCGCGGGCGCAAGTCGGCGCCCTTCGGCTGCTGCTTCCAATCGATCACCACCTTGTAGACGATGCCGGTCGCCTCGTCGGTCGCTTCTCGCATCGACATACCCTCGACCAGATCGACATAGTCGATATACCCTTCCTTCTCGGTGATGATGGGCAGCGTGTAGGGATCCCACTGCGCGAGCTTGCTGTCCCTTCCGACCGTATCGCCGTCGTCCGCGAGCAGCCGCGCGCCGTAGGGGATGCGATGGTGGGCGCGGGCCCGCCCCGCCTCGTCGATCAGCACGACTTCGGTGTTCCGGCTCATCACGATCGGAACGCCTTCGGAGTTCACGACGACATTGCGGTTCTCGACCTTGACCGTCGCATCGAACGCCGCTTCGACGCTCGACTGCTCGGACGCACCCTGGGCCGCGCCGCCGATGTGGAAGGTCCGCATCGTAAGCTGGGTCCCCGGCTCGCCGATCGACTGAGCGGCAATCACGCCCACCGCTTCGCCGACGTTGACTGGCGTGCCGCGCGCGAGATCGCGCCCGTAGCACTTGGCGCAGACACCGCCGTCGCTGGTGCAGGTCAGCACCGAACGGATCTTCACGGACTCGATACCCGCCGTGTCGATCGATCGACCAGCCCCTCGGTCATCAGGTCGCCCCTTCTCGACGATCTTGTCGCCGCTGAGCGGGTCGACGACGTCTTCGGCGACCGTACGGCCGAGGATGCGCTCAGACAGCGACGACCACCACGTCACCACCTTCGATGACCGAGGTCATGGTCAGGCCTTCGTCGGTGCCGCAATCATTCTCGATGATCACGCAATCCTGCGCGACAATCGACCAGACGGCGGGTCAGGTAACCCGAGTTCGCGGTCTTGAGCGCGGTATCGGCCAAGCCTTACGGCGCCGTGGGTTGAGTTGAAGTATTCCAGAACTGACAGGCCTTCCTTGAAGTTGGCGATGATCGGCGTCTCGATAATCTCGCCCGACGGCTTGGCCATCAGGCCGCGCATGCCGGCGAGCTGACGAATCTGCGCCGCCGAACCACGCGCACCGGAATGCGCCATCATGTAGACCGAATTGATCTGGCCTTCGGGGTCGCGCGGACTGCATCTCCGCCATCATGGCGTCTGCCACGTCGTCAGTGCAGCGGGTCCAGGCATCGACGACCTTGTTATACTTTTCACCCCTTGGTGATCAGACCGTCCTGGTACTGCTGCTCGAACTCCTGACGCGATCCGTCGTCTCATCGACCAGACTTGGTCTTGAGATCGGGAACGATCAGGTCGTCCTTGCCGAACGAGATACCCGCACGGCAGGCATGCGCAAAAACGAGACCCATCATGCGGTCGGCAAAAATCACTGTCTCCTTCTGGCCGCAGTGACGATAGACGATGTCGATGACCTCGCTGATTTCGCGCTTCGTCAGCAGACGGTTCACGAGATCGAAAGGCACCGCCGGATGCTTCGGCAGAATACGCCTGATCAGCAAACGACCCGGGGTCGTGACGATACGCTCGATCGACTCCGTGCCTTCTGGGTCCATCACCGCGACGCGCCTTGATGCGCGTATGCAGGTTGACCGCACCTGCGTCCAGGGCCTGCTCCACCTCGTCAATCGACGCAAAGCCCGGCACGCGATAGGCCTAGGACCACACCGTCGTTGACCGCCTTGAGGGTCAGCGAGTTGAGATCGACGTCGGCCGACGGGTTCTTGGCATCGACGAACACCACGTCATTGGCCTCGGCCGCTGCATCGAGCGACTTCTTGCTGTCGAAGCTGACCTGCTTCGCCGCCTGCGCCGTTCATCTCGTAGCTGAGATAGTAGAGACCGAGCACGATGTCCTGCGACGGCACGATGATCGGCTTGCCGTTCGCGGGCGAGAGGATGTTGTTGGTCGACATCATCAGAACGCGTGCTTCGAGCTGAGCTTCCAGCGACAGCGGCACATGGACGGCCATCTGGTCGCCGTCGAAGTCCGCGTTGAACGCGGCGCAGACCAGCGGATGCAGCTGGATCGCCTTGCCCTCGATCAGCTTCGGCTCGAACGCCTGGATGCCCAGGCGATGCAGCGTCGGCGCGCGGTTCAGCAGAACCGGATGCTCGCGGATCACCTCTTCGAGGATATCCCAGACCTCCGGACGCTCCTTCTCGACCATCCTCTTGGCGGCCTTGATCGTCGTCGCGTAACCGTAGAGTTCGAGCTTGTGATAAATGAACGGCTTGAACAGCTCGAGCGCCATCTTCTTCGGCAGCCCGCACTGGTGGAGCAGAAGCTCCGGACCGACCACGATCACCGAACGGCCTGAATAGTCCACGCGCTTGCCGAGCAGGTTCTGACGGAAGCGGCCGCTCTTGCCCTTGAGCATGTCGGACAGGGACTTGAGCGGACGCTTGTTGGCGCCGGTGATAACCCAGCCACGGCGACCGTTGTCGAACAGCGCATCGACCGATTACATGGAGCATGCGCTTTTCGTTGCGCACGATGATGTCCGGCGCACGCAGCTCGATCAGGCGCTTCAGGCGGTTGTTCCGGTTGATGACGCGGCGATACAGATCGTTCAGATCCGAGGTCGCGAACCGGCCACCGTCCAGCGGCACCAGCGGGCGCAGTCGGGCGGGATCACCGGAATGACGTCCAGGATCATCCATTCCGGCAGCGCGCCGGACTCAATGAAGGCCTCGACGATCTTCAGGCGCTTCACATACTTCTTGCGCTTGGCTTCGGACCCGGTTTCACGAAGATCGACGCGCAACTGGTCGCGAATTTCCTCGAGGTTGAGGGCCATCAGCATGTCCTTGAGGGCTTCGGCGCCGATCTTGGCCGTGAAGGCCTCGTCACCGAACTCGTCCTGCTTCTCCAGAAATCTCCCTCTTCTGAGAAAGCTGGTGCAGTTCGAGATCGGTCAGACCGGGCTCGGTCACGATGTAGTTCTCGAAATAGAGCACCCGCTCCAGATCCCGCAGGGTCGCGTCGAGCAGCATGGCGATGCGGCTGGGGAGCGACTTCAGGAACCAGATATGCGCGACCGGCGAGGCCAGTTCGATATGGCCCATGCGCTCGCGGCGCACCTTCGAAAGCGTGACTTCGACGCCGCACTTCTCGCAGATGATGCCGCGATACTTCATGCGCTTGTACTTGCCGCACAGGCATTCGTAATCCTTGATCGGACCGAAGATACGCGCACAGAACAGTCCGTAGCGTTCCGGCTTGAAGGTCCGGTAGTTGATCGTTTCCAGGCTTCCGGATCTCACCATAGGACCAGGAGCGGATACGCTCCGGCTGGCGATGGAGATGCGGATTTCATCGAAACTCTGCGGGCCGTGTGGCTGGCCAAACACATTGACGAGTTCGTTCATGTACCTGCTCCCGGTAGGGGTTTGTTCGTATTCAAGCTCAGATCAGAAGCGCGCGTCATCTAGCGACTCGTCTGATTGAGCTGAACATCGAGGCCGAGCGAGCGGAGTTCCTTCACAAGAACGTTGAAGGATTCCGGAATTCCCGCTTCGAAGTTGTCATCGCCGCGCACGATGGATTCATATACCTTGGTGCGACCGGCCTTGAAACATCGGACTTGACCGTCAGCATTTCCTGCAAGGTGTAGGCCGCGCCATATGCTTCGAGCGCCCACACTTCCATTTCGCCGAACCGCTGTCCGCCGAACTGGGCCTTGCCGCCCAGCGGCTGCTGGGTCACGAGGCTGTACGGACCGATGGACCGTGCATGGATCTTGTCATCAACGAGATGGTGCAGTTTCAACATGTAGATGTAGCCGACCGTGACCATGCGCTCGAAAGGTTCGCCCGTGCGGCCATCGACCAGCTGAACCTGACCCGAGCTGTCGAGCCCAGCCATTTCGAGATGCTGGTTGATTTCCACTTCGGTGGCGCCGTCGAAGACCGGCGTGGCAATCGGCACGCCATTGCGCAGATTACCGGCCAGTTCCATCACGCCGTCATCGCTCAGATCGGCAATGTCCTGACGATACTCATCCTTGTCATAGACATCCGACAGCTTCGAACGCAGCGCGTCCATGCCGCCAGAATTTTCCATGTTCTTGAGCACGTCACCGATCTGGTGACCGATACCACGCGTCGCCCAGCCCAGATGGGTCTCCAGGATCTGGCCCACATTCATGCGCGAGGGCACACCCAGCGGGTTCAGCACGATATCGACCGGCGTTCCGTCATCGAGATAGGGCATGTCTTCCATCGGAACGATGCGCGAGATCACGCCCTTGTTGCCATGACGGCCGGCCATCTTGTCGCCCGGCTGCAGCTTGCGCTTCACCGCCACAAAGACCTTGACCAGCTTCATCACGCCCGGCGGCAGTTCGTCGCCACGCTGCAGCTTGTCGACCTTGTTTTCGAACCGGGCTTCAAGCGCGGCCACGGCCCCGTCGAAGCTGTTCTGCAACTGCTCGATTTCAGCCATGCGGGCATCGTTCTTCACAACCACCTGACGCCACTGGCCCGGCGTGAAGTCACCCAGCACGCGCTCGGTGATTTTCACCCCGTTGTCGAGACCCTTGGGGCCCTTGACCGCGGTCTGGTTCACCAGAAGCTCTTTCAGGCGATTGTAGAAGCTGCGCTCGAGAATTGCCTTCTCATCATCGCGGTCCTTCGCAAGACGTTCGATTTCGGCCCGCTCGATCGACAGCGCGCGTTCATCCTTGTCCACGCCGCGGCGTGAGAAAACGCGCACTTCGACGACCGTCCCGGTACCGCCCGGCGGCACTTTCAACGAGGTGTCGCGGACATCGGCGGCCTTTTCACCGAAGATCGCACGCAGAAGCTTCTCTTCCGGGGTCATCGGGGATTCGCCCTTTGGCGTCACCTTGCCCACGAGAATATCGCCCGCATTCACCTCGGCGCCGATATAGACGATACCGGCCTCATCAAGGTTCTTAAGGGCTTCCTCACCGACATTGGGGATGTCGCGGGTGATCTCTTCCTGGCCGAGCTTGGTGTCGCGGGCCATGATCTCGAATTCCTCGATATGGATCGAGGTGAACACATCGTCGCGGACGATGCGTTCGGAGATCAGAATCGAATCTTCGAAGTTGTAGCCGTTCCAGGGCATGAACGCGACGAGCACGTTCTTGCCAAGCGCCAACTCACCAAGTTCGGTTGACGGGCCGTCGGCCACGATGTCGCCCTTGGATACCAAGTCGCCCACCTTGACCAGCGGACGCTGGGTGATGGCCGTGTTCTGGTTCGACCGCTGGAACTTCAGCAGATTGTAGATATCGACACCGGTGTCGTTGTCACCAATCTCGCCGGTGGCGCGGATCACGACGCGGGTGGCATCGACCTGGTCGATAATCCCGTCGCGCTTGGCCACGATGGTCACGCCGGAATCTCGGGCGACCGTGCCTTCCATGCCGGTGCCCACCAGCGGTGCTTCGGACTGCAGCAGGGGCACAGCCTGACGCATCATGTTCGAACCCATCAGGGCGCGGTTCGCGTCATCGTTCTCCAGGAACGGAATCAGCGCCGAAGCCACAGAAACCAGCTGCTTGGGCGAGACGTCCATGAAATCGACGTCATCGGGCAGCGCCATCAGATAGTCGTTGCCCTGGCGGCAGCTGATCAGCTCCTCGACGAACTGACTCTTGTCGTTCAGTTCCGAGTTCGCCTGGGCGATCGTGTACCGGCCCTCTTCCATCGCCGAGAGATAGACAACCTCTTCGGTCACCACCCCGTCCTTGACCGGACGATAGGGGGTTTCAATGAAGCCGTACTTGTTCACGCGTGCATAGGTCGCGAGTGAGTTGATCAGACCGATATTCGGTCCTTCCGGCGTTTCGATCGGGCAGATACGGCCGTAATGGGTCGGATGCACGTCGCGCACCTCGAACCCGGCGCGTTCGCGGGTCAGGCCACCTGGTCCAAGGGCCGAGAGACGCCGCTTATGCGTGATTTCGGAGAGCGGATTGGTCTGATCCATGAACTGGCTGAGCTGGGAGGACCCGAAGAACTCACGGACCGCCGCGGCAGCCGGCTTGGCATTGATCAGATCGTGCGGCATGACACTGTCGATCTCGACGGTGGACATGCGTTCGCGGATCGCACGCTCCATGCGTAGCAGGCCGACGCGATACTGGTTTTCCATCAGTTCGCCCACCGAGCGGACACGCCGGTTGCCGAGATGATCGATGTCGTCGATATCGCCCTGGCCGTCCTTCATGTCGACCATCAGCTTGACGATGCGCAGAATATCTTCCTTGCGCAGGGTCCGCTGGGTATCGGGGGCTTCGAGTTCGAGACGGGCGTTCATCTTCACCCGGCCCACGGCCGAGAGGTCGTAACGCTCGTTGTCGAAGAACAGGCTGTTGAACAGGTTCTCCGCCGTCTCATAGGTCGGCGGCTCGCCCGGACGCATGACGCGATAGATATCGATCAGCGCATCCTCGCGCGAGCGGTTCTTGTCACCGGCCAGCGTGTTGCGGATATAGGGACCCACATTGATGTGGTCGATGGCTAGCGTCGAGAAGGCCTTGATTTTGGCCTCTTCAAAGACCTCGAACATTTCTTCGGTGATCTCGTCACCTGCCTCGAGCAGAACCTCACCCGTGGTCTCGTTGATGAGATCCTCACCGACATACTGACCGAGCAGTTCCTCATTGCTGACCAGGATGTCCTTGACACCGGCCTCTTCCACCTGCCGCGCCACACGCGGGGTAAACTTGGACTCGGCTTCGGCAACAACATCGCCGCTCTTGGCATCCACCAGATCGTGGGTCAGCTTCTGTCCGCGCAGACGGTCGGCATCGAGCATCGTCTGCCAGCCGCCCTTGGCGGCCTTATAGGAAATCTTGTCGTAGAAAACGTCGAGAATTTCCTCGTTCGACATCCCGACAGCCTCGAAGGGCTCGAGATCCTTGCCTTCGGCCTCGCGTTCGGCGCGCAACTCGGCGGTCCGGGCGCTGTCCAGAGCCATCAGGAAGGTCGTGACCGGCAGCTTGCGGCGACGGTCAATACGAACATGCACGATGTCCTTGGCGTCGAACTCAAAGTCGAGCCAGGAACCACGATACGGAATCACCCGTGCGGCAAACAGGAATTTGCCCGAGGAATGGGTCTTGCCCCGGTCGTGATCGAAGAAGACGCCCGGTGAACGGTGCATCTGCGAGACGATCACACGCTCGGTGCCGTTGATGACGAAGGTGCCTTTCTCGGTCATGAGCGGCATATCGCCCATGTACACATCCTGTTCCTTGATGTCGCGGATCGAGCGGGAACCCGTATCCTCATCCACATCCCAGACGACCAGGCGCAGGGTCACCTTGAGCGGGGCCGCGAAGGTCATGCCGCGCTGCTGGCACTCCTCGACGTCGTATTTGGGCTCTTCGAGTTCATACTCGACAAATTCGAGCTGGGCCTTCTCCGCAAAATCTCGGATCGGGAAAACGGATTTGAAGACCTCGGTGATCCCCACATCCGCGGGCTCGCCTTCCAGCGTCGTGCTGTTGAGGAACTGATCGTAGGAGCTCATCTGAACCTCGATGAGGTTCGGCATGGGAGCCACTTCCTTAATACGCCCAAAGCTCTTGCGGATACGTTTGCGACCGGTGAACGACTGCGCCATAAATTGCCTCTCTTCGTTGCCGCGGATGACACCCACGGCAAAACGGGTCACTCCAAATCGAACCTCCGGACGGGCTCAACCCGCTCCGGCATCGTCGCATCGTCGCGCCCGTTTCTGACACGGACTTCGGCGATCCGAGGATGCCGGCGGGGACGGTGCTCGAAGACCCGTCCCCGCCGAATTCCTCAACTGGAAAGCTACTTGAGCTCGACGGTCGCGCCCGCCTCTTCCAGCTTCTTCTTCAGCTCTTCGGCTTCGTCCTTGTCGACGCCTTCCTTCACAGGCTTGGGCGCCCCTTCGACGAGTTCCTTGGCTTCCTTGAGGCCCAGACCGGTGATGGTCCGGACTTCCTTGATGACGTTGATCTTCTTGTCACCCGCACCGGCGAGGATCACGTCGAACTCCGACTGCTCCTCAGCGGCACCGCCGGCATCGCCGGCCGGAGCTGCACCCGCCACCGCAACCGGTGCCGCGGCGCTGACGCCCCATTTTTCTTCCAGCATCTTCGAAAGCTCTGCCGCTTCGAGGACGGTCAATGCGCTGAGATCTTCAGCAATTTTTTCCAGGTCTGCCATTTTCTTTTAACTCCTGAGACTCTTAAGAGACTTGTGATTGGATGTCCGAAATTCGGATCGGCCTACGCAGGCTCGCCCTGATTGGCATATGCGCCAAGAACGCGTGCAAGCTGTCCTGCGGGTGCCTGAAGCACACCAGCGACTCTCGTCGCAGGCGTATTCAACATGCCCACAATCTTGCCGCGCAGCTCGTCGAGCGAAGGAAGATCGGCAAGCGCCTTAACGGCACTCTCGTCGAGCAGGGTTTCGCCCATGGCGCCCCCGATCACGACCAGCTTGTCGTTTTCCTTTGCATAATTGACTGCCACACGTGCCGCCGCCACAGGATCGGCGGAATACGCGATCGCGGTCGGACCGTTGAACAGATCACTGATCGGTTCGTAAGTCGTTCCCGCAAGGGCGAGTTTCGCGAGCCTGTTCTTGGTCACTTTATAACCGGCACCTGCCTCACGCATACGGGCTCGGAGATCCGTGCTCTCCGCTACCGTCATGCCAGACTGCTGGGTCACAACAACAAGTGCTGCATCCCCAAAAGACTGGTTGAGTTCGGTGACCAGCTCTTCTTTTCTAGCTCGGTCCACTTACCGTCTCCGCAAACTTGGTGCGTGTCGAACGCATCGACCACCCGCACCGTTGCAATTTAGCTCCGGGTCAGTACGACCCGAAACCGCTCCTTCCTGTCCCAGGAGCACCACGAAAAACCGACAGGTCCTTCGCGTCTTCTCCCGTCTATGCAGGTCTGCCGCATCTGGCACTTAGGCCCCTCGGGTCAAACCCCGCTGAGCGCCTGCAGTCTCGGACAGGTACTTCCGCAGCGGCACGACACCGCTTGCGAAAATCCTGAAACGCCGCCTATTCGGCAGCGTCCTGTGCCGCCTCCGAAGAGTCGTGCATGTTAAAACGTACGCCCGGCCCCATGGTCGAGGTCAGCGCGACCTTGTTGATATAGGTTCCCTTGACGCCACTGGGCTTGGCCTTGACGACGGCATCGAGAAACGCATCCAGATTCTGACGAATCTGGTCTTCGCTGAAGCTCGCCTTGCCGATCCCGGCATGAACGATCCCGGTCTTTTCGACCCGGTACTGAACCTCACCCGATTTCGCGGCCTCGACAGCAGCACGCACATCATTGGTCACCGAGCCGAGCTTGGGGTTCGGCATCAGGCCGCGCGGCCCGAGAACCTTACCCAGGCGTCCGACCACGGGCATCATGTCCGGGGTCGCAATCACACGGTCGAAATTCATCTCGCCGCCTTCGATAGACGCAGCCAGATCGTCCGCACCCACCAGATCGGCACCGGCCTCACGGGCCTCGTCGGCCTTCTCGTCCTTCGCGAAAACCGCGATCCGGACTTCCTTGCCGGTTCCGTTCGGCAGAGCCACGACGCCGCGCACATTCTGATCGGCATGACGCGGATCAACATTCAGGTTCATCGAGATCTCGATGGTCTCGTCGAACTTGGCTGTGGCGTTTTCCTTGACGAGGCGAACCGCCTCCTCGATCGAGACGAGGTTCGTCGGATCGACCTTTTCGCGCGCAGCGCGCATACGCTTTCCTTGCTTGGCCATGGCTACCCCACCACCTCGAGGCCCATCGAACGGGCCGTGCCTGCGATCATCTGCGCACCGGCGTCGAGATCGTTGGCATTAAATCTTCCATCTTCGCTTCCGC